>CALZBJ010000026.1:0-7940 GCA_945619025.1 uncultured Ignatzschineria sp. | reverse complement strand
TTGAATCCAATTAGATAACCAAATACGAAGGTAGAGATGACTCAATCATTTTCACTTATTAAAGAAAACTATATTCCGTCACTTAATATTACGCTTCAAGAGTTTGTGCATGAAAAAACGAAAGCAAAGCACATCCATCTTGCCTGTGACGATACCAATAATGTCTTTTTAGTGGGATTCTTAACGGTGCCTGAAGATTCGACGGGCGTCGCTCATATTTTGGAGCATACAGCGCTTTGTGGGTCGGAAAAATACCCTGTGCGTGATCCCTTCTTTATGATGATAAGACGCTCTCTTAACACCTTTATGAACGCTTTCACTGCATCGGATTGGACGGCGTATCCCTTTGCAAGTCAAAACAAAAAAGACTTCTACAATTTGCTCAATATCTATTTAGATGCGGCCTTTTTCCCTAAATTAGATTATCTTGATTTTCGTCAAGAAGGACACCGTTTAGAATTTGAAGAGATGACCAATCCTGAAAGTCCGCTGACCTATAAAGGCGTGGTCTTTAATGAGATGAAAGGGGCGATGAGCTCGATTGGATCAGTGCTTTACCACGAAATTACCAAGCATCTCTTCCCAACGATTACCTATCACAACAATTCAGGCGGTGAGCCGAGCGATATTCCGAACCTCACCCATGAGGCATTAGTAGCGTTTCACAAGAAGCATTACCATCCATCCAATAGTGTTTTTATCACTTACGGAAATATGGATCCGGTCGATCACCAAGCGGTGTTTGAAGAGCGCGCTTTAAATCGTTTTGATCATCAAGACTTTGATTTTAGTGTGCCAGATGAGAAGCGTTTCACAGCGCCGATTCGTTATGAAGGCGTCTATCCGCTTCCAAAAGAAGAACCTTTAGAGAATCAATCGCACGTGATTAATGCGTGGTTATTAAACCCGATTACCGATGCAAAAGAGCTAATGCGCGCGCGTATTTTAGAGGGCGTTTTACTCGATAACTCAAGTTCGCCGCTGCAGAAAGTCCTTGAGACGACTGACTTGGGCGCAGCTCCATCAATGTTTTGTGGGCTTGAAGATGGAACCCGTGAAGCCTTTTTTGCCTGCGGTTTAGAAGGGGCATCGAGTGATAAGGTTGACGCAATTGATGCGCTCATCACAAAAACCCTTGAAGATGTGAAAGCAAATGGCGTGCCACAAGAAGATATTGAAGCGGTGCTTCATCAGCTTGAATTGAGCTCGCGTGAAATTACGGGTGACCGATATCCCTATGGACTTCGTCTTATTGTCGATTGCTTAACGCCGGTATTGCATGGCGGGGAAGCGCTTGAGGTGTTGTCATTTGATGATACGTTAAAACAGATGCGCGAAGAGATCCAAGATCCGCAATTTATTCCGAATTTGATTGATCGTCTACTGTTAAGTAATCCGCATAAACTGACCTTAACATTAAACCCAAGCCATACTTTAGCCGATGAGCTCGTTGAGAAGGAAAATTCCCGTCTGCGTGAGCTTGAAACCAGTTTAACCGCTGATGAAAAACAAAAAATTATTGACGATGCGGTAGCACTTCAAGAGCGTCAAGCGCGCGTTGATGATGCGTCGATTTTACCGATGGTAGAACGTGAAGATATTCCAAAAACGCTCGAATTTCCAGAGGTATCTTATGAGGGTAATAAGGTCTATGCAAAACCGACCACAAACGGAATGACTTATCAAAGTTTAGTGGTGGAGCTTCCGGCATTAACCGAAGAGGAGATGACGCTTCTCCCTTATCTTGATGCGCTCATTACCGAAGTCGGTTGTGGTGAGAGTGATTACTTAACCCAGCAAGCGAAAGCAGCGCGTGTCACCGGCGGAATCGGTGCGCGGACGATGTATCAACCTCGCAAAAATTCCGATAGGGTGAAAGGCCTTTGGGTGATCTCAGGAAAAGCGCTTCTCGATAATCACAAAGCACTTGCCGAGATTTTAAAAGAGACCTTTTTCACCGCGCGTTTTGATGAAACGAAACGCATTCAAGAGATTCTTGCGCAGATTAAACTCTCTCGTGAACAAGCGATTGTTGGTAATGGTCATGCCTATGCGATGGCGGTCGCAAGTCAAAATATTGCGCCGATTAATCAATTGAGCCAGCGTCTATCGGGTATGCAATCAATTAAAGATTTCCGTGCTTTAGAAGCGAGCGTGAAAGATGAAGCGGCGTGCCTTGCCTTTGGTGAAAAACTGGCAGCGCTTTTAGTTAAATTGCAACAATCTCCTTTTGAAGTGGTAACGCTCAATGATTCCGATGATGTTAAATCGATTGCGGATCAATTTGGTAAAACGCTTGCTCATGAGATTGCGGCTGAGTTTACGCCTTTCGAGATCCCGTTTGAATTTAGCGGTGAGAAAGTCAAACTCGGTTGGGCGATCAATGCGCCGGTGCATTACTGCGCGAAAAGCTATAAAACCGTTACCCAAGACCATAAAGATGCGCCGGTATTTAATGTGCTTGCGGCCTTTTTACGCAATGGATATCTCCATCGTGCGATTCGTGAACAGGGCGGTGCGTATGGCGGCGGTGCGAGTTATAACTCAAACTCAGGCGCGTTTAATTTCTTCAGCTATCGCGATCCTCGTTTAGAAGAGACCTTAAAGGATTTCGATGCGTCGATCGATTGGCTTTTAGAGACAGATCATGAAGCGCTTGCGCTGGAAGAGGCGATTTTAGGGGTGATCAGTGCGATCGATAAACCTAAAACGCCGGCATCTGAATATGGCGATGTCTATTTCATGAAGCATTTTGATCGTACGCCTGACGAGGTACTCAGCTATCGTGCCAATGTGCTCAATGTCACCATTGATGACCTCAAACGCGTTGCGCGCGAATACTTCAGTGATCGTGATACCCATACGGCAGTACTCGGCCCGATCGCAAGCCTTGAAAAGACAGGATTAGAGATTAAACAGCTCTAGTCGTAGTTTAGAAATAAGCGTTACTAATAAAAATCCCTCGTTAGAGTCATTGTGAATTATCTAACGAGGGATTTTTTATGGCGTGATTTTTATGGGCTGACGTTTATAAGGCTAATCGTGTTGCTCTTTTTTGCAGGGGCGTTTAGGCTCCTGTGTTGGGTCCGATGGATCATTTGAATAGTCACCATCGGCGTCATCATGAATGTGTAGACCATCTTCATCAAAGGTACATTCTTGAATCGTTGGCCACTCAAGATTGAGTTCGATGCCTTGGCGTTTGAGTTCCCCTTTCATTTGGCAGAGCGCAACATCAAGCTTTTCAATATGATTGAGCAAGAAATTGATAGCGTTCGCTTCGGGATCTTCAATGTCGTGGCTCATGCCGTAGGCATTAAAGAGTTTTGCGGCGATCTCTTTTTTAAGATTGGGTTTATCCGGTTTTGAGACGCGGGCAGGAATGCCGACGGCAGTTGAATTTTCCGGAACCGGTTTAACCACAACTGAGTTTGCACCAATGCTTGCGCCATCTGCGATCGTAATCGGGCCAAGCACTTTTGCGCCCGCGCCGACAACGACATGATTGCCAAGCGTGGGGTGGCGTTTGCCTTTCTCTAAGCTAGTACCACCCAAAGTAACGCCGTGGTAAAGCGTGCAATCATCGCCAACTTCCGCCGTTTCACCAATCACAACGCCCATGCCGTGATCGATAAAAAAGCGGCGACCAATCTGCGCGCCCGGGTGAATTTCAATGCCAGTCAGAAAGCGGTTTACCGTCGAGAACCAGCGCGCGACGGTTTTAATCTTCTTTTTCCAAAGCCAATGGTTAATGCGATGAATCCAAATCGCCCATAATCCGGGGTAGGCCATAATAATCTCAAATGAGGTTCGTGCCGCAGGATCGAGCCGTTTAATGTTGGCAATATCTTCGCGAATCGTTTTAATCATGATGAGAGTTTCCTTTGTGTTTCCGTTAAAATCCCGCGCAGAATATTGATCTCTTCCACGGTCAAATGCGTGCGATTATAAAGCAGGCGCAGTTTGCGCATCAGGTGAGTGGAATGCTCAGGATCTAAAAATTCGATTTTAACCAAAGTCTCTTCAAGATGCTCGTAAAATCCCTCTAACGTTTCAGTGGTGGCAAGTTCTTGCTTTTTATCGGTTTTTGCTGGGCGAGGTGCGGCTTCCGTTGCCGACAGTTTTTGACGAAATTCATAGCATATCAACTGAATGGCAGCAGCCACATTGAGCGAATTGTAATTGTTTTCGGTGGGAATAAAGATAAGGTCGTGGCAATGATCGAGCTCTTCGTTGGTGAGCCCTGTGCGCTCAGTCCCAAAGACGATCGCAATTTTGCTCTCAGGATTTTGTACTAAACGCTCTTTTGCACGCATCGCGCCTTCATCAAGGGGGATCGGTGGCGCGCTAATATGGCGGGCTCTCGCGGAGGTGCCAAAGACATAATCGCAATCGGCGATCGCCTCTTCAATGGTGTCAACGACAACGGCATTGTCTAAAACATCAAGAGCGCCACTTGCAAGGGCTGTGGCCTCTGGACTGGGGAATTTTTTGGGATTCACGAGGGTTAAATTGTAGATACCCATCACACGCATCGCGCGCGCTGCTGATCCGATATTGCCTGAGTGGGAGGTGTTCATCATGACGATTCGAACCGCATCTAAAGGGGAGGGATTTTTCATAAAAGACCTACGCGTTGTGTTAAAATCAATACTTGAATAAATCCCTGATTATATCAATTTTGCTAGATGGAACGATACTATGCCTAAAAATTTTCTACACGAGTTCGCAAAAAGTGTGACCGATAATCTCCCTGATGGCGTTAAAAATGCCCATGCGGAGATCGATTACCGCGTTAAAGAGGGCATTGAAAAAGCACTCGCTAATTTTAAATGGGTCAAACTTGAAGATTTCGAACTGCAGCAAAAAATCTTGATGAAAACCCGCGAAAAACTTGAAGCGCTTGAAAAGCGTGTTGCGGCACTTGAAGCCCGTATTCCTGAGCCTGAAAGTGATGCAAAAACAGAGGGTGAAACGGCAGAATAACTGCATCGACTTCGCACAAAGCGTGTCGCTCGCTATTAAAACGGCGGGAAATATATTAAAATTGTAGCAATTTACTTTTGTGACTATCCATATTGAGCTTTTAAGGGGAAACGATGAGCAATAATCCACAATATAAACGCATATTATTAAAGCTGAGCGGTGAGGCTTTAATGGGCGATGGCGACTACGGAATCGATCCAGCAACGATTGGCCGTATCGCAGATGAGATCAAAGCACTCAACCGCATTGGCGTTGAGGTAGGCGTTGTGATCGGTGGTGGAAATATTTTCCGTGGAGCAGGGCTTGCATCGAAAGGTATGGACCGCGTAACGGGCGACCATATGGGCATGCTCGCAACGGTGATGAACTCGCTAGCTCTTCAAGATGCGCTCGAACAGCGTGATGTCTATGTGCGCGTGATGAGTGCGATTCGTATCAATGAAGTGTGTGAAGATTATCTTCGTCGCCGTGCGATTCGTCACCTTGAGAAAAAACGTGTGACCATTTTTGCAGCGGGAACTGGTAATCCATTCTTCACCACGGACTCAGCGGCAGCCCTTCGCGCCATTGAAATTAATGCCGATGTGATGTTAAAAGCGACAAAAGTGGATGGCGTTTATACGGCCGATCCGTTTAAAGATCCCACCGCAACTCGTTACGATCATGTGAGCTATACGCGCGCATTAACGGAAAATTTAGGCGTGATGGATGCAACTGCGCTTGTTATGTGCCGTGAGAACGATCTTCCAATTAAAGTATTTAATATCTTTAATGAAGGGGATCTGCTTCGCGTGGTTAATGGTGAGCCCGTTGGAACACTTGTATCGGAATCAGCAGACGCATAATTTGCATTGTTCCCGGTATAAAAAACAGATATAACGACTTAAAAAGGATATCGAATCGCTACTACTTTTAGCTAAAAAGAGACGCGTCCGGTATCCTTTTATGAGTCAAACAGACAATTTTTAAGACTTTTTTAGATAATTTTAAGATTATTTATCACTTACTTTGGAGTTTAATTAAGCATGGTTAACGATATTATTAAAGATGCTAAAGATCGCATGGGTAAATCAGTTGAGAGCCTTCAACTTGCACTTGGAAAAATCCGTACAGGACGTGCGCATACAAGCCTTTTAGATCACATTGAAGTTGAATATTACGGCTCAATGACTCCACTTTCACAAGTTGCGAACGTCACCATTCAAGACTCGCGCACCTTAGGGGTATCACCTTGGGAAAAAACCATGGTTGGCCCAATTGAAAAAGCGATCATGGAGAGTGATTTAGGTTTAAACCCTGCGACAACCGGTACCTTAATTCGCATTCCTCTTCCGCCATTAACTGAAGAGCGTCGCCGTGATTTAGTGCGCGTGGTTGGTAGTGAAGTTGAAAATGCGAAAATTGCGGTACGTAACGTGCGCCGTGATGCGATTAACACCTGTAAAGATCTTGAAAAAGAGGGTGATATCTCAGAAGATGTATTACGCCGCTCTGAAGATGAAATTCAAAAAATCACTGATAAAACCATTGCAGAGATCGATCAAGTCGCTGCAAATAAAGAAGAAGAGTTGATGGAAATCTAACGAACGGATGATGACAAGCTCAGAGCAACACTGTCGCCATGTTGCGATTATTATGGATGGAAATGGGCGCTGGGCTAAGAAAAATAGTCTAGCGCGCACGCTCGGGCATAGAGCCGGGGCGAAGGCGGTTAAACGGACGGTGAAAGCAGCCATTAAATATGGCGTTGAAGTGCTCACCGTCTATGCTTTTTCAACCGAAAATTGGCGTCGCCCGAAAGATGAAGTGACATTTTTGATGGATCTTTTCATCAAAACGCTCAATAGTGAATTAAGTGAGCTTGCTGATGCGGGCGTGAAACTTGAATTTATTGGCGATTTATCAAAACTGCCGGATGCCGTGCGGGAAAAGCTCCTCGAAGCGAAAGAGAAAACGCAAGATAACGAGACCTTAACGCTCGTAGTTGCGGTGAATTACGGCGGGCGGAGCGAGATTGTCGAAGCGGTGAAATCGCTGTCGCAATCGGTCATAAATGGCGATATGGCCCTTGACGCGATTGATGAAGCGGCGGTAAATCATCACTTAGCCCTTTCTGAGCTTCCTGAGGTGGATCTTTTGATTCGCACAAGTGGTGAGCAGCGCCTCAGTAACTTTTTGCTCTGGCAACTTGCCTACAGTGAATTTTATTTTACCGATGTGCATTGGCCTGATTTTGAAGAGGCACATTTTAAAGCCGCTCTCGATGAATATTATCGCCGCGAACGGCGCTACGGGGGCCTATAAGGATAGAGAATGAAAGAACGAATTATTACCGGTGCCATTTTAGTGGCGCTGACATTATTAGCCATTTTGTATCTCCCCTTAACCTCCTTTAGCGGCGTATTGATCATTGTGGGATTAATCGGCATTAGCGAATGGCGCAATATGCTCGGACTCACCGGGACACAAGGCTCGCTCTATTTGGCGGTAAGCTCGCTAGTACTGATTGGCGTAATGTCGCTCTTTTTCTTTGATCTGTATGATCTCCGAGTAACGCTTCAGCCGTTAGCCTTTATCTGGCTGTTGATGCCATTTTTAATGGTGCTTCATTCGCGCCGTCCGATTGGTTTTTTAACCTCGAAGGTATTTCTCATTCCCTTCAGCGTAATTTCGCTTCTTGGGTTTGTGCTCTCGCTCACTTACTTGAAAGAGTCTGGCGCGGGGCATCTTATTGCAGTGATTTTCCTGGTGGCGATTGCCGATAGTGGTGCGTATTTTGTCGGGCGTAAATTTGGCCGTACAAAACTTGCGCCCTCGATTAGTCCGGGTAAAACCGTTGAAGGGGCACTCGGTGGCATGGTGCTGGCACTTATTTATGCGGCGATCGTATTAATGAGCGCATCATACGGCGGCATGGATTTAGCAAACGGCTTACTCCTTACCGTCATTGTGGT
>CALZBJ010000025.1:0-15422 GCA_945619025.1 uncultured Ignatzschineria sp. | reverse complement strand
CTTTGAGGTGCTCAATGACCGCTCGCTCGCGCTCGATGATCTCGATCTCATTAAAAATCTATTCTACAAACAATTTGTACTCACGAATCGATACGATAACGCCCAAAAAGACAAAGAATTGCGGGCACTTGATGAGCAGTGGGTCGATACCATTTTCAAACATAACACACCTGATGCGGCCAAAAAACTGATTGCGTTTTTAGCCATCGGTTACATCACCGGCGACAACAGTCTTGGCTATAAACAAGGGAAAGAGTACCGCCGTGCAGTCAATCAATACTTGCACCAATATGATGAAAATAATCCCTATACCTTCGAGAAAATTCAGCGCGATTTTAATATCTTTGAAAGCTGTAAAATTCTACTTGAGAGCGCCGAGGTAAACTATCGCACCAAGCTCGAACAAGATAACGCGCATAAAGCGATGTATAACAAGGATGTTTCGATGCCCTATCGAACGCTGCATCTCTTGTTAGCGCTCGACTATCATGGGGTCTTAATCGGACTTTCAAGCTATATTCTCGGATATCTTAAACATCGCGACGCGATCGATGATTTTAATCCCGCCAAAGTGTCTGAGAAAATTAAACGCTATTTCCAAAATGAGCATGTCCCCTCACCTATAAACGAGCAAGCAAAAGCACTTTGGGTCACTGCGATGAAATCGAAAGATTACAAAAACCCTCATAAGCTGGCGCAAATACTCATTAAACACAACAACCTTAAAAGCCAAACGCTCGTTAATCGAAATATTAACAATGTTAGCGATGTTAGCGATCGCGCACTCGATGATGAATTTAAGGAGTGGCTCTCCACGTGGAGTTATTCCCAAAATAGAGCGTTTAAAATTCGTCTCCTCTTTGCCAAATGCATTCCGCTTAATCTCAATGAAGAGGGAGAACTCACCAATCCAACGCCGTTTAGCACCCACTATACTGGCGAGGTAACAGCACTCCACATCGATCATATGGAGCCCCAAAAAATCGATGAGACCAAGAAAGAATGCTACTTTGCTCATCCTGAGCGTGACGTAATTATTAATGGTCTTGGCAATATGATGTTACTCCCTCTCGGCGAAAATATCAGCAAAAGCAATAAGCCTCTTCACTATCTGTTTGAGCATCTTGAAGGCTCGGGATTGAGAAACCATTTCTTAACGAAAAAGACCCTGGATTTTCTCGAAAAACATAGCACGCAGGCAAAAGATGGCAATATACGCGTTCCCAATGAGACCTTCTTTAATGAACGCAAAGCATGGTTAATTAAGATCTTTAAGCAAGCGGTTGATCTATAGATAATAAAAAAAGCCCACTCACTGTGGGCTTTATATTTTTACTTAAACGCTCTTAGAAATTATATTGGAAACCTAAGTTAAGGCGATAACTTGACTCCACATCTCTCCCTTTACGGTAATTAAGCTCGGTGAAGAAGTGGCCATTTTGAGAGAACTGGACGTTAACGCCCACCCCATATTTACGGGTTGTGCCGCCAAAATCATTTTTAAAATGATTCACTCGGTTGATAACGACTTCGCTATCATTCCCAAATTCATAGGCCAGCGCCGCTTTTAGGTAAGGTTTAACTCGACTATTTTTGTAATCGAACGTTTTACCGACACTAACGCCCACCTCACCCATCAGGGTATCTTGCTCTTTAATTTCAGCGTGCATACCGTGATTGGTCGTGAACTCTCGGCTTCCAAAGCTCGCATAACTGACGCGTCCATAAGGTTCTGCAAAGTAATCGGCACCAAAGTCAAAATAGCGCCCAATCTCTAGGGCAAAGCCATATCCATTTTGCTTATAATCACCGCTAATAACCTCGTTACCGGTGCTGCGTGCATCGAGTTTTGCTTTGTAGTGATTAAACTTCAATACACCATCAACATAGAAACCATTATCAAAGAAATAGGTTCCGTAGAGCCCTAAACCAAGGCTGTCGTAGCTACTTTTACCACCACGATCATGCTTTAAGCGGTTATCTGAATAGTTACCAAAAAGCCCCACTAATAGAGTGCCATCGGCAAATTCATTAAACGCTTTATCAAAACCAATCTCAAGCCCTGTTTGCTCTAACGTATATTTACCATCTAAAGGATAGACTTTCGTTTTATCCGCAAAGAGTCGTGCCCAACCGCCAACGTTATCAATATTATCTCGCACTTCCCCGCGTCTAAAGCGTAAGTTATCGAGCTGGCTATTAAAGATAAGTTGGGGGGCGCTCGCTAAGTGAATTATCGCATCTGCCGCTGGCGTAGTACGTAATTTATCGGGAGCGGGAACGACACTATTTCCATTACCGTCATCACCGGCATTATCGTCATCTGAGTCTTGTGTAGCCGGCGTTAAATACCACTCCTTCCCGCCTGTTTCACCCTCTTTTTGCGCTAAAACAAACTGATACGTTCCTTTATCCACAAATTCTTGCGCGGTTCCATCGGCATTCGCTAAGCTGAACGATGCTTCAGCGGATTTTTGGTCATCGACCACCGTTAAGTTATTTTTGGTAGGCTCTGTTCCTGAATCGCTAACCATGAGCGTATGCGCGCCACTA
This sequence comes from uncultured Ignatzschineria sp., assembly GCA_945619025.1. Classification (GTDB taxonomy): domain Bacteria; phylum Pseudomonadota; class Gammaproteobacteria; order Cardiobacteriales; family Wohlfahrtiimonadaceae; genus CALZBJ01. The sequence continues at coordinate 12,869 of CALZBJ010000025.1, read as the reverse complement.
CTTGATTCAGTAATCACGAGCTTATCGCCCACTTTTTCAGATACATTCGTATTGAGTCCAAAGGCTAAATTACCGCTTAAATTTTCCACCTCTAAGATGTAATAGTCACCGGCTTTATTATCCTTATAAGGAAGAACGCTTCCCGAACCTTCTAGCTTGCTTAGCTGAACAAAGTGAGGCGCGTTCGCCGTTGAATTCGCGGTATTAATATAGAGAGCGGTCTCTTTATCCTGTAAATTAAACTTGGCATTCTGCTTGGCGCTACTTTTAGTATTGTTTGTCGCAACAACCGCATACGCCTCATCTTTAAAGTCGATATCGCCATTCACGATCGCATCCGCACTCAAGTTTAAATGGGAAAAGTCATTAAAATCCGCGTCCGACAATGCTCCAGCATCATTTACGACAATAGAACTTTCGTTTTTTGCCGTGACATCTAGAGCGCTACCGCCTGCTTCAATCTTCTGTTTCCCAGAATCGACCAGCACCGTATCAATCGTTTTTCCTCCCGCTTGAACATACTGCTCGCCGGCAATGGTTGCCGATAAATCGTTGCCACCTAAATACTGCACTCCGCCAATATGAATGGTACTTTCAATGGATATACCACCCTTCTCAACGTGCTGCGTTGCTGCAGGGGCAATATGGCTGTTGATCGCAAGTCCAGAATCCTTAATAATTTGCGCCCCGCCTTGCATGATGAAGGCTTCGTCTGAAAGTGCTTTTTCACCACTGATGATTTGCGTAGAACCCGAATCTAGAACAATCGTGTTTAGAGCCGTCCCACCGCGGTGAACCACTTGGCTACCCCCATCTTTAACTAAAGTCTCATCAGCTTCAGCTTTAGCGTAGACATTCTGCGTACCGCCTTTCGTGCGCGTTTCATCGAGTTTCTTTAAAAATTTTCTTTTAGATGATATACCGACATCATTTAATATCTGTTCATATTCAGCATAGCCCTCGTAACTGATACCGCTCGCTAAAACAGCTCCCTTAGAATAGCCGTGAAGCTCCTGCTTAGTATCTTCGCCCACGATAAAACTCGAATGCGCCTCACCACCGCTCTCAACCGTTTGCGTCGCTCCAGCAATCGCAAACGTTCTATTGGCAACGCCGGCCACTTCTTGTGTTGAGTCATTAAGATAGTTAAGTGCAGCAAGTCCAGGTCTAGACGCTCCATCCTTAGCTTTTATCTTTTGGGTGCCGCCATTTTCTACCGTATTCATAAGCGCAAGACCCGAGCCGCCTATTATCTGCGTACTACCCTCGTCAATTGTGGAATCTAACGCGATTCCATAGGCATTAATCGTTTGCGTCGCATTAGTAAAAACGCCTCTTAAAGAAGTAGCCGTCTTTTCTTCAGACGCACCATTTATCTCTTGCTCAGCATGATTTGAAAACTCAATATCTTTTACAGAGCTACTGCCATTTAATGTTTGCTTAGAATCCTTGCCATGAAACTTATAATTGATGACGTAGGCATCGTCAAAAAGTTGTTGCTCTGCTCCATTTGAAACGTCACCATCTTTTGACGTCGCATGATCGTAGAGCTTTTGCGTCGTTCCTTTGTCAGTGATCGTCATATTTCCTGGTGTTGATCGATCCTTAGCAATCTGTGTTGCACCGCCGCTTAATGCTACGACGTTTGCATCCGAATCATCATATAAAATTTGCAGAGTCCCTTCACCACTAATGTTAAAATTGGACGCTTTTGAATTATCAAAAAGTGTCTGCTTGGCTCCATCTGTAATAGCCGAGCCATTTGCATAGGCTGTGCCGAATAAAATTTGCTGAGTATCTTTACCCGTAATCAGATGATTTGATGCTATGCTATCTTTGTTGCTCTCTTTTTCGCTAACAAGTATTTGAGTAGCTCCAGCACTAATAATGCCGTCACCGTCACCTCTATCATAACCTCCGTTTGCAAAGCCATTTTTATGCACTACTTGATATGCGTCTGGCCCCTTAACGTTACCAAATGAAACCTTCCCCTCGACAATTTGCTTACCACTAGCTTCTACCCTCGTACTTTGTACACTTTCGCCAGTTGGCACAATTTGAGCTTGTCCCTCACCAATTTCAGAGTTATTTTTGAGTTCCACCTGCGAAAGAGTCTCTGCAGATTTTGCAATCTCCTTATATTTAGCAATATCATCTTCTTTAGAAGTACTATTCTCATCAGCGCTAACCGCCGTGACAGAAAAAACTCCTAAACCAACCGAAAGGAGCGCTCCTAAAACCTTCTTTTTATCCATTTCAATCCTTTACTTATAAAATAACAATGACTCATAAGTAACATTCATGTTACAGAGTCCTGCATTTTTAAAGCAATGTAGATCAATAAAACAATAGATTTCCAAGAAAAACAAAAATATATCGTTTATGATAAAGAGTTATTTTTAAAGCAGACAGCTACTCTCTGTTTAACTACTTGGCAAATTTTATATAGTTAACAATCAGTTATCGCCAACCGAATAAGTAGGCGCTCTCCATGAATGATTATCAATACCATTTCTTAACAATCGCACTCATCAAAGGAGAATTAGATGAAAAAGTCACTTAAAACTGCCTTAAGCGTTACTGCGCTGCTTGGGACGCTGTCCTTTTCGTTTGCTGCACCGAATAAAATCGAGCAACTCTTTTCATTTGAGATGATTGGCGCCGACATCGCCTATTTTGAGAGCCTTGCGGGCATTGCGCGAAAAACCGATACCCACTTCCAAACCAAACATTATATGGTCGATGGCTGTGAGGTCACGATGGGCTACCGCGATCAGTCCGTTGATACATTATCGGTGGAACTCGATGAGGAGTGCCAATTTACGCTCCGTGATGTCATTCCTTACAAAAAATCCATTCATACCAATCAGCTCCGTTTTGGCAATATAAGCCCGGCGAGCTATTACGCTGATTGCCTCTCATCTTGTGGGAACGCCTATGATCCGCTCGTTCACGAGCTCCATCTAGGTTCCCGTGGCGAACAATTTCGCGAGGTTTTACTCAGCTCTGTGAATTATGATTATGATGCAAAACGCACTTGGGTCGATAAAATGGAGAAAATTGAAGGCATGGAGTGGATTATCAATAATCGCCACAATTGCGATCCATCAAAATATGGAAATGAAGCAGAAAAAGCCCTGAAAGGCACGCCCGTAACGCGCATCACTATTGGCTATGAATTAGAGAAAAAAGCACAACTTCAATTTGGATGCGATGAGCCTTCCTATGAGGTTGAAGCGGCCGCCGATAACGCGCCGGTTGGTCTGCAAGCGGTGCCCTTCCAAGTGGCGTATCAGAAAGATGATTATCGTTATTTAGTCGGCTCGCAAGTGCTTTCAGGAGAACTGAGCTACGTCTTTAATGAGATGTATGATCAATACCAATTTTGGTTTCATCTCGACCCCATTAGCCGTGCGCTTCTGAATTTCGAGCACGATACTCACTTTGAGATTGAAGGATTTTCGGACATTCCTAAGGATGAAATTCCAAGAGCGATGGAGTACTTAAATATTACCACCAACATTGGCGATCCCGCCTTTATAGAGCGTAATTGTTCCATCACCGGGCCTGCAAAACTCCACATTGTCGGCGCACATATCTATTGGCCGTATGCATCAGAGCCCTATCTAAAACTCAATTCGCTACAACGCATCGAAGCGGGACCGTATACGATGAGTTGTGAACGATTTTAACGATCTTGATCAAACAATGCTCAGTTGTTCCACTCGAGTCTGACGAAATCTGAAATCGCCTACTATAATATTCCAACCAAAGGACTTGGAGTTTAGATTATGTTGCGTGTTTCAGATCTTTTAAAACAGCTTGAAACTATCCCCGATGACCAGCACACGGAACGGATTCCACTGCTCATCACATTGACCAATTTAAGCGATATTCATGATTATCGTGAAATCAGCATTTACGCCCGCGAATTGCTGCTCGACGCCTATTCTCAAACGCAACAATATAAAAAGATGATCCGCATTTTTTCGTGGCTCATCAATGAATGGGAAGCCCATCCAAAGCTTGTCGATGAAGAGTATCTTTTAGCGCAAACCCAATGGATTCACTCGCTTCTGCCAGATTATTTAGAGCCGTCTATTCGTGATTTAAACGCCCTTTCGCAAAAACTGCGCCAACTTGTTCGCCGCTATCAAGCGCCGCTCCTTGAATATTATCAGACCCAAATTTATCACGCATTAAGCCTCTATCGTTACGATGTCGCGCTTAAATATTTAAAGCGGTGGCGTGCTTATAATAAAAAAGTGACGATCCCCTGCCCAATCTGTTATTGCCGGCACGAAATCGCCTTTTGCATGGCGCTTAATCGCTTAAAAGAAGCCAAACACGCCGAACATCTGCTCCATCAATACGATCCTAGCATCTGCATGCACTCATCGATCTATAGTTCGGCCGATCTCATGCTATTAAATCAAAAACTCGGGCTCTTTGATCTTGCAGAGACTTATTATCATGAGCTCAAACAGCAAGCCGATTTTCTCCATCAATACCCCACAGCGCTTGGGCAAATGCTCGAATATCTCGTCAAAATCAAACGCGAAGAGGAAGCTCGCGCACTGTTTGATGCCAATCGTCGCCCCTTTACCGACGAGGTGCCCGACCGCGTGAAATTCCTCTACTACGCCCGCGCCTCCGGCATTAATATGGCGTTAAAAGATAAGGTCTACCACGTTGCCCAAACCCTCGCCGATCGATTTGATCAGCGCAATCGCAACCACGGTGCAACGCTCTATCTCGAAACTCTCTATCTCCCCGATGAGCTTAAATCGATGGAAGGGACGGAGTAGCTATAGCTCCTAAAATTGCCCATTAGATCTCATATTTAAATTATTAATTGTTGTTTTATGGTATAAAGTTAAGAAATGTAAATCTTAGCATTGGATTTTATTTGATTTTTCAAAAATTTAAGGAATCGTAAACAACATGAAAAAACTTTTTTGCGCGCTCTTATTCTCTGTATTTAGCTCTTCCTATGCCTTTGATACTGATGATGAATTCAACAATCCTTATGCCGACTTAAGCATTGATGAAAGAAAAGAAATTATATATCAAAATTATGCTGATCTATATCCTTTTGATTTCTTCACAGAACATTACACAATTAACGGTATGCAGATTACCGATGTGGAACTGCTGCGAGCTAAGAATATATTAGCCTATCACTCATTAGGCAACTATTGTTCCGTTGAAATACAAGATGTCTTAATTGGTAAAGAAGATAAAGATAATGATACAAGAGAGTATATTTTCACTTGGTTTGGGAATTATTGTGGTGGAGGAAATGGAACTAGTTTTAGCGAAATCTCTTCAGTAACGATTTCTTTAGAAAGTAACTTTATAAATGGCATCTCTGATTTTTACATGCCAGCATATCACAACTCTTCCATTGCTAACCATGTATACGATGATTACTTTAATATAGAGAAACTTAATAATGCTCATCATGAAATCACTGGTGATTACGAACGTCTTATCCCTAGACACGCTAAAATAATGTCACAAGAAAACCCCGACCACTATTTACTTGTTGGCTGGAAAAATGATATTGATGACCATCACAACTTTCCTAGCATTCGTGTTATATATGAATTCAAACGCTCCGAAAGTGACTACTTCAATAATAAATGGCAATTCAAAGAGTTATCGAGAGAAAAAATAGAGGAAGAATACATTGAATACTAATCAATCCTTGTAATACTTCAATGACTAATAACGCGGTTATTGCCTCGTTATTAGTCATCTGTATAGCCCATCACTCTTGAAACTTCACCCCATTGAGATATTTATAGGCATTATTGTCGAGGCGCTTTTTGACCTCGCGCCAATGGGTCATGACGCTGTCCATCAGCTGATAGAAACGTTCGCTATGATTATATTCCGCGATGTGGCATAGCTCGTGCAAAATCACATAATCGATCGCCTCTTGCGGGGCTTTTACAAGATAGGGGTTAAAAGTGAGTCGCCCCTGTTTCGAGCAGCTTCCCCATTGCGTTTTCATGGTTTGTAATCGGATCGGGGGCGTTTCATTAACCCAATTCGCTTTCGGCAATAATACCGCTAAACGCCGTTTAAAATACTCTCGGGCTTTTTCTAAATACCACGTATGCAGCAATGATCGAATGGCATCGCGCCCCTCTTTTTCGGTATAGACCTCAAGATAACCGCGCATCAAACGGACACGTTCATTTCGATCTTGATAGATTTTAAGCTGATATTGCCGACCTAAATAGTAATGGCTTTCCCCACTTCTATATTGCAGCGGCGTCACATAATATTGATTTTCATAAAAGGCTTTGAGCTGATTGAAGATCCAGCGGCCGCGACGTTTAGCCGCCTCAAGCACCGCCTCATCACTCATCGACTCTGGCGCTAATACCTCCACTTCCAACGTCGGATGCACTTTAATCTGCACAATATCGCGCTTAGACCGGCTCGCTACGCGTGAAAATTCTATGAGATGCCTGTCGTAATAGAAATAATAACTCCCCGTTTCATAGGGCTGTACAAAGGGTTGAATTAATAACGATTGATCCATTATTGAATGCCTGTCCGTACGCTCTTTTTAACCAACTCCACTAACGCTTTCGCCTGCTCTAACCCCAATCCCTCTTCTTGATAATAGCTAAAGGCCTTCGGCAATAAAGCTTTTTGAATGCTCTTTTCAATATTATCGGGATCGAGCGAATTATATTGAATCGACTCATCGACAATTTCTGAAATATGCTTCGCAAAGGCGAGCAATTTAGCCTCAGACGCGCTCCCATCTTCTAGCCCACCCGCCAACAGACTTGGGACAACCTTAAAAAAGAGCCCATAATAACGCCCCGCACTGGTCCCTTGAATCGCTTTGGGAATGGAGTCTAGGCGGCGCTCGTCCACATCTTCTTTTAAAGCCTCAAAGAGTAATAATTGTTTATAGGGATGATCAAATAGCCCTTCCGCCTCTGCAATTGTTTTACGTAATAGACGCGAAAACGCCTCTTGTGCAAAGGGATCATCTCCCATATGATCCTCGATTTCGCGGGTAATCTGTGTTTTAATCACATCCGTTTTGTTACGAATCTCCGTTTCATGCTCTTTGAGCTCATCTTCGCTCATCTCGCCGTAGGCCTTCTCTTCAGTTTTGATGCGGTTAAGCGAGTAGAGATCGCCACTGCTCTCAATGTGAACGCCGGCAACATAACGATCGAGTAGCTTTTTCACCTTATCGGCATAGAGATCATAATCGATCGCCTCCCCACTATCTTGTTGGATAATTTGGCGCAATGCAGTGAAGTTATTTAAGGCTCTTTTATACTCAGTAATTAACGTTTCGGTCACCCGCGGATCACGATAAAAGCCCGCCGATTGCAGGGCAATTTTCAAACAGCTTGCAAACTCACTGAGTGCCTCATAAAAATCATCTCGAATCTCTTGATTATGATCGATGGAGTAACCATTTTTCTGCTCGAGGTTCGGGATTAATCGACGGCGCAACTGCTCAAGATCGTTTTTATTGGCAACGCCATCAAAGATCGCCCAAAGTTTTTTATAGAGCATCGGCAGACGGCGATATTCAGTACTCATCTCATGATAAAGCCCCTGAATATCCTCAATGGCATAGCCCGCCTGCGTCCGCGTTGCCAGATCCTGATAATCACTAATCGCCGTATCGAGCTCCGCTAAAATGCCCCGATAATCGATCAACAGCCCAAATTCTTTCTTTTCATGCAGGCGATTTACCCGCGCAATTGCCTGCATCAGATTGTGATTGCGTAGTGATTTATCAATATAAAGCACCGCATTTTGCGGCTCATCAAATCCCGTTAAGAGCTTATCGACCACGATTAACATTTTTAAGTTGGGATCTTTCTCAAAACGATCGATCACCCCTTTGGTATAATCGCGCTCATCTTGCCCGCCAACATTCTTTTCCCACCATTCATGAACGAGCAGCTTAGATGATTCATCAAGATCTCGATTCCCCTCACGCGTATCGGGCGGACTAATCACCACTGCCGATTCAAAATAGCCCACTTCATCGAGATATTTTTTATAGAGAATCGCCTCCTCTTTACTATCACAAGCAAGCTGTGCTTTAAGGCCATGATCGATATTGGTATTAAAATGGGTGGCAACATCATAGGCAATCAGCCGAATGCGATCCTCAGCGCGATAGATCTCCCCCTTACGGGAAAATTTGCGCTTTAAATCCGCTGCTTCGCTCTCCGTTAATCCTTCGGTAATCCGCTCAAACCAATGGTCAATCGCCGCTTCATTAACATCGAGTTTCGGTTTCCGCTCTTCATAAAGCAGTGGCGTAACAGTCTTATCTCGTACCGCCATCTCCATGGTATAGGCATGGATAATGGAACCAAATTGATTCTGCGTCTTATCCTCTTTTAGAAGGGGCGTTCCTGTAAAGGCAACAAACGCCGCATTCGGTAATGCGCTCCGCATACGTTGATGATTTTCACCCCCTTGCGAGCGATGCCCTTCATCAATTAAGACAATAATATCGGCGCTATCGTTATAACATTCCGGCAGTTGCGCCGCGGTATTAAATTTTTGAATCAGCGAGAAGATAATCCGCTCATTACCTCGCCCAATCTGCTCTGCAAGACGTCTACCGGAGGTGGCCATCGCCGAATGATAATCCTGCTTACCCACGAGCGCACCGCCACTTTGGAAGGTTTGGCTCAATTGTCCCTCAAGATCAACCCGATCGGTAATCACCACAATGCGACACTGTTTTAACGCCTTAACTTGCAACAGCGCTTGGCTTAAAAAGAGCATGGTATACGATTTTCCCGATCCCGTCGTATGCCAAATCACGCCCCCTTGTCGCCGCCCTCCATGATCTGTCTGCGTAATTCGATTGAGTAACGCTTTAACGCCAAAATATTGCTGATAACGCGCCACAATTTTGCCTGATTTAATATCATGGAGAATGAAACTTCGTACCATCTCAAGCAGGCGCTCCTTTTTTAGGAGGCTGATCATCAACGTATCTTGCCCCGTTACCGCAAGCGGTGCCTGCGTTAAGGTTTGATACCACTCACGAATCTTTGTTGGCCGATCGTTAAAGATCCTATTTTGCAGCTCAAGCGGTACCGGACGATTTTTAATCTCAGAAAGCGCCGCCTCATCCATCGCCTCTTCGTTCCATTTCGCCCAAAACTTCGCCGGCGTTCCCGTCGTTCCATAGCGCCCATCAAGGCCATTAATGGAGAGAAGTAATTGAGTATAAATAAAGAGTTGCGGAATCTCCTCATTGCGTTGATTGCGGATCATCTGCGAGATGCCCTCCCCAATCGTCGGCTTACGTAAACCGTGTTGATCCGGACGTTTCGCCTCAATGACAGCAAAGGGAATCCCATTGACAAAAAGGACAATATCGGGAATGCGACCGCGCTCACTATTGGCGCGTTTAATCACCATCTCTTCAGTATAGTGAAAGCGGTTATTCTCCGGCGTTTCCCAATCGATCATTGAGATCGTCTGATTGGTCGCCCGCCCCTCAATAAATTGGGTAATGGAGATCCCATAGAGAAGATCGTGATAGATTCCCTCATTGGCTTTTAGCAGACCTTCCGCAAGATTGGCCCGCTTTAAATGCCCAACTAAATTATCAATTCCACTCTTATCGAGCGAATGGGGCTTCCCCTGCACCACAAATTGACGCGCCGTTAGTACCTCACGCAAAATGGGCGTTAAAATCACCTGATCCCGCCCACCCCGAAGCGCCATCGCCTCTTTAGGGGAAAGATATTCCCACCCCAAATTTGCCAGCAACATCAACGCCGGAATCTTCGCGCTATACTCCTCTTGGAGCATTAAAGCCTCACCATTCATACTCGTTCTCTTTCCTCATTATTCATTGAACTGTCAAGCGATCCTTGACGGTTTTTTTAAATCCTTCCCCAAACTCCCGAAAAACCTGCGCTACAAGATTCCGGTTTTATGTTAGGCATTTTGATCTGCACCGTCATTGGAAAAGGGAAATCCACACCTAATAACAGAGCTTCTCCTTGCCCTAATGCTGGCAAAAAAGAGGCTGATCGATAATCAATTGCTCCAACAGAGCGCTTTACTACCTCTTGGTCTCTCTCATTAGTTAAGCGATGAACAATTAATGTACCTATTTGGCTCAACACATCTTCCGGAATATCTCGTGGTCGTTGTGTAGCAATGACAACATTCAGCCCATATTTGCGCCCCTCTTTAGCTATATTCCCAAAAGCATCTAAATTAAACGCATTATGTTCTTCACCTATGGTTTTATTTAGAAATTGGTGTGCTTCATCAATAAAAACCAATAAAGGTTTATCATGAGAGATATTACCCTCTCTCGCTAATGTCAATAGCTTTCGCCCAATTGCATTTACTAATAATTCGCGAGCATGCGCCTCAAAAGGCACTGCTGAAAGATCAAGGCGTAAAATGGATTTATCATTTTCACTTAAAAACTTTTCTAGAAATTTAGGAATGGATTTTGAATCATCCTCACAATTGAGCATCCAATCTAGATGTTTATTGGATGCCATTGCTTCTATTCTGGAAATTAAGCTTAAACAGTGTCCAAGATCACCTTCAGAATATCCCCCCCATACATCAAATAGTTTCTTTTTTTTGTAGTTGTCATAACCATCTGGCCAAATACACTCTTCCGCTATCTGTTTACCAAGATGCTCAAATGACCAAGGGAGATCTTCTTGTATTGAGTCAATGTTTTTTAAATCTTCTTCTATCGGTTTCTTTTTCTGATTTGCTTTAACTAAAATATCACTCCTACCTTGGTGGATAATAACTTTTAAACTCTTAATTGCGGCATCTAATTTAGGCGCTTGCGTTTGTCCCGCAGGTCTTAAAAGTGCTCTAATATCAGAATCAGTAAAGAGCCAGTGGGGATAGGTAGCCTGCCTATCTCCTGAATCCTTATTATTTCCGACATAATAACTATCGCAGGGCAGATTTTTATACTCTCCTGTCGCATCAATTAACAGTGCTTTTCCGCCTAATCTTTCCACATTTTCGAGGAGAGTTGCCATTGTATAACTCTTACCACCACCCGTAGAGCCCAAAATCGCACAATGACGAGCAAATAGATTTTCTGGCGTTACGATTACCGTTACCGTTTCATCATGAGGCATAGACGCAATAGGAATTTGTAATTTGCCCTCTAAATGGAGTGATCCTTCAGCAATCAATGCAACAAGCTGTGGATGAGCCGCATAAACTTGAGCACCTAAACGAGGATATTGCTTAATTCCTCGATAATTTTTACCATTTTGGACATCTAGGCTAACCAACAATTGCACTAAACCAATTGGATTATTTTCAGGGAGTTGGTCATCCAATTGATCTACACTTAAGCGCTCCCCACTTTCTAACCATACCTTTACAACACGAGCTAGAATCGTATACTCACCACACTCGATAAAAACAAACTCATTCACCTCCCCCACGGAAACTCTACTCCCCATAAGCCAAGACTGCTCACCACTTCCTGCTTTTGTAAGGTTAATCTTCGCTTCTGTTGCAGAGACATCAATTAAACTGCCAATCCTGCGCTTAGGATCATGAGGAGAAAACCACTTAGCATTATCGTTCATTGCTTCCTCCCTCTAAAATTTTGGTAAAGCTTTCCATCAATTTCTCTTCTGGGGATTGGATATGTCGGTTAGGTAATAATTCTTGACTGAATATAGCAAAGTCAGTATCAATCATCATAACTCTAGAATCACCGGCGTTAATCGCACTTGAGAGCTTACCTTTAATCTCTTTATTAAAAGAAGATGCTTCTGCAAATAATGAACGTGTTACTACAAGTAGCATCAGCTCTGGATTTGTCCGCAATGCCATAGTAATTGCATTATTTAAGTGATTATCATTAAACCCAAAACCTATACAGATAAGTGCCGTTTTCGGTTTTTTAACCGCTTCTAAAAAAGCAGAGATCATATCTATATAAGGAGACTTATAAGAGACCTCATACTTATCACTACTAGGATAGATAAAAACAGGATCAGCTGGTAAACCATTTTCAATATTAATTTTTTGTGTTAAACCATTTTTATTATTCCAATCAACGGATCCATGCAGTTTATAGAGATGAAATAAGTTGGATAGATAACTATTATTTTGATTACGATTCACAACATCGTATTGGTACCAAGCAGGATTAAAGTTTGCAGGGCTTGTAAACTCAAAACCATCAATAACAATCATTCCTGTATTTGAGGCAGCTCCCTCAAAGGCTAAATCATAATTGGTAGTAAATAATTTTAAACGTTGTTGTTTCGGGGAACGTCTTCCTAAGGTGCGAATAAAACGATTATGAGCACTCCAAGAATCAGAATCTCTGTTTATTTTATCTATAAAGTTTGTCTCATTTAAAATAGTCTCTTTTGCTTTTTTAACAAAGTCACCTATAGTTATTTTCTTGCCATCATCTAACTCTTTTAATTTAGAATAGGTATCACAAAGGGAGAGCAATAACTCAATATCATTTTTCTCTTCACCATCTGGCCAATTACCAGCAACCTCTCTATATTTAATTATCCTTAACACTTCATCAAAATTAGGGTCAGTCGAGCAACTCTCCCATAAGTCCCCCATACTTGGTGCAATATTATTTTGAATACCGTTAGTCTTAGGAGGATTAAATGTTAGTGATGTTCCAGATCCAGCCAAAACTAATAGATTTTCAGCATCAATCACTTGGTTTAAGAAGTGATTTAACAATTGCCGATTTTTTGTATTTTGCTCAGAATCTTCTTCTGTTGTTGATAGCTTTATCTCTACAGCCTCCTGTTCTGGTCAAGCCGCAGTGGACACATTCACTTTATAATTCTCATACTCAACAG
>CALZBJ010000024.1:0-23066 GCA_945619025.1 uncultured Ignatzschineria sp. | reverse complement strand
TGAAGAGAACCCAAAAGCAATTCAGAAAATACTAAATGAGGTGCTGAGTTTGAGTGATGAGGAGCAAACTATGTTTGCAGACATATTAGACAAGATGGAGTTGTCATCCATTATAAAATCCGCAAAGCTTATTTCAGATCGCCTAATGTTTTTATCTGGTCTGGAAGAGTTGATAAGTGGTTCCAAAAAGGATTTAAGAGAGGTAGACCAACTCCATAAAATATTGGAAAATGAGGCTTGGATCTTTGATGAGAACTTCACAATATCCATTTCCGAATCAAGGATGACTAGAGTATTGGAAGAGCATTTAAAAATACTTGGGAAAAGGTTTGATGATGTAGAGGATGCAGATATAAAAGGTAATCATCGCCAAAGAGTCGATCTAATGCTGTCGAGAAAAATAGAGGTCAAAGCAGGATATGCTGAGCACTTAGTTGTAGAGTTAAAAAGACCATCACAAAAAATAAATTGGGAAATATTAGGGCAAATTCGAAAATATGCAAAGACTGTATCTGCCTCAGATATGTTTGACAAAAAACGGACGAAATGGAAGTTTATTGCTGTTTCAAATGCAATCGATGATGATTTATCTGATAGTGTTGATGATGGAAAGCTCTTGAGGACAGATAACGATGGGTTAAATATTGATATATATATTTTTACTTGGGCTGAAATTATAACGAATGCTCGAGCTAGATTAAAATTTGTGCAAGATAATTTGCAATACCGGGCAGATGACGCAGAGGTAAGAAACTATTTGATAGAGAATTATGATCAATTTCTCCCTGAATCATATTTAGAGCAAAATACTTTAAATTAACCAAACATAGATAAATTTTTCTAACCAACCTGCCTAACGGCGGGTTTTTTTATGCCTGTATTTTTTATACATAAGGAAATTAATATGAAAATTAAGACCGTCGGTACCGATGTGTACGCTTTAGTTCCGGATTTAAATAATCCAACCGAACGCAAAATTATTAAGTTTGGTTGTTTAACGCAGATGGAGCTTGGTGAGGATTCGACCGAAGAGATCACCGTCACCTGTATTAATCGCCATGTTGTCGAAACCGAAGAGGGGCGCACTACGCTCGGGAATGCGACGATTGGCATCTATCCTTCATCGGATAGTGAAGTGGCCAAACATATGTGGCAACTCAAAAAAGATAAAACGCGCTTTAGTGTGGCCATCGGTTTATCGGATGGCGAGGGGATCGATCCTGAGCTTAAGCAATTTGGTGGGCGCTATGAATTTGGCTATCCAGAAACCCGCTCATGGCTGGTGTTTGATGCAACGTGCATGAACTTTCCCTTTGAGTTTCCCGATGGTGGCCATATCACCTCGAACCTAACTTTAAACCGTAAGACCGAGGTGGATTGGTATCCTCAGCTTAAAAAAGCACCTAAGTTGCAATCAATCTCAGCGCTTCAATCAACGGTGAGTGTGGATGAAGGGGCTCAAGTGGCCATTACGCTTAAAGCTGTACCCGAAGGCGCGCCGTTAAGTGTGACGTGGGAAGTGGATGATGAAACCATCGCTAAAATCTCTCAAAGTGGCGTTGTAACAGGCGTTAAAGAAGGGGTGACCTCTGTTCGCGCTACCTCAACGGTTGATAAAGATATCAAGGTGAATATTGAGATCTCTGTCTCGGAGGAAATCTAATGATGTTATCGATTCAAGATGTATTAAAGCTCTCTCAAAAGCCGGCCAAGCATTCCGCGCAATTTATGTTAAATGGCGAGGTGCGTGAATTTGAGTTTTTCACCAAAGAGATGAAGGTAGCGGATACGATCTCATTTAGAGAGTTTTATCAGCAATTAGAAGCGAAACAGCCACCTGCCGAGAATCTTATTAAAGCCGCAAAGTTCATTGAAATGATGGTGGTGGATGAGAAGGGCCATCCGCTCTTTGATGGGATTGAGAACATTATCGGCGCTACGTTAGATGATGATTTTAATCTGATTAAAGATGAGTCGCTCACCTCGCTACCAGATAGCGTTTTTACCGCGATTATTGGGGTATTAAATAAAGAGAACGACCTCAAGGATCAAGAGGGAAAGGGTTAAGCGCAACTGACATCCTTTTGCTTGAATTGGCATTAAATGGAGTCGGTGGAAACACCTACGAAGAGGTAAAGCGCGATATGAGTACAGCCGAGTTTTCAAAATGGCAGATGTACTATGAGCGCTTTGGCTCATTAAATGTAGGTCGGCGCATAGAGCAACATGTCGGCATGCTTGATCTTTTGATCAGGTCATATTTTATAAAAAACGTCGATCCAAAAGAGAGCCTTCCTCATGAGAGTTTTCAATCATGGGACGACTTTCAAGCATCAAGACGGATCGAAGAAGAGCAAAACGAGTCCATTAATTCACGGGATTTAATGGAGATTGTGCCATTTTTAGGGGCAAATAGGAGGCGTTAAATGTCATCGTCATTAGGGACATTAAGCTTAGATTTAATCGCTAAAGTCGGTGGCTTTACCGCGCCACTTGATCGGGCGGATCGGGTTATGCGTCAAACCACGCGCAACATCGATCGCAACTTACAAGATATGCAACGGCAAATGGATCGTGCTGCCAATACGTTTAAGGCGATGGCTGCAACGATTGGGGTGGGCTTGTCGGTAAATGCGTTTAAAAATTGGACGCTAGGCGCAACCCAAGCTGCTGAACAAACCAAGTTCTTTGCCGATCGGATTGGATTAACCACCGAAGAGCTAACCAAGCTCCAATTTGTGGGATCACAATTTAACGTATCTGCCGATGCATTAAATACCGCATTGCAACGTTTCCAGCGCCGGGCTGGGGAAGCTGCCAACGGATTTGGTGTCGCCTCGAAAGCCTTTAAAGATTTAAATCTTGAGGCGCGTGAAGTTATTAGCCTTCCCATTGATCAGCAGTTTAAAAAGATTGCGGAAGCCTTGCGAGGCATTGACGATCAGGGGATGCGCATGAACGTCGTCAAAAATCTATTTGATACGGGCGGTATGCCACTATTAAATATGCTCAATGCAAGCGGGGAAGAGTTTGACGATCTTATCGATAAAGCGGAACGGCTTGGCTACGTTACCAGCACCGAATTTGCCAATATGTCGGCCGATGTTTTAGGGGAAATCTCTAATATCCGAGGCGCATTTTCCAATGTTGGTAAAGAGATTGCCGTTGATTTTTTAGAGCCGATCGATGCGTTTTTAAAATCCTTAACAACGGAAGATATCGAGCGCTGGGTCAATAACTTCCGTAAAACCATCGATGTTGGGGTGGTGGCGCTTAAGGGATTAGCGGTCATTATCGCAGGGCGCATGGTCGCCTCGCTCTATGCATCTGGGAAAGCCTTTAGAGCCAATAGCATTGAGGTGACACGCAATACGGCTGCATTAATCGCTCAAGGGCAAGGGGCGAAAGCGGTGACCTCTTCTCATATTGCTATGGCAAAGTCGGCGCGTGTGTTATCACTTGCAATGGCTCCTTTTGGTGGGGGAATCGGCTTATTAGCCACGGCTGGATTTGGGCTCTATTCGTTAGGATCAGCCATGCGAAAAACAGCTGTGGACGCAGAAGATACCTCCAATAAAATCGATGAGCTTGCTCAGTCGCTTGAGTCATTCTCAACGAAAGGGAAAAGTGCCGTCGAGCTCCGCGTTGATAAAAACAACTTTGAGAAAGGCATTCAGGAAGCACGGAAAGAGCTTAAAGCGCTTGAGACCGAGGCGGGAATGGCCTCTATTAATCTGCGCGATGCTAAATGGGCGTTAAATCAGGCCAAGCAAGCCAAAGAAACTGCGGGCGCGATTCAAGAAATTGAGGTGCGCATTAAAAAATGGAGCGCAGCATATGATGAGGTGGCCCTTAAAATTGAGAAGGCGAATGCATTAATTGGCGAAACGTACAATCAGATCGATTCAATCGGTAATGCTCAGAGTAGGAATTCGGCCGTTTTGTCAGAAGGATTTGAAAAGCAGGCTAAACATTACCGCGAGCAATATTACCTCATGGGTTTGACTACGGAAGCTGAAAAAGTACGGGTGCAACTTCAATTAGGCCTGATTAAATTAGAGGGGGAGAATGTTGATGCACAGCAACAGGGGTTGATCAAATTAGCCGAGCAAAATGATCTGCGCGCTGAGTCGATTCGATTAGAGCAAGAATTGACTCGAGCAATTGAAAACAGCATGCGTGCGATGGATAGCCAAATGAGCTCTCTTCGTGAACGGGTTCGCACCGTAGGCATGACCGGCGCACAGCAAGAGATCGTTAAGCTCTCGCAACAAAATGCCGAATGGGCGCAACAACAGATTAAAGCCGGGCGTGATAGCAATGAGGTTTATAAGGAGGCCAATAGCTTATTAACCAAGCAGGTCAACGAGATTAAACGCTCATATGCGCACATCGATAAGATCAATACCGCGGGTAAAGTAAAAACGAAAACCCTTAAGGCCTCCAATAAAGAGCTAAGTGAATATGCGAGTTTAGTAAAACAACTGCAAACCGATGAAGAGCGCCGTCTTAGTACGTTGCAAGAGCAGTTAGAGATTATTAATAAGGCAAAGATTAGTGAAACAGAGCGCCTTGAGATGTCAACGCGTGCAGCCAATGCAGCGATGAAAGATATTGAAGCCCCGGATCTTGGAGTGATTGGGGGTGACCAGATTCTCACCCAGATGGATCGCTTAAACATTGCGAAACAAGAGCTCGATAAATGGTATCAAACGCAAACAGACATGCTCGATGAGTTTAGAGTGACTCAATATGAGTTAAATGAAGTATGGGATGAGAAAGAGCGCGAGCTTAAAGAGATGCATCAAACCAAGATGGATCAGATTGAGCGGGCGAAGTTTCAGACCGGGCTTGATGCCATGGATGGATTTTTAACCAATCTTCAATCGCTCCGAGAGTCTGACGATCTAAGAGCGCGCAATTTAGCGAAAGCTGCAGCCATTACACAAACGACGATTAAAACCTATGAAGCAGCACAGGGAGCTTATGCCTCTGCAGCTCAAGTTCCGGTCATCGGTCATATTTTAGCGCCGATTGCCGGGGCTGCAGCCATTGCAGCAGGGTTTGCGCGTGTTCAACAAATTCGAGGGATGGCCCATGACGGGATCGATGCAATCCCTGAAACCGGAACATGGTTACTTGAGAAAAACGAACGCGTGGTGACGGCAAAAACATCGAAACGATTAGACGATACGCTCGCGAGCATTCAACAAAATCTCCATGGAATGGGAGGCGGAAATATCAGCCGATCAACGAGCGTGAATCAAACAATCAACGTTAATGGTCGGGTGGATAATCGTACTGCACGGCAGATTGCACGAGAAACCGCACGGGAACAATATATAGCAGAGGCACGATTTGGCAATGCGTACAAATAACGGATTTATTGAAGAGCGACTCACCGAGTGCGCAAGTTTTGGGACGACGTTTACCTGGTCCTTTAATACGAGCATTCATGAGTTAACCAATAAACATGAAGTGAGGCGACGGGTTTGGCTTCGGCCACGACTTCGCGCCACCATTGTGTTTGAAAATCTGCGTGGCGAGGCGCGTGCGGAGGTCGTGAATGCCTTCCTTGCCTGTGCCGGTCGCTTGATTGGCTTCCGTGTGAAATGCCCTCTCGATTACCAAGTCGATAGGGCTTTTTTATGCACGTCCACCGGTGGAGAACAGCGCGTCCAATTGCAAAAGACCTACATTATGGGGCTATCCGAGCAGGTGATCGATATTAAAAAACCGGTCAGCGATACGATCGAGCTCTATGCCGATGGTGAGCCGATTTTATCAGCAGTGGATTACAGCACCGGTATGGTGACCTTTACCGCCGAAGAGGGCGCGGAGATTCGTTGGAGTGGCGAGTATGATTTTGCCATGCGTTTTGATTCTGATGATCTGGATTTTACGATTAACAGCGTTCGCAGTCAGGGCGAAAACGGTAATGTGGTCGATAGCGGTCAATATTATGTGGGCAGTAGCGTGGATTTAGTGGAGATCGATTCATGAGACGGATTCCAAATGGTTTACAAAAGCACCTGCAGGGGGCGGTATTAACGGTATGCCATCTGATTCAATTAAAACTTGATGATGGGCGCGTCTTTGGATCGACCTCGCTCGATGTTGATCTTATCTATCAAGGCATTCCCTATAAAGCCTCAAGCGGTGCAGACACGAGTATTTTATCCGCCGACAATTCACTCTCCGTGGATAATGCCGAATTTACCACGCTCTTTTCAGAGCTTAGCGGGACGCTCAGCTATAAAGAGGTGGTGGCAGGCGCGCTTGATAATGCCACGTGGACGCTCTATTTGGTCAATTATATGAACTTAGATGAGGGTCATATTATTTTAGACGCGGGCGATGTAGGGGACATTCGGTTTAAAGCGAATCAATCCTATGACGTGGAGCTCGTATCCTATGCGATGCGCCTCCGGGAGCCGATCGGCACGAAAGACAGTCTCACCTGTAGAGCCATTTTTGGGAGCGATCCCAATACGCAATATGGCTGTGGTGTGAATGCGGAAGCGTTATGGGCGAAAGGGAGTGTTAATCGTATCTCAGCAGAAGAGCCGACGCGCGTCTTTGGAGATGCCACGATTCCGATTAAATCCGAGATGACGGTGGCGCGCCTCTATTTCACCAAAGGGAGCAATGCGAGCAATAAACTCTATCAGATTGAAGAGTACGATCCGCTAACTGGTACGATCGTATTGCTCGAGCCGACGGCATTTCCCATTGAGGCCGGGGATCAGTTTATGATCCGCCGAGATTGCGATAAAACGCTTCGCTCCTGCCAATACTTTAAGAATGTACTCAATTATAAAGGTGAGCCTTTTATTCCGGTGGCCGATGGGATCGAAGGCATGACACCAAATGCGCAAGATAGTGGCGGTGAAGCGATCGCTCAAATTGTGAATGTTGTAGCGATTACCACCTTCAATAAAGTGCCGATCGATGGGAAGTGGTATGGACTCAATAATAGTGATAACGGCAACCTCATTCGCAGAACGCAACGGGGCAGTGTCATCGATCCTAAAGTGCAAAATGATTGGCGCAAGGTTAAAAATATTCGATATCAGAGTATTCCGTACAATTATGAAAATGGGGTGTGGGTAAAAGCATATGAAAAATAAGCAGGCAATGATTCAAAAAGCGCGGTCATTAATCGGCGTGAAATGGCGACACCGCGGGAGAAAGGATTGGGCGGTGGATTGCATCGGGTTACTCGTTTTATCCTTTAAGGCCGGGGGCTACACCCTCAACGATCGCACCAATTACAGCCGTGACCCATGGAATGAACAGCTCTATCACGAATTGGCGTTTCACTTTGGTGAGGGATTGCCACCAGATGAGATGCAAGAGGGCGATATCGCACTAATGAAGTGGGATAGCCAAAACGAACCGAGCCATGTCGGCATTATTACCAACCACCCAAGCGGTGGTTTTTCTTTGATTCATAGTTATAGCGAGATTAGCGTGACCGAGCACCGGATTGATGATGAATGGCGCGAACGCATCACCACTATTTTTCGTCCAGATTGGAATTAAGCCATGGCATTTATTGGGAATATATTTGGGTTTCATAAAACGGGGCGCATCGAAGCACAAAGGCTTGGTGAAATCTCAGAACAGACGGCAAAAGAAGGCGAGGCGCGTCCAATTATCTGGGGGATTGCAAGACCCATCAAAGGCAACATCATCTTTATGTCAAAACCGATAAAAGAGATGGTGAAAACCTATGTGGGTTCGGGCGGTAAAGGTGGAAGAAAAAAGCAATACCAGGACGTTGAGCATGTCTATCGCTACTATGCGATCCGGGTGTGTGAAGGTCCCATCACAGGATTTAGAAGAATCTGGCGCAATAACAAACTTGTCTATGATGCACGGAAGGGAAGTTCGTGGGGGCAAAATAATAACGCTGCTTTTCTCAAGATCGCGAAGCTCTATACCGGCGGTTGGGATCAGATGCCTGATCCCTCCATCGAATCCTTTAAAGGGGTGGGCAATGTCCCGGCGTTTAGAGGTACGGCCTATATCGTCGTTAATAAAGAGGATCTAACCGAGCTCGGCGGAGCTGTGCCTCAATACACATTCGAAGTGGTGCGGAAATATGGGGAGATCATCACAAGTCGGCCGTATCAGATTTATGAGCATGATGCGATGTCGATAAAGATCGCAACCAAACATATTGAATATTACGAACCTCCTAAAACAGATTTTATTGAATATTTAGGTGCGCCTCAAATTAGTATCACATCCATCAAAAAGATTAAAAAAGTGCGATATTCCACGCTTGCCATTGATGAGGCAATAAGCCCTAACATCGCGGTATCGAGTATTGATAAAAAACGAGTGGCCAGTTATTCAACGCATCCTGTGATTCCTGAAGCGATGAATTCAAAGATCAGTGTTTCATCGATCTTTAAAGAGCAAGTGGCTTGGTATATCGACTATTCCATTAAAACGGAAGCGATTACATCAGATATTGCAATTACATCCATTAAAAAAGAGAGAGTTTAATTATGAATATGAATTTAACAATGGCGATGGAAGGTTTCTATAGCTTAAAAGTGCATGGGGGAAGACGCGGTGAGATTGATTTTGGTACGCATAAGAACTTGATTTTAGATGCAGGAATTAATCATATGCTAAACGGTAATGATCCTCTTAGATATGTACATGTTGGGAGTGGATCTTCCCGCCCTAGTGCTGGTCAGTCACAACTTGATGCCAGATTTGCCTACACGAATCGCGATTACAAAATACAACACGGGTATGTTTCTGCTGACGACTCAGAAAGTGGAAAAGCTTACGGTTATTCGCGCCTAGAGGTAGAGTTTGATCAAGGAGCAGCTAAAGGAAATATTTCGGAAATAGGGGTTGGTAATAATACCGCAGGGAATCTGCTTTGGTCTCGTACGTTGATCTTAGATAAGAATGGTGAGCCCACTACGATTACAGTGCTCGATGATGAGTATTTAACGGTTATTTATGAGTTGCGAAGATATGAGGCAATTAAGCCTAGTGTAACAACAATTAAATATGATGACGATGGAGTGTCGAAAGTGGTGGAGTGTCAAGTGCTCCCATCTAGCAATAAGGATGTCTATGGTTGGGGCAGTGCAGGTGTGAGCTCGCCTGACGATCTGAAGAGACAAATATTGAATGGACCCAATAGCCAAAGTGGTAAGTTGAGTGTGTTAAATAGTACGGCGGTATTAAATTTTACTTATGGGGTTAATCAGGGAAATGATGTGGATATTTCGCGTGTACATACAGCTAGAGCAGGAGGTTATAGGATCACGCCAATTCCGGTTTTTACTGCATTACAATTCAATCCACCCCTACGTAAAACGAAAGAATTTGAGCTCACAATCGGCGTAACTGTAACGATCGAGCGCGCATAATTATGATGCCAGAAAATAGAATATCGAAACAGCCGGTCATTGACCGGTTTGAAGGCGGTCGTGGTAAGCCTACGAGTGGTGTAATTGATTATGAGCTTGGGGGTATTGCGCTAAATGATCCCTCGAAGGGGCTGGATTACCAGATTTGGCGCTCGCGTAAAATTCAGGATCGCATCTTGCTCGATAATCCGGATATCAGCGAGCCAATTATTATTTTAGACTTGCCGAACGTCACCGAGTTTAGTTTCACATTTGATCAGAACATGCGCGTCACCATTGCGTACGTTCAAAAAGGCACATCGTATATCAAGTGGTACGATACACAAGCAGGGGAAATGGTGACGACAACCATCGGGAAAGTTAAAACACCGCGTGTATCGCTTGATGATAAGCGCACAATCGCGCGCGTTGATAGTGATGTGATCCTTGCGTATGTGAAGAACGACAATAAGATCTATTATCGCTATCAGCGTGATCGATACGGGGTGGAATATAAACTCAGCGATATAGATGCAAGTGCGGGATTAGTTAAGATCGGCATGATGAATAACTATCGCTTTGGCTTTATGATTCGAGGTGCATAATGACAAAATGGATTGATGATCGGGGCGCGTCTTGGCCACTCGCTGATGTCGTTGCCGAGATTTGTGAGCGCGCAGGATTAGAGCCTCATATGTATGAGGTCGGGCGATTGGAGGGAGATACGGTTGGTTTCTTTCTCTCTCAAAATCGAGATTCCTACGAAGGGATTGAAGAGCTGGGTATTGGTAATTTCTTTGATGCTGCCTCCTATGATGGGAAGGTAAATTTTATTCCACGAGGGGATAACCCCGTGGTGACGCTAACCTCTCAAGACGTGATCGCAGAGAGTGACGAAGAGGATCGAACGCGTGAGGATGCCATCAAGATCCCGTATTTAATGCAGCTCGAATATTATGATATCGAGGGCGGTTTGAATGCGGATATTCAGCAATCGGACAGATCGCTCGATTCCCGTGCAACCGGTGAAAAGAAACTGCAATCAAACGAAGTTAAAGACGCGGATACGGCCAAGCAACAGATCGTTAAAGCGCATAAAGTCGCCATTGAAGAACAGCGGGGCAAGCGCACCTTTCGATTACCGCTGACCCATGTTGGGCTTACCGTGGCCGATGTGATTGTGTTGGATGGTGAACGTATGCGCATTGAAGAGGTCAAGATGGATGTGGATTCGCAAAAATACACCGCCGTGTTTGATCGTAAGAGCGCCTATTTTTCAAGCGCGAAGGGGTATCCCGTCCAAATTCCTACCGAGCCACCGAGTGCTGCCATTGGTGAAACGGCCATTCACATTATCGACACGCATATTTTAAGCGATGCCGATGATAAGTTGGGTTTTTATATCGTTGCAGAGCGGACAACGGAACGCTGGGAAGGTGTGGCCATTGAGGTCTCTCGCGATGGCGGGAAAAACTATGATGAGCAATTCATTTTAAATGAGGAGGGCATCATTGGTGAGCTATTAGAGCCGATCAAGGATCATCCTCATGAATACCCCGATACGCATAACCAGATCAAACTTAAAACGATGGATTATCGCGATGTGCTGATGTCGTATGATCTGCGCGAAATGCTCAATCGCAAGGGGCTGATGCTGATCGGGGATGAGTTGCTGAATTATGGCAATGCCGAAGATGATGCGGAAGGGAATTGGACACTATCGCACCTCTTTCGTGGACGAAAAGGCACGCCGACATCGAGCCATATTGATGGCGAACGGGTGGTCCTATTTGATTATGGCTCAGTGCTATTTATTGAATCATCGCTCTACGATGTTGGGAAGACCTTCACGCTCAGAATTACCTCGCTCGGCACGGATGTAAGTTACACGGTGAGCTATACCTTTAACGGCAATTCTCAACGGGAGCGAAAACCTAATCGATTACAGGTGAAAAGAGAGGGCGACATGATGCAACTCTCTTGGATTGGAACAGGGCGTTTAGGTGGTGGTACGAACGTTGCCATGGGCGCGTATTTTAGTGGGTATCAAGTAACAATTAACGGAAAACAGCACGACGTAATGGGAAATCAAATGAGCTTAACCGTTCCTTATGAAAAGGGAATTGTGAGCGTTGCTCAGGTAAATTCCATCATGGGCGTGGGTGAATCAATCAGTGTGAGGGTAGATTAATGTCAGGCAATAGAATTCCATATGTAGTAGAAAATACGATCGACATGGCTCCAGCCATCAATGACGGATTCCGAATTATCAACGGGCTCATTCCGTCGCGAGTTGTCGCATTAGTCACCGCGCCACCCGACGCGCCAGACGATAATGCCTTTTACGCAATCGACGAAAATGCCACCGGACTCTTTCAAGGCAAGTCCGGGGCAGTCGCTCAATATATCGCGCAGGGTAATGTTTGGGAGTTTTATAACGCGGTGATCTGCGTTATCGGAGACGATCTATATATCAGCAATGGGAAACGCTGGATTGTAAAGTAGGTCTCGAATCTAGCTTAGGCATATAAAATATTACATACAAAGCTCAATGCGTTTAGCGGTGTTATTGATGATTTCATAGGCTAAATTTGCAGTAGGACCGTGATTAGTGGTGATGGGTGAGAATCCTCTATTAACGGCGAAGCCCGTACTCTCTTGAGCTTGTTTAATATCATTGAACGTTAATTTAGTGATTCCATCTTTATCTTCTAATGTCAGGGTGTATGAAATATAGTTATTGACCATGAACGAAGAATTTCCGTAATCGATACCTTTGGCGATAATTGTCTTGGTTCGTTCATCTGCATATTGAACAGCATTTCCACCAGAAACCATGAAATTATTACCATAATCATAGAATGTGCCCGTTGCTTGGCCAACAAAAGCTCGCGAGGAGTCTTTCAGCGACGCGCCATCATTTTTAACAATCTGTGTAACGCATTTTAATTCTACCGGGAAGTTGTTTTTTGACGGGTATTCATGCGTGATGGATACGAGTTTATTGCTAAATGACTTGCTACTTACCACTTCCGCATTGGGCGGTAAGGTAGTTGAACAGGCTGCAAGAATAAAAGAGAGCACACTTAAAGATAATACCTTTTTCATGATTTTCCTTGATTTTACAAAAGTCAGATTTAATAGAATAAATACATAGTATCCTTTTGTAATTATTTATGCTCTTTTTTAGGATGCCTTTCCATCGTGAATCCTCCGGGATTACACAGTGCAAATGAAAAGTCGGCATACCATGCACGCAATTGATCACGGGTGTGTTTACTGCTTTTATCGAGCGGTTCAGGCATTACATTGAGAATGATCGAATGTTTATCGGCAAGCTCGCAAATAATCCTCATCACCTTTCGGCCAAATCCTTGGCCTCTTAATTCTCTCTTTATCTCTAAATGCAGGATCTCCACCACGTTCACAGGGTTATGTGTATTAGTATTGAATCCAATGCACCCGATTTTTGCGTTATCTAACTCAATATAAAAAGGATAGCAAAGAGTCTGATTCCACAGCTTTTTGCCTTTATATTCTTCCTTCAAATTTAATCTGTTTGTAATCTCGATCATGAAGGCGCGTTTATTTTCTAAAAGCGTTTTATAGGATGGTGTATTCATAGGTCCTGATTCTTAAACTAAAAGCATTATTACAATCCTTAATCATATCCATTAAAAAGTGATTTGTTGATTACAAAGTGACTTTTTTACCCAATTACCTGTTGCGTGGGGGCAATCTAAATTGACCAAACCAGCGATCAGCATAAGTAAAATGGTGTGTTTGAGGTAAACTTTGGTATGATTTATGCAATTTAAATTATTTAATATGATATAGGGAATGCATGCATGGCTGATAACAATACCAAAAAACTCTATAGTGCTCTTTGGGCTTCTGCGGATATCTTACGCTCTAAAATGGATGCCAATGAGTATAAGAGCTACCTTTTAGGGATTATCTTCTATAAATATTTATCGGATAACATGCTCCATTACGCGGTTGAGTTATTGGAAGAAGAGGCTGATAATTTAAATGACGCGCAGGCGATCTATGCAGAGGCCTACGATGATACTGAATTAAAAGAGGATTTAGAAGAGGCGCTGCTTGATAAATTCTCATTCTTGATTACCCCAAAGTTCACCTTTACCCATCTATTAAATGAGGTGCATAACGGGCGCTTCCAATTAGAGGACCTTGCACAAGGCTTCCGTGATATTGAGCAGTCCGATAAACTCTTTGCCAATCTCTTTGAAGATATTGATCTTTATGCTCGTAAGCTTGGTGCGTCGCCACAAAAGCAAAATGAGACAATCTCAAGTGTAATGAAGGCGCTATCAGAGGTTGATCTATACGGTCACAATGGCGACGTGCTAGGGGATGCTTATGAGTATCTCATCGGGCAATTTGCCTCTGAGTCTGGGAAAAAGGCCGGGGAGTTCTATACGCCTCAGCCGGTATCAAGCCTGATGACGAAGATTGTAATCCACGGCAAAGAAGATCAGCGCGGTTTCACGGTGTATGACGCGGCTATGGGTTCGGGTTCGCTGATGCTTAACGTGATGAAAGAGACCAACGAGCCGAGAACGGTGCGTTATTTTGGGCAAGAGATCAATAATACGACCTATAACTTAGCGCGCATGAATATGATCCTGCATGGCGTGCCTACCGAAAACCAAAAGCTAAACAATGCGGACACCTTAGCCGATGACTGGCCAAATGAGGAGCCAACCAACTTTGATGCGGTCTTAATGAATCCTCCATATTCAGCCAAATGGAGTGCAGCGAAAGGATTCTTAGATGATGTGCGCTTTGCGCCGTATGGTGTTTTAGCGCCGAAGTCCCGTGCCGATATGGCGTTCTTATTGCATGGTTTTTATCACCTTAAATCAAATGGCGTTATGGCGATTGTTTTACCGCATGGAGTGCTATTCCGTGGTGGGGCTGAAGAGAAGATTCGCCAGATCCTGCTTGAAAATGGGCATATCTATGCCGTGATCGGGCTACCCGCTAATATCTTCTTTAATACCTCGATTCCGACGACGGTGATCGTTCTGCGTAAAGATTACGGGGCGCGAGATGTGCTCTTTATTGATGCCTCAGAAGAGTTTACTAAAAAAGGCAATCAAAACGTTTTAGAAGATAAGCATATCGAGAAGATTTTACAGGCCTATGTTGAGCGTAAAACCATCGATAAATTTAGCTACCTCGCTTCATTTGAAGAGATTGAGGAGAATGAGTTTAACCTCAATATCCCGCGCTATGTTGATACCTTTGAGCCCGAGCCCGAGATTCCGCTTGTCCCATTGATGGAAGAGATGAAGGCAACGAAAACCGAGCTACAAAGTGTTGAGGCTGATCTGCTTGAGCTTTTTAACGAGCTAACCGGCACCAATGAAGAGGCCAATGCAGAGCTTGAGGCATTTAAACAGCTTCTTAAGGGAGGCGTGAATGAGTAAGGCGGAAACGATGGTTCCTCAATTGAGATTTGAGGGGTTTAGTGGTGAGTGGAAAACGCAAGCACTAAGTGATGTTGCCAAGATTGTTGGGGGAGGAACTCCAGATACGACTATTCCAGAATATTGGAATGGTGATATTAATTGGTACTCACCAACAGAAATAGGATTGACTCGTTTTGTCAAAGAAAGCACTAGAAAGATAACAGATCTAGGCTTTCAAAAAAGCTCTGCGAGACTATTGCCAGCCAATCAAACAGTATTATTTACATCACGGGCAGGAATTGGTGATATGGCGATCTTGGAAGCGGAAGGAACAACCAATCAAGGGTTTCAGTCATTAATAGTTAATGATCATAATGATGTATATTTTATATATTCAATGGGGCATTTAATAAAAAGAGAAGCTCTTCGCGTGGCTAGTGGCTCTACATTCTTAGAAATATCAGGTAAAGCATTAGGAAAAATAAAACAGCAATTCCCTTTAAAAAAAGAACAAATCAAAATCGGGGAGCTTTTCCAAAAAATCGATCGCGTCATTGAGTTGCAACAACAAAAAGTCGAGCAATCTGAACGCTATAAAAAAGCGATGCTGCAAAAGATGTTTCCTCAAAAAGGGGAGAAAGTTCCTCGTGTACGTTTTGAGGGATTTAGTGGGGATTGGGATAATCAAAAACTGGGTAATTGTACAAAATTAATTACAAAAGGTACCACTCCGAAATTTAACAATAATATTGGAGAAATTAATTTTATCAAGGTAGAAAATTTAAATAATGGTGAAATTAATCCAACACATAAAACATCAAAGTTTGAACATGAACATTATTTGAAGAGATCACAATTAGAAGATGGGGATATTTTATTTTCTATTGCGGGTACGCTAGGAAGAACAGCAATAGTTAGTAAAAGGATTTTACCTGCAAATACTAATCAGGCATTATCAATTATTAGAGGATATAATTTTGATACATACTTTTTAGTTACTACCCTATCGGGAAATATTGTTGAGGAATATGTCCGTAAAAATCCTACGGTAGGAGCCCAACCAAATCTATCTTTAGAGCAAGTTAGAAGTTTAGAGATTTTTGCTCCTAAATTATCTGAACAAACCAAAATCGGGGAGTTTTTCCAGGCGCTTGATGCGCGTATTGAAGCGGAGACGAAAAAGCTCAATCATTATGAGTCACTTAAAAAAGCGATGTTGCAACGGATGTTTGTGTAGCACGATAAAAATAAGCTAAACGATAAGAGAAGGAGATGCGGGGTGGTGAAGTTTACGTCGGAACAGAAGATTGAAGAGGATCTCATTAATCAGCTGATTTCAGGGGAATCTCAATGGATTTACCGAGACGACCTTAGAACGGAAGAAGCCTTATGGGCCAATGTTCGCTTGATTTTGGAGCAGAATAACCGGGCAGAACTAAAAAACATCCCTCTGACCGAGCAGGAGTTTCGCCAAGTAAAACGACAGCTCACCTTCTTAAATCCCTATGAGGCAGCTAAGTGGTTATCTGGGGAAAATGGAAAAGCGAAAGTCGAGGTACAGCGTGAAGATGCAAGCCTCGGCGTGATTCGGTTAACCGTGATTAATCGTGCAGATATTGCAGGTGGTACGACCGTCTATGAGGTGATTAATCAATATCAGAGCAGTAAGTCTGAAACGAAAAAACGGGATCGACGCTTTGATGTAACCCTCCTCATGAACGGCTTGCCGATGATTCATATTGAGCTTAAAAACCGCCAACACCCCTATATGGATGGCTTCCGTCAAATCCATAAATATATTAAAGAGGGCGCGTTTGATCCGATCTTTTCATCAACTCAGATGTATGTCATCAGTAATGCGAGCGACACGCGCTATATTGCTGCTGCGGATTATGATTCACTCAATGCGAGCTTTTTAAGTAAATGGGTCGATCTTAAGAATCGTCCGGTGACAAACTATATCGACTTTGCCCGCGATGTATTGTCGATTCCGCAAGCGCACCGTATGGTGACTCAATATTCGGTGACCGACCGAGATAAAGAGGCGCTGATTTTACTGCGTCCTTATCAAATCCATGCCATTGAGGCGATTAAAGATGCGTCCAAACGGCATGATTCGGGCTATATTTGGCACACAACCGGATC
This sequence comes from uncultured Ignatzschineria sp., assembly GCA_945619025.1. Lineage (GTDB taxonomy): Bacteria > Pseudomonadota > Gammaproteobacteria > Cardiobacteriales > Wohlfahrtiimonadaceae > CALZBJ01. Next base: position 6,100 of record CALZBJ010000024.1, on the reverse strand, counting down.
GGGTAAAACGCTCACCTCCTATAAAGTTGCGTGTAATCTCCTGCAGATTCCCAATATAGATAAAACCATTTTTATCGTGGACCGGGTCGATCTTGACCAACAGACCACAAGCTCTTTCACCTCGTATGCGGAATTTGATCCAGTTTCCATTGATGAAACGGATAATGTGAATGAGTTAATTCGCCGATTAAGCAGTGATGATCGCACAGTGGTGGTGACCACCATCCAAAAGCTCAACCATTTAATGAAGCGGATGGAAGCGGAAGAGATTAGCGAGCGCAACCAAAAGCGCTATAACAAGATTAAAAATCTGAAAGTGGCGTTTATTGTCGATGAGTGCCACCGCGCCGTTACGCCTAAGAAGAAACGCGAGCTTGACCAATATTTCCACTATGCACTTTGGTATGGCTTTACCGGGACACCGATTTTTAAAGAAAATGCCCGGGCTGAGCAGGGGGATTTAGCGCGAACGACAGAAGGGTTATATGGCAAACGCCTGCATGAATATACCGTAAAAGAGGCCATAAATGATAAGGCTGTCTTAGGGTTTCAGGTGGAATATAAACATGCCTTAATGAAAAGTACTCGTGATGCATTAGTGGAAGAGATGTTCCCGGATCGGGATATCTCATACGATGAATTAAGCGATGATGATAAAGTAAAGCTTGAGAAAAGCATTCCCAACGATGCCTATGAAAATGATAAACACCGTTTAAATGTGATCGACTTCATTGTGAATCAGTCACGCCGTAAGTTAGGGTTTACCGCCGAAGAGGGCGGGAAAGCCTATGGGGCGATCTTAACCACCTCAAGCATTAACTCAGCCCAAGAGTATTACGATCTCTTTAAGAGCGTTATTGCCGGCAATGAGAGCGTCACCATCTGCGATAAGACGCGCCGGATTTTGCCAGACTTTCCAAAGGTGGCAATTACCTATTCCATCTCTGAAAATGAAGAATCCTCCATTCGCAACCAAGAGAAGATGAGCGAGGCGCTTGAGGATTATAATGCGCGTTATAAGACGAACTTTAAGATCGATACCATTCGCGCCTATAATCAGGATGTGAACGCACGATTAGCGCGAAAGCAAGAGCGTTTTAAAAAGCGCTCTGAGCAGATCGATATTATTATCGTGGTCGACCGACTTCTTACCGGATTTGATGCGCCATGTATCTCAACGCTCTTTATTGATCGCCCGCCGATGAGTCTGCAGAACATCATCCAATCATTTTCACGTACGAATCGTCTCTATGATCGAAATAAGCAATTTGGGCAGATTGTAACCTTTAGAACGCCTAACTATTATGAGCAACAGGTTAAAGAGGCGTTGATTCTCTACTCAAACGGGGGAGAGAGCCACGTCTTAGCACCATCATGGGATGAGGCGGTCGAGCGCTTAGCTGAGGCGGTTATAAACCTTCGAGCGATTGCGAGGACTCCTGATGATGTGGATGAGCTTGATCTGCTTGATTTGCGCGAGTTTGTTAAGATTTATCAGAAATTTGATAGCGCGCTCTCATCGGCGATGGTCTATTTCGATTACGCAGACTTTGATATTGAGGCAGAGCTTGGGCTAAAAGAGCCCGATATTGAGAAGTATCACGGCAAGTATGTAAACGCACTTGAAACAATTCGCGCCACAACACCGGACGAGGAAGAAGATCCCATCGACCTTGATTTTGAGCTTTATACTCATAAGATCGAAGAGATTAACTATCGTTATATCTTAGCCTTGATACAGCGTTTTGTTCCAAAAGATGAGGTGGTGCAGAGCTTCCACTTTATCCCGGAAGAGCGGGTGGCAGAGGTGAATAAATATATCTCTGTACTCTCAGAAGAGAATCCGAAACTCGCGGGGCTTATGCGAACGCTGTGGGATAATATCCAAAATGACCCTGAAGCATATCGCGGGCAAGATATTAATGATCTGCTCGATAATATGATCTCAGAAACGATCGATTATCTCGTGAAAGACTTCTCTAAACTCTGGGCGCTTCAAGCCAGCGAACTCCGCTTTTTAGTGGATAATTACGACCCGAACCGCGAGGCACAAAATGGCGAGGCGGAACTAAGGCACACCAGCAATTATGAGTTTTATAAAGCCAATACAGAAGATCCCGTTTCGCGCCTCCGCTATTGGCGTACGGTAAAGGCAGCATACACCGAGATGATCCAAAACGATGTCTTACCCTTAAGGGTGAGAGATTAACACCTGAAAAAACAATGCTCAATCCGTTATGGTTTGAGCATTTATTTTATCTGTGTTAGGGTGTTTTACTTCACGGAAGAAATTGGTCTCATGGATGAGGCCTTTTCCTGCAATCATCATCTTGATTCCCACCACTATCATTGATAATCCGATAAGTTGATTATTGACACTTCACTTTTTCTTTTAATTGATTGCGAAATGCAATTGGATAAATTTTATTTAATTCACCCTCAGGAAGCTCCATATATATTTTGTTTATTAATTTGACAAGATCGTTATCTTGAGATGAAACATTGAAAGAACTACTTTCAATTTTCCCATTGACTATATCGCCTTCAATAAACCTACCTATGCGATCTCCTGTAAGGCAAATTAAATCGGATCTAACTTTACCATTGTAATTTACATTATTTTCTCTGTTAAAACTATCAATAGCTTGGGTTAATGATCTTATTCCTGGGTAAATTACCAGGTAGTAAAGACCGCTTTGAGATTCAGAATTGATAAATTCAAATTTTTTAGTCATAAGTAATTCCTCCTCTCTTTTTGTTTTCCTAATGATCCATTTTAGTACTAGTTCAGTTTAAAAACGAATTTCTTGCAATACTTCTTGTATTCTATCGATTGCATCATCAGAATTGTTTATTAACAGTGTCGTATCTGTATTCCCGATTATTTCCCCAAAATGCGATGCGCTATGCCTATTATTACAGTATAAATTATAGGTTATCTCTAATTTTTTTGCATTTGGATGACTTTTAAGTTTAGTAGTTTTTAAATAAAACAGTCCTGTAGTGGCATCTTTATCAAAATGACCTCCTCCAGCATCTCTTTCAGATAGGTGTACTCCAGACTCTTCAAACAAGTACTTTAAGTGTCCTTCTAGTGCTCGGTATACTGGCAAAACATAATGAGTATAATCATACTCTTCTCTTCGTTCATTTTTAGCTATATCAAGCATAACAAATGACTGTTTTAAAAGAGTTATTGAGCTTATAGGATAGTTTTTTGGTAAATTTAATTCTGCAATTTTTCCATCTATACTCTGATTTTTGATTGTAGTTCTATATGAGTCACTATACGCCCTTATCATCTCAAAGTCTGGAAGATGTATCGTATAACGTGATAAAAAAATCGAGAAAAGGGACTCAACCTTTCCTTGCAGAAGAGTTGTCTTATCTTTGGGGTAAAAAATTACTGTTAATTTCTCCTGCCTTTTTCCATCCATCACTTTCTCAAAAGTATATTTTTTCCCTCCGTTTGTTAATTCTTCATCAAAAGAATGAACATTATCGAACTCTTTGAGTTCTTTAATAATTTTATTAACTTCCTCTTCAGAAACATTTCTACCTGTAAAAAAATTATTTCCATATTTAGCTACAGGCTTTCTTTGATTTTTTATCGCATTAGAGGCTAGTTGGTCAGCTTTTTCATTATACTCTATTCCTGAGTGGCTTTTTACCCAAGTATATTTAATATCTATAACATTATTAAATTTTTCTTCTAATTCTCTTATAAAGAGTTTCGCTATTTCCGTGCTTGCTCTATATTCCTTCCTAGCCCACTTACCTGTGTGTTCTAAATCATGATAAATAGTAATTGCTTTGTGTCCATTTGCAACAGCCCACTTTAAAGCTTCCAATGTGGCGAAGATTTCCGGTGCAATATTTCTAGTCTCAATAAATTTTTTAGAGTGTACTTTATCGCTTATCTCGACAGGTTGACTATTTGAAGATGGTAAAATATAACAGCCAAAGCCCGCTAAAGGCTCACCTCCTTTATCACTGAAACTTCCATCAACAAAAGCGACTACTCGAGAGTTATTTAAATCATCAATGACTAATTGATCATAATCCACTAATTCATCATTATTACTGTCTGCTTTTTTATCTTCATTATTATCAGTTGTTTTGTTATTCAGATATATTTCAGCCTCGTCTCTAGTTTTAAAACTTTTATATTCAGCTCCCTTAAAACCATTAACTTGGGCGCTACATTCATCCCAAGATTCATATATACCAGGCTCTCTTCCAACTCGAACTGCATAATATTTATTTTTTGACATTAAGCTCACCATTTTAATAGTATGTTTATGATTAAAAAAACAAGTAATAATATATTATCATTTTTGTGAGTTTTTAATGCATTCTTATAAATAGGCATCTTAGTGCTTTAAATTCATCTAAAAACTTTGGTAAGAAATTGCCAAATAATATTGGTTTGAGCATTTACCCTATCTACGCTAGGGTGTTTTACTTTGCGGAAGAAGTCGGTCTCATGGATGAGGCCTTTACCTCACCATCATCTTAATTCCCACCACTATCATTGATGATCCTACAAGTCCCACAAGGGTGATTAATAATTCCATATTTAAATTCTCTGTTAATTTTTTGTATTAAGCAGAATGATATTGTTATCACTAATCCATTTTTGGTTATCATCTTCGGTCTTGCAGCGATCTAGGTGATCTGAATATTCCTGAAAGGCTTCGCGCATTGGCATGACCAGTTTTGCCTTATTATAGTTGGCGCGTGATGTTCTTCTTGGGGTATGCGATAGGCATGATTCAATCAGATTAGCATCGACCGTCATGACCTCATTTAATAAGGTAGAGAAGAGGTGGCGAAGCCCATGAGCGGTGGTAGGCACGTTATAATTTTTTAGTGAATTTCTAGGGGCTTCCAAGTTTAGGTGGCCTGCTTTAGAAGTAGGATCGAAAAAGAGGTACTCTGTTTTATCCGTCCCCAATTTTCGGAGCTTTTTTATAATCTTAGATCCTTGCCGAGAGAGCGGAACAAGGTGTTCTTTTCGGTTTTTCATACGGCCTTTATAGATCGATAATACCTGATATTCCTCATCAAACTCATCCCAACGTGCCTGACATGCTTCATTTGCGCGTAGTCCTGTACGGGCAATAAATTCAACAGCTAAACGGATTAATAGACTGGCGCTTTTATTCTGTAAATATTGATGTAATAGGTGGATTTGATCTAGGCTTAAATGTCTTTGAGCGACAGGTTCTTTTGTAGCAAAAGCGGATCGTGGAATTTGTTCAGCGGTATTTTCATGGATATAGCCACGAACGACCCAATCCCGGAACATAAGATTAAGGTTAGACTTTACTTTTCCAAGTGTTGCGTAGCGTCCAGACTCTTCCAGTTCTCTTAGAGAGTCGGCGATCATGTGAGGTTTAATCTCTTCTATTGGCATCTCGCCAAGTTGTGGAAGGATAAAGCGAGTGGTAGCTGAGTGCATTGCCTCAACATGTTTTTGATTGAGAGTGAGCTCTTCACGTTTGGCTTGCCATTCAGCGTACAGGGTTTTAAATAGCGTGTTGTTATCCTCAATTTTAGGATCTTCCCCATTTTGAATTGTGACATATAGCTGTTCAACTTTATCGCGAGCATCAGCAATCGATATAATGACTTGCTTGCTGTTTTCCTTCCGATAAAATCCCAGAGCTAACCAGCATCTTTTTTTAGTGATGGGACTGACATATCGAAAATCCCAAACTAAAGAACCAGAAACTAATACCCTAAGATATAATCCAGAAATATAATCACCAATCCTATATTCTTTATCTGCCGGTCTGACATTTTGAATAAATGTATTTGTGAGTTTTATAGCCATATTATTTTAACCTGAAGCATTATAAATTACGTACCATTTTACGTACCATTAATGTCGAGTTTATATGAATTCAGCGGATATCGCAATGTTCGGAAAACCGCTATAATACTGATTCGTATCGGATTAAAACACGTTCTGACATGAGTAGATATAGTCCTCGGTAGAACCTATGTCCACCACATAAAACACAGAAGCCCTTGATTTTAAAGGGCTTTTTTGTTGTCCAGCATAAAAATGCCGAAGATTCTGCCGAAGATTTTA
>CALZBJ010000023.1:0-23641 GCA_945619025.1 uncultured Ignatzschineria sp. | reverse complement strand
TCAATAGGATATATTATCCTCTATTAGAGTGTCCACCTTCATTAGACCAGAACACTCCTTACCCTCATTTAACTGAGAAGATAATACTTTAATCTTAACTGAATCTTTTCTCTCTTCACTCATCTAAAAATCCTCCTTCGGAATTTATTTAATTATCAGTATATTACCCATCCACCTTAACCCGGCGCTTTCCTGTCAATAATTGTTGCATTAGGGCGCGTTTTTCGGTTTTGAGGTGATCGAGCTTTTGGGCGAGCAATTCAATCTCTCGATCCGCTCTATTTAAGACGGCGGCGATTTTTTGTTGTTCTTCGAGTGAAGGTAGTTTAATTTTAATTTTCATAAAATCATTGGGATGTAAACGTTTTGACCCTGTTCCAGTCGTATAATGCTCCATTCGTTTATAAAAGCTTTCTTGTGAACAAAAATGGAAAAACCAAGAAGACACACAATGATTTTTAAAATCAAAACAAGGAATATCTTGAGAGCTTTCAAAAAAATCTAATTCTTCAGGAATAATCCCTATTGCACCATTATGAAAGTTTTGTCGCCCATAAATAAATTGCCCAGCCCTTCTAATATAATGACCTGTGGAATTAACAGCTTCAGTCCCTCGGACTTCTCTCGCCTCAACCCCCTTTAAGTGCAATCGAACCGTTAATCTATTGGTAGGACTATTATCAATACTTGGCACTCTACTTTCTTTTATAAAAGAGCCTATTTTTACTTCCTCCCACTCCCCCTCAAACTCCGGAAAGCGTTTTTTACCCGTTAATAACTGTTGCATCAGCGCCTGTTTATGGGTTTCGGCGTTGGCTTTTAGGTGTTCGGTCTGCTCGATGGCGTGATCCCACGTGGAGAGGATTTCAGCGATTTTTTCTTGTTCGGCGAGGGGTGGGAGCAGGGCTTTTATAGCGTGTATATCATTTCTATTTATACCTGGTACACCTGTTTTATCGCTATATCTCTGAAAATCAATTCTATTAAAAAAATAATAGATAAAATGAGGATCATTCCCAAAAAAATTCTTGACCCATAATGATGTATTCAAAGGCCAAAAAGCTTCTTTTAAGAAAAACACTTGTCCAATAGTTCCATAGCGGCCAGTAACAACGCCAGGAGGATCTACTTTTGCTTCATTATGATATCCACTAACTCCTCCTGAAGAAACAATAGGTATATTTCCTTCTATACGCTCTCTTAGAGGCAAATCAAATCCACGCTGTAATTCTGCAATTTTACCAATTCTTTTATATTTCCACCCTTCTGGCACCTGCATTATTGTGCCCCCTTGTCCGAATCAAACCCGAGTTCTTCCAGATACTCCGCCATTTTTACTTCTAGCTCTTCAAGCTCTGTTTTAAGCGCTAAACGCTCACGGCGAACGGCAACGAGATCGATCGGTGCTTCTTCCTCAAAGGTATCAACGTAGCGCGGAATATTGAGGTTATAGTCGTTCTCTTTAATCTCATCGAGCGTGGCGAGATAGGCGTATTTATCGACAAACTCACGCTTTTGATAGGTTGCGACAATCTTCGCGATATTTTCATCGGAGAGCGCATTTTGATTTTTACCCGCTTTAAATTCGCGGCTCGCATCTATAAAGAGCACCGAATCATCTTTTTTATTCATTCTAAAGAGTAAAATCGCCGCGGGAATCCCCGTGCCGTAGAAGAGTTTTTCAGGCAATCCAATCACGGCATCTAAAATATTCTCACCTAATAACGCTTTACGAATTTTTCCCTCCGTTCCGGCACGAAAGAGCACGCCGTGCGGCGCAACGACGGCCATGCGTCCTGTTTCGGGCTTGAGCGTCTCGATCATATGCAAAATAAAAGCATAATCTCCATAGGATTTCGGCGGAACACCGCGCGCAAAGCGATTAAATGGGTCATTTTCCGCCACCTCTTCGCCCCACTGTTTTAACGAAAACGGCGGGTTTGCAGCCACAATATCAAACTGTAACAACGCGCCATTACCATCGAGCAATTTCGGGTTGCGGATCGTATCACCCCACTCAACGCGGTGATTATCTTCCCCATGGAGGAACATATTCATTTTCGCGAGCGACCACGTCGAACCGATCGCCTCTTGCCCATAAAGTTCGTAGGCTTTCGAGCCGTGATTACTCACCACTTTGCGCCCACACTTCATCAAGAGCGACCCCGAACCGCACGCAGGATCGCAGATGGTTTCATTGGGTTTTGGATCAAGGAGCGTCGCCATCAATTCTGAGACTTCCGGCGGCGTATAGAATTCACCGGCTTTTTGGCCACCGCCGGCGGCAAACCGTTTAATCAGATATTCATAGGCATTACCGATCACATCGGCCTCACCGACGCGGCTTGGGCGGAAATCGAGCGCTTTTTTAGAGAACTCTTCTAACAGAAAACGTAAGAGATCATTTTTTTGCTTCTCTTCCCCTAAACGGTCGCTATTAAAGGAGATATCTTGGAACACACTTTTGCCCGAATCTTTGAGCTTGGTGCCATTGGCCTCTTCAATTTCATGGAGCACACTATCAATGCGTACACCATTTCCCGGCTCGTGGCGACGCTCATAAAGACTATTAAAATTCGCGCGGAACGTATCAGTAATCTTGCCATTATTATTTTTGATCTCAACCGTCGGCAATATAAAACGCTCGGTCGCCATCATCGCTTCGATCAATTCAGGCTCATCACCATACTCATTTTGGTAATTATCATAGTGGTCTTGCCATACATCGGAGATATACTTTAAAAAGAGCATCGTTAAGATGTAATCTTTATAGGTATCGGCGCTCACGGTGCCACGGAAAATATTACAAGCGCCCCAAAGCGTGCTGTTTATGTCATTTTGATTAATTTTATCTGTCATACGAATCCCCTACTGTTTATATAAAGATGTGGCAATAAAGCGCTCAACCGTCCGATCATTTTCGATCAACTCAGCAAAGAGCTTATGTTTTTTTTCCATCGTTTCTGCAAATTGCACAATGGTTTTCTGTCGCCCTAATGATGGCAATGGAACCGGTACTAACTCCAAAATTCCCCGCCGAATATTACGAATGGTGCTCCCTTCTGATTGACGATCAAAATAGGTTTGCGCTGGCTGTTGATTGATCCACCACGTTAAAAACTCCGGTAAAAGCGCCTCATCATTGACCCTCATCACCATAAAATGATTGGTGGCGACCACATCGATCTGATTGGCCTCTTCCCCCATCTGTATGGCAATGTTATTATTGCCTTTCGGTGTGAAAAGAATGTCGTTAGGCGCTAACCAATCGGGTTTATCGATCGCCGTTGTAATCAATGCGGGAAAATCGATGCCGCGCTCAAGCGACACATCTCGCATCTGAATCACATGGGCATTTCCCCCCGCAATCTCTTTAATCGCCGCCCGAAAGGTTTGCCCACTCTTAATCGTGGCGACCTCACGTAACGATTTTATAGCTACACTCATTAGCCCTCACTTTTTTGCATCATTCCGCTTACTACATTTATCATGTTGCTAATGCTAACGGATCCTGATCACCTCGTCAAACTTTTTTTGCAGTAATTACATTACTACAACATATCTCGTTGGAGGAAATTATTTATAATCAGGTGGTTATGGTGAAAAGATGGATAAAAAAATATAAAAAAGGCTATAGATGATTTTCTATAGCCTGAGAAATGGAGGTGCTCGTTCCTCCCCTTTTTATGGGTCTGTATTTTAATCCTTGATGTTAGTTTGATTTAGAATTTCACCATCACGATCTTACCATTGCAAATGGTAAACCGCCCAAAGGCGGCGTGTAGACGTCATACAACTCATCTAAAACCAAGCCATCACAATCTTGCCATCAATAAAGGTGAAGATCGGATTATAAATCCTCGTCGTCCCTCTCACACTATTTTCCCACTGTAATGGTGAAACTAATGTGTATCCTTTTTGATTTAATCTGAACAACTTACCCCCTGCATAAATCTCTAAATCATAATCATCGATCGTTAATGGATTTGCCTTATAAACATCGGGGTTTAAATTAAAATAGTGATAAAACGTATCGGCAAAAGAGAATTCAAACTGACCTTCCGCATTGCTATCCCCATAATGCCTCGCCATATCGGAAACCCCGGGCTCAACTAATTGACGCACCGCTTTTTTATCCTTATCCGCAACGGCCTTTAAGATCTCTTGATATTTATCCCATAGCCTTTTTTTATTTTCAGGCGTATTTTCAAAAGGTGTCGAATCATTGACCCAACTAAACGGTTGGTAATGATTTACGGTAAATGCTCGTGATGCCAAGGTTTTCTGTATAGGCTTTTTATTTGCATCATAACCATGCGGTAACTGTTTTAGCCCTACTTTATTCGATGAGAGGCGCTCATCTAAGTTAATATTTGACTCATCAACAGAAAGTAAATAAGGAAAGTTGCGCTTTAACCATTTGGGATTCTCTTCATATGAATAACGAATATTACTCACGGTTTTACGCTCTATGTCCCCTGTAGTGGGGGTTTTTACAGTGGCAAGAATATCAACCTCACAATAACTCTGCTCTATTCTATGAGATGGAATGTATTCCGCAATATTCGTGGCTTCTATAGATAATTCATTTTCGCCTTGATCTACATACTGTGTGATATCTTGTCCAAAGCTAATCTGTATAGGGTTCTTACCTTTACCAACAGTATCGTAAGTACTATATACAAAAACGCCATTAATTCGGACAATGCAAGAGATATAGTTTGCCTTAAAATGTAGTTGATACTTCACTTGTGGAGTGTCTTGCTCTTCCGCCTTAGCCATGCCGATCATCATGATGACTAAAAATAATAGATAGTTTAATCTTTTTATTACATCTGTTTTCATACTTTTTATTCCTTATCATTTCTGGCTAGCCTGTTTTAAACTATTCTTCTTTCCGCAAGAAACTCATAGCGCCATATCAGGCATAATCCAGTTTTTGAGCATCGACTTTAAAACTAATAAAATAACTAATACCGATTTGCCCTAAATAGAAGAAGAGCCCAAAAGCGAGGGATACATTAGGGGTATCGAGGAAGATTCCCCCTGTTTTCGCAGCTAAAACAAGATAGTTCGATTCGTCTAAAAAAGTAGGCGTTAAACCCAAAACAGGAATTTTTTCATAGCTAAAAGCAATGATAACGGCAAGAAAGAAATAGAGGGACGCATTTAATGACGCAGTGAAAATTTGTACATTCCGCATCTCAATGCTGCGATCTAAAATAGGTTCGATCATCCTTTGAAAAACGATACAAAGATAGAGATAAAAGATGCTATTGCCCGGAACACTGATGCTAAAAATAAAGACAAAGAGCCCATAAATTGGGATAAAGAGAAACTTAACGAGAGCTGATAGAATCACGGCCATAAAAACGCCTGAATGAACAAGAAAAAACTCGATCGCCATAAGCATTGCCAGCGTATAGATCGCCTCTCCTTGATCTAATCGAGGCGAGATCCAGAGTTGCAATATCTCAAAAATAATTAGACCAACAAAAAATGTTGAGAATATAAATGAGATGATCCGACCCTGTTTTTCCATAGCGATACTTCCAACCTATTTCTATCATTTTGTTAGAAGATTCTATCACTTATATCAATAACATCAATCTTGTACGATCTTTTTCATCATCAACATGTCATCTAATTATCTTTTTATAAGAAATAAATGAACTTAACTTTGAGGTTATTACAGATACGCTAATACTTCCTGGTAAATTATCTGTAATCCTTGGAAGTTGAAAAAGATTAGGTCAACCCACACCAATAAATGCAGCGTGACGATCGTCCAAAAAACAAATTGATAGCTACCTTTTGAGCTTTTATGTCGCCAGATTTTTTGAGCAAAAAAACCGCCGATCCAGCCGCCAAACAGTTCAAAAAGATAGAGCGTACTCTCGGGGATGCGCCATTCATCTAAAAGCGCTGAATTTTTATCACTCCGATACAGTTTTAGCGTAATCAGGCTCGTCACAATATAGGTAATCGGAATCATCACCAGATAGATCGAGGGGATCGATAAAAAAGAGTGATACGCCATGTACGTTTGAAGCCTGTCGCCAAGGAGTTCATGGTCGCGAAAGAGGATAAAAATTCCCGCCACAACGCTAATAAGCGCAATCGTAAAATAGAGATTTTTAAAAACCGAATGAACGGGGCGTTTTTTAACACGACTTCCATGAATCTCGGTGGCGCGAAATCCCTTTTCCGTCATAATTTGGGTGAAGGTGAGTGAGTCCCCAACTTTCGGTTTGGCACCGGGAGGAAAATCGCTAATATGAGCAAATACCTCACGCTTTCCCGATTGAATAAATCCAAATTTACGCGCCTTATCCCAATTAATCAGCGTCCCGCCGTGCCGTTCGATCATCCTTGATTTTCCTAAATTTATGCTTTCACGTTTTAGTGTTTATTTTAATATTGTCTACTTTATCAACTACTTTTTAGTCAAGCTTAGTGAGTTTAGCAAAACTTAAGACCAGTACTTTTCGCCCGCCATTTGAGAAGTTAATAACGACGCGCGTACTCGGGCCTGATCCTTCAAAATTTTGAATCACCCCTTCGCCAAATTTAGGATGCTCCACTAAATCCCCGAGATTAAATCCTTCGATCCCATCGGTTCTAGGCGTATTAAAGGCGTGATTACTATTTGAATTAACCGACGTTGGTGTTACGCGAATGCCTGGCCCTTCAAGCTCAACAAGCTCCGGCGGAATATCACGCACAAAGCGAGAAATAGGGAGATAGAGCGTTTTCCCGTAGATCATGCGGCTCTCTGCCGAAGTTAAGAACAGCTTTTTCTCCGCGCGGGTAATTCCCACATAGGCAAGGCGGCGCTCCTCTTCGATACGGCCCTCCGAGAGTGAATTATCACTTGGGAATAGGCCATCTTCGAGCCCAACCATAAAGACATAGGGAAACTCGAGCCCCTTTGAGGCATGAAGCGTCATCAGTTGCACCGAATCTTCATCAATCTCCGCCTGATTTTCCGACGAGTTGAGCGAGGTTTGCCCTAAAAATGCTTCGAGCTGCTCATAAAGCGGAAGCGATAATGGATCGATCTCCTCTTCAATAAAGGCAAGCTCCACCTTTTCGCCATTGGTAAAATACTCCGCTGCAGTAATCAACTCATTTAAGTTATCGATGCGATCTTCCCCACGTCCTAGAGGCTCTTTTTTATAGTGAGGTTTTAGCTGGCTACGCTCGATAATGTCACTAAAAAGATCTGGCAGTGCAAGATCGTTTTCCGTCAGCGCTTTCATCTCATTAATTTGCGTTACAAAACTTAAGAGCACATTGTGCGTTCGCGTTGGGAGCGCTTGGCTTTCGAGCATCATATTGGCTGAATCCCATAGCGATGCCCCCTTTGTTGTCGCGAATTCACGAATGCGATTAATCGTTGCTTGCCCGATGCCTTTGGGCGGTGTCGTCATGGCGCGTTCGATAGAGACGTCATCTTTGGGATTTACAATAAGGCGAAAATAGGACAAAATATCTTTAATCTCCGCACGATCAAAAAATCGCAGGCCGCCATACACACGATATGGAATCTGTTTGCGCATTAAAAATTCTTCAAAGAGACGCGATTGTGCATTCGAACGATATAAAATCGCAATATCGGATTTACGTACGCCCTCCTCTTTTTTGAGCAAATCTTGAATGGTTTCCACCACAAAACGCGCCTCATCATACCCATCTGTCGCGCGGTAACCAACGAGTAATTGTTCTGATTCATTATCGGTCCAGAGTTTTTTCGGTAGACGCTCACTATTTTTGGCAATGACCGCATTCGCAGCACTTAAAATCGCTTGCGTTGAGCGATAATTTTGCTCTAAACGCACTGTTGTCGTTTCAGGAAAATCCCGATCAAAATTGAGGATGTTTTCAATCTTTGCCCCGCGCCAACCGTAGATGGACTGATCATCATCACCAACGACAAAAAGACGCTCATGTTTACGCGCCAGGAGCTTTAACCACGCATATTGCACGCTGTTGGTATCCTGAAATTCGTCCACTAAGATAAACTGAAAGCGCTCTTGATAATGCTCTAAAATAGCGCTGTTATCGCGCAACAGTTCAAGCGAGCGCAATAAAATCTCCGAGAAATCCACCAATCCCGCAGTTTCACATGCCGTTTGATAGAGCTTATAGAGCTCGATCAGTTGCGCTTCATGCTGATCATAAAATTCTAAATGATGAGCCCGTCGCCCCTCTTCTTTATGGCCTGAGATATAATTAGCAAGTTCGCGTGGTTGAATCGTTTTTTCATCAACGCCCGCTTCACGAATAATCCGGCGACAAAGACGCGTTTGGTCATCACTGTCTAAAATCTGGAAATTTTGCGGAAGTTTCGCCTCTTGCCAATGCATGCGTAATAGCCTGTGACAAAGGGAGTGAAACGTCCCCATCCAGAGCCCTTTAAGCGAGGTTTGAATCAAATCTTGAAGCCGAACTTTCATCTCAAAGGCGGCTTTATTGGTAAAGGTCACCGCTAAAATCGAATGGGCGCGGCACTGCTCTGTATTTAATAACCACGCAATGCGGGAGACTAATACCCGGGTTTTTCCCGATCCGGCACCGGCTAAAACACGAACAGGACCGAGCGGTGCGGTGACGGCATCGAATTGACTCTCATTTAAGGACTCTAGATAACTCATAATCTCGCTTAATAAAAAACCTTCATCAATGAAGGCGATAAAAGGATAATATTTGATATGTCTTAACAAATGTCTCTATAATATGTTCATTCACCATTATACCCATAAATAACGATAAATGAGAACGAAATGGAAAAAATGAGACAACCCACCCGCGAATTAACAATGACTGTTTTAATGACCCCTGACATGGTTAATTTTTCAGGAAATGTCCACGGGGGCGACATTTTAAAACTACTCGACCAAGTAGCATATGCCTGCGCAAGCCAATATGCGGGAAGCTACGTAGTGACCTTATCGGTTGATAAAGTGGTCTTTAAAGAACCCATCTATGTTCAAGAACTCGTCACCTTCCGCGCGTGCGTAAACTATGTCGGTCGCACTTCAATGGAGATCGGCGTTCGCGTTGAAGCCAAAAATATCCGTACCCGTGAAGTCCGTCACACCAATAGCTGTTACTTCACCATGGTTGCGGTCAACGATAACGGAATCCCTACTAAAATTCCTGAATTATCGCTCGATACAGAAACACAAAAACGTCGTTACGACAACGCTATTTTACGCCGTAACTCTCGCCTTGCCTTTGACAAAGCGCAAATTCGCGGTAGCGATGTCGATGACGAAGTAGTAAGCGAAGAGTAATTTAAACGTTTTTAAATTAAAATTTAAAATTGGCGAGTGTTTGGTTTTATACGGATTTATAGACCATGACTCGCCTTTTTTTACGCCTCATCTACGCTTCATCCAATCCAAATGGCACGACCTCTTCGATTGTAGATTTCCCCCATAGCGCCATCATCAGGCGATCAACCCCCATCGCAACGCCGCTACAATATGGCAGATCCTCGAGCACTTCGAGCATCTTTTCATCGATGGGAACAGCTTTATATCCCGCCTCTTCACGGGCCCTATTTTCATTTTCAAAACGGTTACGCTGTTCCTTGCTATCAGTTAACTCTTCATAGCCATTAGCAAGCTCTAAGCCCTTCCAATAGAGCTCAAAACGTTTCCCGACCGCATTCCCCGCATCATCGGTCACAATCTTAGCAAGCGAGGCTTGTGAGGCAGGATAATGATAGAGCAGCGTCAATTTTTCAGGATCAAACGCCGGTTCAATTAAAAATGAGACAATCAGATCAAACGCCTCATCACGATCTTTAGGGGTAAACCCTAGATCAATGTTGTGCTTTTTAATTAATGCAAGCAGATCATCTAACGTTGCCTCAAAAGGATTGATCTCTAAAAATGTCTCAAACGCTTCACGATAAGTATAAAATTCTACCTCGAGATTTTTATCAGTGAGCGTTTGCACAAGAAGAGTAATCTCATCCATCAGCGCTTCCAAACTAAAGCCTAAGCGATACCACTCGAGCATGGTAAATTCAGGATTATGGCGCGAACTCAATTCACCATCGCGGAACACCTTTCCTAAATAGTAGCAATCCTCTACGCCCGCCGCTAAAAGACGCTTCATATGATATTCAGGCGACGTGATCAGAAAAAGTGGCTTTTGATGTAGCTTTCCAGGGCCATGATAGGTCGCTACGAAATTAAGAAGTGCCGGATCAGGATTGCCAAATTGACTTAAAATAGGCGTATCCACTTCTATAATATTTTTTTGATAAAAATACTCTCGAATCGCACGTAAAAACTCAGCACGCTGACCTAAACGCTCCTGTAGCGTCATAGCAAATCCTTTATAGAGATTAAAATTAATTGAGACAATAAAAAATGCCTAAGCTCGTTTACTTAGCTTAGGCATTATATCGTATTTAGGCTCGGTTTGAGCGCTTCGATGAGGTTATTTCACGAGCTTATTCGCACGCGCTAATAACGCTTTTGCCTCTTCGATCTGCTCTGGAGTACCGTCCTGAATTACCTCGTTAAGAAGTGGGATGGAAAGTGCTGCATCAAAGTTAAGATCTAAGTACGCTTCCGCTAATTCAAGCTTCACACGCTCACTCTCTTCCTCATCTTCATCCGACTCATCTGCATTCGCAGCTTCCGTAACCGGCGCAGCCGCTTCTGGCGCTTTAGCAGTTTCTAAAGTATCGAGCGCCGCATTAAGTGAATCGAGTGATTCTTGATCATCATCGCTCGGCTCAACTTCTGCTTTCTCAATCTCTTCAACCTCAGCTACCTCTGGAATTTCGATCTCAGCGACTTCTTCAACGGGCTCAGCCGCACCTTTTTCAGTTTCATGAATCTCTTCAATCCCTGCCATGAGTGCGTCAAGTTCAGCCGTTGGATCCACCTCTTCATCGGTTTCCGTGCTATCGATCTCTAAATCTAAGAAAGGCTCAAGATCTTCTTTGGCTTCCTCTTCCACTGAATCAAATACAAATGATTTTGTATCCATTTCAGGATGTTCTTCTTCGTGCTTGGTTTGAATCTCTTCAAGCGCCGAATCAAGATCTACCTCTGGAAGCGCTTCTGGAAGCTCCACATTTTCAGGCGTTAATTCTGTGGTGAGCTTATCAAGATCAAAGTCGAGAATTTCCTCTTCTTCAGGCTCTGCAGGTGTTTCATCCGCGATTTCAAACGGTGTTGCTTCAACTTCTGCTTCTAGCGCAGGCATCTCCACTTCTTCAACCGCTGGCGCTTCTTCCTCATCACTAGTTAAGGTGTCAACTAGATCCGATTCAAACGTTAAGCCATCTGTTGTATCAGCTACTGGTTCAGGGATTACATCCGCTTCAACGCTCTCTTCAAGATCGGTGAGCGAGCTTTCAAAGGCTAACCCATCTTCAAAAGAGAGACCGTCTGCTTCTGCCGTTGGCTCTTCTTCAGAAATAAGATCATCGAGTGCACTATCATCAAAACTTAATGATTGGCTCTCTGATTCTGCCGCTGGCATTTCGATCGCTTCAGGAACCTCTTCAATCGCAATCGCTTCTGGCTCAACGTCTTTAGCCGCTTCAGTAATCTCTTCGTCAAGTGATTCAAGTGCGCTTAACGCATCTAAAAACTCACTATCTTCGTCAACCGCCGCAGGTTCTTCAGCATCCGGTAAGATATTTTGAACATGCGCGTCCTCTCCAAGCTCTGATTCAGTAAAGTCAATATTTTTACCGCCATGAGATTGTACTGGCGCAACCGCTGTATGATCGTGATTTTCTTCAATATCCGCCGCTTCAGCTGCGCTATCTTGGGCTAACACATCACCCACAGACTGAGTGAGTTCACCAACGGGGGCGAATTCCTCTTTGCGTTTACGCATTAAGACAATGGCAATCGCACCCATTAATAACGCGCCTAAGCCCACCACAATCGCAATCGCATTTTCCATAATGATGTCAACGATGCCTTGTGGCTCATCGAGCATTGGATCCTGTACGACGATCGGTTTTTTCGCAGGTTCTTCCGCAGTAACCATCGCTTCAAGTTCCGCTTTTTTCTCAGCGGCTAACTTTTCAGCCTTCTCTTTTTCAGCAAGCGCTGCTTGTTCTAAACGAGCTTTCTCAGCTTCTGCCGCTTTCGCTTCTTCCGCTAGTTTCGCCTTTGCTGCTTCAACGCTCTCTTCAGCTTTCTCTTTTGCCGCAAGTGCAAGCGCTTCAACGTCCTCTTTCACATCATGCGTAAGATCGGTGGCGATTTCTGTCACGGTTACGCCCGCTGCATCGAGTGATGTTTTCGCATCATCGGCGATATCTGTCACCGCTTTTACCGTATCATCTTTTACTTCCGTTGCTGACGCTTTCACATCATCAACCACTTCTTTAACTTTATCCGTTGCCGCGTCTACTTTTTCGGTGACTGCCGCTTTAAGGTCAGCTTGAACTTCTTCGCCTTTAGATTCGAGAGCTCCGAAAGCCGACTCTGCGCTTTTATCCTGTCTGCTTGGACTGGCATCCTGTTTTAGATCCGAAACCGCATCCGTCACAGTCTCTTTAACCGTTTCTGCCGCTTCTTTAATCGGCTCTGTAACTTTATCGAGCGCACTTGCTGTATCAGCAACAGGAGGTGCTAATAGAGTCTCATCTGCCTTCACACTTGGCGCCGCCACTTCAACAGTTTTCGTTCCAACGGGTACGCGAAGCGTCACATTTGCAAGCAATACGCCATTAGGAAATGCTTTTGGATTCTCTTTTTTGATGCGCGCGATCATATCGTTGACAGGAACTTTATGCTTTGTTGCAAAGCCATTGGCAATGCGCCAAATTGTTTCACCCTGTTTTACCGGACCGTATTTCTCATAGACCGTTTCAACTTTTGTTGTCGTTGCGCCATTTTGCGCGACCGCTTTTTCCGCCGCCGTTGCTGTCGATGCTGCCTCTACTTTCTCTGCCGTAACTTTCGGTAAGCTTGGGCGCTCGTCCACTTTCGGAGCGTTCGCTTCCGCTTTCACTTTAGGCGTTGTTTTTGGCGCTGCCGCAACCGCAGTCTCAGCACGTTTTGGTGCAGGTGCTTTGGTACGGAAGTCTAAAATTACCGGAATTTCTAATAAGCTCACGCGCTTATTTTCATCCACCCCGCGGAGCAATAAGATAAAGGCCGGATCATTGATCGGCGTATCCGTTGTGATCGACAGGTATTGCGATCCATTTTTTTCATAGAAATCTAAAGAAAGGTTGTAATCAACGACCTCATAGCCATACTGCAAATAGTCGGTGTATTTTGGGAGCATGATATCGCCCGCGCCCACCACTTTTGCTTCGATTTGTAAAGGTTCGTCAATATATGATTTGGTTTGTGCATTGGTTAACGTGATCGCATGCGCGCTGCCAAATGCTGAAATCGCGAATATGCCCGCTAAAACCTGAGTTAATTTCTTAGACTTCATCGTATTAAGTTTCTCTTGTATTCTGTAATGCATCGGGGTAATAAACGAAAGGGTTTGCATTGAAAATCAACGCCCACCCTTAACGAATTAACTACTCATAATTTGCCTATTGCAATGATATCAAGCTTTATTTAAGAGTTGCAAACTCCTAAGCCGTTTTTTTGATAATTGACAATACCCGGCGAAGAGGCTCTGCAGCTCCCCAAAGAAGCTGATCCCCAACTGTAAAGCAGTTTAAGTATTGATTGCCAATGTTTAATTTGCGTAAACGACCCACAGGAATTGTCAATGAGCCCGATACGGCCGCGGGTGTCAGCTCTTGCATAGTAATCTCTTTATGGTTCGGCACCACCTTCACCCAATCATTTCCTGCGGCAAGCATCGCCTCAATCTCAGGAATGGAGATATCTTGTGTTAATTTAAGGGTAAGTGCTTGTGAGTGACAACGCATTGCTCCAACGCGCACGCACGTTCCATCAAGCGGTACTTGCTTTTTAAGTTGAAGGAGTTTATTGGTTTCCGCCATTGCCTTCCACTCTTCACGGCTTTGGCCATTTTCAAGTTCGCTATCAATCCACGGAATAAGGCTACCAGCAAGGGGTGCGCCAAAACGTTCGGTTGGGAATGAGGCATCTTTAAAGTGATCGGTAATTTTCTTATCAATCTCTAAAATAGAGAGCGCAGGATTCTCTAAATCGGCTTTAACCGGCGTATAAATTTCGCCCATCTGCTCAATTAGTTCACGCATATTTTGTGCACCGGCACCGGAGGCAGATTGATAGGTCATCGACGTTGCCCACTCAACAAGGCCCGCTTTAAAAAGAGGCCCTAATCCCATCAGCATCAAGCTCACCGTACAGTTTCCGCCGATGTAGTTTTTGATCCCACGATCTAAACTCTCATCGATCACATGACGGTTCACAGGGTCAAGCACAATCGTCGCATCATCGTTCATACGAAGGGTTGATGCCGCGTCAATCCAGTAGCCATTCCAGCCCTTTTCACGCAGATCAAAAAAGACCTCACTCGTATAATCGCCGCCTTGGCAGCTGATAATAATGTCTTGCGCCATAAGCGCTTCAAATGAAAAAGCATCCGCAAGCGTCGTCTCTTGAGATCCCTCAATGGTAGGCGCATCGCCCCCTGCATTTGAGGTTGAGAAGAAGGTCGTATGCAGATCGGTAAAATCTTTCTCTTCAATCATACGATCCATCAACACCGATCCAACCATACCACGCCAACCGATAATACCTAGCTTTTTCATACATTCCTCATTGTTATATATCTATAATTTTATATAAATTTTACTGTGCTTAAATCTAAAAAAGAGCGCGATTCTCGTGACGAATCAATCTATCGCAAAAATCGGCTCTTTATCTATATCGTTTAATACCGTTCGATATTGTCTTAAAGCAGGTGAAGACCAGAGATCTCCTTGCCTCGATTATACTATCTACTTAAGGGCTTCAA
Source organism: uncultured Ignatzschineria sp. (assembly GCA_945619025.1). Classification (GTDB taxonomy): domain Bacteria; phylum Pseudomonadota; class Gammaproteobacteria; order Cardiobacteriales; family Wohlfahrtiimonadaceae; genus CALZBJ01. Next base: position 8,731 of record CALZBJ010000023.1, on the reverse strand, counting down.
TCACCAAATCACCCATCTCTTTACAACCGATCGCTTGTGATGCATCATCTGCGATATCAAGGGTACGATGCCCTGCCGCTAAGACTGATTTCACCGCATTTTCGATCTCTTTTGCGATGTCGGTGCGGTCAAAACTGTATTGGAACATCATGCCGATCGATAAAATCGTTGCAAGGGGGTTTGCTTTATTTTGCCCTGCAATATCCGGCGCTGACCCGTGAATTGGCTCGTAAAGGCCTTTGTTGTTCTCATCGAGCGACGCCGATGGAAGCATTCCGATTGAACCGGTTAACATCGACGCTTCATCCGATAAAATATCACCGAAGATATTCCCGGTTAACATCACGTCAAACTGTTTTGGATTGCGCACTAATTGCATCGCCGCGTTATCAACTAATAGGTGTGAAAGCTCCACATCGGGATATTCTTTAGATACCTCAGTCACCACATCGCGCCATAATTGGGTCGCTTCTAATACGTTCATTTTATCGATTGAACAGACGCGTTTATTACGCTTTTGCGCCGCTTGGAACGCAACGTGAGCAATACGGCGAATTTCAGATTCTGAATAGACCATCGTATTGATGCCCACACGCTCGCCATCACGCACTTCAATCCCGCGCGGCTCACCAAAATAGATATCGCCGGTCAATTCGCGCATGATTAAGATATCAAGCCCTGCCACCACTTCATGTTTTAAAGTTGAGGCGTGAGCAAGCTCTTCAAATACTTGCGCTGGGCGCAGGTTTGCAAAGAGATTTAATTCTTTACGAATCGCCAATAATCCGCGCTCGGGGCGAATCTCACGAGGGAGCGTATCATATTTAGGACCGCCCACCGCGCCAAGTAAAATAGCATCCGCCGCTTTCGCTTTTGCGAGCGTCTCATCAGGAAAAGGTACGCCGACTGAATCAATCGCTACACCACCAATCAGTGCATGATCAATCTCTAGATCAAAATCGTGTTTTTGAGACACAAAACGTAATACTTTTTCAGCTTCAGCCACGATTTCTGGGCCTATGCCGTCCCCTGATAATACTAAAATTTTCATGAATTAAATCCCTTTTGATGATTATGATTGGTGAATTTTTTGGAGCGGTTTTTCACTTTTACTATATAAAAAGAGCAAAAAACAGCCTAAAAGCAGTATGGAACTTGCGAGAAGACCCCACATAACGTTCGCATAAGAATTAGTTATATCATAAATAAACCCAAAAAGGGTTGGAATCATTGATGAAATTACATACCCGCCAAAAGACATCATCGCAGTCCAGCTCGCAATCTCATTTCCACTATGCACTTCATGGAAGGGAAGCGTTAATACAATGACAAACATTCCGGCATTGGCCGTCATTCCGAGCACGAAAATTGCGCTATAGAGAATGATGCGATTTTCAAAGAAGAAAAGGATCGCCATGATCGAGCTGATCAGCATAAACGCTGCCACATAGATCGCCACCTCTTTACGAAACCGCGCCAATAAGAAAGGAAAGACAAAGCTACCTAAAATCCCATTTAACATAAATAGATTAAGTAGAATTTGGCTATGCAGCGCTGAGACGCCCTGCTCTTCAAGATAAGGAATCAGCCACGTCACAAGAGTATAGAAATTCCCCGATTGAAGCCCAAAACAGAGAACCAGTAACCACGCTTTTTTATTCCCCCACGGGAGCGGTGCTTTCGCCTCTTGCTGACCTCTATTATTCGCCAACTCCCTGCTTGGGCGAAGATAATAGAGTGCCCAAAAGAGCGCAATCAGAAAGATTGGGAGCGCCCAAAGCTCAAGTGCTACCGGCCATTTAAGATCAAAGTATCCGCTTAAAACCGACGTGCCAAACGTCCCTAATACGCCACTCACGCTAATGCCTAGAGAATAGAGAAACATCCCTCTTGATGAGAACGTGCCAAAATGGCGCTTTACAAATCCCGAGGCGAGTGGCCCGACAATGGCGATCCCCGTTCCCATTACAAATGAGAAGAGAATCAAGAGCGTCACCGTCGAAAAATGCGTTCTAAAAAAGGTGGCGATCGCGATCGTAAAAATTGAGAGTGTAATTGTGCGCTCAAGACCAATGCGGTTGCTAAGCGGCGTTGCTAATAACGCGCAAACACCCATACAGAGCGTCGGGATCGTCACCACTAAACTTGCCACCGCTTTAGACAAGGAAAGGTCGTTTGAGATATCCTCTACAAACGACCCAAGTGATGTCAACGTAACCCGCAGACAGGCGGCGGCTAAGAAAATTAACCAATAAAATCGAAGCGGCACTCTGCCCGTTGTCTCTTTTGTCATCTCACTTATCTATTATCTTTATATGAATAAAATCAATCGCCCCTTTCGAGACGATTGATCGACTATTGACGCACGCTTAATTAATGCGCGCTGATTTCTATATGAAGGCAGATTATTGGCGACCGGTATGCCCAAATCCTCCGGCACCGCGCTCGCTCTCTTCAAACTCGTCCACTTCTTCAAAATTCGCTTGAATCACCGGAACGATGATCATCTGCGCAATGCGCTCACCAATCTCAACGGTAAACGGTTTATCGCTACGATTCCACAGCGATACCATTAGTTCGCCTTGATAATCCGCATCGATTAAACCCACGAGATTTCCAAGCACGATGCCATGTTTGACCCCAAGCCCTGAACGCGGTAATACTTGCGCTGCGTAATTTGGGTCTTTTAAGTAGATCGCAATCCCTGTTTTAACCATTTGGCTCTCACCGGGATTTAAAATCATGGGCTCATCGAGCATTGCACGAAGATCAAGCCCTGCTGATCCTGCGGTGGCGTAACTTGGAAGCGGAAAATCACTTCCAAGGCGCTTATCTAAAATTTTATAGCTAACTGTTAACATACTTTCGTCCGTTTTCCTTAACGTCTTGCGATTGAACGATCGAAATTATATTTGTCGTAGACTTTAAACTCAAGCTCATGAGGGAAAAGAGTCTCAAGACGAGTCGGCTCAATGCCTAGACGTGGAAGATCATTCTTTTCGGTAGTACTCGGAATGCGCGATGCAAGGTAATGATTTTTATTAATCGGCGAACCCCAGACCCAGCCAAATAGATTAACGTAGAGCGAGGTTAAAAAGTTTGGATAACGCACGATGCCTTTATCGGTGCCTTGTAAGTTTTTCGCCATCAGTGTCACAAGATCAAAGAGCGAATAGGTTTTTTCTCCCGCAATATCGATCAACGTTTGATCGCACGAATGCTTGATTAAAAGCTCGGTCGCTTTCATCAAATCATCGATCACCACCGGCTGAACGGTTGCATCATGCATTGGAAGCGGAAACACTGGAAGAAGATCGATAAAGCACGAAACTTTATAGCTAAAGGGATCTTCATGTCCGAGCACGAGTGATGGACGCACGATGGTTAAATCCACTTTCAGCTCTTTTGAACGATTGAGAAGCGCTTCATCACCGCGGCGTTTTGAGCTAAAGAAAGTGCTATTGCTCTCTTTTTCTGCGCCAAGAGCACTGAAATGAATCATTTTTTGCACGCCCACTTCATGGCAAAGCTCATAAATGGCCACGGGAAATTGATGATGGGTGACATCGGCGCGTTTTTTATTATTATCCCATGTGCCCATCAGATTGATCACGATATCAGAGCCTTTGAGCTCACGTTTGATCATCTCTAGATTATCCATATTGGCTTTCGGAACGCATTTTACGTTCGGAATGCATGAAGCACTTGTTTGAACATTTTTACGACGTGAGAAGAGCGTAATGTGGTGCCCTTTTTTTGCTAAAAGTGTCGTTAAAACCGTCCCTAAATATCCTGTTCCACCAAAGATGCTAATACGCTTCATAAAATCTTCTCCTGCTCTCCATCAAATTTATGACATGATATGTAAATGGTATGATTTCGCTTTTAGATGGCTCTCGCGCGAGCCTATCTCACTATTGTAACAGTTTTTAATCTAAATCAGCGAAAGAATGGTAAAATCGCTTACCATTATCCCGTAGAGGTTCTCCGAGTAATACGAGCTCGATCAAAATCAGAAGGAAAAAATAATGAGAAAATATTTTGGTACCGACGGCGTACGCGGAAAAGCGGGCGTTTACCCAATGACTCCCGATTTCGTTTTACGTTTAGGCTATGCGATGGGACGCGTATTAGCCGACGAAGGCACACGTGTCTTAATCGGAAAAGATACCCGAATTTCAAGCTATATGTTCGAGTCCGCACTTGAAGCAGGTTTGACCTACGCCGGCGTTGGCGTTGCTCTCATTGGCCCAATGCCCACCCCCGGAATTGCCTATTTAACGAGCACGTTAGATACCGTCGCAGGCTGCGTGGTATCCGCCTCACACAATCCTTATTACGATAATGGGATCAAGTTTTTTAACGAACATGGCCTAAAGCTCGACGATTCCATCGAACTTAAAATCGAAGCGATTTTAGATGGTGAGATGACCTCCGCCCCTTCCGAAAAAATTGGACGTGTCCGCCGCATTAATGACGCGCCCGGCCGTTATATTGAGTTTTGTAAAAGTACCGCACAGCGTCTTTCATTAAAAGGGATGAAAATTGTCCTCGATTGCGCTAATGGAGCAACCTATCACATCGCGCCGAACGTCTTTAAAGAGATGGGCGCGGAAGTGATTGCGATCGGCGTTGAACCGAATGGTTTTAACATCAATAAAAATGTCGGTTCCACCTCACCGCAAGCGCTGATTGATAAGGTGCTCGAAGAGAAAGCGGATTGCGGAATTGCCTTTGATGGCGATGGCGACCGTTTAGTAATTGTCGATCAGCACGGCAATCTCTTTGATGGCGATGATATTCTCTATCTCTTAGCGCTTCACCGTCAGGAAAAAGCGATCGTCGGTACGATTATGAGCAATCTCGGTTTTGAGTCAGCGCTTAAAGCAAAAGGCATTGATCTTATTCGCGCCAATGTCGGTGACCGGTATGTTCTCGAAGAATTGAAGAAAAATAATCTCACCCTCGGCGGTGAAAACTCTGGCCACATTCTCTGCCTTGATAAACACACTACTGGAGATGGGATTATTGCGGCACTCCAAGCGCTTAAAGCAGTCCACGAGCTTGGAACCGATTTTGCGAGCGTAAAAGCCTCCATTCCGAAAAGCGTTCAAGTGATGGTCAATGTCCCGATCGATCGTTCAAAAGAGTGGAATACGGACGCGCTTCAAGAAGGTATTTCGGCGACAGAAAATCGCCTTAAAACCGAAGGCCGCGTCTTAATTCGCCCATCGGGTACAGAGCCGCTCGTACGCGTGATGGTCGAGGGAATGGATGAGGCGGTTTGCCGTAAAGAAGCGGAGGGCTTAGCCAACATCATCCGTTAAATTTCATGCATATTACGAGGCGCTTATGTATCAGACTCACCCCTTAATCTCCATTGTAATTCTTGCCACAACGCCCGATTTAAAGCGATTAAAACGCGCCATTAATTCGGTCACCATGCAACATTACAGTAACTGGGAATGCCTGATCGAAGCGCCTTTTTTATTGCCTGACTTAGAAGAGACTCACCAAGATCCAACAAATAATCCCACAGAATTTGACGGCTTTTTTGATGATCCATATTTCGAAGCCCTATTCGACGATCCTCGCTTTATCTTCCCTACCGAACTCATCGCCAAAAGAGCAAGTAATAAAGAGAGCAATAAAGAAGAGACTGACGATAAAAACACTTCCACTGACCTCATTCTCGCCAATCCCAATGCCTTACGTTTTACCAAAAAAGCCTCGCTCTTCCCCTTTTTGGAACAATTTCTCGGGGAGTATCTCATTGTGCTCAAAAGCGGGGATCAACTCTATTCCGAATATTTAGAAGCCGTCGGCAGTTTTGCGCTCACGCACCACACATCGCTAACGGATGCACCCTTTCAATGCCATCCACTCGGTGCTTATCCTGAAAAATTGCCGGATACTGATGCTAAGGCTCAAGATGAATCTCTTTTTCTTCCTGACTATCTTGCCCGTTTTGAAAGCACACCCCATCTCTTTCCAAGACCGTTACTTGAACGCCGTTCTCTTTTGCATGTTTGGGAAAGCTATGCGGATCAATTTAGAGGGAAAGCTGATCACAATTTACTGAGTGCCTGGGAGCGATTCATTCTGCTCTATAGTGCATCGGATGAAGTGACTTTTGGTATCTGCTCGCATAGTCATAGCGAAAGCAAAAATAAAATCCTCTATAGCCTCGATGCCACAACCGTGATCACACCAGAAGAGGAGTTTAAAAGTCATCTAACGGGCTTTGAAAACATTCTGTTTTTACAAACTCATCTGTCTCGCAACGGTTCTCGCGGAAGAGTTTTACACCCGATTATCATCGAGCGATTACAAACTCACGCGAAAGCCATCATCCTTTATTATTGGGCACACCTTTTTAATCGTCCAATGCGGTTACAGATTAAGACTCAATTAGCCCCTATATGGGGCAATCTTATCAGCGTCATCAAACAGGCTAAACTGCCCTTTACCACTCGCATTAAAGCATGGATAATTAATCGCTTAATGCGCTAAATCCAATAGAATAATCCAATAAAGCAGCTCAATAAAAAAGCCCCTTAATCGTTACGAAAAAGAGGCTTTATCTGTCTATCGGTTGATCGAATCAATTTCTCGACCAATATCTCAATGATTAACTATTTCGCTTCTTCACGGGCAATTTGACGATGGCCAATGTCCGAGCGATAGAAAGTATGCGGAACTTCGAGCTCTTTCATTGTTTCATATACGCGCGTTTGAGCGTCTTTGAAGGTCGGCGCGATTGATACCGCGAGCAGAATACGACCGCCATTGCTCAGGAGAACCCCCTCTTCCTCTTTCACCCCGGCATAAAAGACAAAAGAATTATCCGCAGGCTCGATGCGTTTTAATGGATGACCTGTGTTCGGATTTTCAGGATACCCTTCCGATGCGAGCACAACGCCGACCGCAAAGTCAGAACTCCACTTAAGCTCAGGCACTTCATCTTTTGTGAGAAGCGTCATTAATACTTCAATAAAGTCGGACTCTAAAAGCGGCAGAATCACCTGCGCTTCTGGGTCACCAAAACGCGCATTAAACTCGATTACTTTAAACCCTTCATCGGTTTTGAAAAGGCCACCGTAGAGGAAGCCGGTATAAGGACGCCCTTCTTTTGTCATACCATCGACAATCGGTTGCATAATCGATTTAAGTGCGCCCTGCACTTCATCGCTTTTTGCATCAAAGATCGGCGCGTACGCCCCCATTCCACCGGTGTTTGGGCCTTCATCATTATCGTATGCACGCTTATGATCTTGCGCCATCACCATCGGAATCACATGCCCATTATGGACAAAGGTCATCAATGAAAATTCTTCACCCACGAGCATCTCTTCAATTAAAAGACGCGAGCCGGCATCGCCAAAAAGATTCCCCTCAAGCATGTCATCAATTGTCGCTTTCGCCTCTTCGATCGTTTCAGGAATTACAACGCCTTTCCCCGCTGCTAAACCATCGGCTTTAATCACAAGCGGAAGACCAATTTCGTCCACGTAAGCTTTCGCTTTTGCGGTATCGGTAAAACTCTCGGAATGCGCCGTCGGTGCGCCATATTTCACCATCATACGTTTAGAGAAATCTTTACTGCCTTCGATTTCAGCCGCAGCCGCCGTCGGGCCCCATACTAAAAGATCGTGTTTGATAAATTCATCGGCAACGCCCGCCACTAAGCTCGCTTCAGGGCCAATAATGGTCAGTCCAATATCATTTGCTTTTGCCCAAAGTGCTAACTTTTTCGGCTCAGTTTCTCCAATATCCACGAGCGTTGCCACATCGGTCATACCGGGATTTCCGGGCGCAACAAACACCTCAGATACGAGCGCACTCTGCTTTGATTTCCACGCAAGCGCATGCTCACGCCCGCCTTTACCAATTACTAAAACTTTCATGAAATTCCTAAACTTAAATGAGTAATAATCCAGAGATTTTACCATAACTCAGCATAATTACGTTGCTAGCACTCAAGAGAATTAGCTCTGCATTAAGATAAGTTATCCAATCCATTATTCTATTAACAAACATCTTTGTTTAATCTAAGAAAAAGCCTATTTTAGGCAGTTATATTTGATAGAATGAATTCTTAATATCTACTGTTACAACCCTAATCTTTCTTAACTTAAAATCTTATTGATTAACTTTATTCAATAATAATTTTTTGAGCATATTATGATTACCGAAATACAATTATTAAAATTTATAAATTTACACCAACCGATTAAAGCTAGAGAGCTGGCAAAAATTTTATCAAAAGAATTTGATATACATTTCGATCGCAGCCAAATCAATTCTAAACTTTATAAGTTGAAATCTGAAAATAAAGCCAAAATCAATGATAAATATGAGTGGTCTGTTTCTAATAGTGTAGAGATTCCAACCGAAGCACCTACACCTACTATCTCTTTCACTGAAGATCAGCAAGGCATTATCGATCTAGACCCTCAAGGCTACCTTTTGATTAGTGGTCAAGCAGGTAGCGGAAAAACGACTGTATTAGCCGCGCGCGCATCTAAAATAAAAAGCACTTATAATAAGGGTTCTATTTTATTTCTAACATACAATACTGCTTTGTGTAGTTATGTAAAAAAGTTTTTCAAATCCAACAAGCAAACTCAAGATATTGAGGTTAGAACATTTCACGATTGGGCAAAACATACCACAGTGTTCTGGTCAAGCCGCAGTGGACACATTCACTTTATAATTCTCATACTCAACA
>CALZBJ010000022.1:0-29587 GCA_945619025.1 uncultured Ignatzschineria sp. | reverse complement strand
CGGCGCGATTTTTACGCTGGCACAACTCTTTTTAACCAACGTGCGTAAAGGCTATAATAAAATGATTTTAGAAGCGCGCGTTAAAGAACTCACGGACGAAAACGAACGTTTAGAGCGTGAACTCAATCGTCTTTAATTGCACGATGATTAAAGCATTCGATCCGGATCGAAATCGCTTTAATTGAGGCATTTAATCAACAATGTTTGAATATATATGGATTTTACTTCCGATCGGCCTTCTGATCGGGTGGTTTGCAGCGAAGAAAGATATTGCGAAGAAACAGTGGATTTTGCATTATCTCAATTTGCGCTATCTGCTCGAAGATCAAACGCAGAAAGATTATGAAAATCTTGCGCTTGAGATGCCGCTCGATTCGGACGTTGAAGCCCTTAAATTCTCATTGTTACTCGGCGATGCGTTCCGTAAGCGTGGGGAGATTGATAAAGCGATTAACCTCCATGAAACCTTGATTCGCCAAGCCCAAACGCCGGATTTACGCGCTAGTGCTTACTTATCCCTTGCTAAAGATTATTTAAGCGCCGGGATTTTAAATCATGCCGAAGAGACGCTGCGCCTTGTGGTCGATGGTGAATTTGAAGCGATGCATAAAAATAAAGCGCTGATTAAACTGGGGCATCTTTATAAGCAGCAGCGGGACTGGCTGCAATCGCTCTCTATGCTTGAAAAAATCAGCGATAAAGATCCGCTTATTTTAGAAGAGATGGCGCATCTTTATTGTGAGCTCGCCGAAGAGGATCTCGCGAAAGACCTTAAAGGGGAGCGTGAGCGGATTTTTGTGTGGTTAACCAAAGCCCTTGAATGCGATGAAAATTGCGCGCGCGTCAGTCTCATTACGGCATTTATCTATCTTAAAGAGAAAAATTACGCTGCGGCGCTTGAAGCGCTCCTCCATATTGAAAAGCAAAAGCATGCACTTGTCCCGATTACCGCACCGATGATCTGTGATTTAGCCTTTCGTTTAGAGCGGCCGCATTTCTTTATCCACTGGCTTGATCGTCTGCTTGCCGAGAGTGATCGCCATTTTATTTTAGTCTTGTGGAAGGCCCACTATTTAGTACGATCTGAATCGATCCACGAGGCGATTGATTATCTTAAATCGGTCTTAAGTGCCGAGAATAATCTGCGAGGCTTGCTCCTGTTAAACGAGCTGTTATCCTACGCCGAAACGAGCAATGAAAGCCTCATAATTTATAAAAAAACGCTCAACAGCGTGATTGACCGATATTCAAACTTCCAGTGCGAAAATTGCGGGTTTACTAGCAAGACGCTCCACTGGAATTGTCCAAGTTGTAATCATTGGAATACGAGCGCACCGGTATCCGATATAATAGCGCTCAAACATTAACGAATTCATTTTATTGATCTAGGTTTATGACTATAGGAGTTGACCCATTATGATGACGAAAGAAGCCATTCAAGAATTAATTACAAGCAGCCTAGAGTGCACTTTTATTGAAGTAAAAGGCGACGACGGCACGCATTTTGAAGCGATTGTTGTGAGTCCTGCTTTTGAAGGTATTTCGATGTTAAAACAGCATAAAATGGTTTATGCCACCTTAGGGGATCGCCTTGAAACAGAAGAGATCCATGCGCTTGCGCTTAAAACCTATACGCCAGCCCAATGGGATAAATAATGATGAAAACAGATAATGAACGCCTCCTCGTTGCGGGAAATGGCCCATTATCGGGAACCATTCAAGCAAGTGGCGCGAAAAATGCGGTACTGCCGATTTTAGCAGCTACCATTTTAGCCTCCGAGCCGGTAACGCTTCACAATGTTCCGAAATTGCAAGATGTGTTGATTTTGGAAAGTTTACTAGAGAGTTTTGGCGCAACGGTTAGTGAAGTGGGTGAAAACTCCATTGAGATTGATCCCCGCGGGATCACTGAGATTCGTGCAAGTCACGATTTAGTGAAATTGATGCGTGCGTCGATCTTAGTGCTTGGGCCACTCCTTGCCCGTTTTGGTGAGGCGGAAGTATCGCTTCCTGGCGGCTGCGCAATTGGCAGTCGTCCGGTGGATCAACATCTAAAAGGGATGGAGGCGCTTGGCGCCAATATCACCCTTAAAAATGGCTACGTCTTTGCAAAAACGCCCAATGCTCGCCTAAAAGGGGGGCACTACGCGTTTGATATGGTGACGGTAACTGGTGTTGAAAACGTCATTATGGCGGCGGTATTAGCAGATGGTGTCACCGTTTTAGATAACTGCGCGAAAGAGCCTGAAGTGACCGATCTTGTAGAGATGCTGATCTCGCTTGGCGCTCAAATTGAAGGTGTTGGAACGGATCGACTCACCATTACCGGCGTTGAAAAACTCTCGGGCGGTGAATATACCATTATGCCGGACCGAATCGAGATCGGAACGTACTTAGTTGCCGGCGCAATGACCTTTGGTGACATCACGGTCGAACGCTGTATTCCTGCGCATCTTGAAGCGGTGAATCATAAATTGATTGAAGCAGGGTGTCAGATCGAAACGGGCGCTGATTTTGTGCGCGTTTTCCCGGGTACCTCCATTTTAAAACCGCTCGACATTCGTACAGCACCTTATCCGCTCTTTGCAACGGATATGCAGGCGCAATTTATGGCGATGGCAGCGATCTCACAGGGCACATCAACGATTGTAGAAACGATCTTTGAAAATCGCTTTATGCACGCCAATGAATTGATGCGTATGGGCGCGGACATTCATGTTGAAGAGCGCATGGCGGTGATTCAAGGGGTTGAAAAACTCTCCGGAACGGAAGTGACGGCAACGGACCTTCGCGCGTCAGCAGCGCTTATTTTAGCGGGTTTGGTTGCCGATGGAACCACGACCATTGACGGGCTGCATCACCTTGATCGCGGTTATGATGGTATTGAGAGAAAGCTCACCGGAATTGGTGCGAAAATCGAACGGATTACCCTCGATGAGGCATCACTTCTTTAATCGGTAATTGATCCGTTAAGGTCTAATTAAGATTTAGATAAACAAGAGATAAAAAAAGGAATCGCTTTTTAATGAGGCGATTCCTTTTTTATTGCGTGTTATTTATCGGCGTTATTTATAAAGTCCGATTAAGGCATTTCTTGTGGCGTGAGCTCAGGATTTTCATCAAGCAGCTCAAGCGGGACGGGCACGCCCATATTCTCATACAGTAGGGTGATGTGTGCGGTAAAACTCTCTTTTGAAACCGATCCCATAATACGATAAGGCTCCAATTCATTGCCTTGGTGATCGAAAAAGAGAATTGCCGGCGGTCCATAGATTGAAAAGTGCTTTTGCAGCTGTTGATCGAGCGCATCATTGGCGGTTACATCGCTGCTTAAGAGCTGAATCGGTTTAAGCAATGTTTTTACCGAATCGTGGCTAAAGACATATTTCTCCATCTCTTTACACGCAACGCACCAGTCGGCGTTAAATTCGAGCATCGTCAGCGGTAGCGTATTCTCTGCAAGCGCGCTATTTAAGCCTTCAATCCCTTTAATTTCGGTAAAGTCGATCGTTTCAATAACGCGGGTCGATTCTTTAATGGAATAGAGCCCGAAGATGAGGGATGCAATCGCAACAAGCGAGAAAAAGGAGAGATAAGCTTTTGATTTTTTCACATAGATAAAGAGCCAAGTTGCCGCTGACAGCGCGACAAGGGCGTAGAGCCATTGCTCCCATTTAAAGGGAACAATGCGCCCGATAAAGTAGGCCGCAATCCCGAGCAAAATAAACCCAAAGAGGATTTTTACCTGTGTCATCCAGCCACCGGCTTTCGGCAATAGATGGCCTGACGATGCCCCTAGAATCAGCAGCGGAACGCCCATTCCCATGCTCATGCTAAATAAAATGGTACCGCCTAAGAGATAATCTTGCGATTGCGCCACAAGACCAATCACGCCAATCAGTGGCGCGGTAACGCAAGGGCCGACAATGAGCGCCGAGAGCATTCCCATAATAATAACGCCCGCGTAGCCACTTTTCCCTTCTTGATTTTGGCTAATGCGATTGAGGTAATTTTGCATTTTTGCAGGCATTTGCAGCTCATACAGCCCAAACATACTCAACGCGAGAAGCACAAAGATGGCAGCAAAGCCGATTAAAACATAAGGGTGTTGTAGGTAGGCGGCAAATCCTTTGCCAAAGAAGGCGGCAAGGAGGCCAAGCAGTACATAGATTGACGCCATGGAGAGCACATAAATGAGCGAGACCACAAAGCCATTTTTAGCGGTTTCTACGCCGCGGCTCGTTAAAATGCCCGATAAAATAGGGAGCATCGGCAAGACGCAAGGGGTAAAGGTGAGAAGAAGCCCAAAGATAAAAAAGAGCGGGATCGCCATATATTTTTTATCAAGCAGATATTGGGTGAGACGATCGTGTTCTGCCATCGGAATATCGAGTGCGAGCGTCTCTTCAAGGGAGATGAGCGCATCATCAATCTTTAAATTTGGATTGATCGAAAGCGTCTCTTCCCAGCGGTGTGGAGGAAAACAGAGCCCTTTTTTGGCGCACCCTTGCGCTTCAATAAAGAGATGCAAATTTTTAACCTGAGTCAGATCCCCTTTAGGATTGATGGGAATCACAATGGGGAAATCATAGATCATTTGACGACCGAAAAATTCATCCTCATGCCAAACGCCTTCAGGAAGCGCCACTTCATCGAGCGTGAGCACCTCATTTAATACGCGAATTTTAATGCGATCCCGATAGAGATAGTAATCCGAATGAATCTCAAAATGGAGATTAATGCGCCCATCATCAAAGCGTGTCAGCGTCGGGACAAAAGCACGATCGGGCGGTAAAAGCTCATCATTTTGACGAATTTGCCCGGTGAGCGATTGCCCACCAAAGCCACTATTACTTGGTGATTGAAAAAGCTGCGCCTGTGCGGTTAGCGTGGTTAAAAAGAGGATCAGGAGCGTCCCAATCGTCGTAAGAATCTGTTTTCTCATAGGTGGTTGGTTCCTAATGTAACAATGGATCGGGTAGATGCAGCGTGGCCAATTTGTTGTCGTTATAAGCGCCAAAGGGCTATATCTACGAGAATAAAAATAGGTGATTCAAGTATTATCAAGATCACCTATCTGTTCCAAAATTATGACACTTTTTTCGCTCGGTTTTGCCTGCGACGCTCGATGAAGAGCGGAAGTGAGCCACCGATAAAGATAATGAGTCCAAGCCCGCCGAAAATGGTGCCTTGCCATGTGGCTAAAAAGGATTGAATTCGCGCATTATCGGGCGCATCGATGGGGTAATGAACGATAAATTCTTCCCCTTTCTCAAAGGGCGGCGTTTGTTTGCCGTAATCGAGTTTGACAAAGTGCCGGCGATCGAGCTGATCTTTAAAATGAACATAGAGTGCATTGCTAGAATCGGAGAGTTCAACGCTATCGACCGTTGCGCGCGCTGTTTCTGATTCTTTAATAAAGTTGCTCAGTTCATAGGTTAAATATCCGCCAAACGCGAAGATAATTAGCCCGAAAATACGCAATCCGCGTAGCCACATTTGTTGTTTATTCACTCGATTCTCCTTGTGAAAGACTCATTAAATTGTGTCAAATTAGGGCACTATTGTAACCTGTTTTAACGTGAAGAACAGCATAAAGATTGCCAGAGTTTGTGCGCCTAATCGTGATTTTAACGGACAATTAATAGAAGAAATTGAGCGAAAAGGCTACACTATCAGTGATTATTTATCAGCATATCGGAAACAAATTGAGAGAGGGGCAACATATGAGTCAGGTGGAGTTAGCAGGAGTGATTAATCTCCTTGAAGAGGTGTTATTAGGGAAGCGGCGCGAGATTAAATTGAGTCTTGCGTGCCTTTTAGCCCGCGGACACTTGCTCCTTGAGGATCTTCCCGGTATGGGGAAAACAACGCTCTCTCACGCGCTTGCTAAAGTGCTCGGGCTTACCTATCAGCGCATCCAATTTACCTCCGATCTTCTGCCAGGCGATATTTTGGGTGGCGAGGTTTTTAATCCACATACTCAGGAATTTACCCTCCATAAAGGGCCGATTTTTACTGAAGTGCTCCTCGCCGATGAGATCAATCGTACTACGCCCAAAAGTCAGAGTGCGCTCCTTGAGGCGATGGAAGAGCGTCAAGTGACGATCGGGAATCACAGTTATGATCTGCCCGACAGTTTCTTTGTGATTGCAACGCAAAACCCCGTATCGTACGCCGCGGGAACCTATCCGCTTCCCGATTCTCAGCTTGACCGATTTTTAATGCGCATCTCGCTCGGATATCCCTCCTTTGAGGCAGAAAAATCGATTCTGAAAGGTGAAAATCGTGCCGCCTCAAGTGCTTTGCCGGAGCGTTTTTCTCGGGAAGCGCTACAGGCTGCGCAAGCAGAGGTTGCCAAAATTCATGCCTCCGATGAGATCATCCATTACATTTTAAATATTGCTCAATATACGCGTACACACTCTGAATTTTCGATTGGCCTTTCTCCGCGGGGAACGCAAGCACTCCTTGGCGCGAGCCGTGCTTATGCTTATCTTTCAGGGCGCGATTATGTGATTCCGGAAGATGTGAAGATGGTGATGCCATCGGTCTGTACTCATCGTTTGCGCGATCAACATCGAAGTGGTGAAGAGCATCGGTTAGTCGAGCGGATTTTAACGGATGTCAATATTTTATAGTGGTGGGTGAAGGGTATAAAACTGAGAAAAAAGAGGCGAGAAAAGCGAAATGAGCGGGTGGTTTCAGAAAAAAATGGAGGCGTTTTATGCGCGCCGTGCCCCTAAAGGGGTGACGGAAAAACGGCTGGGTCATCGTGAAATTTACATTGTACCGCGCCGGCAAGGGTTCCTCTTTTTAGGGTTTATTCTGCTTTTACTGATTTTGGCCATCAACTTCCAAAACCCGCTGGTGCATCTGCTCCTTTTTTGGCTCTTAAGCCTTTTAGGGGTGAACATGATTTTTAGTTGGCGTAATATTTTAGGTTTGCGACTCTTTTCAAGCGCTGCCAGCGCCATTTTTGCCGGTGATAATGCTAAATTTAATGTGGTGCTTGAAGGGCGAGAGCGCCATCATATGGCTATTGGGCTTGGATTTGGACGATCGATTTTCGTAAAAACGGATCTTAAAAAAGGCGAGCGCCGAGAGCTATCTCTTTTCTTAGAAGCGCCGGAACGAGGCCTGCTTGAGATGCCGCGTTTACGCATTGAGAGTCACTATCCGTTTGGGTTTTTTAAAGTGTGGAGCTATGTCTGGCTTGATGAATCGGTGCTCTGTTATCCCATGCCGGTGGAGTCTGAAAAGCCGGCCCTTAGAGCGCTTAATTTTCTCGATGAAAAAGAGAGCGGGCAACGGGTCACGGAAAAAGAGGGCATCGATGATTTTGATGAGCTTGTGCGTTATACGCCGGGGCATTCGTTGCGTCGTATTGATTGGCAGGCTTATGCAAAAGGACAGGGGCTCTATGTGAAATCCTTTGTTGCCGAAGAGGGAACGCCGAATTGGTATCATTTGGCCGATTATTCCGGCGGGACGGAGGCAGCGCTTTCCAAACTGTGTTATCACATTTTAAAGGCGGAAGAGAGAGGGGAGCAATATGGCGCGGTGATCGGTAAAGAGGTGATTTTGCCGAGTCGTGGCGAGGCGCATTTAACCCAAATTTTAACGGCGCTCGCGCTCTATTAAATCGCTTGATAAGGAATGAATGATGGAGACGATGAGTCGAGATAATCACAGCATAGGACGTTTTCCTTGGGGGAAAACAGTGCTAAAACGCTCAAAACGCCCGAAAACGGAAAAGCCGATTCCCCGCAGCAGTCTGACCTGGCTCTTGGTGGCCTATATTGCGGTGGTGATTCCGCATTTTATTCTCTATCTGCCGCTTTGGATTCTTCCCATTGCACTTGCGGCTTTTTATTGGCGTTATGAGATCTATCGCATGCGCCGTACCTATCCAAGTGGGCTTGTCAAAACGCTGGTGGTTGTCGCGCTGTTAGCCGTGATGGGCGGGGTGTATGGAAACTTTTTCAATACGATTGGGAGTAGCGTTCTCTTAGTTGCGCTCTTTTCCCTTAAGTTTGTCGAGGCGCGGACACTTCGCGATGGTTGGGTGCTCGTGCTTCTTGCCTATTTTACCCTTGCGGTAGGATTTATTTTCGATACCTCGATGTGGATGGCGCTCTTTAGCCTCATTCCTCTTTGGGCGACGACAATGGCGCTATTGGGATTTGAGCAGAGCGATGATGCGCCCTTTAAAAATGGATTTATGTTTAAAGAGGTGACGATCGCGCTATTTGCGGCGCTTCCCTTAATGATTGCGCTCTTTTTTGTCTTTCCTCGTTTTCCCTCTCTTTTATCGCTCAATCAAGATAAGACGGAGATTGCGAGTAAAATGGGGGTGGGCGATCGACTCAATCCCGGCGATATATCGGAGCTTGCCGAAAATGATGAGCTGATGTTTTGGGCTGAATTTGATGGCATGATGCCTCGCCGTGAGGATCTTTATTGGCGCGTCTTAACGCTCGATCATTTCGATGGAAAAGGGTGGTCGCGTTCCCCGCAATTTGAGCATTCGAGCATGCCCGCCCGAGTAATTCCCCGTGGGCCGCAGTATGCCTATTTTATTTTATATGAGCCGACGCATCGTAAAGATGTGGTGGCGCTCGATATTTCGATGAATCCTCAAGGGGAGCGTTATCGCCAGCATTTTGACTATCGGTTTGAGGCGCCGTATCCGGTCACTAGTAAAATTCGTTATGAGCTTGTGGCCTCCCCGATGGCCTCGCTCGATCGAGATCTTCCGCCAAATCATCCGCGTTTAGAGAGGTATCGTGAGGTGGAAGCGTGGAGTAATCCGGAAACGGCGGCGTGGGTCCTAGGTGAAAAGCTTAAAGTCTCTTCGCCTGAAGCGCTTGTTAATCGTATTTTGACTCATATTCATGACGAGGAATATGTCTATACCTTAAAGCCTGGGCGATTGACGGGGAATGTGATCGATCAGTTTTTTATCGATTCGAAACGCGGATTTTGTGAACACTATGCGAGCTCGCTTGCGTTTATGCTGCGCGTTGCCGATATTCCGGCGCGGATTGTGATGGGTTATCATGGCGGTTTGATCGATGCGGAAAAACGGCGCATTCAGGTACGCGGATCTCATGCTCATGCGTGGGTTGAGTATTGGCTTGAGGGGCGTGGCTGGGTGCGCGTTGATCCAACGGGCGCGATTCATCCGAGCCGAATTGAAGATGGCATTGAAGGCTTGCAAGGGGATTTAGGTGATCGAAATCGCGTTGATTTAGGGCTATTTGGTCAGATTTCTTATTCGTTCACCGCCTTTAAAGAGCAACTTGAATATTTTTGGGCAAAAACCATTTTGGGTTACAAACCTTCACAATTGATGGAGGGGTTAAGCGATCTATTTGGTGTATTATCGTTACGAAAATTGCTGCTGCTTTTGGCGGGATTCTTTGGGATTTTATTTGGCGGCATTACGCTGATGATCTTAAAACCGTGGCAAATGATGCGCTTTGATGAAGGACGAAGCTATCAGAAATTGATCGATAAACTCAATCAGCGGGCTGAAAAAATGGGTGACGTGGAGATTTTACGTTCCGATTCCCATCAAGAGATTTTAGCGAAACTTGAGGGCGTTTTAGATGCGCCTGAAAGAGCGGTGCTTGAGGATCTCTTTCAAGAATTTGAACGCCTGCATTACGCTCCTGAAATGAATGGGAAGTCTGCCAAAGCCCGTAAAAACGCACGGAAAAAGCTCTATCAATCGCTCTTTCGCGCGTTATAATATGCCTCCTGTGTGGGGCTCTTACGATCTTAAGACTCCCTTTTGAGTACACTGAATTAACATGAAAAAAGGAAAAACGATGAGTATTGAGAGCAGAGTGAATGAGCTTGAAGGGCGCATCATTGAATTAGAAAGTCGTGAAGGCTTTCATGAGCACACCATTGAGATCTTAAACGAGGCGCTGATTGAGCAGGCAAAACAGATCGATTTGTTAACGCGGGCGCATCAGTTATTGCTCGAAAAACTGAAGAATTTACCGGCAGAAGAGGGCACACAATATTCCGCCATCGATGAAAAACCGCCCCATTACTAATCATTTATAAAATCTATCGCAGATATTTAAAAAAAATATAAAGATGGGATAAATAAAGCTAGCCTTTTGGGCAAAATGCTCTAAAATTCTTCGGTCTTTCTTCGAAAAAGAAAAATGTTGTTGGCAATACCATAATCCCATTGTAGGTATTCAATTCGATTATAAAAAATGGTTATTGCTCCCTTTAAACCCTGACTTTAAAGGAGTGCGTGATGGAATATACTGCAAGACTCCCCCAGGCAACAGTTTCTACTGATTCTTCTTCAACCCTGAAAAAAACATTGGTGTTATGGCAAGTGGTCATGATTGGCCTTGCTTATATGCAACCGATGACCGTTTACGATACCTTTGGTATTGTGAGCAAAGATAGTGGTGGGCACGTGCCTACCTCGTATATCGTCGCATTGATTGCGATGCTTTTTACCGCATTGAGTTACGGGAAAATGGTGCGTCGATATCCATCGGCGGGGTCTGCTTATACCTATACGCAGCGTTCGATTAACAAAAACCTTGGGTTTATGGTGGGCTGGTGTTCGCTCCTTGACTACCTCTTTAATCCCATGATTAACATCTTATTGGCGACAATTTATCTCCATGCATTGTTCCCCAATATTCCGGTGCCCTATTTTGTAGTGGGATTATCGTTAATGATGACGGTGATTAACTTAAAAGGCGTGGAATTAGTGGCGAATTTTAATGGATTAATTGTCTTTTTCCAGATGCTTTTAATGGTGGTTTTCCTCTTCCTTGTGATTCAAGGAATCGTGGCAGATCAGCAAATTGTTGTCGATGGTATCGTACAACCGCGTCCAGAGCCGATGAGTCTGTTTAGTCTTCAGCCCTTTATTTCAGAAGATATGAAAATCTCTCCCATCTTAATGGGTGCGACGATTCTCTGCTTCTCATTTTTAGGATTTGATGGCTTAAGCTCTCTCTCAGAAGAGACGAAAGATGCTGAAAATGTGATTCCAAAAGCGATTCTCCTCACCACATTAATTGGGGGCGTTGTCTTTATTATCACCACTTATTTTTTGCAGATTTTCTTCCCCGATGCGAGCATCTTTAAGCAACCTGATGAAAGCCAGCCAGAGATTTTACTCTATGTCGCTGGAAAAGCGTTCCAATCCTTTGCACTCACCTTTTCAATCATTACGGTGTTTGCGTCAGGACTTGCAGCGCACACAGGTGTTTCACGCTTAATGTATGTGATGGGCCGTGATGGCGCATTTCCGAAAAAAGGATTTGCATACATCCACCCAAAATGGAGAACGCCATCGTTTAACGTTATTTTAGTGGGCATTATTTCACTCTCTGCATGCTTCTTTAATCTTGAGATTGCTCTGCATTTAGTGAACTTTGGAGCGCTCACCGCGTTTACCTTTGTAAACCTCTCGGTGATCTTCCAATACTACATTAAAGACGGCAGACGCGTGACCACGAAAGATCACTTGCTCTATCTCGTATTACCGCTCTGTGGCGCGATTTCGATCGGAGTGCTCTGGTACTATTTAAGTGCAGAATCCCTAAAATGGGGACTCTCATGGGCGGCGCTTGGGGCAGTTTACTTAGGGTTTTTACTCTACCGTAAACGGGTTCAAGGCAAAAGCATCCCAGCACTGCGTGAGCGTGAATTTTAGTTTAAGTTTTATATTTCTTTGAAGAGAAAGACACTCCGTTTTGAGTCAGCATAGTTAGGTCTCGATACGAGCATAAAAAATTTGCTAACAACTTAAAAACGATTTAAAACCGCACCGAGCGAACGTTCCGTGCGGTTTTTTAGTCTGTTTAGATAAAACGCGTTGACATTACTCTTCGCTGCCGTGATCGGTTTGAGCGAGCACCCAATAATGATTTTGATTGTGCGCGTCCATATAAGCGAAAAATTCCTCAGATTGGTAGATGCGTTTTATTGCCTTAGCCCAATCGCTCTGTTCCATCCCCTCATTGACGACCACTAAAATCTCAAGTTCTGGAATGATGCTTTCCTGCAGTAACCCTTTTTCAGAAGGAATCCCCGCTGAATAGACAATGCTCCCCGGAATTACCGCATAATCAATATCGACCATAATGCGCGGAATGGTCGCGGAATCCACCTCAAGAATCTCTAAATTAAGCGGGTTAGAGGTGATGTCGTTACGAGTTACCAGCAGTGGTGAATCGGACTCTTTTAAAGTGATCCAACCGGCTTTTGCAAGCAAATTATAGGCCCGCGCCGCATTTGATGGGTCTTGCGGAATAGCGATTTTCATCTTAGGGGTAACCGCATCAAGGGAATCGTATTTGTCAGAGTAGATCGCCGCAGGCACTGAAGGGACGGCAACTACCGGCTTTAGCTTGGCATTACGCTCTTTATTAAACACCTTCATATAGGCGGAATGTTGTGCGACGGTTAGGTCAACGCCTTTTTCAATCGTGCCGATGTTTGATTCTAAGAGATTGGAAAAGTTAACGAGTTTTATCGTATAGCCTTCACGCTCTAAAATGGGTTTTACTGCGTCATTAAATAGATCGTTATAAGGCCCGGGTGACACGCCCACACGAAGGGTCATTTTAGTGAGCTCTGATTCGGCTGAATTTTGATTGCCACAGCTGATTAAAACAACGCTGGCGATGAGTAATAGTAGCCCCTTAAAGATGGCATTTGAGGTTAAGTTGAATAAAGGACGTGAACGAAGCGCACCTTTTGGCGCGCGATCAAAAATAGCCATGGGAAAATCTCCTAGTTAGGCAGTGAATAAAGAGGTTGTGAATGGTTTGAGTTTAATGAAAAGTTAAATATGAATTTAAACGGGGAAGATCTAATCGATTGTCAGCGCATATTCGTTAAGCTCATGCAAAGAGAGGCTTAAACTAAAAACTCTGTTCGATTGAAAAAATTATGCGTGTGAGAAACGACAACAACAGCACGCCATCGATTTATTGCAAATCGCGGCGGTAAGGGCGTGGTGATGAATGAATGTTGCAGTTGTCATGAGGGTCTCAAAAAAGTTTCTCAACGATATAAAGGAAGTTACCTCTTTACAAATAGCATAGCTTTTTAACCGTTGCAAACACTACTTAATTGTTTTAACTATTAAAGAATAGATTGATGGAAGAAGGTGTCGCGAATTTGACGCTACGGAATGCACGATTTTCTACGGAATAAAATGCTATGATAGCGATAGTTTATACCGTGTCGACAGGTTAGAAGAGGAGGCTTCATGCTGTTTTTTGCCATCTTAATTATTTTATTGCTCGCATTTTTTATCGATCCTGTGGTGTTTATGGGAGCGCTTTTATTGCTGGTCATGGCGTTAATTACCATTCGATTATTGGCTAAAAAAGGGGAGCGGAAAGAGGCAGAGCGGTCAGAGCATCTTGAGTGATAGTAAGTTTAGATCTTGGATTCTAATAGTTAAAAAATAGAGGAGTAAGAGATGGGGCAGATGAAACGAGCGATGGCGGTTGCACTGGGTGTAATTTTTTGCCTTAGCGTGGCGGAAGGGCGCGCCTTTAATGAATTTAAAACACCGACGCTTCATGAGACAGAAGTGATCGGCAGTTACGCAAATGGCTGTCTATTAGGGGCTGAAAAGCTCGCGGATAAGGGCCCTGGATACCAAACCATGCGCCAGAGTCGAAATCGCCATTTTGGACATCCGGCACTCATTGACTATATTGAAAAACTCGCAAAAATTCGTGAGAAAAAGGGCGTACTGCTTTTTGTCGGTGATATGAGCCAACCGCGCGGTGGGCTGATGAATTCCTCTCATGCGAGCCATCAAATTGGGCTCGATGTGGATATTTGGTTATACACAATGAAGCCAAGTGCGTTTAAGCCGTCTTATATTGAAAAGATCGGATCGCCCTCTGTGGTGGATAAGGTTAAGGGTGTGGTTAATGCCGATTGGCGCGATGAGATTTTTGAGTTTGTTGGGGAGGCAGCGAGCTTTCCTGAAGTGGACCGAATTTTTATCAATCCGGTGATTAAAAAAGAACTCTGTAAAATCGACCCCAATGCCCCGTGGCAATATAAAATCCGCCCGTGGTTTGGGCACGATTCTCACTTTCATGTGCGCTTAAAATGCCCGAAAGGGGAGGCAAGTTGTTTGTCACAAGCACCAATTCCTAAAACCTCAGGCTGTACAGCCGATCTGGACAATTGGATTCGGGATCAATCGGATTACGCGATTAATGGACCAAAGCCGGGAAGCGGGAAAGCGAAACCGCGTCCACCAATGCCGCTTCGTTGTCAGCAGTTATTACAAGAATCGTAAATTGTTAAAGTTGCTGATTCATTGAGGCAATAAAAAAGCGAACTTAGGAATCGTTTGATTAACCTGAGTTCGCTTTTTTAATGGTTCGTTTTAAACGAATTATTGAATTATTTAGCGGTTTTCAGTGCTGAAATCCAGCCAAAGAGTGTATATAACACGATTGTTGCGCCGATAAAACCAAGGCCGTAGACAAGCGCAATTAAGAACCAGTCTGCCGGGCCACCTGCGTCAGTAAAGCCTGATGAGGAGACTTTTGCCATGATGATAAGGGCAACCACACCGCCAAAAAGGCCGGCCGCTTGTGAGCGAACCATGCGCGTTGATACGATGCCTTTTTCAAACATGATAAGCGCGATAAACGCTAAGGTTCCAAAAATAATGATCGCCATTAATACCCATAAAAGTGGGCCAAGCATCTCTTGGAAGACGGAAACAATCGTTAATAGATCAAATTCTTGCATGCTGTTCTCCTTATGCGCGACCGCGTAACATACTAATGTAGGTGGGTTTAAGCGCCATGGTTTTCATTACCCAGCTAATCCACAGCTCTTCGAGCGGTGCGATAATGCCCGGGAATGAGGGGGTTAAGTTGTTGTGATAATCGAACTCAACGAGCATTGCTTGACCAAGACGAGTAATCATTGGGCACGAGGTATAACCGTCGTAATGAGCGTCGGAGGTTTTTCCTTCAAGCTCTGCCACTAAATGATCCACTGCAACGGGCACTTGCCATTTAACCGATGCCGCCGTTTTCCCTTTCGGAACCCCTGCGATATCGCCCACACCAAATACGTTGCGATAGCGAACGTGACGCAGCGTTGATTTCTCAACTTCCATCCAGCCATCAAAGGCCCAGATGCCATCTTTCCACGCGAGCGGGCTATAACGCACAGGATCAGGCGCACGCATTGGTGGAATCACGTTGATAAAGTCGTATTGATATTCTTCGGTTCCTTCAGGCTTTGCAAACGTTGCAATGCGCTTACCCGGATCGATCGCAATCAGATCGCGGTCATGGTTAATATGAATATCACGCTCTTCAAAGAGCATTCTGACTTTCTCAGAAACAATCGGCACACTGAAGAGGGCTTTATTGTTTGAGTTATAGATGATTTCCGCTTTGCTGCGGTTGCCGCGACGGGTTAAATAATCTTCGGTAATGAAGGTATATTTAAGCGGTGCGCCGGCACATTTCATCTCAGTATTGGGGCGATGGAAGATACCCACGCCGCCATTGTCTGCAAACTTAGACATCTGTTCCCAGGTGCGTTTTGCCGACTCAGGGCCGTGATAGATACTGCCCATCCCGTTTTGACCGATTAAGGATTCATCCATTCCTTCGATCGCTGCGTAATCGAGTTTTAATCCCATGGCAACAAAGAGATAGTTATAGGCAACGGTTTTCCCGCTTTCAGTGACGACTTTGTTCGCATCAGGATCGATTTCAGCCACACGCTCTTCGATTAAATCGATGCCTTTTGGAAGGTAATCTTTGGTTTTTGAAACCGGGTAATCACCGGGCTTAATGCCTGCTGCAACGAGGGTGAAGCCAGGTTGATAGTAATGCTCTTTACGGGCATCAATGATGGTGATTTTCGCGCCTTCTAAGCGGTCAGCTAAACGAGATGCTGTCGCTAATCCTGCAGCACCGGCTCCAGCGATTACGATATTAACGCTGGTTTTAACTTTTTTAACGGAAGGTTTGCTTAATAGAACGGTCGCGCCCGTACCTGCAGCTCCAAGTACGACAGAACCTGCTCCAGCAGCCCCAAGATAGCGTAATGCATCGCGGCGGCTTGGATTGTGAGCAGCTTCCGGAGATTGGACATCTTTCTCTTTTTGATCTGTCATTTGACAATGCCTTTAACTTTAAATAAACGAGTGGGTCTGCAAAACTAAAAGCGTTCCTTTTGCAGAAAATTCTATATATTAATTTTGATTACATTAATCTATTGAAATTATAAACCTTATAGGGATGAGTGTCGCGATATAGAACAATTTTAGCGACTTTATAAGGCTCTTCTAATTGTAATGAGATTGGCTCAAATCTTCAAGCTTACATAAAAAACATATTATCAATGAATAAATTAATTTGATGTAAAAAAAGCGCTATTAATAGAATTTATTACTCACCTCCTTCATTTAAAGGGGGTATTTTCGGTGCTCGGAAGTGTTAAGAAGTGTGAATTACCAAGGGGTTTAATCAACACAGCCTCTTTTGAACGGGCATTCAATAATGAGGCTGTATAATTGTTACTCTTCGAGCATTAATTAGACGGATTTTGCGAAAATAATCACAACTTATTGCACAAATAGGCTATGAATTCGTTAAATGTTCTAAGATTGCGGCACAATCGGTGAAGTAAAAATCAGTGATCTCCGGCCAGAAGTTCTCCGCTTGATTGACTAAGATTGTAGACGTTCCTGCATTGCGCCCACAGTTAAGATCAAAGGTAAAGTCGCCCACCATTACCGCTTTTTGAGGCGTTCCATTCCAGCGATTTAAAAGGTGCAAAATCCCATCAGGATCGGGTTTTGGCGCCGCTTCATCACGGCCTAAAATATCGTCCATTTCAAAATATTTAAGCGCATCGATGGCTTCTAAGGTTTTAAGCGCGACGTTGCGATTGTTTCGGGTTAATAACCCCAATTTTGCCCCTTTTTCGTGGGTGAGATAATCAAGCAGCTCAATGGCACCACGATTGGGCTTTGAGTCAGCGGCTTTGGTGAGCCCGTAATTTAACAGCCACGCATGTTTCTCTTTGGCTTCTTTTTCGGGTAAGGAGCGAATATAACGGAGCAGGTCGTGCGCCTCTTCCTCCGGGACCTCAAGCGCGCGTTTCATCTCATCGAAATTATGATTTTGCACGGTTAACGTGCCGTCCATATCGAAAATCCAGTAGGGTAAAGTATGCAGTGCTGCCATGGTGACTCCTTCAAAATTAAAAAGATCGCGCGGAGGCGTTAATTTGATTATTATAGGGGAAATATAAAAATAAACGAATGGAGGAGCGATGTATCAAGTTGTTTTTCATCTCAGTGATCTGCCACGCTGGAATCGGGCGATCAACAATATTCAAAATTTCCTAAAAGCCGAACCGAGTGCGACGCTGGTATTAATCGTTAATGGCGATGCGGTAAAAGGACTCGTCTATCCAGAAGTGATCGATAAGCTCGATGGGTTACTGAGCCAAGTGTTAGTCTGCGCGTGCGCCAATTCACTTAAAGGCAATGACATTGAACTTCCGCACGATACGGGGATTAAGACGATTCAGGCCGGCGTTGTGGCGATTGCTAAATATCAAGCGGATGGATTTGCTTACATTAAGCCTTAGAATTTAGACTGACTACCAACGGCGAAAGGATGTTTTAACCGCGAGGGGAAGGGTATGAGGCGCTTTCTCTTTGAGGGTCTCGAGCTCGGTTTCTTCGGAGTCTGATAGAGTCTTTTCGCCCGTTTCACTCCACGACTCAATCGGCTCAACGAGTGTGCCATTTTGATAGGTCGCGCGCTTTGCCAGCTCGCCACTTGGGTAGCGCTCAAGCCATTGCCCATTGGGCGTACCGTTTAGATACTGTTTTTCCGTTTTAAGTTGGCCGGTTTCATACCACGTTACCCAAAATCCGGTTTTTTGATCGGCGTGATAAATCCCCTTTACTGAGAGCTTTCCATTTTGATAATATTCGCGGTATTCGCCCTCTTTATGGCCTTTTTCATCAAAGTTCGCAAGACGTTTTAATTCGCCCGAAGGATACCACGAGCGCCAAAGATTGACGCGCGTGCCATTTTGATAGTCCCCCATCACATGGAGCTTTCCATTTTGATAGTAGGTGATCAGCGGGCCGGTAAATCCGGTTTTTTGGCAATATTTTTGATAGCGCGTTTCATCATCGATGGTGTAACAAAAATCATGAAGATCGGTTTTCCGCATTAAGAGAAAGGGCTCCGTGCGCGTTTGCCCAACGTGATCAGCATAGTGATCTTGCACGAGATAAAATCCTTCGGTGGTGATTCCTAGGAATTTACGATAGATGGTGCCGTTATAATCGCCTTTTGCAACGACCGATCCGAGTAACCAAGGCGCTTCAGCGGTGGCGATTAGATCAATTTGAGTGGAGTTTTGGGGCGCGTTTGGCATTTTAGAAGTTTCTTTTGGGCTTGATGAAGGGGTCACTGATTGATCCGCAAAGAGTGGGGAACCGATCGGTGAAAATGCAGCAATGGCAACCATGGAAACAGCTAAAAAACGCATCAAGTGCTCCTTTAAACAACCTGCTAAAGCAGTTAGCGATCTGTATAGTATAACGGATTTTTGTAAAAAGCGACAAAACTGCACGTTATGAGCGATTTTTTTCAGAAAGAATGAGACGCTCTTTTTGCGCTCGGGTCAGTTTTTTGATGGCATATTCCCGTTGCATCGCGCTCTGTTTAGTGGGATAAATTTCATGATAGATCAGCGTCACCGGCGTACGCCCTTGGGTATATTTTGCCCCTTTTTTGGCGTTGTGCGTGGCAATGCGTGCGAGAAGATCGTTGGTGTAACCGGTGTAAAAGCTGTTATCCGCGCACTTAACAATATAGACGTAGTGTTGCGACATTTCCGCGTTATGTGATGAGTCAGACATAAAAAACCATCCGGATCAAAATTGATGGATGGTTAGTGTAGCATAAGCGATGTGCCCGAAGGAGGGTGCGGGTCGTCTGATCGATCAACCATTGGCCACCGCCGGTGTTTTATCAAAGAAACTGAGCGCAAGCTCGTAGAGTTTTAAAATCTGCTCGGTGTAACTTGCGATAAAGGAATACTCTTTTTCAAGATTTTCCTGCAAGCTATCATCGCGCATCACATACGGCTGGCGAATCTCCATAAAGAGCTCAAGCTGGTCGCGATAATCCTCATTAATAAAGAGATGTTCTTTTAGATGATGAAAATTATTGACGCGATCTTTCGAGGTTTCAGTGGATTTTTTATAGATGACATAATCGAGCGTATTGCGCAGATAATTGCAGATCATCTCATCGGAGAGATTGACCGCGCGTTCGTCTAAACAAAGGCCGTGGAGCGTTTGGGTTAACAGCTCCTCTTGCTCGGTATAAAGACTGAGGCGCATCGCTAAAACCTGATCGATAGAATACTGATCGAGTGCGCGAATGCGTTCGTTATAGATGGTAAAACAGCTTTCGGGCAACAACTTATCCGGATAGACGAGCGCAGGGCGGGACAAATCAAATATCTCAAGCGAGGTAAAATCATTTGTCTTGCCTACATATTGATAGATGGTTTCTGCCTTTTGGGGCGTGGTGATTTGCATTTTCATAATATGTTATCTTTTGTTAAGTCGTTCAATGAGCTTTCCTCGGAGCTCAAATTCATTTTAGAGCGCTGTGGTGAAAAAGTGTCAGATAGTTCCCATTTTTCTGACTTGCGTCATGAATGATTGTCGGCAATGAAGCGGATAAAATAGGGACGTTTCACCGATAGCCCTTGCAGGGGCGAAACTCTCTTCGGTTTACTATCACTTTTTGTATTATTTAAAGATTACGCCAATCATTGAGCAATAACTGATCAACGGGCGAGCACGGATTTACCGGGTAAATTGTAAATAAAAAGTGTTTAAAATAAAATGTTTAAGAAAGATCTCGATTTGTAAGGGGTTTTAACTAATTCGGAGGGATTAGAGGAGCAGTCCTTAGTAACTATTTGTTTTAATCATGAGCGTGCTAAAATAGACTCACCTGAATCTCTTGATTAATTTAATAATGTAAATTGTCGAATTTTTTGAGTTTAGGATCGCAGATGGTTTGGTTGATATTCATCCAAATTTAGCCTGAAAATTTAGCGCATCCTTAACGGGAAATAGACTATTTTATAGGGATAAAGAATTGTAAGCGAT
The DNA here is from genome assembly GCA_945619025.1 of uncultured Ignatzschineria sp. Classification (GTDB taxonomy): domain Bacteria; phylum Pseudomonadota; class Gammaproteobacteria; order Cardiobacteriales; family Wohlfahrtiimonadaceae; genus CALZBJ01. The sequence goes on along the minus strand of CALZBJ010000022.1, from coordinate 9,366 downwards.
TTGTCTCAGTCTGAGACGTTTGCCTGGTAATAGGCGAATACATTAGGCAATTGAAAAGGAAAATAAAATGAAAACAACAGCACGTAACCAATTTCATGGCGTAGTAAAATCCATTCATTCGGGCGCGACTAATGACGAAGTGATTGTTGATATTGGCGGCGGCCTAGAAGTCGTTGCAGGCATTACCCAATCGAGCACAAAACGCTTAGGCCTCGAAGAGGGTAAAGAAGTTTTAGCGTTTGTAAAAGCGCCGTGGATCATCCTCGCGCGTCACTCAGCAGATTATGAATTTTCAACTCGCAACCTCTTTGTTGGCGAAATCGTCGATCTTAAAGAGGGCGCGGTTAATAGTGAAGTCTTCATTCGCGTGAATGATGAAGTGGAGCTTGTAGCGATCATCACCAACGAAAGCGTGAAAAATTTAGATCTTTTTGTTGGCGAAAACATTAAAGCACTCTTTAAAGCGCCGCACGTAATTTTAGCGACTAAAAAAGCGTAAATTAAGCCGTAGCGCTGAAAATTACGCAGAGCAGATTTGATATACTAACCATCTCGTTTGATAAGAGCGAGGTGGTATTTTTTTGTCTATTTATCTATTTAAATGACGTGTTTAAATGATTATAAAAAGGATTGAGCGTGGGGAAAAAGCGCATGCAAAGCAGAAAAAAGGAAGGATTAAGTGGGGCGATCGACAAGGCGCAAAATTGCCCGTGTGGATCAAATCGAACCTATCAAAGCTGTTGCGGGGTGCTCCATCAAGGTGGAATCGCGGAATCGGCCGAAGCATTAATGCGCTCCCGCTATAGTGCCTTTGTGCTTGAAGATGAGGCCTATCTCAAAACAAGCTGGCATTCAACGACCCGTCCCGAAACTATTCCTTTTGACGAGGAGACTAAATGGCTTCGCCTGATTGTGCGTGAGCATTATATGGGAGAATCGGAAAATGAGGCCTTTGTGCGTTATGAGGCGCGGTATAGCATTCATGGGAAAGCGCATAAACTGATTGAACTGAGCCGATTTTTAATCGAAGAGGGTGCTTGGCGCTATGTCGATGGTGAGATTTTCGACGCATAAGTTGGGATCCGTTTTATGAGATAAAAGATTTATCCGCCTGAATGCTTGAAAGAGGAGGGATAATTTGGCTATTATCGTTGATGGGCTCTTTAATTGTCGAGAAATACTCGATCGGGGGAGCAAAAGGTCAACGATGGCTATTTGAACGGATCTTATAGCCATTTATCTACACAACAATAATAAGAGGTCGGCAATGCCAAACTATCCTAAATATCGTTCTCACACATCCACCCAAGGTCGCAATATGGCTGGGGCGCGTGCACTTTGGCGCGCAACGGGCATGAAAGATGAAGACTTTAAAAAACCGATTATTGCGGTGGTCAACTCATTTACTCAGTTCGTTCCAGGGCACGTTCACCTGAAGGATCTCGGGCAAATGGTCGCGCGTGAGATTGAGAAAGCGGGCGGGGTGGCAAAAGAATTTAATACGATCGCGGTAGATGACGGAATCGCCATGGGGCACGATGGAATGCTCTATTCGCTTCCAAGTCGTGATTTGATCGCCGATTCCGTTGAATATATGGTCAATGCCCACTGCGCCGATGCGATGATCTGTATCTCAAACTGTGACAAAATCACCCCGGGCATGTTAATGGCGTCGATGCGTCTTAATATCCCGACGATCTTTGTCTCAGGCGGGCCGATGGAATCAGGAAAAGTCGTTTGGGATGGAGAAAATCTTCGTCTTGACCTCGTTGATGCGATGGTGATGGCGGCCGATGATTCAGAGAGCGATGAAAAGGTGAATGCGATTGAGTCGGCGGCGTGTCCAACCTGTGGTTCGTGTTCAGGAATGTTTACCGCAAACTCGATGAACTGTTTAACTGAAGCGCTCGGTCTTTCACTTCCGGGAAATGGCTCGATGTTAGCAACGCATGCGCGTCGTAAAGAGCTCTTTTTAGAAGCGGCACGCCGCATTGTAACGGTGACGAAAGAGTATTACGAGAAGGGCAATGAAGCAGTGCTTCCGCGCTCAATTGCAAGTTTCAAAGCGTTTGAAAATGCGATGATGCTCGATATTGCTATGGGCGGCTCAAGTAATACAGTTCTTCACTTATTAGCGGCAGCGCACGAAGCGGACGTTGATTTTACCATGCAGGATATCGATCGTTTATCTCGTAAAGTTCCGCATCTCTGTAAGGTCTCTCCATCGACCAATCAATACCATATGGAAGATGTACACCGCGCTGGCGGAATCTTCGGAATTTTAGGGGAGCTTGACCGTGCAGGACTCTTCCATAGCGATCTTCCGACCATTCACAGTGCTTCATTTAAAGAGGCGCTTGAGAAATGGGATGTAATGCGAAGTGATGCGTCGGGCGATTTTTATCGCGCCGCTCCCGGCGGCGTTCGTACGACTGAAGCGTTCAGCCAAGATCGCTATTTTGATTCACTCGATACTGATCGCGTTTCAGGTTGTATTCGTGATATTGAGCATGCCTTTAGCCAAGATGGGGGAATTGCCGTTCTCTACGGAAACCTTGCAGAAGATGGTTGTATTGTAAAAACCGCCGGTGTTGATGAATCGATCCTTAAATTTACCGGTAAAGCACGCGTATTTGAAAGCCAAGATTCAGCGGTTCGCGGAATTTTAAATGATGAAGTGAAAGCGGGCGAAGTGGTGATCATTCGTTACGAAGGGCCTAAAGGCGGTCCGGGCATGCAAGAGATGCTCTATCCCACCTCATACCTTAAATCAAAAGGGTTAGGCGCGGCCTGTGCACTACTTACAGACGGGCGTTTCTCAGGCGGTACTTCAGGCTTATCAATCGGGCATGCATCCCCCGAGGCGGCCGATGGCGGGGTAATTGCGGTAGTTGAAACGGGCGATCTAATTGAGATCGATATTCCGAATCGTTCAATTAATTTAAATGTGGACGCGAGCGAGATTGAAAAACGTTTAGCGGCGCAGCGTGAAAAAGGCTTTATCCCTGCGGAAAAACGTGAGCGTAAAGTCAGCCCTGCGCTTAAAGTGTACGGTGCGCTTGCAACCTCTGCGGCATTTGGTGCCGTTCGCGATGTAACGCGTTTAGAGAAACTTAAATAAGTAGAATTAAATAAGCAAAACGTAGTAAAGCTTCAAACCTCTTAGTGAGCCCATCTCCTAAGAGGTTTTTTATGTTCCCGATTTACTGAGTGCTTTATTAAGTGACTAAAGGGTTTCTTCCAGGCAACAAAAAAGCTCTAACAATGTTAGAGCTTTGAAATCATTTGATTTGAATTCGATAACTACTAGTAGTAACGAATACGACGGTTTGATTCACGCATTATACGTTTATAATGACGTTTTTTTGCCGCCGCTGCCTTACGCTTTCTTTCTTGCGTTGGTTTTTCATAGAATTCACGTGCACGAACTTCTGAAACAATACCAGCTTTTTCACAAGAACGTCTGAAACGACGCATAGCGACGTCAAATGGTTCATTTTCACGAATCTTGACGGAAGGCATCTATATCACCTCAATTAATAATAATTTAAATAAAAATGTTCTTATTTAAAAGAACTCGAATTGACTATTATACACAAAATAAAAGCCTTTTGTAAAGTTCAAAAGGCTTTTATCGTCAAATTTACATTTCGCGTAGGGCGAATGTGTTGCTGCTTACTGGAAGCTTGCGTTCATTACGTCTTGGAATGCTTTCTCTTCAGTAACGATCTCTGCTTTTTCAGCAAGAACGTCAACGATTTGATCTTCTAGCGCGATGTTTTGAACTTGGCGCATGTTCTCTTCGTTAGAGCGGAAGTAAGCAAGCACTTCTTCAGGATCTTCATAGGTTTCAGCAAGCATGTTTAAACGTGCTTCAACGTATTTATCGTCGAGTTCAATTTTGTTATCTTCGATCACTTTCGCGATTAAAAGACCAAGGCGTGCGCGTTTTTTTGCTTCTTCACCAAATGAGCTCATAGCAATTTCCATTAATTGAGCCGCTTGCTCTTGGTTTTGCGCTTCTGGGAAGTTTGATTGGCGTGCCATGTTTTGAACTTCAGCATTCACTAACGCATTTGGAACTTCAATTTCATTTGCCGCAGCAAGTGATTCCATCATTGAGTTTTTGAAGCTGTTTTGTAGCGCTGATTTAAGCTCGCGCTCCATGTTTTTCTTAAGCTCTGCACGAAGTGATTCAACTTTACCATCTTCGATGCCTAAGTTTTTCGCGAATTCTTCATCAATGGCAGGAAGTTCCATTTCAGCAACTTCATTTACAGTGATGTCAAACTCAGCGGCTTTGCCTTTTAAGTTTTCTGAATGATACTCTTCAGGGAAGGTCACTTCGATGGTTTTAGTATCGCCGGTTGAAAGGCCTACGATTTGGTCTTCAAAACCTGGGATCATTGAACCTGAACCAAGCACTAAAGGAACGTCTGTACCTTTACCGCCTTCGAATTCTTCGCCATCAACGCGGCCCACGAAATCGATTTTAACGCGGTCATCGTTTGCAGCAGCGCGCTCAACAACGTTCCATTTAGATTGTTGTTTTTGTAAACGCTCGAGCATAAGGTCAAGATCTTCATCTTTTACTTCAGCTTCGATTTTCGTTGCTTTAAGACCGTCTAACCCTTGAAGTTCAAACTCTGGCATTACTTCAAAGTTAACGTTGAATTTGTACTCTTCGCCTTCGACCACTGAAATTTCAGGATAGCCTGCAGTTTTAAGATCTTTGTTTTCTTCTAGGAATGCGCGGTATGCCTGACCAATTTGATCATTGATAACTTCGTATTTCACTTGATCACCGTGCATTTTTTGCACAACGCTTACTGGCACTTTACCAGGGCGGAAGCCGTCTAAACGAATGCGTTTAGATAGATCTTTTAAACGTGTTTTAACTTCAGCTTGAACAGCAGCTTGGTCAAGCTCGATAACGGTGTGACGTTTAAGTCCTTCTAATGTTTCAATGGTTGACATATCTTTTATACCTGAAATTTAATTATGGTTGTGTATAAACAAAAAAAAAGGCGCCATATAAGCACCTTTTCTTTTATTAAGGTGAATATTCATCACCATAAACTTGTATGGTGCGAGTGGAGAGACTCGAACTCTCACGGATGAACCACTAGATCCTAAGTCTAGCGCGTATACCAATTTCGCCACACTCGCAATAAGCTGTAAATTATACAGACTTTTTCAGTTTCGTCAAACCTAAATTTTAATCAGTTTAGGATTTTGTTTTGCTCTCAAATTTTGAGAGGTGAAACCGAATCAACGAGGACTATTCTACGGTTTTTTCGTTAAATGTAAAGCCCAAAATTAGGCAAATTTTAGTCAAAGCGATAAAAAGATTTGTGCTCATTGTTTTATGGGGCGGTTTTCGCTGAAAACGATTGTTCTATGAGTGAAACAGTGCGTTTGGCGTGTCGCTATTTATCAAAAAAGCAAAGTTTTGTATGATAGACGGGTAGGCAGAGCGCGATTTTAGATGAAAACGCCTTTGCAAAATAGACAACATAAGGAGTGCTATATGAGCTTTACACAATTATTGGAAACCCGTCGCTCGATCTATCATTTAGGGAAAAATGTCGAGATGGCGCCCGATGCGATTGAAGCATTGGTGAAAAAGGTTTTACGGGAATCCCCCTCTTCGTTTAATTCGCAAAGTTCGCGCGCGTTAGTTTTACTTGGGGAAGAGCACCAGCGCGTGTGGGATATTGCTAAAGAGATTTTGCGTCAAATGGTGCCAGCAGAGGCATTTGCGGCGACGGAAACGAAACTCAATAGCTTTGCGGTAGGCTTTGGAACGGTGCTCTTTTTTGAAGATCAAGCGGTAGTCGAAGGGCTTCAGGAGCAGTTTGCGCTCTATGCGGATAATTTCCCAATTTGGTCAGAGCAGGCGAGCGGTATGGCACAATTAGCGTTATGGCTTGCGTTCAGTGAAGCGGGAATTGGCGCATCGTTACAGCATTACAATCCTCTTATTGATGAGGAAGTGCGTAAGGCGTGGGATATTCCAAAAACTTGGTCACTTCGCGCGCAGATGCCGTTTGGTTCGATTGAATCGCCCGCCGCTGAAAAAACATTTATGGATGATGACGAGCGCGTGATCGTTGCCGGAAAATAATCGCCCTATATAGATCTATGTAGATATAAAAGATATAAGGTTGCAGTAACAAAAAAGGATCTCTTATAAATAGAGATCCTTTTTTATGCCACGCATTTTAAAGTGAGGTCGAGTTGTCGCTACCGAGATTCCAAAAATTGATGATCGCCTCTTCGAGTGTCTTTTTAATATCGGGATTAAATTTATTTAAGATCTCATCGGTGTCGAGATTATTATTTTGCGATGAAAACCGTTTGGAAAGCTCGGTGAGCTCTTGATCTTTAATGATCCATCGCTTTGGAAGATTGCGGCGTACGGCCATAATTTCCCGCGCTTTTGCGAGTTTCATTAAGAGCTGCTTTTCAATACGGCGCAGGCGTTTGTAGCCTTTCACTTTTTTCCACGCATTTTCACAATCAGGCTCATAATGAGTGCGATCTTCAAAGACTTTATGAGCGTTTTTAAGATTAGACTCAAGCCCTTTATCGGTAATTTGATACTCAAGAATCTCATAGCAATTGATGAGATAGCGCACATCGTCGTACGCATATTCAATTTGACGAGGCGAGAGCGGGCGATGATCCCACTGCGTGCGCGCCTGATCCTTTTCAAGATGAATGCCTTGATAACGATCGATCATCTCTTGATAGCTCATTAAATTATCGTGCTCTCCCATCACATTGATGGCGATCTGCGTATCAAAAATGGGTGCGGGGAGAATGTCGAGTTCATGGACAATTGCTTCAATGTCTTGGCTTGCGGCGTGGAGAATTTTTAAGATATTCGGCGCCGTTAACAGATTGCTTAAACTTGATAAATCATCAATGGCGAGCGGATCGACGCAGACAAGCTCCGTTTCGGTTGCCAATTGGATCAGACACAATTTCGGGAAATAGGTCTTTACCCGCATAAACTCGGTATCGACTGCGAGTAGCGAAATGGTGTTATATTGCGCCCGACACCATTCGTCGAGGCTGGTTTGATCCTGAATAAAACGAAGCGTATGTTCCATAATTTTGATGCTTTTAACGGCTTTGAAAACGTTTATTATAGGTTGCGTCACTCAATTTAGCGACGAATCGCCTAATAATTGGTTGATTATTTCTTAAAGCGGCGCGATTAATGGGAGGCCTTTTCCCCTTTACGACGTTTCCCTTGGAGCCATGTTTCTGCAAGATCGATCTCATAAATGAGCTTATCGGCAGTCTCTAAACTGATCGCTTTTGAGGCTTTTAACCGGTAAACTTCCCCGCGCTGAGACTGAAGGGCGGTTAAGCGAATGCGGAGCTCGAGCTCTTGCGCTTCGGGGCTGTAATCGGTCTGTCCGTTATAACGCTCAACCTCATGGAGCACTTGTCCGACAACTTGTTTAATATGTTGTTGCTCTTCCTCATTATCGGTATTGTTGCAGAGTCTTTCTTGCAGGGTCTGAACGCCGTGGGTCGCCGCAACAGTCATCATCTCTTTGGCTTTGGACTCCTCTTCCACTTGGAAGGCTAAATCGAGGGTAAATCCTTTGAGCAGAATCGGCAAAATAATCACCCCAACAATTAACGAGAGAACAATCACGCCGGCCGCTAAGAAAATCACTTGATAACGAGTACTAATAATGAGCGGGATTGAAAGGGCGGCTGCAAGCGTGACCGCACCACGAACGCCGGAAAAGGTGAGAATAAGAAGCTCGCGCACGCTAAAATCGCGAAATTGCATGGGAAAGCGTTTAAAGACAAATTGGCTAAAGAGTTTCATCGTCAACAGCCAGCTAAAACGAAGTAGTATTAAAAATGCGTAGATCCAAAAGACATCGATAAAGAGTGTCATAAAATTGATCGTTACTTCCGCATTCGCCCGCTCCATCGAGTATTCAATAATTCCCGGGATTTGAAGACCCAGCAGGATAAATACCACCCCATTTAAGACATATTCAAGGAGCGACCAAGCACTATTGGCGCGAAATCGCATCTGAATCGGCGCGCGCGTCATAAGTCCTGAGTGCCCGACGAGCATCCCGGAGGCTACTGCGGCCAAAATCCCTGATACGCCAGCCTCTTCGGCAATTACATAAATAAAGAAGGGCACCAGCATTAAAAAGATGGTTTGTACCGCCGGGTCATCATCTTTTGTTTTACTAAAAAGTTGAACAAGTTTGAGATAGATCCAAGTGGCGCCGGCACCGATGATCAATCCGCCGATAGACAGCTTTAAAAAATCGAGCCCAATTGTGGCGACATCTTTGGTGGTAGCAATGGAGATCGTTCCGATGGCCGCTAAAATTGCAAATTTAAGAGAAACCAGCGCCGAGGCATCATTCATAAGCGCCTCACCTTCTAAAATCCGCATCATCTTTTTCGACAGGCGACCTTTCCCGACAATGCCCGAAAGCGCCACCGCATCCGTTGGGGAGAGAACGGCCGCAAGCGCAATGGCGACGTAGATCGGCATCTCTGGCAAGATCCAGTGGATCAAAAATCCAAGCCCGATCACGGTAATAAAGACAAGGGTGAGCGCAAGGCTAAGAATCTCCCTTCCCGAGCGCACAAATTCATAAATCGGCATTTTCCGCGCATCTTCAAAGAGTAGTGGCGGGATAAAGAGAATGAGAAAAAGATCGGGGCGGAGTTCTACTTCAAATCCGATCAGCGCAACGGCGCAACCGATTACAATTTGTAAGATCGGAAGCGGGGTTTTGATCGGGATAAATGTCTGGATAATGCTGGAAGAGGCTGCCATTAAAATAAGCAGTAAGACCGTGAGTAAAACGTCCATAGCGAAACCTTATGCCGTGGGAAAGAAGGGGTTTGACTCAGTTTAGCGCATTACGAGGTTGATTCAAGGGAAAAGCGACACTTAAGGCGGGCTTAATGTTGTTTTTAAAGGAAAGTTTTTTGTGAATAATTGTGAGAATTAAACGGACTTTTTTAAGAATTAGACAAAGGGGTAATGCCGTTTTAACTGATCAAATCCACCAAGATTGACGGCATTGATATAGCCCGCATCTAAAAGGGCATATTGTGCATAGGCTGAGCGAACGCCGGCGTGGCAATAGAGCCCAATTTCAGCGGTTTTATCCGGCGCATATTGATCGATCATCATTAAAATATATTGATATTCAATATGAATCGCATCGGCTAAATGTCCGTCATTAAATTCATCCGGTGTGCGCACATCAATGATCAGCATATAAGGCTCCTTGCCTTAGTAAGATAGGGGCGAAAAACAGGGGGGGGGTGAATCACATGAGAATCCAAGGACGGCACCGC
>CALZBJ010000021.1:0-29773 GCA_945619025.1 uncultured Ignatzschineria sp. | reverse complement strand
CCACTTGCATAGCGCCAATATCCCTTTAAAGCGTAGCTTTCATTCTCTTCGTTATAAAACGCCGTTCCGGTAGAGGCGCCACTTCCAGCGCAGCAGACAAGCGGATCACTAAAAATTTCGTTAGCCACTTCTTCTGGGAAAAAGCCGGCAAATAGGTTTGCGCCCGCGCCCAAATTTACCGTCCAACCGATATTGCCATCGACATAGGCAAGCTCCTCAAATAGCGCGATAATCTCAGGAACAGACCATTCAAGCCCGCCGGAGACGCTTTCAGGAATCGTCGTCCGTAGCCATTTTTTCTGATGGATCACCTCTAATATATCGGGATGAAGTGCACCACGTTCTTCACTGGCTTTGGCGTAGTTGCGCATCATTGGGATCTCATTTTTCGTGAGAAATTTCGGCGTATAGTGGGACGTAAACATAGGCACCTCCAAGGGCTGAAACGTAGATAAGATAGTTAGCATTGTCGGAGGAAATGGCTTGTTTTTCAACCTTATCTTTTGCTTAAAATTAAGTATAATGAGAATTGATTCCAAAGATTTTATTCGCCATCACAGCTTACGGGGTAGATATGACGCGATCGCCACTTTTAATAAATAACGGTTGGATGCCATTTATGCTCGGGACAATCTTTATTGTAATGGCGCTTTTTATGTTTTTTTACCCGCTGATGACGCTGATTTTAGTGCCGACCATTAGTACGCTCCTCTTTTTGTTAGTGGCGCTCTTTGAAGTGGTCTTTCTCCTGAGTAATTGGGAGTTTAATCGCCCACGCTTTCGAATTGCGATTGCCGGGTTATTCGCGCTGATCGGGATCTATCTCTATACCGGTTATGCGGAGCATTACACCATCGAATATCTGCCCATTTTACTCGGGCTTTGGACGGCGTTAAGTGGCTTCCTATTCTTTTTAACGGGCTATCGTTTACGGCTCTACCAAAAACGTTATACCACCGGATTTATCTGGTTTGCGCGTACCATGATTTTAATCGGTATTATGCTCTTTTTAGTGCCGATCGCAACGCTTTACCAGTTATTGATGATCGCCGTAGGACTCATTCTGATGGCAGGTTTTCTCTTTTTATGGCTTGGGCTTATCTGTCTGCAGTATCGAGAGAAAAAAGGAGCGCGCTATGCAAAATAATGGGCGCGTGAGACGAGAGTTTATTAAGGGGATATTGATTATGGGAATGGGATTACTCGTGAGCTGTGGGGCACCGAATAAAACCTATAATAAACTTCCCCTTGATGCGACTCTTTTAGCTTTTGGCGATAGCATTACTTACGGTTATAACGCTCCGCGCGAGGCAAGTTACCCCACGATTTTAAGCGAGCTTTCCGGTATGGAGGTAATTAATCGTGGCATCAGTGGCGAGAAGGCTTTTGAGGGGCGGATGCGCTTGCAAAATGAGCTTGAAACCTATCAGCCCGAGCTTGTCTTAATTGAGCTTGGTGGCAACGACTTTTTAGCGCGTCGTTCTGAGACGTTAGTTAAAGAGGATTTGCGAGCGATGATTGGTGAGGTCAAAGCCCATGGCGCGATTCCAGTTTTAATTGCCGTGCCTGAATTTTCGATGACAGCGGTAGTCCTCGGGATTCCAAGTGATGCTTCGCTCTATCGGGAGCTTGCAAAAGAGGAAGATATTTTACTGATTTCGAACGCCATTGGTGATGTGTTAAAACATGAGTCGCTGCGCTCGGATCAAATTCACCCCAATAGTAAAGGTTATTATCAGCTGGCGGAATCAGTCTATGAGGCATTAAAAAAGGCAGGGTTATTGTAATATTGCCTGCCTTTGAAGTTTCTTTTCGATGAGTGTTAATAAGAGCGCGTTTACGTAAAATTAAAGAGCAGATAGAGCGCAAATGAGAGCGCGCCGCCTGTAATAAAGAGATATTTAATCGCCCCCTGTAAAAAGCTCGATTCAATTTTAAGATAGAGATTAAATCCAAGTTTCACGAGCGCAATATTGATGAGCGTGGTAATAGAAAAGAGCAAAAATAGGAATTCCTCGGTAATCTCGGTATATCGGCTACCCGAGCGCAGCGGAATGATATTGAGCTTGGTATTAACGAGCCAATCGAGCTTATCGAGAATAAGATTAAGCGTCGCATCTGAGAGTAAAAAGTGGCCGGTAATGAGATAAAGAAAGGTGAGTCCGAGACTAATCGGCGGGAAAATCACCACCGTTAAAACCCAAAACCCGCGCTTATAGTGGTTTAGATTGAGGAAAAATCCAGTAATCAGCGCATAAAAAAGAACGCACCAGAAGATATAATCATTGGTCCGTTTTTGCAACGTTGTATCTGACAGGGAGAGGAGCATCGCAATGAGCGCGCCGACTAATGTGAGCACAAGGGCGGAGGTGATCAGCATTTTCTCTTCAGGATGGGTGCTCGTCTCTTGGTAAAAAGCACTTAAATGAATGAGCCCCAAAAACGATATGAGTGCGAGAAACGCCAGCACAAAACTGTGATCGTAATAACGCAGCGTGTAGGGCATACCCATCCGGTAGTCGGCGTTCAGATAGAGCAGAAAAAAGCCCATAAAAAAGGTAAACGTCAGCGTATAGCGGAGCGCACTTTTTGAAATTTTCTTTAAAAAAGGGGATTGAATCGACGTCATATGACGAGAAAACTCCTCAAATTGAATAAATAGAGGGTCTGATAATAAGACCTAAAACCGTCTCTATAATACCCGATTTTGCACTTTTTCACTCTGACTTCGCGCGGAAGACGAATAGAATTTACGCAGACTACCCATTTTATGCAATTTGTGCTAATCTCAAAGAATAGATTTTAAATTTATCTTTGGGGCAGGGTGAAATTCCCGACCGGCGGTAACAGTCCGCGAGCGCAAGCTGACATTGGTGAAATTCCAAGACCGACAGTAAAGTCTGGATGGTAAAAGATAGATTATAAAAATAGAGAGACTGAAAGATCGATCATGAACGATTGATCGAATCTTTAGGCACGCCGATTTGTTTTAGCGTGATCGTTTTTATACGTGTCTATTTTTATAAATCGCTCAACCTGAATGCTTAAAGCCCCAAATTAAAGATTGGGGCTTTTTTTATGAGTGAAAATCGTTGGACAGCAGAAGATGAACGCTTTATGGCGCTTGCTTTAACGCTTGCAGAAAAGGGATATGGCAATGTATCGCCGAACCCCTATGTCGGCGCTATTTTAGTAAAAGAAGGGCGGATTATCGGCGAAGGGTATCATCAAAAAGCAGGTGATGCCCATGCGGAAGTCAATGCGATTCATGCGGCAAAAAAACATGCGTCCGCGGCTGAGATTGAAGGCTCGACTATTTATGTCACGCTTGAACCCTGTTGCCATGTTGGGAAAACTGGCGCGTGTACCGAAGCTATTGTCAATGCAGGAATCACCCGCGTTGTCAGTGCGATGGAAGACCCCAATCCTAAAGTTGGCGGGCAAGGCCATGCATATTTAAGGGCGCAAGGGATTGACGTTTCGACGGGATTACTTGAGGCGCGTGCTCGCCATATCAATCGCCATTTTATTCATAATCAATTGACTAAACGCCCTTTTGTTACTCTGAAAGCGGCGCTTAGCTTAGATGGGAAACTTGCCACAAAAACCGGGGATTCACAGTGGATTACCTGCCCAAAAGCGCGGGAGAAAACCCACTACATTCGCGGGCTTCACGATGCCATTCTAATTGGAAAAGGAACGCTCATTGCCGATAACCCAAGCTTAACGGTGCGTTATGGCTATGAAGGCCGGGGGAAAGCGCCTCTACGCGTGGTCTTAATCCAAGATTTTACCGGCGTTAGTGAAGATCTGACTCTCTTTAACGATATTAGCACATCACTTCAAACCCTCATCATTACTACAGAACCCGCGATCAAACAGGCCGGCAAATTGATTGAGACGCTTATAAATAAAGGCGTTGAGATTGTTGCGGTGGATGGGGCGACTATTTCGATCAAATCGGTGCTTAATACGCTTACTGAGCGAGGGATTATGAGCGTGATGCTGGAAGGCGGTGCAGGAATTTATGATGCCTTTTTAAATGCGGGCTATGTCGATGAGCTCGCACTTTTTTACGGCCCGCGCCTCATTGGCGATCGCGATGCGTATGAGCTTTGGGCAACGAGTGATACGACAGCGCTTGAGTGTGCCCCCATTTTAACGATTTTTGAGACAGAACGCGTAGGGGAATCGCTCTACGTCGGTGCCTTTTTTAAAGGAGAAGCATAGATGTTTACCGGAATTATTGAAGAGCTCGGTGAGATTCGCTCGATCGAGCATAAGAAAGATCTCACCGTGATTACCATCGGCGCGAATACGGTGCTGGAAGGGACGAAACTTGGCGATAGTATCGCTGTGAACGGAACCTGTCTGACGGCGACAAAGCTTGGAAGCGATTATTTCGAAGCCGATGTGATGCCAGAAACGCTCAAAAAAACGGAGCTCGGCACCTATCACAAAGGCTTAAAGGTCAATCTTGAGCGCGCGCTTGCGGTTGGCGATCGTTTAGGCGGGCATCTGGTAAGCGGGCATATCGATGGAGGCGCGGTGCTAACAAAAGTAACGCCACTGACGGAGGTGCATGAACTTACCTTTAAGCTCGATAATCCTCATGAGGGACTGATTATTCCGAAAGGATCGATCGCGATTGACGGCATTAGCCTAACGATTATGGGCGTCACGAAAGATACATTTACCGTCGGCATCATTCCGCATACGTTTAGTATCACCAATTTGGGCGGAAAAAAGATCGGCGATCGCGTCAATATTGAATTTGATATGTATGGAAAATATGTGCGTGCGCAACACGAAGCAAAAGAGACATTAACACGGGAAACCTTGAGCAATTGGGGTTATTAAGGGATTAGGAGAACGATCATGAATCAACAATCTATTCAAAAAGTACAAGCGGCCATTCGTGCAATTAAACAGGGCAAAATGGTCATCATTATGGATGATAAATCCCGTGAGAATGAAGGGGATTTAGTGATGGCGGCGGAAAAAGCCACCGTTGAAACCACCAACTTTATGATTAAAATGGCGCGCGGGCTTGTCTGTGTGCCGATGTCACGGGAGCGTGCCGATCAGCTTGAGTTAAAGCCGATGGTGATCAATAACGAAGATCCGTATAAAACGGCGTTTACCGTTTCGGTGGATCATAAATCGCTCCATACCGGGATTTCGGCGATTGAGCGCTGCGTCACCATTAATGAGCTCGCAAACGATGAGGCGACGGGCGATGATTTTAATAAACCGGGCCATATTTTTCCGCTGATTGCGAAAGATGGCGGAGTGCTTGAGCGCCGCGGGCATACAGAAGCATCGGTGGATATTGTAAAACTTGCGGGATTAAAACCGGTTGCGATGATCTGCGAGATTTTAAAAGATGATGGTGATATGGCGCGTGAGCCGGATCTCATCGAATTTGCTGAAAAGCACGATCTGCTCCTATTAACGATTGCAGACATTGTGGCCTATCGTGAATTTATCTTAACGCCGGAAAGTGATGCAAAACTTCCCACAGAATTTGGCGATTTCCGGATCTTTAGCTTCCAAAATAAACTTGGCGGTGAACCGCATATTGCGCTCGTTAAAGAGGGATCAGATTTCAATCAACCGGCGACGATTCGGATTCACTCAGAATGTTTAACGGGGGATATTTTCCACTCGATTAAATGTGATTGTCGCCGTCAGCTCGAATTTGGACTCAATGAGATTGCCCAAGCTGAAAACGGAATCTTAATCTATCTGCGTCAAGAAGGGCGCGGGATTGGCTTGGTGGAAAAGATTAAAGCTTACGCGCTCCAAGATAGTGGTTTAGATACCATTGATGCGAATGTGACGCTCGGACACGAGGTGGATTCGCGCAGTTATGAGGAAGCGGTAAGTATGCTCAACTATTTTAATGTGAGCAATGTCAAAATTATTACAAATAACCCTGAAAAGGTTGCAGCGCTTAAAGCAGGGGGCATTCATGTGCTCGAACAGGTGGCGACACCGCGCTTTGAGACGGATGAAAATCGGGGTTACCTAACGGTGAAAGCGGATCGCATGGGGCATCGGTTCGATAAGATTGCTCAATAATGATTCGTTTGCAAGATAAAAATATTTCATTTCGATAAAAAAATTTTATATATAACTAGAGAGAAAAATTATGAAAATCATTGAAGGTCAGCTCAATATTCAAGACAAAAAAATTGCGATCGTAGCAGGGCGTTTTAATAGCCTTATTACCAAGCAACTTATTGAAGGGGCGAAAGATGCGCTCTGCCGTAGCGGTCTTAAAGAAGAAAATATTACCCTTGCGTGGGTGCCCGGCGCTTATGAGATTCCGCTGATTGCGAAAAAATTCGCGCAAAAGGCTGATATTGACGCAGTTATCTGCCTAGGAGCTGTGATTCGCGGGGCAACGGCTCACTTTGATTTTGTTGCTGGCGAAGCGGCGAAAGGAATCGGTCAAATTGGGATCGATGCGGGGAAACCAGTCATGTTTGGAGTTTTGACCACAGACACCATTGAACAGGCCCTTGAAAGAGCCGGTACGAAGGCGGGAAATACGGGCTACAATGTTGCCGTGGGTGCTGTAGAAATGATCAGTTTACTCGAGCAGATAGATTAAAGGTTTTGAATTTCTTTTGCATCATAATCTTGTTATGATAAAGAAGGTTTGAACGGTTACTTGATTTTTAAAATCAATGGCTAATTGGTCTTAATGATCATTAACAATAAAAACAGATCAAAATAAATATCTAGGAGGTAGTTTTGAGTAAAGTCAATAGTCTTAACACACTCTCCACACTTGATGTGAATGGTAAAACGTACCATTATCACTCGCTTAAAAAAGCTGGAGAAGCCTTAGGTGATCTTTCATCACTTCCAAAATCGATGAAAGTTCTTTTAGAAAACTTATTACGCTACGAAGATAATAAAACCGTAACGTTAGACGATATTAAAGCGATTGGTGAGTGGCTTAAAAACCGTACATCAAAACACGAAATTCAATATCGCCCAGCGCGCGTTTTAATGCAAGACTTCACAGGGGTTCCTGCGGTAGTTGACTTAGCAGCAATGCGTGATGCAATGGCGAAAGCGGGCGGTGACCCGAAAAAGGTGAATCCTTTAGCACCGGTTGATTTAGTCATTGACCACTCGGTAATGATCGACTCATTCGGTACCCAAAGCTCTTTCCAAACGAACGTTGAAAAAGAGATGGAGCGTAACGGTGAGCGTTATGAGTTCTTAAAATGGGGTCAAGGCGCGTTTGATAACTTCCGCGTTGTGCCTCCTGGAATGGGTATCTGTCACCAAGTTAACTTAGAGTATCTCTCACAAGTGGCTTGGGTATCTGAAAAAGACGGTAAATCATGGATCATGCCTGATACGGCTGTGGGTACTGACTCACATACGCCAATGGTTAATGGTCTTTCAGTATTAGCATGGGGTGTGGGTGGTATCGAAGCGGAAGCGGCGATTCTTGGTCAGCCAATCTCAATGTTAATTCCTGAAGTTGTGGGTTTCAAACTTGAAGGTAAACTTCGTGAAGGCGTAACGGCGACTGACTTAGTATTAACGATCGTACAAATGCTCCGTAAACACGGTGTGGTGGGTAAATTCGTTGAGTACTACGGTAGCGGTTTATCAGAGCTTCCACTTGCAGACCGTGCAACAATTTCAAACATGGCGCCTGAATATGGTGCAACCGTTGGTTTCTTCCCTGTTGACGAAGTGACGCTTAACTATATGCGTCTAACCGGTCGTGACGAAGAAGTAATCGCGCGTACTGAAGCATATGCAAAAGAGCAAGGTTTATGGTACAACGACGGTGATGAGCCAGTGTTCACTGCAACACTTGAGCTTGATTTAAGCACCGTAGTTCCAAGCTTAGCCGGTCCTAAACGTCCGCAAGACCGCGTTGTATTAAGCGATCTTCAAAAAGCGTTTGACGGATTTGCAGAAGGCCAAGGCGATGATCTTTCTCTTTCAAAAGAGATCACCATCGACGGCGAAACGGTAACCTTAGATCAAGGTGACGTAGTATTTGCGGCCATTACCTCATGTACAAACACCTCAAACCCAAGCGTTATGATGGCAGCGGGTTTAGTGGCTGAAAAAGCAGCGAAACTTGGCATCAAACGTAAACCATGGGTGAAAACATCACTTGCTCCTGGTTCACGTGTTGTAAGTGAATACTTAGATGCAGCAGGCTTAACCGCATCACTTAACGAAGTGGGCTTTAACTTAACCGGTTATGGTTGTACGGCGTGTATCGGTAACTCAGGTCCTCTAATTCCTGAAGTGGCTGCAGCGATTGACGAGAAAGATTTCACGGTATCATCAGTGCTTTCTGGTAACCGTAACTTCGAAGGTCGTATCCACGCACAAATCAAAGCAAACTGGTTAGCGTCGCCTCCGTTAGTTGTAGCATTTGCAATCGCGGGTACAACCCGTATCGATCTTGCAAACGATCCAATTGCTAAAGATAAAGATGGTAATGATGTATTCTTAAAAGATATCTGGCCATCAAACCAAGAAATTGCGGATGCAGTAGCAAAAGTTGACGGTACAATGTTCCGTAAAGGCTACGCAGGCGTATTCGATGGGGATGAATCATGGCAAGCGATCAATGTGAGCGCAAGCGAAACCTACGCATGGAATGAGAAATCAACCTACGTTCAACATCCTCCATACTTTGAGAACATCGATAAGCCAATCGCGGCATTATCATCGATCGAAAATGCGAATGTGTTAGCGTACTTTGGTGATTCAATCACAACGGACCACATCTCACCAGCCGGTGCGATTATGGCAGATTCTCCTGCAGGTCGTTACTTGCAAGAGCGTGGAGTTGAGCCAAAAGACTTTAACTCATACGGTTCACGTCGTGGTAACCATGAAGTGATGATGCGCGGTACGTTTGCTAACATCCGTATCCGTAACAAAATGCTGTCAGGCGTTGAAGGCGGTTACACGAAACACATTCCAACCGGTGAAACCCTCCCAATTTATGATGCAGCAATGCGTTATAAGGAAGCAGGTACACCAACGATTATCCTAGCGGGTAAAGAGTACGGAAGTGGTTCAAGCCGTGACTGGGCTGCAAAAGGTCCAAATCTTCAAGGCGTTAAAGCGGTTATCGCTGAGAGCTATGAGCGTATCCACCGTTCGAACTTAATCGGAATGGGTATCCTCGCGCTTCAATACAAAAATGGCGACAACGCTGAGAGCTTAGGCTTAAACGGCGAAGAGACCTTCTCGATCGAATTTGATGACAACATCAAACCCGGTCAAGATATCAACGTAACTGCGAAAAAAGCAGACGGCACCGAAGTGAAATTCACTGTGCTTTGCCGTATCGATACCCTTAACGAAGTAGATTACTTTAAAGCAGGCGGTATCTTACATTACGTATTACGCCAAATGATCGCAGATAACTAATCAATTTAAGTAGAGGATTGATTAACCTCTGTATCAAAATAAGGCCGCTTCTTTTAAGGAGCGGCTTTTTAGTGCGTGTGGGAATACATTTCAGATTAACACGCTATACTATGTCCATTAATTTATGATTCACGAATCGATGAGAAGCTAATTATGAAAAAGATTTTACCCATCGCAGCGTGCGCTTTTTTTCTAGCAGGCTGTATTGATACGACAGGCGGTGGTGCAAAACCGCAGATGGTGCAGGGGTCAGCATTAACTATGCAAGCCGATGGCGTTACGCCCGCCGGTGCCTATGAATTTATGCCGGGGCGTTTTACGGAAAGTGATCTACTTCGCCGTTTAACCGAACAGCGTTTAGTGCTTGAAGAGTGTGGCGATGTTGAGTGTGTGGCCGATCGCCGTGATCAGCAGCGCGCCATTAAACTTCGCGAGCCGCGTGAGGGTGAAATTGCACCGGGCGAATTTAAATATGGTAACCGCGCCACCACGTATCTGCTCTATAATTACCGCGTTGATAATCGATTTGTGGTCGATAAGATTGCGCTCTATTTCTTAGATGGTCGTTTAGTGCTGGCAACGATGCAATATCCGGAAACCAATCTCATTAATGCAATTCAGCGTGAAGCAGCGCCGAGTGCGGTGAATGATCGAACGGTTGGCGTTCTTTGCCGTATGGATGGACAAACTCGCGTTCGACGCGCCCAAAAAGTGACGCAAAGCGATTGGCGTTCTGGAGTGAGTGATATTTATCTCTCTTATATGGAAGGGGAGTTAGTGCGCCCGGATAACTGTGAGTATGATGCTCGTGGGCAAAAATTATTGCTCGCTCATGATGCGGCAAATTTTGCTACGCTTGAACGCGAACATAAGCGTGAAAAAGCAACGCGTCGCCGTTAATTGAAGATAAGGCAGATAAAATATAGCGGATAAAAAGAAGCCCCGGATTAAAGTCAGGGGCTTTTTTATGTTGAGAGATTAAGGTTTAGTCGCCTTAATCTCGGTGATCATTTCCGTGGTGATTGCTTCATTTTCAACCGGAGTGTCGTGCGGTTCGACTACTTTAAGTCCGACAACGCCGGCAATAATAATGCAGAGACTTAAAATGCGCATCAGGTTTTTGGATTCGCCAAAAAGGACGATGTTCAAAATGACTGCGCCTGCCGTACCAACGCCGGTAAATACCGTATACGCGATACTCATACTGAGGTAATTAAAGGAGAGATAGACGAGCCCAAATGAGCCAGCAATCCCGCCGTAGTAAATTAGAAAGTTGCGCAGCGTACGGCGCTCACTATAGAGGCTTAATCCGTACACGCCCACCATCTCAGCGATGGTTGCTAAAAAAACGTAGAGCCAACCCATTAACATGATTATACCTCCAGATCGGCATCGTCAAGTTTGGTATTAACGTCCGATAAGTTGAGCCCGACAACGCCGACTAAAATCAGCCCCATAAAGAGGAGCATGGTCGAAGAGATCGCTGCATCAAAGAAGAAATAATCCATTAAAATGGTGCCAACGGTGCCGGTTCCGGCAAAAATTGCGTAGACCGTTCCGGTCGGGAGTCCTTCACACGCTTTGGCTAAAAATTGTAGATCGCAGATGATAAAGAGCACGATAAAAATCCAGTGCCACCACGCGGAAGCCGCTTTAAATCCATAAAGCCATACTAATTCGCATACACTCGTCAAAATGACGTACAGCCATGCCTTGTTCATAATATCCTATTGTTTGATATGCTAAATTGAAGTTGATTATATACTTGGTCTCAAATAGAGCGTGATTCACACAATTTTGACGCAACTTTGGCGTGAAAAGAGCGGGAATAACGTGGTTGAGACCGTTACGAGGGGAGATTTTTTAGAGGTGGACTTCAGTACACCAAAATGCAAAACATTGCGGTGAGAAAGGTCTGAAAACTGTCCATATAGATACGTAACATAAAAGAGATCGAAAAAGATCGATATTGATTAAGAAATTACTTCACTAATCATAAATTGTTTGGCAAATTTGTCAACTTTTGCGCGATCAATTTTTACGCCTGTAGGGCGCTAAATTGCTGAAATAGAGCTTTTTTATAAGGATGATTGATCAATTTTATCAAAAAGCAACCTCGGGTTAAAAAGTTGTGATATGATTAACTCCGAAAATTTAGTGATTGATTCATATCAACTTTCATATAAAAATAGTTGGAAATGTAAACAATCTGTTACGCTAAATTATTCGAAATATAATAAAAATCAAAAGATTTACACAATTAGAAGACGTTATTTTTAGTACTGGAGGCAACGATGAAAAGAGTCGCGATTACTGCATTGGCACTCCTTCCGCTTGCGACAATGGTTGCAAACGGATTTGAGAAAGCCGTGGATAAACAGAAAGGGGCAACGGGCATTGAAGGGGAAACCTATGAGTGGACACTCCCTGAAGCGATGCAACCGAGCGGATATATTGATGAATCTAAAATGCCAGAAGGGTCGCGCTATAGCGAAATGGTGATTTTAGGAAACAAAATTATCAATGAAACGACGCGTTATATTGGCCCACAAGCAGAAGATGAAGCGATGCGTTACGCAGGGAGCAATCTCTCGTGCGGGAGCTGTCACGCGTACGGCGGAACTCGTCAATATCAATCGGCGTATGTCGGAGTCTATTCACGTTTCCCACAATTCCGTGGACGTGGGGATTCCATCAGCACGCTTGAAGATCGTATCAATGGCTGTATGCAGCGCAGTTTAAATGGTAAACCTTTGCCAAATAACTCCGTTGAGATGAAAGCGATGGTCACCTATATGCAGTGGCTCTCTCAAGGGATTCCTGTCGGCGCGAAAGTGGAAGGTCAGGGCTTAGTGGACATTCCTTATTTAGACCGTGCAGCGGATCCTGAGCTTGGCGAAGAGGTCTACATGGAAAACTGTGTGGCTTGTCACCAGCAAGATGGTTCGGGCATCGTGAATCCCGTTGCGGATACCTTCGGTGGCGCTTACTATATCTATCCACCGCTTTGGGGCGATGATAGCTATAATGATGGGGCGGGCATGTATCGCTTAATGAAAGCGGCGGCCTATATCTATCACAATATGCCACAAGATAAGCCGGGCACACTTTCGATTGAAGAGGCGTATGACGTGGCCTCTTATATCAATAGCAAACCCCGTCCGAAAAAAGAAGGTATGGAAAATGACTTCCCCGATCGCCGTATCAAACCGGTGGATTCACCCTTTGCACCTTTTGGCGATGAATTCTCTGAAGAAGAGCACCGCTTAGGGCCGTTTGAGCAGATGATTAAATAGTCTCTTAAGCTCTTAAGGTCAATGTGACAAAGCCTAGATTCCGATGAGTCTAGGCTTTTTTATTGCTGATTATTATATGTTGATTAACCTGCCAGAATTAATCCTCTAAATGACTCACTGGGAGAAATTGAAAAGGGGGATGATATTCAAATTTCCCGGAGACTTCACCGCCAAAGATATGCGATTGATCGGGCCCGAGATCGAGTTTTTTTACATTCTCCTCCGCGCCACTAAAATCGACTTTATTGAGATCGACCCAGAAGAGATTCGGGGATACAGCAGATTCGAAGAAATAGCGGCGAGCTTTATGATCGATTACGGTGCGCCAGCGGGTTGAAGAGATATTCGGTTCCGCTTCGGTATTTAATCCAAAGGGAACGGAGACATTGCGTATAACGCTAAAGACGCTCGCAAGAGAGCTACGCTCATCGCCATCTTTAGGAATCGAATTGATATAAAATGAGGCGCGCACAAAGCGATCCGCCGCGCGGTTACTGCCCGGAAGCATCACCGTACCGCCAATCTGTTTCCAATAATCATTAAGAGCGAGCTGCTTTTCATAGGCCGGCGAATTGGTCATCACTTGATAGGCTTTATTGTGATGAATCACCTGTTTTCCATCAATGTATTCCACAATCGCGCTATCGCCATATTTATCCGAGAGCGAGAGATGAAGCGCCGCTAAACGAGTATCGCCCGGGACTTGATCACTAATGACGATAAACGGCTCTGCCTCAAGCGCATTAACCGCCTCTTGAACGGTGGCAAAATTATCGAGCATATATTGCGCCCAAAGTGAGAGCGATAAGGTGGGTTTATCCACATCGTGAGGATCGGGATATTCCGATTCCGTTAACCAAAGAAGATTCGCCGCAAGTCCCGCTTCATTCATGCCATCGGTGGTAGCAATATCATAGCCGGAGGCAATCACGCTGCCATATTTTGCCTTCCAGTGGATCGACTTTGAATTCGCCGCTCCCGTCCGATCAATTCCGCGAGGGAGAATCCATAAATTGGTGCCGACATCGACTTTCCAATCCATCGACCGCGCCGTCATAATTCGTTCATTATCGCCATGAAAGACAATGCGCGTACAGGCATCGGCAATGCTAAAAGAAAGTCCGCCTGCAAGCAGCAGTGTGGGAAGGATTTTTTGAATCTTTTTAATTGAAAAACGCACCATAAAAGCTCCTTAGATGAGGGGTTATTTAGGCTTAGTGTAGCCGAGAATTTGTAAATTAGCATTTTGTGCTTGATTGAGGTCAAGGGAGTAGTTTATTGTTACAAAACGGTCACAATTGACGCGCATATTCAACCTGTCAAATTTAAAAATAACGAAGAAAAACCGTATAAATAACCCAAAAAAATTAAGGAATCCTATGACTAAAGAGGAAAATCAGACCTTCATGGAAGATCTGTTAGCACTGCGCGGAATCAATGGGTTTAGTGAACATGATCTCGATCGTTTAAATCAGATCGCGCCGCTCATTACCCCGAAACTTGCCGAATTGACCGATCAATTTTATTGTCAATTAGAACGAAGTCCTCACACAGCCCCTTATTTAGAAGGACGTGTGCAGCTTTTAAAAAAGACCCATCTTGAGTGGCTGACATCGCTCTTTACGACGCGCCTAGAGGAGGATTATTTGGCTGCGCAATGGGCAATTGGGCGCGTGCATGCGAAGATGCATATTGCGCCGATTTTTGTGGCATCGAGTATGAGTTATCTGCGCTCGGAGTTTCCCAAGCTCTTAGATAGTAAGATTCTCAGTGAAATGAATCATAGTAAAGATGAACTCATTAGCTCGGTCCTTAAAATGCTCGATATTGTCCATTTTGTTATCGATCAAAGCTATTATGATCGATTGCGCGAGGTGACTGGTATCTCTAAAGCATTGCTCCATCGCCTAATGAAATAACCCTGATGAAATAACACCGAGTCACAAGATCTGAGTAGGAGGGATTGATATGAATCGTGAGCGTTCAACACGATATTGATATCATAGGAGCGTTTAACACTATGGAATGACAGTTATGAGCCTGCGCATGATTCAGCACCCGTTAATCGGGGCGTATCTTTTTCTCTTTATTTGGATGATTGTGGTGATCGGTTGCCGGATTATCGCGTTCGATGAGATCATGATCTTTATTGGGTTTATGGTGCCGATTGTGCTCTTTTTATATGGCGTTGCCCGCTTTGCTTTTTATCGGCAGAAATACCCAGAGGTGACGATAGCGGATATTCAGGCGATTTTTGAGCATTCCAATCAGGTGTTTAACAAGCCGATCACGATCCGCGGCATTGTGGAGACCGATGAGATGCCGATCTTTTCTGGAGTGGATCAGGAGGCGCTTGTCTATACCGAGCTCGGTGCTAATCTAGATATTGGAAAGACGGCCACACCCTCAAAATATACGGCGCTGAATAATCAAGCCGAGCAGATGGGATTTTATATTAATGACGGCACGGGGCGCGTTCGTATTTTAAATGATCGGCCGCTGTCGGTACGTAGCGAGCGCAATATCACCTTAGCAGGAGGCATTATTGCGCTTGAAAAACGAATTCTTGTGGGGGAAGAGGTGTTGGTGACAGGCATTCCCGATAAATGGAATGGCACATTAATGCTCGAACCCTATCAAGGGAGTATTTTCGTTGATGCTATTCTTGAGCCTGAGCGGGTGAGGTTTCGGGATCAATTAGTCCCGCTGTTACAGAGTGGATTTTATACGCTCTTTATTGCGATTCTTGCAGCCTTTTTACTTTTGTTTCGTACGATCGAGCCGGAAACTCCGCTTATTCCATTTGATTGGCTTACGCTTCTATTTCTACATATAGCCAGTGGTTATATCGGCATTATGGCGTTTGGCTATCTTGGGGTACTTATTAAACCGCTGGGGGTGATTAATTTAGGGTTTGCACTCGGCGGATTGATCGGGCTCGGCATGCTTTTTTTGAGTTCCTTTTTGCAGCCATATGTCGATATCACCGTTGATGGGATCTTTTATGCGCTTATATGCTGTTATGCTGGCGGAATTTTTGTGAGTCTACTGAATTATCATCGCCTTAATTATGTAACTAAGGATATTAAATAACCGATTAAATAGAGTCGATTAAATAACGCTTCCCGAGAGGATGCCAAACGTTGCGCCAATGCAGACAATGCTCCACGGCGGGAAACGCCAAAAAGCAATGAGAGCAAAGAGGAGAGCGGCGATGGAAACATCTTTGGGACTATGAATCGTAGAGGTCCAGAGCGGGGTATAAAAGGCGGCGCATAATAACCCAACCACAGCCGCATTGACGGCCATGAGGGCTCCGCGAGCTTTACGATATCGGCGGAGACTTTCCCAAAAGGGCATCACTCCAACCATAAGGAGAAATCCGGGGAGAAAGATCGCGATCGTGGCCATAATCCCACCAAGTATTCCGCCAATATCCGTACCAATAAAAGCCGCAAAGGTAAAGAGTGGTCCGGGCACGGCTTGCGTTGCTCCGTAACCTGCGATAAAGGTTTCATGGGCGATCAGTCCCGTTGGTACAAATTCTTGCTCAAGGAGCGGGAGCACAACATGACCGCCTCCAAACACAAGCGCCCCTGAGCGGTAGAACTTTTCAAATAGCGTAACGCCGGATTGTGGATTATCGATAAAGTGGCTTAGTACGGGAAGCCCAACGAGAAAGATCATAAAGAGCGCGAGCGCACCATAGGCGATCGTTTTATTCAGGGATTGATTAAGCGGTTGTTTACTTGGGGGCGCGTTATCTACATGGGCTGGATTATCTCGTTCATCAGAATGATCCACTTTACAGAAAAATAGCCCGTAGAGAGCCGTCAATACAATAATCACTACTTGTGCAAGGGCGTGATGCCAAAGGAGTGCCGCAATTAACGCAAACAGCGCAATGCCGCGGCGCGTATTATCGGGGGTTAAGGTCTTTGCCATGCCGCTTAAGGCGTGCAGTACAATGGCAATGGCTACAAGTTTTAGTCCGTGAATTAATCCGGTTAAAAAAGGGAGCTCAAAGGCGGTTAGCGAGAGCGCAAAGAGCATTAATAAAATCACTGAGGGAAGCGTAAAGCCTAAAAAGGCGGCGATGCCTCCTAAAAGCCCTCCACGGGTCATGCCGATACCAAGCCCAATTTGACTGCTCGAAGGCCCGGGGAGAAATTGAGCGAGCGCAATGAGATCGGCATACGCCTTTTCAGAAAGCCACCGGTGCCGGCGTACATAGACTTCATGGAAATAGCCTAAATGTGCCGAAGGTCCACCAAATGAGGTGAGCCCAAGTTTGAGCGATACGAGAAAAATCTCCCAGAGTATTCCGAATTTAGATCCAAATTTAGAATGTATCTGTGTAGAGTCTTGTTGTGGCGGCGTTAACATCAATGGATTCCTTCATAATTTAAACGTCGGCGCGTCTTCCCGTAGCATAGCGTATTAAATCAATATGACAAGGAGATGACATATGAGAGATTTGTATGCGGGCAGATCATTTGCCGTAAAATATGCCTAATCAATAGCCATTGAACAGCCATTAAACAGCGATTAAATAGAGAGGGGCAAAATAATGAGCGTAGAGAATACAGAGGAAATTCAAGGGGAGCGCTTTAATATCTATACGCATCTGATTGGGACGCTGCTTGCACTCGGTGGAATGGTCTTTCTGATTGTGCATTCGAGTCTTTATCAAGATGTGTGGAAGATTGTGAGCGTGTCGATCTATGGGGCAGCGCTTGTTCTTTTATATGCGATATCGACGCTCTACCACGGCCTTAAAAAAGAGCGTACCAAACAGATTTTTCAGCGCCTTGATCATGCGGTGATCTATATTTTGATTGCTGCGAGTTATACGCCCTATACGCTCGTCACTCTCCGCGGGCCATGGGGATGGTCGCTCTTTGGCGTATCGTGGGGATTGTGTCTGATTGGGGTGATTCAGGAATTTTGGATCGGCCGGCGGACGCAAGTATTCTCGATGCTCTTATATGTGGTGATGGGCTGGCTCATTGTGATCGCGGCAAAACCCTTAATGCTAACGCTCTCAACTGCTGGGCTATTTTGGCTCGTGCTCGGGGGTATTATCTATACCGTCGGCATTTTATTTTTTGTGTTCGATGAAAAGGTTAAACACTTTCATGGGATTTGGCATCTCTTTGTCATCGCAGGGAGTGCGTGCCACTATTTTAGCATTCTTTTTTATGTGGGAAATCCACTCTAAGGAGTGTCATTACCGATAAACTCACCAATCTATCAAGTTGTAAATTAAAATAAGATGTTGACAGATAGTCAAACTCTCGCTATATCTAAGTCAATGCCGATTTGAAAACAGCTTGCGGGCACAACAGCTAAAGCGTCTATCTTCAGAGATCTCTATACGACAGCACTCGAACAGGACTGGAAAATAGATAAAATGAAGATTCTCCACTAGCAACAAGTGTGACACAAGAGCGGCTCAAACGGCAGCTCTTTTTTTATGTCTTAATGTTAATAAGGAGAGACAATGTCTGAGTGTAATTTACCGATCCTCGATTATGCTGAATTTATTAAAGGGGGCGAATCCCGTCAGAAATTTGTAGCAGATTTGGGATATGCTGCCCATGAAGTCGGCTTTTTCTATCTTAAAAATCATGGCATCTCACAGAGTTTGATTGAGGATGCGTTTACCCATGCGAAAACCTTTTTCTCATTGCCGTTAGAGCAAAAACGCGCCATTCACATGGTCAATTCCCCTCATTTTCGCGGGTATACACAACTGCATGATGAGATTACTCGGGAGAATCCTGATACGCGGGAGCAACTTGATTACATGCCTGAGTATGAAGCGCTTCCTCTTGAAGAAATCCCTAAGGATCAGCCGTGGTTACGTCTTCAAGGCCCGAATCAATGGCCCGAGGAAGTACCGGAGCTTAAAGGGACGCTACAGCAGTTACAAAAAGAGCAAACCGAGCTCGCAAAATCGCTGCTATCGGCTTTTGCGCTCGCGCTTGGCCAAGATGAAGATGTGTTCGCGCACACCTACGCCCATAAACCTTCGGTCTTATCGAAAGCGATTCATTACCCGGGGATTGAGGATAGTATCCAAGGGGTTGGGCCGCATAAAGATTCGGGTTATCTCACCTTTGTTCAGCAAGATGAGACCGCAGGGCTTGAGGTATTAAAAGAGGATGAGTGGGTATTGGCCGAACCGATTCCGGGAACCTTTGTGGTCAATATTGGGGAGCTGTTAGAAATTGCCTCACAAGGCTATCTTAAAGCGACACTGCATCGCGTCGTAACGCCGCCCGTGGGAGTGGATCGCTATTCGCACGCCTTTTTCTTAACTTCACAACTTGATGCAACGGTGCCATTAATCACATTGCCCGAGGCGCTTCAAGGCAAAGCCTTTAGTATCACTCAAGATCCGAAAAATCCGCTCTTTACTCAAATCGGGAAAAACTTCCTAAAAGGGCGCTTACGTTCCCATCCCGATGTAGCAAAACGCCATTATGCCGATCTACGCATTGATGGATAACCGATAAATCACAGGATAGAAAAAACGATATACGTCACACAGACGCCGATTTGGAAATGCTTGCGGGCAGACAGCTAAGCAGAGATGAGTAAACGCCTCGATCGTTTCCTTTCGGCAATCGTCTATCTAACAAACGATATAACGAACAATAAACAACCAAAGGAAATAATCATGATTATCATTACCCATCTTAAGAAACGTGCGAAGCAACTCTTTTATCTATGCATTGCCGGTCTTGTTTTAACCGCCTGTTCTGAGGCAGAGCCGGATATTAGCGCCAAAGCAACATCTCAAACAAACCCCGATCAACAGACTATTCGGATTGGCACCTCACCGGGGGATTTTGCCGATATGGTCCGGGATTATATCGGGCCTGAACTTGAAAAGGCGGGCTATCAGGTCACGCTAAAAGAGATTACCGATATTGTGATTCCCAATACGGGTGTGCATGAGGGCTCGCTTGAGGTTAATATCTTCCAACATAAACCCTATTTAGACGAATTTAACGAAAATTATAACGCAACGCTAACGCCGATTGTCCAAGTGCCGACCGCGCCTTTCGGGCTTTATGGCGGTAAGCTTCACTCATTGGACAGTGTAAAAGAGGGGGCGACGATCGGGATTCCGTCTAATGTCACTAACTTTTCACGGGGATTGCGTATTTTAGAAGCGCTAGGTTGGATTACGCTCAAAGAGGATCTCGATCTCTTCCGGGTGCGTAAAACGGATATTACCTCAAACCCTAAAAACCTGAAGATTTTAGAGATTGAAGCAGCGCAGATGGTGCGGGCGCGTCAAGATGTGGATTATGCGGTGATTAATGGGAATTTTGCGCAAGATGCGGGGATTCCATTTACCGATGCGCTCTATATTGAACCGAGCAAACATTTTGTCAATTGGGTTGTGGTGAAAAAGGCTGATAGCGATACACAGTGGGCGAAAACGTTGATCGATATTATCAATTCAGATGGATTTAAAGCGCACACGCAAGTGCATTTTCCTGGCTACAATTTACCCTTAAGCTGGTAGGAGGCGATGATGCGATTCAAGGCGTTTATATATATAGGCATCGGTATTATTTTGGCCGGTTGTTTCTCCAATACGAGCGATGAGCAAAAAGTGATTCGGATCGGTACGTCGGTAGGAGATTTTGGCACAATGGCGCGTGATTTTATTGCGCCTGAGCTCAAAAAGCAGGGCTATACGGTAAAGGTGACGGAGTTTAGCGATATTATGGGGCCCAATATTGCGCTTAATGATGGCAGTATCGATATTAATACCTTTCAACATCGTTTTTTCTTAGAGGGATTTAATAAAAGTAACAATAGCGATCTATTGCCGATCTTTCAAATTCCGACAGGGCCTTTAGGGCTCTATAGTGGGCGTAAACAGACATTACAAGAGGTAGAAAAGGGCGCTGTTGTGGCTGTGCCGCTCGATACAACTAATTATTCCAGAGCGCTTATTTTACTGCAGGATCTTGGCTGGATTGAGCTCTCAGAGAATGTGGTCGATCCTTTTTCAGTGAGCGCTAAGGATATTATCTCCAATCCTCATGGCATTATTTTAAAAGAGATCGAATCGCCACTCATTCCTAGAATTCGGGTGGATGTGGATTATGCGATTATTACGGGAAATTTTGCGGCAAGTTCCGGCATTCCATTCACCGAAGCACTCTTTACCGATCCTCATTATAACTTTATTAATTGGGCGGTGATTCGCCCGGAAGATGCCGAGAGTGACTGGGTTAAAGCGATTACAGAAGCCTATCATGGAGCGGAGTATAAGGCTTATATTAAGGAACATTTCCCCGGCTATAAATATCCTGCCTCGTGGAATTCACGTTAGTTTATTAGTGTGATTTCTCAGAGAAACCCATCATGGAAACGGCGTTTCGTGATTAATGTTGGGTTAAATTGTATACATTAATGTTATAATAGAGGATTCAATGAATATAAATATAAGGAGTCGATATGAAAGCGAAAGCAGCCGTTGCCTTTAAATTAGGGGAAGCGCTTAAAATTTGTGATGTGGATGTTGCACCACCAAAACACGATGAAGTACAGATTAAAATGGTGGCCTCAGGCGTATGCCATACAGATGCTGTGGCGCGTGATTTAGAGGGCGTTTTCCCACTTCCGGGAATTTTAGGGCATGAAGGATCGGGCGTTGTAACTGCTGTTGGCGAGGATGTTGATTCGGTCTCCATTGGCGATCATGTGGTGCTCAGTTTTTCGAGTTGCCAACACTGTTCGCATTGCCTTTCAGGCCATCCAACGGTCTGTGAGGATTTTAACCCGCTTAACTTTGGCGGTACGTTAAAAGGGGGCGGTTCGCCATATTCGTATGAAGGGAAAGGGCTGTCCATCTTCTTCGGGCAATCCTCATTTAGTGAAGTGGTGGTGACCAAAGCGACGAATGTGATTGTGGTCGATAAAGAGATCGATTTAAGACTGCTCGGGCCATTAGGTTGCGGAATTCAAACCGGCGCTGGAACGGTGCTCAATCGGTTAAACCCGAAAGCAAATGAATCGATTGTGATTTATGGGACGGGCGCGGTGGGATTAAGTGCGATTATGGCGGCAAAAGCGATCGGATGCTATCCCATTGTCGCGGTTGATATTCATGATCATCGCCTGGATCTTGCGAAAGAATTGGGCGCGACACACACCATTAATAGTAAAAATGAAGATCCCGTTGCCAACATTAAAGCACTGACCGGGTTTGGTGCCGTCTACGCGATTGAAACTACCGGTGTCATCGAGGGTGATAGCATTCCAAAAATCTTTATCCCGACACTCATCTCACTCTACAAGCAAGGGAAATTCCCCTTCGATCGCCTGGTAAAATTCTACCCATTTGAAGAAATCAACCAAGCCTTCGCAGATTCTGCAAGTGGCAAAGTGATTAAGCCTATTGTGACGTTTTAAGCTTTAAAGAACATTTTCACGAAATTTAGCATTTAAATTTAAGATATTAGAGACCCCTTCAAATTTTGGAGGGGTTTTTATTTGTCTCTTTAAAGTGATAATAGATATAAAACAAGCATCAGTTTTTAATTATGTTTTCGCAAATTTTGAAATAGCATCCAAAAGACTGCAGCTTTACAATCATGCTCAACCCAATATGGGTTTAAGATGAGATGAGGTTCTATATTTCATTATAGGTATGATAGCCATTTCTATATATTATGTTAAATTATTGAGATGGCACTATAGACACCATTAACGATCAGAGTAGACAGATCAGATTTCCTCTTATTCTATTTGTATTACCTATGCCCCACGGTTTGGATTCGTTTTCAAGATTAGTGCATAATCCATTCGCTAAAACTTCTCAACCAGAAGAAATAACTAATGACTATATTTAGAAAGGTTTCAAAAAATTCTTACTAATCTGACTAATCCATTATGATTAGTCAGCGTTTATTTGAGCTTGACGGAGAGCTTACTAAGATCTCTTAATCCTGAGATAAAAAACCTCCCAAATTCTGCATAATTCCTACGGCGGATACTACACTTGTACTAATAAAGGTTATTAAGGTGATCCATAGAGCTCAGTTAGCATGCTTTTATAGAATGATTAAAAATAGTTCTAAAGGATGAGTGATTGTCGGATGAAAACGCAACTAACTGCCAAAAATTTGACATAGATCGGGGTTTAAATGAAAAACTGCCAAGTTTTAGCGTTTTTAAGAATTTTCTACTACACTTATTTTCACCGAATGACAATAATACTTAATAATTAGATCAGCATTCGATCAACGAGATAATTGAATTAATTGCGCCGGTCATACAAGGAAAATGTGTGGCCGTTCCTGTGGAAACGGAGGTTAGGAATGTATGCGTTAAAAGAGACGTTTGCGGTAAATGATAATGTGATAGACTTGCGAACTAAAATTTTAGAGAAACGAAGTGCGTTATACCGCAGAGCGAAGCCATTACTTGAGAAAAAAGGCTATCTGATTTGGAATGAAGGTGATGAACTTCATCTAATCACCTCAGTTGGTGAATTAAATGACTTTTTCTATGATTATATCCTCGAATAGCGTATTATAGAGGTCATATTAATCGAGAATCCTCGATAACAGAACATCCAAATTTCTGTTATTTATCTTTTTCCTACATGCAAATGTATGATAATTGACTCTCCTGTCTATTGTATAGATAACAGAAAAACGCCCCAAATGAGCAATCATTTGGGGCACTTTTTTGTCTAAAAACAAAGTTATGACTGATTTGTTAACATAAGCGCTTATTTAATTGATTTACATGTTGTTTATAGTAACATTATAACTTTTAATATTTTAAATAAGGAAGATATGTGATGAAAGATATTCTTTTTTTAGAGAAAATGATTACTCCAAAACTGGCATTAATAGGTTATTGGCTTAGCTCGATATTAATTATAGGCGCTGGTTTGTACGGTTTTTTTAACGACTACTTTATAGAAGATCGTCTTATCTCTCTTGTAGGAATGGTGTTCTCATTGATTGGTATCCGTATCATGTTTGAGCTAACAGTACTGTTTTTTAATATGTATTCTGAATTAAAAAAAATTCGCGGTACTCTTGAAAGTAATAGAACCACATTAGCTGAAGAGATTACTCATAAAAAATCACAGGAATCACAGGAATCACAGGATGAATAAAATCCTAGCAAAGTAATCGAGTTAAAAAAACCTCAATAAGATTTTTCTTAATGAGGTTTTTTAATGTTTGAATCTATTTTAAAGGCTTAACGATTAACCACATAACACGGAACATACTCTTTCCCGGGGAGTTTCATGCGCTGCTGATCAACAAAATCACGCAACAATTCATCCATTATCTCCATCAGTTCAGGATCGCCATGCAGTTGGAATGGCCCTTTTTCTTCAATGGCTTTTACCCCAAAATCTTTAACATTTCCTGCAACAATGCCTGAAAATGCCTGACGAAGCGATGCCGCAAGCTCTGCTTTTGGCTGATTAAGGTGAAGATTGAGTGCGGTCATATTTTCATGAGTTGGCTCAAACGGGACTTGAAAATCGGTGGTGATTTTAAGTGACCAGTTATAGCAAAATGAGTCGCCACGGCCACGGCGATTTTCCTTCACCCGTGGCATCGCATTCTTCATTTTGCGCGCAACCTCTGCCGGATTATCAATAATAATCTCATAGAGCGCTTGTGCTTCTTTACCTAAACTGCGCTCAATAAACCGATCGAGTGTACGGAAATATTCTTCACTCTCTTTAGGGCCTGTTAAAATAACTGGCACATGAATCTTGCGGTTTTCCGGCATCAGGAGAATGCCCAAGATATAGAAAAACTCTTCCGCCGTACCAACACCACCTGGGAAAATCACAATGCCATGACCAAGACGCACAAACGCTTCAAGGCGTTTTTCAATATCCGGCATAATGACAAGTTCATTCACTAATGGGTTTGGTGGTTCAGCTGCAATAATCGAGGTTTCGGTAATCCCGATGAAGCGCCCTTCTTTATAGGATTGTCTTGCATGGCCAACCGCTGCGCCTCGCATCGTCGCTTCCATCGCTCCCGGTCCACAACCGGTACAGATATTGAGATGACGCACGCCAAGCTCTTGCCCAACTAATCGGCCATAATCATATTCTGATTGATTAATTGAGTGCCCGCCCCAACAGACCACAATGCTCGGATCTTGCGCCGCATGGAGCGCGTTGGCATTGCGTAAAATAATGAACACAATGTCGGTTAATAGCGAGCTATTGCGCACGCCATTATTACTATATGAGCGGTAACTATCGGTCGCCGCCTTTACAAATAAAATATCGCGAAGCGCTGAAAAGAGATTCCGGCGAATAACGTCGGTCAGTTCCCCATCAACAAATACCTCAGTCGGCGGATTAATAAGATGGAGTTTAATGCCCCGTTCGGTGCGCATCAATTCCACATCAAAATCTTTAAAACGATCGAAAAGTTCGCGAGGATCATCGGTTTGGCTTCCGGTATTGAGTACCGCTAACAGACAATTGCGAAAAAGTTTATACAACTCGCCATCGGCCGTACTTTTTAAAATAACGCTCTCGATGTGGGATAACAGGTCCATCGATCCCACCGGCGGGTAGATAAAACATTGATTAGAAGCAGTCAATTCTCTTCTCCTCTTGTGCATGATGCCCCAATCCTGAGGCAATTTCATCGTTCTAAACTATTTTTCGTAAAAAATCCTATGATAGCACCGATGGGCGTGTACGGGAATGCTTACATCAAATAATTACCTCGATGGAGATCAGCTCAGAGCAGTTTTTAATGGGTTAAATCGGGGTCTTATCGGATTTAAGGCGAATGACTAAATATTCCGACTCAGTGCCAATACGGATTTTTGCGCCCCAAATGCCAATCCCAGAGCTAACGATAAAGGTACTATTATTGATCGTTTCCATCCCGTGAGTGAGATGATATATTTTCTCAGTAAGCCATGAATAGGGCCAAATTTGCCCGCGATGAGTATGGCCGGAAAGTTGCAATGTAATTGGGTGTTTTGACACTTCTTCCACACCAAACGGTTGATGATCCATCACAATAATCGGCTTATCAATATGATCCGGCAACAGTTCTTCTAAACGGTGCCTTTCATAATGGGTTCGGTCATCACGCCCAATGAGATAGAGCTCATCATTAATGATCGTCCCTTCATCAATTAAAAGCTGTATGCCGAGCGCTTGTAAAAAGGCAATATTCTCTGTGCGCGACTCGATATATTCATGATTTCCCAATACGCCGTAGAGACCAAAACGGCTTTCGATTCGATCAAATTCGGCTTTAATGGTCTTAAAATCGATGGAATGAAGGGAGTGATCAATAATATCGCCAAGGAGAAGTACAATATCCGGCTTTTCTTGATTAATGAGATCGACCCATTCGGCAAGCTCGTCCGCCTTCACCAAGTGCCCCAAATGCAGATCGCTCAGCGCCACAATCGTGTATGTTTCTGTAAGGTCTTTTTCGGTAATAACGCTATATTCCACCCGCTTTTTCTGGTGATATTGGTGATTGCCATACAGGGTTAAACCGATCATACATCCCGCTACTAGGATAAAAACTCCTAGATTACCTTCCTTACCGACCCAGCTTTTCAGCGTGCGCGGATGAATCCAACCGGTAAAATGATTGCAAATGCGAAAGAGATCCCAACAAATGGTGAGTAGCAAAACATAAACCATCATAATGATCCAACCTGCGCCCCATTCCGATAAAATCGCCTCGACCGGATTGGGTATCACATTGGGGAAAAAGCGTGTGCTAACAATGGTAAAAGGCCATGCGAGAGTAAAGAAAACGCCCGCAATTTTAGTCAGCTTACGGAGTAATCCTTTTGGTGCGAGGTGTGCGAGCCGATACCATAAATAGATGCTCAGAAGCATTATCATCGCTAGCATAAAATAGAATACGAGCACGTCTGTTATCCTTTTTCTTAAATTACATAGACAATAAAAAACGCAGTGATCGTGATAATCCTGCGCTTTTCATTACCCTATAGGATTTAAAGATCCCACGAGCGTTTACGGCGCAATTTCGCAACCAGACGTGGCATAATCATCGAGCCAAAGATAATTCCCGAAAAGAGAATAATCGCCCCAACCGTCCATTCATTACTGCGGATGCTCTGTTTTAGCACATCATGTTTTTGCTGAAGCGCTTTTAAATCCACATCGAGCTGATGATTCTCTTTGGTGAGTACTTTATTTTGCTCATCGATTTTAAAGATGCTCTCCGAGGTTTTCATAATCTCGGTAATCCGGCTCTCAAGCTGCTCTTGGGCGGTTTTACTCTCCGCAAGCTCACTTTCTAGGGTTTTAATAATGCTCTCTTGCTCGGTGATTTTTGTTTTATAAGTTTCTACCGCTTTTAAATCTTCGCGCGCTTTTTCAACAAGATCGCGAGCCACAGGCTCATCCATTAAAAAACGTTGATGCATCCACCCTGTTACCCCGCCTGAATAGCGGATTTGTACAAATTGCCCACGGCGAGAAAGCTCTTCCACCGGCGTTCCTGAATCGAGCATTTTTTGAATACGGAAACTATCGCCTGATCCTGCACGCACGGGCGCTTCGAGTTGGTCACTCACATAGAGCTGTTTTGCTTCTGCGCCGACAACAAGTACCATCGCCAAAGTGATCATGCTAATCAATCGTTTCATATCCCATCCTATTTGTTTCGATTCGGTGAAAATTGTTTAGAAGAATTTTGATATTATACACATAAATTTTGCAATAACCTATGGTTAAGCGCCCTTTTTCACCCCAAACTTGAGAAAAATCCGCATAAAAAAGAGCGATCCTGATCCGTTTGATTGACGAATCTAGAATCACTCTTTTTACAGTGTGTAGAGATCTCTCTTTTAATTCTGTTCTTTCATTAAGCGGTTTAAACGAGCTACAAATGCCGATGGATCGGGAAGTTGCGCGCCCTCTAATAACAGCGCCTCTTCATAGAGAAGTTTTGCTAAATCACTCTGTTTATCGCTCTCTTTTTCCGCTTCAAAGGCTTTAACAATAAAGTGATCGGGATTGATCTCAAGCCAAGGTTTCACCTCGGGGACTTCATGGCCGGCCTCTTTTAAGAGCTTCTCAAAATGTCCGCTCAGTGCCATCTCATTACGCACTAAACAGGAGGCTGAATCGGTTAAGCGTTTTGAAATTTTCACCGACTCCACTTCATTTTTAAGCAGGGTTTCAAGCGAATCCACTAAGGATTTCTCTTCTGCAGATAGAGGTTTTTCTTCCTTGTCCGCATCTTCTTTAGCATCATCGCCATCGAGATTGATATCGCCTTTGGCAACGTTTACAAATGCTTTATCTTGATACTCGTGGAGGAAGCCCATCATCCAATCATCGACCACATCGGTCATTAGAATCACTTCAATGCCTTTTTTCTTGAAGATCTCAAGGTGCGGGCTATTTTTCGCGGTGTTGAGTGAGTCGGCAGTGATGTAATAAATCTTATCTTGCCCCTCTTTCATACGCTCAATGTATTGATCAAATGATACGGTCTGCGCATCGGTTTCCGTCGATGAGAACCGTAATAGGCTTGCGATCTTATTGCGATTGGAGAAATCCTCCCCAAAGCCCTCTTTTAATACCCGTCCAAACTGCTCCCAGAAGGTCTGATATTTCGCTTCATCTTGCGCCGCTAATGATTCAAGCATCGAGAGCGAACGGCGCGTGAGTCCTTGGCGAATCGCATCGATGGTTTTCGACGATTGTAAAATTTCGCGGGAGATATTGAGCGGTAAATCTTGCGTATCCACCACCCCTTTCATAAAGCGGAGATAGCGTGGAATCAGTTTATCTGAGCCATCCATAATGAAAACGCGCTGAACATAGAGCTGTACGCCATATTCGACGTTTTGATCCCAAAGCCCCATCGGCGCAACGGATGGAAGATAGAGGAGCGATGTATAACTATGATTACCCTCAACGCGGTTATGCGACCATGAGAGCGGATCCTGATAATCATGGGTGAGCGATTTATAGAACTCGACGTACTCCTCATCTTTAATCTCAGAGCGCTCCCGCTGCCAGAGCGATGTGGCTGAGTTCACCTGCTCGATCGCCACTTCCGTCTCAAATTCGCCCTCTTTGCCTTCAACCGGCACCTCTTTTTCCACCTGCATCATAATGGGATAGGCAATATGATCGGAATATTTAGTGATAATCGATTTAAGCGACCACTCATTTAAAAGATCGAGATGCTCCTCATTCATATGGAGCGTAATGGTGGTGCCGACACTATCGCGCGTGCTATTTTCAAGGGTGAATTCGCCCTTACCTTCTGAAATCCAGCGAATGGCGTCGCTTGCCTCGGTGCCCGCTTTACGGGTTAAAACTTCTACCTTATCGGCCACAATAAATGCCGAATAGAAGCCAACGC
Organism: uncultured Ignatzschineria sp.; assembly: GCA_945619025.1. GTDB lineage: Bacteria > Pseudomonadota > Gammaproteobacteria > Cardiobacteriales > Wohlfahrtiimonadaceae > CALZBJ01. Next base: position 630 of record CALZBJ010000021.1, on the reverse strand, counting down.
CAAATTGACCAATTAAATTGGACGCGTTTTTCTGATCCGCTTCGAGCTTTTCAATAAAGGCTTTGGTGCCTGATTTTGCAATCGTTCCGATATTGTCGATTACATCTTGGCGATCCATCCCGATACCGTTATCAGAGAGCATTAAGGTTTTTGCATTTTTATCAAAGCTCAGCGAGATTTTCGCATCGCCCTGATCTTCAATTATCTTCGCATCCGTCAATCCCTCAAAACGGCGCTTATCGAGTGCGTCTGAGGCATTTGAGATCAATTCACGTAAGAAAATTTCGCGGTTTGAATAGAGCGAATGCACCATCAAATTGAGTAGTTGGTTAACTTCCGTTTGGAACTGCATCGTCTCTCTTTGATTGGACATAATTGATGTACTCCTTATGCAATAAAATAGCTAAACTTTGGTTATTTATTTGGTTGGCATGATGGGCGTTCTTCACTGCCTTCCGATCAAATATGGGGCGGAATTTACCGATTTCAAGCATAAAAAATAATCACTTTAGTTTTAAAATGCATTTTTTGAGAAAAATTTCCGTGCCAATTTTTGAATTACGTCACGGAATGATCATATTTAGATAGAAAAGAAAATAAATAATTCATTAAAAATCAATACAAAACAAG
>CALZBJ010000020.1:0-36854 GCA_945619025.1 uncultured Ignatzschineria sp. | reverse complement strand
CATTCTGTTTTAAGATCGACATAATTTGTGAGTCTGTGAATTTTGATTTTTTCATCGCTATTTTCTCCTGAGTAAATGATACGAGAAAATTCTACTTATAGTCGGTATTATTTTTAGGGAGGATTACAAATCTATTTCAAAAATATCAATAATAAAAAAGCCTCTATCTTATCCAGAGGCTTTTTCTCGTTTCATCGTTTGAGATTCCGTATCACTATTTGGGATTTGGTATCACCATTTGGGATTTGGTATCACCATTTGAGACGCCGTTTCATTCTATTTGAGATTCGACAAGAATAAAAACCTCTGTTATTTTACAGAGGTTTTTTATCTTCATTTCACAGGTTATGAGATTTGGTTTCACTCACTTGAGATTTGGTTTCATTCTATTTGAGATTCGACACGACATTCGATTAAATATCGAGATTCCCGACCATTTGAGCATTTTGCTCGATAAATTCACGGCGGGGCTCAACTTCATCGCCCATCAGCATGGTGAAGATTTCATCGGCTTTCACCGCATCTTCCACTTTCACTTGAAGGAGGCGACGAGTTTCAGGATCCATCGTGGTTTCCCAAAGCTGCTCGGCGTTCATCTCCCCGAGACCTTTATAGCGTGAGACATGTTGGCCGCGTTTTGCTTCATTAATGAGCCAATCCATGCCCTCTTTAAAGGTGCTGATGTTTTGCGTTTTCTCGCCACGGCGCACACAGGCTCCGTCATGTAGGAGCGCTTGCAACTCATCGGCTAAACTACCGATATGGGAGTATTCCGTTGAATTCACAAAACGGGTATCGATGCGATAATAATCACGCGTGTTATAGCGTTCTGTCACAATCTCAATGCTGCTATTTTGCGGATCGTGAGTGATCTTATATTGATGCGACCCTTCTTCTTGGTTAGCCGTTAAGAGCGCCATGAGGGCATCAATCCAAGCCTGTGCTTCGGTACCATTGCCTAAAATGGCATCGGTTAAACGAGGCATTGAGAGCAGATCATACAGCACTTCCACCGGTAGACGGTGTGAGATTCGCTCGATCACTTGTTCAACAAAAAGGAGCTGTTTTGCAAGACGTTCAACCACCACTTGTGAGAGTGCTGGCGCATCCGGACTTGCGTGGAATGTTCCATTTTCAAGCGCAGTATTGAGGAAGTAGAGCGTTAACTCATTATCATCTTTCATATAGGTATCTTGTCGCCCACGACGCACTTTGTAGAGCGGCGGCTGAGCAATATAGATATGCCCGCGCTCCACTAGCTCGCGCATTTGACGATAGAAAAACGTGAGCAGTAGCGTACGAATGTGCGCCCCATCCACGTCCGCATCCGTCATGATTACAATGCGGTGATAGCGCAATCTATCGGGATCAAACTCATCACGACCAATGCCGCAGCCAAGCGCGGTAATTAAGGTACCGATCTCCGCCGATTGAAGCATCCGGTCAAAGCGTGCACGCTCAACGTTTAAGATCTTTCCTTTAAGCGGTAAAATTGCTTGGAATTTACGGTCGCGCCCCTGCTTTGCAGAACCGCCCGCCGAGTCCCCTTCCACTAAGAAAAGTTCTGATTTCGCCGGATCTTTCTCCTGACAATCAGTAAGCTTTCCAGGAAGGCCTGCGATATCGAGCGCACTTTTACGACGAGTCATTTCACGGGCTTTACGCGCCGCTTCGCGAGCCTTCGCTGCATCGATAATTTTGGAGGTGATCGCTTTCGCATCATCCGGATTTTCGAGCAGATATTCTGCCATTTTCTCCCCAAGCACGCCCTCAACCGCCGGTCTCACTTCACTTGAAACGAGTTTTTCTTTCGTTTGTGAGGAGAATTTTGGTCCAGGAATTTTCACCGAGATAATCGCGGTAAGCCCTTCACGGGAGTCATCGCCTGTGGTGGCAACTTTCGCTTTTTTAAGGAGATCCTCATCGTTCATATAACGATTTAAGGTACGCGTCATCGCCGCTCTAAAGCCAAGCAGATGCGTTCCCCCATCGCGCTGAGGAATGTTGTTGGTGTAACAATGTACCGACTCTTGATAGCCATCGGTCCACTGAAGCGCAATCTCAACGGTGATATTATCTTTCTGATGATTGCAGTAGAAAATACTGTTGTGGATCGCGGTTTTATTTTTGTTGATTAGCTCGACATAAGCGCGAATACCGCCCTCAAAATCGAAGACTTCGTGCTTATCAGAACGCTCATCTTTTAAAGTGATGCGAAGCCCTGAGTTAAGGAACGCAAGCTCACGTAAACGCTTGTAGAGAATGTCATAATCAAAATCGATATTGGTAAAGACTTCGGCACTCGGTCTGAAATAGACGGTGGTCCCAGTCTTATCGGTATCGCCAATCACACGAAGCGGATATTGAGGTTCGCCCAGTTTATACTCTTGCTCGTGGACATGCCCCTCTTTGTAGATCGTCATTTTAAGATCTGATGAGAGCGCATTGACCACCGATACCCCAACCCCGTGAAGACCGCCTGAAATCGCGTTATCTTCAAACTTACCGCCGGCGTGAAGCACGGTCATCACCACTTGTGCTGACGATACGCCCTCTTCCGGGTGCATCTCAACGGGGATTCCGCGTCCGTTATCGCTTACGGTAATGGAGTTGTCCATATGAATGGTCACTTCAATATCATCACAAAAGCCTGCTAATGCTTCGTCAATGGCGTTATCCACCACCTCAAAAACCATATGGTGCAAGCCAGTACCATCATCCGTATCACCGATATACATTCCAGGGCGCTTACGTACTGCATCGAGCCCTCTTAATACTTTGATACTCGGAGAGTGACTATCTGTTGCCATTCAAATACCTCGTGTGTTTTTACTCTTTTAAATTTGTCTAATAAACCTTCGCTATTATACCACTTTTTGAGCTGATCCGTTAGTAAGTTCATAATATTGCATGCTAGATTTTAACGAGGGTTCAGTGAGTTCTGGAAACTCATTTGGCTCAAGACAGGTGACAAAAAGTTGCGTTTTTTGGGCGATTAAATGGGTGAGTAATAACCCGCGTTTTGTCTGATCGAGTTCGGCGGTAATATCGTCCATCAATAAAATGGTGGAGTGCCCGGTTTTTTCGCGATAGAGAGTAATTTGCGCAAGCATCATCGCAATCGTCATCAATTTAATCTGCCCGCGCGAGAGGTATTGGTGCGCCGTATGCCCATCTACTTTTATGGAAAAATCAGCACGATGAGGGCCCGAACGGGTGTAGCCAATAATGCGATCTTTCGGCCGACTCTCCGCCATGCCTTCGGCAAAATGCCCTTTGCTATAACCGTATTGATAGCGCACTTCCCACTCGGTAAGCTCGGGTAAAAGCGCGTGTAACAGCGGTAATGCTTTTTCTGTAAGCTCTTCTAAAAACGCCGCACGCTGCTCCGATAAAATCTCACCCGATTCCGCCATCTCATGCTCAATTCCGCGCAGGACCCCATCGGGCATATTGCCTTTAAGGGCGGCATTTCGCTGTTTAAGCGCACGTTCGTACCGTAGCCAAATCCCATGATATTGCGGCAGACTTTGGAAGAGCCCCCAGTCGATAAATTGACGGCGATAGCGCGGACTATCAATGAGTGATTGCCCAGTATCGGGGCCAATAAACAAAATGGGAAGCAGTTTGGCAAGCTCGGAGCGGCGCTGCACGGGCTCAAAATCTTTGCGAATTTGAAAGCCTTTTTTCGTGCGCTCAATGCCAAGCTGAGAGCGCTGTTCCTCCTCAAGATAGGCAATTTCGGCAAAGAGAATAAAACTCTCCGAATCGGTCTCGATAATCTCCGCTGAATTGTGGGTACGGAATGATTTTAGATGGGAGAGAAAAAAGAGCGCCTCGAGGAAGGAGGTCTTCCCGGAAGCGTTCTTTCCAATAATTAGATTAAAATGGGGGTCAAACGTGTAGCGAAACGGTTTTAAGTGCCGGAATCGCTCCACTTTGAGTGATTCAATAATCACAAAATTTAGAGCCTCATCGGCATCACAACGTATTTAACGTTATCCCCTTCAGAGTTCTGAATGAGGCAGCTAGAGGTTGCGCTAGTAAAGCTTAAACGCACCATATCATCATCAAGCGCTTTAAGGGCCTCTAAGAGATAGGTGACGTTAAACGCCGTGGAGAAATCCTCGCCCTGATAGTTCACCTCCACCTCTTCCTCAGCATGTTCTTGCTCAGGATTATTGACGTGAAGTTTAAGTAAAAATTCAGAAAAATGGAGACGAATGCCACGGAATTTATCTTGCGATAAGACCGACGCGCGCGTTAATGCATCAATGAGTCCAACGCGGTCAGCCACCACCAGTTTATCCCCAAGTTCTGGGACAACGCGGCGATAATCCGGGAATTTTCCTTCGATCAATTTTGTGGTAAAGACAATGCTGCCAAGCTCAACGCGCAGATGATTCGGGCTCAATTCTAGATGAACCGGCGCTGACTCATTCTCAAGCAGTTTTAACAGCTCCTCAATCCCTTTGCGAGGAATGATGAACTGCTTTTGCAATCCGGTGGTTTCCGGCAACTCTAAATGCGCAACAGAGAGACGATGCCCGTCAGTTGCCACCGCATTTAATTCATTACCATCCACATCAAGCAGCAGTCCGTTTAAGAAATAACGCACATCAGAAACGGCCATTGAAAAGGCTACATTATCGATAATTTCGCGCAGATCTTTTTTCGGAACGGTCAGTGTTTTCTCAAATTCAAGATCGTCAAGTACGGGGAATTCATCCGCCGCTAGACAACTTAAAGTAAAGCGCGAACGCCCGGCAACGATGGTCGCACGGAGTTCTTCGACATGAATTTGAACCTCAATATCGTGAGGCAGCGCCTTTAAGATATCGAGCAGTTTTTTCGCCGGAAAGGTAATGTCGCCGGTTTCAATGGAGAGATGGGGAAACGAACACTTCAACTCAATCTCAAGATTGGTGGTGGTTAAGGTGATCTCATCTTCCGTCACGACACATTTCACATTCGCAAGCACGGGCAACGTCTGCGTACGATCGATCACCCCAATAATCGCCTGTAATGGCTTTAAAAGCTGCTCACGCTGAATGATTAATTTCATACCTTCCTCTATCGAATCTCGAACTTAAAACTACGGCAAATGTTTCTTAATCTTTTCGATCAATTCCGCTTCATCAATCGGTTTAACGATGTAGTCGGCGGCGCCTTGACGCTTCGCCCAGATTTTATCAACATTGAGGCTTTTTGTGCTCACGACAATCACGGGCACATCTTTCGTTTCATCATGACGCTGCAACATACGAATCGCTTGAAAGCCGTTGCAATCGGGCATAATGATATCCATTAAAATAAGATCGGGACGATGTTTGAGGGCTTGTTCAACCCCTTCCTTCCCGTTTTTGGCCTCGACATATTCTACATCTAATTTATCGAGGACACGCGTAATTACCAGTTTCTGGACGGTAGAGTCATCAACAACTAATATTTTCGTCATATGATATATAATTCCACTTTATATAATTGCCCTCAGATAGAGATAATCATAGCATTTTAGTAGAGGGCTTGCCATTCTGATTTTAGACGTTTTTATACGCATATTAATCAACTTAACCCTCAAGTGCTTTGAGGAAACGATCCTTCAAAAGAGAGTACTGCTGTGCCGAAACGTAGAGATGCTCGATCTCGCTATCACTCAAAACCCGAACCTTCCGCGCCGGCGTTCCCATCCAAACCTCTCCAGATCGTACCACCTTACCCGGTGCAAGCAATGCGCCCGCACCCAAAATACCATGCTTTTCCACTCGCGATCCATCTAGGAGTGTCGCTCTCATTCCGATGAGCGTTGCATCTTCAATCACGCACCCATGCAGCATCGCTCCATGCCCGACCGTCACATCATCACCAACAATCGTAGGATATCCGCCCGGGCTGATTAAACTGTCGCCAGAGACATGAATAATTGAACCATCCTGAATATTAGTACGTGCACCTATACGTATTGAATTTACATCACCTCGGCAAATGACGTAAGGCCAAATTGACGAATCTTGACCAATCTCAACATCTCCGATGATACGCGCCGTGGGATCGATCCAAACGCCCTTTCCTACCACTGGCTTTTTATCTTCAAAAACCATAATATTATTATTCTGCATCGCTTCTCATCACTCCTATGGTAAAGTGCTTTGATGGGATGTTTTTGCATCCTTTATGAATTATTTCATAGTAGACAACCCCTTTAATAAATACAAGATAAAGAACACAGAGCACGAGAATCATGGAGAAGAAAACGCTATTGGAGTATCGCGATATCATCGATACGGTCGATCATGAGATTTTAGCCCTCTTAAATCAGCGAGCAGAGGCGGCACAAGCGATCGGTGAGATAAAAATTGCGGCCGGAGATACGGAGATGTATCGTCCTGAACGGGAAGCGCAAGTACTCAAAAAACGCATGGAAGAGAATCAAGGGCCGATCCCAGATGAGGAGATTGCCCGTCTATTTAGAGAGATTATGTCGATCTGCCTCTCCCTTGAAAAACCGCTAAAAGTGGCGTTTTTAGGTCCGCAAGGCACCTTTACCGAAGAGGCGACTTTAAAACATTTTGGCGGCTCTGCGATCCGTATGCCGATCCGTACCATCGATGAGGTGTTCCACGCGATTGAATCCCAAAAGGCCGATTTTGGCGTGGTTCCCATTGAGAACTCAACGGAAGGGGCGGTCAATCAAACGCTCGACTGTTTTTTAAATTCCAATATCTATATCTGTGGCGAAACCGAGCTGAAAATTCATCAAAATATTATCTCGCACGCGCCGGATTTTAAATCGATCCACACCGTCTACGCGCACCCGCAATCGTTAGCGCAATGCCGCAGCTGGCTCGATGAATATCTTCCCCATGCCGAGCGCATAGAGACCAACTCCAATGCCGGCGCCATTATGCGTGCCTCCGAAGAGAAAGGGGGCTCTGCCGCCCTTGGTGGAAAGCAAGCGGCGAAATTTTACGATGTGCCCATTTTAGAGAAAAACATCGAGGATAATCTCACCAACTCGACACGCTTTTTAATTATCGGCAACAAACCGATTCCCGCAAGTGGCAACGATAAAACGACGATTTTAGTCTCCGCCAATGATCGCCCGGGATTACTGCTTCACCTCATTGCGCCGTTCTCAAAATACAACATCACCATGACCCGTATCGAATCGCGCCCCTCCAAAAATGGCAACTGGAGCTACGTCTTCTTTATCGACGTGCTTGGCCATCAGAGCGACCACGGCATTCAGCTCGCCCTTGAAGAGGTGAAAAATGTGGCGTCGCTCTTTAAAGTGCTCGGTTCGTACCCCGTTGCGCCCTATTAAAATGGACAACGCTTTTAGTGTAAAATAGAGAATTTTTAGGATCGATTATGGCTCACGATATTGTCTTTATTAAAAATCTTAAACTCGATGTGATTATCGGGATTTACGATCATGAACGAACGCAAACTCAACCCATTACCCTCAATGTAGAGATGGCGTGGGATAATCGTCCGGCGGGGAGAAGTGATGACATTACCCTCACCCTCGATTATGAAAAGGTGAGCAATTTCATCAAAGCCTTTGCCCGCGATTCGGCGTTTTTATTGGTGGAGCGCTTTACTGAAGTGCTCGCAGAGAAACTCATTATGGAGTTTAATATCGAGGCGCTCACTCTCGAGCTCAATAAACTCACCGCAATTCCCGGGACCGATGCCGTCGGCGTTAAGATTTCACGCACCAAAGCGGATTATCTGAATTAAGTTTATCTCAATTAACGTCGCATCATTAACAACGTTTAAACACAAAAAAGCCGATCCAGTCTATGCTGCATCGGCTTTTCCTTTATCGGATTCAATCAATATTGATAATTCGTTATTAATTGTAACGCGATACGTCTAATCCTTCGGTATCGATCTCAGGTTTATTGCCTAAGATGATGTCTGAAAGATAGTTTCCGCTTCCCGTTGACATGGTCCAGCCTAAGGTACCGTGCCCGATATTGAGGAAGAGGTTTTTATATTTTGTCGGTCCAATGATTGGCGTACCGTCCGGCGTTGCAGGACGTAAACCGGTCCAGAATTCAGCTTTTTCGATCGCTCCACCTTCAGGATAGAGATCTTTAGTAACAAACTCAAGAGTTTTACGGCGACGCGGATCTAAACTTAAATCAAAGCCCATAATCTCTGCCATGCCTCCAACGCGAATACGATCGTCAAAACGGGTGATCGCAATCTTATAAGTTTCATCAAGAATGGTGGATTTTGGTGCCATCTCAGGGTTGGTAATCGGAATCGTGAGCGAGTAGCCTTTAAGCGGGTAAACCGGCACATCAATGCCCACAGGACGAAGCATCTCCGTTGAGTAGCTTCCAAGACAGAGCGCGTAATTGTCCGCTTCCATCAATTCACCATCGACCATTACCCCTTTGATCTCGCCATTTTCAACCACGAGTTTTTCGATATTGGCATTAAATTTAAATTCAACGCCCATCTCTTTCGCGATATCGGCTAAACGATTGGTGAAGATATGGCAATCGCCGGTTTGGTCATTGGGTAATTTGAGTCCGCCCACCAATTTATGTGCGGTTTTTTCAAGCGCGGGCTCTGCGGCAATAATGCCATCGCGATCGAGCACTTCAAACGGAACACCATATTCAGCGAGCACTTCCATGTCGCCTTTAATCGCTTCCATCTGCTTATCGGTACGGAGTAATTGGGTTGTTCCGAGCGTGCGCTCTTCATAGTGAATGCCCGTCTCTTCGCGAAGCTTATCGATGCACTCACGGCTATATTCTGAAACGCGTACCATGCGTGATTTATTGAGATGATAACGGCTTTTGGTGCAGTTCATCATCATCTTAAACATCCATTTGTACTGAAATAGGCTTGAGGTTGGGCGAATCGCGAGCGGCGCATGTTCTTGCATTAACCACTTAATCGCTTTAAACGGCACACCCGGCGCTGCCCACGGCGTCGTATATCCAAAAGACACCTGACCGGCATTCCCAAAACTTGTCTCAAGCGCTGGACCTTCTTGACGGTCAACAACGGTAACTTTAGCCCCTTTACGGGCAAGATAGTACGCTAATGTGGTGCCTACAACACCGCTCCCCAGTACTAATACGTGCATGCATATCCCCTTTTTGTTGTTATATAAAAGATTAAACTTCATGCCCATCTGTGATAAAATCACTTTCTTGCAAAAAGTCTTACTCAATCTCTGATTTATACCACAGAACAGTGAATAAGTGTAAGACGCGAGGCGAAAATATCCTCAATGCATTAACCCATATCAACTTTATAAATGCGCAGTCCATGCGGGCTTAGCGCCATTTTTCTTTCTACTATATCCAATTTTAAGGTTAGCTCTGATGTTGTCCGGACTCGAAAGTTTTCTTGGAGTGATTCATACCATTTTATGGGATTATCTCCTCATCTATCTTCTCTGCGGTACAGGGATTTATTACACATTCCGCTTAGGATTTTTGCAAGTAAGGCACTTTAAGAAAGCAGCAAAATCACTCTTTGGGCAGATCACTTTTAAGGGCGACAAGGCTGACAAATCGGGCATGAGCTCGTTTCAAGCGGTAACCACGGCAGTAGCAGGACAGATCGGCACGGGAAATCTTGTTGGCCCCGCAACGGCCATTATGACAGGGGGCCCGGGGGCGATTTTTTGGATGTGGATCTCCTCTTTTTTCGGGATGGCCACCATCTACGCTGAAGCGATTTTGGCACAAAAATTTAAAACCACCGACGCCAACGGTCAAGTTGTCGGCGGGCCGGCGTACTATATCGAAAAGGGACTCGGGCTAAAATGGCTTGCGGTCGCCTTTGCGATTTTAATCATTCTCGCGCTCGGATTAATGGGCAATATGGTGCAATCAAACTCCATTGCCACCGCCTTTGAAACCTCGCTCCACATTCCAACGTGGGTATCGGGCCTTGTGGTATCGATCATTATGGGACTTGTGGTGATGGGCGGCATTAGCGCCATTGCGAACTTTACTGAAAAAATCGTCCCAAGCATGGCGGTTTTCTATCTTGTAGGTGCACTGATTACGCTCGCCTTTAACTTTGAATATATTCTCCCGGCCTTTAAAGCGATCTTTATCGCGGCGTTTAATCCTCAAGCGGTTCTCGGGGGCGGCGTTGGGATTGCCATTCAAGAAGCGATGCGTCTTGGGATTGCTCGCGGTCTCTTTTCAAACGAAGCGGGAATGGGATCAACGCCTCACGCGCACGCTGCAGCAAAAAACGTGAAACCAGAAGAGCAAGGTTTTGTGGCGATGATGGGCGTCTTTATGGTGGCGGTGATTGTCACCTTAACCGGCCTTGTCATCATTAGTTCAGGGATTCGCGGCTGGGTCGAAAGCGGTTTAGCCCTCACCGATCCTTCATTCTTATCCTTCTATCAAGGCACCGGAAGCGCGGTCACCCAAAAAGCTTACGAGCTTATTTTTGGCAATATCGGCGGGATCTTTATTGCGGTCGCCCTCTTCTTCTTCGCCTTTTCCACCATTATCGGTTGGTATTATTATGCAGAAACGAACGTGCGCTACCTCTTTAATTCCCCGATTGCACTCTACGTGTTTCAGCTGCTTGCGGTGATTGGCGTCTTCTTTGCATCGATGTTTAAAGTGGAGCTCGTGTGGCAATTGACCGACGTCTTTAATGGATTTATGGTGCTGCCGAACTTAGCGGCGCTTCTCCTACTCTCTCCGATTGTGATTCGTTACACCCGGAAAGCGCTTGATAATCGAACTCGCTTTACTCCCGTTGAGGAAAAGAAAGAGAACAAGAAATAGGTTAGAGAGTTTTCACAAATTCTTCTCATAAAAAACTCTCATAAAAAAAGCCACGACCTTTCTAGCGTGGCTTTTTTATTACTTTTTATTATTGGCTGTGTTTATGACCGGGACTTATTACCAATGCTTATTGCCAATTAAATTCGGTCAATTTTGAGCGAATCTCTGCCCCAGCACTTGCGCCTAAGCGTTTTAACACTTTGCTAAAGCCATCCTCTTCCACAGTAAAATCAACTAAATGGGGCGCTCCAATAATCTCGCGCGCTACATAGCCCGCCGAACCCAATCCATCGATCAAGCCCATCTCAAGCGCTTGCTCACCATTCCAGATAAGGCCTGAAAAGAGATCGGGATTGCCTTCCACATCCAAACGATCGCCGCGGCCTTTTTTCACCACGTCGATAAATTGCTCATGCACGCCGCCGAGTACCTCTTTCCAAAATTCGGTCTCATCATCGCGCATCGGCATAAATGGATCGAGGAACGCTTTATGCTCACCTGAGGTATAAAGACGACGCTCAACGCCCAGTTTATCCATCGTATCCACAAAGCCAAATGACGCGCCCGTCACGCCGATCGACCCCACAAGGCTCGCTTTATCGGCGTAGATCTCATCGGTCGCCGACGCAATATAATAGGCCCCCGATGCCCCAATCTCCATAATCACCGAATAGAGCTTTTTCGTAGGATAGAGTGTGCGGAGACGATTGATCTCATCATAGACATACCCACTTTGCACCGGTGACCCCCCGCCTGAATTGATGCGCAGAATAATCCCCTTCGCTTTCGGGTCTTTATAAGCCCTGCGGAGTGCGGTAATCAGACGGTCGCCACTTGCATCAGAGTCCGCGGCGATCACACCATTTAACTGAATCACGGCCGTATAGGCATCGAGAAGCTCGCCATTTTCATCAAATCGATAGGGGTTATTTTTATCCGACATCATCTGAAAAACGGCGCCCAAAATAAAGAGCAGATAGAGAAAGGTTAATCCTTTAAAAAAGATGCCCCAACGGCGACGGCGACGCTGTTCAACGGTGGCCTCGTTTAAGGTTTTCTCCATTATTTGCCATAAGCGTTCGGTGGAAGGGTCACGCCCTTCGGTCTGTTGATTTCTCTGTTCTAACATAGATCCTCACTTGATTGAAAACAAAAAAGGGTGACCGAATTAACTCCTTTCACCCTTTTATTTGATATGTACGATTAATCCGGAATCGCGCCCTTAACGGCGACGACCGCCTTTGCCGGGCATTAAGCCTTTCACAGAGCGCATCAATTTACCGACACCGCCGGATTTAAGCTGCTTCATCATGCGTTGCATCTGCTCATACTCTTTAATCAAGCGATGCACATCCTGAATGTTAACGCCCGCCCCTTTCGCAATTCGCATACGGCGTGGCCCGCGTAGGAGTTTATAATCGCGACGCTCGGCTTTAGTCATCGAATTGATGATCGCAATTTTACGGCGGAAGATGTTGTCATCGACTTTACCTTTCACCTGCTCAGAGATATCGCCCATGCCGGGAAGTTTATCGAGGAAGGTGTTGATTCCCCCCATGCCGAGCATCTGCTCCATCTGCGCTTTAAAGTCATCAAGATCGAGGCGCTCCCCTTTCTTAAATTTCTGAGTGAGGCGCTCCGCTTGCTCTTTATCGACCTTCGCTTCAATCTCTTCTACAAGCGATAATACGTCGCCCATATCTAAGATACGCGATGCTAAACGATCTGGGTGGAACGGTTCAAGCGCATCAGTTTTTTCACCGACCCCTAGGAATTTAATCGGCTTTTGGGTGATGTGACGAATCGATAACGCCGCACCGCCGCGCGCATCCCCGTCGATCTTCGTTAAGATCACCCCGGTTAATGGCAGCGCATCATTAAAGGCTTTTGCAGTATTGGCCGCATCTTGCCCCGTCATACTGTCAACAACAAAGAGCGTTTCGATCGGATCGAGCACCGCGTGGACTTTTTTAATCTCATCCATCAGCGCTTCATCAATGTGCAAACGACCGGCGGTATCGACAATTAAAACATCAAAGCCGCCCTTTTTCGCCGCATCTTTCGCTTTCGCTGCGATATTTTCAGGCTTTTCATCGGTGGTGGAGGGAATAAATTCCGCGCCCACTTGACCTGCAACGGTTTTCAGCTGCTCAATCGCCGCAGGACGATAGACGTCCGCACTCACAACGGCAACCGACTTTTTCTCTTTCTCTTTTAAGAATTTTGCAAGTTTACCGACGCTCGTGGTTTTACCTGCCCCTTGGAGACCGGCCATTAAGATAATTGCAGGCGGCTGAGTGCGTAGATTGAGGGATTCATTCTCTTCTCCCATAATCTTCACGAGCTCTTCATGAACGACTTTGATCAAGACCTGGCCGGGATTTAAACTCTCCGACACCTCTTTACCGATCGCACGCTCGCGCACCTGTGCAATAAATTCACGCACCACGGGAAGCGCAACGTCAGCCTCTAAAAGCGCCATGCGCACTTCACGAAGCGCGTCTTTAATATTCTCTTCACTCAAACGCGCTTGACCGCGTAATGATTTAACCGTCTGACGCAGACGGCCACTTAAATTTTCAAACATGCACTATCCTACGAAAAGATTGTAAAATTGTTATAATTAACTCTTAAAATTTCCCCTATAGTTTACTTTAAAAGCAATTCCCTTTAAAGTTCTATATATAAATAGCGACACGAAGTAGCGACCTATGATGATTCTAATCACACTTATTATCCTTCTCTATCTCAGCTCAAGTGGCTGTCTTGTAACCTATCTAAAAATGGAGAATAACCGATCGTGTTTCAACATTGCGATTGGGCTGATGCTACTGGCAATGGGGGGACACGCCTATCTGCTAAGCACCCAGATCTTCGGCAGTTCGCTCGTTAATATCGGCGCGATGAAGGCGTTATCGCTCACCTCCCTGATTATGCTGATCATTTCAATGCCGCTGATTAAACGTCATGTTAACACAGCGCTTATTTTGATCCTGTTTGCCATTGTGACGATCTTTCTGTCGCTCACCGATTCGAAATTTTCCGTCAATACGCAAAATCCGATGCTCGGGATTCATATCCTCATCTCAATTATTGCCTACGCCATTTTACTCCTTGCGGCGATTCAAGCGGTGCTGGTGTATCTTCGAGATCGCTCGCTTAAAAGCCACTCGCTCTCGCTCATTAAAAAATTACCGCCGATGCTCAGAATGGAGCGTTGGCTCTTTCAATTGGTGACCATTGGCTTTGGATTTTTAACCTTAAGCCTCCTCACAAGTCTCTTCTTTTATGACACCTGGTTTGATAAAGCGGTCATTCATAAAACGATTTTAGCGTCGACGGCGTGGGTGCTCTACGGCACGATTTTAGTGAGCCGATATGTCTACGGCATTCGCGGTAAAAGAGCGGCGAAATTTGTGATACTATCCTCGTTTGTGCTCCTCCTTGGCATCACCGTCACCCGCGTGATTCAAGAAGTGATCTTCAATTACGTTTAATTTAAAAAGAGCTTATCGGCATGAGTGACACCCAAGATCAACAACCCTTTGTTCAGCATTTTATCGAACTGCGTGATCGCCTATTAAAAGCGGGCGCAGGGGTTTTAATTCTCTTTTTAATTATGGTTCCCTTCTCGCGGGAGATCTATAATTTTGTATCGATGCCGTTAATCGCGGCCCTTCCGGAAGGCTCAAAAATGGTGGCGATCGATGTGATTACGCCGTTTTTAGTGCCAATTATGCTGGTGATGTGGCTCGCCTTTTTTATCTCAATTCCGTGGGTCATCTACCAGCTCTGGAGCTTTATCGCACCGGGGCTCTATAAGACAGAAAAAGATATTGTTCACCCGATTTTAGTCTCGAGCATTTTACTCTTTTACCTTGGAATGCTCTTTGCGTACTACGCGGTGATGCCGCTCATGTTTAAGTTTTTAGCAGGTTATACCCCTGAAAACGTGCAGATGACCACCGATATCAGCCGTTATCTGTCGCTTGTCCTGCGTCTTGTCTTCTTCTTTGGCGTCGCCTTTGAAACGCCGGTGGTGGTGATTGTTCTTGTCTCCCTTGGGGTAATGAAAACCGAAACCATTCGTAAAAAACGCCCCCACATTATTATCGGTGCGTTTGTTGTTGGCGCGATCGTAACCCCGCCCGATGTTTTTTCTCAAATTCTCTTTGCGGTCTCGGTCCTTCTCCTCTTTGAAGCAGGCCTCTTCTTTGCCCGCCCTATCGAGAAACGTCGCCAAAAAAAGATACAATCAGAGTAAATCCCTGTATACTGAGAAAATAGATTTTTATTGAGTATTTCATTGAGTTAAGGGATTCTTATGGAGACGATTTTATCAATCATCATCAACAACTTAAGCTGGATTATTCCACTGGCACTTGTGCTCTTAGTCGCGTCTTTTGCGATTACGGTGCGCAACAATTTAGTGCGTTTGACCAATATCTATAAAACGGCTTTTTCGAATTTAGAGACTGAACTCACTCGCCGTTTTGATCTGATCCCCAATTTAGTTGCCGCAACCAAAGGCTACCTCGATCATGAAAAGGGCGTTTTTGTGGAAGTCACCGAAGCGCGAAATCAAGCGTCAAAACAGTTAAACGCGGTTAAAAACGATCTTGGAAATACCGATTTAATGGGATTAATGTCTAAAGCGGAAGGGGCGTTAAGCGGGGCGCTCGGTCGCCTTATGGCGGTGGTCGAAGCTTACCCTGATCTAAAAGCCGATGCGCGCATGGCAGAATTGACCTTAGAGCTTGCCAACACTGAAAATCAGATCGCGACCCTACGCAAACATTACAATTTCACGATAGAGGAGTATAATACCTATCGTCAGATCTTTCCTAACAATATCTTTTCAGGCCTCTTTGGCTATCAATTTGCCGCCTGGCTTCCGATGGAAGAACACAAGCGCGAAGTTCCCAAAGTCGAGTTTTAGGAAATCCCCATTCACCTTCAGTGCCCTTTCTGTTGCGCTGATCTATGAAACTAATAATTGATTTGAATTTATGATTAAAACACGTTTTGCCCCTTCGCCAACGGGTTATCTACATATTGGCGGCGCACGGACTGCGCTCTTTTCACATCTTTTTGCTCATCATAATGGCGGGAAAACCGTTCTTCGTATTGAAGATACCGACCTTGAGCGTTCAACACCTGAAGCGGTTGAGGCGATCATGGAGAGCCTTGAGTGGTTAGGTCTTGAGTACGATGAGGGGCCCTATTATCAGACAAAACGCTTTGATCGTTATAAAGATCTTATTGCCAAATTAGTGGACGAAGGCCATGCCTACTACTGCTACTGCACGCAAGACGAGCTCGAAAAAATGCGTAAAGATGCCGAAGCGAAAAAAGAGAAACCTCGCTATAACGGTATGTGGCGCCCAGAGCCGGGTAAAACTTTACCGGAAGCGCCTGAAGGCGTGAATCCTGTGGTGCGTTTTAAAAGCCCACAAATAGGGGTCACCGCGTTTAATGACCTCGTTCACGGCACCATCTCTATTAACAATAGCGAACTCGATGATCTTATCATTGCGCGCTCAGATGGATCGCCTACCTACAACTTCTGCGTTGTGGTTGATGATATGGATATGGAAATTACCCACATTATTCGTGGCGATGACCATATCAATAACACCCCTCGCCAAATCAACATCTTCAAAGCCCTCGGTGCGCCGGTTCCCCAATTTGCGCATGTGGCGATGATCTTAGGCGACGATGGTCAAAAACTCTCAAAACGTCATGGCGCGGTCGGCGTGATGGAATATTACGAGCAAGGTTTTTTACCCGATGCGGTGATTAACTACCTCGTTCGTCTTGGCTGGGCACATGGTGACCAAGAGATCTTTAGCCGCGATGAGATGGTGAAACTGTTTGATCTTAAAAATGTGAGTAAGTCAGCGAGTGCGTTTAACACCTCGAAACTCCTCTGGCTCAATCAACATTACATGATCGAAACGCCTGCGGAAAAACTCGCGACGCTTTTAGTGCCATTTTTACAAAAACGTGGCGTCAAAATGATCGATATGGAGCTATTGAAAGCGGCGGTTGAATCGCATGTAAAACGCGCCCATACGCTCGTTGAGCTTGCCGATATGCTTCTCTATCTCTTCAATGATGAACTCGATTATGATGAGAAAGCAGTCAATAAACAGCTCACTGAAAAATCACAACCGGTGCTCGAAGAGCTCGTGCGTGTGCTCTCAGCGATCGACGAGTGGACCCATGAAAACCTCGACAAAGCGGTTCACGGCGTGACCGAAACGCTTGAAGTGGGTATGGGTAAAGTCGGTATGCCGCTCCGCACTGCGATTGTTGGTCGTACTAGTTCGCCAAACTTAGACGAAACCCTCTTTTTAGTGGGTAAAGAGCGTACGCTTGAGCGCCTTAATAAAGCGCTTAGCATGATTGCCGAAAAAGCGGAATAGTTTTTCCAGTCGTTTGAGTTTCAAGCGCTTAATCATTGCATAATCATTAACGTCTTTAGACAAAAAAAGCTGATTCAATTGAGTCAGCTTTTTTATTGCGCGATCTTCATGGATCGGCTATTCATGAGCCAAGCGCCAGACGGCTAAGACTCGCCTCGCGCCTTACGATCAAGCTCTTTGAGAAATTTAAGTTTCTCGCCGATCTGTTTTTCAAGCCCGCGGGGATTAGGGCGATACCATATCGGTTCCTCCATTCCTTCAGGAAAATAGGTCTCTCCGGCGGCGTAGGCATTCGGCTCATTATGTGCATAACGATATTCCCGCCCGTGACCGAGTTCTTTGAGAAGTTTTGTCGGCGCATTGCGCAGATGAAGCGGCACCGGACGGGTTTGATCATTTTTAACAAAACTGCGCGCTAAGTTATGAGCCATATACCCTGCATTGGATTTCGCCGCAGAGGCAAGATAGAGCACCGCCTGCGCAAGGGCAAGCTCTCCCTCGGGGCTTCCTAGCCGCTCATAGGTTTCATACGCTGAGAGCGCAATTTGCGTCCCTCTCGGGTCGGCAAGCCCAACATCCTCCCACGCGATCATTAAAATACGCCGCGCTAAATAGAGGGGGTCGGCCCCGCTCTCCATCATCATGGAAAACCAATAGAGCGCCGCATCGGGATGGGAACCACGAATCGATTTATGCAGTGCCGAAATCTGATCGTAAAAATAATCGCCCTGTTTATCAAAGGCTTTTGGCTGAAGGGACAAGGTCTCTTTTGCCATCGCTTCGGTCACCCGCTTATCATCGTGCCCGCCGGCAATGGTGAGAAGTTGCTGCATTAAATTGAGCGAACGCCGTCCATCGCCTGCAGCAAAATTAATAATGAGTTTTAACGCTTCGGGATCGAGGGTGTAATCGGGGTAATAACGCTCTTTTGCGCGCAGTACCATCGTTTCAAGCGCGGTGTCCGTTAGGGGATTTAACACATAGACAAAGGTGCGAGATAGAAGCGCCTGATTAACCTCAAAGGAGGGGTTTTCCGTCGTCGCTCCCACAAAAATCACCAGACCCGATTCAATATAGGGAAGGAGCGCATCCTGCTGGGATTTATTAAACCGGTGAATCTCATCAATAAAGAGAAGGGTTTGCCGCCCCTGCAGGCGATTATTCTCCGCCTCCACCATCGCCGTGCGAATCTCTTTCACCCCAGAGAAAACCGCCGACAGCGAGATAAATTCACAATCAAATTCTGCGGCAATTAAATTGGCGAGCGTCGTTTTCCCCACTCCCGGCGGGCCCCAAAAAATCATCGAATGAGGCTCTCCGGACGCAATCGCTTCAAAGAGCGGTTTCCCAGGAGAGAGAAGATGCTCCTGCCCTACCACTTCCGCTAAGGTTTTCGGGCGCGCTAAATCCGCAAGCGGAGTAAATTTAAGCGTCGTCTCTTCGATTAACGCATCAAATAAATCGGCCATTACTCCCTCTCGTCGATCACATCCACATTTTTCGGGGGCACAAATTCAAATCGCGCTTGATCAAAGGGGCGATTCTCTTTCACTTTATTAAATTCAAAAAAGAGGCGTTGCCCGGTGATATCCCGCGCTTCAAAGGAGGCGATCGAACCATTTTTACTAAAGTAGATATCGATCTCTTCTATCTCAAGCTCCCCTTTTTTCTCTTTCGGAATAAAGCGGTAATGGCGCTTATCGGTGATCGTCTCAATGGTGAAATGATCGTCAAGCTTCGTGTTGCCAAGCAAAATCGTCAATACAGGATTACTGTTAATCTCATCGAGCGGTTTGATAATCACCTGCATCAGATCGACATCGTAGTGCCAAAATTGAGTCTTATTGCTAATTAGTTTTTGCGCATAGGGCGATTCATAATCGAAATAAAACTTCGGGCTCACAATGCTATATTCCCGTTTTTGCAGCCACAATTTTCCCTTCGAGAGATCTTGTGAGTTTCGATTGCTCACCGTTTGGGTAAAATTCGCCTCAAGGGTAGAAAAGCCGGTAAAATAGTCGCGAATAAAGGTTTCATCCGCTTTAGCAACGAGCGCCGTCATCAGACACCCCGCCGCAAAAATACTCTTCCATACGCGCATTGCTCGACTCCTATAAATCCTCAAAAATCAGATCGTTCATTATATCAAATCCCCTTTATACCGCGGTGAATAATCCAAAATCGCCCCTTAAATGGCAACTTATTGCGCATAATTAACATTTAATTCCAAATCCTTACCCTAGCTAACAACTATCTGCGGTTTTGTTTTGAGTTTTCAATAAATTTAGTTATATAATCGAACACTTTCCTTGTTCGCAATCATTGATCGAAGGAGTGAGTCTATCTTTAGGCCGATTGCGAGCAAATCCATGATCTATAGTAAAAGGAGACTGTATGGAATTGGATGTTTATAGTACGCTTGTGGCGGCCTGCCTAACGCTGTTACTCGGCCGTTTTCTCACAAGTAAAGTTCCATTACTGAATCGCTTCACGATTCCGAGCCCCGTTGCGGGCGGTTTATTGGTCGCATTTGTGTTACTTATTTTAAAGAGCACCTTCGACTACAACGTCAAATTCGACACCGTATTACAAACCCCATTAATGCTTGCGTTCTTCGCAACGATCGGGCTTAACGCAAACTTCGCAAGCCTCAAAGCGGGCGGTAAAGCACTCTTTATCTTCCTCTTTGTGGTTGTCGGACTCTTAGTTTTACAAAATGCGGTGGGCATCGCGCTAGCAAAATTCCTCGGGATCGACCCATTAATGGGCTTACTCGCAGGATCGATCACCCTTGCAGGCGGTCACGGAACGGGCGGCTCATGGGCAAAAGAATTTATCGAAAATTATGGCTTTGATAACGCAATGGAAGTGGCGATGGCCTGTGCGACATTCGGCCTTGTCCTTGGCGGCTTAATCGGCGGCCCGGTTGCACGTTTTTTACTGCGCCGTGAAGCCCCTGTGGATGCAAGTTCTGCCCTTGAAGATGCTAACGTTGATGGTTTAGATGCCTTTGAAAAACCCAAAGTAAAACGCTCAATCAACTCAAATAACATCCTTGAGACCATCACCATGATCGTGATTTCGCTCGCCGTTGGGAAGATGTTGATGCTGCAGTTGCAAGATACCAAATTTGCCCTGCCTGAGTTTGTTTGCGTGCTCTTTGTTGGGGTGATGATCAACAACGTATTATCGTTTTTCAAACCGCACATTGTCTCAGAACGCGCGGTGTCGATCCTCGGAAACGTCTCATTATCGCTCTTTTTAGCCATGGCGCTCATGAGCTTAGAATTATGGCAGCTCGCGGATCTTGCGATTCCAATGCTAGTGATTCTCGGCGTTCAAACGGTGATGATGGCGGCCTATGCGATCTTCATTACTTATCCAGTGATGAAACGTGTGAGCTCAAAACATGATGCGGCAGTTCTCTCTGCGGGTCACTGCGGGTTTGGTATGGGTGCAACGCCAACGGCAATCGCGAATATGCAGGTAATTACCGACCGTTTCGGACCATCACGTACTGCATTCTTAGTCGTGCCAATGGTAGGAGCGTTCTTTATCGATATCGTCAATGCGCTCGCGATTAAAGGCTTCTTATCGCTACCGATGTTTACCTCACTACTTAAAAGTGCAACGGCGGTTGTCGGGGGTTAGTCG
Organism: uncultured Ignatzschineria sp.; assembly: GCA_945619025.1. GTDB lineage: Bacteria > Pseudomonadota > Gammaproteobacteria > Cardiobacteriales > Wohlfahrtiimonadaceae > CALZBJ01. Next base: position 15,982 of record CALZBJ010000020.1, on the reverse strand, counting down.
CCTCCATTTAGGCTCATAAATTCGGGGCGGTTTATTTAATACGCTCCCATAAAAAATCCCCTTTAATTGTTAAGTTAAAGGGGATTTTTTTATTTAAATAATTACTGATTCAAATGCTGATCACGCTTTTTATAGAGCAGCCGCAAGCTATTGCCCACCACTAACAGCGTCGCACCCACATCGGCAAAAACCGCTGCCAGCATCGAGCTATGGCCAAGTAACAGTGCGATAAAAAACGCTGCCTTAATCCCCAGTGCTAAGGTGATATTTTGACGGATAATCCGCATTGTTGCGCGGGATTGTCTAAAAAAGAGCGGGAGTTTATCAAGGTCGTCATCCATAAGCGCCACATTTGCCGTTTCAATGGCCACATCGCTTCCCATAACGCCCATCGCAAAGCCGATATCAGAGGTGGCAAGCGCTGGAGCATCGTTAATCCCATCGCCGATCATGCCGGTCACACCCTTCGCTTTGAGCTCGCGAATCCGCGTCACTTTATCCTCAGGAAGCTGCGCGCCAAAGGCTTTATCAATCCCCACCTCACGGGCAATGGTAGCCACCGTATTTTCATTATCGCCAGAGATGAGCACGGTTTTAAGGCCCAGCGCTTGCAGGCGCTTCATCACTTTTTTGCTGCCTTTTTTCAGCTTATCCGCCACCATAAAGATCGCGGCAATGCGCCCATTTTTGGCAAAGAGCGTTAAGGTATAGCCCTCTTTTTCAAGCTCGGTAATGGTCTCAATTTCAACATCGTATAAGATGCCGTGATTTTGCATTAAACGCACATTCCCAAGGAAAACAAGCTCGCCCTGAATCGCCGCTTTTGTCCCCTGCCCCGGAATCGCTTCAAAACGATCCACCGCTAAATATTCCCCCGTGTAATCACGCACCAGCGCTTTCGACACCGGGTGATCAGAACGGCTCGCTAAGGTCATCGCGTAGGGGATCACCTCCGCTTCTGCCATGCCGCCGGTGATAATCTGCTTAATCAGCGTCGGTTTGCCTTCGGTGATGGTGCCGGTTTTATCAAAGGCCAGAATTTTCATCCCACTCGCCACTTCTAAAAAGCCGCCACCTTTCACTAAAATTCCGTGACGCGCAAGACGGGTGAGCGAACTGACAATCGCTACCGGCGTTGAAATCACGAGCGCACACGGGCACGCAATGATCAGGATCACCAGCGCATTATAGATGCTTTGGAACCAGGTCACGCCAAAGAGTGGCTGCAATAATGCAATCAAAATGGCGATAATAAAGACTGCCGGCGTATAGATCGCGGCAAATCGGTCGATAAATCGCTCCACCGGCGCGCGCTGACTCTGCGCCTCTTCAATCGTTTTGACAATTTTAGCAAGCGTTGAGTGGCTGGCGTCAGTCGTGGTGCGATATTCAAACTCGCCAAACTGATTGATACTACCGGCATACACAGGGTCATCCACAGACTTATCCACAGGGACGCTTTCACCGGTAATCGGCGCTTCATCAATGGAGGTGTTGCCCTTTGTAATCAGTCCATCAAGGGCAATCCGCTCACCGGGGCGAACGCGCACAATGGAACCAATCTCAATCGCTGAAACCGCGCGTTCAACGGGCTCTCCTCCCTCCATTACCGTCGCCACATCCGGCGCTAAATTAAGCAGTTTTTCAACGGCCACTTGCGCCCGATGAAGGGATTTTGATTCGATCACCTCCGAGAGCGTAAAGAGGAACATCACCATCGCCGCTTCCGGAAATTCGCCTAAAATCAGCGCGCCCGTTACCGCAACGCTCATCAACGCATTGATATTTAAGGTGCGATTTTTAATCGCGAGCCAGCCCTTTTTGTAGGTGGTCGGCCCCACAAAAATAATCGAAAGAATGGCAAAAAATCCCGCAATCAGCGCTGATCCGCCTAAAAGGTGCACCCCTTCAGAGATCGCCGCAGCAATCCCAGAGATCCACAGACGCGGCGTTTCATAACGATCATATAAGGAGGTCGGCGCAACTCGTTCACCGCTTGAAACCGCAAGATTAAGGGGATTCATGCCAAGCTCTTTAATCTTCGCGATAATTAAATCGATATCGCCGTTATGCACCACATGGAGTTCCCGGCGCATAAAATTGCAATAGAGCTCATCGATCTCATCGTGCCCTTTGAGTTTATTGCGAATCAGCGCCTCTTCCATCGGGCAATCCATCTCGTGGATTTTAAGCGTATCGTGAACATAATTTTCCGGCACATCGATCGAATCGATCTGCTGTTGATTCGCCGTATGATCGACCGAGCAACAACTGCCCTCATCGTGATGATGATCGTGGTCGTGGTTGTGTTCCTGTTCATGACCCTTTTCATGCCCCTGTTCATCCGCGCCGCGCATCTTCGCTTTGATGGCATCGGTACTGCAGCACGCGCTCTTGTCTTCAGTATTCCCCGCATCTATGGGAGTTTTAATCTCTTCGTTCACAACTCATCTCCTTTGTTGTAAATTCACTTGCCCTATTACACACCCTGTAGCTACTATAGAGTCAAGCATCATTGATATTTGATATTAGGGGAGATAATCAGATGAGAATTGGCCAGCTTGCTGAGAAAACCGGGATTCCAGTAGAGACGATTCGCTATTATGAGAAAGAGGCACTCATCAGCGAACCGCAACGCACCGAAAATAATTACCGCAAATATACGCGCAAACATCTCGAAGAATTGCTCTTTATTAAAAATTGTCGCGCCTTTGATATGACCCATGAAGAGATTCATCAAATGATCGATGCCATGAAGCATCCGAGCGATAATTGCCATGCGATTAATGCCATTATTGGGGAGCATCTGCACCATATTGATGAGCGCATTGCCGAACTTAAAATCCTCAAAGAGACGCTTGCGACACTGCAATCGAGCTGCATGAGCAATCACACCATCGATGAGTGCACCATTGTTGAAGGGCTCAATACGATGACGATCGACGCGCCGGCAAAAGGCTCTAAAAGCCACCTCGGTTAATCGGTAACGATCTAACGATCCCGCGCATAAAAAAGCTCGATGAGAGTGAGTTAACCTCCCATCGAGCATCTTTTTTTAATCGGACTCATGATCATCCATCAGAGCCGATTAAATTAGAAAATTAGAGCAGATTAGATTATTGAGCATTCTCTTCCGCTTCCGGATCGATGCAATGCTCACAAATACTGAGCGCAAACTCCATCGCTTCCTCGCGAGTTTGAACCCAATCGAGTCCATCTTGCTTTTTCGGCGATAGACCTGCCTTTCCAAGCACCGCTTTCGTTTCATTATTAAGCCCCGATAAGATCACTCGAATCCCTTTTGCGTGGAGCCGATCAATCATCGATTTCAGCGCAATCAGGCCGGTTAAGTCAATGAGTGGCACCTCATCGAGATAGATAATCATCACCTCAATTTCACGGTTAATGTGCGGCAATCGATCGAGCGATTCAATCGCTTTTCGCGCCGCGCCAAAGAAGAAGGGTCCGCGAATTTCATAATGCAAAATTAGCGAGGAGTCTTTCACTTTTGCCGTCTCTTCCGCGGCCTCTCCCTCTTTCCCGCTCGATAATTCCGCCTCATCGTAGGCTTTATTAATTTCGGCATCTTTTTCAGCGTTCGCACTTAAAAATTCCATCTCAGTGAGCTCGGTCATACGCGCCATAAAGAGCAGGCACGCAAGCCCCATTCCCACGGCAACGGCGACGACCATGTCAAAGACGACGGTCAAAATAAGACAGGTAAAGAGCACCAATCGGTCTTGATTGGGCGCCATTTTGGTCATCTGTTTAAAGTAGCGCACATCCGCCATACTCCACGCCACCATTAAAAGGAGCGCGCCGAGGCTCGCCATCGGCAGATAGCCCAAATATTTTGCAAAGGCCACTAAGGTTAAGAGTACAAAGATCGCATGAACGATCGAGGCGATCGGCGTTTTTGCCCCGGCTCGAATACTCGCTGCCGTCCGCGCAAGAGCGCCCGTTGCAGCAAAACCGCCAAAGAAAGGCGCGACAATATTCCCCACTCCCTGCCCCACAAGTTCCGCGTCCGGATTGTGCCGCGTATTTTTCATTCCGTCCGCCACAACCGCACATAAAAGCGATTCAATCGCCCCTAAAATGGCAATCACAAAGGCGCTTGGCAGCAGGTTTTTCACCATCTCAAGCGAAAGGATCGACTCGCCACTATCACGCACCCACGGCGCGCCAAATTCCGGTAAAAATGAAGGAATCCCCCAATGGGTTTCGCCATCAATCGTATATTGGAAGACCGAACGAATGGTTCTAAATTCAAAGCCGCGGGATTCTAAATAGAGTCCAAGCAACGCACTGGCCGCAAGCACAAAGAGGTGCGGGGGCACTTTACGGGTAATAAAGGGGAAAAAGATGAGCCCGAGTAAGGTAAAGGCGCCGATCCCTAAATCCACAAAAGAGATTCGCCCAAACATCTCACCAATGCTACGAATCCGCGAGATAAAATCGGTAATGGGAATGGCCGGCTCCGTCCCTAAAAGATCGGGAATCTGCGTGAGCGCGATCACAATGGCGATCCCGGTACTAAAGCCCGCGGTCACCGGATGAGGCACAAAATGCACCATACGCCCAATCTTAAAAACACCGAGCAAAAAGAGGATAATTCCCGCCATAAATGAGGCCAGCAATAATCCCTCAACGCCGTATTGATTGGTAATTGGTTGCAGAATAATGACAAACGCCGCAGTCGGACCTGAGACGTTAAATCGTGATCCACCGCACAGCGCAATCAAGAGCCCCGCCACAATCGTCGTATAAAGACCATGCTGTGGCGGAACCCCTGAGTTGATCGCAAGCGCCATCGACAGCGGAACAGCGATCATTCCGACCGTGAGTCCGCCTAGCGCATCATTTTTAAAGGTGGATAAATTGTACCCTTTGATCGATTGAAAAAAGGGAATCGCCGCAAGAATGCGAGAAAAATTCACTATAAATACTCTCCTTATCAATGCCTAACATTAACGGAGTGAAAAGAGTGAAACGCCTAAGGCTTTCCCATCTACCTCCGTTGCAAATCCAGTTGCTTCAAGCCCATTTTGTTGCTGAAAATCGTAGAGTGCTTTTGCGGTATGACCATTAAAATAGCCTTTGTTAATCACCTCTTCCACCAAAAAGCCTTTTTCCATCAATGCCTCTTGTAAACGCCTTACCTCATAACCTCGAGAGCCGTGAAAATAGCGCGCTTCAGGCACGCCGGTCGCCACATAAAAAAGCGCTTCAAATGAGAGTAAAAGATAGGAATAGGGCTGGCCAATTTCATCGGGATCGGGCATAAACGATTGCCCTGCCATCACGCGAAACGTTTGATACAACCCAGTCGGTGCATTCGGTGGCGTGTGATCCCCTTCAATCACTTGGCATCCAGCAGAAGAAAAGCTGCGTCCTTCAATCTCACGGGTCGATTGCGCACTGTGAATATGGTCGTCCGCAACCGATAGATCGAGCGTAGCAACTGCTTGATCTACTCTAACATTTTTATCTAAAATTCTCCAGACGGGCACCGGTTGCAAGCGACTTAATCGAAATGCGCCCTCCTCTTTTGGCCCGTGATTAGGCTCATGAGCGCCGACAATATAAGGATAGAGCCCCTCACTTAATCGATTGGCAATCCGTTTATCCGGCGCATTTAATTGCTCAGTAATATACCGAATATTGGGATAGGTCGATGCCGGGAATGCAGCCAATTTATGGCGTTTGCGGTCATAAAGGGTGAGCGTACAGCAAAAGGATTGATAATCGGGCGCAGAGCCTACCACCTCCACCGAATCGAGCCACACGCCGGGGGCTGAAAGCAGCTTTCCAGAGCGAAATCCCACAATCATAATATCGCCCTCAGGATAGAGTTTACTCCGTTCGATAATGCGCTCAATATGCGCGGGGGTGAGCGTTAGCGTTTCGCCAATCATCTCCGGATCAATGCTCCACATCGGTGCCTCCTAGCCTCGTATAAATCGGTCGTATCATTCAAAATCTCCATTTATTATAGGCGGAAGCGTGTTCAAAATCACCCTAAAAGCCACTCTTTCATAAACCATTTCTCCAGGCACTTTCCCTGCTACCCCAGCCCCATAATTTCGGCGCAAAAAAAAGCGCACCCGAAGATGCGCAAAAACAATCAATTACTTACATTTCAAACTAGGAGGAGAGGCAAGGGCTACGTCCTGTAACAGAGCGATATCCCTATCTAACGGTGAGGCAAACGCCATGCATTAATTATCATAAAAACGTCCCAATCGTCCATTATTGAGATAATCATTTAAGTCCATTTTAATGATCCGCCGAAAAATTCACATCCTGTGAATGGCGCGCGTTTTACTCAATTAATGCATTTACTTTCAGTTTCTTCCATGAACATCGTCCGAGATCATCATCCTTGATCACCTCGCTGATGAATCATCCCTGATAATTCATCCGTTCCTTGCCACGGATAAAGTTTAGTAGACAAAACTAAAAGATTGATTTAAAAAAATCGATTGAGTTATATATAAAAAAAATAAGTGGTATTATTATTCTTTTAACATTGTGTACTAAGACGGATATGCTGACCTTACGAAACCTCCCCTATTACCTACAACTGATGCGTGTTGAGAAGCCGATTGGTAGCCTCTTATTGATGTGGCCAACGCTCTGGGGAATTTGGGTAGCATCGAGTGGAAAACCCTCGCTGAAAGTCTTTTTAATCTTTATGCTCGGCGTCTTTTTTATGCGCTCGGCGGGCTGTGTGATTAATGATATTGCCGATCGTAATTTCGATAAACATGTCTCACGCACCAAAGAACGGCCGCTCACCTCTGGGAAAGTCACCTTAAAGGAAGCGATCACGCTTTTAACGTTGCTGATCGTGGCCTCTTTCTGTTTAGCGCTCTTTTTAAAATGGGAGACGCTGCTTCTTGCGATTCCCGCACTGATTTTAGCGCTCAGTTACCCCTTTATGAAACGCTTCCACTCCCTTCCACAGGCGCATTTAGGGCTTGCCTTTGCCTTTGGAATTCCGATGGCGTTTATGGAGGTCAAAGGGGAGTTTTTCCCGGCGACCGCACTTTTATTGATGGCAGCGAATGTCTGTTGGGCCCTAGTATTTGACACCGAATACGCCATGAGTGACCGCGAAGATGATAAAAAAATCGATGTACGCTCGTCGGCTCTTTTATTTGAAAAACTTCTCGGAAAACGGGATTACTATCTCATTGTTGCGCTGCAATTTGGCGTGCTCTTTTTCCTTGCGGCCGCCTATTCGATTTTAGGGTGCTCGCTCTATGGAATTTTATCGCTACTCGTTGTCGCGGGGCTCTTTGCCTATCAGATCAATATGATTAAAGACCACGATCCCAAGCGCTGTTTTGAAGCCTTTTTACACAATAATTGGGTGGGATTCACCGTCTTTGTAGGCTTCTTTCTTCACTTTTTCGCATAATTTTTCGCACAATCACGCAGAGCTTTCGGAGGCATCATGGGCAATCGTCTTTCAAAAATTGTCACTAAAACCGGCGATCAAGGCACCACAGGGATTGCGGGCAATATTCGTCTTTCCAAAGCCGATCTTCGCATTGAAGCAATCGGCGATATTGATGAGCTCAACGCCCATTTTGGCGAGGCGATCGCGCTGTTAAAAAGCCTTACTCAAAGGGATAACAACGATAAGGATGAGATGAACACCATTGAATCGACTTGGCTCACGCTCCAGCATCATCTTTTTAATTTAGGCGGTGAACTTGCGATGCCTGAGCATGCCTTTATTGATGCCTCCATCACCGCAACGCTCGAAAGCTTGATCGTCACCTATAACGAGGCCCTGCCTCCACTGAAAGAATTTATCCTTCCAGGTGGCTCAATCCTTGTGGCGAAAACGCATCTGCTTCGCACCATTTCTCGCCGTGTCGAGCGTAGGCTTGTTGCCCTACACGAGCGCGATCCACTCAATCCGACCTCGATTATCTTTATCAATCGCCTCTCTGATTATCTCTTTGTCACCGCGCGCCATATCGCACGCATTACCGAAACGCCCGAGGTGATGTGGGATAAAACAAAACTATGAGCGTGCAGAGCGGAAATCCCTTTCCGACAACGTTAATTCTCATGGAGATTTCGAGCGATAATCTCGCCTGGGCAAATCACCATTATCCACAATATGCGCTTGAAACTCATTCTGAAAAACGGAGCGAGCAATACCGCTTAGGCCGCGCGCTCCTCCATCATGCACTGATTCATATTGCCGGCGTACCGCAAACCGATTTGTGCCACATGATCGAGTTTCAATACGGCGAGCATGGCCGCCCTTTTTTGGCGCCCCCTTATCAAAATATCTATTTTAATCTGAGCCACACGGATCACTCAGTGGCCCTTGTGATTGGGCAATCCCCTGCAATTGGTGTCGATATTGAACAGATTAAATCGCGCCGATTTTTTGACCGGCTCCTCACCCGTACCTTTACCGAAAAAGAGCAGCGCTGGATTCAAAACGCCCCCAATTTTAAAGCGGCCTTTTTTATGCTCTGGTCGGGAAAAGAGGCCTATCTTAAAGCCGATGGATCGGGTTTATCCCGTCTTGCTGAATTAGAATTTGATCCTCTTCATCACGCAATGCATGGCCCGCTTGAAATCGATTCAAATCATGGTGATTATCATCCCGATGAGAATTTAATATTTAAAAACAATTACTTGCTTTATATAACGATTCTTAACGAAGATAAAATTGAGGACAAAAAAGCCCAAAGTTTAGCGCTATTAATCCCCGAAAATAAGGCAAAATCTTTACAAATTTTAGACATAAAAAAAGGCGCTTTCGCACCTTTTAAAATCAACTGGCTTCATCAATTACAGAGTCATTAATCACTCTATTGACGCTTGATAATCGCCAGATAGTCATTATCCGCTGTGTTAATTTGCTAACACAGCGATTATACGATTAATCGTTATCTTCAATTAAAAAATCATCACGGTCTGCACCCGCTTCCACTTTTTCGCGCATCCATACCGGCATCTTACCGCGACCGCTCCACTTTTCTTCGGGGTTGTCAGGGTTTTGATATTTCGGCGGAACTTTACGTCCTTTCCGTGGGTTACGCTCTTCAAAAACATCGTCGAAGGAGAGACCGGAATCATCGAGCAAGCGCTTGATCTGTTTTTTAATCTTTTTCGCATCCGCTAATCGACGTTTCTCGATTTCACGGCTCGCACTTGCAATCACGCTTTCAATCTCTTCAACGCTCATGCTTTCAAAATCTATCTGTTTAATCATGGGTACAATCCTTATTACCTCTTTACGTTTCTTATAAAACACTCTACTGGTTAATATTAATTATATCGTTTTATATGTCAAATAAGATTAATGATTTATCATTATCAATAATTTTTATTGTAACCTATGAGAAATTTTGAAGCATTGTCGAATTCGTGGCGTTCTGGCAAAATCTTCAGGGAGCGTCGCCTTCGAAATATCGATGATTTCAAAGCGTTCCGAGAGCGATTCATCCATCTTAAATTGGCGGAGGTTGGTAGAGAAAATAAGCTCGCCCCCACGATCAACAAGACGCATTGCTTCGCTGATCAGATGCTCATGGTCGCGCTGAATATCGAGCACGCCTTCCATCCGTTTTGAATTGGAGAAGGTCGGTGGATCCATAAAGATTAGATCAAATTTATCGGTACGCTGCTCCATCAGGGGCTTACGGCGCATCTTTTCAATATGCTTACGAAGCCACTCAAAGACATCGCTCTGATCAAAAATGTGTTTCGGTCCTTGGTGACCATTGAGGCGCATATTCCGCTCCGCCCATTTTAAGTAGGTGCGCGACATATCCACCGAGGTGGTCGTCCGTGCGCCGCCATTGGCCGCGTGAACCGTACCAACGCCGGTATAGCAAAAGAGGTTCAAGAAACGTTTATTGCGCGCATTTTCAAACAGGTATTGACGCACCGAACGGTGATCGAGAAAGAGCCCCGTATCGAGATAATCCACAAGATTAACCAGTACCCGCGCAGAACCCTCATTCACCTCGAAAAACTCTCGCGATTCATCATATTTCTCGTACTGATCTTGCCCTGTTTGACGGCGACGATGTTTCACATAGATATGCTCTTCACGCACCTCATCAAAGACCATCGGCACAATCGCAAGCACTCGGTTAAAGCGCTCTTCCGCCACTTTAGGATTGATGGTTTTCGGCGCGGCATATTCATAGATCACAAGGCGATTACCATAGCGATCAATCGCCACATTAAATTCGGGCAGATCCGCATCGTAAAGACGGTAACACTCGATCGATTGGCGATTTGCCCAACGCTCTAAATGTTTTTTATTTTTAAGCAGGCGATTGCGGAAATCTTCCCCACCCCCACTTAAAATTTGCTCTAAATTATGGCGAACCTCATTAGCGTCAGCCTTTTCACGATCGACAAAATAATCCGGTGCGATGGTAAATTGCAGATAAGTGGTCTCAAGCGCTCCGTTAAAAAACTTATTAAGTTTGCGTGCACGCAGCCCCATCACCCGACCCAATTCAGTATCGGAAGTAATGACACCGGCATCAAACCCCTCAAATTGACGCATCCAATCGCCGAGATCTTGATAGGTCTCCACAAGCTCAACCTTATCGCCTAAACGCTCACCATACGGCGGGTTCGTGACGATTAAACCGGGCGTTAAGCCCTCCGGCATTTCGAAATCCTGGAAGTTTTTATGATGGAACGTCATATTTTTGAGGACGCGAGCACGGTCCGCATTCGCTTTGGTAATCCCGATCATGCGAGCACTGCGCTCAACGCCATAGAGTCGGCCGTTATAACGCGCTTCCCCTTTCTCTGCACGCTCGCGCGCTTCCGCAAGACAGACGTCCCACTCCTCTGCACGGAATTTACGCCAACTCATAAAGGCAAAATCATTCCGATAGAGGCCGGGAGCAATGTCACGAGCCATCAGCGCCGCTTCAATTAAAATCGTTCCTGCACCACAAAGCGGATCGATAAAATCTTCATGCTTTGCCGCTTTTTCAGGCCAATTAGACCGATATAAAAGCGCTGCCGCTAAGTTTTCTTTAATCGGCGCGACCCCTTGTTCGGTTCTAAACCCTCGCTTATGAAGCGGCTCACCGCTTAGATCGAGATAGAGAGTGTACGTTTTATCATGAATGTGCACATAAAAACGCAAGTCAGGATATTCGGTATCCACATTCGGGCGCGAATCAAGTAGCGTATTAAAGTAATCTACAATCGCATCTTTCACCCGAAGGGCCGCAAAATGGGTATGAATTTTGGGCGCTTTTTGCGTCGTGACTTTTGTGGCAAAAGTGTTGTTATCGCTCATATGCGATGACCACGGGAACGTACTCAATTGCGCATACAGATCATCAAGATCACGCATCGTACCCGTTTTTAATTGCAACAACACGCGCGATCCGCAACGCACCCATAAGCAGGCTTTATACGCATCTTGAGTGGCCCCTTCGAACGCAACTCCCGATCCTTCTTGTTTCCCTTCAATGCCAAGTTCGGCCAGCTCACGAATTACATAAGGGGTTAACCCGCGCGCGCAGGTAATAAAAAAAAGCGACATAATAATATTAACTCAATAATGGTATAAAAATGGGATGTGTGCACGAAGCGCCAATCTGGCCAATCCGTTTGTTTCCAGCATTGCCGAAAAGAGGATCGTGTGCAACCATAAGAAATCTAATGATTATAGTGAACATTAAATTATAGCGCAGATTCGATTATCTGCAAAATCTGATCGATTATTTTAATATTGATGCGGAAATATCGTGGTGAGCACTATTTACAATTTACGTCACTTCGACGCACAATCATCGGCACTTTACCCTCTATTACGACGCTTTTGATTAATAAACATTATCCGTTTTTCGCAATCTAATAAATATTTTATATCAATATCAAGCGCCTAAACATTCCATGCCGATCTGGCATAGCCTTTGCTTTATAGAGAGTATCGAAAACCCCAGGTATACAGGGACGTATGCCTTATGCAGAGGTTTTGTTACCGAAGTCTCTGCAGCTTATTTTGCACCCATGGAGCATGAGGATCCATGCAATCGGTGAGACTCTCTCCATGGCGTGTAATTTTGGAAGATTGTATCCTTGAACCGCTAACGGTTCACAGTCCTCCGTTAAATTAATTCTGATCGATTAATTTAATGCTTTTAGCCCTACACCCGTTGATGTAGGGCTTTTTTTATGGCGAAAATTATGCCGAAAAAGCTACACCAAGACACCTTTATTATAGGCCGAGGTAATGCGAAGCAGACGTCTAACATGATCGCCAATCGCTCCTTTTACCGCCTCTTCATCAATAATATTGCCATCTGGATCGATGGTTGCGCTAATGCCATACGGATTGCCGCCACTTGCTTGAGCATGAGGGCTCACAAATCCGGTAGGCACAATGATCGCGCCCCAATGTTGCATCACCGTGTAGATCGAATCGATCACGCGCTCTTGTCCACCGTGGAAGTTATTGGCACTGGTCATCGCGGTAACAAATTTATTCACGGTACGTCCCTGCGCCCAAAATCCCCCTAATCCATCTAAAAAGAGTTTAAATTGTGCGGCCATCACACCAAACCGCGAAGGCGAAGCGAAAATAATCGCGTCAGCCCAATCTAAATCCTCCTCACTCACCACTTCAATACCAGCGCAGTCTTCCACATTTTCAAGCCATAATGGATGCTCTTTAATGACCTCCATTGGCACAGTTTCCGCGACTTTACGCAGCTGCACTTTTGCCCCACACTCTTGCGCAGCCTTACTTGCCCAGCGCGCCATCTGAGTGTTGGTACCATTCATACTGTAAAAAACAATGAGTAAATTTGCTTTCATCTTTTCTCCTTTCAGCACTCAATTAATGTGAGTGACTAAAAAAATAAACGGCTCATGATTCATTTGATTATTATTCGTTTTAAGAAGACTCATTTCTTCTTAAATTGCATTTAACTTACGTTTAACATTGCGTTATTGATCTCCCCACTATATCACCCAAGGCGCTGATAATATAGCCCCTTTGAGCTAATTTTATCTTTCTTAACCTCTATAAAATTAAGCATCCTTAGGGCGAGATTCACCGTGATCGATCCTATCAAAAAGAGATTATCTAAAGGTTACAAAGAACGTTCTCTTTTCATTTTATCTGCTCCTCTCTTTCCCGTCCATTTCGCCCTTTCCCTTTCCTCCAGGCAAAGAAAAAGCCTCTAGCTAATCATTAGCTAGAGGCTTCGTATTAAGCCCTGGAGATGACCTACTCTCACATGGAACATGTCCACACTACCATCGGCGCTGATACGTTTCACTTCTGAGTTCGGGATGGGATCAGGTGGTACCATATCGCTCTGGTCTCCAGGAAAACTGGTTGCAGGGGATGCTTATTTGAGCACCCATTGCGAATAAAGTTAGATTAGTTGGTTATAATAGCAAGTTATCATGTTAATTGTATTAGAAATTGTCTAAGACCTATTATATGGTCAAGCCTCACGGTCAATTAGTACTGGTTAGCTCCGCACATTACTGCGCTTCCACACCCAGCCTATCAACGTCGTAGTCTTCGACGGACCTTTAGAAGGGTTAAACCCTTAGGGAAATCTCATCTTGGGGTGGGCTTCCCGCTTAGATGCTTTCAGCGGTTATCCCGTCCGTATGTAGCTACCCGGCTATGCCATTGGTATGACAACCGGACCACCAGAGATACGTCCACTTCGGTCCTCTCGTACTAGAAGCAGCTCCTCTCAAATTTCCAACGCCCACGGCAGATAGGGACCGAACTGTCTCACGACGTTCTGAACCCAACTCGCGTACCACTTTAAATGGCGAACAGCCATACCCTTGGGACCGACTACAGCCCCAGGATGTGATGAGTCGACATCGAGGTGCCAAACTCCGCCGTCGATATGAACTCTTGGGCGGAATCAGCCTGTTATCCCCGGAGTACCTTTTATCCGTTGAGCGATGGCCTTTCCATACAGAACCACCGGATCACTAAAACCTACTTTCGTACCTGCTCGACGTGTCTGTCTCGCAGTCAAGCACCCTTTTGCTTTTGCACTCAATAGCCCGATTTCCGACCGGGCTGAGGGTACCTTCGTACTCCTCCGTTACTCTTTCGGAGGAGACCGCCCCAGTCAAACTACCTACCATACAATGTCCTTAACCCGGATAACGGGTCTAAGTTAGAATTCCAAAACTTTCAGGGTGGTATTTCAAGGATGGCTCCATAGCAACTAGCGTCGCTACTTCAAAGCCTCCCACCTATCCTGCACAAAAAGATTCAAAATCCACTGTAAAGCTATAGTAAAGGTTCACGGGGTCTTTCCGTCTTGCCGCGGGTACACCGCATCTTCACGGCGATTTCAATTTCACTGAGTCTCGGGTGGAGACAGCCTGGCCGTCATTACGCCATTCGTGCAGGTCGGAACTTACCCGACAAGGAATTTCGCTACCTTAGGACCGTTATAGTTACGGCCGCCGTTTACTGGGGCTTCAATCAAGAGCTTCGCTTACGCTAACCCCATCATTTAACCTTCCAGCACCGGGCAGGCGTCAGACCCTATACGTCCACTTTCGTGTTTGCAGAGTCCTGTGTTTTTGATAAACAGTTGCAGCCAGCATTTCACTGCGGCCCTCATCAGCTTACTGCGTAAAGCATTCACCATTGAGGGCGTACCTTCTCCCGAAGTTACGGTACGATTTTGCCGAGTTCCTTCACCCGAGTTCTCTCAAGCGCCTTAGAATTCTCATCCCAACCACCAGTGTCGGTTTGGGGTACGGTTCTCATATCACTATAGCTTAGAAGCTTTTCTTGGAAGCATAGCATCAACCACTCCGGAGGTCGTAACCTCCTCGCATTCACGTCTCAGCATTAAGATCCCGGATTTGCCTAAGATCTCTGCCTACCTGCTTACACTGGTATACCAATCACCAGCTGGTCTAGCTTTCTCCGTCCCTCCATCGCATGATACGAGAGTTCAGGAATATTAACCTGATTCCCATCGACTACGCATCTCTGCCTCGTCTTAGGGGCCGACTCACCCTGCTCCGATTAACGTTGAACAGGAAACCTTGGTCTTTCGGCGTGCGTGTCTTTCACACGCATTAACGTTACTTATGTCAGCATTCGCACTTCTGATACCTCCAGCAGCTCTTACGAGTCCACCTTCACAGGCTTACAGAACGCTCCCCTACCACATATATTCAATAATATACATCCGCAGCTTCGGTATATCGCTTTAGCCCCGCTAAATCTTCCGCGCAGGCCGACTCGACTAGTGAGCTATTACGCTTTCTTTAAATGATGGCTGCTTCTAAGCCAACATCCTAGCTGTCTATGCCTTCCCACATCGTTTACCACTGAGCGATAATTTAGGGACCTTAGCTGGCGGTCTGGGTTGTTTCCCTTTCCACGACGGATGTTAGCACCCGCCGTGTGTCTCCCATGATAATACTTTCCGGTATTCGGAGTTTGCATCGGTTTGGTAAGTCGGGATGACCCCCTAGCCGAAACAGTGCTCTACCCCCGGAAGTAAATTACATGAGGCGCTACCTAAATAGCTTTCGAGGAGAACCAGCTATCTCCAAGCTTGATTAGCCTTTCACTCCGACCCACAGTTCATCCCCTTCTATTGCAACAGAAGTGGGTTCGGCCCTCCAGTCAGTGTTACCTAACTTTCAGCCTGACCATGGGTAGATCGCTTGGTTTCGGGTCTACACCCTGCGACTAAAACGCCCTATTAAGACTCGGTTTCCCTACGCCTCCCCTACTCGGTTAAGCTTGCCACAGAATGTAAGTCGCTGACCCATTATGCAAAAGGTACGCGGTCACCCTAAAAAGGGCTCCCACTGCTTGTACGTACACGGTTTCAGATTCTATTTCACTCCCCTCACTGGGGTTCTTTTCACCTTTCCCTCACGGTACTAGTTCAC
The DNA here is from genome assembly GCA_945619025.1 of uncultured Ignatzschineria sp. Lineage (GTDB taxonomy): Bacteria > Pseudomonadota > Gammaproteobacteria > Cardiobacteriales > Wohlfahrtiimonadaceae > CALZBJ01. The sequence goes on along the minus strand of CALZBJ010000020.1, from coordinate 52 downwards.
TATCGGTCGATTACGAGTATTTAGCCTTGGAGGATGGTCCCCCCATCTTCAG
>CALZBJ010000019.1:0-37667 GCA_945619025.1 uncultured Ignatzschineria sp. | reverse complement strand
CACGGCGATCAGTGACGGCAAGTTCCGTTGAAATGGAATAGATCCAAGCGCGCAGAAAAAAGTAGAGCGCAATCGCAAATATCGGCAGGGAGAGATACCAGAGTTTCCCGTAGAGATTAAGATTATAGAGCTCATCGATCTTATAAAGGCCACCTAAAATGAGAAGCCCCATGATGCACCAAATGGCTGGATTGATATAGATAAACCAGTGGGTTTTGGCCACAATAATGATCTTTTCTTGCGGGGTGATGACGGAATCAACGTAACTCATAATGCACTCTTTTAACCAAATGTTTTGGGTGAATTTTAAGGTGAATAAGCCCTTAACTATAGCAAATTTATCGGGCGATTAGTGAGTTTTTAGTCGTCATATTATTGGCAAGATCCATCGGTGAAATTGATGTGAGATTATGATGCGTAGCCATGGATAGAAGGGATAGGGAAAGAGGCGGGAATGATTGAAAAAAGAGGGGCGTTTTGATACGCTAAGACATGACCGGGGTGCCCGAGGATGCGATCATTTACCGCATCTTGGCTGAGAGTTACCCGTAGAACCTGATCTGGTTAAAACCAGCGTAGGAAGTCCTTTTTCTGACATAACAACGCATCACGTTGGGCCATCAAAATCGGGTTTCCTACATGTTATGTGAGAGAAAATCATGCCCAATATCATTCCCTTTGGAGCCCGCGAAATGGCTCCCCATCTTGCGCAGTTTCATGCCAAACGTCCTCTAGTTCACTGTATGACCAATGATGTCGTACAAAATTTTACCGCCAATGTGCTCCTAGCCTCCGGCGCCATTCCTGCGATGGTGATCGCAAAAGAGGAGGCGGCGGAATTTATCTCGATCTCAAATGCGCTTCTTATTAACGTCGGCACCATTACCGAAGAATTTATGCAGGCGATGACAATTGCGGTTAAAACTGCGCATCAAAAGGGGATTCCGTGGGTGCTTGATCCGGTAGCGATTGGTCCAGTTTTGCCATTTCGTACCGATTTTTGCCATGAACTTCTTACCTATAAACCCACCATTATTCGCGGAAATCCGTCGGAGGTTTTAGCCCTTGCCGGCGAGAAATCGAGCGCGAAAGGCCCCGATGGAATGGATGATCCACTTAGTGCCTTAAAAACCGCTCAATCCCTTGCAAAAAAACTCAATACCGTTGTGGCGATGACGGGTAATATTGATTACATCACCGATGGCGAAACAACCTATTCCATTAATGTTGGCAGTGAAAAACTGACGCGAGTGACCGGGGCGGGGTGTTCGCTTTCGGCATTAGTCGCCGGATTTTTGGGGGCAGGAATTACGCCGTTAGAAGCTGCAACGAGTGCTTGTTTTATGATGGCCTATTCTGGGATGAAAGCAGATCAGCTGATGGCGGGCGGTATGGGTTCATTTTCAGTAGCGCTACTCGATGAATTATCCAAGCTTTCAGCAGACAGATTGGGCGTGGATGATTTAAATGAAACCATTCAAAATGGAAGCGACTTATCAAGCCGCGAAAAATTTAACGCCGACGATTTACGCCTCTATTTGGTGCTTGAACCCACACTATGCGGCGGCATTGATGGAATGCTTACGACCACACAGCAAGCGGTGAAAGCGGGGGTGACGATGGTGCAACTTCGCTTTGAAGAAAAGACCGATAAAGGGATTTGGTACGATGCGGCGCTCCGTCTAAAAGCGCTGTTAAAGCCCTATAACGTCCCGCTGATTATTAATGATGAAGTGGATGTGGCGATTGCCGTGGATGCTGATGGGGTTCACGTGGGGCAGTCGGATCTTCCGCCAAATGTGGTGCGTGAGCTATTAGGTGAGGATAAAATTGTCGGGCTCTCAGCAGGCAATGCGTCTGAGATTTTAGCGGCCGATCAAAATGTGGTGGATTATCTTGGCGTTGGCCCTGTCTTTACAACAAGTACAAAACTAGATGCGCGTGCGATGCTCGGGCCTGAGACACTTGCAGAATTAGTTGAGTTAAGTCCGCTTCCTTTAGTTGGGATTGGCGGAATTCAAGCGGGTAATGTTGAATCAGTGATGCGAGCGGGCGTTTCCGGAGTATCGGTAGTGTCAGCAATTTGCGGGCAACAAAATGTCGAGGCGGCAACGGGAATATTACGCACAGCAATTGATCGTGTACTCGATGAGTCATCGTGCTCAGCAGATTAATAGAGATTAAATTACTAATAGAGTAAGGAGAGAAGAATGATTAATGCATTAACCATTGCAGGGACAGACCCTTCCGGCGGCGCGGGGATTCATGCGGATCTTAAGACATTTTCGGCGCTTGGAGCCTATGGAATGTCGGTGATTACTGCGCAAGTTGCACAAAATACGCAAGGGGTGCAGGCGGTTTTACCTACGCCGCTCGATTTTCTAGAAAAGCAATTTTTTTCGGTGATTGATGATGTGCGCGTCGATAGTGTCAAAGTTGGGGCGCTCGTGAATCCTGAGATTGTGGCGCTTGTAGCAAAATTATTGCGCGATCATCCACAACCGTTTGTAGTGCTTGATACGGTGATGATCGCAAAAGGCGGACACCCACTTTTAGTACAAGAAGCGGTGGACACCATTCGCGATGAAATGTTGCCTCTTTCAAGCATTATTACGCCCAATTTACCGGAAGCGGCGGCGCTTTTAGAAACGCGTGAGGCGCAAAATTATGAAGAGATGGTCGAGCAGGGACAGGCGCTCCTTAAACTTGGTCCAAAATCGGTCCTGATGAAGGGCGGGCATTTGACGTGTGATGAGAGCCCTGATGTGCTCGTTACCGCCGATGAGGTCGTCCGTTTTGATGCAAAACGTGTTAAAACGAAAAATTGCCACGGTACAGGATGCACACTATCGGCTGCCATTGCGGCGCTCTATCCTGAGCATGGATTGGTGGAAGCGGTACGTTTAGCCAAAGAGTATATTACCGGCGCGCTTGAACATGCCGATCGTTTAGAAGTGGGGAAAGGCATTGGCCCGACGCACCATTTCTATCGTTGGTGGTAGGTTTATCAGCATCACGATTTTCATCGTTTTTATGCGCACTTTTGTGTAAAGAAGTGTTTAGGTGTGAAAATCATTGATGAAAGCGATCTCGTATTTGAATTGTCTTAATGGTTAGGTGGAAGATCAAATAATTCAATCGATTAAGTAAAAATACCGCGCGATATTATATCGATTTTGATGATTAAAATAGCCCTGAAGGAGGCCGAAATCTCCTTACAGGGCTTTTTCATGGGCAATAGTTCCCCGAAAAAATAAAAGTTGGATATAATAATAGAGAATCGTTATCGTTTAACGCAAATGGCTTGCCCCTTAGCGCTTTATCTAGGGTTAGCGTGGCAGGTTTAATTCAGATTGATATCGAATCATTGCAAATTTCATAGAGGATTGAGATGAGTGATTTAAAAAATAAGTTAACGGCGATGCAATATCACGTCACACAAGAAAATGGCACTGAGCCACCGTTTCAAAATGAGTATCATGACCATTTTGAAGAGGGTCTGTATGTGGATATTGTCTCCGGAAAACCGCTCTTTCTTTCCCACGATAAATTTGACGCAGGCTGTGGTTGGCCCGCGTTTGCAAAGCCTGTGGAAGACTCGCAAATCACCGAGCATGATGATCTTTCTTATGGATATCATCGTACCGAGGTGAGAAGTGATGATTCTGATTCGCATTTAGGTCACGTCTTTAATGATGGGCCGGCGGCGCTTGGTGGATTGCGTTACTGCATCAATTCCGCAGCGCTTCGGTTTATCGCTAAAGCCGATCTTGAGCGTGAAGGGTATGGCGAATATTTGGAGTATTTTAAGTAGGTTTTAAGTCAGTTAAACGATTGTGTAGTTGGCTATTGATTGATTTAATAAGTAAGATAACGACATTTTATCACCCTATATTGTGACAATCGCTTAATCGATTGATACTATTGGCAAAGGGTAAAGTGTTTAGTTAAGGAGACAATATGGATATTGGTGAAATGCGCGTAGCTGCGTGTGATGCGTCACAATTTTTAAAAAGCATGAGCAACGAAGATCGCTTAATGCTGCTTTGCTATTTGAGCCAAGGGGAATACTCTGTGAGCGAGCTCGAAGAAAAAACCGGCATCATGCAACCGACGCTTTCCCAGCAGCTTGGTGTTTTGCGCAATGAAGATTTAGTGGATACCCGTCGCGATGGAAAACGTATTTTCTATTCCATCAAAAGCCAAAAAGTATTGACGTTACTTCAATGCATGTACGAGCTTTTCTGTAAGCCTGGCGCGGAGCAGAAAGCGGCAAACGAAGCGTTTGATAAAGAAGCGTAAGAAGCCCTAAAGGGTGGATTTAATACGCAGCCATTCCCGTTGTGATCTATCATTTTTTGTTACCAAAGAGGGTAAGAAACCATGATTCGTGATAGTTATTTAAAGCTTAGACCGCTTGAGCGGGAAGATTTACGATTTGTGCATCAGCTCGATAATAATGCGATGATTATGCGTTATTGGTTTGAAGAGCCGTATGAATCGTTTTTGGAGCTTTCCGATCTATATCACAAACACATTCATGACAAGAGTGAGCGCCGTTTCGTGCTTGAAAAAGTGCTGGGCGAGAGCAAGGTTGGACTCGTTGAATTAATGGAGATCGACTACGCGCACCGCCGGGCAGAATTTCAGATTATCATCGCGCCAAATCATCAGGGGCATGGGTACGCCTCAGTTGCCACCATGCTTGCGATGGATTATGCATTTTCAGCGCTCAATCTCTATAAACTCTATCTCGTTGTCGATGAAGCGAATGAAAAGGCGAAACATATCTACTCAAAACTTGGGTTTGAGGTGGAGGGTGTGCTAAAACATGAATTCTTCAGCGATGGGGAATATCGTAACGCGATCCGCATGTGTATTTTCCAGCATCAATTTTTTGAACAATATAAAAAGATCCGTGAAGAGGCTCACCATGAGATCGAAGATGCGGAGCTTATTTTAAATAACGAAATTGAGTATTAAACTTGATTAAATTCTAATTGATTCGTAATTGATGTAGTAAAAAACCTCTTAGGCGTGAATCGCACTTAAGAGGTTTTTTCATTTCTATCACTTTTATTTAAACAGGGAAAATGCTTATTGGTTTTTCTCGTTAAAGAGTTTAAGTGAGTTCATGATTTCAGCTTCTGCTGCGGCTTTATCGCTAAAACCATCAAGTTTTACCCATTTGCCTTTTTCAAGCCCTTTGTAGTTTGCGAAATAGAATTCGATTTGATCTACAAGGAGTTTGGGAAGGTCGTCGAGCGATTGGATGTTGTCATACATAGGGCAAAGTTTGCTGATTGGTACTGCCACAAGTTTCGCATCACCGCCGGATTCGTCAGTCATGTTTAAAACGCCAAGTGGGCGACAACGAACGACTGAACCGTGAATTAATGGGAATGGGGTGATCACTAATACATCAAGCGGGTCGCCATCATCACATAATGTTTGTGGAATGTAGCCGTAGTTGGCAGGATAACGCATGTTAGTGCCGACAAAACGGTCAACCCAGATTAGGTCTGTATCGTGATCGACTTCATATTTAACAGGATCAGACTCAGCAGGAATCTCAATGATGCAGTTGAAATCTTGGGTAATTTTATCTAAATCATTCGCTGCAGGAACGTTGTTAAAACTCATATCTTTATAAAACCTCATATGGTTGAATGAATTTGGTTGCTCAATTTGAGACTTTTAATTATACCTGCTAAAAATTAAAAACACATTTAATCTATAAAAACTGTACAATTGCTAGCATAAATCCCCAAGCGATCGCTCTTTAGTGGTATAAATAGGAGCTTGGCTCCGTAAATCGATTAAATGAATGTTATGACAGCTGAAATAAACCCAATTATCCCGCTCGAACGTCTTCAAAACGCCGATAAAATTCTCTTTATTGTGCATCTCGCCATCGGTGATTACACCTATCTGCAAAATTGCTTTAAGGCATTTCATGAGGCCTATCCTCACATTAAGATTGATCTTTTTATTGATGATCGTCGCCGCACCTCCGATGAGACAAAATGGGAGGCTTTAAAGAATTATTCTCTCTACGATTGGATCAAAACAACGCCGTTTTACAATACGGTCTATTGCGCAAATTATCGTCCCGATCTTTATGAAGCAGCGATTAATTTAGCGCGCACGGAGCAGTATGATGCGGTGGTCTCTCTTGCGACATTATCCCCCTCTCATTATGCAGCCCTTGCGCGTAAAATTGCCGGCGATAGAGGGTTTGCTTGTGCGATGGATTTTGAGCCAGGACTTTTCCAATTGAGTGCGAAAAAGATTCGTAAATCGCTCGATGCGTGCATTGAGGTGAAACCGGCTGAACGCGGGCCCGAACATCATGTGAGCGATGAATATGGTCATTGGTTTAAACAGATCGGTAATATTGAGCTCTCTAAAAAAGAGAAATATCCCTTTATTGAGATTTCCGAGACGTGGAAAACCTGGGCAAATGAAGAGATGATACGTTTGGACGCTGTACAAAAACGCCGTGTCTTTATCAACTCATTTGCGAAAAATAAAAAACGTTGCTGGCCGATGACCCATGTGATCGAATTGATCCAAAAAATGAATGAGATGCCGGAGTGGCGCGATACGCTCTTTGTGGTGAACTCGGTTCCGGAAGCTTTTGCGGCGACAAAAGCGGAGCTCGATGCGGCCAATATTCAAAATGTCCATCTCTTTAGTGCGACGGAAAACTTTTTCCAATTGCCAGCGATGCTCGGCGTGATGGATCTCATTATTTCGGTTGAAACGGCGGTGATGCATCTTGCAAATGCGGTAAAAGTGCCGGTGATTGCGCTAATGCGCCTTAAAACGCCGGAGTGGGTTCCGATCGATCTTGAAAATAGTATTGTGATCTTTAATGAAAAACGTCGCCATCATGTGGCGGACATTGAACCCGATCGGGTGATTAAAGCGCTGCCAAATCTCGATGATTTGAAACTTGCCATGGAAGAGGCGGGCGAGCAGGAAAATAGAGAGGTCGAGGCGTAACGTATGACTCATTCCTCCGCGATTTTACTGCTTCCAGGGACGCTGGTGATGACCGAGCGGATTGCTCATTTTATTAAAGATCGAGCGCTAATTATTGCAGTGGACGGGGGGATTGAACACGCTAAAACGCTCAATATTACCCCCGATCTTTGGATTGGGGATTTTGATTCTTCAAGCCATGATGATCAAACCTTTTATCACTCGATTCCACACATTGTTCATCCGCGAGAAAAGTCGGAAGTCGATACTGAACTTGCCATAAGCGAAGCGATTCGGCGCGGATTTAACTCCATTATTATGCTCGGCGGTATGGGCGGGCGGCTCGATCATCAAATGGCGCTCTTAATGCTACCACTCCAATATTCAACCACGCATTTTATCTATTCTGACGGCATTCAATTTCTAGAAACGCTTACCGATTCTTCCCATACTTTTCCTGCTCAAAAAGGTGATCTTATCAGCATTTTACCGCTGCAAGATCTAACGGGCGTTACGCTTACAGGCACAAAATGGCCGCTGCAAGATGCGGATTTAAATGCCGGATTTGGGCTCTCAATCAGTAATGAAGCAGAAGAAACGGCAATTGAGGCGTCGTGCCAAACAGGGCGCGGTTGGCTTTATCATGCACCGCCACCTAAAACCGTTGCATAGGCTAAAATTGGCCGGCAAAATACGTTATAATTTAAAGATAGATTAAATAATTGTTAATTTAGTAAATAGAATCAAATATTAGAAGGAATCTCGATCATGTGGACGATCTATTACAACGGTGATTGCTCAAAATCGCGTGCGGCGCGTGAGTTTTTAATTTCAAATGGGATCGAATTTACAACGGTCAATTATCTCGAAGGAACGCTCACGGCAGACGATATTCAAGCGCTCTATACTTTAATTGGCGGCGATCTTGATGCGATGGTGCGTACGGGCGAAGATGAATTTAAAATGATTGAAGGTTCGTGGCATTCGCTCTCTGCACCGGAGAAATTTATTTTTATTGCAGAAAATCCTCGCGTCTTACAGCGTCCGATCGTGTCTAATGGTAAAAAGGCCGTAATTGCGCGCCCAACGGCAGATTTGATCGCAGCGTTAATTGATTAATTGCAGATTGGTTAAGGCGCGATTAAGGCAGACAGTACGTTAATAGAGAAACGAAGCAAAATAGAAGGAAGGCTATGAAAGGTTTAATCTCAATTGGAGCAATATTTTCACTCCTTGCCGTTATTTTAGGAGCATTTGGCGCGCACGCGTTAGCACCACATTTAGGGGCGAAATTGCCTGTGTGGCATACCGGCGTTCAGTATCAGATGTTTCATGGGATTGCGATCATTTTAACCGGTATTTTGATGGTCTTTCTATCGAATCGTCGCCTTCTAAAAATGGCGGGGATCGCCTTTATTTTAGGGACGCTCTGTTTCTCGGGAAGCCTCTATGCGATCGGTCTAATTCAAGTTAAAAACGTAGGTTACATTACCCCCATAGGTGGTCTACTCTTTATTATTGGTTGGGGATTATTTTTGTCAGCTGTGCTCACGTCTAAAGTGGACATTTTGAGTCATAAGTAAAGGAGATGTAATGAGTATCAATTCAATTTTAGCTGTATCACCTCTTGATGGGCGATATGCGAACCGTACAAAAGCGTTGGCCCTTGAGGTGAGCGAGTATGGTTTAATCAAATTCCGCGTATTTGTTGAGATCAAATGGCTCATCAAACTCGCTGAAGAGCCCCATTTCAAAGAGATTCCTAACTTTAGTGATGATGCAAAGGCATTCTTAATCGATCTTGCGAAAAACTTTTCACCGAACGATGCGATGGAAGTTAAAGAGATTGAGCGTGAAACAAACCACGACGTGAAAGCGGTTGAATACTGGATCAAAAATCGCGTTAAAGCGCACGGTAATGATGAATTAACCGCGTCATCAGAATTTGTTCACTTTACCTGTACCTCAGAAGACATTAACAACCTTTCATACGGCTTAATGTTTAAAGAGACGATCAATGAAATCGTACTTCCTGAGCTCGAAGAAGTGATCGATTCACTTAAAAAAATGGCGCACGACAATGCTTCTGTCCCCATGCTTTCACGCACACACGGACAAGCGGCAACGCCAACCACATTAGGTAAAGAAATTGCCAACGTAATCTATCGCCTTCGTCGTCAAATGAAGCAGCTCGCAGCGCAAGAATACTTAGGTAAAATCAACGGTGCGGTGGGTAACTATAACGCGCACAAAGTGGTCTATCCTGACTTTAATTGGGAAGGCTTTGCCCAAGACTTTATCGAAAACGATTTAGGTTTAACCTTTAACCCATACTCAACGCAGATCGAATGCCACGATTATATCGCAGAGTTTTGTGACATTATGGCGCGCATTAATACCATCTATATTGACTGGGCACGCGATGCGTGGAACTACATTAGCCATCATTTCTTCACCCAAAAAATGATCGCTGATGAAGTGGGATCATCTACAATGCCACACAAAGTTAACCCGATTGACTTTGAAAACGCGGAAGGAAACTTAGGCGTTGCCAATGCACTTTTCAATCACTTTGCGGAAAAACTTCCAATTTCACGTATGCAACGTGACTTAAGTGACTCAACAGTGCTTCGTAGCTTAGGCTCAGCATTTGGTTATTCACTGATTGGTTATAAGAGCTTACTCCGCGGTCACTCAAAACTTGAAGTGAACGAAGAAGCGCTTATGGCAGACTTAAACGCAAACGTCGAAGTATTGGGTGAAGCGGTTCAAACGGTCATGCGCCGTGACGGAATCGATCGTCCATACGAGCGTCTCAAAAAATTCACGCGTGGTAAACGCATCACCAAACCACAATTAGATGAATTTATCGATTCACTCGAACTCTCTGCCGATGCGAAAAAAGAGCTCAAAGCGTTAACGCCTGGTACATACACCGGTTTAGCTGAGAAACTTGCAAAAGCGATCGACTAAGCGTTTGATGTAATACATTAGTACGCAATGAGTTAATTGAATTGATACAAAAAAGCTCCAACGGATCATGATCGAGTTGGAGCTTTTTAGTGTCTGGTCGATTAATGTTTTGATATTTAATTAAATTTAAGCGCGATTAAAATCCCAAATTTGGAAGGTAAATTCATGGGCATGACGCTCATCTTTCTCATGATGCTCTTCAAAGGTGAGGGTTGCACCGGTTAGATCAATTTCGGGCATCTGCGTATCCCCCTCAATCACCGCATCAACGCGCGTTAGATAAAGGCGATCCATATAGGGAAGTGCCTGCTTATAGAGATTCGCGCCGCCCATAATCATCACCTCGTCATCCTTTTTTGCATATTCAAGGGCTTCATCAATCGAGGCGACCCAGATCGTGCCGGGAATTTCACGTTTTTCATTGCGAGAGAGCACAATATTGGTGCGTTTAGGAAGCGGTTTACCGATTGAGTCGAAGGTTTTACGCCCCATAATGACGGTTTTGCCAGTAGTATGCGCTTTAAAAAACTTAAGATCATCGGGAAGGTGCCAAGGAAGCGCATTATTATCCCCAATGGTGCGATTTTCAGACATGGCTAAAATTAAAGAGACGATCGGTTTTGACATAAAGTTTGACTCGCAAGTAGTAAAGAAGAGGCCGAAGTGTAGTAAGATAAAGGTTCGCGCTTTAAATATCAAGCGAGAGCCCTTATACTAATCACTCCTCCCATTTTCGGAATTTCAGTACGATTTATTATGTCAGAACAAACCAATAAACCCAAAGGTAATCCCATCTACATTTTACCTAATTTAATTACCACAGCGGCGCTTTTATCAGGCTTCTCAGCAATTTTATTAGCGCTTGATGGCTACTATATTAAAGCGTCGATGCTGGTCTTTATCGCAATGATTTTCGATGGAATGGATGGACGCGTTGCTCGATGGACAAATACCTCGAGTGCCTTTGGCGAGCAGTATGATTCGCTCTCGGACTTGATCTCCTTTGGCGTTGCGCCGGCGATTATTATCTATGAATGGTCGCTTAAAGGCTTAATGAACGATGCGACGATTAAGATCGTGGCGAATTTTTCCTGGTTTGCAGTCTATCTCTATCTTGCCTGTGCGGCGTTACGTTTAGCGCGCTTTAATGTGCAAATTGGTAGCGTTGATAAACGTTTCTTTATCGGGATGCCTAGTCCAACGGCGGCAGCGATCGTGGTGGGACTTGTATGGTTTTCCATGGCGGTGGGATTAACCGGCGAACAGATGGAGTATGTGGCGCTTATTTTAACGGTGTATACGGCGCTGATGATGGTTTCAAACGTGAAGTTTTACAGCTTTAAAACCATCAATATGAATAAACAAGTGAAGTTTTTTGCACTGATCCCCGTTGTCGTCTATAGCGGATTTTTACTGGCATCTCCGGCGAAAACACTCTTTTTAACCATGTTGATTTATGGGTTTTCAGGCCCTGTTTATATGGGATGCCGTTGCTATCGTCGTGCGCAATTAAAGCGTCGTAATCGTTCATAATGCCCGATTATTTAGCTGAGCAGAACGAGATGGATGAGATGGATAAGTTAGAAGCGGCACTTTACGGTCCGTTAGAACAATATCGTTATCTTAATGCGATGGGGATACCGCTCTGGTATAACCGTGAAGAGGCGGAAACGCTTGCGGTGGAATATCGTGAGATGCGTCAAAGCGCCAATCAATCGCAAAATCCCTATGGTCATCCTGGTTCGTATGGTGAATCGCAGGGCTCGTCATATAATCCGAGTGAATCAAGCGGTGCACCGCAAAGTGTGCGTGCGATTATGGCCTCTTTGGGAAATGATAAGCCTGCAGTGGAGCCGTTGGCGTTACCGTCGCAGCCTCAAGCTCAGTCTCAGTCTAACACTCAGCCTCAACACTCCATTGCGGAGCAGATGAAAGCGGAGATGGATAAGGCCCATGCGCTTTCCAATCAAGTGATCGAAGAGGGGGATGATTCGGTAGTGACGGTCTCATTAGCGCCACTGATTGATCCACCGAAACGCCTTATTCTGCCACCGAAAGAGAATTTATCGGAGCTTGAGCAAGCGATCCATGATTGCACCGCGTGTGAGCTTCATTTAACACGTCCGCAACCGGTGGTGGGTTTTGGTAGTGGCGAGAGTGGGATTTTCATCATTACCGATGCGCCCCTTCGAAGTGAAGCGGTGGTAGGGGAAGTGATTATTAAGCAGGATCGAGCATTTTTTGCCAAGCTGTTTTCAGCCATTGATCTGTCACTTGAATCGCTCTATATCACGCCTTTTGTAAAATGCATGCCCGCGCAACTGTCGCCGGTAAGTGAGGATGAAAAAGAGTGCTGTCAAATGCATTTAATCGCCGAGCTTGAAACGATTAATCCGCAGGTGATTGTTCTGGTTGGGCGCGATGTTGCGCGGAATATGCTCTCTAAAGAGATTCCCTATGATCAGCTTGCGTCACGGCCTCAAACACTTGAATTGGGCGGAAAAGAGTATCCGACCTATCTGCTTCCAAGACCTGAACTTATTTCACAAAATATTCGTTTAAAAGCGGCAAGTTGGCGACAATTAAAACGCATTAAAGGAGCACTCGTGTGATGGAAGCACTCTTTCAAAGTGATGATGGCGCGCTGCAAATATTTGCCATTCATAAAGGTGATCTCGATCAAATTTATCGCATTGAGCAAGCGGCGCATGTGGTGCCGTGGGATCAGAAAACGTTTGATACCGCGATGCACTTTCAAGGGGCAAAAGTTCTCTTGAAAAGTGATACAGAGGGAATCGTGGGGTTTGCGCTCTTATCGCAGATTGCCGATGAATTACATCTGCTTAATATTGCGGTAGATCCCGTTTTTCAGGGGCGTGGCTATGGTGGCTTTCTGCTCGATTATCTCTTACAAAGTGCAAAAAACGCGCCGATTTCGATGATGATCTTAGAGGTGCGAAAATCCAATATTCCAGCGATCAAACTCTATGAAAAACGCGGCTTTAATGAGATAGGATTGCGGAAAAACTATTATCCAACCGAAACTGAGAAGCGGGAAGACGCAATCGTGATGGCGTACGCTTTTTATGATACGATGACTCAATTATTTTAACTATAATATATAAATTGACGACAGATGACCTCGCCCGCTGCCCAAAAATGCAGGGGTGATTTTAATGGAGCAAATACAAGCGTGAAAGAACTTGATTTAACAGGCTTAAATTGTCCAATGCCGATCTTGAAAACCAAACAAGCACTGCGCGATATGGCGGAGGGCGAGCGCATAAAAGTCCTCGCAACCGATGCCCATGCCGAGATCGATTTCAAAGCGTATTTGAGTCGTACATCTTCCACACTTGTAGAATTTTCCGAAGCAAGCGGAATCTACACCTTTATTATTGAAAAATAAGTATGAAGCCGACTCTTTTTTTCTTGTTACCAGGGTTTACCGGGATTTTAGATTCCGATTGGAAGCCGTTGCTGGAAAATTACAGTTCGAACTCATCGCTCGATAAAATGATTAGCCGTTCCTCAAAAACGGTGACACCCTACGACAGTGCGCAACCGTTTGCGCCATTTCAAGCGACATTAACTGAGCTTTTTAGCATCTCTGATCAGGTGCCGTGGGCGTGGTATGGGATTCGCGGAATTGGCTTTCGTTCTAAAACCACCGATTGGTTTAAATTAAATCTTTTAAATCGTCATAATCGCATTAATTTTAATCCGAAAATTGTCCATGAAATCGCCGGCGCGTTTGCGGCAGAGTTCTCCTTTGCGGAAGATTCGATCATTACTAAAGAGGGCGATTGGTACCTTTCACTTGGGGATTATGCGGATGTTTCGTCAACGGTGCCTTGGCTAATTCAAGATCGGAATCTCCGTACGATTGGGCTCTCTGGCAGTGATGCGCCACTATGGCAATTGCGGTTTAAGGAAGCGCACAATTGGTTGCAAAATTTACCGCTTAATCAGCGCCAAAAAGAGCCGATTCAATACATTTGGCCCTGGGGAAATCGCGGTACAATCCCGCTCGTAAAAGATTATCACTATACGGCAATCTTCGCGCAAAACCCGATCTATCGTGGGCTGGCGGAACATTTGGGCTTAGCGTATTTTGATCTTGACGTTGGGCTTGCCGATATCGATCAGATGATTGAAAACCATAAACAGATCTGCATTATTGATGACACGCTCCTATACGAGCTCTCTTATGAGCGTTTTTCGCTGTGGGAAGCGGCGCGCGAGCGCTTAATTGCTAAATATCTTGAGCCGGTGATGCGGGCGGTTGAGAATAAAACTGTGGGGCGCCTTATTATTGATGATGGGTTAGGCTGCCGCTACCAGTATGAGCGGGGCTTTAATTTTAGATTTAGCCTGCGTCGCCCGAAAGTGAGCTATCATTTTAATGATTATGCTAAATGATCGATGAATAACGTCGATTTTTTGCCTTCTATTTTGACCTCTATTTAAACCATATTCTATGAAAATTATTCGTCGTGAGCCGAAGCATTCGCTTCAATCTGAGCTCTATCCTGATTTTATTAACACCATCTTACAGCGCCGTTCGCTCACCTCGGAAGAGGATTTTGATCTCGGGCTGCGTCATCTTTTACCGTTCCATTCGCTCTTAAATATTGAAAAGGCTACCGACCTTGTGGTCACTGCAATTAAAGAGAATCAAGAGATTGTGATGGTAGGCGATTATGATGTGGATGGCGCGACGAGCATTGCGTTATCGATGCGGATTTTCCATGAATTTGGACATCGAAATATCCGTTATGTGGTGCCGCATCGGGTTTTTGATGGGTATGGATTATCCCGCAGTATCGTCAATAAACTTGCCTATGATAAGGTGCCGGATCTCTTAATTACGGTTGATAATGGAATCTCGAATATTGAAGGGGTTGCGCTTGCGAAATCCCTTGGAATGAAGGTGATTGTCACCGATCACCATTTGCCTCCTGACACGCTTCCTGATGCGGATGCGATTGTGAATCCCAATTTAGAGAGCGACCCCTTTGAGAGTAAGGCGCTTGCGGGCGTTGGGGTGATCTATTATCTTCTTTTAAGTGTGCGTTCCCGGCTTCATGAAGAGGGCTATTTTGGGGATAATCCGCCCAATTTAGGTAAATATCTCGATATTGTTGCGCTCGGCACCGTTGCGGACTTGGTGCCGCTAGATGCTAATAACCGCCGACTGGTTCAGCAGGGACTCGCGCGGATTCGTCATGGTCGCACGATTCACGGGATTAATGCGCTGATTGAAGCCTCTTCGAAAGATCGTGATTCGCTCTCAACAAGTGATATTGGATTTGGACTTGCGCCACTTTTAAATGCGGCAGGGCGCCTTGATGATATGACGATCGGCATTGAATGTCTGCTCGCCAATGACTATCCTACTGCGCGAAAATATGCCTTTGAGCTCTATGAATTAAATCAAGCACGCCGGCAGATTGAAGGGGAGACCCGCGAACGAGCCGATGTGATTTTATCGACGTTGAAACTCAAAGAAGAGACGCTTCCCAATAGTATCGCGCTCTATGATGAGAGCTGGCATCAGGGCGTTACCGGGATTGTTGCTTCGCGGATTAAAGAGCAATATTTCCGTCCGACCTTTATTTTTGCCTATGATGATGAGGGCGTTTTAAAAGGCTCAGGGCGCTCCATTAAAGGCCTCCATATTCGCGATATTTTAAGCAATGTGGCGCAAAAGCATCAGGGCATGATTTTAAGTTTTGGTGGGCATGCGATGGCGGCGGGATTATCGCTCCTTGAGCGTCATTTTGATGAATTTCGTGAATCGCTTGAGGAGGAGGTGTCGCGCTTTGTGAGCGATGAGACTTTTAATCAGGTGATTTATAGTGATGGCGAGCTTCCGATAGAAGCCTATAGCACGCGGATTGCCGATCAGCTTCGGCTTGCATTTCCGTGGGGCCAAGAATTTCCCGAGCCTTGTTTTGATGCGGAATTTGAATTGATGAACTATCGCATTTTAAAAGATCAGCACATTAAAATGACGTTGAAACACCCGCAATTTGGTGAAATTTTCGATGCGATCGCCTTTTTTCAAGCCCATCAAATCGTCGATAATGCGCGCCGTGTTCATTGTGCCTTTAAGCTTGATGTGAACGAGTGGATGGGGCGGAGAAACTTTCAAATGATCGTCGATTATTTTGAGGTGACGGCCTAACGGATGGCTCAATTGAAGCGTCATTTACGATAAATATCGGGGCTGTTGAAAATATTCACAAATAAATGACGAAACTCTCCTACACTATAGGAGATTATTTTCCTCCCCGATCGTTCAATTTAACGATCGTTATTTGACACCCTCCGGGGTGTCTTTTTTTATGCCCGCAATAATTGAATCGCCCATTAATCGTTTATTAATCGCAATAAACGGCAAATTGTCCGGTAAAGGTCGCGGCAATCTCGCCTTCTACTTCAATGGTGGTAACAAGCTCTAAACGTCCCTTTTGGTAGCGTTTAAATACCTTGGTAAATTTCTCAAGCGTTTTAACTTCAGGGGGATTACAAATCGCAAGCGCATCGGCTTTAACGGGGAGATGATAATCGATATGGGCGTGATGCACGACGATATGCGGCTCGGTAATGTCATGGGATTTGAGATAGAGATGCACCCAGCTCCAGCCAGCAATAACGCCCGCGCAATAGATGCTTCCACCAAAAGCAGTGCTCATGTGATTCATGTTCGGTTTAAGCGGGAGATTCAGGGTAAGACGGCTGTCAAACCACGATTCCACTTCGATTCCAAGGGCGTAAGTTAACGGGATTTCATGATTGAGTAGGGTTTGTAAGTACGTTTTGGTATCAGTCATAATGAAGCTCTCAAGGTGTATTATTTGTATGGATTTTTATTGTCATTAACGCTAAACGTTATTAGCATTTTATTATAAGATTTTCGTTAAAAAATACCGCATGCTTTTTGAGCAAAAAAGCCCTCATGATGAGGGCGTTTCAAATAATGATTTTAATGTGTCTAAGCTAAATCTTTTTCCGATTCAGAAGAAGACTGTTGGTGACTACGGAGACCGAGCTAAAGGCCATCGCAGCACCGGCGACAATCGGACTTAAGAACCCGAGCGCTGCAAAAGGAATTCCAATGGAGTTATAGATAAATGCCCAGAAGAGATTTTGCTTGATTTTTTGCATGGTGAGATGAGAGAGATTGAGCATGCGATTGAGGTTAATAAGATCGCCATTCATAATGGTGATATCGGCGCTTTCGATCGCAATATCTGTGCCGGTTCCCATGGCAATGCCGGTATCGGCTTGAGCAAGCGCGGGTGCGTCATTCATCCCATCGCCCACCATGGCCACGTTTTTCCCTTCCGCTTGCAACGTTGCAACGTGCGCCGCTTTATCTTCTGGCAATACTTCGGCAAAAATATGGCTGGAATCGAGCCCAACATCGGCGCCAATTTTCTCTGCGGTGCGCTTGTTATCACCGGTCATCATATAGACCTCGATTCCTCGATTCATAAGAGAAGCAATCGCCTCTTTTGAACGGGCTTTCACGTTGTCAGCCACAGCAATCATTGCGATTAATTCGGTTTCACTGCTTAACAGCATGACGGTTTTTCCCATCGCCTCAAGCTCGGTTTGAGCTGTTTCGTGTGCGCTAAGATTGATCGACTGCTCAGCCATAAAGCGGGGCGAGCCAACAAAGTAGCGTTTTCCGTCAATGGTTCCCTCAATGCCTGATCCGACGAGCGTATTAAAATCGGTTACCTCGGGAAGGGTGTCACACTGAGCCGATCCGTAGCGATAGATCGCTTTTCCAAGGGGATGTTCTGAGTTACGCTCAAGCGCGGTTAAAATGGTTAACGCCTCTTGCTCGGAGGTTGTATTAAGTGCGATAAAATCAGTCACTTCAGGATGCCCTTCGGTAATGGTGCCGGTTTTATCTAAAATGAGTGCGTTTGTTTTTGAAACTCGCTCAAGGGCTTCACCATTTTTAATTAAAATCCCGTTGCGAGCGCCAAGACCTGTGCCCACCATTATGGCGGTCGGGGTTGCAAGGCCGAGCGCGCAGGGGCAAGCAATCACTAATACGGCGACGCTATGCATAATCGCTTTGGCGGAATCGTGCGTGATAAACCACGTGATAACGAGTGTTAAGAGCGCAATGGTGACAACGGTCGGGACAAAGATTGCTGAGACGCGATCGGCGATTTTTTGAATGGGTGCTTGGCTTCCTTGAGCCTCTTCGACCATCTTAATGATGCGCGCGAGCGTACTCTCATGGCCAAGTTTGGTGGCGCGGAGCGTGATAATGCCGCTCTGATTGATCGTTCCGCTAAATACCTCGCTCTCAACCCCTTTTTCAACGGGAATTGATTCACCGGTTAACATGCTTTCATCGATGGTGGAGTGACCTTTGACTACAACGCCATCGACGGGAATATTTTTCCCCGGGTGGACTAACAGAAGATCGCCAATTACCACCTCTTCAATGGCGATCTCGCTCTCATTCCCCTCTTCATCAATACGAATTGCCGTTTTTGCTTGGAGCTCCATCAGCTCTTTAATGGCCGCGCCAGTGCGACTTTTTGCCCGTTCTTCAAAGAAATTCCCGAGCAAAATGAGGGTGATAATGACCGCGGAACTCTCAAAATAGAGATGGTGCGGATTGCTCCCGAGAAAGCCATTATAAAAACTGTAGAGAAACGCGGCGGTAGTGCCAAGCGCAACGAGTACATCCATATTGGGCGAGCGATTTTTAAGGGAGGTGTAGGCGCCTTTATAAAAACGCGAACCGATCCAAAATTGAACGGGCGTTGTGAGGAGCAATTGAACCCAAGGCGTATGTACGAAATTGACCCAGCCCGCATTACTGCCGAGCATTTGGAAGATCATCCCAAGGAGCATCGGCGCACTTAAAAGGGCGCTGATGATGAGTCTATTTTGCAGTTTTTGGAGGGAGGCTTTTTGCGCAGCTTCCATCTCTTCACGGTGAAATTCATCATCGACAATGGCGTCAAATCCCGCTCGCTGGATGCGTTTAATTAGGGTGTCGATGTCGGTTTTAGTGGAATCAAACGAGACCATGGCGCGTTTATTGGCAAAACTGACCGAAGCTTTTTCCACGCCTTTATCACGATTTAGGACACGTTCAACGCCGGCAGAGCAGTTGGTGCAGGTCATACCGATCACGTTGAGACGAATGCGCTCATCCGCGTTGACGGTTTTTTGGGGAGTCGTTGTTTGGCTCATGGGGTCTCCTTAATTAATGGATTTAGGGGGCTCGATCGTCTGCGTTGCGCTACAAGTACCAGGCTCGCAGCCGCATTGTCCCGGCGTACAATCGCAATCAATGGCGGAAACGGCGCTTTGACGTTTCTTTTTAAGCGTCTCTTCAAGCATCTCAATATCGGCAAATGAGAGTTTTGAGGCGCGAATCATCGATGCAATTTTCCGGCCCATTTTCTGTGCGCAAATATGCTCAAATAGGGAATCCGTTGCCGCTTCCCAGGATTCGGATTCTGACACAAGCGGGCGATAGCGATAGCGATTTCCCTCTTTTTCAGTGCCGACGAGATCTTTTTTTACCAGGCGGGCGAGCAGGGTTTTAATGGTGGTTGGTTGCCAATTCATCTTCTCTTTTAAAATGCGGATTACATCGTTGCTGGTGCACTCTTTTTGCGTCCAGAGCACACGCATAATTTCCCATTCAGAATCGGTAATGTCGATTTTTGGATCGGCGGCCATAAGCACTCCTTTTACAGTATGACTACAGATGTCGTTTTATGGGGTAATTGTAGTTTGGGCAGGGCAAAGAGTCAATGAATAAATGGGAATCGCTTTCATTTAGAAACGATTTTTCCTTTAAAAACGAGGAAGAGCAGGGTACAATAGGGGCTCAATAAATTTAGACATTAAATCAGCAAGCGTGCGCATGGTATAAAGCGGCACCTTGCATCGTAGGGAGTGTAGAATGCAATTTTTAAAGTATACAGCTGTGGTATTAGGTGCTGTGCTTACCGTGATTGTGATCGCGTATCTTCTCTATTATTTTGAGATTTAAGCGTACCTGTAAACATTATTTAGGACAGGTCAATCGAAATAATAACGGCGCGAATGAAAAAGCTATTCATCTATTAGAGAGAATAGCTTTTTGTTTGTCTGAAACTTTAAATTCTTAAATTTATAATTTTATTGCCCGTAGCGCTTTGGAAGTAGGGTAAGCGCCATGCCGCCAAAGATCAGTAATACGCCGATCCACTGGTAGAAAGAGGGCATAAATCCAGTAATAAAGAGATCCATAAAGATCGCGACGAGCGGATCTAAAAAGACGAGAATTGAGATGGTTTGCGTTGATAATTCACGAATGCTCGCAAAGAAGAGATAAAACACAATGCCGGTATGCAAAAAGCCGGTCACGGTAATGTAGGCCCAATTGCTTGCAGTGAGATGATTAAAAGCAGAAAAATCTACAAAAGGACTTAGGATTGCAACGCCAAGCACCACTTGCAAAAGCGTTGTGGCATAAGCGCTCATCTTATGAATGCCTTTTCCTGTTAAGGTTAAAAGCGCATAAAAAACCGCGGAGAGCACGCCCCAGATAATCCCTTTTGACAAAAATTCGGTCTGAACGCCGCCAGTGGGTTTATCAAGAGCGATCGCGATAATGCCGATAAAGCAAAAAAGCATTGCGAGCACAACGGGCAGAGTGAGCGATTCTTTATAGATAAAGGCCCCCAAAAAGAGCACAATCACCGGTGCAAGGTGGTAGAGCGAAATGGCAATGGTAACGCCCGAATATTCGATCGTTTTAAAGAGATAGACCCAATTTAAAATTAAAAACAGACCGCAGATCATAATTTGAATCACTTCACGTTTATGCCAAACTTCCCGTTTTGCGCCTCCGGTCACCACCCATAAAAAGCCCAAAAAGAGTGATGCAGCAACGCAGCGAATAAAGACGAGCTCAAGCGCGGGAAGCCCTGTATGCTGGGAGAAAAACCCCACAGAGCCGAAGATAATCATCGAAAGTGCCATTTTGAACGTGGCGGGGGAGAATTGATTTAATTTAGCGTTAGTACTGAGTCGATCGGTCGTCATAGGTATAAAATGGGCGTAGCATTCCCGTTAGCGTTAAATGATGGATTTAATTGATGAAGGTCGTTCGGGTTGATCGGCTTTTTGAGCGCACGCTATCACGCATCCGGGGGTGTGGCGCGGGATAAAATGGAACGATCCTTTTGAAATTATGGACTATGCTATCTGCTTTAGGTGGTGCATTTAGCTAGGTTTATATGGTTAATTGTGATAACCATGAGTTATAATAGTGAAAATAGTCATTAAAAGGAACCGATATTCATGAAAAAATTATTGTTACTCCCTTTATCGCTCTTTGTGTTAGCTGCGTGCAGTGATGGATCGCTCTATTCGGGGGATGTCTATACCGTAGGTGATGCGAAACAGGTGAAAAACGTAAGTTATGGTCGCCTAATTGCGGTGCGTCCTGTAACGGTGAAAGATAAATCGGATGCGGAAGTCGGTTCTGCAGCGGGTGCGGTCTTAGGAGGTGTGCTCGGAAGTGCGGTGGGAAGCGGTTCAGGTAAACGAATTTCCGTTGCCGGCGGTGCGATTTTAGGCGGTCTTGCAGGCAATAAAGCGGGTGCTGCCATTGGTGCATCAAGTGCGGTTGAGTTAGAGATCGAGCGTGATAGCGGTGGCGTTATCGCGGTAGTGCAAACGCAAGGTCCAACACCCTTCCAAGTCGGGCAACGTGTGCGCATGGTGGGAAGCGGCAATCGCATCAACGTCTCACCCTTATAAGCGATAAGGCTCGCGAAGATAGAATCGCATCGCATTCATCAGTTACATCATAAAATAAAGCGCCGCAGAGAGATCATCTGGGGCGTTTTTTATATCAAGGGAGGATTCTCCATGTCATTTAAATTGTTATCTCCTGTCGCTAAAATTGGCGTTTTAGGTAGCGCGCTACTGTTGATGAGCTGTGGCGCGGATGCATCGCTTTCGCTGCAATGGGGTGATACGGATAAGCCGGTGATTGATGTACCCAAGCCGCCGGTTGAAGGGGAAACGCAATCCTTCCCATTGGTTGAAATCCCGCAAAAACTCCTTGATGAAAGTATGCAAATTGGCAAGCCGTTAAAAGTCACTTTGATTGATGAAACCGGCAGAGAAACGGTGATTGAGCGGCATAATAGAGTGGCAACTTTTGGCAACGATCAAGGTCGTCTCTGGCGCGTGGATAATTCGCTTAATCGAAATGGTAAGGCGAATTCTAGCTCGTTTTTTGGGCTTGTTAATATTGATGAGGGGCGCGGGAAAAATCGTTGGATAGCTTATGGCGGCGGGGCAAGTACGCCAAAATCAGAGATGCCAAAACTTGGAACGGCGATCTATTCAGGTGTCGCGAGCGTTGTCATGGATAAAAGTCAGCATTATGGCTCGATCGGGCAATATCCCCATCAAATTCATGAGGGCAAGACACTGCTGACGGTTGATTTTGGAAAACATTCGCTCAAAGGAGATATTACGCTCCCAGGAAATCAGGGTAAAATCGATTTAAATGGCGCAATTACGGGAAATAAGTTTAGTGGAACGGCCTTTACCGCGAGTGATACCGCAACGATGAATGGGCAATTTAACGGTAACAATGCAAAAGAGCTCTCGGGCGCGTTTAATAGCTCTAAAGAAAACGGTATGGCGGGATCGTTTGCTGCTAAAAACCAATAGGCAATAAAAACCAGTCACGGATTTATTTTAATCGATCTGTGACTGGTTTTTAAGTTTTACTATTTGTAGTTAAACGTTTATTTAAATCGGCGATTAACCGGCAAAGAAGTTTAACGCTTCAAGCTGATAGACTTCCGCTAAGATATGCGAAATGGCTGCAATCGCACCATAGGCGATAATAATATAGGGCATCGCTTTGCCACCAACGGCTCTAAAGATCGGCGTTTTACCGGATGCTGCTTGGTTTTTACGGAAGGTGATCACCATCATTCCTGGAACAATGACTGACCAAATCGCCGCAAATAATCCCGCATAACCGATCGCCATGACAAATCCATTTGGGAAGATCATGCCTAAAATCGTCGGCGGTACAAAGGTAACCGCTGCCGTTTTTAAGCGTCCACCGCGTGAATCATCAAATTTTAATAGATCGGCCATATAATCAAAAAGGCCAAGACCTGCGCCTAAAAACGAGGTAACAACGGCAAAGAATGCGAAGAAGCGAAGAGCATAACGCGCGGCTTCAGGGGCACTCACTTGGTTTAATAACCACGCCACTTCATCTTTTCCTTTCGATAAGAAGGCTAAACGATCGATGTTCCCCATGATCGCAATTATCCAAAAGAGATAAAATACAAAGGTGATCGCCATTCCGATAAGGATTGCTTTACGAATTTTCGAGCCTTCAATGCCGTAATATTTTACAAAGCTTGGGACGCTCGCGTGGAAGCAAAATGAGGTTAAGAAGAAGGGCAGACTTGCAAAGGCGTAGATCGCAAATTTGCTCTCACCGCTTGGGTTAAAGAGGCGCGGGACATCAAGCGAGCCTAAAATTCCGGTAAGCGCTGCGATAAAGGTGATAAACATCCCGACGAGTAAAATCGTTGAAAGGCGGTCCACCGCGCGGGTACTCCACCAGACAATTGCGGTAAAGATCACAGAAAAAACAAGCGATGAGAAGGGATTGGCGACTTTAATGCCGGTACTTGCGTGAATCGTATCACTGATTACCGAGCCTGAGCCGACTACATACGCATATAAAAGGATGTAGAGCACAAATGAGACGGCAAATCCATTAATGTAGCTCCAAACATTCCCGAGATTGTCTTTAACAAGTGTGTCAAAACTCGCGCCAGGGCGATAATTTAGGTTGACCTCGAGAATCTGTTCTGCGGTGATATACATAAAAAAGACCGTTAATAACATAATTACTAAGGTCCAGCTAAACCACATTCCCGCGGACGCGATCGGAAGGCTGAGCATGCCCGCCCCAATCATCGTTCCCGCCGCAATCATGGCTCCCCCAATCACGCTTGGGCTTTTCTTGCTACTCATCGGTGTTATCCTTTTGCAAACGTTTCGATTTTAAGTGTAAAAATAGCTGTGTTTATTAAACAAACACAAGCTTTATATACTATCACGGTCATACAGTTGCGGGAAGATTCTATTTATGTAAGCGATTGTTAATCCTTAATGAAATGACATGCATTAAATGGGCATTAAAAAAGACCGGGATAAGTGATTGTTAAATAGAGGGTTTGAGGGTATCGTGAAGAGGTTGAAAAATGATAAGTCGATTGGTGGAGGAATTTATATGATGAGAAAATTAAGCGTTTTACTCGTAACCGGCGCATTACTTACGGCCTGCGGTGGTGGCGGTGGAGGGGGCGGCACGGGACAAGGCGGAAGCATTAATCCTTGGGGTGGTGGCGGCAGTACGACACCGTCAGATAATGTGGTCTCGATTAAAAAATCAGAGTTAGATAAAGGATTTAACGATGATAATGCGAGCCGCGATCAAGTATATAGTATTATTTTAAACGGGGATAAGGGCGAGAAGATCGAGCTCTATCGCACCAATGATCTTAACGAAGCAGGTTGGGATATGGTGAAGGGCTCCAATAATTCAGGTTACTTAAAACTGGATAAAAATGGGGATCTGATCCTTGATGAAAATGGTAATGGGTATTTAAATACTGTTTCGCTTCACGGATCGATTGCGAAAGATTTTAATAAAAATGATTCTGATTCCACTTTTGGGTTTGCCGCTAATGTTGGTAAAAAGCTTGAGGATCTTGATAAAGAACTTTATTGGACTGCCTATTCAGGTGGTAATGCAACCCGCCTAACAGAGATGCCTACAGGCATTGAGGCAACGTATACGGGGCAGGCGATCGGTGCGGATTCTCGTTTTGCAGGAACCGGAAAAGACCATTTGCAAAACGCATTTAATGATCAGTTAAATGGGAATCACTATGGAAAGGCCACAATCACGGTGAATTTTAGAAATCGTGAAATGACCGGAAAGTTAACCTTTAATAATGATGTGGTCTCTGATGTGGATTTACAGGGAAAAGTCAATGGCAATCGATTCACCGGAAAGGCTAATAACGGTAAAGAGATCGTTGACATGCAGGGGCAGTTTAATGGCACGGCAGCCAAAGAGCTCGCCGGACATTATCAGAGCAATAAGAAAGATGGCATGATCGGATCATTTGCTGGAACGCGTCCGACAAAATAGCTTTATCGCGCGGGAATTCATTGAGTAATTTCTGCGCGTTCTTAATGCTAAGTATCTTTACTTAAAGATAAAAATAGGGTGAGTTGCGACAAGTTTACGCATTTTCTATCCTGATTTATGCCTCTTTCATTAGCAAATAGATGTGACGGGGCGGTGACTTTTTAGACGATATTTTGGCGTTGTAGTCCCGTTGTAATAAATATTTTAAATAGATTGAAGCGCTTAATCGGCCTTTTAGGCGGAAAACAGGTCTCTTTTCGGTGAGATAAAAAGCTCAAAATATCAGATTTATTGATGGAAAGATTCAAAATAATTTATCTTAATGTGAAGAGATTTATCCTTGAAAAAGCAGGTAAAACCCTTAATTTTGGGAGAAAATAGAGTTGACAAAAAAGGGGGCGTGCTATAAAGTTTTCACTTCATAGACAAGCAATCTTTGCTTATCTGATTATAAAAACTTCAAATAGATAGAATTTCTCAATGAAAAAACAGAAAGTCGCTATTATCATGGGTAGCACGAGTGATATGCCTACAATGCAACAGGCGGTCGACATGCTCACTCAGTTTGAAATTCCTCACGATGTAAAGATCGTTTCAGCTCATCGAACCCCCGAATTTATGTTCTCATTTGCTACCACAGCGGAAGATAACGGTTATGACGTTATTATTGCTGGGGCAGGCGGTGCTGCGCATTTGCCGGGCATGGTTGCTTCGCTGACGACACTTCCCGTGATTGGTGTGCCGATTCAGTCCCGAGCGTTAAGCGGAAAGGATTCTTTACTTTCAATTGTACAGATGCCAGGCGGTGTACCCGTTGCCACTATGGCCATCGGGGATGCAGGTGCAAAAAACGCCGGAATTTTAGCCGCGCAAATTTTAGCCTTATCCAACCCAGATCTGTCTTTAAAACTTAAAACCTTTCGCGACACGCAAAAAGAAAGTGTTTTAGCTAACAACAAGCAATAAAAGTAAAGGTTAGTAAACTATATGAACATTTTACCAGGCGCAACTATCGGCATTATCGGAGGCGGGCAACTTGGTAAAATGCTAGCCGAAGCTGGGAATAAAATGGGGTATCGCATCTGCGTATTAGACCCCTCTCCCGAGGCACCAGCATTTTCAGCCGCTCATGATCATATCGTTGCACCCTTTGATGACCCATCTGGA
Source organism: uncultured Ignatzschineria sp. (assembly GCA_945619025.1). GTDB lineage: Bacteria > Pseudomonadota > Gammaproteobacteria > Cardiobacteriales > Wohlfahrtiimonadaceae > CALZBJ01. The sequence continues at coordinate 11,287 of CALZBJ010000019.1, read as the reverse complement.
TTTGAAACACTCGTTTCCCGATGCGATGTTGTCACCTACGAATTCGAGAATATCGATTCCAATCTTGTTAAGCAATTTAACGAGAAAACCCATAAAATCCCCCAAGGCCATCTGCCACTCTATATTGCTCAAAATCGCAGACGCGAGAAAGAAGCACTCACCCACGCCAATCTACCGGTTGCCCCTTACGTTATCTTGACCGATATCGAAGCTGAGATTCAAACAGCAGTCGATACGCTCGGTTACCCCTTTGTGGTGAAAACGCAAGAAGGTGGGTATGATGGTAAAGGTCAAGTGGTGGTAAAAAGCGAAACGGATTTACCGAACTTAGCGATTCTTTACGGGATTCCTTCGGTAGCAGAGCAATTTATTCGCTATGATTTTGAAGCGTCGATTATTGGGACGCGCAGCACTTCAGGTGAATTTAAAACATTTCCTGTAGCGAAAAACTTACACATCAATAATATTTTGCATCAATCGATTGCCGATTATTATCTGATCGATAAAGCCCAACAGGCAACGATGCACACCATGCTGAAAACGTTCATGGAAGCGCACGATATGAAAGGGACGCTGGCGATGGAGGTCTTTATTGCGGGCGATAAAATTTATGTCAATGAATTGGCGCCACGCCCCCATAATTCAGGCCATTACACCATTGAAGGTTGTTATACCTCGCAATTTGAGCAGCATATGCGCGCGATTTGCGGATTACCGCTTGGGGATACATCCCTTGAAACGACGACGGTGATGTACAACATTTTAGGGCAGCATCGCAATGCACTCTTTAATTATCTGCCGAATTTACACCCGAATGCGCACCTTCATCTCTATGGTAAAAAAGAGTATAAGGAAAATCGCAAAATGGGGCACATTACCTTTACGCTCGATGCCTTTGATCCTGAAATATTGTCAGAATTTGAGCAACAGTTTTTTAATCTTTAATTATTTTTGAACGACACAACAACGCATCTAAGGAAAGTATGAACAATAGAATTTTTGTTGAAGCGAAACCAGAGTATCAAACAAAAGCGACCCTTCTGTTCGATGAGTTAACCCGCGTACTTGATGTTACGACCCTAAAATCGGTTCGAGTGATTGCACTGTATGATCTGTTTAAGTTTGAGGATGAACTTTCAGCGGACACGATCAAAAACGCGCTTCACACCGAGCTAATTGAAACGGTATTAGATGAAGAAGTGTTGTTTAAAGAGCTCGAGGTGCACCCATCGATCTGTATCGAGAGCTTACCTGGTCAATACGATCAGCGTGCCGATTCTCTCCAAGAAACGCTCTATTTAGAAGGCGCGTCACGGGAGGCAAAGCTCTCCACCGCAACGCTCTATCTCTTTAATGAAGATTTAAGCGATGAGGATCTGAAAACGATCCAAAATTATCTCTTTAATCCCATCGATACGCGCTTAAAAGATCCGAAAAAACCGGTGAATCCGATGCGTTATGTCGATAGTCGTGAACCTGAAGCGGTGCCTTCTGTGAAAGATTTCATTCACATGACCCGCAGTAAATTGATCGAATATCGCCTGCACGGCGGTTTAGCGATGGAACTTGCGGATCTTGAATTCATTCAAAAATATTTCCGCGATGTTGAAAAACGCAATCCAACCGAAACGGAAGTTTTAGTGCTCGATACCTACTGGTCAGATCACTGCCGTCATACCACTTTTGAAACGGCGCTTACCAGCATCACCTTTGAAAAGAGCCAATTCCAAGAACAAATTCAAGAGGCGTACGATACCTATCGAGCGCTTCGCGAGAAAACGAATCGTTTAGAAAAACCTGAAACCTTAATGGATATGGGAACGATTTTTGGCCGTTATCAACGTCAAACCGGCGAGCTTGCGGATATGGAAGTCTCCGATGAGGTCAATGCGTGTAGCGTTAAGATTGATGTGGATGTCGATGGTAAAATCGAACCGTGGTTATTAATGTTTAAAAACGAAACGCATAATCACCCAACGGAGATCGAGCCTTTTGGTGGCGCGTCGACCTGTGTTGGCGGTGCGATTCGTGACCCGCTCTCTGGCCGTGCATTTGTCTATCAAGCGATGCGTATTACTGGCACTGCGGATATTTTACAGCCCGTTAATGAAACCCTTGAAAATAAATTGCCACAGCGCAAAATCACCTTAGATGCGGCGCGCGGTAACAGTAGCTACGGTAATCAAATCGGCTCAACAACGGCATTTGTTAAAGAATTTTTCCACCCGGGCTTTGCGGCAAAACGCATGGAGCTTGGGGCAGTCGTAGGCGCTGTGCCTGAAAATCAAGTAGTGCGTGAAAACCCCATTCCTGGCGATATCGTCATTATGCTTGGCGGTAAAACAGGCCGTGATGGCGTTGGCGGTGCCACCGGTTCATCTCAAGTGCAAACGGCAAGCTCCATTGAAACGGCAGGCTCTGAAGTTCAAAAAGGCTCGCCTGTTGAAGAGCGTAAAATTGTGCGCCTCTTTAGAAAACCGGAAGTGACCAAGCTCATTAAAAAATCGAATGACTTTGGCGCTGGTGGGGTGAGCGTTGCGATTGGTGAATTGGCCGATGGCGTTGATGTCAATCTTGATGTGGTACCGACGAAATACGCAGGCCTTAACGGAACGGAACTCGCGATCTCTGAATCGCAAGAGCGTATGGCCGTTGTGGTTGCGGCAAGTGATGCGGATACCTTTATCCAATATTGTGAAGAAGAATCGATCGAAGCGGTGAAAGTTGCCGAGGTGACAGAGCTTCCTCGTCTTGTGATTCGTTGGAAAGGCCAAAAGGTCGTCGATATTGCTCGTGAATTCTTAGATACCAATGGGATTCGTAAAGAAAATGAAGCGGTGATTGTCGATTCAGATCTTCCATCGCCTCTTTTACTGCGCACCGTGGTAGACGATAATGAGAAAACGTGGGTATCGCTGATGAAGCAATATGCACACGCTTCACAAAAAGGGCTTCAATCGAAATTTGATTTCTCGCTTGGCCGTTCAACCGTACTTGCGCCTTATGGTGGTAAGTATCAGATGACGCAAGCGGAAAGCTCGGTCCAAAAAATTCAAACCATGAGCGGCGAAACTAATACGGTATCGATTATCGCTCACGGATATAACCCTTACATTGGCGAATGGTCTCCCTTCCACGGAGCATCCTACGCGGTGATCGAATCGGTGGCGCGCATTGTGGCAACCGGTGCGGATTGGACGCGTGTTCGCTTAACGTTCCAAGAATATTTTGAGCGTTTAGACAACATTCCAGAGAAATTTGGTAAGCCAGTTGCGGCGCTTTTAGGTTCAATTCAAGCGCAAAAAATGTTTAACCTTCCATCGATTGGCGGGAAAGACAGTATGAGCGGCACCTTTAATGATATCGATGTGCCACCAACGCTTGTCTCATTTGCGGTTACCTCTAGCCAGGTTGATCGAATTCTATCGCCTGAATTTAAAGCAAGTGGTGAGTATATCTACCTTTTACCGGTAGCAGAATGTGCAACGAATACCATCAATTACGATGAAATTTTACGCAATTTTGAGACCTTTGAAGCGGTGCGCAATGAGTACGGCATTACTGCGGCAAGCTCGGTGCGTCAAGGCGGAGTAGCGGAAGTATTAGCGACCATGAGCTTTGGTAATCGCATCGGCATTAGCTTAGAGAATATCGATTCCCGTGATCTTTTTAGACCGCAATACGGCGCATTTATCATCACGACGAAAAAACCGCTGCCAGAGTCGGATCGTTACATCAATATCGGAACAACTCGCAGCGAATATCATGTGGAATATCAAGATAAAGTGATCTTAGGGTCAACGCTTGAAGCGGCCTATACCGGTAAATTTGAATCGGTGTTTGGCGATGTCAATTCAATCGTTTACTCAAAAGAGGATCAGAGCCTTGAAACGGTTAAAGATGAGACAGTGAAAGGCGAGAAACTTGCCGATACGGCGCGCGTCTTTATTCCTGTATTTCCTGGTACTCACAGCGAATACGATAGCGCGAAAGCCTTTGAGAAAGCGGGCGCTGAAGTGGTGGTTAAACCTTTTAGAATGCTCACGGAAGCGATGATTGAAGAATCCATTGATGAGATGGTGGCCGAGCTTGAAAAAGCTAATATTTTCATGCTCGCAAGCGGCTTTATCAGTACTGATGAGCCAATGAATGCAGGTATCGCGACAACGATTTTAGAAAACGCGAAAGTAAAACAAGCGGTCACTCGGTTTATCGCACGTGGCGGCCTGATTTTAGGCTTAAATGGCGGTATGAGTGCGCTTGTTAATACCGGTCTACTCCCATTTGGTGAGTATAAAAAAGCGGGCTTAACCATGGCGTTAAACCAAGGTGGCGAGCTTATCTCCGCGCTTCGTCAAATGAAAATTGTTAACCGTGCATCGGCTTGGTTAAATACCGTTAAAACCGGCGATCTTTACACCGTGCCATTTGCGACACAATACGGCCGTTTAATCGGTGATCAAGCGTTGATTGAAACCTTGATTACAAACGGACAAGTGGTGTCACAATGGGTCGATGGAAAAGGTAAGGCAATTGACTCAGAAGAGGCCAATATCTCAGGCTCAACGCACAATATCGATGGACTCATCTCTCCTAATGGCCAAATTTTAGGGCTAATGGGGAATGTCGATCGCTATGAATCAGGATTATTTATTAACATTGCAGGCAACAAAGCGCTTCCGATTTTCGAGAGTGCCGTTCAGTTCGTAACAGGACAATTTAACTAAAGGTTAGGGGACACATCATGGCAACATTATTATATGAAGGCAAAGCAAAACAGATCTACACCGCAGAGAATGATAATGAAGTAATCATTCACTACAAAGATGATGCAACCGCAGGTAACGGCGCGAAAAAAGCACAATTTGACGATAAAGGCGTGATGAATGCGGAAATCTCTACCATGATCTTCCAATATCTTGAAGAAAATGGCATCGAGACCCACTTTATCGAGCAAATTAATGATCGTGACGTGCGTTGCCAAAAGATCGATATCATCTTATTGGAAGTGATCGCGCGTAACGTTGCGACCGGTTCGCTCACAAAACGCATTGGCATTGCAGAAGGCACAAAACTTAATCCTTCCATCTATGAGCTCTGCTACAAAAAAGATGAGTTTAACGATCCATTAATCAATAACGATCACGCTTTAGCGCTTGGTTTAGCAACGCAAGAAGAGTTAGATGTGATCTACTCGGAAGTGGCGAAAATTAATGTTCTCTTACAAAAACTTTTTGCAGAGATTGGCATTACGCTTGTGGACTTTAAAGTGGAGTTTGGCCGTAATCCTGATGGGAAAGTGGTACTTGCGGACGAAATTAGCCCCGATACCTGCCGCCTATGGGATGCAAAAACCGACGATAAACTCGATAAAGACCGCTTCCGTCAAGACCTTGGAAATGTGATGGACGCATATCGCGAAATTCACCGACGCTTAAAAGCGAGAGGCGCAAACTAATGTTTGATCGAGGATTAAATGAAGAGTGTGGTGTGTTCGCTGTGATCGGCAACGAACGCGCTGCCTCATTGACTTACTACGGCCTCCATGCGCTTCAGCATCGTGGCCAGGAAAGTGCCGGAATTACGGTGCTTTCAGACGATAATAAATTCGTCACACATAAGGGCGAGGGCCTGGTGACGGAGGTATTTGAAGATCGTCGCCATCTTAAAAAATTGATCGGCTCACACGCGATTGGCCATGTCCGTTATCCGGTATCTGGAGCTGAAGGCCCAGCCAATGTGCAACCCATCAATTTAACTGCGACGACGGAAAAAATCTCCATTGCCTATAACGGTGCGCTCATTAATGCAGAGCAAATTAAAACGACGCTCGAATCGGAAGGATCGATCTTTCACGCCTCGGGCGATGCGGAGATTATCGGGCATATTTTACGCCGTAAAAAAGGGAGCTTTGTTGATCGTCTTAAAGAGTCTTTATTAGAGATTGATGGCGCTTTTTGTTATGTGCTCTTGCACGATAGTGGGGTTTATGTCGCCCGTGATCGTTACGGCATTCGTCCGCTTTCGATCGGTAAACTGTCAGATGGCGGTTATGTCTTTTCATCAGAAACCTGTGCGCTTAATATTGTCGGAGCGACGTTCCTTCGGGATGTTGAGCCAGGCGAAGTGGTCTATGTTGAAAATGGCAAACTCGTCTCGGAATTTTATACCGATGAGACGACCCACGCGATGTGCATGATGGAGTATATCTACTTTAGCCGTCCCGATAGTGACATTGTCGAGCGTAACGTCCATAGTGTGCGTAAGCGTTCAGGAATCGAGCTTTTCAAAGAGACGCACGTTGATGCCGATATCGTTATTGGTGTGCCAGATTCCTCTATCTCAGCGGCCAACGGTTATGCCGAAGCGGCGAAGCTTCCCAACGAGATGGGTCTGATTAAAAATCGTTATATTGGGCGTACCTTTATCGCGCCAAACCAAGCGATGCGCGAGCAGGGCGTTCGGATGAAAATCTCGGCGATTCCTTCGATTGTGAAAGATAAGCGCGTGATCTTAATTGATGACTCCATTGTGCGCGGCACAACGAGTAAACGAATTGTGAGCCTACTGCGTGAAGCAGGTGCGAAAGAGATTCACATGCGAATTTCTTCTCCGCCGATTAAATATCCATGCTTTTACGGCGTTGATACTACCGTGATCGATGATCTTATGGCGCACCAGCTCTCCATTGAAGAGATGAGGCGTCATATCGGTGCTGATACACTCGCGTTTTTAAGCGATGAAGGTATGATTAAATCGGTTGGACTTGATGAGAGTTATGGCGATAATTGCGGCCACTGTATGGCCTGTTTTACAGGTAAATACCCCACAAAATTATATGATGCGGTTGAAGACGCAAACCATTAAAGGATTGTAAAATGAGTGATGCATATAAAAAAGCAGGCGTAAACTTAGAAGCAGGCTACGAGTCTGTTGAGCGAATTAAAAAGCACGTGGCTTCCACCATGCGCCGCGGTGCAATGGACATTTTTGGTGATTTTGGTGGATCGTTCGATCTCTCTGAGCTCGGTTATGAAAAACCGGTATTAGTTTCAGGAACCGATGGCGTTGGTACAAAATTAAAACTCGCTTTTATCACCGATATTCACGATACGATCGGTATTGATGCCGTGGCGATGTGTGTTAATGATATTTTAACCCAAGGTGCAGAGCCGCTCTATTTCCTCGATTATATTGCGTGTGGATCGAATAATCCTGCACAGATCGAAGCGATTGTGAAAGGCGTTTCCGATGGCTGCAGACAGTCTGATATGGCGCTTTTAGGCGGTGAAACGGCGGAGATGCCCGGCTTTTATCAAGAAGGTGAATACGATATTGCCGGCTTTGCGGTGGGTGTGGTTGAGAAAGATAAACGCATCACCAAAGCGAATGTGAAAGAGGGCGATCTAATTATCGGCCTTCCATCAACCGGCGTTCACAGTAATGGTTTTTCACTTGTGCGTCATATTGTAAAAGAGCATGATCTTGATTACGGAAAAACCTACGCAGGCTTTGATAAGCCCCTTGGTGAGGTACTGCTTGCGCCGACCGCGATCTATGTGAAAGAGGTATTAAATCTTCTTAAATCGGTGAAGGTTAATGCGATGGCGCACATTACCGGTGGCGGATTTTACGAAAATGTTCCCAGAATGTTGCCTGAAGGCCTTGGTGCTAAATTTACTGCGGGCAGTTGGGAGATTCCTCAAGTTTTCACCTTCTTACAAGAGACGGCGGGCATTTCGCTTGAAGAGATGTTTAACGTCTTTAATATGGGCGTTGGCTACATGATTGTGATCGACCAAAGTGAGAAAGAAAACGCGCTTAAACTCCTTCCTGAAGGGCGTGTGATTGGTGAGATCACCGCATCAGGTAAGGTCGAACTATGAAACAGTTAGCCATTTTTGCCTCAGGAACCGGATCTAATTTTGATGCGATTGTAAAATCGATCAATTATGGCGAGATTCCGGCAAAAGCCGTGCTACTTGTCTGCGATAAAGTGGGCGCACCGGTGATTGAAAAAGCCAAAGCACAAGGGATCGAAACCTTTGTGTTTACCGCAAAAGAGTTCGCTTCAAAAGAGGCCTATGAAGCTGAAATTTTAGCAGCGCTTAAAAAACACAAGGTTGAATGGATCGCGCTTGCAGGCTATATGCGCTTAATTGGCGATACGCTTTTAAACGCCTATGAAGGGCATATTATCAACGTTCATCCATCGCTTTTACCTAAATATAAAGGGAAAGATGCGATTGAGCGGGCTTTTGAAGCGGGCGACAAAACCATCGGAATTACCATCCATTATGTGGATTCTGGCATGGATACCGGTGAGATTATTGCGCAAGAATCGATCGAATTGACGGGTGATGAGTCGTTAGAGGATGTAACTCAAAAAATTCATCAGGTAGAACATAAATTATATCCACAAACCTTAGCAAAATTATTGAAACAATAAAGGAAGAAGGTCCAATGAAAAAAAGACGTGCTTTATTAAGTGTAAGTGATAAATCAGGGATTACCGAATTTGCCCAATCACTCGTAGAGTTAGGCTTTGAGCTGATCTCAACGGGCGGTACTAAAAAAGCGATTGCAGACGCGGGCATTGCGGTGAAAGATATCTCTGATATCACAGGCTTCCCGGAAATTATGGATGGACGCGTTAAAACGCTTCACCCCATGGTTCACGGTGGCTTGCTATCGGTACGTGGAAATGATTCACACACCAAACAGATGACCGATAACGGCATCGAATATATCGACATGGTGGTGGTGAACCTCTATCCTTTCAAAGAGACGGTTTCTAAGCCAAATGTGCAATATAAAGATGCCATTGAAAACATCGATATCGGTGGACCTTCAATGCTGCGTAGTGCGGCGAAAAATCATGATGCAGTGACAGTGATTACCGATCCTGCAGACTATGAAGTGGTGTTAAAAGAGCTTAAAGAAAATGGCGATACCACCTTTGCAACCCGTCAACGTTTAGCGCTTAAGGTGTATCAAACAACTGCCGCTTATGATGCGCTCATTGCGAGCTATTTTGCAGAGCAATTAGGTGATGAGTTCCCTGAGAAATTAACGCTAACTTTTGAAAAACAGCAATCGCTTCGATATGGTGAAAACCCGCATCAAAATGCGGCATTCTATCGCACACCGCTTGCGGAAAATAACTCACTTGCGTTTGCAAAACAGCTACACGGTAAAGAGCTCTCCTATAACAATATTCAGGACGCGAATGCTGCAGTGAATATTATGCTTGAGTTTAAAGAGCCGGTTGTGGTTGCGGTAAAACATATGAATCCGTGCGGCGTTGGTCTTGGCGATACGCTAGAAGAGGCGTGGGATAAAGTTTATGAAGCGGATTCGACCTCAATCTTTGGCGGCATTATTGCAACAAACCAAGTGGTCGATGCGGCAACGGCGAAGAAAATGAGCGAGATCTTCCTTGAAATCATCTTAGCACCAGGCTTTACTGATGAAGCGCGCGACATTCTTCAAGCGAAGAAAAATATCCGTCTTCTCGAAAACCCTGTGATTGAAGGGGCGAAAGAGGGTAAACTCACAACCACAGCCGTTAATGGCGGCCTTTTAGTGCAAGAGCTCGATCGTGAAGTGATCGATGTGAATGATTTTGAAATCGTGACCGAACGCAAACCAACCGAAGAAGAGATGAAAGCACTTCTCTTTGCTTGGAAAGTAGTGAAACATGTTAAATCAAACGCGATTGTGGTGGCGAAAGAAGGTCAAACTTTAGGAGTGGGCGCAGGTCAGATGAACCGCGTTGGCGCAGCGCAGATCGCCTTTGATCAAGCTGGTGAGAAAGCGCAAGGCCAAGTCTTAAGTTCAGATGCTTTCTTCCCAATGCCTGATACACTCGAAAATGCAGCGAAAGCGGGCATTAAAGCGGTAATTCAGCCAGGCGGATCGATTCGTGACCAAGACTCAATCGACGTTGCTAATCAATACGGCATCGCCATGGTCTTCACGAAAAAGCGTCACTTTAAGCATTAATTAATCAATAAAAGTTGAGTCAAAAGCGCCTAGGATTTGATACCTAGGCGTTTTTTTATATTTTATTAAATAGTTCATCGGGGATATCTTGTAAGAATCGGCAAATAGGGATTGAGCCAACTAAAGTTACGGTTTTCTTGGCTCGGGTCATTGCCATATATAGAGTGCGTCGCAGTCGAGTTAATTCGTGTTCAATATCTTCAGTATCTGAAAGTGTATTCAAGAAACGACTTGGATACTGTTCGTCATGTAATCCTAATATTACAACGTGATCAAATTCTAACCCTTTTAGCTGATGATATGTTGTTACGACTATACCACTTGATAAGGCTCCGAGGCTTGCGCCTTTGGCTGCTTTAGCGGGAGTTTTCAGTTTTTCTAAAGTTTTTTGTGCAGGATAAATTTGTCTTGAAAAGGGAACAACGACAGCAACAGAAGTACTTTTAATTCGCTTAAAATTATTGGCAATCCACTGGTAGCCCTTGTCGTAGGCATCTTTGGGGGAATTGGCAACTAATAAGTTAACTAACTCACCATTTTTATTAGGCTTTGTGAGTGCTGATGTGGCATTTTCATCGAGTAATGACTGATCATTTTTAATTAAATATTCAGCAACATTCATAATTTGTACGGTTGTACGATGGCTAGATTTTAATTTACGAGATCGGCCTCCTTGGACATGAATGCCTACGGACTTCCAAGTGAAATTACGTTTGTAAATTTTTTGAGCTAGATCGCCTGCTAGATTTAGAGAGACTCGAGCAACTTGGACAACTGCAAGTAACCAACTTTTGTCAAAATCTTGTACTTCATCAACCATCACATGATCGTACTTTAATTCTTCCGGGAAAGTCATATTATTTTGCTCTAAAGAGCGGAGAATAATACCTGCGGGATTATCGTAGTCTTCAAATTCGTTTTCTTCGAGCCATTCTAGGTAGCCTTCATAAACATTCCAAATATAAATTTTATCTTCATTTGTTACTTTAATGGAAACGCCTCGATTTGTACGAGGGACAGTCATATAATCATCAAGTCGTACAATATGTTGTCCAAAAAGCCATGCAATTTCTTCGCTCCACCAATCGATAAGTAGGCTGTTTGACTCAATGTTATATAGGCGGTGAAAATCCAATTCTTCTTCGGACTCTGCGATTAATCGCAGGATTTGTTCTTTTCGTTCTTTTTCAGTAACCCATTTTTTAAAAGATGAGCCCAATTGATCTGTTGTTCTGGTCTAATGAAGGTGGACACTCTAATAGAGGATAATATATCCTATTGA
>CALZBJ010000018.1:0-38396 GCA_945619025.1 uncultured Ignatzschineria sp. | reverse complement strand
CATCATCAGTTTTTGAACCACGTTAAGGCCACGGCTACCGATCACTAAAAGATCAAATTGGCTCTCATCTTCGTAGTCGATAATGGTCTGTGCGGGATCACCGTGGAAGATGATCACAGAGTAATCGATCTCAGCTTCTTTGAGAAGCTCTTCGACGGGCGCAATGCGCTCTGAGCGGATTTTCTCTTTATCTTTATCCGTAGGCGTTAAGAGCAGTTCACGATGCGTTTTTGGTGGAGCGATAACGTATACAATCTCCACATGCACGTGTTGACATAATGTTGCGATTTTAACTGCTTCTTTCGCTGCGCGAATCGCATTTTCTGAACCATCGATTGTTAATAAAATTCTATTGTACATGGACAATCCTCTTTTGATCGATTAAACACAAGGTTAAATACATTTACTAATATTTACTTCTCACCATGAATCATAGCAGAAAACGGATATTTGTGTAGTCCCATCGATAAAGATGATTGTATCGGTCAATTTCAGCAAAAATTGAGCTGTAGAAGATGGTAAAATATGGCATGATATAAAAGTTGTGACGAAATAATTTAATGGCTTTCATAAGAGGAGAATTAAAGCGATGTCAGATACATTTCGTATAGAAAAAGACACCATGGGTGATATGAAAGTTCCGAGCGATAAACTCTGGGGCGCCCAAACGCAACGTTCATTGCAAAACTTCAAAATTTCTACTGAAAAAATGCCCAAAGCCCTTATTTACGGATTAGCGATCGTGAAACGTTCTGCGGCAAAAGTGAATATGGACTTAGGTCATCTTGATGCTAAAAAAGCGGAAGCGATTATGCAGGCGGCCGATGAAGTGTTAGCGGGCAAACATGATACGGAATTTCCACTTTCAGTGTGGCAAACCGGATCAGGCACGCAAACAAACATGAATATGAACGAAGTTCTTGCAAACCGCGCGAGTGAAATTCTTGGCGGCGTGCGTGGTGAAGAGCGTTTAGTGCATCCGAATGATGATGTGAATAAAGCGCAAAGCTCAAACGACTCATTCCCCACAGCAATGCACATTGCAGCGGTTTCAAGCATTAAAAACAATCTCATTCCGGAACTTAAAAATCTTCAAACAACGTTTGCTAAAAAATCAGATGAGTTTAAAGATATCGTTAAAATTGGCCGTACGCATCTTCAAGACGCAACACCATTAACGCTTGGTCAAGAGATTTCAGGTTGGGCAGCAATGCTAGCGCACAATTTAGTGCATATTGAAAATGCTCTTCCCCATTTAGCGGAATTAGCTCTTGGTGGAACAGCGGTTGGTACAGGACTCAACACCCATCCTGAATACGCCGAGCGTGTTGCCAAAGAGATTGCTGAATTTACCGGCATTCCGTTCACCTCAGCACCCAACAAATTTGAAGCACTTGCTACCACTGATGCGATTGTTCATGCACATGGTTCATTAAAAGGTTTGGCAGCATCATTAATGAAAATTGCTAACGACGTTCGCTGGTTAGCATCAGGCCCGCGCTCAGGCATTGGCGAATTATCGATTCCTGAAAATGAGCCCGGCAGCTCAATCATGCCAGGTAAGGTTAATCCGACCCAATCAGAAGCGATGACAATGCTCGCAGCTCAAGTGATGGGGAACGATGTTGCCATCAATATTGGCGGTGCATCCGGTAACTTTGAACTCAACGTTTTCCGCCCAATGATTATCAATAACTTTTTACAATCGGTACGTCTTCTAGGCGACGGAATGCAAGGGTTTAACGATCACTGCGCCGTAGGCATCGAGCCAAACCGCGACCGCATTAAAGAGCTTGTGAATAATTCACTCATGCTCGTTACCGCGCTTAACACCCATATCGGTTACGATAAAGCGGCAAAAATTGCGAAAAATGCCCATGCAAAAGGCACAACCCTTAAAGAATCTGCCCTTGAATTAGGCTACTTAACGGAAGCCCAATTTGATGAGTGGGTTAAACCCGAAGAGATGGTCGGTAGCTTAAAATAAGCTGATCTAAAATCCATCATTCATAAAAATGCCCGTTAAGTCATTCCAGCGGGCATTTTTTATGGGGCTTTAAACATGTATCTAAAACCAGGCCATCACAATCTTGCCATCAATAAAGGTGAAGATCGGATTATAAATCCTCGTCGTCCCTCTCACACTATTTTCCCACTGTAATGGTGAAACTAATGTGTATCCTTTTTGATTTAATCTGAACAACTTACCCCCTGCATAAATCTCTAAATCATAATCATCGATCGTTAATGGATTTGCCTTATAAACATCGGGGTTTAAATTAAAATAGTGATAAAACGTATCGGCAAAAGAGAATTCAAACTGACCTTCCGCATTGCTATCCCCATAATGCCTCGCCATATCGGAAACCCCGGGCTCAACTAATTGACGCACCGCTTTTTTATCCTTATCCGCAACGGCCTTTAAGATCTCTTGATATTTATCCCATAGCCTTTTTTTATTTTCAGGCGTATTTTCAAAAGGTGTCGAATCATTGACCCAACTAAACGGTTGGTAATGATTTACAGTAAATGCTCGTGATGCCAAAGTTTCTTCTACAGGTTTTTTGTCTGCATCATAAACATGCGGTAACTGTTTTAGCTCTACTTTATTCGATGATAGGCGCTCTTCTAAATTTATATTCGACTCAGCAATAGAAAGTAAATAAGGAAAATTTCGCTTTAACCATTTGGAATTCTTTTCATATGAATAACGAATATTACTCACCGTTTTGCGCTCTCTGTCCCCTGTAGTAGGATTATTTGAAATGGCAAGAATATCAACCTCACAATAGCTCTGTTCTATTCTATGAGATGGGATATATTCCGCAATATTGGTTGCCAAGATGGATAGCTCATTTTTACCTTGGTCTAAATACTGTGTAATATCTTGTCCAAAGCTTAACTGCTTAGGGATTTTCGCTGAATCATAAGTATCAAAAATAAATACATTATTAATTCTAACTACACAAGGAATATAATTCGCCTTAAAATGTAATTGATACTTCACTTGTGGAGTGTCTTGCTCTTCCGCCTTAGCCATACCAATCATCATAATGACTAAAAATAATAGGTAAGATAGTTTTTTTATTAAATCTGTTTTCATCCTGTTATCCCGTATCGTTTCAAAATCATTCAATACATTCTACAACATGCTGATTTTTATTATAAATAATCAACGCGGGATTAACTAAAGTACAGATCACTACAATTGCGATTCAATCGGGAGCCAGCTCACTATTTTGGTCATTGCTCGTTTAATAAGCCCCGTCTCCGGTTCGCGAGTCCAGATTTTTGGACCCCCTTCCGCTTCATCCCGCCAACGAATTTTTCCTTCCTCTAAAAAGAGGGTGTAACTATTTTGTCGGGTGACGTGATTTTCATACAGATCTTTCAAACTATCGGTAATTGCTTCGCTCTCAAATAAGATCCCCATCTCGGTATTGAGCCGTGCTGAGCGAGGATCATGATTAAAGGAGCCGATAAAACTGAGACGATTATCAATAATAAAGGCTTTGGTATGCAGACTCGCGCCTTTTGCCCCAATCCCTTGACGTTTCCCCATATTAAAGGGCATTAATTCATAGAGCGTCGCGCCACATTCAAGGAGCGGTTTACGATACGGCGCATACCCCCCGTGCACCATCATCACATCATTAGCTGCCAACGAATTGGTTAAAATTTGAACATTAACATTTCGCTCACGCAGATCACAAATTTGGGTAACGCCCGCTTCACCGGGGACAAAATAGGGCGAAATGAGATAAAACTCCTCCGAGGCGCTGCCCCAAGCGCGGTGTAAAACCGTATTCACGAGCCATTCGTCCTCATTCTCATCAAACACTTTTTCAGGCGGATCTGAATAGACGTGCGCCTTATCGGTCCAAATGATTTCTCGCTCCCCTAAAAAGAGCTCACGAATCGAAGGAGAGGCTTTAATCTCTGCCAAATAGAGTTCCCGAATATCATGCTCCGCGGCATCAATTTCAAGCTCACGTTCGCGCAGTTTTTGTAGCGACTTTTTCTTCCAAGGGATAATCTGCTTAAACGGAATCACCGCAGGGCTATCCCAAAATTGATCGAAAATCGCCTCCGTCTCCCCTACCGCTTTTCCCGCTAACAGAAGATCAACATCAAAAAAGTTGGTTTCTGGATCAGCATCGAAATATTCATTACCAATATTGCGCCCGCCAATAATCGCGAGCTGACTATCAGCAATCCACGCTTTATTATGCATGCGACGATTTAAGCTTAAACCCCGAAATACCATCTCAACGCTGCGTGTAATGATATTTTGACGACTATGAATCGGATTAAAAAGGCGAATCTCAATCTGCGGATGCCCCGCTAATCCAGATAATACCGAGTCTTTATTGATGGCATTAAGATCATCGAGCAAAATCCGCACAAAAACCCCTCGATCGGCCGCCTTTAAAAGCTCCATACCGAGCATATGGCCGGTCAGATCATCATTCCAAATATAGTATTGAACATCGAGCGTTCGCTCTGCATTTCTCGCCGTAATCGCGCGAATGGCAAAGGCGTCTAGATTATCCTCTAGGAGCACAAGCCCCGTTTCTCCTGCATGCTCAGCAAGAATTGGGTCAAGCGCTTGATCAATTTTGGTTTGATAGGAGCGATCGATCGGCGGGCGTTTTTTCCCCATAAAGTTGGGATTGGGCTTAAAATCTTTAAACGTTAGCGTGATAATGGTGATCGCAACCGAAATTAGCACAAAGCCCAACACCAGCCATTTCACCCAAAAATAGATTCGCGCGGCCATCGATTATGACTCCTTATTGATCCATTTAGAAGTTAGACAATTTGATTCAGATTAAAATAGTTTACGCAAAAGTGGGCGCTTTTTCAGCTAAATTCCTTTTTATCGAGCGATTGTGATACACTTCTCTCCTCATTTTTGATTATCCATTTCATTTTTAAGGAGTTTTTATGAGTGAGATTCCAAATTGCCCAGCCTGTGATATGGGCGATGCGTACCTCGATGGTTTTCACTACGTTTGCCCTTATTGTGCCCACGAATGGTCACCGGAAGAAGAGGCCGCAAAGGCTGAAGCGGCGCGCGTTGTCACCCGTGATGCCCACGGCAATGAGCTGCAAGATGGCGACAGCGTCTTTTTAGTGAAAGATCTTAAAGTGAAAGGCTCGTCACTTGTGATTAAAACCGGTACAAAAATCAACAACATTCGCATTGTTGATGGCGATCATGATATCGATTGTAAAGTCGATGGCGTGAGCCTTCAGCTCAAATCGGAGTTTATGCGTAAAGCTTAATTCGCAAAAGCAAACCGATATTGAGTGCTCGGCGTGAGATGAATGATCGCTTTTATTCTGATTCTCGATTATTCATTCCTCACTTCGAGCACTTTTTATTCAATCTAATAATCCCCGATTCGATTATTACAATTTAAATCACCCCTTGGGCAATCATCGCGTCGGCCACTTTAATAAATCCGGCAATATTTGCCCCTTCCACATAATTAATTACGCCCTGCTCGCGCTCACGATGCTCACCATGAACCACGCACGCCTCATGAATATTAAGCATAATATCGTGCAGACGACGATCCACTTTTTCCGCTGTCCACGATAGACGAATCGCATTTTGCGCCATCTCAAGACCGGATGTAGCAACTCCGCCCGCATTCGCCGCTTTCCCCGGTGCAAAGAGCACGCCCGCCTCTAAAAAGGCATTGGTCGCATCGATCGTTGTGGGCATATTCGCCCCTTCCGCTACCACTTTAACGCCATTACGAATCAGCACAAACGCATCGGCCATGCGGAGCTCATTTTGGATCGCGCACGGAAGTGCAATATCCACCGGCACACTCCACGGTTTTTCCCCTTCGTGATAGGTAAGTCCAAATTCTTCGGCGTAATCTCGAAGGCGTTTCCCTTCTTTAGTCATCATCTCAATAAAGCGCTCTGCTTTATGTCCATCAAAGCCCACCTCATCGTAGATCATCCCGCCCGAATCGGATGCCGTCACCACTTTAGCGCCCATTTCAACGGCTTTTTTAATGGTATATTGCGCCACATTTCCCGCACCAGACACTGAAACGCGCATTCCCTCAAGGGGTTGATTTCGCCGCTCGAGCATCGCTTTGACAAAATAGATCAGCCCATAACCGGTCGATTCGGGACGAATGAGGCTTCCGCCAAAGGAGGTATTTTTTCCAGTAAAGACGCACGAAAAATCGTTGGTGAGCTTTTTCATCATGCCCACCATATAACCCACTTCGCGCTCGCCAACACCAATGTCGCCGGCAGGAATATCGGTACTGCTGCCTAAATAGCGATGGAGTTCCACCATTAATGATTGGCAAAACCGCATAATTTCGCCACGGCTTTTCCCTTTTGGATTAAAATCTGATCCACCCTTACCTCCGCCCATCGGAAGCGTTGTAAGCGCATTTTTAAAGGTCTGCTCAAAGCCTAGAAATTTCAAAATGGAGATATTGACCGTCGGGTGAAAGCGCATTCCCCCTTTATAGGGTCCAATCGCAGAATTAAACTGCACCCGCCACGCGCGATTAACCTGCACTTTTCCATTATCATCGAGCCAAGTGACGCGAAATTGGATCATGCGCTCAGGCTCGGTGATGCGCGATAATAATTCATAATCCTTATAATAAGGATTCGCCTCCAAAAAGCCCCAAATTGAGGTGAAAAACTCACGCACCGATTGCGTAAATTCAGGCTGATGGGGATCGCGGTTTTGGATTACCTCCATAAACTCATTCACGTTTGCATAATGAACCATTGTTTTTCCTCGATGATAATTATTATGAGTATTCGTTTTTTTGACCTAACTTCAATATAACACTGCTTTTTATTGAAATATACGCTTAATTTTGATTTTTCCTGCGAAATTCCCTACCAAATCACTACATTATTGCTTCACCAATTAAAATCCACTTAAAAGTAAAACCGCTGGGCAAAATATAGGCTATACTGTTTCAACTAGTACGAAATCAGTACTAATTTATAAGCTCTCTCCGAGCGGGCAGACCTTTAGCTCAATGGGTCTGCTTTTTTTATTGCGCCGCACTTATATTCCCTCGACTTTTATCAACTCTTTAGCAATTACCCGCTGATTTAAGAGCCTATCTACTTCATTTCTTATATACTAAATAGGCATTCTCGCCGATTATCACAATGAAGGGAGGCCCACGATGATGAACCGCAAGCAGATGACACTTCTTATCTTAATAGGGATTTTCCTTTATTGCTCGCTCCTTGGCTCACCGCTTTTAGGGCTCGTGGTCGATCTTATTATTGTGATTACCATTCTTTTGCTCCGGATTTATGATACATTTTTGCGCCAATGTTTCTTTTTAAATACCGAAGAGCGCCTCATCGCGAAACTGATGCTCCCGCCGATAATCTTGCTAATTATCGCGCTCTATGTCGACATTAGTCGAATGGATTTTAATCCCGACACACCCCACGAGCCGACGCCGATTGAAGAGACGCGCCCATTAAATCGCTAATCGATACTCACCTTGATGGCAATGCCTTCAAGGTTTTTTATGCTGGTAATGCGTGTTCGAAAAAACGTTTACTTTTTCCTGATAAAAAGATAATTCGCTGATTCAATTCATTAAAATATATAACCATTAAATGATCTATGAATGATTCATTTACAAAAAATCGTAATTAAATAATTATCGGTTTAACGTTGCCTTTTCAAAAAAGGTATGCTTTATTGATCAAGGTCAGTCCAATTTGATTTTCACACTTTGTGGCAAACTTGGATAAAAAATTATTATTCCCTTATTTTCAAATTAACTTTATTTAACCTACTTAGGCGAAACGCCTACCGGAGATTACTATGAACCGTTCAATCATGATGATGTGTTGTTGTTCGATGTGCTGCTGCGCAATGAATTCTTATGCCCAATATATTCCCAATAATCCGCCTTATATAAGAGACATACCCGATGATCGAATTTAGAAATGTAACGAAACAATACGTCAAAAACAACACAACCACCACCGCACTTCACCCCATAAACCTCACCATTTCAAAAGGTGATATCTTCGGCGTTATCGGCTACAGTGGTGCAGGAAAAAGCACACTCATCCGCCTAGTTAACGCACTTGAAACGCCAACCTCTGGCGATGTGATCATCGATGGTCACGCACTCAATGACTACTCCCCGAAACAACTTCGTGATGCTAAAAAACGCATCGGCATGATTTTTCAGCATTTTAATCTGCTTGAATCAAAAACCGTTGCGGAAAATATCGCAATTCCTCTTCGCTTAGGCCATAAGCAATTTTCCAATCAAGAGGTCGATGCGAAAGTAACCGAGTTATTAGAGTTTGTCGAGATTCCTGATAAAAAGAACGCCTACCCGCGAGAACTTTCCGGTGGGCAAAAACAGCGTGTCGGCATTGCTCGGGCGCTCGTTAATAATCCCCATATTCTGCTTTGTGATGAAGCCACCTCCGCCCTTGACCCGCAAACGACGCTGGCGATTTTGGACCTTCTCAAAAAGATCAATCGCGAACAAGGCATCACCATCATGATGGTTACCCACCAGATGGAGGTGGTCGAATATCTCTGTAATCGCATTGCCGTCATGGAGAAAGGCCATATCGTTGAAACGGGCCCGACGCTCGAGATTTTCCAAAATCCGCAAGCCCCGATTACCCGGAAATTTATCAATACGGTCATTGAAGAGGAGATTCCCCTTCGCGTGCTTGCCAATCTTGAGGACAATCTGCCCAATCATATCTACCGCTTTGAGTTTTTGGGCAATTCCGCGCATACGCCGGTTATCAACGAGCTGATGCTCCAAGGAAAAGTCACCGTTAATATCCTTTTTGCCAACATGATCGAGATCGATGGATCGGTGATCGGGGGCATGTTTGTCCAGCTTAAAGGTAATAACGGCGATATCGAAGAAGGCATTCGCTTTTTAGAAGAACGTGGCGTTCGCGTCACTTTAAGCCGATTAAACGCAGAGACCATTCATCACCATCAAAATCAGGATCAGAATCAACACGGGGAGACCATCGCATGAACAGCTTTTTCAAAACACAAGTTACTCTGGAACAATTTATTCAAGCCGGTGAAGAGACCTTTATCATGGTTGCCATCGCCCTCACACTTGGCGCGTTACTTGGATCACTCATCGGGATTGCGCTTGTTTTAACTCGCCCCGATGGCATTAAACCCAATCGCACGCTGTACGGACTTCTCAATCCAGTGGTGAACCTCGTGCGCTCGCTCCCGTTTATTATTTTGCTCGTCGCGATCATTCCCTTTACCCGCTTTGTGGTAGGTACCTCGATCGGAACTAGCGCTGCCATTGTGCCATTAACCATCTATATTGCGCCCTTTATCGGACGACTCGTTGAAAGCTCGCTATTAGAAGTGGACGATGGGATTATTGAAGCGGCCGATTCGATGGGAGCGACCACCTTTGAGATTGTCTGGCGCTTTATCTTACCGGAAGCGAAAGCCTCACTGATTTTAAACTTCACCACCGCAACGATTGGGCTTATTGGCGCAACCGCGATGGCTGGAGCGGTGGGCGCTGGCGGCATTGGGGATTTGGCGCTCAACTACGGCTATCAACGCTTTGATGGCGCTGCAATGCTCTACACCGTGATTGCCCTTGTGATCTTAGTGCAAGGCATTCAATCGCTCGGAAATCTCTGGGCCCGCCGAGTCAGAGCATAAATCTAAAGCCTTCAACTCACCTGATTTTCCGATCTTCCGACTTTACCCATTTACCGATTAACTAAATAACGGATCACTCCATTAGGGGGTATCTGCGGCTCTATTCGTCTTAAAATCCCTAGTAAGCGGAAAAAAGCACAGATTTCCCCCTTCTTTTAATCTCTCATTGCATATTAATTACACCAAAAAACATCACAACTAAAGGATCTAGTATGAGTTTATTACACCTTTTCACCCCTCATGAGCGCCTAGCGCTTCTTCGTAAAACCGCACGGCCCTTTCACGATCGCGCCACAGAACACGATGAGGAAAACAGCTTCCCTTTTGATAATATTGCCGACCTCCGCGCCATCGATTATCCAGCAATTGTTCTTCCTAAATCTCATGGCGGGATCGATATTTCACTCGTCGAACTGCTAAAAATGCAACAAACTTTAGCGGAGATGGATGGCTCAACCGCCCTTGCGATCGGCTGGCATATGGGCATCACCCAAAATTTAGGCCAAACAGATGAATGGTCGCCCGAGCTCTTTAAAGAATTTGCAAGCGATGTGCTAACAAATGGAGCGCTCATTAATAATGCCGCCTCAGAACCTGCGACGGGAAGCCCAACCCGTGGTGGAAAGCCTGAAACTACCGCAACGAAAACTAAAACCGGCTGGGTAATTAACGGGCGAAAAACCTTTACCACGCTCTCACCAGTGTTGAATTATTTTGTGGTAAGTGCCTCCATTACCGGAAGCGATCGCGTGGCAAATTTCTTAGTCAAACGAGAGTATTCCGGCCTATCCATTGATGAGACGTGGAATTCCGTTGCCATGCGCGCAACCGGCAGTCACGATCTTGTGCTCGATAATGTTTCGCTTCCTGAAAATGCTTATCTCTACGATCTTGAGCCTGGTAAAAAGTCTCCCCGTGGCTGGCTGCTGCATATTCCGGCGGTCTATCACGGCATCAGCATTGCCGCCTTTGATTATGCGCTCAATTTTGCCAACACCTACGAACCCAATAGCATTACAAGTGGCACCATCGCCCAATTTCCCGCGGTACAACAAAAGCTCGGCGCGATGCGCCTTAACATATTACAAAATGATCATTTTCTCTATGGTGTTGCCCGTAAATGGGACGAAGGTGACCAAGAAACACGAGAATCGTTAGGCGATGAGCTTGCGGCAGTCAAAGTTGCTGTAGTAGAAAATGCCCTTGAAATTGTGGACCTTGCGATGCGTCTTGTGGGCGCCCGCTCCCTTCAAGCGAACAATCCATTACAGCGCTACTATCGCGACGTTCGCGCAGGACTTCATAACCCGCCGATGGAAGATGCCGTTCTCATCAATCTTGCAAAATCCGCCCTCAATTCACACCGTGATAACAGACTTAACCATCTTAAAGGAGATCACTATGTTATCTAATGCTATGACCCGTCCAACCGGACCGCTCGACCCCGATGCCACGCCCCCTCGAGTGTGGCGCTTTTTCCACCCGCTGATGATTCCCCTCCTCGGCGCCGGATTAATGCTACTGACCAGTTGCGGGAGTAGTGAAGAATCTCTCCAACAGAACGCGGCGATAAGCCCTAATCCCCAGAGCACCATCACCGTCGGTTTTGGTCCTTCCACCTATATCAATCAATTTGAAAATGGCGTCAAACCGATCTTGGAAGCGCAAGGATACCGTGTTGAGACGAAAACCTTCTCGCAAAATTCGATGATTCCCGCAGCGCTAAAAGAGGGGGCAATCGATGCCTCGGTCCATATCAGTACCGCTAATATGATCGAGATGAATCGCCGCCTTGATGCCGATATGATCGTCTGGGCCGATACCCCAAGTGCGCCGCAATCGCTTCGCTCTTTAAAGCACAAATCCCTTGATGCAATACAAGATGGCATGAGCGTTGGCCTCCCGAATGACCCGGTGAATCTTGAACGGGCTGTGCGCATTTTAGAAGATCTCGATTGGGTTGAAATCCCGCCAGATTTAGAGATTGCCACTTTTCATATCAATTCCGTCACCCCGAAAAAGTATGCCCTTAAACTTGTGTTAATGGATTCCGCCCAATTGCCCCGTGCGCTCGCAGACCTTGATTTTGCCATTATTAATGGAAATTATGTAGCCAATCAAGGGGAGAAAATTAGCGATGGCCTCGTAATTGAAGATTCCCCGCCCGAGCATCTTGTGAAAGTGGCGATTCGCGCCACCAATCAAGATAAACCGTGGGCACACGATCTAAAAGCGGCCTATGAATCGGACGCATTTGAAGCCTATATTCGTTCCGATGAGCTCTTTGATGGGTTTATCTACCCGAAAGCGTGGCAGAAAGAGTCGAGCCAAGTAGACGCCAAGTCCAATCGATCCAATCCATCTAATCCAGATAATCTATAAAACAAGGAGGTTTATATGATGCCCTTAATTCATTCAATGTTAAAACGACCACTTCTCATCGCGCTTACGCTCTTATCGATGTTATTTTTGAGTAGCTGTGGCGATAACGACGACAAAAACGCTGCAAAATCCATCACTATGGGCTTTGGCCCGTCCACCTATGTGGATCAATTTGAAAAGGGGATTCGCCCAATTCTCGAAGCAAAGGGATTTAAGGTAAATGTGCGCATTGTTTCGCAAAATAGCCAGCTCAATCCGTCGATGAAGGAAGGCGCCATTGATGCTACCGTCTTCCAGAGCCGCGCCTATATGGAGAGTGTCAATCCCATTTTAAAAATGAATATGGTAAAGCTCGCCGATACGGCAAGCGCGCCCCAATCGCTCCGCTCAACGCACCATTCGTCTCTCGATGCGGTGAAAGATGGGATGACGGTGACGATCCCGCAAGACCCCGTTAATGGTGAACGCGCCGCTCGTCTACTGGAATCCCTTGGCTGGATTACCATTGATGAAAATGCCGAGATTGCCACATTTAACGCAAAATCGATTCTGCCGGGAAATTATACGCTCTCGATTTTAGAGATCGATCCGGCGCAGAGTTTACGGACATTGGAAGATGTGGACTTTGCCATTGTTAATGGGAATTATATCGCTAATGCGGGCTTAAAAATGAGCGATGGATTGGCGCTTGAGGCAACGCCTGAAGAGCATGTGGTGATTGTGTCGATCCGCGGTGAGGATCTTGATACCGAATGGGCGAAGGCGCTGAAAGAGGCCTACGAATCTGATGAATTTCGTGATTATATTCATTCCGAGCCTCTTTACGATGGCTTTATTATGCCGAAAGCGTGGAATCAGGAGTAATCGATACAATCTAATCCATAAATTACTCATGAATGAGAACACTCCCTCCAACTTAACCATCCCTTTGGAGGAAGTTCTTTGATGAACGATTCCTCTCTTACGCGACTTAACGCTACTTCACAACGGAAATTAAGAGCGCAATGATTGAGATCGCAACGGCTACAAGTGACGCGGAGAGAATAAAGAGCTCTTTACGGAAACCGACCCGAAGATCGGCCACAATCGCGGAAAGATAGGGATAATTGACACACAGCGAGCCATTCATCTCTAAAAAGAGCGATACGCCCGGCCCACGCTCCCGTTTAATGCTATATTTTTCTTCCAAATAGTAGAGAAAACGCGCGTAGATGAGATCAGGATCGAGATTAAAATGCGCCGCCGTTTTCGCCAAATCGATCGGGACATACATTTTAGTCGGACGCGATTTAGTATCAAAGTCGCGAAATGGGGCTTCATATTCACGATAAAGGTAATTAAAAAGGGCTAAATCAGTCGGCAACTTGGTCATAGACTCCTCTCTTTTATGATCGCTCGTTTATTATTATATTAATGCACTAACGCTATCATAATCGAACTTAGGGGCCTCTGTCCAAACCTTTTGATTTGCCCTTGTTTAATGCCATTTTTAAGGCGATTTTTAATGCGATTATCCACTGAGGATTTACCCCGAAAACGCAGAAAAGACCCAACCTGTGAGATTGGGTCAAAGTACTAAAAGATTTAGCAATCGAAAAGATGTTACTGCATTTTCTAATGTGGATTACATTAAATTATGCACTGAGCTGTTTTGCGATCTCAATGGCTTTACCACCATACGTAACCGCAGGACCTCCGCCCATTAGAACCGCAACGTCGACCACTTCCGCGATCTCTTCAAGCGTTGCGCCCATCGCTAAAAGCGATTCTACGTGCGCGACAATGCATCCTTCACACTGTTTGCTGATAGCAATGCCAAGCGCAATTAATTCTTTCGTTTTTTTCTCAAGTGCGCCGTCTTTCACCGCCGCCATATGAAGGCCATACATCGCTTTACCGACTTCTTGGCACTCATTCATTAAAAATCTACGTTCTTCTTTTACCTGTTTTGCTAATGCTTTATAGTCAGCCATTGCTGTTACTCCTAATTCGTTATTCAAAATTATGGTCTTCGATATATCTCTTTGATTAGATCACAATCAAGGAATGTGAGAGTAGTATAGCAGGTGTTTTATATTTATCAAACGATATTATATAAATTTATATATCAATTAAAACGCACCATCTAATGCGAGTGGTCAAGGATTCACTTCATCCTTATAGTCGCCTGATTTTACTTCTAAACGAGACCTAATCATCCACGAAATCGTTTAAAGAATACCCGCTTTCCCTCCCTGCAAATCCCCCATTTGTGATACAATTTCATCTTTTATTCCATCCCTTATTTACCCAATTGTAACGGCGCGTCTATGAGCTTTGTTCATCTAAATTTACATACTGAATTTTCCATTTCTGACGGGATTATCCGGATTAAACCCCTCTTTGCTCGGCTAAAAGAGCAAGGAGCAACGGCGGTGGCACTCACCGATTTAGGCAATGAATTTGGCGCGATCAAGTTTTATCAAGAGGCGCTTAAAAATGGCATTAAACCGATCTTTGGGGCCGATGCTCTGCTCGTTACCGAGGAAGATGATCGGGTTGGAAAAATCACCCTTCTTGCGCAAAATCACGATGGTTATCTCAATCTTGCCGAGATCTTAAGTAAGGGCTATCGCGAAGGCCAAATTCGAGGCGTTCCGCACATTAAGCCTGAGTGGTTAAATGAGTATCACGAGGGACTCATTATGATTTTATCGAAAGAGAGTCACCTTGGGCACGCGCTCTTAAACCTCTCAGAAGAAGCGGCGTTTCATACCCTTCAAGGGCTTTTTAAGCCCTTTATCGATAATCGCCTCTATATTGGTGTAAAACGAACCAACTCAGAAGATGATGAGCGCTTTATTCAAGCAGCGATCCCCTTTGCAAAAGCGCAAAATCTCCCGTTAGTGGCCCATAATGAAGTGCGCTTTATGGAGTCATCAGATTTTGAGGCTCATGAGGTGCGTTCCTGCATTCAATCGGGCCATGTATTAAGTGATCCGAATCGCCCTAAAAACTACACCAAAGAGCAATATTTACGTTCTCCCGAGGAGATGGAAGCGCTCTTTGCCGATCTTCCCGAGGCGCTTGAAAACTCCGTTGAGATCTCAAAACGCTGTAACGTAAAACTTACCCTAGGCGTTCCGCAATTGCCGAACTTTCCCATTCCTGAGGGGATGACGATGGATGAATATTTCCGCCATAAATCGGAGGTTGGTCTTGAGGAGCGCATTGGAAAAGAGACGCGCGAAAGCCATAAAAAATATTGGGAGCGGCTCGATACGGAGCTCAACGTCATTATTAATATGGGTTTCCCCGGCTACTTCCTAATCGTTGCGGACTTTATTCAATGGGCCAAAGACAATGCCATTCCCGTCGGGCCTGGGCGAGGTTCAGGAGCGGGCTCTCTTGTGGCGTGGGCACTTAAAATCACCGATCTCGATCCGCTTCCCTATGACCTCCTCTTTGAGCGCTTTTTAAACCCCGAACGGGTCTCGATGCCGGACTTTGACGTAGACTTTTGTATGGAAGGGCGTGACCGCGTCATTGAGTATGTGGCTAATACCTATGGACGCGAGGCAGTTTCACAGATTGCTACCCATGGAACGATGGCGGCAAAAGCGGTGATTCGGGACGTTGGGCGCGCACTTGGACACCCCTATGGATTTGTAGATAATATCGCAAAACTGATCCCCTTTGAGCTTGGCATTACTCTTGAAAAAGCGATGATGCAAGAGCCTGAACTCCACGATCTCTATCACCAAGATGAAGAGGTGAAAATCCTCATCGATTTTGCAAAGCAGCTTGAAGGTTTAACCAAATCGATCGGCCGACACGCCGGCGGTGTTGTGATCGCCCCAACCAAGCTCACCGACTTTTCCCCGCTCTATTGCGAGGAAGGATCGGCGGCGCTGGTAACGCAGTATGATAAAGATGATATTGAATCGGCGGGCCTTGTAAAATTTGACTTCTTAGGACTCCGAACGCTTACGATTATCGATTGGGCGCTCAAAAATATCGAATATAATCGCGATAAAACCATCGATATTCAAGCCATTCCGCTCGATGATAAACCTACCTTTGATCTTCTAAAAGCGTGCCAAACCACCGCTGTCTTCCAGCTTGAATCCCGTGGGATGAAGGATCTGCTTCGCCGTATGCAGCCCGATACGTTTGAGGACATTGTCGCACTTGTGGCACTTTTCCGTCCTGGCCCGCTTGAATCGGGCATGGTTGAGGACTTTATCAACCGAAAACACGGGCTTGCCGATGTGGATTATCCCTTTGATGAGCTTGAGCCGGTGTTGAAACCGACTTACGGGGTGATTGTTTACCAAGAACAGGTGATGCAGATCTCGCAAATCATCGGGAATTACAGCCTCGGTGGCGCGGACTTACTGCGTCGTGCTATGGGTAAAAAGCTCCCAGAAGAGATGGAAAAGCAACGCATTCTCTTTATGAAAGGGGCCGATGAGCTTGGCTTTGATAAAGAAAAAGCGGGACACCTTTTTGATCTGATGGAAAAATTCGCCGGCTACGGATTTAACAAATCCCACTCCGCCGCCTACGCCCTGCTTTCCTATCAAACGGCCTATTTAAAACATCATTATCCTGCGGAATTTATGGCCGCCGTACTCTCTTCTGACCTCGATCACACCGATAAAGTGGTGATCTTTATTGAAGAGTGTATGGCGATGGAGATTCCAATTCGTCGCCCGAATGTGAATGAGTCCTACTATCAATTTACCGTCAATCGCCAAAATGAGATTATCTATGGTTTAGGAGCGCTCAAAGGCTACGGAAAAGCGGCCGCAGAGCAATTAACCACAGAGCGCGATGAAAATGGCCCTTACCAAGATCTGTTTGATTTTTGCCGCCGCATCGATCTCTCAAGAACCAATAAACGCGCCATTGAGATCTTAATTCGAGCCGGGGCTCTTGATTGCTTTGATGAATCTCTCGACACCGTGCTCGATCGCGCCGCCTATCGTGCGCAACTTTTTGAGACGCTGCCGGAGGCGTTAAAACTCGCCGATCAACATCATAAAAACCTTGCCAGTGGGCAAGATGATCTCTTTGGGCTTTTTGATGCAGGCCCCGCCGAAACGGTACAACATGAGTTACAACCCGCGACTCCGCTCAGTGAATTTGAGCTCTTGCAGATGGAAAAAGCGACGCTTGGATTTTTCTTAACGGCGCACCCGATCGATCAATATCAAACGGAGATCGACCAAATTATCACTAACTCCATCAGCGCCATTATGAATATGCCGGAGCCCACCTACAAACGCTATAACAATAACGATGATTCGAGCATCACCGCGGGGCTGATTACCGATCTACGCACAACCTATAGCAAGGCGGGCAACAAGATGACCTTTGTCACCCTGGACGATCGCTTTAATCGCATGGAGATTCGCCTTTTTGACGAGATGATTGAGCGCTTTGCCGGCAATCTTAAAGTCGATGAAATTCTCTTTTTACGCGGGGGTCTTGTGTGGGATGACTATAATAATCGCATGAGCATTCGCCCGGTTTCACTCCATACACTAGATATGATGCGTTATGAACGCGCCCAATTTCTCTCGATTAAAAACCTTGTCCCGATCGATCTTGATCTTGTCAAACGCCTGATGGCAACACTACCAACCGAAGTGCCCGAACAGCGTCTAATCCGCCGAAGCTCCACCGGAGAAGAAGTTTGGTCGCCCGTTCCCCGCGGCGTCCCGATGATTATGCGGTACGAAACAGACTTTGGCTCATGCATTATTCAATTGAGCCAAACGCAATTTTTCTACCCCGAAGATGAGACCTTCGAGGCACTGAAACTCGAGTTTCACAATGTTTTACAATTTAAATTGCAGTATCAGGTGTAGGTATTTCATTAATACGTCAGATTAAATCACAAACCACGTTTCGGCGTGGTTTTTAAATTCCATATCGAAAAGAATCGCTTACCCTCGATAAGGCCCTAAAATCCCGATTTAACCTGCTAAATATCAAGCTAAGATACTTGATTTTTTGTAAAGTTGTAATATGGTGATAGATAGAAATATCTCATTATATAAGAATAAAAATCACCACCATGCCAACGCCCTATACTCTCAAAGACCCCGAGTTCTGGAAGATCTCGATCAGTCTTGGTCTCGCCTCCATTTTTATCTTTGCGTTTCTTTACCCTCTTCAACCGATTTTACCGGTGCTTGCACGCGAATTTGAGGTTTCAACCACCGTTGTGAGCCTCACCATGTCCTTTAGTATTATCGGACTCATTATTGGACTGAATGTCCTTGGCATGTTGACGGATCGCTATGGCAGGCGCTCATTTGTGCTCGGTTCGCTGTTTCTGTCGGTCATCACTTTTTTACTCATCCCGATGACCCACTCCTTTACCTTAATTATCATTTTACGTTTCATCCAAGGCTTTGCGGTCGCCGCCCTTCCTGCATCCGCCCTTGCCTATATGGGCGAAGAGATCGCTAAACGCGACCTAAAAATTGCGGTATCGATCTATATCGCGGCAAACGCCTTTGGTGGTATGCTCGGGCGGATTGCAACGGGGATGATTACCGAGCATTATTCATGGCAAACGGCCTTTTTTATTTTAGGGTCTTCAGGCGCAGTGGTGTCACTTCTCATCGCGTTTATTCTTCCAAAATCTCGCTTTTTCCGCGCAACGCAAGGCTCATTTAAAGAGAACTTAAAAGGCTTTGCTTTTCATCTAAAAAATAACACTTTACTCCGCTATTTTGGCATCGGGTTTATGATCCAAATGACCTATTCCGCCGTCTGGACCTATCTGCCCTTTTATCTCGAAGGCCCGCCCTTTTACCTCTCGGTTGCAGCGATTGGATCACTCTATTTAGCGCTTATTTGCGGGGTTCCAAGCGCGCCGATTGCAGGCTTTCTGGCCAACCGAATTCAATTAAAAACCATTCTCTTTTTCGCCCTTGGGGTTTTAGCCTTTGGAACGTTACTCACAGGCATTCCGAGCATTTGGATTGTGATGATCGGCCTTTGCTTTGTCAGCTTTGGAATGATCGCAGCCCACTCACTTGCGGCTGCACTTGTGAACGAACACGCCACCGAATTTCGCGGAACGGCATCGAGTCTCTATTTTGTCGCTTACTACATTGGCGCTGCCGTCGGAAGTACGCTCTTCGCGCCCATTTGGGAAAATCTTTCATGGAAAGGCATTGTGCTTATTTCAGGCGCACTCCCACTTCTTTATATTGGCTTTTTAGCGCTTTTCCCAAGCAAATCGGACCGCGCACCTTAATAGTTTACGCTTCTTTAATCTTTTTAACCGCTCAATTTGGTAGCATGGACTCTTTTTAACCCCATCAATTGATCGCATATCGATTGGTATTATCGCTGTGTTAAGGAGTCCTCATTTATGGTGATCGCTCTCACTCGTCTTAAAGCGCGTTTACAAAGTTCCGTTTTATGCCTTTTGTTTTTATCGCTTATCGCATCTTTTTCATCGGTTTATGCCAATGATGGGGCAACTCAAGTCGATGCAAATTTTACTGAGACTACGCAAAAACTCACTGAAAAGGTGGCAGAGCCCAATTGTTGCGATGCATTTGAAGAGACTGAAGCGACGATTTTAGAGCTAAATTCGCGCATTAAAGAGCTCCAAAAAGAGCTAAAATCCGCCACAACTGAAGAGAGTGAAAGTGCTATTTCACAGCGAATTGAGCATCTAGAACTTCAGCTGACCGAAGCTCGCCGCGCCTTTGAACGACTCTCACTTGGTGGCATTGATCCCGCTCACTTTGCCCTCAGCACCGTCTCTGATGACGATAGCTATGATTGGCAAAATGAGTTACTTCAAATCGTACAGCCGGTATTTGCCGAAGTACAGCGCATGACGAAAACGACGCGTGAACGAGATAAATTAACGCGCAATCTCACAACGCTCAATGAAAAAATTGCCGAGCTCGAAAAGGGGCTACAATATCTTGAGACTATTCCTGCCGATAAATTGAGTAAAACGGCGCAAAATCGCATCACGGAGCTTGGTAAAAACTGGGCGAGCTACCACCGCGACCTAAAACGCCAGCAAGAGACCTATACAACGAGTCTCAATGCGCTTGAAGATGATTATACCTTTTGGGAAAAATTAAAAATTGGGGCGTGGGAGTTTTTAACTGGCCGTGGTCTCATTCTATTTACCGCATTTTCCACCTTTTTTGGGATTTTATATCTTTTAACGAAATCGATGGATCTGCTCATTGCGCGCCGTGAGCGGAGTGGGTATACCCGTAAAGTCAATCTTAAATGGCGTTTGCTACTTCTTGCCTATCGCCTGTTTGCCGTTATTTTATCGCTCTTTGCCTTTTTAGTGGTACTCCATTCGATGGGCGATATGGTGCTGTTTGGCCTTGCGATCTTAATTTTGATGGCGATTCTATTTGGCTTTCGTAACTATGTGCCCCGCTATTTCTCAGAGCTTCGCCTCTTTTTAAACTTAGGGGCGGCACGCCAAGGAGAGCGCGTCATTTATCGCGGCATTCCTTGGAAAGTGGAAAAAATTAATCTCTATAGCGCCTATTTAGTGAACCCGCTTTTAGATAATGGCCGTATTCGCTTGATGTTACCGGAGCTTGCAACCCTTACATCACGCCCCGTTGAGATGGATGAGATCTGGTTTCCCTCGCGCGTCGGTGAGAGCTTTATGATGTCCGATGGTACGTTTGTAGAAGTGTTACGCCAAACGCCAGAAGCGGTCTATTTGGAATCCTTTAATAGCCATATTATCTACCCGACGGCAGATTTTATTGCGGCTAAACCGAAAAATCTCTCGCTTGGCTACTATACCGTCGTTGATTTTGGGCTCGCATATCAGCACTTTTCAATTCCCGTTGATGTGGTCTTTGAGAAAATTCATACCGCTGTGGAGACTTTTTTACAAGGCACCGATATTCATGATCAATACAATTCAATTAGTGTGGAATTTCGTAAAATTAACGAAGGCGTTTCGCTCGTTTACACCATCATTATTTCGATGAAAGGCTCGGCAGCGGGCTATTATTATCAGGCGGGACGCTTAGTGCAAGAGGCCTGCTTACGCTGCGCGCAGCAAGAGGGATGGTCAATGCCCTTTAGTCATGTGTCGCTCAAATCGCCCGAGGAAAATCTCTTCAAACCTCATGACAATGTCACCATTCTGCCCAAAAATCATCCGGCGTAAAGTGTTGCTAATGAATGATCTGGTGATTTAGTCATTTAGCGATCGACTAATGATCCTCTAAATCTGTGTAGCGCCCTTGGTAAATGAGTTCAATTTTTTTAGAGCCACGCAATTGGCTTGGAAAAAGATAATCCCCACTTACCATCGGCGCTCGAATGGAGGAAAATTCCACCTCCAAATCAAGATCCGCCGCTTGATAGGCATCATAAATGAGGCGCGTGCAATAGGTTCCTTGAGCCACATCATAATGAAATGGTACGCCTTGCTGAAGCCGTGCAAATTGTGTGGCACTTTGGGCGATCACACCTTCATTTTTAACACGATAAATCGCAAAATGATCACTCCGCTCTTTTGCTAAAAAGAACTCAATGGAATCGATCACAACGCCGGAAAACCCATCGCCAATTTCGTCGGGCGTTGCATGAATCACCTTCCAAGCACCCTCCTCATAAGTCACCATGCCCACATGGCTATAAAGATCATTATCAAGGGAGCGTACCACATCGCTTACAAACTCCGTCCCTTCTCTGAAAATAAAATCGCCCTCTTCTAAAAGATCATAAAAAGGCGCACTAGCCGCCCTTTCTAACGGCGTTAATAATATTATTAAACAAATAAAAATAGAGGGGAAAAGACGTTTCATAAAATATTTCTGGGGTTTTGAGAATTTTAGGACAAAAGAAAAGGGAGCATTCTCCCTCTCTTTAAATATTGGTTACTCGGCAATGATTATTGCGAGATTTTCCATTTACCATTCACTTTTTTAAGGCTGATCATATCAACGATATCGTCACCACCACCCGCATCTTTTGCCGTTACGCGCACTTTTGCCATGGTTTTATCGTCATTATACTCCGCTTCGCCAAAGGTCATCGCTTTTACGCCGCCTTGTTTTTTGAACTCATTGGCCATCTCTGTTGCCATCATCTCAAATTTTGGCTTGATCATGTTAAGCTCTTCTTGCGATACATCGGTCATATCCATTAAATCGAACATGCCATCGATGTTGCCTTTTTCAATTTGAGTGAAGTAATCTTTCGCCACTTTAACCGGCTTATCATCAGCGCCACACGCCATTACTGCAAATGCCACCGTGAAAATCATCATAAAACGTGCAAACATACGAACCATAATCTTTCCTTTGTTTAATAATCATTAATTTAATGCGCCATCATAGCGTATGAAATATTAAATTAATACAGTGGAACGCAAAATCACATGACGTGCGTTATTTATCCATCAAATAAAACAACTAATTAGAAAATCAGATAGATATTAATGAGCAAACTTTATTCAAACCGGTTGATTATCTTCTTAAAATACCCTTAAGTCTTTACCCTTCTTTGCATTTTGTCTGCATAATCATCCATAATTATCTCGGCGATTATCTATAACAAAAATGCATAATAGATATACTATTTATCTGCCGTTAAATCATCATACACCTTTGCTATAGTGAAATTAACGCGCCTGTTATCGGGCGCAATGTGTGATTCTAACAATAAAAATTCTCATGCAATTGGAGGCCTTAATGATTACCTTTCTTGGCGGTATCGTTTTATTAATTGTTGGCTATTTTACCTATGGTAAATATGTCGAACGAGTGTTTGGTGTACAGGAAAAGCGCCCAACGCCTGCGTTTGTCAATAGTGATGGTGTGGACTATGTCCCGATGAATACGCGCAAAAATGCGCTGATTCAGCTACTAAATATTGCCGGAGTCGGCCCTATTTTTGGCCCGATTATGGGTGCACTTTATGGTCCTGTTGCCTTTTTATGGATTGTCTTTGGCGCCATTTTCGCGGGCGCGGTGCATGATTATTTAACCGGTATGATCTCCATCCGGAATCGTGGTGCCCATATTCCCGAGCTTGCCGAGCGCTTCTTTGGCTCCTTTATGAAACATATCGTCAATGCGTTTTCGCTTCTGCTTTTAGTCCTTGTGGGGACGGTATTTGTGTCAGCCCCGGCGGACCTTCTTTACAATTTAATGAGCGGTAAAGTGGCGCTCGTGATTTTAGTCTCGGTGATTTTCGCGTACTACGTTTTAGCGACACTGCTCCCGATTGATAAAATTATCGGCCGATTCTATCCGTTCTTTGGGATTTTATTGGTGTTAAGCGCCCTTGGCGTAGGCATTGGCCTTATTGTAAAAGGCGCGCCAATTCCTGAATTAACCTTAGAAAATATGCATCCTGGTGGCGTTGCCATCTTCCCACTTCTCTTTTTAACCATTTCATGCGGGGCGCTTTCAGGTTTCCACGCCACTCAATCGCCGATTATTTCACGCACTACCGAATCTGAAGGCGAGGGGCGAAAAATTTTCTACGGCATGATGATTGCTGAAGGGGTTATCGCGATGATTTGGGCAGCGGCAGGCATGAGTCTTTTCCACGGTCAAGAGTTAAATGATATTTTAGCCAACGGCGGGCCTGCGGTGGTTGTGAGTAAAGTGGCGACCACGATGCTTGGCGCTGTCGGCGGCACGATTGCGATTTTAGGGGTGATCATTCTCCCCATCACCTCCGGCGATACCGCCTTTAGAAGTGCGCGCATGATTGTGGCAGATTACTTTAAAATCCCCCAGAAAAAAATGACAAGCCGTCTCTGGATTGCGCTCCCGATGTTTGCGATTTCAGCGGTGTTATTGCAGATCGACTTCACTCTTTTATGGCGCTATTTCTCATGGGCGAACCAATCGACCGCGGTAATTGCCCTCTTTATTGGCGCGATGTACCTCTATATTGATCGCCGTAATTACTGGATTGCGCTCCTTCCGGGGACATTTATGTTGATGGCGGTGACCACCTATATTCTCAATATGCCGATCGGCTTTGGATTGCCGGCGGATATTTCTCAAATCCTAGCCGCGGTAATTACTGCCGTTTTAGTGGTGTTATTCTTCTATGCCGCACGTCGTGCACGCAATCAAAATACGCCACTGGAAGAAGATATCTCTAATTTCCAACTTGCACAGCCCGTTATCCGCTAATGGGCCTCATAAACACCTGCAGTGAAACCGTGGCAACCGAGGAGGCGTGCAGATAAGAACAATAACAATGCACACAAGTAATTAGAGCGTAATTTCCGGAGTTACGCTCTTTTTTGCCTTCTTTCTTTGTCTTATTATTTCTTTATGTAAAATGCAAACATAAAAAAGCTGAAGCGAGGATTACTCTGCTTCAGCTTAATATTTACTTCTATTTAACTAATCTAGACCGGCTCAATTAGTCGAGTAGCATCGTGCCTTTTTGGGCCAGATTCACGTGCCATGAGAAGGCTTTCTCTAACACGTGAGGCGTATTACCACTACGGGTCGCTTTCGCTTCCTCATAGTAATCACGGGCTTGCTGCTTAAAGGTTGGATGCATACAGTTTTCGATAATTTTCTCAGCCGCTTCTCGTGGGCAGAGACCGCGAATGTCCGCATACCCTTGCTCGGTGACGATTACATCAACATCGTGATTAGTATGGTCAACGTGGGTCACGAAAGGAACAATCGTTGAGATCGCGCCATTTTTTGCCGTAGATTGCGTAACAAAAATGGTGATGCGCGCGTTACGAGCAAAGTCACCCGAGCCACCAATTCCGTTCATCATATGGGTACCGCTGACATGCGTTGAGTTGACGTTTCCGTAGATATCCACCTCAAGCGCCGTATTAAAGGCAATTACCCCAAGACGGCGGATAATTTCTGGATTGTTGGTGATCTCTTGCGGTCTAAACATGATGCTGTTTTGATATTTCGCAAGGTCATTGGCAAGCGTTGCAACGCGGCGCTCAGAAAGAGACAGTGCGGTAGCGACCGCAAACTTCACAACCCCTGCGTCAATGAGATCGAAAATCCCATCTTGCAATACTTCAGAGGCGACAACCAAATCTTTAAATTTCGATTTCGTCATGCCGCTTAATACTGCATTCGCCACCGACCCAACGCCTGATTGTAACGGTGCTAAGCTCTCCGTTAAGCGGCCATCTTCTACCTCTTTTTCTAAAAATGAGAGGAGATTATCGGCAATCGCTTGGGTCTCTTCATTGGGCTCAAAAAGCGGTGATGGAATATCGGGTTCTTCCGAAAGAATAATCCCTTTAATCTTATCGGGGCTCACACGAATGCCCTTCTCACCAATGTGTTTATTACTGATATCGTAAATTGGAATCGCTTGGCGCTCCGAGCCTTGCTCAGGAAGAACCAACACATCGTGAACGCCTTCATACTCTTTCGGTGCGCTCGTGTTTAATTCCACAATCACGTAATCCGCTTTTTCTGCATAGATCGGCGAGTTTCCTACCGATCCTGTGGGAATAATGAGCCCATCTTCAGTAATCGCCGCTGCTTCAATAATCGCGTAATCGATCTTGCCGAGTGTGCCTTGACGAATGGTTTCTGCGGTGTATGAGAGATGCTGGTCAATGTATTTAATCTCGCCTGCATTGATTTTTTTACGTAGGCTCGGGTTTGCTTGATATGGAAGACGCAGATTAATAATGCCCGCTTCCGCCATCACCCCATCGGCAGTTGGCCCAAGCGATGCACCGGTAAAAATATTAACTTTAAAGTTATCGCCGTCTGCACGTTTTGCAAGCGCCTGCGGGAATACTTTTGGCTCGCCGTAGAGTGTAAATCCACTCATTCCCAGCGTCATACCATTTTCAATCCACGAGGCGGCCTCTTCTGCGGATACCACTTTTTTAGCCAACTCTGGATGACGAATTCGGTTATTAAGATCAGTACTCATTATTATCTCCTCTAATGATGCAACTATTTTTGATAGTCTTTGTTTATGATTATTGTTATTAATCGCGCGCTCTCAATTTTGCCGAGAGGGGCGCTTATTAAAGCGGATCATACTGAAATCAGATTCAATGTGGTTCAAAAATTCATCGAGGCTCAAACCGTTTACTGTGCGGCTTTGCCACTGAGTTTCATTCTTTTTATCTATTTAAATCAAGGCTTAAACACCTCTCAATGAATCATTGAATTTCTCTACTATATAATTAAATCTTGCTAAAAAGCAATCTTTTTCTACGCTTCTTTGTCTTCAAAAGGGATCGTTCGATCGGTTTAACAATGGATTTAGATGAAATATCGGCATAAAAAAAGGAGACCAATCGGCCTCCTCTCTAAATTCTACAATTGTCTACAATGCAAGCAGTTCAATTGATGTTAGTTGACGCTTAGTCTAATAGCATCGTGCCTTTTTCTTTAAGGTTTAAGTGCCATGAGAACGCTTTTTCTAATACGTGAGGTGTGTTGCCCCCGCGCGCTTTCGCTTCTTCAAAATAGTCACGAGCTTGCTGTTTAAACTTCGGATGCATACAGTTTTCAATGATCACTTCCGCCGCTTCCACAGGGCAAAGACCGCGAATGTCCGCATAACCTTGCTCAGTCACAATCACATCAACGTCGTGATTAGTGTGGTCAACGTGCGTCACAAAGGGAACGATCGCTGAGATCGCGCCATCTTTTGCCGTTGATTGCGTGACAAAAATCGTGATACGTGCGTTACGAGCAAAGTCGCCCGAACCGCCGATACCGTTCATCATATGCGTGCCGCTTACGTGCGTTGAGTTGACGTTTCCGTAGATGTCCACTTCAAGCGCGGTATTGAATGAGATCACCCCTAAACGGCGGATTACCTCTGGGTGGTTACTCACTTCTTGTGGGCGGAAAATGATCTTATCTTGATAGCGTTTTAAGTCTTCCGCTAAGCTCTCAACACGGCGTTTTGAGAGAGATAATGCGGTTGCCGCTGCAAATTTAACAACGCCTGCGTCGATAAGGTCAAAAATACCATCTTGAAGCACTTCAGACGCCACAACGATATCTTTAAATTTCGATTTCGCCATGCCGCTTAATACCGCATTAGCAACCGAACCAACGCCCGATTGAAGCGGTGCTAAACTCTCAGTTAAGCGCCCTTCTTCCACTTCACACTCAAAGAATGAGAGAAGATTATCCGCGATCGCTTGGGTCTCTTCATTCGGTTCAAATAGTGGTGATGGAATGTCTGGCTCTTCTGAAATTACAATACCGCGCACTTTAGCAGGATCAACTTTAATCCCTTTTGTGCCGATGCGTTTACCAATCTCATAGACCGGAATTTCTTGACGTGTATTTTCACCTTGTGGGCCCGGTACGTAGATATCGTGAATGCCTTCGTACTCTTTTGGCGCCGTTAGGTTCAATTCGATAATTACGTGTTCGGCCATATCAACATAGATAGGCGAGTTACCGACCGATCCTGTTGGGATAATTTCACCTTCTTCGGTGATCGCTGTCGCTTCAATTACGGCATAATCGATCTTGCCAAGGCTGCCTTGACGAAGCGCTTCTGCGGTGTATGAAAGATGTTGGTCGATATATTTGATTTCACCGTCGTTAATTTTTTTACGTAAAACGCGGTTACTTTGATAGGGGAGTCTAAGATTTAAGATATCCGCTTCGGCCATAGACTGGTCCGCCGCTGGGCCAAGCGATGCGCCGGTAAAGAGGTTTACTTTAAATTTCTCTTTCTTGCCTCTTTCTGAGAGCGCTTGTGGGAATACTTTTGGCTCACCAAACAGTGTGAAACCACTCATCCCTAAGGTCATGCCATCTTCAATCCATGATGCAGCTTCTTCCGCTGAGACCACTTTTTCCACAAAGTCTTTGTGGCGAATTCTACTACTTAAATCAGTACTCATATTTCCTCCTCCAAGGATTTAGACTAATGCCGATTAAGTACGGACAATTCGCGTCGAATCGCCCTTTACCTAATCTATAAAAGGTTCGATTGCATGTAAAATGGTGTCGCTCGCGCCTTGATTTTCCATCATAGTGCGATGCGCATTTTGCCCCAGTATTTCTCTCTTTTCGGGGTGTTCAATCAGCTCTTTAATGACGTTTGCGAGCTCCGGATAGTCGCAGGATACAATGGCATTATTCGCCTTAAAAAGCTCAAAGATTTCACTATTTTCATGCATGAAAGGACCGACAATTATGGGCTTGCCAAAATAGGCCGGTTCTAAGATATTATGCCCGCCAATGGGCACAAAGCTACCTGCCACAGTAGTAATATCCGATATCGCATAAAAGGTCAATAGCTCACCGATGGTGTCAATCAGCCAAAGATCGGTATCGGTATGGAATTCATCGAGTGCCGTTTCAGAGCGTTTTAGATAACGTAAATCGGCATTTTTAATTAGGTTTTCGACCTCTTTAAAGCGCTCAGGATGACGAGGCGCAAGGAGCAATTTTAGCTCGGGAAATTGCGCTTTTAATTGACAAAACTCCGTTAAAATTCCCGCCTCTTCCCCCTCGTGAGTGCTCGCCACGATCCAAAAAAGCGTAGGGCCCTTAATCGAGGTTAAAGTTTTTACCGCCTCCATCGCTTTATCAGGGACGCGCATCTCATATTTAATATTGCCCATTTTTTGGGCGGACTTCACTCCAAGTGCTTTAAAACGTGCCACATCGTCATCGGTTTGCGCTAGAACATATGTCTGACTTAAGAGCGAACCAATGGTTTTAGGAATTTTTTGATAACGATGAAACGAACGATCCGAAAGGCACGCGCTAATAATAAAGAGCGGAATATCAAGGATTTTTGCTTGATGGAACAGATTGGGCCAAATCTCCGTCTCCATGATTAAAATCACGCTAGGGGCAACTTTTTTCAGAAATCGGCGCGTCATCGCACCGCCATCGAGCGGTAAAAAGGTATGGAGAACCCGATCCCCAAAACTCTCTTTAATTTGGCGACTGCCCGTTAAGGTTGTGGCGGTAAAGAGGATTTTTTTATCAGGATAAATTTCAAGTAAGCGGTGAACAAAGGGCGTTACCGCGCGTACTTCCCCAAGGGAGACGGCGTGGATCAAAATATCGGCCTTAGGAATCTCACCAAGGGCAAAACGCGCCTTAAAAGAGTGACGCCCAAGCGGTGAGCGCCAATCTTTATAAAAGCGATAGAGTGCAATGGGCGGCAATAATAGCCACCACAGCACGCGATAGATCCAAAAAATCACATTAATTAAACTCAGCTAAACGAGAATCTTGCGGGAAGTTATGGCGCAATAACGCGAGGCGATTCTCCGCTAAATCCGTTAACCCAAGCTCACGATAAGATTTGACTTGAAGATAGAGCGCATCGGAAAGTGACGGTGTTTGGTCATAATGATCGAGCACATATTGCGCACGATTGGCCGCGCCGACATAGGCTTTACGCTTGAAATAGAACTCAGCGATGTGCATTTCGGATTCGGCGAGAGTGTTACGCAGATAGATCACACGTTTTGCTGAATCATCTGCATAGACGCTATCGGGATAATGCTCTAGAATATGTAAAAATGAATTAAGAGAATCGGTCATCTGCTGCTGATCAATTTTAGAACGATCGGGCGGCATCAATTTATCTAAGATAGAACGTGCACGGTCAAAGTTGATTAAACCTTGCATGTACCACGCATAAGCGATATCCGGATGATTGGGATAGAGCTTCATAAAATCATCAATTTCGCGCAGTGCCTCATCAAAATTACGATCGTGATAGAGCGCATAAATTTTATTAAACTTCGCTTGCTCGGCTAAAGAACTATGAGGAAAACGAGCTTCAACTGCGTTAAAATGATCCACCGACGATTTATAGTTACCGCTTTTTACTTCACGATCCCCTTCTTCGAGCAGTTGAACCGCTGACATTCGTTTAATACGATCTTCTCGCGGTGTAGAACAGCTTGATAGGCCGACAATAACCAGCGTGGAGACAAAAAGTCTTAGAAATTTCTTATTCATTTTATTAATATGGTTCCTAAATTTAATCAGCAACGAAATTATACCCAAAAGTTATGAAACGTTCAGAAACATTTACCACAGTTTTAACCGAGGCCCATGCGGGCTCGCGAATTGATCTCGTATTATCGCAAGTTTTCCCTGAGATTTCACGCAATCAAATTCAAAATCTTATCAAAGCGAAGAAAGTTTTGATGAATGGCAAAGTTCCCAAACCCCGCGACATTGTCGAAGGCGGTGAAGAGGTAAGCCTTGAGATCGAGATCGATGAAGGGGCTTCCGCGCCCGAACCGCAAGCGATCGCCCTTGATATCTTATATGAAGATGATGATCTGTTGATCGTCAATAAATCGGCGGGCATGGTGGTGCATCCCGGTGCCGGAAATCCCAATAACACCCTGATGAACGCCCTGCTCTATCACTATCCGCCGCTGAAAGATCTTGAGCGTGCGGGCATTGTCCACCGCCTTGATAAAGAGACCTCCGGCGCATTAGTGATTGCCAAAAATGAAGAGACCGCGGAAGCGTTACAAAAGCAATTTGCCGAACGTACCGTCACCCGCGTCTATCAAGCATTACTTGTGGGCGAACTTATCTCGGGCCGTACCGTCGATGCGTTTATCGGGCGCAATCCCTATAATCGCAAAAAAATGATGATTACCGAATACGATGAAGAGCTTGAAGAGAATCCTGGTAAAGAGGCGATTACGCACATTCGCGTGCTTGAACGTTTCCGTGAGCACACCTTAGTGGAATGCCATTTAGAGACCGGTCGTACTCACCAGATTCGCGTGCATATGCAACATATCAATCTTCCCATTGTGGGCGATCCAGATTACGGCAGCCGCCTTAAAATCCCGAGAAAATTTACCCATCATGCGGAAAATGTTTTACGCGGATTTAGACGCCAAGCGCTCCACGCCTATCAGGTTGGATTTATCCACCCAAAAACCGGTGAAGAAGTGCTTGCAACTGCGCCACTGCCCAAAGATATGACGACGCTAATCGACGCCATTCGTGAGGATCATGAGCTCTATGTCAAAGACCATTTCTAAAAAAGGATTGATTGATCTCTCGGGTATGACGCTATTAACGCCGACTTGGCCCGAGATTCCAAATGTTCGCGCCTATACTACAACCCGCATTGGAGGCGTAAGTGAAGCGCCGTTTGATCGGCTTAATTTAGGCCTCTCAAGCGGAGACAATCGCGCCCATGTGCTGGAAAATAGATCCCGGCTCTTTGATGCACTCGAGGTGCCAGGCACGGTGTGTTATCTCAATCAGATTCATTCCAACATTGCCGTGCGCATTGATGAAAGACTGATTGGCGTCGGTGCTGATGCCTCGATTACCGCAAAGCCTCATGAGGTTTCCTACATTCTTACCGCTGATTGTTTGCCCATTTTAGTGGCGCATCGGGAAGGAAAAGAGGTGGCGGGAATTCACGCCGGTTGGAAGAGTCTGCTTACCAATATGATCGAAGAGACGCTCGCTCTCGCTCAATTTCCGCTCGATGAATATTACATCTGGCTTGGGCCGGCAATTTCGCAAAAAGCGTTTGAGATTGGCCAAGAGGTGCGCATGAGTCTTGAACTTCGCGAGCGTCAACTCGGGATTTCATCTCACCATTCGGATCATCAGGCGATATTTAGACCCTCTCCCTCTGAAGTGGAAGGCCGTGTCTTTGCCGATATCTATCAGCTCGCTAAAAACCGTCTCACCCATCTTGGGATTCCAAATGAACATATTTTTGGCGGCGATTTTTGTACCTACAGCGACCGAGAACTCTTTCACTCTTATCGCCGTGATGGCAATCAATCAGGGCGCATGGCAAGTCTAATCTGGATTGATCCCTAACCTGCCATCACCCAAAAAACTATAGGGTTTATTCCCCTTTAAGAGCGAAAATTGAGCATTCTATCAATGCCTATTTTCGCTTTTTTACGAATGCTTTCCGGCACTTCAATCTGATTCTCGCCGGTTTCAAGGACATGCAAAATCTTCTCTAGATGATTCATCGCCATCCATGGACACGCCCCACAGCTTCGGCAACTGACATCATGACTCGCCGTCGGCGCAATATGGAGGGTTTTCCCCGGTACCGCTTCTTGCATTTTATGGAAAATCCCTCGATCGGTCGCCACAATAAACTCTGTTGCCGGTGAAGCTTTTGCTGCGCGAATCAATTGTGACGTTGAACCCACCGCATCGGCCTCAGCAATGACATCCATCGGCGATTCTGGATGAACGAGCACCGATGCATTGGGATAACGCGCCTTATATTTAATGAGCTCATCCGCCTTAAATTCATCATGCACAATGCAGCTCCCCGCCCAAATCACCATATCCGCGCCCGTCTCTTTTTCGATATAGCGCCCGAGATGCTGATCCGGTCCCCAGAGGATTTTTTCACCTTGCTGATGAAGCGCTCGCACAATCTCAAGCCCAACGGCCGATGTCACCACCCAATCCGCCCGCGCTTTCACCTCGGCACTGGTATTGGCGTAAACTACAACCGTACGATCAGGATGCTGATCGCAAAACGCACTAAATTCATCAATCGGGCAACTTAAATCAAGGGAGCACGCCGCCGCTAAATCCGGCAATAATACCCGTTTATCAGGACTTAAGATCTTCGCCGTCTCTCCCATAAATTTAACCCCGGCCACAACTAACGTATCGGCCTCCGTATCTCGGCCAAAACGTGCCATCTCAAGCGAGTCCGCCACGCATCCGCCGGTCTTCTCTGCCAATGTTTGAATCAACGGATCGGTATAATAATGCGCCACAATCGTCGCGTTATTAGCAGTTAATGCTTCGGCAATTGCCTCCGTTAGACGTTCGATATCTGCATCCGTTAAATCGCCATGCACGGCGTGTCCTTCGGGCAGTGAAATTCGCTCTTTATTTATTCCCGGATTCATTCCTCACTCCTTTCATTTATAACTGTTTTATGATTATTTTTATTAATACTCAATTTGAGCATATCCTATTTACAGAAAGATTCAACTTAAAAACCCTCAATAATTTTACTAACCGGTCATTCTTTCATGATATATCGCTGAGATAATTTAATAAACGAACGCCTTTTGTGATTTTTTGTAAGGATTCTGCCCTTTTCTAATCGATGGAAAATTAACCTGAATTCACTCTTGAAATAAGCTAAAATAGCCCCATTATTACGATTCACCGATAACGACTTATTAATAAAAGATATATGACCCACTCGGCACAAAAGAAATTTTATATCCAAACCCAAGGTTGCCAAATGAATGAGTATGACTCAAAGAAAATGGCCGACAGCTTGAATGTCTTTTGCAACCTTGAGCGAACCGAAAATATTAACGAAGCAGACGTTTTAATCTTAAATACCTGCTCGATCCGCGAAAAAGCGCAAGAAAAAGTCTTCTCTGAACTTGGGCGCTGGCGCAAACTAAAAGAAGAAAATCCTGAATTGATTATCGGCGTTGGCGGCTGCGTTGCGAGCCAAGAAGGCGAAGCCGTTAAAAAGCGCGCCCCTTACGTTGATGTGATTTTTGGACCACAAACCCTGCATCGCCTACCTAAAATGGTGATGGATGTCTGGAAAGGCAACGGGACTCAAGTGGACGTATCATTCCCCGAAATTGAGAAATTTGACCATCTTCCTAAAC
This sequence comes from uncultured Ignatzschineria sp., assembly GCA_945619025.1. Taxonomy (GTDB): domain Bacteria; phylum Pseudomonadota; class Gammaproteobacteria; order Cardiobacteriales; family Wohlfahrtiimonadaceae; genus CALZBJ01. The sequence goes on along the minus strand of CALZBJ010000018.1, from coordinate 4,707 downwards.
CTCGCGCAGAAGGCGTTACCGCATTTGTATCGATCATGGAGGGCTGTAACAAATATTGCTCATTCTGTATCGTGCCGTATACGCGTGGTGAAGAGATTTCGCGCCCCTTTATCGATGTAATCGGTGAAATTGCGATTTTAGCAGAACAAGGCGTGCGTGAAGTCACGATGCTTGGCCAAAACGTCAACGATTATCGCGGTGAAATGCCCGATGGGAAAATTGGCGACCTTGCGCTTTTAATCGAATATGTGGCGCAAATTGAGGGGATCGAACGAATCCGTTATACCACCTCTCACCCGCTGGCATTTTCGGACCGTTTAATCGAAGCCTATGCGCGCGTTCCAAAACTGGTTTCGCATCTTCATCTTCCGGTCCAATCAGGTTCTGATCGCATCTTAATGATGATGAAACGCAATCATACGGCGGCTGAATATATCGAAAAAATTCGTAAACTGCGTGAAATCCGCCCTGAAATCTCCATCTCAACGGATCTGATCGTCGGTTTCCCAGGCGAAACGGCAGAGGAATTTGAAGAGACAATGAAACTTGTGGAAGAGATCGGCTATGATCACTCCTTTAGTTTTATCTACTCGCCCCGCCCAGGTACGCCTGCGTCAAACCTTCCTGATGATGTTCCCATGGAAGAGAAAAAAGAGCGCTTAGCACGCCTACAAAAACGTCTATCTGAACAAGCGAGCACCATTTCACAAAATATGGTGGGCACAACCCAACGCATTTTAGTGGATCGCCCGTCTAAAAACGATCCGCGCGAACTTGCGGGACGCACTGAAAATAACCGAGTTGTGAACTTCCAAGGCCCACAAGAATTGATCGGACAATTTTGTGATGTTGTCATCACCGAAGCGTTCCCCAATTCACTGCGTGGCCGTCTCGTTCTTTAATATATAACGAAAAATAGAGGAAATTATGAGTAACAATCAAATCAATTTTGCCCTCTCAACGGATGCCCTAGCGACACACGAAACTGATGTGTTAGTGGTGGGAATTTGTGAAGAGGCGCTCTCAAATGAAGCAAAAATTCTCGATAAAGCCATGAATGGCCAAATCGAGGCGCTAAAGGATGCGGGCGATATTACAGGTAAGGTCGGATCTCTGCTTCCTCTATTTAATGTCGAGGGCATCAAAGCTAAACGTCTGCTCCTTGTTGGGTTTGGGAAAGAGGAAAAACTCAATCTTAAAAACCTTAAAAAAGGGGTCACAGCGGCGACCAATTGGGTAAAAGGCACGAAAGCGGAAAGCGTGACCTTCGCACTGCTTGATCGCTGTGTTGAAAAAGAGACCTCGCTCCCTGCATTAATGCAAGCGGTGGGTTCAGCGCTCTATATCTATGATGAGTGCAAAAGTGAAAAAGCCCCAGCACGCGCACTTAAAACCGTTCATATCTTAGAAAAAGAGACCAATGACCGTTTAGAAAACGCATTTAACTACGGTAAAGCCCTTGTCAGCGGCATGAACTTCACCAAAGATTTAGGTAATGCACCCGGAAATGTAATTTATCCGACAACGCTTGCAGAACGCGCGCAAAAATTGGCTGAAGAATTCCCTTCAATCACGGTCAAAGTGCTTGATCAGGCGGAGATGGAAAAACTTGGCATGGGATCACTCTTAGGCGTTGCTCAAGGCAGTGACGAACCGCCAAGATTGATCGTTTTAGAATATAACAACGAAGGGAAAGAAAAACCCGTTGCGCTTGTAGGTAAAGGAGTCACCTTCGACTCAGGCGGTATCTCACTTAAACCGGGCGCTGCCATGGATGAGATGAAGTTTGATATGTGTGGCGCAGCCTCCGTACTCGGAACGTTCCGCGCTGTAGCTGAACTCGGCATGAAACTCAATGTTGTGGGCGTAATCCCTGCAGTTGAAAATATGCCATCGGGCAAAGCGTGTAAACCGGGCGATGTATTAACAAGCATGTCAGGGATCACCATTGAAAACTTAAATACCGATGCGGAAGGCCGTCTCATTTTATGTGACGCACTTACCTACGCAACGCAATATGAGCCTGAAGCGATCGTCGATATCGCAACCTTAACCGGCGCGATTATTGTAGCGCTTGGCTATGACGTATCCGGCCTATTTTCAAACAACGACGCGCTTGCGGAAAGCCTCAAAGAGAGCGCTTTTAAAGCGGATGATCAGGTATGGCAATTCCCTATTTGGGAAGATACTTTCCAAGATATGCTTGAATCCAACTTTGCCGATATTGCAAACATTAGCCCAGGTCGTGGTGCGGGATCGATTACCGCTGCATGCTTCCTTGAGCGCTTTGTAAAAGAGATTCCATGGGCACATTTAGACGTAGCAGGAACCGCGTGGACTACCGGTAAAGAGAAGGGGGCTTCTGCGCGCCCTGTTCCGCTACTCCTCAATTTCTTAAAGAAATATGAAGCGTAATCAGCGTTTCATTTCTATTTTTATCGAAACTCTCAAAAAGGAGATATCAGATGACAATTCGTGTGGGTATTAATGGTTTTGGTCGTATCGGTCGCTTTGTATTCCGTGCGGCATGTGAGCGTAACGACATCGAAGTTGTGGGCATTAACGACTTAATCGACGTTGAATATATGGCGTATATGCTTAAATATGACTCAACACACGGCCGTTTCAACGGCACCGTTGAGATCAAAGATGGCCAACTCGTGGTAAACGGTAAAACAATCCGCGTTACCTCAGAAAGAGATCCTGCTGATCTTAAATGGGGCGACATCAACGTAGACGTAGTTGTTGAAGGAACGGGCCTCTTCTTAACCGACGAAAAAGCGCGTAAACATATCGAAGCGGGTGCGAAAAAAGTGGTCATGACTGGCCCTTCAAAAGACGCAACCCCAATGTTTGTAATGGGCGTAAACGAAAAAACCTATAAAGGCGAAGATATTGTTTCAAACGCATCATGTACGACAAACTGCTTAGCGCCTATCGCAAAAGTATTAAACGATACATGGGGCATTGAATCAGGTCTTATGACCACGGTTCACGCAACCACAGCAACGCAAAAAACCGTTGACGGTCCTTCAATGAAAGACTGGCGCGGTGGCCGTGGTGCATCACAAAACATCATCCCGTCATCAACGGGTGCGGCGAAAGCAGTAGGCGTTGTTATCCCTGAGTTAAACGGTAAATTAACCGGTATGTCATTCCGCGTTCCAACTCCGAACGTATCAGTCGTTGACTTAACCGTAAACCTTAAAAAACCCGCAACCTACGCTGAAATCTGTGCAAAAATGAAAGAGATGTCTGAAGGCGAACTCAAAGGTATTCTTGGATACACTGAAGATGCCGTGGTTTCAACCGACTTCTTAGGCGAAACATGCACCTCAGTATTTGATGCAGACGCAGGGATCGCATTAACCGATAACTTCGTAAAAGTGGTTTCTTGGTACGATAACGAAATCGGCTACTCAAACAAAGTGCTTGATTTAGTTGAGCATATCTCTAAATAAGCCCTAAGAATCCATTAAGCGATTAAACGACTAGTCGATTAATCCGCTTAAAAAGTAAGACCCGTAAGTGATTAACCTCATTTACGGGTTTTTTATTGCCCGGATCCGCCCCGCTTGGTTTAAAAGTGAGCGAACCCACAGACACTTAACAATCAATGATATTATCTAATTCTTATCGTTTTAGCATGAATAACATCGATCATGCATCAATAAACAGATCAATAAATGATTAGAGTATTGTGGAGTTTGTATGGATTTAAAAGGCGCCGAACTAAAGAATTTTTATCATATTACGGATAATATTCCGAGTCTATCAACGCAAAAAGATGCTCCGCCGAAAAAGGTGGTGATTCCGCACTATCAGCGCCCGTATAAATGGGAAGAAGAGCACATTCGTAAGCTGATTCGTGACTGGAAAAACAATAGCGCACTCAATTCGCAAAATGACGATCCGAATAACGGTGATTCGTCGCGTTATTTTGCTGGCTCAATTGTAACGGTGAGCCATAAAGATGAGGCCTGTGAAGAGCGTCATGATTTGATTGATGGGCAACAGCGTTTTACCACGATTTTCTTAATCAACTACATTAAGTTTCTACTCTCTCGCCTTTTATTGCGTGAAGCGATTAAAGAGAATCAACAGATCCATATCTCGAGACTTTTTAAAAGCTATTTACAGGCCGGAAAATTCCTACTTTTGCAGGAAAATGAGCTCAATTTTAATCAGGCCATTAGTCAATTAGAAGAGAGCGTCATCAACGCAATATGCGACTCTGACAATGCTCCTTACTCAGCGCTAACGATCTTTAAAGAAGGAAGTTACCTGCCCTTAATCTTGGAAGATGATTCCAAGTATGAAGCCGAACATCGTGCAAAGCTCGAGAAGCTCTTTCAGCGTTATAATTTTGTATTGCAATATGATCGTGAGTCCTTTAACGAATCGCTTAAAAAAGTACTCTCACGCACGCTGATCGTGATGAGCCAAGAGTCGCTACCGAGGCTCTCTTTTTATCCCGACCCTAATAGCAAAGATTGGGATGACAATGAAAAGACCTACGTTACAGCCATTAGGGCGATCTTTGACGCCTTTGTTGATCTTAATGATGAGGAAGATGCGTTACGCGAAAAAGATAACCGACTTAAAAACAATGTGTCGCACTATGCCCAAAATATCGTTAAAAACATCGACCTTTTCCTGCAAAATGTAGAGCTTTGCCTCGTGCAAACCGGCAATGCAGATGATGCC
>CALZBJ010000017.1:0-39413 GCA_945619025.1 uncultured Ignatzschineria sp. | reverse complement strand
ATCAATAGGATATATTATCCTCTATTAGAGTGTCCACCTTCATTAGACCAGAACATCGGAGCGTTTCGGGGGAAAAGTGATGGAAAATTTGAGGGAATAAAAAACGCGCAAAAGAGATTGAGCTCTTTGCGCGCTGTATCGAGATTAAGAGAGGATTACGCTTTCGGCGCGTCCTCGCTTGGGCTTGCCGCTTTATTATTGGCTGCATCATCGGCGACTTCACCGTCGATCACTTCCGCGATGGTCTCGGGAAGTTTCACGGTTTCATCAACTAACAATTCACCATCAGCCTTTTTTACATGAGCCGGGCGATCAGAGAGGAGCAGATCATTCACAAATTGGAATGATTGAAGCGCTGCTGCTGGATCGTTTTGACGAAGTTTTAATTCACCAAAGAGTTTATGCGCAGGGGCTAAGGTTGGATCGAGTTTGATCGCCGCCATTAATACCTCTTCCGCTTCGGCAAGCTCGTTATTACGCACTAAGAAGTTCGCAAGGGCATAACGGGCAATGGCGCTCTCTTCATGAGTTTTCACAAAATTACGCGATTGTTTAATGAGCTGATGAATGTTGCCACGATAGAGCTGACTGTAGGCCATCATCATGTTCTCATCCCATGATTTACGCAGCTCGCCACGTAGAAGCGCTTCCGCAGAATCTGGGTCGCCGGCATCGAGTAACAGATGCGCGTATTTAATCATCGACGCATGATCGCGTTTAATTTCATTGGGGAACTGCCACCAGGTCTCTTTGATGCGTTTCACATCGAGATCTTTTGCCGCATATTCTAAAATATCGCAATAGAGACCGCGCTCTTCACAGGGCGTTGACGCTTTACGAATCGCTTTTTGAATATCGGGGAGGCGTTTAATGAGCTCCTCGAATTTCCCAAGGCCATGATAGGCTTTCGCAAGCAGTAAAGTGGCTTTTGCATTGCCACGATCCTCTTTCACAAGGCGCGTCAATACCTGTTCTGCCTTCTCAAATTCGCCAATTTCGATTAAGAAATCGCCACGAACCACAAGAGAGAGATCTTCATTGATCTTATCGTCAAGGTAATCAATTTCACTTAAATAGCGGTCACGCTGGGCATTATCGCCAAGCATATGAGAAGCTTTTGCCGCGCCGATATAACAGATGCTGGGAAAGTCGCTCTTTTTCGCTGCGGACATAAAGAGTTTTTCTGCATCTTTCGGGCGATTTTCGTAGATCGCAAGTTGCGCGCGAGCAAATTCACGGTCGGCACTTTTAGCACGGCGACGGCGATTAAAATGCCCGATGCTTTCTGGCGTACGAATGAGGCGTGAGAAGAAACGTAAAATGAAATAGAGTGAGAAAAATCCCCCAATGCCAAAGACGATCGCGCCTAAAAAGGTGAGATAGATGGTGCGTTCGCCAAGGAAGGGAATGGGACCTGAGATCATCACAAGCCCGGGCTCTTTACGGATCACGGAGACCAGAAAAGCCGCGAGGGCGGGGATTAAAATGGTCCAAAATAGGATACCAAAGCGTCTCATTATTGACCCCCTTTCGGTTGACGCGCTTCGATCGCTGCACTAAACGCTAAAATTGCAGGCGTTACATCGGGAAGCGCTTGGCTATAATCTTGTTCAAGCATGAGATCGAGCTCGGCAACGGCTTTGGCAACGCTCGCATCACGAGGATCGAAATATTCCACAATCCAGGTGCGGGCAAGGGTGACCGAATCTTTATGCAGCGCCGGCATATTTTGTAAAAGCGCTAAGCGCGCCGCGGAGAGCTGTACTTGAATGTTGTGCTGAATGTAGAGGCTATCGAGCTCTGCCATCAGTTTCGGTGGCTCAACGGTCTCTTGCTCCACAAAGACAAGGGAGGAGAGAATGTTTTTGTACCAGGCTTTATCGGTTTCGATCTCTTTTTGCGTGCTGTAGATTTTATCTCTAAAGGCCGCAATTGCCCCATCTTCTTTAAGCGGTGCATGGGCGATCTCTTTGGTAATTTCAAAGAGTTTTGCTGCGGTTACATCACGATGTTGATTATTATCGTTGAAGGTTTTGAGCATCTCTAAGGTGGCGTCCACATGACCGATCGCAACGGTAAAGGGAATCGCTTCAATGCCGGCCATGCGCGCTTTAGCCGTCTCTAAGACATTAATGGCCGAATCGGTATCGCGCTCATATTCCAATTTATATTTGGCAAATTTGAGCAGATATTCGATCTCAGCGAGTTTAAAGGTATCAAGATCGGTGGTGTTTTTAATGGTTTTGATCAGCTCGCGCGCTTCAATAATGGTGCTATCTTGGGTGATCTTATTTTGCGCGAGTTCAACGGCTAAGGTATCAGCGCGTTTTGAGGCATCTTTTGCAAGATCGGTAATCCCGGTGAGCAGCACTTTCTGATCGTTAAAATCCGTTTGAAGAGCACTGTTGGCCTCTTTAAGCGCCTCAATCATGCTCTCCATTTTTTGGTTTTGTGATTGAATGACGGTGAGGTTATCCACTTTTTTCGTCAGATTCTCAATCGCTTTTTGCGCCGAATCAAGACCGCTTAAATCAACCTTTTCAGCAGTTTTTGGAAGCGTTTGTAATTGAGATTGCACACTGGAAAGATCGCCCTTTAAGGTCGCGATCGCGTTATCAATGTGTGAGGTATCAAGGGCCGGTGCTTCGATCGCTTTTTGTGCCGGCGGATTTAAGTAGAGATAGCTACTAAAACCGAGCGAACCCAGGGCAATCGCACAAGCAAGCCACGCAATGCCGCCACCTTTTTTCTCCACCACTTTTTCCGTTACAACGGGGGTGGATTCTTCAGGGGTTGGGCCAAGCGGCATTTCGACAAATTCTTTTTTCGCTTTATTCATTTTATTGGTTTTTTTATTGTTTGCGCCGATCACATCGGATTGCGCAGACGATTTTTTCTCTGGCGTATCGTTTTTTGCGGGAGAATTGGATGATTCCGCACCGACCGTGTCAGCAGTTTCAATCGATTCAAGCTCCTCCTTAGGAGTCTTTTTGGTGTCGTTATTTTCTTGCATAGTCGCCTCATTATTATCAGTTTGAGTGAGCGATTCACTATAGGTTACGATTGCGTCCCAAAGATCATCTTCAAGCGCCGATTGAGCTACGATCGGATTGTGAAAACCCACGTCGATCGCATGATTTGCGAGCCGGTCACTGCCCACGATAACCGCATCGATTGTCTCCATCAGCTCTGCATCTTGTAGGGCAGGCAGGAGGGTATCGATCGCCTCTGAGCTTGTTAGCGTCAGGAGAACGGGATGCTCTTTGATGTAAGTTGTGACCGGTTCAAGTGCAAATGTTTTTGGTTTCACCCGGCGATAGACATTGACATATTTCGTCTTCGCGCCCTGTTCGGTGAGGGCATCGCCAAGTAATCTACGTCCGCCTTCGCCACTTACAATCAGCACCGATTGATCGGCCAAATCGTATGATTTAAGCGTTTCGATCAAGGCTTCAGAGGTGTAAGGCTTGGGCGCGGTGATGATTTTATCATTCACATCGTGGGTAATGTCTTCCGCGTGGAGCGCTTTTTCCGTCCCAAGACCAATGGAGATATATCCCTTATCCACCGGGAATTTAAAGCCCAGTTTCTTGGCAAAAATAACGGAATTGGGGCTCGTAAAGAGGAAGTAATCATTCTGATCGCTCTGGCTTAAGATGCGTTTTGCTCCTTTGCTGTTGCGCGCATTGACAATGGCAAGGGCGGGGACTAAAAAGCCTTTTCCGCCGTGCTCGTGAATGCGATTTAAGAGTGATTCTGCCTGTGCTTCAGGACGGGTCACGATGACACCGATTTGACGTAGATCTGCTTTCATTGTGCGTTCCTCTACCCGTAGATTTTTTCTAAAATTTTATTGGCTCCACGAGATAAGAGATTCTCCGCAAGTTCAACGCCTAAATTTTGGGCATCTTTCGGAGCGCCGTAGAGCTCATGATAGATGATCTCTCCTGTATCAAGATCGCCCACAAGACCGCGAACCCATAACCCTTTTTCGGTCAGTTCCGCATAGCCTGCAATCGGCGCCTGACAACCCCCATTTAAGCGCGCGTTATAGGCTCTTTCGGCCGCAACGCAGATGGAGGTCTCTTCATGATTGAGTTTTGAGATTAGATCGCGCACCTCTTGATTCGCCTCAACGCACTCAATGCCGATCGCACCTTGCCCAACCGCGGGTAGGGAGAGATCTTGGCTAATAGTTTCGGTGATGTGCTCATCAAAGCCTAAGCGTTTTAATCCAGCGGCCGCGAGAATAATCGCATCGTATTCGCCATCATGGAGCTTTTTAAGACGAGTGTTCACATTGCCGCGGAGATCTTTAATTTGCAGATCGGGGCGATGGGCGAGCAATTGCGCGCGACGACGAAGAGAACACGATCCAACGACCGCACCTTTAGGAAGGTCATCGATCGATTTATAATGATCCGATACAAAGGCATCACGGGGATCTTCACGTTTGAGCACCACCGGAACGATCAATCCTTCAGGAAGCGCTGAGACGACGGGAACGTCTTTCATCGAGTGAACCGCGATATCGGCACGGCCTTCAAGCATCGCGACTTCAAGCTCTTTTAAGAATAATCCTTTTCCGCCAATTTTAGCGAGCGGTGAGGAGAGCATTTGGTCGCCTCGAGTGGTCATCCCGAGAATCTCTACGGTTAGATCGGGATAGAGTTTTAACAGTTCATCTCGAACGTGATTGGCTTGCCAGAGTGCTAAAGGACTTTCTCGTGTTGCGATCGTTAATTTCATTGATTCTTTAATTCCCTTTGTCGTAGATTCATATTGAGATGAGTTTTCAAACGAAAATTCCCATATAATTATACATCAGTGATTTTAACACTTTAGTGGACGTTATCATATATCACCCATATTTTTAATTCAGTTCAAAGAGAAAGAGAGATGGAAAAAGAGAGAGTCATTACAATCGATGGTCCAAGTGGCGTGGGCAAGGGGACTTTGGCGAAAAAGCTGGCGGAAAAATTGGGCTGGGAGCTGCTTGACTCAGGGGCGATTTATCGTGCGCTTGCGCTCTTTGCTGAAGAAAACGGGCTCGATCTTAACGATGAAGAAAAGGTTGCCGCGTTAGCGCTCACATTACCGCTTGAATTTAAACCGGGCGAGAAGGGCGTATTAATCTATCTCGATGGCGAAGATCGTACCGATGCCATTCGTTTAGAAACTACCGGCAATAAAGCGTCGATTGTGGCGAAATTGCCCAAAGTGCGTGAAAATTTATTGCAGCGCCAACGGGATTTTTCAACGGCTAAGGGATTGATTGCAGATGGTAGAGATATGGGAACGGTGGTCTTTCCCCGAGCGCCCTTAAAGATCTTTCTGACCGCATCGGCCGAAGAGCGTGCAAAAAGACGATATAAACAGTTGTTGGAAAATGGAATTTGCGCTAAAATAGAGCAGATTTTATCTGAGGTGAAAGCCCGAGACGAGCGAGATCGTTCGCGAAAGAGCTCTCCCCTTATCCCTGCAGAAGATGCCGTGATCGTTGATACATCGGAGTTTTCAGCAGATGAGGTGTTTGAGAAAGTTTGGGCAAATGTCGCTTCAGTGGAAATTAATTAAGGCGCATTGAGGATTGCCGAATCCGATCATAAATCTCATGGTTAAAATTTAAATGACTTAAATTTGATCAGAGTAGGGTAGACAGTAAACACTGACTGCCGGGACGGATTCACACGGGCATCTAAAATGCATAGTGTTTAACATTTAACAGACGGTAAAAACGCATATTGACGGTGATTGAGGGAACAAAACCTTTTGATCATAAGCGATTTTGCCCATTTGAGTTTATAAATATATGTCATTAAGTTTTGCAGAGTTATTTGAACAATCGATCGCTCAAGAGGAATCTCGTACAGTTGGTTCGATTATTAAAGCTACCGTAGTAGCAATTGAAAACGAGTTCGTCATCGTAGATGCTGGACTTAAAAGTGAAGGTCGCATCGCTATCGACCAATTCCAAGATATCAACGGTGAATTAGAAGTTGCAGTAGGTTCAGACGTTGACGTAATGCTTGAGTCACTTGAAGATGGTTTCGGTGAAACCCGTCTTTCACGTGAAAAAGCAAAACGTGCAGAAGTTTGGGCAGCTCTTGAGAAAAAACTTGAAGCTGATGAGATCGTTAAAGGGGTTATTTCTGGCCGCGTTAAAGGTGGATTCACCGTTGACCTTGGTACTGAAAGAGCGTTCTTACCCGGTTCATTAGTAGATGTTCGTCCCGTACGTGATATCTCTTACTTAGAAGGTAAAGAACTCGAGCTTAAATTAATCAAGCTTGATCCAAAACGTAATAACATCGTTGTATCTCGTCGCGCGGTTGTAGAAGAAGAATACTCTGCAGAGCGTGAAGAGTTACTTAAAAACCTTGAAGAAGGCGATATCGTTAAAGGTGTGGTTAAAAACCTTACTGATTACGGTGCGTTCCTTGATCTTGGTGGAATTGATGGTTTACTTCACATCACAGACATGGCGTGGAAACGCGTTCGTCACCCTTCCGAAATCGTTAACATCAACGATGAGATCGAAGTTAAACTTCTTAAATTCGATCGTGAACGTAACCGCGTATCTTTAGGTCTTAAACAATTAGGTGAAGATCCATGGAAAGATATCGGAATGCGCTTCCCATCAGGCATCCAAGTAAAAGGTAAAGTAACTAACATTACTGATTACGGTTGCTTCGTTGAAATCGAAGACGGTATCGAAGGTCTTGTTCACGTTTCAGAAATGGATTGGACAAACAAAAACGTTAACCCATCAAAAGTTGTGACGGTTGGTGAAGAAGTTAACGTAGTTGTTCTTGACATCGATGAAGAACGTCGCCGCATCTCTTTAGGCATGAAACAATGCCAACCAAACCCATGGGAAGAGTTCGCGATGAAATACAACAAGAACGATAAAATCACAGGTACAATCAAATCAATCACTGATTTCGGTATCTTTATCGGTTTAGACGGCGGTATCGACGGTCTTGTTCACTTATCAGACATTTCTTGGAATGTTGCTGGTGAAGATGCGATCCGTGACTACAAACGTGGTGATGAAATCGAAGCGATGGTACTTGCTGTTGATGCTGAGCGTGAGCGTATCTCACTTGGTATCAAACAACTTGACCAAGACCCATTCTCGAACTTCTTAGCAGCACACGAGAAAGGTTCAATCGTTAAAGGTCAAATCGTTTCTGTTGATGCTAAATTCGCAGTAATCGATCTTGGCGACGGTATCGAAGGTAACTTACGTGCATCAGAAATCTCTAACGAGCGCGTTGAAGATGTTCGTAACGTATACAACGTAGGCGACGAAGTTGAAGCTAAATTCATCAACGTTGACCGCAAAAACCGTTCAATCGTTCTTTCTGTAAAAGCGATCGACGAAGTAAGCGCTAAAGATATCTCTGGCTACTCACACGAGAACAGCCAAGTAGGCGCAACTTTAGGTGATCTACTTAAAGAGCAAATGAAACAACAATAATTATAATTGTTGAAAAGCCATTATGGGTTTAGTCGCTCATAATGGTTTTTTGTATTATTAAGAATTGTAAAAATTTTTAGACTTTTTTACATATTTTTAATTTTTATATACTAATATGATAATCCTGTGAAATGCCTAATTTTAATTAAAGCTAATTGAGATTATTGGTATCAGGTTAATTTTGAATATTTTAATGGAGTGAAATATTATGACTAAATCAGAATTAGTACAGCGTTTAGGTGAAAAGTATCCTAACTACACCAATGCTGAAGTCGAAAAAGGGGTTAAAATTATTTTAGATCAGATCAGCGAAGCGTTAGGCGAAGGCCGTCGCATTGAAGTTCGCGGATTTGGTAGCTTCTCTGTTCGTTATCGTGCGCCGAAAACGGGCCGTAACCCTAAAACTGGCGATTCTGTAAAATTAAGCGGTAAATACGCATCACATTTCAAAGCAGGTAAACACCTCCGTGAAAGCGTAAACGAAAGCCGTCACGATTTTGACATTCAATAAGTCGATTTCGCCGGCGATATTTGGGCGTCTTTAATCTCTTTAAAGAACGCCGATTCACCGGATGCGATATTAATTATTGAAGGGAAAAGTGCTATCATTTGATAGCGCTTTTTTTATGGGCGCTGTTTTTTTACACTCCCTTTAACCCCAACTTCCAATTGATACGCTCATGATGCCTAACGACTTACCGCTTCAATCACCCGACTCTCATCGCTCTACAACGCATGTAGAGAGATCCCCTCGCGTCTACGGAATTATCCCGGCGGCCGGTGTCGGTGCGCGGATGGAAGCGAGTTGCCCGAAGCAATATCTTATGCTGACGACCCGCACCATTTTAGAAGAGACCTTAGCGGTCTTTCAAAAAAGTGAGCAGCTTTATGGACTCTATGTGGGCATTGCAAAAGAAGACCCCTATTTTGTGTTGCCGGAAGAAGTGGACCTCGATTGCAGCGGGACTTATCGAACCGCTATTCATCGAACTGAAGGCGGCGAGAGTCGTGCGGAAACAGTGTTTAATGCGATGGATTTTATTTTAAAATCGGCTAAAGCTGTGAGTGAGAGCGAGTATGAGGCAGTCTTACAAAGTTGGGCGCTTGTGCATGATGCAGCAAGACCCGGGCTTTCAAGTACGGAACTTGATCAATTTATTGAAGCTGTCTTAACGGACAATCACCCTTATGGCGGGATTATGGCGTTGCCGGCGCAAGATACCATTAAGAAAGTGGGGTCTAGTAACACCATTGAAAAAACGCTCAATCGCGATCATATTTGGCTCGCGCAAACCCCGCAGATGATGCCCTTTGAGCTTCTTTACACACTCTTAGCTAAATGCCTAAAAGAAAATGCGCCGGTCACTGATGAGGCGTCCGTTTTAGAGTATAATGAACGCTTTCCCAAAGTTTATCGAGGCTACACGCATAACTTTAAGATTACCTATCCGGGTGATCTTGAGCTGATGCGCCTCCATTTTAAAGGACGAGAACGATGCGAATAGGATTTGGTTTTGATGTGCATGCTTTTAAAGAGGGCGATCATTTAGTCTTGGCGGGCGTTAAAATCCCGTTTGTGCGCGCCTTTAAAGCACATTCCGATGGGGATGTGGTGCTTCACGCGTTGACCGATGCGCTGTTAGGCGCGGTGAAAGGTGGCGACATTGGGACGCTTTTCCCCGACACCGATCCAAAATATAAAGATGCCGATAGCCGCGTTCTTTTAAAAGAGGCCTACCAAGTAATTCTTGAGAAGGGCTGGGAAGTGGAAAATATCGACATCACCATCATGGCGGAGCGCCCAAAACTGCTGCCATATCGCGGTGAGATGGAGCAAAATATCGCCACTGACCTCATGATTGGAACCGATCGGGTAAATGTCAAAGCGACCACCACAGAAAAGCTTGGCTTTGTCGGGCGTGAAGAGGGCATTGCGGCGCAAGCGGCGGTATTATTAAAATCACGCAAAGCGCACTAGAAACATTTATACTGAATTAAACATTTAATAACAAACAACCTAAACACGTTTTATAGATAGGATTTAAGAGTACGATGCAGAATCAACGACAATTATTTGTAACGAATGCACTGCCATTTGCGAATGGTGATATTCATTTAGGTCACTTGCTGGGTTACGCTCAAGCGGATATCTGGGTGCGTTTCCAGCGAATGCGTGGTCATGTCGTTCACTATATTTGTGCCGATGATACGCATGGTACGCCCATTATGCTGAAAGCCCACGAGCTTGGCATTACGCCTGAAGAATTGATCGCAAAAGCCCATGCGGCGCACTTAAAAGATTTCCAAGATTTCTCGATCGATTTCGATAATTACTACACCACTCACAGTAAAGAGAATCAGGAACTTGTTGAAAAGATCTATCTGAAACTCGTTGATGCAGGCCTCATTGAAACCCGCACCATTGAGCAGTTTTACGATGAAGAGCGTAAAATGTTCCTGCCGGACCGCTTTATTAAAGGCGAATGTCCGAAGTGTCATGCGAAAGATCAATATGGCGATAACTGTGAAGCGTGCGGCGCGACCTATCGCCCGACAGAATTGATTGAACCGTTTTCAGTGGTAACTGGTAAAACGCCGGTGATGAAACCCTCTGAGCACTTCTTCTTTAAACTCTCTGATCCAAAATGCGTCGCGTTTTTGCGTGAGTTTTTGGAAGACAAAGATCGCTTGCAGTCGGAAGCGGCCAATAAAATGCGTGAGTGGATCGGTGAAGAGGGCGATGAAAAACTCTCTGACTGGGATATTTCCCGGGATGCGCCATACTTTGGTTTCCCGATCCCGAATGCAGAAAACAAATATTTCTACGTGTGGCTTGATGCGCCGATTGGCTATTTTGCCTCACTTAAAAATTACGCTGAGCGCGAAGGCATCGACTTTGAGAGCTTTGTAAAAGCGGATGCTGCCGATAAGGCGGGTACTGAGATGGTGCATTTTATCGGGAAAGATATCATGTATTTCCATACGCTTTTCTGGCCAGCGATGCTCCATTTTTCAGGCCACCGTATTCCGAGCCAATATGCGATTAATGGCTTTTTAACCGTTGATGGCGCGAAGATGAGTAAATCACGCGGCACCTTTATGACGGCGAAATCCTACACCGAGCAGGGCTTAAATCCTGAGTGGTTGCGCTACTATTTTGCGGCAAAATCCACCGGTGCGATCGATGACTTTGACTTAAATCTTGATGATTTTGTCAATCGTGTGAACGCTGATCTTATCGGGAAATATGTCAATATTGCGTCGCGCACAAGCCGTTTTATCTCACGTAATTTTGAGAATAAACTCGGCGCACTGGGTGATGAGACTGCGGAACTCTTAGCGGAGATTAAAGGGGCGAGCGAGAAAATTGCTGCCGGATTTGATGGTCGTAATTTTGGCGCAGCACTGCGTGAAGTATCGCGTCTATGCGATGTAGTGAATGAACATTTCGATAGCACAAAACCGTGGGAATTGGTGCGCGATGAAGCGGCTCTTTCCCGTCTCCACGCACTCTGTACCGGGTATTTGGAAGCGTTCCGTCTCTTAAGTCTCTACTTAAAACCGGTGATTCCTAATGTAGTCACCGCGGCGGAAGGTTATCTTAATATTGCACCGCTTAGCTACGCGACTCTTGATGATGCGCTTGCAGCGGGGCACGAGATTAATGAGTACGAGCATTTGATGACGCGTCTTGATCGTAAAGCGCTTGATCAATTGGTGGAAGCGAACAAATCCACGTTAAGCGTTGAGCGTAAAGACAATCAAAAAGCGGATAAAAAGGCTGATAAAAAAGCCGATAAAAATGCAGCTGCGGATGATGAGTACATTACCATTGATGATTTTGCCAAAGTGGATCTTCGTTTAGGGAAAGTGCTTGAGTGTGATTTCATCGAAGGGGCGGATAAACTTCTAACCTTCCAGATCGATCTTGGGGAAGAAAAACCGCGCACCATCTTTTCGGGCATTCGTAAATTCTACGAAGATCCTCAAGCGCTCGTGGGAACGTATGTGATTGTGGTGGCGAACTTAGCGCCCCGTAAAATGCGCTTTGGCGTCAGCGAAGGGATGATCTTATCGGCATCGACAAAAGATGAGCTCTCGCTCCTCACCTCACTGAGTGAACTTAAACCCGGCGCAAAAATTTCGTAATGAGTTTACGTATTTAACCGATTGTTAGAGGCCTTATTCCCAAGTGGAGTAAGGCCTTTTTTATGGGCTTTGATGTAAACCACGGGGTAAGGCTTTGCTGGCAGATTATAAGCTGTATTTGTGTATAATGGCTTGAATTGTTGATGTTTAAAGGCATGTTTTGTAGTACAGGTTTAGGAGATGTAAATGGATGATTTGAATGATGATCACAATCGAAAAAAGCTCGAGGAGGATCGATATCGTCTCGATTATAGTCGCCCTGAGTTTGTGGGGGATTCTGCCTCTCACAATGAACAGGAGCAGACTAATACCGCTCAAGGGGTGAATCCCAAAGCGAAAGGGCGCGATGATGCTCTGGTGGTCTATATTGCGCTTGGAAGCATTGCGGTGTCGGGCTTTCTCGGTTGGATTGTAGCGATCATTTATGCCTATATGCGTCGCGATAATATCCAAGATACGATCTATTATGGCCATCTAAATTATCTGATTAGAACCAGTTGGATTTTGGCGATTACTTTTATTTTAGGGGTGATTACGGCACCTTTTTTGATCGGGTTTCTGATTATAGGGATCAATTTTATTTGGTATATCTATCGAATTATTAAGGGCGTTCTGCGCTATAAAGATTATTTGCCGATCGAGTCATAAAGTCTTTGCCAAAAGCTAAATCAAAAGCGGAAACGGGGCAATATTCGGCGGACGTGCGCCTCATTTTGTATAATGAAATCATTAAAGATTAAATCCCCTTTTACCACGATTAGCACGAGGCTCCCATGGAATTATTAACGCTCTCATCGGTTCGCACCCATAACTTTAACGATCTTAAAATTTTAGAGAAGATTATTGGTCTATGGCGAAACGTTGGGAAAACGCTGGAAACCCTCAATTATCATGGCGATCGCTATGCGCTTTACCATGAATATGAGTCCGATTATGATGGCGAATATACCTTAACGCTAGCGATTCCGACGGAGGGGCTAAGTGATACGCTCCTTGAGGATCGTGAGGCGATTGTGAGCCTAGATCCTGAGGTGACCTATCAAGCTTTTGAGGTCGATCCGTTTGATCCGAACGGCGTGATTGCGGTGTGGCAAGAGATTTGGACGCTTGAGGAAGAGGGGAAATTGCAACGTGCGTATGGCATCGATTATGAAAAATACAGCGTCGATGGCAGTGTAACGATCTATATTGGGCTAGCAAAATAGCCCGCCGATATGAAGAGGAGTGAGCGATGACAAGTGCAGCGAAGCGGATTGCCGCATTACAACAGACGATGGTGCGCGACGAGGTGGATGCGTGGATTATTTTAAGCAGTGATCCCCATCTGTCGGAATATCTTCCGGAACATTGGAAGCTCCGCGCGTGGTTTTCAGGATTTACCGGGTCGGCGGGAACGCTGGTGGTATTAAAAGAGCGCGCGTATCTCTGGGCCGATAGCCGTTATTGGGTACAGGCCGCCAAAGAGCTCGAGGGGAGTGGCATTACGCTGCAAAAACTCGGCGCGCCCAACACCCCAAGTTATACCGATTTTCTATTAAATACTTTACCAGAGGGGAGCAGTGTCGCGCTTTTGGGCGAGACCATTTCGGTGGAAGCGTTCTTTAATTTGGACGATGCGCTCGATAGTAAATCGATTGAACTGGTCTCATCGCTCAATCCATTTAATGGCCTTTGGCCCAATCGCCCGCCGTTACCGCTTGAGACGATCTATCCCCATGAGGCGGAATTTGTCTCTCAATCGATGATGGAGAAATTGGGCGAGATTCGCGCGGTGATGAAGGATGCGAATGCGGACTTTCATTTAGTCTCAACGCTCGATGATATCGCTTGGATTTTAAATCTGCGCGGCAGTGATGTGGAATACAATCCGCTCTTTTTATCCTATCTTTTAATTGAGCCCAATCGTGCGGCGCTCTATGTGGACTCGGCAAAATTGAGTGATGAAGCGGTCAGAGCGCTTGATGCCGCTCGGGTAATGGTGAAATCCTATCACGAAATCTATCTTGATTTGAAAGAGCTTGAGGTAGGCAACAGCATTATGCTCGATCCTGCGCGAACGAATTATGCGCTCCTTGAAGCGATTCCAGAAAGTTGTGATGTGCTTCCGCTATTCAATCCAAGCACGCTGGAAAAAGCTTTAAAATCGGAGGCAGATATTGCTCATGTGCGCGTTGCCATGGAAGAAGATGGTGCAGCGCTATGTGAATTTTTTGCAGAGTTTGAAGAAAAAATGGCTCGTGGTGAGGAAGTCACTGAACTCACCGTTGCCGAGATGTTAGAAGCCAAACGCAGTGCTAAACCAAACTATGTGTCGCTCAGTTTTGGTACTATCGCGGGCTTTAATGAAAATGGGGCGCTCCCACATTACAGTGCAACGGTTGAGGCGCATTCAGTGATTGAGGGCGATGGCCTGCTTTTAATTGATTCGGGCGCGCAATATCAAAATGGCACCACCGATATCACCCGGGTGATTCCAATTGGCACCATTACTGATGCGCATAAACGTGACTTTACTTTAGTGCTGAAATCGATGATTACGATGAGCCGTGCGCATTTCCCAAGAGGGATTAAAATGCCACAATTAGATGCTATTGCTCGCGCGCCTTTATGGCAGGCACACCTTGATTATGGTCACGGAACGGGGCATGGGGTGGGTTATTTTATGAATGTGCATGAAGGGCCGCAAGTGCTCTCCTATAATGCGAAATTAACGCCGCAATCGGAAGTGCGTGATGGCATGATTACCTCCATTGAGCCAGGCCTCTATCGTGAAGGAAAATGGGGCATTCGCATTGAGAACTTAGTAGTTGCAACCGGTGTCTCGCAAAAGGCAGGCGGTGAATTTGGCGAATTCATGGCCTTTGAAACCTTAACGCTCTGCCCGATCGATACGCGCTGTATTGACTCATCATTATTAACTAAAGAAGAGGTGGCGTGGCTCAATGCGTATCATCAAGAGGTCCGTGAACGTCTTGCGCCGAAATTGACTTGTGAGCGCGCGCTTGCATGGCTCAATGAGCGTACAGCGGCGATCTAGTTAGATCCAATGGTTTATGTTTATTAATAAACGCTTGTAAAACCACAAGATAAAATAAAACCCTTACGGTGATGACTCAGATAATGAGCGTTCCGTAAGGGCTTTTTATTGCGTGTTACTTAATCAATGATTGATGTAACCTGAATTGTTTTGATTCATTATTTCGCCATCGCATCGCGATAGGATTTAGTTGCATCATCAAAGTTGGCTTTCATGGTTTTGCTAGGTTTACCCATGAGGCTCACCACTACGATCATAATACACGCTAAGAGGAAGCCTGGGATAATCTCGTAAAGCCCTAAAAGTGGCATTTTCGCTAAGATGGCATCAACGCTTACGCCTTGGCTTGCCGCTACCCATGCTTTGACTTTAGGGAAGATGATGACCGTTAACGCACCTGTAATCATACCGACTAACGCACCGTTACGGGTGGTTCTGCGCCAGAATACTGAGAAGATAATGATCGGACCAAATGCCGCGGCAAATCCTGCCCATGCGTATGATACAAGGTCTAATACTTTACTGTTGGGGTCGTGAGCGATGTAGATCGCAATCGCTGCTACCGCAAATACCATCGCGCGGCCAATCCATACAAGTTCTTGTTCGCCTGCATCTTTACGTAAGAAACCTTTGTAGAGGTCTTCGGTTAATGCACTTGATGCTACAAGAAGCTGACAGCTAAGCGTACTCATTACTGCCGCAAGTACCGCTGATAATACAATGCCCGCAATCCATGGGTTCAGGAGAACTTTAGCAAGTTCCATAAAGACAGATTCAGGGTTACCGTCTAATACTTCACCGGTCACAGGATGTGTGCCACTCATGATGTTTGCCGCAACAACAGGGTGTTCGATGACATAGGCGTATCCAAAGAATCCAACGGCAACCGCGCCCATTAAACAAAGCGCCATCCAAGTAATGGAGATACGGCGAGCATTAGGAATTGTTTTAACAGAGTCAGCCGCCATAAAACGCACTAAAATGTGTGGCTGACCACAATATCCAAGGCCCCATGCAATGAGCGATACGATGGTGATCCAAGTAAGATCATGGGTGAAGTTTAAGTGAGTTGGGCTATAGGTGCGAATGGTTTCAATGGTTGCGCCCACATCTAAACTGCCTAAATCTCCAAGTTTTAACACAATGATCATCGGCACTAATAAAAGCGCGAAGATCATGAGTGAGGCTTGAACGGTATCCGTCCAGCTCACCGCTAAGAATCCACCGATAAATACATAGGCAATCGTTGCAAAGGCACCAACCCAGATCGCGGTTTCATAGCTCATCCCAAAGGTACTGGTGAAAAGACGTGCACTTGCCACAACGCCTGAGGCGCAGTAGATCACAAAGAAGAAGAGAATGATCATCGAAGCGATGATTTTTAAGAGGCGGGTATTATCTTCATAACGGCCGTGGAAAAAGTCGGGCAGGGTGAGTGCATCGTTTGTTTTTTCGGTAAACATCCGCAAACGTCCCGCGACAAAGAGCCAGTTCAGATAGGCACCGAGCGTTAATCCGATGGCGATCCATGAGCCGGAGATTCCGGAGATGAAGATCGCGCCGGGAAGCCCCATTAAGAGCCATCCACTCATGTCTGATGCACCGGCAGACAGTGCGGTGACGAAGCTACCGAGTCGGCGTCCGCCAAGAATATAGTCCGATAGATTGCTGGTGGATTTATAGGCGTAAAATCCAATGCCGATCATCGCGACAATATAGATAAAAAATGTGATATGTAAAGGTTGTAACGAACCCATAATCTGTTCCTCATTGGTTAAGACACCCTCACTACCTTAAACTAAAAGCGGTGAGGGGGTCGTATAAATATTATTATTTTTATTTATCCTTGTTCGTCATAAGCAAGGCTGATGAGTGCCGCGTCTCCTCCAATAGCCGCGGTATTAACGGAGGTTGAACGTTCTGTCATAAAACGTGGAAGGTAGTGTGGACCGCCCGCTTTTGGACCGGTTCCTGAGAGACCGCGTCCACCAAACGGTTGCACCCCAACAATCGCACCAACTTGGTTACGATTCACATAGAAGTTACCAACGCGCGCGTGGGTTTCAATAAAGCGGATATAGTCATCATTACGGCTATGTACGCCCATGGTGAGTCCAAATCCGGTTGCGTTGACCTCGTGGATCATGTCGAGCAGTTTGTCGCTCTTATAGCGAATCACATGCATGATCGGGCCGAAGTGCTCTTTTTTAAGCTCTGAGATGGAATCGATCTCAAAGATCACCGGCGCCACAAAGTGTCCGTTGAGTTTTGGATCAATTTTGGCTTCCGCAATCAGTTTACCTTGTGCTTTAAGGGCATCGATGTGCTCTAAAAGACCGGCTTTTGCCCGCTCATCAATCACCGAGCTGACATCGGTTTTACGTGAATAAGGTGCGCCGACAACGATATCATCCATCGCGCCTTTTAAGAGCTCGATAATGCGATCAGCGATCTCATCTTGAAGATAGAGCACACGAAGTGCCGAACAGCGTTGACCGGTACTGACAAATGCCGATTGAAGGGCATCACGAACCACTTGCTCAGGCAGAGAGGTCGAATCCGCAAACATAACGTTTTGTCCGCCCGTTTCAGCGATTAAGGTCGGAATTGCGCCTTCACGCGCCGCTAAGTTTTGGTTAATGGCGCGCGCGGTGCCGGTGGATCCTGTAAAACAGACGCCCACAACGCGAGGATCTTGCGTGAAGATATCTCCAAGCATTTTTCCCGATCCGGGAAGAAGTGCGATCACCTCTTTCGGTAGACCCGCTTCAAAGAGAAGTTCCACCACGCGATAGGCGATCATGGGGGTCGCTTCTGCAGGTTTTGCAAGGACGGTGTTCCCGCTCACAAGCGCGGCGACGATTTGCCCTAAATAGATTGCAAGGGGGAAGTTCCATGGGCTGATACAGGCAAAGACTCCTTTACCGGCGTGGTAGTAGAGATTTTGCTCGCCCGTTGGGCCTTTGAGCTCTTTGACTGTGCCGTGTTTACGAGCTTCTTGCGCGTAGTATCGGCAGAAATCCGCGGCTTCTCGCACTTCATCGATTCCATCATGAATGGTTTTACCCGCTTCCATGGAGCAAAGCGCAATCAGTTCAATGCGATTTTCTTCAAGAAGGTCGGCGGTTTTTTCTAAAATGGTTGCACGCACATCAACCGGCGTCTCATTCCAGTTAAACCACGCTTTATCGAGCGAATCGATTGCGGCTTTCACTTGCGCTTCATTAGCGGTCGTCACCTTACCAACCACATGCTCTAAATCAAACGGTGAGCGGGCTTGATAGGTCTCTTGCCCCTCTTTTTGTGGCACCCCATTAATGATCGGTTTTGCGCGCCAGCGTTTAGTAATCATCTCATTGTACTGACTTTCAAAGGGAAGCCAGGTGCTTGAGAAGTTCATATTGAGCCCGCGTGAGTTCTTACGGGTTGTGTAGAGCTCATCGGAATGAGGAATATTGGGGTTTTGAATGGTTTCATAGCCATCAACGACCGTCACCGGATGCTCAATTAAGCTTTCGATTGGAACGGTTGGGTCAACGAGCTGGTGAACAAACGATGAGTTTGCTCCATTTTCAAGGAGACGGCGCACAAGGTAGGGGAGCAGGTCATGATGAAGTCCGACCGGCGCGTAGATCCGCACACTTTTGCCATACTCTTTAATGATTTCGTTATAGAGCGCTTCACCCATACCGTGGAGGCGTTGGAATTCAAAATTATCGTTATTAAAACGCTCACTGAAATCTAAAATCGTCATCACTGTTTGCGCGTTATGGGTCGCAAATTGAGGACGAATCACCCCTTGCGCCGCAGGGCTTAACATAAAGCGTGCGCAGGCAAGATAGGAGATGTCGGTATTTTCTTTACGGGTAAAAACAGGATAATTATTGAGTCCGCGTACTTGCGAATCTTTCACTTCCGTATCCCAATACGCCCCTTTTACAAGACGAACCGGAATCTCAATGCCAAGCTCACGGCCAAGGAGGCTCACCCAAATGAGTGACGGCATCGCGTGTTTCGCGTACCCTTGAATTACAAGGCCTAATCCGCCCCACGCACCGATTTCAGGCACGCGCACAAGTTTCTCAAATAGCTCAAGTGAGAGCTCTAAACGATCCGCTTCTTCCGCGTCAATACTGATTTCCGCATCGAGCTCTTTTCCTAATAGCGCAAGTTCTTTCACGCGATTGAAAAGCTCGGTCATCACGCGATCTTTTTGATCGACGGTGTAACGCTGATGAAGGGCTGAGAGTTTGATTGAGAGCGAAGGTTTACGGCTGTTTGGTAGCGCTTCTTCCGCGCCCACCGCTTTTAGTGCATTTTTATAATCTTCAAAATAACGATCGGCATCGGCTTGCGTCATCGCCGCTTCCCCGAGCATATCGAAGGTGTAGGTATACCCCTGTTCGCGCACTTTACGACCATTTTTAAGCGCTTCGGCCATGGTTTCGCCAAGGACGAACTGTTTCCCCATCACCTGCATCGCCACATTCACCGATTTACGAATCACAGGTTCGGTCATCTTATTGGTGAGTTTTTTAAGCGCGCTGCTCTCATCGTCGATATCCACCAAGTTTCCAGTGAGCATTAGCCCCCAGGTGGCAAAGTTCACCAGTTGTTTATTACTATTGCCTTTGTGTGATGACCAGTTTACGCCGGCGATCTTATCGCGAATCAGCGCATCGGCCGATTTTTTGTCGGGAATCCGTAAAAACGCTTCCGCAAGACACATTAAAATGAGCCCTTCTTTGGTGGTGAGATTATATTCACGCAAAAGAGCATCGAGCGAGCTTTCAATTTCAGGGCTATTACGAATGCGTTGTACGACATCGTAGGTTTTTTGTCGGATTTTCTGCTCGGTATCTGCGGTCGGTGCGATAATTTCGCGCAGATCACGAATACACGCCTCTTCGTCTTTAAGATGCATTTTACCAATCACGTCGAAGAACGTTGCGCTAGTGAACTCCCCGAACTCTTTATGATTGATAATCCGATTTAAATCATACATAGTGTTTCCTCCAAGCCCTAAAAAGCTTATTTTATAATGGTTTATGCAGGCAGATTATTTTGGTGCCCATTACTCTGTTTTTATAGCATGAGTCTCTTTTGTATACAAGGCAAACAGGCAAAGAATCAGAGCCCTGACTAACATTTCATTACATAAGTAGATTTTATGCAAGTTTTGTTAATAAAAAGAATATTTTAATGGGAATGAGCCTTATTTTCATTGGAGAGTGGCTGTATTTAATGGGCGATAATGCTATATTTAATTGTACGAATTGAGAGCAAACTCGATTATCTAAATAATTGAGATAATAACGGATAAAGGGGAGGGCTATGGCGCTTGATAAACAGGATGTGGAGCGATATCAGCAATGTTACGATGCCGCAACGAGTGGGCTTGAGGGCTATCTTTTGCTTGAGGGTAATGCTCGCCGAGCGCTGACAGATGGGGATGTTGCGATTTTAGAGCAGAAGGCAGCACTCTTTAAAGAGGCGCTTAAGATCAATCCTAGCAGTTTCCCCTCGATCTTCTTTTTGGGCAAAATCTATCAGCGGTTGGAAGAGTATAAAAGTGCGCTCTTTTATCTTGAAGAGGCAGTCAATCACCATGCCAGTGATTGCAATGCGCCGATGGAAGCTTCCATTGTGGCGATGAGTTTGGATCTGACTGCGCGAGCCATTCGTTATTCTGAAGAGGCGGTACGCCGAGCGCCCGATTATCTCAATGCGATCACCAATCATGCCGCGAATTTATTTGTCACTGCGAATGATGAAAAAGCGCTTGAGATGGTTGCCGCGGCCCTTGCGATCGATTCAGAAGACCCCATTGCCAATATGCTTGAGCAGATGATTTTAGAGGTTAAGCAGGGCAGACGCATTCGCCCGACATTTCATGAATTGATCCGTTAATAAAACGATTTTCCCCAAACGTAAAAACGCCCCCGAAGATTGGTTGGATCAATAAATCAATTAATCAACCTCAATCCCGGAGGCGTTTTCAGTATTGAATGATTAGCATTAAACCAATCATCAAATAAATCGAGGCGTTACACTTTAATCGTTAAAATATCGCACGGTGAATCATTGATGATTGAGCCGGAGGTTGAGCCAAGCAGAAGGGCCAATCCTTGACGGGTGTGCGAGCCGATAATAAGCAGATCAACGTCGAGTTCTTTCGCGGCTTTTAAAATTCCCTCTTTTGTGGAAAGTGCCGAGATCACTAAGGTATCCGCATCGGGAATCCCCAGTTTAAATGAGAGCTCACGCATCGATTTTTTCGCTTCCGCTAACACTTCATCATCGGTGCCTTGAGGAATGACGGGCATTAACTCATAGCTCGTATTGAGGCTGATGCTCTCTAAAATGTTAAGAAGCGTTAATTTTGCACGATTTCGTTTGGCCACACCGAGCGCCTTACGGCCGACCGCTTCCGCATCATCTGACTGGTCAACGGCGACTAAAATGTGTTTGTACTGTTCTTTGAAATCGTCATGGATCTCATCAGTCATTTCAAATTCCCCCATAGGATTTAAGTAATCTTTACATTATATACCAAGCGCTTCGCAATTAATCAATTATGATGATGAAAGCGCACCGACTTCCTGCGATCCGTCAGCGTTTACGCTAAAAAATATCGTATTTGCTGATCGCAGGTTTGTGGCTTTTTCTACCCTTAGTTTAGTAAATTCATGTACAATATGGCAGTCAAAATTTATCTATTTTTAACTTAACGTTCGCTCATCCCTTGCCTTTTTGTGAGAGAGGGGCGGCTTGAGTTGCCATTTAAAAAATTGTTTTATAAAGATTATCATCACTATGAGTAAATTGTTAAAAGAGAGCCAACGCCGTCGAACCTTTGCGATCATCGCTCACCCGGATGCGGGTAAAACGACAATGACTGAAAAACTCCTTCTATTTGGGGGCGCGATCAGTTTAGCGGGATCGGTCAAAGGCCGTAAAGCGGCCCGTCATGCCACATCGGACTGGATGGAGCTTGAGCAACAACGGGGAATCTCGGTAACCTCATCGGTGATGCAGTTTCCCTATCAAGATTACATGATCAACCTGCTTGATACCCCCGGGCACCAAGACTTCTCGGAAGATACCTATCGTACGCTTACCGCGGTGGACTCGGCGCTGATGATGATCGACTGCGCGAACGGGGTTGAGGAACAGACCATTAAATTGATGAATGTGTGTCGTCTTCGTGATACGCCGATCATCACTTTTATCAATAAACTTGACCGTGACGGACGCGATCCGATCGAGCTTTTAGATGAAGTGGAAGAGGTACTGAAAATCAATTGTGCGCCGGTCACTTGGCCGATCGGTATGGGGCGCGATCTTAAAGGCGTTTACCATATTTTAGAAGATTACATTCACCTTTATGATGATGAAGAGCGCGGGACGACGAGTAAAGGTCGCGTGATTCAAGGGCTCGATAGTAAAGAGCTTGATGAGGTGATCGGGGAAGAGCGCGCGAACGCCTTTAGAGAAGAGGTGGAGCTGGTACAGATCGCGAGTAACGAATTTGATCTCGAGGAGTATCGTGCAGGACGCTTAACTCCGGTTTATTTTGGCTCTGCAATCACCAACTTCGGGGTGCAAGAGATGCTCGATGGATTTGTTCAGATTGCGCCTCCGCCAAGCGTGCAAAAAACCACAACGCGCGAGGTTCACGCGGGGGAAGAGAAACTCACAGGCTTTGTCTTTAAAGTCCAAGCGAACATGGACCCACGCCACCGCGATCGGATCGCCTTTATGCGCATCTGTTCAGGAAAATATACCCCGGGCATGAGCGCGAAACATGTGCGTATCGGCAAAAATATTAAAATTCCAGAAGCGATGACCTTTATGGCCTCCGACCGTAGCCATTTAGAAGAGGCGTATGCCGGCGATATTATCGGGATTTACAATCACGGTACGATCCGCATCGGCGATACCTTTACGGAAGGGGAAGACCTAAGTTTTAAAGGGATTCCGGACTTTGCGCCAGAGCTTTTCCGTCGGGCCCGTCTTCGCGATCCGCTTCGCATGAAACACCTTGAGCGCGGGCTTGAACAGCTCTGTGAAGAGGGAGCCACTCAGCTCTTTAAACCGCTTCACAATAACGATCTAATTATCGGCGCCGTTGGGGTGCTTCAGTTTGATGTGGTCGCGCACCGTTTGAAACTTGAATACAACGTCGATTGTATTTTCGAGCAGGTGAATGTTGCTACTGCACGCTGGGTCGAATCGGACGATAAGAAGAAATTTGAAGAGTTCAAAAAACGCTGTTACGACAATCTTGCCGTCGATCATCACGGGGAGTATGTCTATGTCGCGCCGACTCGCGTCAATTTAACGTTAACGCAAGAACGCTATCCTGAGATTAAATTTAAAGCCGTACGGGAATTTCACGGATAAGGCTCAATGGGCTCGATTCATCAATTAATGAATCTATGAGAAAAATCACTTAAGAGGGCGCCGCTTAGACGGCGTCTTTTTTATGCGGCCATTTATTTCAGGCAATAAAAAAGCTCCAGGGGGTAATTGGAGCTTTTTCTTTTTTGTCGTTAAATGTATATGTATATTGCTTAGAGTGAAAATCTTTGCAATTGGCTATGGATTTAAGTATAGAGAATCAATCTTCAATTTTAGTAAAGGGAATTTAAATCTCCGTTTACGATTCGTAAACATTTGTACATTTGTGCGCTAATCCATTGATCTTAACGGATTCCTAAATTTAAGATTTCCTTACAAAATTCGATATTTACGCCTAAAAATATTATTTTCTGCAAATTATGAGTCATTTTCGCGTGTCTTTGGCTTTTTAAAATGAATTAAAAAGAGATAGAGCCAAATGAGTGTGGAGATCATCACCCCAATCACGCCAAAAAAGTGATAACCGAGCAGGCCAAAGATTAAAATTAACAGCACTAAAAACATAATGATCCTTTTACCGCGATCCCGCCGCGAATTGTTCCAAATTTAGAACAGACTCTTCAGCAATCAGGGATATTCAAACAATGAGTTGTCCATTATACTGAGAATGAATTCCACCTCCGAAATTTTTAGGGTGAGGGGGCATAATTATGATAATGAGGAGCAGGCGATGAACAAGACGACGAATAAGACTATGAACAAAACAATGAAACGAATGATTCAACTAAGTGCAGGTGCGCTACTGTTTGGGGCATTTATGGGGAGCGCGCAGGCGGATAATTGGGCGCTCGATCACGATCACACGCGGATCGGCTTTGGAGTTGATCATATGGGGTATTCGACCACCTACGGCTACTTTACCGAATACGATGGCAAGGTGCGTTACGATCGGGACGCGCCGGACCTTTTAGAGCTTGAGATCACCATTCAAACCGGGAGCGTGATGACGGTCTCAAAGGGCTTAAATGATCACCTTAAAAATGCGGATTTTTTCAATGTCGAGACGTTTCCGACCATGACCTTTAAAGGGAGCGGTTTTGAGAGTGACGATGGGAAAACCGGCATGGTGCACGGCGAATTAACCCTGCTCGGTGTAACCAAACCGGTCACGCTCAACGTGGAGCTCTTTAAAGATGAAGTAAGCCCGATGACGGAGGTGGAAACCATTGGCTATCGCGCGAAAACCACCTTGATGCGAAGCGAGTGGGGCATGAGTTTCCTCTCACCAAATGTGGGCGAAGCGGTCTTAATTACCATTGATGGCGAGTTGATGAAGGTCGATTAAACGCCGATAACCGGTATGTTATAGGCCAATATTTGGCGGATGATTGGGGTGTGATAAACCTATCATCCGCTTTTTTATGCGCTATAGTAATGAGAAATATCGAGTTTATCCCGAGAAAAAAGAACAATAATAATTTAACTGGACCCTTAAACGATAAAGGAGCTTTTATGACTCAGAAAACTGATGAACGCCGCAAAGGAATCACCATGGCGGGCAATCCCGTTACCCTATTAGGCCATGCATTAACGGTGGGCGAGAAGGCGCCGGATTTTACTGCACTTAAGCAGGATCTCACCCCGTATTCACTCCATGAAGCGGGCGATAAGGTGAAGATTATCTCGGTGGTGCCATCGCTCGATACGGGCGTGTGTGAATTGCAAACCGTTCGCTTTAATAAAGAAGCTGAAACGCTTAACAATACCGTTGTCATCACGCTTTCGGTGGACCTTCCCTTTGCGCAAGGCCGATTCTGTGGTGCGAAAAATATTGACCATCTGTTGACACTGTCTGATCATCGCGACCTTGATTTTGGCTTGAAATATGGCTTTGTCATTGAGGAATTACGTCTGTTAAGCCGGGGGATTGTGGTGCTCGATGGCGATAATACCGTTAAACATATTGAGTATGTTGCGGAAGTGACGAATCACCCCGATTATGACGCGGCGCTCAACGTCGCAAAAGCGTTAATTTAAGGGCGATTATTCCTCACAAATTGTTTCAAACTCGGCAACGAGAAAATCAATCAGCGCACGCACCGACGGGAGTAATCCACGCCGGGACGGAAAAACGGCATGGATAATTTCAGGGGTAGTGGTGAGTTCGGGCAATAATTTAACCAGCTCACCGCGGGCCACCTCATTTTTAAGCAACATATGCGGGAAATGAATCACGCCAATGCCCGCAAGGGCTGCCTGTTTTAGCGCATCCATATCGGTCGTCATATACCGCGGGGTGATGGGAAAACAAAACTCATCGCCCTTTTTATTGAGAAATGTCCAAGAATGCCCAGTCGGTTGCGAGCTATGGGCAAGAAGGGGCCACGCTGAAAGCGCTTCTAAACTGTCGGGCGTTCCCTGCATCGCATCGATTAAGAGAGGGCTTGCAAAGAGGGCTTTAGTACGGGTTCCGAGCTGACGCATCACGAGCTCGCTATCTTCAATATTTGAACGAACGCGAAGCGCAATATCGATCCCTTCACCAATAAGATCCACGGCTCGATTGGTCGAAAGCAGTTGGATCGTGATTTTCGGATGAAGGAGCATAAAACGCGCGAGCATATCGCTCACATGGGTTTGCAAGAGAGCACGTGGGCAGGAAATTTTGATTACGCCTTTCGGCTCACTTCGCGCGAGATCAATCGCCTCTTGCGCCGCTTCTGCCTCAATCAGCATCGCCTTACAGTGGGTAAAATAGGTCTCTCCGAGATCGGTCAAACGGAACTGACGGGTCGAGCGCTGAATTAGCTGAACGCCAAGGGTTTCTTCCAAGGTTGAAATCCGCCGACTGAGCCGTGATTTCGGAATCCCCAACGCCCGCTCCGCCGCGGAAAATCCGCCATGTTCCACCGACTTTACAAAATAATAGAGATCATTTAAATCCAGTTGCATGGCCGATCCTTTGCTGTGTGCTATCCATTTCCGATTAAGATTGATTCTCCACTTTAACGAGAACAGCGGTCATTGTGAAGGGATTTTAATTCGTTTTTAAATGCGCGTTCATTTATGATGAAGCATATTGATTTAAAACTATGGAATTGAGTATGAAAGACAATGTCCCATCGTATGATTTTTTTATCGAGCCCGTTTTACAGGTGTTGGCAAACTGTCCCGAAGGTCTGCCTGCGCGCGAGGTGCATGAGGCGGCAGCGGACTATTTAGATTTGAGCCATGATGCGCGTTTAGAGACGGTCTCAAGTGGGCAAGCGATCTATAAAAATCGTTCGGGATGGGCGCATGATCGCTTAAAACGCGCCGGTTTATCGGAGAGTATATCACGCGGCGTATGGTGCTTAACGGAAAAGGGGCGGGATTGGGTAAAGACGCACAGGTTTCCATTAAGTGAAGAGACGCGTCGCCATCTGGCGTTTGATTTTTTAGAGGTTCAATTAACCGATGCGGAAGGCGCGGATGTATCTCCGCTTAATTATGCGAGTACTCAAACGGATCGCGGTGAATCGCTCAGTGTGGAAAGCCCCGATGATCGTTTAGAAGAGGCCGTTCGCACCATTAAAGAGGCGGTAGCAAGTGAATTGCTGACCATTTTAAAAGAGGTTTCACCCCAACGTTTTGAACTGATTGTGCTTGATCTGCTGCATAAGCTTGGATATGGCTTAAACCGCGCCTCGATTCAGCGAGTGGGCGGCTCTCATGATGGTGGCATCGATGGGATTATTTCGCTCGATCGTTTAGGGCTTGAAAAGGTGTATGTTCAAGCGAAACGCTGGCAAGATACGGTGGGACGGCCTGAGATCCAAGCCTTTTATGGGGCGCTTGCGGGGCAAAAAGCAAAACGGGGCGTGTTTATTACGACCTCATCTTACTCAAAACAGGCAATTGAATTTGCACAATCGGTGGAGGGCGTGGTGTTAATCGATGGGGTGCAACTTGTTTATTTAATGATGGATGCCGAGGTTGGCGTGAGTTCGCGCTCGATTAAACTTCCCGCAATCGATTCTGATTATTTTGATTAGTGGTTAAAATGTTACGAGTTATGAAGGTGCTAATGTGGTTATTTCTGTTATTCGGTGTCGTATTAGCCGCTACTCTTTATTTTAAAGAAGAGGTTGAGCCAGAGTATTCGTTTACAGATATATGGACGAAAGATAATCGACTTATTGCACATGCTTTAGGGGGAATAAATGGGCATAGATACACAAATAGCTTAGAGGCATTTCAGTACAATTATGATAAGGGGTATCGAGTTTTTGAGGTGGATTTCACGTTAACTTCTGATGAGAAATTGGTTGCTCGGCATGGTTGGAGTGATAAGACTAATAAGCATATTAAGCAAGATCTTATTATTTATGATGAAGAGTCAGCAAATTATGATGATTTCATGCAAACTCCACTATATGGCCTCTATACGCCGATAGATATCTATGATGTTATGGCCTTGATGGAAAAGTATGAAGATGTATTTTTAATTATCGATATAACAAAATCGAGTAGGGATCTAGTAGATAAAAAGTATAAATTGATTATAGAAGCAGCGAATCATAACCCTCAAGTTTTGGATAGAATTATTCCGCAGATTTATCACGAATGGATGTTAGATGATTTAATGGCACTATATGATTTTAAGTCTATGATTTATACCGTATATAAAATTCCTAATGAAGAGTATTCAGAAGAGGCAGTCATTCAGTTTTTAGAAAAGTCTGGGATAAATCTCTTGGTTGTTCACAAAAAAAGAGCTAATCAAAACTTTTTAAAAGAGTTGAATAGGAATAAAGTTAAGACTTATATCCATACAGTTAACAATCTCTATTATGTAGAGCAAGATTTATTAGAAAGAGAGCAAGTACGCCCATATGGATATATGACTGATTTTATTGATTTGGGGAAATTTAATGAATTGTTGCCATAAAATAAATTCTGACATTCTCCATATATAAGTCACACACAAAAGCCATCTCCTTAATTTAGAAGATGGCTTTTTATCGCAGAAATCGTTAATTGATTACCAGCCGCGCTCTTGCATGCGCTCTTCTGGGCTTAATTTGCTGATTTCTAAACCGCGCATGGGCTCGCCTAAATCTTTTGAGAGTTCAGCGATGAGTGCGTAGTCTTGATAGTTTTCGGTGGCTTTAACGATGGCACGTGCGAATTTTTCAGGGTTTTCGGATTTGAAAATACCTGATCCAACGAATACGCCATCTGCGCCTAATTCCATCATAAGAGCTGCGTCTGCAGGAGTTGCAACGCCGCCTGCTGCGAAGTTTGCTACCGGTAGACGGCCGTGCGCTTTGATCTGTAACAGTACTTCGTACGGTGCGCCAAGATCTTTTGCGTAGGTCATGATTTCATCGTTATTCATATGGAGAAGTTTACGCACTTGCGCGTTCACTTTACGCATATGACGTACCGCTTCGACGATGTTTCCGGTTCCAGGTTCACCTTTGGTGCGGAGCATTTTTGCACCTTCACCTAAACGGCGAGCCGCTTCTCCAAGATCGCGACATCCGCATACAAATGGGACTTTAAAATCGCTTTTTAAGAGGTGGAACTCTTCATCCGCTGGGGTTAACACTTCACTTTCGTCAAGATAGTGAACGCCCATCGATTCAAGAACGCGCGCTTCAACAATATGGCCGATACGAGCTTTAGCCATCACGGGAATCGATACTGCACCTAGTACTTCTTCAATAATGCGCGGATCCGCCATACGAGCAACGCCGCCCGCTTTACGAATGTCTGAAGGAACGCGCTCTAACGCCATGACTGCTACTGCGCCGGCATCTTGAGCGATTTTAGCCTGTTCCGCATTGATCACGTCCATGATCACGCCGCCATTTTTGATAATTGAATCAGCCATCTGTTTTTATTTTCCTCTGTAATCGAATGAAAGAAAGAGCGATATTGCTCAATAAAATCAAAAACCACTCATCATAGTAAAAGATCTATGGTATAGCGTCAATTGCGAGGCTTTGAAATTGTTAAAAAGAGTGAAAAATTGCATAGTTTAGTTTATTCGAGCGTTATCCGTAGAGTTATCCACAGGAAATGTGGATAAGATTGATGGGTAATCGCGGTGGAAAGAAGGGTAAATATTATCGGATGAAATCCTCATTTCCTTTACACTATAATCGCCTTAAATAATTTGACATGGAACGCATCAATAAGGAGAGCTATGTTTGCAATTTTACTCAGCATTATCGGGATTCATTTAATGGCGCTCATTACGCCCGGGCCTGACTTTTTCTTTATCTCGCAGACGGCGGCCCGATTTTCGCGTAAGGAGAGCTTTAAAGCGGTGCTCGGAATTACCGTTGGAGTGATGATTTGGGCAGGGCTTGCGCTGCTTGGGCTCCATTTTGTCCTCGAAAAATTTGTCTGGCTACGCCACATTATTGTGATTCTTGGGGCGCTCTATCTGAGTTATCTTGCGGTGCAGTTACTCCGTTCGGCCTTTTCTAAACAGGTGGGCGCGGAAGAGGTGAGTTTTTTACCGGAAGCGGGGCAACATCTCTTTTTAAAAGGGCTCTTGACCAATCTCGCTAATCCCAAAGCGATCGCCTATTTTGCCAGCGTTTTTTCGATGTTTGTCAGTGATGGCATGGACACCGAGACGAAACTTGCGATCTTTGCGGTGGTGGCAATTGAAACGCTGATCTGGTTTTGCATTGTAATTCTTGTGTTTTCCCTTCCAGCGATGAAGCGGGCGTATAAAAAAGTGATGCGCGTGATCGATGGGGTGGCCGGGGGGATCTTTTCAGGCTTTGCGATCTACTTTCTCTATCAAGAATTTAAAAGTTTCTTTTTAAATCAAGCCTAAGCGGAAACTTGCGTTAAAGCTCGGTATAATTACCCGCATGGGGTCTAAATTGAGTAAAATTTACCAATAATTCACGATAAATTCACGAGAAATTTACGAGAAACGGACAAAAAACTGGCTAAAAATGATGAAAAAGGAGTGCATCGATGCGTGATGAGCAGGAATGGAATGAAATTGAGGTGGATGAGGCGGAGATTCGTGAGGTCAAAGCGAAACTCACCGGCCTTTATCGGGAAGAGGTAACGCGGGAATATAGCGATACAACCGCGCATCCAAGCTATTTTAGTTTAAGTTTTAAGGGGCGAATTGGGCGCTTACAATTTTTGATTGGGGCATTTTTTTCGATGCTTCCTTTTTTGGCGTATACCATTTTTCGCTATGTAGGCTATGAGATTAACGAAGGCACGCTCTGGACGGAGATGGTTCGGGGTGAGAGTGGCATAATGCTCGTGGTGGTCGCGGGATTAATCCTTTTTAGTAGTATTTTTACCATTCGGTTTATGGCGCTTCGCCTACATGATTTTAATATTACCGGCGGGTATCTCATTTTATTGCCGCTTCTTTATTGGATTCATCCCATCGCGTTTGGCATTGCGCTCGGGGTGATGATGTTTTTGCTACTGGTCAATGAAGGGGTGAAATACGTCAATCCGTTTGGCGCGCCGGTGACGCGGGGAAATCTACCGTTGGCGCTTTTTTGCATGGTGCTGTCTGCGCTCTATCTCGCCTACTTTTTAGTGATGGTGGGCATTGTGATTGTGATCCGATAAGGGGCATCTTTTTAATATATAAAATTGTAGAATGAGTAAAAACTATGCTACAGTATTCCTTCAATGATCTTGAGATAAGTGAGGTATTAATATGACTCAATCGACCGAAACACCCGTTAAACGTAACAAACTCCCCTCAAAATACGCACGATTCATCGTACCCCTCGTGCTTACGTTTTTAATGACATTTGTGGTCGCCGGCATTAGTACGTGGCGCGTCGCAGGTGGATCCGATATTTTCTTTGCAAAATGGATGGTGTCGTGGATGATTTCGTGGGCGGTTGCGTACCCTACGATGATTGTATTTATGCCGATCGCGCAAAAATTGGTCTTTATGATCGTTGAAAAACCTCAGCCTCCCAAATCTAAAACCAACGCGTAATGGATTTAGCCAAGAGGGAAAATGAGAAAAACCGCCTTATGCTTCAGGAATATCCTGGGTATAAGGCGGTTTTTTAGTGCTCTATAAAAGGGTTGAATCGGTTATTGTTATTATTATTTCTCCCCCATCACCTTTTTTCTTTTTCTTAATTATTCTTCTTCTTTTCGATGGTTATTCTTTTAAAGAGCGGTAGAGACCAATGGTGTTCTCAATGTGGTTCATCATCAGCGAAACGGCCTCTTCTCTCTGCTGATCTCGAATGTGGTTAAACATCTGACGATGTTCGTTAATAAAGTGATCGACTCGGTCAAGACGTCTTACTTTGGTACGCGTCTCAAGGAGTGACTCCTTAAAACTATCAAACAAAATATCGGCAATCTTGATCAGCATATGATTATGGCTCGCTTTGATAATCGCTTTATGGAAGGCGATATCGGCCTTGGCCGCCACTTGTTTATTCGCGATCGCCTCCTCAAGTGCATTGAGCGCGGTTTCAATCGCTTTTAAATCATGCTCAGTACGGCGGTCACAGGCAAGCGCAATGGCACGCGATTCAATCGCTTCACGCACCTCAAGGAGCTCAATCAGATCCTCGGTGTGGACGTGTAAAATGTTGCTTTTAATCTTCGCAATCAAGAGGCCACGATCGCTATTGGAGAGAAAGTATTCACCGCTTGGTTTTTTATAGATGATGCTCTCTGCTTCAAATCGGTTTAAAACCGTTTCGATCGATTCCGTCTCCACGCCCATCTCTTTGGCAATATCCGCAGCCTTCGGGAGATATTCACCCGGTAAAAATGCGCCTTGCTCAATGCGTTTAACCACTTGACGCACGAGCTCAAAATAATCGCGATTCTCATGTAATAATGCTGCATTCATGTCGATCTCCTTTTTGATATGAATGGTTGTGGACTGAGTTCACTGTCGCATACTTTTTTGGGTTTGAGTAATGCATTTTCGTCATATCTGAGATCATGGAAACGAAATAGCCTTAACGATTATTTTGCAGTATTGGCCGCGATATTGAGCGCTTCCCAAGTCAGCGAGAAGGGTGGAGCATAGGCATAATCGAGTAGGCCAATCTCATCGGTTTTAAGATTGGCATGAATCGCCGTGGATAATCCCGTCATCCGGAGCACGGCATCTTTTTTCCCAAAGAGTTGCGCCCCAAGGAGGATTTTACTCTCCGCGTTATAGACAAGCTTAATATCGATCGGCGTTGACCCGGGGTAATAAGCGGTGTGCGATTGGGTGGTAATGGTGGTGGTTTTATAGGGAATGTTGAGCGCTTTGGCCGCCCGCTCGGTAAGCCCTGTAGACCCCGCTTCATAATGCCCAACTTTGATGGCGCTACTGCCGAGCGAGCCGACATATTTCTCGCGATGTTTATTCTCTGAAACGATATTGGTGCCGATCACACGGCCCATTTTATTGGCGCCCGTCGCTAAAGGAAGATAGAGATTGCCAAGGAATTTATGGGGAATCGTCGCACAATCTCCCGCGCTAAAGACATCAGGAATCGACGTTTCACCATAGGCATTAATCACAATTGCGCCATTGTCCTGTTTTTTAAGACGCGGGTCGGTAATAAAGGCGGTATTGGGGCGAAATCCGATGGCCACCACCACCGCATCGACGTGATAAACGCTCTCTTTTGAGACCATCTGCGTGACATTTTTTTGCTCGTTGAGGGTGAAGGAGTCAATCATTGTATTGAGCGCCACCTTAACCCCGATCTCTTCAAGCGCCATTAAAATTTTGGCGGAAAATTCCGGATCAAAGGGGCGATTGATGAGTGCGCTACTTGATTGAATAAGTTTGACTTTTTTGCCCATCAGCGCGAGCTGCTCCGCCACTTCAATCCCGATAAATCCCCCACCAATCACGCCGATCGTCTCATATTGGTCGAGCGAATTTTTAAGTTGTTGCGTTTCATTGAGTTTAGTCAGCGTATAGACGTTCTCCGCATCCATGCCGGCAATGGGCGGTTTTACGGGCGTTGCGCCGGTTGCAATCATGAGGCGATCGTAGTGCATCATCATCTCGTCTTCCGTTGCAAGATTGCGGACGCTCACCGCTTTTTGATCAAAGTGAATCCCCGTTGCGAGATGTCGGGTTAAGAGGGTGATTCCTTGCGCTTTCATCTGCTCCGGTGTGCGGGCAAACATAGTGTTGGGGTCGTCAAAATGGCCGCCGAGATAATAGGGCAGACCGCAGGCACCAAAGGAGATATAATCCTCCGCTTCAATGACCGTCACCGTTGCTTCGGGCGCTTCACGTTTGGCTTTAGCGGCAACGCTCATTCCCGCTGCAATTCCGCCGATAATGATAATATTCATACTTCGCTCCTCTTTTCATTATTGAATGAATGATTTTATAATTCTATAAAATGATAAAGTGTTCTCTTTTACTATAGTGGAAGATTGGCGATTGTGCTACGTTTTAGCGCTTTACGCTGAGATTCAAATAAGTGCCGATTGTGCGAGGATTGCGGGCTTGAAAAAGGTTGATCTAAGTGTAAATAATCGAAGAAAAATGGAAAAAGATTACAGTTTTTAACGAAAATTAGGTATTATTTTAGCCACTTTAAAAATAATCGATCAGCATTCAATTAGCATTAAAACGGAAGGACAGATACTTTTATGCGTTATCTAGCGGCACTTATTGCCACAGCGATTTTAGTTACGGGCTGTGCAACGACGGGCTCTACAGGCAATGCCTCAGGCACCTATCTCTATAAAAAACCCAATGGCGATAATGTGTGGTTAGCCAAACCGACCAATCGTGAAGGGTATGAGCTCTTAAGTCCGGTGGAATATCTCTATCAGGCCGATAAAAGTACCGATCGCGGGCTAAAAGTAACCTACCGTGAGCTAAAAAATGGAACGCGCGAAGTGGAACTCAGTTTCATTCCGGATCGGGTGATTGTGTTGCCACAGATTGAAGCGTGGAGTAAAGGCGCGGTCTATGAAGCCGATGGCATCCGTTGGGAAGCGCAAGGCGATAAAGGGACGCTCATTGAAAAGGGTAAAAAACGCGGGTTTCATCAGGTGAAACTGGGTTGCTCGACCCTGCAAAATCTCCCGATGGTTGCCGAACGTAAAGAACCGATCTATTTCTGCATGACCCGCCTATAGATTTAAATCAGGCATTAAAGCTGGCAGAGCATATCGATATGCAAAACGCCGCCATCATCATAGGGTTCGCTCACTTTAACAAAGTCGAATCCGCCGTAAAAATTCTCTAAATGCGCTTGCGCTCCGATCTTAATTTGCGAGACATCGGGGAAGCGCATTTTTATTGTCTCCATTAATTGATGCGTTAAAACCTTACCAAGCCCCATCCCACGCGCTTCTTTGGCAATGATGACGCGCCCAAAGGAGATCCGCTGTGCAGAAGGGGATCGGTCACTATCAAGCTGAATCGGCGTGAGGATTCGCCCATAGGCAAGCATCGGCAGCGCAGTTTGCGTTTCAGCGTCATATTGATCCGATAGTAAAAAAAGATGCAGTGCAGTTAAATCCGCCTCATCAATATCGGGGTAGAGTGAGGTCTGTTCGAGCATAAAGACCGTTTGACGCAGCTTTAAAATCGAAAATAACTCAAGAGTTGTGAGCTCATCAAACCATTTAAGAGACCACTTTAGATCGGTTGCCAGTGTGATTGTGGAGGCGTTAGGAATTTGAGAAGGCATAGAATTGTTCATCTCTTTTATGACAGAGGGAAGATCAGTTTATCCTAATCAATAGAGGTAATAAATTAGCCTCATTAAATTTTAGGCAATAAAAAAAGCAGTCATCTAATAAAATGACTGCTTTTAAAATTTGGAGCGGGAAACGAGACTCGAACTCGCGACCCCAACCTTGGCAAGGTTGTGCTCTACCAACTGAGCTATTCCCGCTGAACAGGTATGCTATTATAGGCGAATCTCGCGGAGAGTCAACACTATTTTTGCTCAATTATTAATCGATGTCGCCGTGATCGCAATTTTCAAGCTCAGAGCGCCAGAGCGGAATCACAAAGCTCTCAATGAGCGGCGCAAAATCAATCCCTTCCGTTTGGTCTTTTTCAACCCAACGAATCTCGGCGATTTCCGCCTCGGGATGAATGGTCAAAATTTCACCAAGTTTCACGCGAAATAGATTCGATTTAATGCGGTAATCGGGCTCGTTGGCGGCGGGCGCTTCATATTCTTGAATAAAAATAGGGAGCGATGCCTCAATTTTGAGCGCAATCTCTTCTTCTAGTTCACGCAGTAATGCTTCCCGCGGCGTTTCACCCGCTTCAATCTTCCCACCGGGGAGCATAAATTTATGGGTGTTTTGTTTTCGCACCACAAGGAGGCGATCGCTCGCATCGGTAATAATCGCGGCAGCGAGATAGAAATATTTATCGGAGGGGTGGGGCGTTGTCATGGCGTTTCTCCAAAGCGTGAACGGGGGAGTGCATTGTAGAGAGATTGTGCGGCCCATTCAAGATCCATTCAAGAAGAAAAGCCCGCTATTTTATCGAAAAAGGATTATCATAGAGGGCGAAATTGGTGCATCGGGATGATGCTTATTTAATTGATTTTAGGGAGATTGTGGATAGTATGGCTGAAATGAAGCGATCGATGACGCCCATCATTTTATTGGTGGTGGCAATTGTTTCGGTACAAGGGGGCGCGGCACTGGCGAAAACGCTCTTTGCTGAGATTGGTCCTGAAGGAGTGACGGCGTGGCGCCTTGGCTTTAGTGCGATTATTTTGCTCTTGGTTTTTCAGCCGTGGAAGCGCAATCTGCCGAAGAAAAACCGCATCAATCTGCTCTATTATGGCATTGCGATCGGGACGATGAATTTTCTCTTTTACCAATCGCTCAATCGGCTCCATATCGGGATTGCCGTGGGGCTTGAGTTTACCGGCCCCTTGCTGGTGGCGATTCTCTCCTCCCGTCGGCCGGTGGATTTTATCTGGATTTTGCTCGTGATTGCGGGGCTACTTTTTCTCCTTCCGTGGGGCGAAAATAGCGATGTCGATCCGATTGGGGTGCTCTATGCCTTAAGCGCCGGCGCATTCTGGGCGCTTTACATTATCTTTGGGCAAAAAACGGGGATGGAGTTTGGGATCTCTGCCTCGGGCATTGGGCTTGGGATCGGGGCGCTGATCTATTTTCCCGTCGGGCTTGCGATGCAAGGGTCGGCGCTCTTCTCGCTTGAAATTTTGCCCCTTGCGTTTGGGGTAGCGCTTCTGTCCTCGGCGATTCCCTTTGCGTTAGAACTCTATGTATTAGCTAAGCTCCCGAAAAAGACCTTCGGAACGCTTACGAGTCTCGATCCCGCCTTTGGCGCACTGGCCGGATTTTTCCTCTTAAATGAGATTTTAACGGTGACGCAGTGGTGCGCATTACTGGCGATTATTGTGGCATCGGTAGGCGCGTCGTCCACGGGGCGATAGCGCGGGAAATAATCATTAAGATAAGTAAAAAATATTGCGCAGTTCCGGATATTGATGCGCATTTTGCGATATGATAATCAAAGAACTTTCATTTATTGTGTAGTGTTACTAAAAAGGAGTCGTGGTTATGAGTTTACACCAACCTGGAATTACCCTTGAGAACAAAATTTTCGGCATTTTTATGGAATTATCGGTGGTCGGAGACGATCTTGATCCGATTCGCGATGCGTGCGGTGAGCTTGCCGGACGTCTCTCATCGTTAAAAACCCGTTTTTGGAATTCAGACATTGAGATGGTGATCGCGTTTGGTCCCGATCTTTGGGGTAAACTGTCCGATAATCCTGAATCAGCGCCGGAATTAAAACCGTTTCGCGAGCTCGGATATGGCATGGCGAAAGCGACCCAGTGCGACATCTTTATCCATATTTTATCGGATCGCCACGATCTCAATTTCACCCTAGCAAAAGCGGTGGTTGAAGTATTTGGGGATGCGGTGACGGTGGATGATGAAACGCACGGTTTCCGTTGGATTGAAGCGCGCGATTTGAGCGGTTTTGTCGATGGAACTGAAAACCCGAAAGGTCAAGCCAATCGTACCGATGTCGCGGTAATTAATGAGGGCATCGATGCAGGTGGAAGCTATGTTCTTGCCCAGCGTTGGGAGCATCATTTAGAGCAATTTGAACATTTCGATCTTAAAGCACAAGAAAATGTCTTTGGGCGCACCAAAGAGCGCGATATTGAGATGGATGATGACGAAAAACCGACGACAGCGCACACTGCGCGCGTTGTGATTGAGGAAGAGGGCGAGGAGCTTGAAATCCTCCGTCAAAGCCTGCCATACGGGAAAGCCAGTGGCACCAAAGGGCTTTATTTCTTAGCCTATAGCGCCGAGCTTACCCGCATTGAGAAGATGTTTGCCATGATGTTTGGTGAAACCGATGGTGAATTTGACGCGATGCTCTCGTACACACACGCGGTGACCGGAAGCTATCTCTATGCGCCTTCGCTCGAGCAGCTTGAGGCATTAGCAGATTAAGGTTTATCGATTATTAATCTTAAAATTCAGAATTAAGAACGGCGCGAAATAAGGTAATACATTAACGACAACGTGCCGAACATGGAAAGCCAATCGTAGAGGAACATAGTCAATGCCTTTGCGGTTGGCTTTTTTGTGCCTGCCGCGAAATGATGAGTGAAGGGAAACGTAACCGTTGGATTACCCTTTAAGGTTATCTTCTAAGGTTAGTTTTAAGGTAAAACTTCATAGATGGAACGGTTCGGAACTTGTTGCGCGCTTAATAAAATGAGCTCATTTTTAATCTCTTTATCGAGCACGCGAGCGTTGGTTTTTTCAATTAAGAGGTGAGAGCCTCCGGCGACGATGGCGGCTAAACTTAAAAGAACTAAAAAGCGTTTCATAATAACCTCCTCTGAGGATTTGATCGGTGAGCATGCTAAAAGTTATCAATTGTTAACATTGCATTATCTGTATGATAATCGGTCAGATAAGGGGAAGTCAAGCAAAAAGTTAACAATTGATTACATCTTTTTAAGGGAAGGGCGCAAAAACCGCAGAAAACTGCGCTTAACTTCGCTATACTAAGTTAACGTTTGTTTGCTTTAGGAGAACAGGATGCGAATCGATTTAGACCAAGAGGGGCGCAAAGGGCGTTATCTATC
The DNA here is from genome assembly GCA_945619025.1 of uncultured Ignatzschineria sp. GTDB lineage: Bacteria > Pseudomonadota > Gammaproteobacteria > Cardiobacteriales > Wohlfahrtiimonadaceae > CALZBJ01. The sequence goes on along the minus strand of CALZBJ010000017.1, from coordinate 1,273 downwards.
TGCGGGCTTAAAGCTCTTTGCTGAGCATGGATATAATCTCGTGACGGTGCGAGACATCGCTAAAGAAGCGGGCACATCGGAAGCGGCGCTCTATCGTCATTTTAAGAGTAAAGAGGAGATGACCCTCTATCTCTTTGAGCTAATTTTAAAAAATTACACCCATGATATTGGCGAAATTGCGCGGGATAAAACCCGTACCAGCATCGAGCGTCTGTGCGATATGCAGCGTTATACCTACACCTTTTATCACGATGATCCGGAGAGTGTGCAGTTTGCGCTATTGTCACAATATCAATTTTGGGATCAGGTGGAAGATGAGTTAAAACCCCATTTTTGGATGCGTGAGGTGATTAAAGAGGGGCTCGCGTCCGGCGAAATTGTGCCCAAATCGCTCTATTTACTCATCTCGCTCTATACCGGGCTCATTTTAGAACCGCTCATTCAATATGCCTATTTTAAAGATGAACATCCCGATTGGACTGAATTTACCGAAGGCGTCGCCGAGAGCATTGTGCGCCTATTAGACAATCATGGATAAACTCTACCAATTTTTGAAAAAGTTCTACGCGATGCGCTGCTATTTCTGGCAGTTTGTCGCGGTCTTTGGGCTGTTTCTCCTGATTGTATTTGCCTCTTAAGGGGATCTTAATAAGAATCTATCCGTGAAAGGTGAAAAAGAATCGCTCCCATCGGCGGGCTCATTTAAGGGTAAGATAGAGTAAAAATCAGTAAATAAGCCTTAAATAGTCGTTCGCAATGTACATAATTTACGCTATACTGAAATGAGACCAAGCTAAATTGATGAATTAATCACTTAACATAACTAGATGGGAGGACTCCTATGAGCGGTAAGTTTGAATTATTTAAAGGTAAAGATGGTCAGTTTTATTTTCGATTAAAAGCGGCGAACGGCGAAAACATTATGAGCAGCGAAGGCTACAAAGCGAAAGCGAGCTGCCAGAAAGGGATTGCGTCAGTCCGTAAAAATGCCCCCGATGAGAATCGTTACAAACGCAACACCTCGGACAGCGGGAAATTCTCCTTTAGCCTCAAAGCGGCCAATGGCGAAATTATCGGCACCAGCCAGATCTACAAAACCGAAGCGGGACGTGAAAAAGGGATTCAATCCATTATGAAAAACGCGCCCGATGCCTCTGAAGAGGATTTAACCAAAGCCTAAAAATGGCTCGGAAACACATTTTAAAGCCCTCCTATGTTTTCTGTATAGTACATAGAACTGTGTAATTTTGATAAAAACCCCCTTAACTGGGGG
>CALZBJ010000016.1:0-40731 GCA_945619025.1 uncultured Ignatzschineria sp. | reverse complement strand
ACCCCCGACCCTCGCCTTGTAAGGGCGATGCTCTACCAGCTGAGCTAACTACCCGGGTCTGTGCACAGATCAAACAAATCTTAAAAAGATACGTTTTAAGCTAATTGGTTTATACTATTAAAACGTGTTTTGTTTGCCTGCTGTGCAGGATTGGTATAATACAAATCTTCTAATTTTTTGTCAAACAAAAAGTGGTTTTATTCTGAATAGATATTAACCACCTCTCATTTACGCCCGTCCCACTACTTTAATTCCATCCCCAAAAGCGGTTTTTTAAGGATGTGCGGTTTGATCGATCCCATCACATGCATCTCACATTTACGGCAATTAAATTTAAGCGTATAAGTTTCATCGCCGTGAACAAGCGTCATCGGTTCGGGCTTTACTTGCCCTTGCACGCCGGTCACGCCGATCGTCTGTTTCGGGCAGAGATTATAGGAAAAACGCAGGCAGTGTTTGGTGATCATCACCGGCACTTCGCCGAGCTCTTCATGAGCTTCAAAGGCCTTTTCGATCACTTTCACCCCATGTTTTTGGTAAAACTCCCGCGCCTTATCGTTATAGACGTTATTTAAAAAAGTGAGGTGCTCATCGGGGAAAATCGCAAGCGGTTCAACACGAGGGCGACGCTCACCGCGCACATAATCCTGCTCCATCTGATTCTCTAATGTTTCAATCAACTCTCGGCGAAGCTGATTGATATGACTTGCCGGAATAAAAGGTACGTTCTCACCAATTAGCTGAATATTGTTTAAATAAAACGGCGTTTCCCCGAGTTTTGTGAGGTTTTTCTCTAAAATCTCACGGCCCTTTTCAGGATTTTTCGCCGCTTCAAAAGGCCCATCTAGCACCACTTCTGCGAAGTTCCCCATCTCAGTCGTCGCCGATAGTTTCGCACTTGCCTCCCCCACTTCAAAAAAGAGATCGATCCCGATTTTACGCTCAGCGGATTCTTTCGTTAAGAGCTGACTCCAAACCTGGTCGTGATTGCGATTGAGTGCCAACGGTTTATGCAGGCGGAAGTTTGCCAGCGCCTCAGGAATCTCTTGCGGATAGATTAGATAATGATTATTGCCGATTTTATCGGCGCGGTTAATACGAAAGCCCACCACTTCCCGTTTAATGAGAACATTAAGCCCATCGCCATTGGCAAGCGCATCGGTCGTTTTTACTTCCAAATGATCTTTACCAACCGAGACCACTTGCCCAACCGGAAGCCCCACAAATTTAGGTGAATCAAAGGCACCGATATCGGTTTTTCGCTCATTAACGAAATAATCAGTGCTGCCACGATGGAAGGTTTTATCGGGATTGGGGATAAAATGGTGCATAACGCGGCCGTGTGATGCTCGCTGAAATTCGGGACGACGCTCAATAATCTCATCAAGCACGCGGCGATAATGGGCAGTAATGTTTTTCACATAGGCCATATCTTTATAGCGCCCCTCAATTTTAAAGGAGCGAACGCCTGCATCAATGAGCGCTTCAACGTTATTGGTTTGGTTATTATCCTTCATCGACAGCAGGTGTTTATCGTACGCAACAACGCGTCCTTTCGGGTCTTGCAAGGTGTAAGGAAGGCGGCACGCTTGCGAGCAATCCCCACGATTTGCACTGCGTCCTGTTTCCGCATGCGAGATATAACATTGCCCCGAAAACGCCACACAGAGCGCCCCGTGGACAAAGAATTCAAGTGGTGTATTTGGGCGCGCTTCATGAATCGCGCGGATCTCATCGAGGGACAATTCACGGGCTAATACGAGCTGAGAAAAGCCCACATCCGCCATAAATTTCGCTTTATCTAAGGTGCGAATATCGGTTTGCGTTGAAGCGTGTAATTCAATCGGCGGAAGGTCGAGCTCTAAAATCCCCATATCCTGCACAATGAGCGCATCCACGCCGGCATCGTACAGATCATAAATAAGCGCCCGCGCCTCTTCAAGTTCGTCATTATGTAAGATCGTGTTGAGCGCAATAAACACTTTGGCATTAAAAGTGTGGGCAAAGCGAGTGAGCTTTGCGATATCCGCCACATTATTCTCCGCCGCATGACGCGCCCCGAACTCAGGCCCGCCAAGATAAACCGCATCGGCGCCGTGAATAATCGCCTCTTTCGCAATGGTAATATCACGGGCAGGACTTAAGAGTTCCAACTCATTTAATAAAAGACTCATAGGGATTTTACTTTCAACTCAACACTAAAAAAGAGCCTTAGTTTAACAAATTCCAAGGAAAGCATGAAATATTCACGCGGAAGCTATCCCAAAATAAAATTATATAAAAATGTGGCTAAATTGATGATCTCTTGTTCGAACATCGCGATCAGATCATCATAATAAATCGCTATCAGCGCGATCACAATCACCGCAATCACCGTCAAAATCGCACCGACCCACGGGCCCTGTTTTACAGGCTTTCCAAAGGCATTTTCACCAAGATCGCCGGGATAAACCATCATCCATAACACCCACAAAAAAAGCAGACCGCAATAGAGGCCAAAAATAATGTAGAACCCCATAAAAATATAATCCACCAGCATGTAACGGGTGAAGCCAAGATGCGGCGAGCCAAGGATTAAATAGACTGCAAAAAAGAAGAGTAATAGCGCTAACGGAACGCCCCAGAAGTAAAAAATGGTCTTTTTCGAGGGAATGCCCATATCGTGCCCGCGCAGGCAAATCAGGCGGAAATAGAAGATATAATTACTCAGCCCAATTAAAACCACGCAGAGCTGCGCACTCACCGTCGCCACTCGCGGACTTACCTGTATGATGGCGTAATAGCCAAGCGACAGCAGCGTCATCAATATCGCGACAGAGAGCACAATGATCCAAAATCCATTGATATAATTGAGCCTGCCAAGTCGCCCTTCAAACTCAAAATCAAAAATTTTCGGCGGTGAAACAACGGAACGCTCTTCCATTAACGCCTCACCTTCCGAACTGCTTAAGTGTTTATCGAACATGATGCCCACTCCTTATCTCAACGAACACACTTCTTTAATTATACCGTTAATTCGCTGTTTTGATTTGATATCTATCGTCATAGTCCATTTTAGATGCGCCACAAAAAAGCCCTGAGATCACAATAACCTCAAGGCTCGGTTGACAGCTGTACAGATTTCTACTGATCGAGCATTAATAATATTGTGATGCTGCGAAGATAATCATCCCGACTAATCCTAATAGCGAGATCACCGATAAGATCAGCCCTACATAGCTGCCCTGACGAGGCGGCGCGCCCCAAGCATTGGTCTCTTTTTTCCCCGCCCAGACTAAGAGATAGAGGTTAAGAAAAAAGACATAAACGCCGTAGATAATATTGATAATTTCAAAGACATAAAAAACCGTGGGCAGATTGCTCATCGGCATATCACCATTCATCACCGCGATCACAAATCTGCTCGGAAGCCCTGATGAGATCCCGACGATAAAGGTGATGATCGAAAGCGCGATGGGGATCACTAAAATTTGGATCAAGATCGCCAGTGTCGAGATATTGAGATCATGGGCCCGCAGTGAAATATTGCGCAGATACAAAATATAGACGTAGATCCCAAGCCCGATCATCGCAAGCACTGAAATAACTCCGCTGAAGGTTTGATTCAAAAATGAGAATACCCAGCTCACGATGCCGATAATAATGATACTCAGTAACGAGAAACCAAAGATCGCCCAGAAGCCATTTAAATAACTTAACCGCCCAAAACGGCCTTGAAAACTCAATGAAATGAGCTTTGGAATCGCCGCTTCTCCACCCGAAAAGGTCGGTGCACTGCTGTATCCATCGCCCGATACGGCATACCAATTGGGGTTTTTCTCAAGCCCCGCTTTGCGATTGTCCTGCTCTCCATTTTGCATAATGCCTCCTTATGCCTCTATTTCTCGTCTATTTCGAATCTATTTACGCAATTGCGCTTAAACGCCTCATAATACAGGATTATTAACTGTCTATTTTTATAAATATCAATCAATTGTGAACCTATTTTAAGCACGCTCGATCAAAACGGCTCATAAACTGCTACGACTTATCGTAAAAACAGCAGAATATTTCGTTGATGATTATTTAATCGCCCACAAAAGACAGATAATTCTAATTTATATTTAAATATAATTATAAAATTGCACAATTTAGATAAATATTGATTGTTACCGCTAACCCTCAGATTTGCCTATAGACAGTCTCAAAATTACCCCATAAGATGAGGAGAAATGCTTATTTTTTAGATCCGATAAGAACTATCTCAGATGGGCCAAAAGGAGGGCTCTGATAATGATTAAATTACGAAATGGTGAAACGATTCCTTTAGAGATGCATAAAGTAAAAGTGGTGCAAAAAACCTATCTTTTACCGGTTCGTGAACGCCTAGAGGCCATTACTCGTGCGAGCAATAACACGTTTTTACTGCCAACGCGCGAAGTATTCCTCGACATGCTGACCGATAGCGGCACCAATGCCATGAGCGATAGACAAGTGGCGGCATCAATGATGGCGGACGATAGCTATGCGGGAAGCGAGACCTTTTATCGTCTAAAAGATAAGCTCAAAAGTTTCTTTGGTACCGATTATTTCCTCCCTGCGCACCAAGGCCGTGCTTGCGAAAATATCATCTCGGAAACCTTCATTAAAGAAGGCTCGATCGTACCGATGAACTATCACTTCACCACCACTCACGCCCATATTGCAAAGCGTGGCGGTGAAATTGCCGAACTTCTTATTGATGAAGGCTTTGAGATCACCAGCGACAATCCGTTTAAAGGGAATATGTGCCCGGATAAACTGCGCAATTTAATCAAAACCGACGGCCATCGCATTCCGTATGTGCGCATGGAAGCGGGAACAAACCTCATCGGCGGGCAACCCTTCTCCCTTGCTAACCTGCGTGAAATTAGCGCGATCTGTAAAGCAAACAACATTATGTTGGTGCTCGATGCGAGTCTTCTCTCCGATAACCTCTACTTCATCAAAATGCGTGAAGCGGAAGCGGAATCCATGAGCGTGCATCAAATCGTGCTCGAAATTGCGAAACAGTGCGATATTATCTACTTCTCAGCCCGTAAACTCGGCAGTGCGCGCGGTGGTGGAATCTGCTCCAATAACCTCAAACTGATCGATGCGATGAAAGAGCTCATTCCGCTTTATGAAGGTTTTTTAACCTACGGCGGCATGTCGACCCGTGAGATGGAAGCGCTTGTAGTCGGTCTTGATGAAACGCTCGAACTCGACATTATCTCCCAAGGGCCGATGATGATCGCGCATATGGCTAAAGAGCTGATTAAACGCGGCATTCCAGTAATTACGCCTCCCGGAGGCCTTGGCTGTCACTTGGACGCGAGCGAATTTGTCTCTCACATTCCACAAAATGAATATCCTGCCGGCGCGCTTGCGGCGGCACTCTATATTATCAGTGGCGTACGCGGAATGGAGCGTGGCACCATGTCTGAAGCGCGTCAGCCCGATGGCACGGAAACCCTCTCCTCGATGGAGCTGCTCCGCCTTGCCGTTCCTCGCCGAATGATGACGCTCTCGCAAATCGAATACGCCGTAGACCGCATTCACTGGCTCTACGATAATCGCCACCTCATTGAAGGACTTGAATTCTTTGAAGAGCCTAAAATTATGCGCTTCTTCTCAGGTCGCCTCCGCCCATTAACCGGCTGGCAAGATAAATTAGTAGAAGCATTTGAACGCGACTTTGGTGAAAATTCACGTTAATTCGGTATTGATTACGATTAATTAATATCGATTCAACCCATATAAAAGAGATATTTTTCGAAGTATCTCTTTTTTTTCTGTGACAAACCCTCATTATCGTTATAATGCAACGCAGACAACGATCTGTTTTATCGTGATTTAATCATCAAATAAAGGAGTGATTATGAATTTCCAATCAAGACCGGATGTGGTTCAGCAAGGGCAAACAGTCCTTATGAACGACGTCATCAAAAAAGCGTATCTCCTTGTGGGAGTGTCGTTTTTACCGACCATTTTAGGCGCGCTCATCGGTATGGCCAATATCGAGGCGATGTTTACTTTAATTGTTAAAAGCCCGATTCTCTTTTTCGTTGGCCACATGATCGCCTTTTATGGCCTCTGTTTTATGATCGAGAAAAATCGTGACAACGCACTTGGCGTCGTCTTAATGCTCGGCTTTACCTTCTTAATGGGCGTAATGCTCGCGCCGCTTTTAACCATCGCGATGAAAAGCAGCAATGGCGCGAATCTCATTATGACGGCAGCGGGCGGAACCGGAGCGCTCTTTATCGCACTTGCCGCGCTTGGAAGCGACAAAACCCGCGACTTCTCATTTTTAGGGAAATTTGTTGGGATTTCTGTGTTAATTTTAATGGCGACCATCGTCTTAAACGTGCTCTTCTTAAAAATGCCGGTGATGAACCTGATCATCTCAGCAGTGATTATCCCGCTTTCAGGGGCAATCATTGTTTACCGCATTAACGATGCCGCACGCGGTGGTGAGACTAGCCATGTGAGCCTTGCACTTGATCTTTACATCGGGATCTACAACATCTTCTCGGCTCTTTTACGTCTTTTAATCGCCTTTACCGGCAACGACTAATCGATACCGCGGCCTTTAAATAATAGACCGAGAATAAAAAAGCGTACCCTTAACTGGATACGCTTTTTTTATGCGTCAATGATTAGATATTTCTTAAATAGAGTCGTCCTCGGCCAAGATCGCGCACCTCTGCAGGCTCATTGATGATATCGGGCATCATATCCCAATTGTCCTTGAGCGTTTGCGAGCCACCATCGGCTGGGACTTTTTCACCCTCGTACTGGCTCTCAGAGTTCTCGGATCGGAGTTTTTCGAGATCGTAATATTTAAGGTTGTTGCGCGGATTGTTCCCCGCTTCGTCGTTTCCGATCGTGAGATTCGCCCCCGAGGGAATTCCCGGCGCATCATTATTTAAGTAATAACCCGCATAGCGTTTATCATTGTGCTGATAGAGCTGCGCACTCCGGCCATCATAGAGCGAAAGCATCATCATTTTTCCGTAGAATCCTCCGCCGATACAAGGATCATTTTGCGTGCTTAAGGAGAGATCGATGCCGTAAGTGGGAAACACAATGTAGGTATGACTGAGTATTCGCGCCGGATAGATCACTCGCTCGCCCTTCCCATTTAGCTCAAGATACCAGCCATTTTCGGTCTTTTCGCTGCGCGTATTGGTGGTGGTGACATAATATTTTCCATCACGCTCACCTTCGGTGTCTTGCGATATTACGCGATGACGATGGAGCTCCTCAACGCTCACGAGCGCCTCATGCTCTTTAAGCGTCTCTTCCAAAGTGAAATTAAAGCGATCTTTCACTGCATAGAATCCATTATTTGCCACAGAATCCGCGTCTTTTAGCGTAATTGCGCGGCCGGTTCCAAAATAGATCCACGGCACATTGGAGCTATCGTGTGAAATCGCAGGGCGTACCGTAATCGGCTGTTTGCTTCCAAGATCGATCAAAGTATTGACCTGATAATCGTTTAAATCATCACTTTTAAAGCGAATGCGATAGAGTTTCCCACTATGATCGCCTACATAGATCCGCTCAAGACGTTGGAAACCGCCAGCATCAATGGGCGTCACCGAGACTTCCGTCGCCGGACTTGAGGCGCCGCCTTCTCCCGGAAGCGTCACCTTGCTCAACAGTTTCCCCGAATGAGCGTCAATCAGATAGACAAACGACGCGCCGCCGGGATTATACCCATTTCCAAAAACGGCGACCGCTTGCGGACCAAACTCCGTTTGACGATTAAAAAACTCCACATCCGAATAGGTATACCCAAGCCCCGGAAGCTGATCGCGCGTGAGCTCAAAATTCACCCTAAAATCAACGCCACGAATGGTGCTATAGGTGGTATATCCCACGAGCCCCTTCTTCCCTGCGCCCATGCCGGTAATGCCGATGGTATAAAATCCATTACCGATCATCGCGTCAAAAAGATGCGTGGTGCCATTGACCGCATAAAGATGCTGAAAATCGATTTTCGTCATGCTCGCAAGATCGGATTTAAAGAAACTGGGGAAATAGCTATAACGGCGCTGTCCACCGCGATTAACCCAGATCTCTTTCCCCTCTGAATCGATCGCTTTACCGCGCTTACTGTTCTCGTTGGCGTAAAGAATGTTTAATAGGCCATCGTTTGATCCGGCGATCAGATAATTCGCAAAATCATAGCTTAAATTTTTCTTATAAAGATAATCTAAATAGAGCTCCACCTTCGATGAATGGACTTTATCGAGGTTAATATGGAGCGAATCTTTATAGGCGTAGGTGATGTGTGAATCGATAATATCACCTAACTTTGCGCGAGGACGTAGCCCCGAAACCTGATTGCCTTTAAGCCAACTGATATACTTTTTATCAATGTTGCTATCATCGAGATTGATTCGATTTGTGCCATTAAAGGTATAAAACTGTCCTTGATTCGGTTCAATTTTGTATGAATCCTCCGTCGACCAAAGCCTGCGGGTAAATCGCTCACTCTTTTCATCATAACCGTAGGCGGTAATCTCGCTCTTCCACGATCCGGGCGTGTAGGAGGTTGCATATTCAACGCCCGAATCGGTCACCACATTCGACTGGCTTTTCGCCCGCCCTGTACCGCTTCGGCTATTGATAATATTCTGAAAAATCTCGTTAAACGCAAGTTTTAGCGCGCTGGTATCATCGGCCATGGCAAATACACCCCACGCCGTGTTTTTATCCCAATTTTCCTCTTTTAACGCATCCGATGAACTCTTGCCGCTCGGACCAATATAGGTCTGCCCCACAAACATTCTGAGGTATTTATCATCCTCTTTCACACCGGATTCAGTCCCAAAACGAATCGCGTGCGTTGTAATCGGCATTTTACTTGCGCTGTAGGCATCGGTTTTCCACTCTTGGCCGGCAAGGTCTTTCGAGGTGGGTTTTAATCGTAAAATATCATCACGAACATCGATCGATTGCAAGAAAGCCCCGAGCGCCCCGAGCTTTGAATTATCACTGTTATCGAAAGCATTTTGCTGATAATCAATCCGGCGCCACTCATTTCTGGCTAAATTGATATCGGGAATATTTTGCTGGCCATCGGTGAGTAAAATCAGATGCTGCTCTTGGCAACGATATTGCGCCGCTGGGGTAAAGCGCAACGTGATGGTTGGCGTGGACATTTTTTTGGTGTCTGTCGTGAGCCCGCGCATTAAAGCCGATGCTTTATAAACTGAGTGATTAAGCGGCGTTCCACCATAAGCACCTGCTTGATAAAAGTTCAATACCCGGCTATGACTCGGCGAAACGTGCGACGGCATCATGAAAATCTTGTCATACAACTCTTCGCTCGGATCAGGATAATATTCATAGTTTCCCGATCGCGTACGGTTGGGATCGCCTAAGGCTGCAAATCCAATATTGGTTTTATCGCCATACTCTTTAATGAGCTCATTGACCGTCCAAAGCAGAACCGCGCGGCGGCTATATTTCCCATGCGTATTGTATTGATCTAAAAAGCCACTCTGCATATTGGCGGGGTCGCATCGATTAATCCGATGATAAGGCGAATAATAACATTCGGGATTGCGCAAGTGATTCGTCGGCAGTTGCCACGGCTTATTATGGTAGCTCGCGAAATTTGCACGCGCATATTTCTCGTCATAGCCCGGCGCCGCGTCCATATCGAAAAAGAGCATACTGGCCGAACTGTCGAGCACCATCATAATGTTCGGTTTCGGGGGTTCGGAAAAAACAATTGGCTCATGGTGCGGCTCGGTATTGCCCGATGCAACCCCCATAAAAAGCAGAAAAAGGAGGGTTAAACGCTTCATATCATTCTCCATCGTATCAACATCATAGAAGAGACACGCCGGATCAACGGGCCTCTCGGTTCATTAAAGACGGGCTTTAATGACATTACAAATCCATCGCTATCTTTATAATTACTTATCTGACTCAATTAAGCCAATTTATTAATTAAAAAATAATCCCACAAAAAAGCGCACCGAAGGATCAAATATCCCCCGATGCGCTGTTGCTTAATCTCGTTTAATGCCCTTTAAGGGTGCTTAAACATTTCTTAAATAGAGGCGTCCTTCAGGAATGGAGCGTTTTTTCACTGGATCAGGAATGATCTCATGCTTATCTTTCAACGTTGAAAAACCTGCATCCTCATCGACAGGATCACCCTCTAATAGGTACTGTGATTCAGGGTTTTCGGATTTCAATTTCTCCATATCATAATAGAGATGATTGTCCGTTGAATACGCCCCGCTGCCCTCATCTCCACGACTCATGTCCGTTCCCACAGGAATCCCCGGCGCATCGCCCTCTAATTGGAATCCACCGAACTGCTTGCCATCTTTGGTATAGAGCCCAGAATTAAGGCCGGTAAAGATCTGCAACGCCATAAATTTCCCGTAGAACTCACCGCCACCGCAAGGGTCATTTAACACATCTTCATCAAGGGTGACGCCATAGGTTGAAAAGAGTACATAATCGCCTTTTTGAATGCGCGCCGGATAGATTACCCGCTCGCCAATGCCATCAAGCGCTAAATACCAACCGTTGACGCTTTTTTCACTCTTGTCTTGGGTGGTTTCGACCATGAATTTATCATCACGCTCATCGGATTCCGGCACATTATGCGCAATCACGCTGTGACGATGAAGATCATCAACCGTGAGGAGCGCTTTGCCCGTATCGAGTTGCACCTCGGTATCTTTAATGGCGTAAAACCCATTGGTTGCGGTGGATTTTGCATCGCTTAATAAGATTGCACGCCCTGTACCAACAAGCACCCACGGGGTCTGTGATCCAGAAGGATAGGCAATCGTTGGGCGCACCGTAATCGGCTGACCAAGATCGATCAATAGCTGAGTATCATACTTCGTTAAATCGTTATCATCGAAGGTGACGCGATAGAGTTTCCCGCTCTGATCACCCACATAGATTCGATCAAGCTGTTGATATCCATCGCCAGAGATACTCACCTCAAGCGCAGGGCTTGACGCGCCGCCACTGCCCCCTGGCAGTATAACTTTACTTAACAGATCGCCATTATAAGCATTGATCAGATACACCACTGACCCACCATTTGGGCGATAACCATTCCCAAATACCGCAACGGCCCGTGGACCATGCTCTGTACTTTGATTGAAAAACTCCACTTCCGAATAGGTATAGCCAAGATCTGGATAATTATCCCGGGTTAGCTCAAAATGCACCTTAAATTCAGGGCCGGTTTCGCTATTGTAGGTGGAATAGCCCACAAGCCCCTCTTTTCCGGCGCCCATGCTGGTCACCCCAAAGCTATAAAAGCGCTGACCGACGGCTGCATCAAAGAGATGCGTACTGCCGTTAACGGCGTAACTGTGGGTATACATTTTAGCGGTAATGGTTTCCAAATCATCTTTGAAGAAGCTTGGGAAATAGCTCACATAGCGGCGCCCGCCTTGGGAGATCACTTGCGCTTTTCCGTTACTATCTAAGACCGAAATCTTAGGATTCCGATCGGCATAGAGAATATTGAGCAATCCATCATTTGAGCCCGCGATTAAGAGATTATAGAGATTCTGATCGCGATTTTTCTGATACAGATAATCTAAATATTCCGGAATACGATACTCAGCAATGCGCTGTAAGTTGATGTTGAGATGATCTTTATTGGCGTAGGTGATGTGCGAATCAATAACATCCCCAAGCGTCGGGCGATACCTGAGCGTACGCTCTTGATTACCCATCAACCAATTAATATAACGACTATCAACGCCCAAATCTTTCAACAAAATGCGTTTTCCGCCCGCGGCACTATAAAATGCGCCTTGATTGGCTTCAATTTTATGCGCGTCGTTGGTACTCCACGCTTGATCGGTAAAATGCTCGGTTTCCGGATCATATTCATAGGCGATAATCTCCCCTGCCCAACCATTCGGCGAATATTTAGTGGAATATTCCACCCCTTCGGTAGTGATCGTACTGCTCTGATCTTTCACCCGGCCGGTACCGCTTCGTGATTTAATAATGGCTTGGAAAATTTTATGGAATGCTTCATCGAGTGCGCTGGTATCCGCGGCGGAGGCATAAACGCCCCATGCGGTACTATCGTCCCAGTTCGCCTCATTATTGGGATCGACGCGTTTACCGCCTGATTCTCTTCCGGTAAATGTCTGCCCCACAAACCGGCGCAGATACTGCTCTGACTCCACCGCATCGGCATCCGTTCCAAACGTAATCGCATGCGTGGTAAAGTTCATTTTCTTCGATTCATCCATCCAATCTTTACCGGCAAGATCCACCGGACGCGGATTTGGACTATTCTTCATTAAGTCATCACGGATATCGATCTTGCGTAGGAATGCGCCCAGATGCTCAATCGAGCGTAAGCTTGTCTCATTTGTGTCTGAAGCCGTCGCCGGAACACCGTCCATCTGATACCAATCCGCATAGAGAAATGCCCGATGTGAACTATTGGGGATCTCAAACACATTTTGCGCCCCATCGGTTAATAAGATAAGGTGCTGCTCTTGACAGCGATAGGTAATCGGAGAAGGCTTATAGAACGTCGGCTTATTATTCTCTTTCGAGCCAATCGTCACGCCACGCAGATAAGCAGTTGCCCGATAGATTGAGTTATTAAGTGGCGTTCCGCCTCTGGCCGTAAAATTAGTGATAAAACCCGTTGCTTGACCGGTAAGCGTTCCCACTTCATCAACCAAACGCGTTGGTATCACATAACTTTTATCAAATACGCTCTGCATCGGATGCGCATCCGTAGGGTTGGCAAGAGGAGCTAGACCAATCTGTGCTTGCGCCCCATAACGCTCCAACATATTTTTAAGCGTCCATTTTAATACCGCCACACGGCTATATTTCCCCGCTTGATTCACATAAGGATATTTTGCACTGCCAAATGAGGTTTTTGGGTTGCAATGGCGCATTTTCTTATCATTCGCACTTGCATATTTATCATTATTATTCCCTTGTGAGGGGCGATAGACACATTTCGCATTATAATCAGATATCCCTTTAGGGTTGGTGATCTGATTATTCCACACGAGCTCTTCCGTACTTTTAGTGAAGTTTTTAAGACCATATTCAACGGTATAATCTTCCGGCTTCTCCATATCGAAAAATAGCATACTTCCCGAGCTATCAAACACCATCATAACGTTTGGCTGCGGCGGATCGGTAAAAACAATGGGCTCATTATGGGGCATTAAATCGTTCGCAAACGCAACCCCCATCAAACCTAGGCATAAAAATAGAAGACGCTTCATAGAAATCCCCCGGAAAAATCAGATAAATATACCCTAAAAATAGCACAGTTTAAGGAAAGAAGTGTTGATCTTTGTATACAAATCGTTAAATAACATTAATGTCGATCTTTTTTATTTTCGCTTACCTATAAAATAATTATTGATATAACCTTACATAATGTTTGTCGATCGAAATTTGATTATATTCCTTATTCTAAAAAGTAATCAGGAATCCGCCCCGCTTTCGCGTAACGCTGATAAAATCGCTGGGTAAGCTCGATGCCGCTGGTCTCAAACAGAAGTGGTGAATCGGTGGGCGTTCCTAAGAGCGCCTCGGTAACGCCCGCCATAAATGCAGCTAAAAAGTAGAGTTCGTGGGGCTGATAGAGCTTCCCTTCAAAACTTGCGCGCTGATCCATATAGGCAAAAAACTGCTCCGGCGACTCGATCACTTCACAGAGAAAATCGACAAAAAAGAGATCCGATACCAAGGAAGGATAGAGATCCCCCTCTTCAACGCGCAAAAAGCCCTCCGCAAGACTTGAAAGCGTCGGGAAATAATCGGACACCGCGCAAACCAGATAGACCTCATTAATGGCCGGAATTTCAAGGAATTCACCGGCAATCTGTAATCGATTTTCACCAGATTTTAGATGCTGATAACAACGAATGCCCTGCTGATAAGATTTCTGTACCGCGCGGAAAAAGTCCCGTTTAAAACTCTTCTCATCGCCAATGCGCGCTTTATCGGTAAGCCGCTGAGATTTCGCTTGCACCACAATCGCACGCCCCTCCCACAGCACTAAAAGATCGATCTCGCCAAGATCTAGATCATTGCCGGCATCATCGCGCCCAATTATCTCAACATTTTGATACACATTTTCGCTACCAAAAACCTTCGAGAGCGCGCGATTTAACATCGATTCGGTAAATCCGCCCCGATGCAATGCTGCCTCATTACGATAGGCATTATCGGCAATCATCCAATCAAAGGGACGCGTATAGAGCGCCTCAAAGAGCGTGAAGAAATCGAAGATAAAATAATCCTGCCCCACCTTTAAAATCGGTGTTTCTAGCACCGCATTTTTCGCATTGATCGAATCAAATTCGCCGTTATACGTTCCGCAATTCATATCAAGGGTAAAGGCATCAAACAGGTTTAAAATTCGCTCCACCTGCGCTTTGGAAAAACGTTTCCCGAGCTCTTTTTTATTAAAGGTGAAAGCGGGTAAAAAAGTCAGCGTCTGGATATTTTGTGCGTTGAGCCGTTCAAGGCGTTTTAAAAAGCGCTTACGACTCGGCGATAGGAAAAAGGTGAAAAACTTCTCAAGCTCTGCCATATCCGCGCTCTCAAAGCCCTTATGCTTAAGAAGCCATGCATCATCTTTTTGATAGCGTTTCGGCGCAAAATCGATATATTGCAGATCAAACACCCCCGGCGGATTATAAAAAATCGGCACCACATAATATTCGGCGCGCATCATATAATCTTCAGGATAATTCACCCGCAGCTCATTCATCATCAGCCCGTGAATATGCGTCAAGCGGTGCAAAAGCTC
Source organism: uncultured Ignatzschineria sp. (assembly GCA_945619025.1). Taxonomy (GTDB): domain Bacteria; phylum Pseudomonadota; class Gammaproteobacteria; order Cardiobacteriales; family Wohlfahrtiimonadaceae; genus CALZBJ01. The sequence goes on along the minus strand of CALZBJ010000016.1, from coordinate 25,922 downwards.
AAGTGCCTCTTCCTTCATCTCTTCACTTTCAAACACCGACGGAAGCGTCGTATCGATCGGGTGTTTCGCCATCAATCCGAGCAAGAGCATAATTCCGTTACGGGTCGGCAAGTGTTCTGCATCGTTTCCCATAAATTCGTAAAAAAAGGCAAAATAGGCCACCACATGGATAAATCCCTTGCGTGCTGTGAGCGCTTCAAGCGCCGTCATAATCTCTTTTTCATCCGCCGCAAAACTCATGGTTTCTCCTTTTTTCCTTATTTTGTGCCCATTTATAGTAGCGCACCTCCCGCCCCGTTTGAACCCTAAGCCATACAATGCTCGCTAAAAAATTGGTACGCCCGTTTTTCCGCCCACGAATAGGGAGAATCTTTAAGTGGAAATCCGCAATGGCCGCCATATTTCGGCGTTTCTAGATAAAAATAGCGGTGTTTTTCTGCCACATGATAAGGGTAACAGCTCTCGCCAAGCATCGGATCATTGAGCGCATTGATCGCTAAAATGGGTCGATCGATCTGCTCGATCACCCGCAGCGGCGAGGTTTGGTAATAATAATCCTCACCATTTTTAAAGCCGTGAATCGGCGCGGTAAAATAGTTATCAAAAGAGGTAAAATCATTGACCTCATCGAGCTTATCTAAATTTGGAAGCTCTGGAAATTGCACCGCTTTCGCCTTTACCTTCTCTTTAAGTGTCCCGAGAAAATTTTGCACATAGACCTTATTAAAGCCCTGATTAATAAACTCCGCACTTGCGACAATATCGAGCGGCGTTGAGACGCCTACCGCCCCTTTTACCCGTGGATCGAGCATTTTTGTATGGCCTAAATAATTAAAACTCACTGCCGCGCCCATGGAAAATCCGATGAGATAGATCTCCTCAAATCCCGATTGCAGCGCATAACGCACAACCCGAGCAAGATCGTCATAAACGCCGTGATGATAAAAACGGAGCGTCCGATTCATCTCACCACTGCACCCGCGCTGATTCCACGCAAGACTCGAAAATCCGCGCCGATAGAAATAGTCTGCCGTTGCGGTGATGTAGGGTCTGCGTGAATTTCCTTCGAGTCCATGACTTAAAATAAGCAGTTTATTGCGCTCTTTTTGTTTAAGCCAATCAAGATCGAGAAAATCGCCATCGTCCAGTTCTAAACGCTCCCGCTGAAAATAGGGCGGCTGATAGTCGCGAAATAATCCGGGAACAATCGTAGAATAGTGGGCACTTTTATGAAAAATGGAGGGCGCTCGATAGGCCGAGTCGGTAATTAATGGCATGATCAATACTCTAATTTTGCAACAATACGCGAGCCTCTAGTGTACCACTTCTCGCCTTTTTACCCGCATTGATCGTGCGTCTGCTATGCTTATTAAACCCGTTATTTGCCACAGGAAGCAGAGTCCCATGCACAACACCTCATTCCAGCCGATGATCTCCAATCTCTTTTATAGCGAGTCCCTTAAAACGACGCTCAAAACCGCCGATCTCTCCGCGATATCCCTTGCCGAAATCCTTAAAAAAGCGCTCGAAACGGAGTTCTGCACCCTTAATTTAGCTCACACCATCACGCAAAAAAATCATCAATTATTCCTTCAGGAAGCGGGTAACGAGGATAACAATAGTGAAAATCCGCCCTACTCAGTCAGCGTGATTCAATATCCTGAAGATCAATCGGCGCTTGAAACCGCGATCTCAACCGGCGATGAATTAATTCTGCTATTTACTCGAAAAAATACAGAGAATACCGAAAAACTCGCCCATTGTTTGGATGCGTTAGAAGATCATGGTGCAGCTTTAAAGGCGTTTACTCTCGAGATTAACGGGGAAGTAATCTATCTACAACTCTTCGAGAAATATTACGATTTTAACGTCGATACGTTTAATGATTATCGTTAATGATCTCGTTTAATGCCACCATTAAAAAACTGTCTTAACGAGTGCGCCAATGCCCCAGCAAATCAGGATCACCAAAAGATAAAGATGCGGGCGGAATCGTTCTGCCTGATGTTTTTCCGTCTCAAAAATGCCGTAGGTGCACCAGAGCGCGCTTAGCCAACCGACAAGGCCGATGTGAATCAGAAAAAGATTGCCACTGACGATAAATCCAACGAGCGAAGTCACCAGATATTGAGCATCCACCGACTTTTTATAGCGGCGCATTAAGATCAGCGTGATTCCTGCAATCATCGCCGGTATAATCCCGAGCAGATAGCCAAACGGAAACGCGAGCATCATGCTCCCTAAATGCGGATCGATCAGCGCAATGGACGCACACGCCAGGATAATTCCATAAAAAGGCCCGTAAAGCATGAAGCGCCACAGAATTGACCAACCGCCAAGCGGACGGGTTAACGGTCGTTTAATCGAAAAAAGCGTCATAAAATCCCCCGCAAGGTGCCAATCATTATGGATTAAGAAAGAACCTGAGTATACCGCGTTAAGGCAGCCGTTTCGTCTTTTTCACCATAAATAATCGCGCGCCCATCATTAAAGAGCATAATGCGTTTTTGCACCGCTGATTCAGAATTTAAATCTTCCTTGTCAGCGATATCATCGAGCATAATATTGAGGAAATAATCGGTCTCTTTGTAGGCAAGATTGCGCTGTTCAAGATACGGTTTAATGCGATTAAAATCATGGGGATTTGGTGCATAGATCATAAACTCACCCCCGCAGAGTGTGCGGATTTTAAGCCCGTTAGGGCTTCCTTTTCGATTTCCTTCTCGATCTCCTTCTTGATTATCGCTCTGATCTGTTTGAAAGAGTGCTGGAAACGTCGGCTCACGTCCGCAAGTTGGGCAGTCAGGATTTTTAAGTTTATCTAAATTGATTGATTGGGTATGAAACTCCCAAAGCTCTGCGGTAAAGAGAGTATCACGCGCCGGAAAACCGGTTAAAAACTTGATCGCTTCCGCCGTTTGCAGGCTTGAAATCAGTTGTAAAATCGGCTGGACAACACCGACAGAGGAACAAGTATCCTCACTCTCAAGCGGAATCGCCCCGAGCAGACAACGCAGGCACGGCCCTTTTTTATCAGTTGCGTCTAAAGGCGTATCTAAAAAATTATAGGTCATGCCGTAACTCTCAAGCGCGGAGCCAAAAATCCACGGAATCTTGAGTTTATAAGCGGCATCATTAATCAGCATGCGAATATTGAGATTATCGGTGCCATCTAAGATAAGATCGGCGCCTTCAAGCAGATATTCAATATTATGCGGCGAAACTTCGGTGAAAATTGGCCGAATCGTCACCTCATGATTGATCGCCTTAAGATGGGTTTCAAGGGCGATCACTTTCGGAAGCGACGCCTTCGCATCGGCTTCGGTAAAAAGGGTTTGACGGCTGAGATTGGTGAGCTCAACGATATCACGATCGATCAAGGTGAGCGTGCCAATCCCGGAGCGCGTCAAGGTTTCCGCGTGTTGCGCACCGAGCGCGCCCGTTCCAATAATCACCACATGCGCCCTGCGAAGTGCCAACACACCCTTCTCGCCAAGCTGATGAAATCGGGCGAGCCGATGGTAACGCGGATTAATCATCGGATCATGCCTTCCACCGGGCTACTAGCGCGCCCAAGCTTACTCATCTCCATGCGTTTCGCTTCAAAGGCTAAACGTCCGGCTTGTGTTGCTAAACTCATCGCACGGCTCATTTTAATCGGATCTTCACTATAAGCCACCGCACTATTTAACAGAACCCCGTCCGCGCCAAGCTCCATCGCATAGGCCACATCTTTCGGGCTGCCTAAACCGGCATCGACAATCACCGGCACCGTCGCTTGGTCGATAATGTGCGATAAATTGACCGGATTTAAAATCCCTAATCCGCTCCCAATCGGTGATGCGCCCGGCATAATGGCGTGACAGCCCATCTCTTGTAGACGGCGCGCGAGCACCACATCATCGGAAGTATAGGTAAGCACCGTCATCCCTTCAGCAAGGAGCATCTCCGTTGCGCGAAGGGTTTCAATGGGATCGGGCAGAAGTGTTTTATCGCACCCGATAATCTCCACCTTAATCATGTCGCAAAGGCCCGAGCCTTGGGCTAATTTAGCAATGCGAACCGCCTCTTCAGCGGTTTTTGCCCCTGCGGTATTGGGGAGTAATTTATATTTTGTCAGATCGAGTTGCTCAAGAAGATTGGGCTGGCTTTGATCAAAAATATCCATCCGGCGCACCGCAAAGGTGAGCACTTCCGTATCACTTGCCTCGACGGCGCCCTTTTGCTCTTCAAACGAACAGTATTTTCCCGTGCCTAAAAAAATGCGGGAATTGAACTCGAACGAACCAATTTTAAGTGTCATGTGTTAACCTCCACCGACAAAATGCACGATCTCAAATGAGTCGTTATGATTGACAGATTCAGTGGCGTAATGCGCTTTGGTAATTACGTCACCATTTTTTTCAATGATAAAAAAACGGCGCGAAGCAAGGTCAAGCACCTCCACAAGATCAGCCACCGTCGCCGTCTCTTTGGCAATCTCAAGCGCTCGATCATTCACAATAATCGTAATCATAGTCATCTCCTTTTTAGGTTAATCATTTAACAGCGAAATTAACGTTTGGGCATAAGAGGCGGGATTTGCATGTTCAAAAAGCGCCGACATCACCGCCACCCCCATCACATAGGGGCGGACTTTTAGAAGCGTCGTATGATCGATCCCTCCGACCGCCACCAAATTATCCGCAATCGCACTCGCCTTTTTCAGGTTTTCGAGCCCAAAGGGAGGATAATTTTTTAACGCTGTGGGAAAGATATGGCCGATCTGCAGATAAGACGCGTGTAGATGATGCGCCATAATCTGCGTAAGCGAATGAACGGAACGGCTAAAGGAGAGCGCAGGAAATACAGTTTGTGCGCGCTGTAGCGGAATGCTTCGCTCCGTTAGATGAACGTGGTTAAGCCCGTGCAGAAGGGCGAGATCGATGCGATCATTGATGATCAATTTTTGGGGCGGAATGCCGTTTAACAGCGCCGTCTCGATGAGCTGATCTTGCTCAAGGGGCGACAAACTCTTTTCCCGCACTTGAATAAAATCCACAATGGGCGCAATCTCACTCATGATCTCGAGCGTCGCGTCCATCGGTAAATTATCTGGCGTAATGGCAAAAAGCTGTTTCATCATCCCTCGCTTGCGGGAAGTGGTGCGCGCCTCTTTATACCCCGTCGATTCCATCTTGGCTCCTTTATCTGATTTTCTCGACCGCGATCCGGTCAACTCAGTGTAAAGCCTCAATGTGGCAATCGTTTGGCATAAAAAAACTTCCTTAAATGGCCGTTGGAATGCTCCAACCGTCCTTCTAAGAAAGTGTGCTGTGGCTCTAAAATCAATGTCGCTAACGCAATAATTATCTCGCTATCGCGCGAGGATTTCTTTAAGAGCTCGCCCACTTTCCTCCGCTAGTCTTAACTAGTTCAGGTTCAAAGAGTCCCGAAGTTGATCACTTCAATCTCAGCTGTTTTCAACAGCACCTCTAGTGGAAATCGATTAATTTCTAAAATTGAGTATAGAGCAGAAATGCACAAACGGCAACTGCTCCGCATAAAGCGTTTACCTTAGGCGATTCGTTTCGCGAGCATCGTCGCAAATTGAAGCTGAATGCGATTGCCATTTTCATCCACGCGATGGAGCTCGCCCACATCTTCGTTATAGGTCACAAGTTCCCAATTTTTATAATAGTCCGCAAGTTCGCCCTCACCAAAGGTGAACGAAAAGCCTTGATGGCAAGGATAATTGTCCGTATGCATCGCCGACACAATGAGGTTATATCCGCCGACCGCCGTCGATTGTTGCATATTGCGAATAATGTAGGGAATGCGCTCCGCCTCCAAAAACATAAAGACCACAGTGGAAAAGATAAAACCATACTCCCCATCGAGCGTTGCATCATTAATATTGTAGAGAAACGGCGTGATTCCCTCGATCGATTCTTTCTCAATCACCGCTTTGAGCGATTCGATCGCATTCGGATTGGCATCGACGGAGGTCATGGTAAATCCAAGCTCGTTCAAAAAGAGCGAATTTCGGCCCATACCGCAGCCTAAATCAAGGGCTGCACACGGCTCGATCAATTTACTGGCCGCCACCACATCCGTATGGGGAAGCGTTAATCCATAATTTTTCTGAAAATAATCTGCGCCACGTCCCTTTGATTCCATCTCCGACTCCTTCGCTTTCTAATGATGAATATAAAAGTAATGTTTTATTGTCCCACAAAAAAGAGGATCGGTCACCCTCTCCTCTTATATATTATCGACCCTTTCGGACGGATCTAAAATCTATCGCAATAAGCTGATCTTAATCTACTTTTTCTTGATGATCGCCAATGCCGCACTGATGGCAAAAATGCGCAAAAGTGCTTTTCCGTGCGCCACACGCACCACATTCGGCAAAGAGATGCAGTCCGCAATGAGGGCAAAAATCTCCTAAGTTTGAGGCAAGATTGAGCCTGCGTTCACATCCTGGGCAAACTCCCTTTTCAAGACGCGCAAAGACCATCTCATATTGTAATTCTTGCCGGCGTGCAGGTTCAGGCGCTGCTTCCGCTTCTTTTTGGCGTTTTAAATAATTTCGTAATGCATTAATCACATAATGACCGCCGAAAAAGGTCAAAATCACCCCCACGCCGTAGCGCACATAACCGCCGTAACTCGGTAGATAGGGAACGAGCTCCACGAAAAAAGCGAAGAGCGCAAAGAAGATAAATCCCCACACAAACGGCCAATAGCTCGAATGACGCTTGGTTTTAAAGAGATAGCCGGCAATCAAAAGTAACGGTAAAGTCAATAATAATCGGTAGATAAATACGCGTAAATCCATCTGATCGCGGGCTTTTTGATAGAGTTTAAATCCCGCCTCGCGCGCTTCATAAAGCTCCCCTTGCAATGCCTCACGCTTTTCATTTAATTGACGCGTCTCTTCACTTATCGCAAGCAGCGCCTGCTCCGCCTTTTCATTCTCAATTCGAAGCGTTTCGAGGACTTTTGCTTTTGCTAATAATTCCGGATCCTCTTTCGCCGTATCGGTAATCCCTTTCGTGGCTAAATAATTAAGATGATTCTCTTTTTCCGCCTGATAACGCGCTGAAACTTGCGCTTTTTCGATCTCTAATCGCTCCCGCGATGAACGCAGCTCTGCAAACTCTTGATCATACAGAGTCTCTTTTTCACGAAGCGTCGGCATTACTGCCTCATCGTAGAAATCCTCCACCATTAGCGGTTTTTCAACCTTGGGGAGATCATTAATAATCGTACTTCCAAGCCCGATTAAAAACCAAGCAAATAAAATACTCACAAGCCACAGCCCGCGATTAAACCATTTTTCCGACAAACGAAGATGCTTACTCATAGTGGCCTCTTAAAATGTTAACTATTGTTTACTTTTTGTAGTGTAACGATCGCTCAATTTTCTGTCAATTAGTTTTTCAATCGCTCGGAGAAAATTCTCGCAAACGCCCGATCCTATGCGAACAATCTACACAATTAAAGCCTGACACCTCGCCCGTTCTCCGTTATACTAGAAAACTGCGCAAGATAAGGGAGTATCAAGCGTTTCATCAAATAAGGACAATCTGTGAGAAAAGAAGTAACCGAGTGGCTAAAAACTCTGGTGGCAGGGTTCGTTGTCGCGCTCGCGCTCTTTTTATATCCAAAATCAGAGGATCCCCGTTGGATTTTAGAGGCTGCGCTCCTGCTCGTCCTCCTCTGGGTCATCACGATGTTTGGTTTTCTAAGCTCCCGCATCATTCGTGGCGGATATGAGCTCTTTCAACGTGTTCGCAGTAATAAACGCTTTCGCTATATCACCCTAAAAGATATCGACCAGATGGAGGGTGATCACTTTGAGGCCTATATTGCCTATTTTCTCCGGCTCAATGGATTTAAGCGCATTAAAATCACCCAATATCAAGGGGATCAAGGCATCGATATCATTGCCCATAAAAAGAAGGAATCTTACGGAATTCAGTGCAAACGCTGGAGCCGAAATGTGGGTAATGGCGCGGTACAAGAGACCTACGCCGGCCAAGGATTTTACAAGCTCGATCACGGCCTTGTAATCACCAATAGCTTTTATACTCAATCCGCCAAATCCCTCGCCGCCCAGCTCAATATCGAACTGCTCGATCGCAATGATCTGATCGATTTTTTAAAAACCAAAGGCGCACGGCGATAATGTTAAGCAATCAAAAAGGACTCACCCGATCACTCGAGGAGTCCTTTTTTAATCAATCTCTATCCTGTTTTAATCGATGATTTAATCGATGAAACTCTTCAATAATTAAAAAGTACGATCAACTGCGTAATTTGCTAAAATTTCGAGCGCTTTTTTATGCTCAGAATCGGGAAGCGTTGTGAGGGCTTCAATCGCTAATTTCGCCTGCTCTTTTGCAACATTATGGGTGTAGTCGATCGATTTTGTGCGGCTAATAATCTCTAAAATGGCATCAAGCTTTGAGATATCGGCATTCACAAGGGCATCGTGAATGAGCGCAGCATCCGCTTCCGTTCCCGCACGCATCGCGTAGATTAATGGGAGCGTGGGTTTGCCTTCCGCAAGATCATCGCCGGTATTTTTACCCATCACATCGCTTGTGGTGGTGTAATCCAAAATATCGTCAATCAACTGGAACGCTGTACCTAAATACATCCCATATTTTGAGAGCGCATCCACATGATCGGGAAGGCCTGCTTCTCGTGCAATCACGCCTGCAACGCCGCCCGACGCTTCAAAGAGTTTCGCCGTTTTTGAATAGATCACATTCATGTAATTTTCTTCAGTGGTATCTGGGTCGCCGATGTTTAAAAGCTGCATCACTTCCCCTTCCGCGATGATATTGGTCGCTTCGGAAAGAATGTCCATAATCGGCATCGAACGGAGCGACGCCATCATTTGGAACGAGCGCGTATAGATAAAATCACCCACTAATACCGCCGCTTCATTGCCCCAAATCTCGTTTGCCGTCTCTTTACCGCGACGCATATCGGAGTGATCGACCACATCGTCATGAAGAAGCGTTGCCGTATGAATAAACTCAATTAAAGCCGCTGCCGTAATATGCTTATCGCCCTCATATCCCGCCGCGCGAGCACATAAAAGCGCAATCATAGGACGAATGCGTTTGCCCCCTGAATAGACAATGTATTTACCAATTTCATTGATAAGCACCACATCCGACTCAAGTGCCGTCAAAATCTTTTGGTTCACGGCCGTAAAATCGTCTTTAATTAACGTTTGTACTGATTCAATTGACATATTCTTCCTATAATTTCGGTCTAAAAATGAATTCAATGGCACTATTATAAGGGAATCAACCGCAAAGGTAACCCGCGAGGGCAATTATATTTCCCCCAATTGATATGGCTCTACCCATACCGCGTCTATAAAATCCGATATCGGTCAAAATAACCGCACATCGCTCTGCTATACTTTTTCTATGAAAAAGAAAAAAATGCGCTTTCCGCTCAAACCGAAACACCCCGAACGCATCTGTTGGGGCTGTGAAAAATATTGCCCCACCGGACGAATGCTCTGCGGCAACGGGTCGGATCGCTCGCAACATCCCATCGAAATTATCGGCGAGGATTGGTACGAAACCCTCACCGAAGAGGACAGAGAGAAGATTGAGATTGTGTGATCGCTATCAATTATAGAAATTACAACTCTCGAATATCGATCGCAGGATCATCTTTTAATTTCTCTAAACGTTCTGATAATCCATAATCGTCCTCATCATCTTCATCGGAGAAGAGATCATACGCTTCAGGAATTTGCACCGCTTCAATCCCCATCCAATGCGCTAAGCCTTTTGTAAAATTAAGCCCCGATTTTTGACGCTTAATCACCACACGCTCGGTGTCATCACTAGAAATTTTAATTAATGGAATATCGTAATGTTGTTTCACGGCAGAATTGTTGTTAATCAACATTTGATTATCAAGTGCTTTATGCGCTAATCCATGATCTGAAAAATAGATCATCGAATAACGTTTATCAAACGTATTTGCATATTGATCAAGCGCTTCTTTCACCTGCTGTAAAAAATGATCCGTTTTATGGATGCTTGTAACGTAACAGGCAATATTATTGTAATAAGCGTCTTTTACCTTCATTTCAGGCTGATACCCCAAAAGACGTTCACACGGATTCGGGTGAGATCCGTAGATATGAAGGACGATCAAGCGTTTTTGATCCTCTTCTTGCAGTAGCTCATTTTTAAGTAACGGTATTAAAACATCATCATCAATATTTTGATCGGCTGCGCCACCTTTTTTTGTAAAATGATACTCTGAACTACGCTTTGCAATCGCGGCCACAGGCGTTTCATATCGCCCAAGCATTCCTTGATTCGATAGCCACACCGTTTTAAATTCTGCAGCATTAGCTAAATCAACAAAGTTCATATGATAACGGGGCTCCCATGCGTCTGTATCTGGAAATGTAAGCATTAAGCGTAGTGAAGAAATCGTATTCGTTCCGCCTGAACTCAATCCATCAACAAACACCCCATGGCTTTGATCTAAAAAAGGAGTGTTCTTCACAGGATAGCCATATGCATGTAAATAATCTTTTCGTGCACTCTCACCAATCACCAAAACGTGCGTATCATATTGAGGGTTTACTGCTCTAATATCCCACTTGCTATGCTTTACATCGTCTTTTAAACGCTGAATTTCTCCGCGCACATGGCTCACTGAATAATAAATATCATGTATATGCTTCATCGGTGCTTGTGGCAACATCGCGATCACCACAAGTATAATCATCACTGTTTTATTCTCAGCAAAGCGCAAATCAAATCGTTGCGTAAAGATACGAAACAATATAATTCCCACTACGATATAAAGTGAATAGAGGTAATGTTTGGCCGGAATCTGCTGAAAAAATTCTAGTGCTTCGTTCCCATCGGTCGCTAAAACCGAGGCAAAATATTTATAACTTGGCGGCCCGAAGTTCATCCCGATGGGCAAATACAATGCATACAACAAAACATACGGCAATGCGATCAACCAAAACGCTTTTTTTGATACATTCAGCACCATAATCATAATGGAAAATAGCACTATATTTCGTAAAGTCGTCGGCAACGCAGCGCCTCGTAGAGCCAATTTTGCAACGACAAAAAGCATTACCAAACTGATAATTCCAAATACTACCTGTAACAATACTTTTTTATAGTTAAATTGTTGAGAATGCCCCAATGAACTCCGCATAAATCATACTTCCAAATCACTTAAAATAAATTAGGATGATCCTAACACCTTCCAAAAATGATATAAAGTTAAAATCCGTTATATCATTATTCACATAACACCTGACCAAAAATCACCCAACTTATCCATCACTTTGATTTTCTTCAATTATCTTAAAATTAAAGTGATTTACAATTCTTTAATGCCATGTTTATAATGCGGTTCGAGCATATATAGCTAAATTAGGATGAAATCCATGAAAAAATTATTTGCAGCGGCGACCTTAGGCGCTACCCTTCTCTTCTCTCAAGTGTCGTTTGCAGCCCCTGCGAGCGCTGAGAGCGTTAACCTTCTTCTTGAGAAAACAAAAGCCGCATCTATGGGCGTTGATATGATGATGGAGATGATCAATGACCTAAGCCAAGCGGGCGCACCTCCTGAGTTTTTACAAGCAGTGAAAGATGAGATTCATCCTGCCGATCTTCAAGCGCTTTTAGTGCCGATCTATCAAAAACACTTCACCGAAGAAGATATCCAAGAGATCTTAAAATTCTACGATTCTGAAGTGGGCCAAAAAATGGTAGATAAAATGCCTGATATCATGAAAGATTCGATGAAAGAGGGTGAAAAATGGGGCGAAGCGATCGGTGAGCGCGTTGTTGAAAAAATGATGGCGCAATAAGCCAACATTTCTCAATCCCAAATTTAAATCGCCTACGCTTTTGCGTGGGTTTTTTTGTGTCCGCCGATTTCTGCGTGAAAAAATCAACAAACACCTCGTTTTAGTTTATGATAAACCGTAACTATCCTGTAAATCTGAGGCGAGACGAGTCATATTGTGGAAACGTTAAAGCATAAACCGATCACCGATTTAAAAGGCGTGGGCCCAAAAATGGCGGAAACGCTGGCAAAGCTCGGCATTAAAACGTATCTCGATATGCTCTTTCATCTGCCCTACCGCTATCAAGATCGGACGCGCATTTCGCTCATTGCCGATATTCAGCCCGGCGACATTGCCATTATTGAGGGACGTATCTTTAAAAAAGAGATGACTCGCGGGCGCCGTTCGACGCTACTTATCTGGCTTCAAGATGATTCGGGCGTGATGGCGATTCGCTTTTTTAATTACAATGCCGGCATGATTAAGCGCTTTGAGGAGCTGCAAACCATTCGCTGTTATGGCGAGGTGAAATATGGCTTTAATCGTCTTGAGATGAGCCATCCTGAGATTCTCAATTTTGCCCAAAAAGATATTAAACTCGAGGAGCGGTTAACGCCGATCTACTCGCTCACTGCAGGGCTTTCACAGCGTCAAATGCAGAGCCTGATCGATGCCCTTCTCGATGAGTTGCACGATCATAACTTTCCCACCTATCTGCATAATCCCCCCATCAATCTAAAAGATGCGCTCTATTTTCTGCATAAACCGCCGACCGATGTGGATATTAAAAAGCTTGAGGAGAAACGCTATCCTGAGCAGCAGATGATGGCACTTGAAGAGATTGTGGCTCATCAAGTCGCGCTCAAACGTTCCCGCGCACTCTTTCAGACGGAAAAAGCCTTTCCCATTCACCTGCTTGATGACTCAAAACCGGCGTTTTTAGCGGGACTCCCTTTTGAGCTTACCGGCGCCCAACAGCGCGTCATTGCGGAGATTGAGAACGACATTCAATCAACGCGCCCGATGATGCGTCTTGTGCAAGGGGATGTGGGTTCGGGAAAAACCGTTGTGGCGGCGATGGCGCTTCTTCACACTGCAAAAGCGGGCTTTCAAGCGGTCTTTATGGCGCCAACGGAGCTCCTTGCAGAGCAACATTTTATCAATCTCGAACGCTGGTTTACCCCGTTTGGCATTGAAACGATCCTTTTAACCGGCAAACTTACCGAAAAGCAGAAGCGGGAAGCGCAAGCAAAAATCGCCGATGGCACGGTAAAAATCATCATCGGCACCCACGCCGTTTTCCAAGAAAATGTGCTCTATAAAGATCTCAATCTCGTCATTATTGATGAGCAACATCGCTTTGGTGTTGAGCAGCGGTTAACCCTACAGAAAAAAGCGGAAGCAGGGTTTACGCCCCATCAACTGATGATGACGGCAACCCCCATTCCCCGCACGCTCGCGATGACCGCCTATGCCGATCTTGAGAGCTCGATTATTGATGAATATCCGCCCAATCGAATTCCCGTAAAAACCAGCCTCATCAGTGTCAAAAAACGCGATGCCGTCATTGAACGAATTGGCGCGCAATGTGCTGAAGGGACGCAAGTCTATTGGGTGTGCACCTTGATTGAAGAATCGGAAGTACTTCCTGCAAAAGCCGCTGAAATGGCTCATTCTGATCTTACCGAACGCTTGCCAAATCTCCGTATCGGGCTGATTCATGGACGGCAAAAACCGCAAGAAAAAGAGGCGATTATGCTCGCCTTTAAACACCACGAGCTCGATATTTTAGTGGCAACAACGGTGATCGAAGTGGGTGTAGATGTGCCCAATGCCTCCATTATGATTATTGAAAATGCCGAGCGTTTAGGGCTTTCCCAGCTCCATCAACTGCGTGGCCGGGTTGGGCGAGGTTCAAAAGCCTCCTTCTGTCTTCTCCTCTATTCGCCACCCCTTTCGAGCATTACCAAAGAGCGCTTGGCGATTATGCAACAGACCACCAATGGCTTTGAAATTGCGGAAAAAGATTACGAACTTCGCGGGGCTGGTGAAATTTTCGGCACCAAGCAAACCGGCGTACTTCAATTTAAGATGGCCGATCTTTTACTACATCAAGATCTCGTGGAAAAAGCGTCCACCATCTCGGCGAATATCATCGATAACGAGGCACTCTGCCAACATCTTATCGACCGCTGGATTGGTGAAAATAGCGATTTTATCTACTCATAATAATTCTTGACGACATTTCTCTTTTCCATTATCGTAAAGAGGTGATCGCAACGGCGGTCACGCTATTTTTTCGGGCGATTTAACCCAATTGCGGCCCTCAACTTGCTAAATAGGAGAAATATTATGGCTCACATTACGCCAAATTCACGCTATCGTCTTCCCCATTCCGACCATTCGGTTTCCTTTAAAACAGAGCCAGGCTCAAGCTTGATTGGTGTCTATCTCTATTTTGATAATGCCCCATTTCATATCGGTCAATATGACCCCGCTTCTCATGCGTGGTGGCATTTAGGGGACAATGGAGAGCGTGATTTTATCGATCACAAAACACTCTACACGCACCATCAGCACCAGTTTGACGCGCACAATTTCCACTATGCCGATCTCCTCGAACTCACTGCCATAAGTGAAGCATTTTCAAATGAACGAAAGGCCCGATTTTTACAATTAGCCAAAGAAGGCCGAACGCTTTCGGCGTAATATCTCGGTACTTGTAAATATAAAAGCTCCTCAGTTACAGGGGAGCTTTTTTATCACCACCAATACCCAAGTCCAATGGTGAGGGTGCGTTCGCTGGAATTTCCTTCTTTACCCTTAATTTTCTCGTAATTTAGACCGGTTTTAAGGGAGAGTGAATTGGTGAGCTGGTAGGAAAGTGACGCGTCTAACGTTAAATCGAGCGAGACGTTATTATTGATGCTTCGCCCAAGCCGGCCAGCGGAATCAAAGCGGAATGATTTATTTAAAAAATAGTTATGAAAATCCCATTTGATCGCCAGTTGCGGGTCTTTACTGGTTTCTCCGGTTTGATATTTGAGCGCTTGATAATTGATGAGTGTCGCGAATGAAAGCGCAGAATGTTCATTATCCCACACCTGCCAACCTGGGCCCGTACCGACGCTGAAATCCTCGCGAATATCCTCGATCCAATCGTGTTTATAATCGACCGATCCTTGCCAGAAAAAACGATCGGTAAAGAAGCGGTCCACCGCATAATTGAGGGTGTAATAGTGCTTTTTCGTTTTCGAATCATCTTCCTTACGATAGACCGAACCTTTGACGGTATGCCGCCAAAATCCATGCTGAATCCGCGTACTTCCGCCCAATTTATAGAGCGCTGAAGTCGTGCTGTTTTTATCGAAATCGAGCGCAAGATCCACCATTCCCGACATTCTAAAATCTTGGTAAATCGGCGTATGATCGTTAATCCGCGCGACGAGCAGATTCTCTTTATAGGGGAGTCTCAACACATCTTCCCCACTCATCAAGGTAAGCGTTCGCGGTTCAGCGCGCTTTTTCTTACTGCCCGTAGGAAGCGTTTCATGGAAAGTGATCGATTCCGCCGTGCGCCCTTTATCAAACATTCCCGCTTTGACATAGCTTGGATTTAAGATAGAAAAGCTCGCTACTTTATGGCTATTGATCTTAATTACGCCGGCATAATCGGTCTTAATAAAGATGAGATCGCCCTCAAGATAGGTGATCTCGCCGGTGATCTGATCGCCATTTTTAAGCTTCACAATATCGGCAAGTGCAGTATTTGCTAGCATTAAAAATGTGAGTAAGAGACCGGCCCAAAAAGCGCTTTTTCCGTAGGTTTGGAGCATACCAACATCCTGTCGTTTATGTGATGGTTCGTCAATTATCCGATTAAAACGGAGGTCATCGCAAGGGAGCCGGCAACGCTTTTATCATTAAAAATAAAGTGCTCATCCTCTTGGGTTTCCAGCCCTAAAATATAGAGTAGCGGCAAGAAATGTTCATCCGTTGGAATCGCTAAACGAAAGGCCTCCCCTTGGTTTTCAAAATCAATTAACGAACGGTGATCGTGCGTTTTAATCATCTCAACCATCTGCGCTTTCGCCTCATCGGCCCATTCAAAGCCTTCATGCGGGAGATTTCGATCAAGCATACGCAGATTATGCACGATATTTCCACTTCCCATAATCAACACGCCTCGCTCACGAAGTTTACTAAGCGCCTGGCCCAAATCATAGTGATATTGCGGCGAGCGAAGCTTGTCTAAACTGAGCTGAAGCACCGGAATATCGGCATCTGGATAGAGAAATTTAAGCACGCACCACGTACCATGATCAAGCCCCCACGCGTGATCGAGTTCAAGCGTCGTCATATCGACTAAATCGCAGATCTCCCGCGCCAATTCAGGATTTCCCGGAGCCGGATATTCCATCTGATAGAGCTTTTCAGGAAAGTTGTAAAAATCATAGATCGTCCGCGGTTTTTTCATCGCAGTCACTTCCGTCCCAAGCGTCTCCCAGTGTGCTGAAATCGAGAGAATTGCCGTCGGTTTCGGGAGCGACGCGCCGAGCATTTGCCAGCTTTTAGTAAACTCATTATTACTAAGCGCATTCATCGGCGACCCATGCCCTAAAAAAAGAATCGGCATTTTCGGCGTCGTTTTAAGGCGACCAGCCCATGTAGCTAAATCCTGTAACGTCATACGAGCTCCTTTAATCGGTATTTTATTATAATAATGTGTCACGGCGATCTAAATCTCGTCAAATAAAAACGCCTCAAAATCGCTCTCTATCAACGTATTAAAATTCTCTATCGTGACTATAAAATCTCACTCCCCGCCCGATCATCCGAAAGGGTATAATGAGGTGATAAGCTGCACACAAGAATGTGGCCTACGATTAGATTAGTAGATAAGAAAAAAATAAGGTAGAGGAATGATTACGGTAACAACGTTGAAAAAAATGAAGGCGGCGGGCGATAAAATTACGATGCTCACCTGTTATGATGCGTCGTTTGCGGGATTGATGAATGATGCGGGCGTTGAGACGCTTTTGATTGGCGACTCGCTTGGAATGGTGGTTCAAGGCCATGCAAGCACGCTCCCTGTTACGCTCGATGAGATGGTCTATCACACCAAAAATGTGGCGCGCGGGAATAAAAAAGCGCTCATTGTGGCGGATCTTCCCTTCGGAAGTTATGAGGCATCGCTCGAATCGGCCTATCAAAATGCAGTAAAACTGATGAAAGCCGGCGCGCATATGGTGAAGTTTGAGGGCGGACTTGAACAGGTGGAAAAAACCGATTATTTCACCAAACGTTCGATCCCTGTTTGCGCCCATTTAGGATTAACGCCTCAAGCGGTCAATGCGCTCGGCGGATATCGTGTTCAAGGGCGTGATAATGAAGCGGCCAATAGCATGATTGAAGCGGCGCTTGCGCACGAAAAAGCAGGTGCATCGTTACTGGTGCTCGAATGCATTCCTAAGGCACTAGGTAAAGCGATTAGCGAAGCGCTCACCATTCCCACTATCGGCATTGGCGCAGGCAATGAGTGCGACGGACAGGTATTAGTAATGCACGATATGCTCGGCGTCTACCCGACTCCTCCCCGTTTTTCAAAAAACTTTTTAGCCGATGCCCCTTCGATTTTAGCCGCCTGTGAAGCCTATGTTGCTGAGGTAAAAACGGGGACATTCCCCTCGGATGATCACTCATTTAATTAAATTAGGATTTCAGTATGAAACTCTTTAAAACCATCTCGACACTCCGTGATTTTCGCCGTGAATTAAGCGGTAGCGTTGCCCTTGTTCCCACCATGGGAAATCTGCACGAGGGGCATTTAGACCTTGTAAAAACCGCTCTAAAAAATGCCGATCACGTCTTTGTATCGATCTTTGTGAACCCGATTCAATTTGGTCCGGGAGAAGATTTAGACAGCTATCCCCGTACCTTAGAAGCTGACTGTGAAAAGCTTGAGGCGCTCGGAGTCACCGCTGTTTTTGCCCCAAATGCCAACGAAATGTATCCTCAAGGCGTGCAATCGGTCCGCGTGGTTCCGTCGAGCATTCAAAATGAGCTCTGTGGCGCGAGCCGTGAGGGACATTTTAATGGCGTGACCACAGTGGTTTCAAAACTGTTTAACATCGTTCAGCCCGATAAAGCCTGCTTTGGTGAAAAGGATTATCAGCAACTGCACATCATTCGTGAAATGGTGGCCGAACTTAATATGCCGATCGAAATCATGGCTGTACCCATTCGCCGTGAAGCCTCCGGCCTTGCCCTTTCAAGCCGTAATGGCTATCTCTCCGATGCGGAAAAATCAAAGGCGCTTGAGCTCTCGCAAACTCTAAAAGCCCTAAGCGATGCGATCAATCATCAAGACAATCCCAATCTTCGCGCGCTTGAAAATAACGCCATCGACACGCTCAATAAACAGGGCTGGAAAGTCGATTATATCTCCATTCGCGATCAAAAAACGCTCGTCGTTGCAAGCTCAAAAGAGACGCCGCTTATTATTCTAGCCGCCGCTCGAATCGGCACAACGCGCCTTTTAGATAATATGAAAGTCAATTAAGATGTAGATCCTTCTACGCCCATCATGCCCATCTATTATTAAGGCATAAAAAACGCTCGGGAGATCTTTTATATAACGATCTCACCGAGCGTTTTTCTATCTTTGTATCGTGAGTGTGATATCCGCCTAGCTATTAAGCGATTAAGGCCAATTACGCCTCTTCGACAACGCGATTGAGCTTACTCATCCCACTTGGGAAAAAGCGGATCAAAATCACCGCATAGAGATAGCCCGCAATGGCAGAACCAAAGACTAAAATCGGCACGAGATAGATCACTTTAGTTTTAATTCCGCTTAAAATATCGAGATTCATCGTCACTAAATAGAGCACAACGCTCATTAAAATTGCCGCTAAAAATGGCGCATAACGGGTTTTCCAATGGGGAATATTGAGCTCACTGCGACGGCGGAAATATAAAATCACCGAGATCGACACTAAGATCTCTAACAATAGAATCGACATCGTCGTAATCGCCGATCCCCAAGTGAAAATATCGATGAGCGGATCTTGCCCTAAGAGCGCGAGAATCACCGTTAAACTGATCATAAAGATCGTTTGGCAAATGCTCGAAATATAGGGCGTATCTTTGGTTGGATGCAATTTTGCGAGCTTCGGGAGGAAAATCCCATCGCGGGCCATCACATAAAAATAGCGGGAAATATTATTATGAAACGATTGAGTCGCCGCAAAGAGACTGGTAATTAAGAGGATATTGATCAAAATAACCGACCAGCCCCCAAGCACCGATTCTGCGATATTAAAGACAAAGAGTTCAGGATTATCCGCCACCACTTTTTGGACATGATCCGAGCCATACGCCTGAATCATTCCCCAGCTACAAAAGGCAAAGAACCCCATAATAATCAGCGCTGCAATCACCGTCGCAATTGGGACATTTCGCTCAGGATCACGGCACTCTTCCGCATAGATCGCCGTCGCTTCAAAGCCGATAAAGGCCGCTACCGTAAAGACCAGCGCCATTCCCACGTTGCCATTAAATACCACGCTCGGGGTAAAGGGTTTTAGATCCAGCGCGCCCACCGAGCCCTGCTTTACCACCACAATCGCCGCAATCAGAACCGCAATGCCCACCTCTAAAAGCATTAAAATCCCCAGCACGCGGCTGCCGATCTCAATTTTAGCGATCCCAAGCCAGCACACAACGCCGAACATCAAGACCGTATAGACCCACCAAGGCAGATTAAATCCCAAATATTCCTGAAAGAAAATCTGGGTAAATAATCCGAAGATTGCCGCAATCGCAATCTGGATCGAAACATAGGATAAGATCGCGAGCGCAAGCCCGGTCACCCCCATTTTTATCCCCATGCCGGCGGAGATATAGGAATAGAACGCTCCGGCATTTTTAATGTAGCGGCTCATGGCAATAAAACCGACGGAAAAGATCAATAAAATCAGCCCAGAAATGATGTAAATTCCCGATATTCCGGCGCCATTTCCTTCTAAAATCGCAATTGGCATTGCGCCCACTAACCCCGTTAATGGGGAAGCGGCGGCAACCACGAAAAAGATGAGCGACGCAAGGCCTAACGTCTGCTTTTTATAGGTGGAACTGCTGGTTTCCATAGTGCTTTCTCCTTGTCAAAATCAAGCGCAATCGATCCGGTTTTTATCATTTTTAGGATCTGTTAAGGATGATTTAACGCGCTTGATGAAATTATTATTGTTGTTATCTCAAGCTAAATGCTTCGTAATCCCGTCATTATCAGCCTTTCCTCGCCATTTATTAGTAGGCACTCTTTTCCAAACAGAGCTCATTTATGGGAAAAGCGATCTTTTCTTTTGATTTACGAATATGTTAGTGATATTTTAATATTCATGAGTCGTTGTCAAGTGTTATTTGCATGAAAGACAGTATATTGCATGGACTTGATAACAAGATGTAGATTCAATCAAATTTTAATCAAAAATTACAAAATAATAACAATATAAATATCACTCTAGGAGGATATGAAATGATTGAAGAGATCGATACCGCTACCTATTACACCGCGACGAAAAAATATTTTCTCAATTTCCCACCGCTTGAGGCGGATATTGATGTGGACGTTGTGGTGATCGGCGGGGGATTTTCTGGCGTCAATACCGCCCTTGAACTCGCTGAAAATGGCATCACCGATATTGCCCTTCTTGAGGCGCGCCATCTTGGATTTGGCGGTACGGGCCGAAATGGTGGACAGATTATGGCCGGCATTGGGCATGATATCGAAGCGATTCGTAAAGATGTGGGCGATGCGGGACTTCAAACCATCTTTGAGCTGAGCGATCAGGGCGCTAAAATCATCCAAGAGCGCATCAAAAAATACGATATTGATGCCGATTTCCGCCATGGATATGCCTATATGGCCTTCAATTCCCGTCAAACTGAAACCCTCAAAAAATGGGAAAAAGAGTTTAAATCCGTCGATACCGAAAACGAAATCTACTTTGTCTCCGGCAGTGAGGTGAAATCGGTCATTGGTTCAGATGCCTATCAAAGCGGGCTCGTTCACATGGGCGCGGGACAAGTCCATTCATTAAATCTGCTTTTGGGCGAGGCAAAAGCGCTCACCTCTTATGGGGCGAAAATTTTTGAATATAGCCCGGCGGTTGAAGTGACCTATGGCGATCTGATTAAAGTGCGCACTCCAAACGGCACCATCACCGCGAAAAAGCTCCTCTGGGCCTGCGATGGATTTTTAAATCGTTTAGAGCCGACGCTCTACAAAAAAACCATCAA
This sequence comes from uncultured Ignatzschineria sp., assembly GCA_945619025.1. Taxonomy (GTDB): domain Bacteria; phylum Pseudomonadota; class Gammaproteobacteria; order Cardiobacteriales; family Wohlfahrtiimonadaceae; genus CALZBJ01. The sequence goes on along the minus strand of CALZBJ010000016.1, from coordinate 4,768 downwards.
TACCTACGCCTTTCAGCTGATGACAGAACCCCTTTCAGATGAATTGATTGAGCGCATTAGCCCTATTCGTGGCGCGTATAGCGATATTCGTCCGGTGATCGATTATTATCGCGTCACCAATGAAAATCGCCTCCTCTTTGGAAGTGCAACGCGCTGGGTTGAGCATATTCCGAAAAATGTAAAAGAGTTTAATCGTAAATTAATGCTCGATATTTTCCCCTACTTAAAGGATGTGAGAATCGATCTTGCATGGGGCGGACCGATGGCCTGTAGCGCCAATCTCTTCCCGCAAATTGGCTCGCTCCCCGATCACCCGAATGTCTTTTACGCACAAGGGTATTCCGGCTTTGGGGTCACGCCCAGCCACATCGTCTGCAAAATCTTAGCGGAAGGCATTTTAGGCGGATCGAATCGATACGAGCTCTTCACCCAAGTTAATCATAAAAATATTATTGGGAAAGATGCCCTACGCCCCTTCCTGTTAACCGGTGCAAAATGCATCCATCAACTCTCAGGCTACTTTAATGGCCGTCGTTAATTAATTATTTTATTCATACAATTTTACAATTTGAAGGAATGTTTTATGTTAAAAATTAAAAAAAATGTACAACTCGATGAACTCGATAGCTGGGGCACCATCACCGATTTAGGCTCTGAAATTGTTGAAGGTGAATGCAAAATCTACGGTAAATTTACCGTGGGCAATCCAGAAGTACCGATCAATGGCGGTTATTTTGCGGTGACCAAAGGGACCTTTAGAATGACCTATCCCTTCACCGAGCAAGCGACCATCGTCACCGGAAAACTCAAACTCACCAACGAAGCGACCGGCGAATCGTGGGAATTAAATGAAGGCGATAGCTGGGTTGTAGAAAAAGACACCACCCTTTTATGGGAAGTGGAAACTGACTTTTTCGTCAAACACTATCTTTCAGCGGTTTAATCTGCTAAAAAAGTAGCATCATGCGTTAAAGGCCTTGCAACTCCATCATAATCCCCGTGATGTGCAAGGCTTTTAGCCATTATTTATCGTCTTAAACCCCATCATTACAACGACAATAACAGGGAGTGACCATGAGTAAAATCACCATATTACCGAGCGTAACCGAATTTTTATCCGTGCAACACGGCAACTTTATCAATGGAGCGGAAGAGCAAACGCCGAATGCCACGCCTCATGCGCTCTACAATCCCGCCACGGGCAATGTGTTAGCAAACGTCAATAAGTGCTCTGTCGATGATATGGAGCGCGCCGTTCAAAATGCGCACCAAGCCTTTACCGACCGGCGCTGGGCTGATATGCGTCCGGCCGATCGTGAACGCATTTTATATCGCCTCTCAGAACTCCTCCTTGAACACGAAGAGACGCTTGCACAACTGGAAACCCTCAATCAAGGAAAATCGATCCATATTTCACGCGCGGTGGAAGTGAAAAGTACCGCGGAATATATCCGTTATATTGCCGGTTGGACCACAAAAATTACCGGCGAAACGATCGATGTCTCCATTGCAACGCCGGATAATGCCAATTTTACCGCCTACACACTCAAAGAGCCGATCGGCGTTGTGGCCGCAATTGCCCCTTGGAACTTCCCGCTCTCCATTGCCGCGTGGAAAACCATTCCCGCTCTAGCGGCGGGCTGTTCAGTTGTCTTAAAACCCTCTGAAGAGACGCCGCTTACCGCGCTCTATCTTGCAAAACTTGCACTCGAAGCAGGCGTTCCGGCCGGCGTATTTAACGTATTAGTAGGCGCTGATGGTAGTATTGGCCAAGCGCTCGTTGAGCATCCGCTAATTCGTAAAGTGACCTTCACCGGATCGACCGCTGTGGGTAAAAAAGTGGGGAAAGCCGCGATCGACCATATGGCCCATTTCTCCTTAGAGCTTGGCGGGAAAAACCCGATGATCATTATGGATGATGTGGATGTCGATGTCGCCGTTAATGGCATTATGATGGGCGCGTTCTTAAACTCAGGACAGGTCTGTGCGGCGGCCTCGCGGATCTATGTGCATCAAAAAATTTACGAAAAAGTACAGCGCAAACTTCAAGATATTTTACTCAATATTAAAGTGGGCGATGGCCTTGATGAGAGTGCGCAAATTCAGCCGGTTGTTTCGAAACGTCAGCAAGAGCAGATTTTAAACTACTTCTCGATTGCACAAGCGGAAGGCGCGTCAATTCTCTGCCCTGATATTTCCCATCTGACCGAAGGGTTTTATGTGCCACCGGCGGTCATTACCAATCTGCAAGTCACCAGCCGTATTTTAAACGAAGAGATCTTTGGCCCGGTGATCGCGCTTGTCTCGTTTTATGATATTAACGAGGTGATCAACTACGCGAACAATACCGATTATGGGCTTGCCGCAAGTCTTTGGACTAACAATTTAAAACATACGATGGATCTCACCCGCAAGATTGAAGCGGGCACTGTATGGGTCAATTCACACGTTCCGCTCGATCCGGCGATGCCCTTTGGTGGGGTAAAACAGTCAGGCATTGGCCGTGAATTTGGTAAAACCGCGGTGGAAAACTTTACTGAAACCAAAACCGTCTGTATCGCCCACTAATTCACACTTACAATCGCCCTATAAAAAACGCTCGGGAGACCTTTAATGAAGATCTCTCCGAGCGTTTTTGTATCGCTTAATTAATTTATGGATTTATTGATTTGTCGCTTAACGCCGTTTAATGCGTCGCTTTCGGTAAATTAAAGGCAATCAAACGGGCAATATTTTCGCTGAGTGCTGTGAGGTTTTCACCACCATTTTTAAGCGCATCATCAAGCGTAATTACTCCAGGTGAGCAGCTAAAAATCGCATTAAACCCGGCTTCAAGCAGCTTTTCAGAATTTGCGCCTAATGCGCCCGCAACGCCAATTACTGGCACGCCATACTCTTTTGCACATTCCGCCACACCGATCGGCGTTTTACCGAACAGGGTTTGCTCATCGAGCTGACCTTCGCCGGTAATCACAAGATCGGCCGATTTAATATGATTGCGCAGATTTAAGTGCTCAATCACAAGCTCAATTCCAGAATGAAGTTTTGCATCTAAAAAGCCCATGAGCGCCGCGCCCATACCGCCCGCAGCCCCCGCGCCTTGAATGTTATCGATCTCTTTGCCCATATCATGTTTCACCACATCGGCAAGTTGCCCAAGCGCCCGATCGAGCATGCCCACCATTTGTGGAGTTGCCCCTTTTTGCGGTCCAAAGACTACCGACGCGCCATTGGTACCCGTGAGCGGGTTTTTAACGTCGCACGCCACTTCCATTTCTACATTGAAAAGACGAGGATCGAGTTTCGAAAGATCAATCTCTGCAAGCTCTAACAGTGCGCGCCCGCCTTGCCCTAATGGATTGCCATTATGATCGAAAAACTGCACGCCAAGCGCTTGAAGCATCCCGACGCCGCCATCATTTGTGGCACTGCCGCCAAGACCGATTAAAATCTTCTTCGCCCCGTGATCGAGCGCCGCTAAAATAAGCTCGCCCGTACCAAAACTTGTGGTATGAAGGGGATTGCGATCAAAGGGAGAGATTAACTCAATGCCGCTCACTTTTGCGATTTCAATGATCGCGAGCTGTTCTGAATCCACCCAACCAAATTCACTCTCAATTTTACGCCCGATCGGATCGTGTGCACTCGCTTTAATGCGCGACCCTTCTTTTGCAAAGAGCATCGTTTCGATGAGCCCTTCGCCCCCGTCCGATACCGCTGCAAGATGGTAATCTGCTTCGGGTAATACACGCTTAAATCCTTCTGCAATCGCCGTTGCCGCTTCATCAGCGGTGAGGGATTCTTTGAAGGCATCGGGTGCAATGACGATGGATACTTTATCTTGTTTCATTAATTCGTCCCCTTAAAATTGGTGAATTGGTACACTGACATTATTTCGTTTTCTCCCGATCGGCTTTGATGATGCTCAAGCGACGATGGGATTTTATTCTCTTATTTTAATCAGTTTATCGATGATGCGTTTAATTTTTTTGTAAAATTCGGTAATAATCGGTGTTCTCAAAGACCACACTGCGCACCTCATTTTCCGATAATCGTTCAAGTCCCACACAACGAAGCGAACCGCATCCCATCAGATAAACTTCCCGGTCCATTGTAGTAAGATAAACGAGTTCTGCGTAATATTGCGCATCTTTTTTATAGATATGGTCGAGCGTTTGCGCCGCGCTAAATTTCCCGATGCGAACGCCGGCGATCGATAAACACATCGCTACAATGGAAATCAACACCATAAAATAGAGAAAATGCGTCACCTTATGAAAGTGACTCGCGAAAAATTCCTGCGAATCGGGTTCTTTTTTGCTAAAAAAATTCGCCCACGATGAATCATTGAGTCTATCGCTTAAAAATTTCGCCCACGGCGCAAATAGAAGATGAAGGAGCGAAAAGAGAAATAATCCACCCAAAATAATCAGCGGCAATAACAGCGCTGAGAGATTGAGATAGATGTCGGTCGCTTGATAGAGCTGATAATAAAGCCCCTCTTCGAGTGCGCGATATGGAAGGGCGAGCGAATCGTAATAGCTCTCCACCGTCAGCGTGACAAAGGCGTAGAGCGGATAGGCGATAATCGGGAAAAGAAACAATAACTGCTTTGCAAATTCAAAAATTGAGTGCCGTGCTTGCGGTTTTTTAGCCATATTTCTCCTTATAATACGCCCTATTTTGCGGCAGATAGAGTAAAGCCCTCTAAACGAAGTATATAGCAGATTTTGTGTAATCAAGCCAGTGAGTGAGTGAGTGCCTTGCA
>CALZBJ010000015.1:0-40913 GCA_945619025.1 uncultured Ignatzschineria sp. | reverse complement strand
CGCCCATGCCGTCAATGGTAATCCCTCGTACGGAGATCCGCTTGACCAGTTTTTGATTATAGGCATCGACCGCATCTAAACGATGAATTAAATTGTGCGTGGTTTTATGCGTGGCTGAATAACGAAATATCGCCATTGCATCAAACTGTTTTAGCGCCTCTAATGTCCGTTTTCCTTCCATTTTTTGAGGCTCATCGAGAATCAATATCGGACGATTGGCTTTAATGACATCAATGGGCTTTCTCGATTGGAAACTGTCAAGTTCTTCATAAATACGGCGATTAGCATTACTCGTTGAGTTAAATGCTTGGATATTAATGATCATCACATTAATTCCGCCGTCCGTTGAAAAGGTCTCTACCTCATTGAGCTGACTTGAATCATAGATAAAAAACCGTGCCTTTTTATGATAATCCTGCATAAAGTGCTCTGTGGTCATCTGAAACGATTTATAAATCCCTTCACGAATCGCAATGCTCGGCACCATAATGATAAATTTATTCCAACCATATCGGCGATTTAACTCAAAGATCGTCCGAATATAGACGTAGGTCTTCCCCGTTCCCGTCTCCATCTCGACATCGAGATTAATGCGTGCTTGAGGCGTTTTTTCTAACTTTTTAGAGACCGTTAGATGTTGTTTACGCTGATTTTTTTGGATATTTTCTAAAAGTTCCGCGTCGGTTAATTTAATCTCCGCATTACGAAAGCCATCATCCGCAGTATTCACCTCTTGCTGAATGGTTTGACTTTCGCCATGCTTTGCTACGCCCGGGTCAACCCGATATTGAACGCCTGATTGATAGGGCTGGCCTTCAAAGCAGCTCACCACGGCATCGACCGCGTCGAGCTGATAGTGATATTTTTTAAATTGTATCTTCATGCCTCGCTCCTAGATCGATTTAAGTTCCGTATTCGGCGACAACTGTTTAATGAGCTGTTCTGCGTTGATCTTCACCGCATTGCTCGCGTAGTAGTTATCACGAAATAGAAGGCGAAGCGGTTTACGATCGGCCAACATCTTAACAATGGCCTCATCAATGCCCTCATCAAAGCAGGCAATTAATGCATCTTCTGCGACAATATAGACCGTTTTATTTTGAATGGTTTCAACCTCAATGGGGAGATCGAGCGGTAAGCCCCAATCGAGCATAATCTGGAAAAGAAGATCTTCTGCTGTACGGTCCTCTTTAACGTTTTCAATCTGCGCTAAAAGATCCCCTTGCGTTAACTCTTCAGGTTTGTAGAAGGTCTCTTTCATATTGGAGCTATCAATTTTCAACACTCTAAAGCCGATATCGCGATTCCAATCTTCATGAATATCATCAGACTCTAAAATCTGTTTACCCGCACGGCGAATCCGCTCTTTGGAGATCTCGGCAATATTTTTATACCCTGCTTTATAGGCCTCTGATTTTTCATCTGTCTCTTCCGGAAGCTGAACCATAATGAATTTACGATTCCCACCATCTTCAGCATTCAGTTGCATCACTGCATGGGCGGTAGTTGATGAGCCGGCGAAGAAGTCTAAAATCAGATTATCCTTCTTCGTTGAAATCCGTAATAATCTAGTTAATAACTTAACCGGCTTAGGATAATCAAAAAAGGCTCCTTCTAATAATTTTCTTACTTCTTGCGTTGCCTCTTGACTATGACCTACATCCTTATACGGCATTATTGTCATAGGAACACTACCTTGCTGAACTTCGCTTAAAAAGCGTTTTAATCTGGGAACTCCTTTGCCTCCTGAAGAAAAATAAATTCTATTATCTTCTAATAACTCTCTATATCTCTGCTGTGAGAACAACCAACTACGCCCTTTTGGAGGATAGCATTCTATACCTGCTGGATTAATAATAGGATAAATATCACTAACTGTTCTACGAGCAACAGAGAAATTGTCAGACTGCCACGGACCTCTTGGATCATTATCAGGGTTGGAATAAGCTTTATTTTGCTCTTTTGTTCTAGGTAGTAAAATTCTCTTCCAACAACTTTTTATTTTCCCGTAACAAAGTATAAAGTCATGATTAGCTGTGAAATACTTAGCATCATTTTGTGGAGAATACTTTTTTTCCCAAATCAAAGTATCTATAAAATTACTCTCACCAAATACTTCATCACAAAGTCGCTTTAAATTCGATTGTTCATTGTCATCAATGGAGATAAAAATCACGCCATCATCGGTTAACAAATTACGCGCTAAACGGAGACGGGAATGCATCATCGAGAGCCAATCTGAATGATAACGCCCTCTAGATTCAGGGTTCGCTACCAAGCGATTCCCTTCTTCATCTTTTTGTAACGATTGTACTAAATACTCATCAGTATCTTCTGCAAAATCATCGTTATAAACAAAATCATTACCGGTATTGTAAGGCGGATCGATATAGATCATTTTCACTTTACCCAGATAGGATTCTTGCAGAAGTTTTAATGCTTCTAAGTTATCCCCTTCGATAAAGAGATTTTCCGTTTCATCAAAATTGACACTCTCATCACGGGCAGGACGGAGTGTTTTCGCGATGGGTGCATTGGACGCTAGAAGCGATTCCCTTTTCCCCGGCCAATCGAGCTGATAGCGCTCAACGGGACCTTCAATCATTGAGTGAGAGAGCTCTTGTCTTAATAGATCAAAGTCGATCGCGTAGCGAATCTCACCATGATCATCACGGGTCTCAGTCATGCAATTGGGAAATAGCTCGCCCAATTTTTGTATATTCAGATCCGTCAAATTTGGACTTTGCATATCTAGCTTACTCATATAATCTCCAACTCTATATTAATATTTAACGCGACGCCCGCTTGGGGCAATCACCCTGCGCGATTAATTGATAAAACGTTTCAGTATAAATAATTTTGCACTCAAAGATTAATTTAATAGTGCGTGATAGCGCTCTTTGAGCAATTTTAATTCGCGATTGAGCGCCACTTTACGATTAAACTGCTTTTCCCGAATCACCTTTTTTTCCACACGCTCAATCTCACTTAATAATTTACGCGCCGTCTCGTCGTGGGCTAAAAGCGCCTCAATTGTGGGAGCGCCCTCCGCTTTTGAGACTTTAGCGACAATCTCCTCCGGCATTAAGGCGGTAAAGATTCCTTTATAGAGCACCGCTAAAGAGATCGACGCTGGAAGCGGTTTTCGCTCAACCTCGCCCTTAGGGAGCGTTTTATGAAAATAGTGATCGCCTACAAGCATGCCGGTGCCTTTCTGATTGGGCTTTTTGTGTATCGCCCACACGCCTATCTGCGCGACAGAATGCACCTCAAAAATAATCGGGGAAGGAATCGCTTTATCGATGGCTTTTAAACACTCAAGAGAGAGATGCTCGCCTTTTAAGGTAATTTGAAGCACCTGAATCTCTTTTAGCGTGTCATCTGCTTTTAAATTAAGGGTATTTTCCGCCAGCTTATTGCGCCAACGAATCTCTTTAATCTCATTGACAAAGAGCTGTTTGATCTCACTGCTAATTTTAGCCTGCTCGTAGATTTTTTCTTTAGCGATAATCCGATTGACAGATGTCGACTCGGGATAGTGATAAAATGCCATGTCAGCCTGCCTCTTCAACCACAATAAATGCTAAAAGCTCAAAGTCATCGAGTCCTGAGATATCATTTTCAAGCGCGGTGGTTTCCCCCATAGAAAAAAGGCTATCGATATCTTTTTCGTCGTTGACCTCCACCATGTCACGGATACTCTTACTTAAAAGCGCTGAACAGTGGCTCATATCTCGCCCATCTTGGGTCTTTTGATTAAATTGCTTACAGATCTCACTAAAGGGCATATCGCTTCCATTGCAAGAGAGCCGTAATAAATCGAAGATCTCTTTGACCTTAAATTGATCCAATATCAGCTCGCCACCATTGCCGATATAGACCAGATAATAGGGATGGATACGATTTTTACGGTCCATATCATTGGGGGTATTGACATTTTTAAGCGCAAAGATAATGCCCGGGGTTAAGCCTAGCGAATTTCGAGCCGGAATTACCGCATGCAAGCCTAACGGAACATTTTTAGGCTCGCCATATTTTTCAATTAAATGGTGCAGATCCATACGATATTCATTCAGCCCTAAATCGGTAATGGAGACCCCCGTTTTCACATCTTCTAAATCGATCACCTCGGTTTGCATACGCTTTAGCTGCTCTTCACGGTAGCCAACATCGTGCTGATCACTGCCGAGCAAGTTATCATCCGCCGTGGCTGCCATATCGGAAATCACCATGCGCCCCTCGACACGCTCTTTCAAATTGATATATTCATCAAGATCGATATCAGGCCAATAATTCACCAGCTGAATCTCTTCATTTGTCGAACCAATTCGATCAATCCGCCCAAATCGCTGGATAATCCGCACAGGATTCCAGTGAATATCGTAATTAATGAGATAATCACAATCTTGTAAGTTTTGCCCTTCTGAAATACAGTCCGTCGCAATGATCAGATCAATCTCAGCTTCTAAGTCTGGATAGATAAACGCCTTCCCTTTAGAGAGCGGAGAAAAAAGCGTCAACACGTCTTGCAAGCCTAATTGGGCTCTTTTCGCTAATTTTAAGGTGGTTTTAGGCTTCGTACTGCCTCCGGTAATTACGGCGCTATGCAGGCCAAATTCTGCATGAATAATCGGCGCTAATTGCTGATAAAGATATTCTGCTGTATCGGCAAAAGCACTAAAAATAATTACTTTACGATTTCCCGGATTGATGGGATTTTGGATTTTTTCTTTTACCTGCGTGATCAAATGTTGCAATTTTTGGTCTTTAGCCGGTGGCACCTCTTTTAAAAATGAGAGCAATATGTGAATCTGCTCCAGATCACCTCTCAATTCGCGCTCCCAACTATCAATATCCATATCCTCAAGGCTAATTTGATTATCTTTTCCTACGGTAATGCCTAAATCATTCTCAGGAAGAATCTCATCGTCCTCGATATCGTTAAAACTAGCCCCGGCAATGCTGATACGGCTCTTAACCTTATCCATAAATGAGGATTTAAAACGCTCGATGGTTTCAAGCACGGAGCTGTGCTTTCTCTCGAGCGATTCCAATGTCAATCTAAAGGAGTGTACGGAGCTCTCTAATCGTTTCAAGAGGTTGGTGGTCATTAGCCCTACGAGCGCCTTTTCACGATCTACCTGTTTTAAAGTTCCTTTGCCCTCGACCGTACTATCAAACAGCTCTTCATATTTTTTCATGCGGCTAGGATAGACAAACTTAAGGGGCTGATAAACCGAGAGCTGTAGCGATCTTAACATCTCAAAAATCTCAGTGAAGTCAAGCCAAGATTTCTCTGTGGTAATGGGTGAACGAAACGAGAGCGGTTTACGACGCTTTGGAAAAGGACCGATGGCAGAGATATCATAATATTTCTGAATCTGTTTTCTAGAGCGCGCGATGGTTACACTATCAAGTAACACAAAAAACTCATTATCTAACAGTGCTTGAATGGTATCTGCTGTACGCTCATGTGCGGGCAATTCGCTCCAACGATTAAACGCCCCTTGCGCTTGACTAAAAATACTCTCAATCCCTTTTTCAAGATTGAGTTTTTTGCGTAATACCTCAGATTTCCCCTCATAGGCCAGCGCTAATTGGTTACGAAGATCAAGAAAGCGATTATTAACCGGCGTCGCCGAAAGCATTAATACTTTTGTCTCAACGCCCTCTTTAATCACTTTACGCATCAGTTTGTGATAACGTGTTTCACGATCTTTATTGAGCTCATTATTACGGAAGTTATGCGACTCATCGATCACCACAAGATCATAATTTCCCCAATTAATACGATCGAGCGGAATCCCAAATGATTCCCCGGTAGTGCGGTCTAAATCCGTATGCGCAAGTACCGTATAATTGAATCGATCTTGAAAGAAGATATTAGTCTTTAAGTTTTGGTTAAACTCTTGCCAGTTTGCAGCGAGTCGCTTAGGGCATAAGACAAGTACATTTTTGTTGCGCAACTCATAATATTTAATGACCGCAAGCGCCGTGAAGGTTTTCCCTAATCCCACGCTATCCGCTAAAATACAGCCATTGTAGGTATCGAGTTTATTAATAATGCTCTTTACGGCATCTTTTTGAAAGTCAAAGAGTTTGTCCCAAATTAACGTCTCTTGAAAGCCTGTTTTCTCATTGGGCATAAAGCCTTCATCAAGATCTTTGAGATACTCATAAAAAATATTATAGAGAATAATAAAGTAGATTCGTTCGGGGGCATTCTCCTCATAAACCGACTCAATATACTCACAAATGGTCTCGGTAACATCCTCACTCCGAGCGGTGTCTTGCCAAAATTGATCAAACCGATTCAAAAATTGATCGGTCACCAATTTCTCTTTAATAGGCATTATCAATGGATGTCGATTGCTATTTTGATACCCCAAGTCTGAGGCAGTAAACCCCTCAACAGGCTGATAAGTAATATCAGACTCTTTACTGTTCAGGTGGATAAAATTTGGCGGTACCTCATTTGTCGTAATGGATTTAAAGGTAACTTTTTTACGAATCCATTGTGCACACTCTTTAGCAATCGCCTTTTGGGTCAACTGATTTTTAAGCGCAACCTCAAACTCCGTCCCATATAGACTGCGTTCGCGCCCTAGCTTTGGAATATAAAACTCCCTTTTTTCACGAGAAAATGATTTATCCAAATTCTTTTCAGCAATAAAGGTTGGAGAGGTGAAGAGGAACTCCAACGATTCAATGCCTGATAGTTCTTTTTTTAACGCCTCATAGGCATAGATCGAAAAACAGCCCGACGCAATTTTTAAACGCGCATTGACCTCTAAGTTTTCTTTAAGGCTATCACCTAAGAGATAATTTATATTATCGATTAATTGAGACATCCTGCTTTCTCTCCTCACCTTTTTATTTCTAGGGCTCTATCAGTCGCTTAACGAGCTATAGTATATATTACTCGTAATCTCTAAGCATTCCAGTCTCAATTATCGTTTTCGCTCATTTTTTCTACCTACAGGCATGTAAGACACATATTGTGTAAGTCTCAACGCAATTTACCTGTTAGGTATCAATATACCCAACTCAACTGCACGGTTGTGTCACGAACGAATATCTATTTGATTAAAAATCAAACAAAATGACTATTTTCAGTGATTGAGCTTCATCTCTAACACAAAAAACCCAGAAATTTTCATCTCTGGGGCTTTCTCTCATTCAAAATTTAACGGTTAATCATTTAAACGTCTTTAACAGATAGATCGTAAGCAGCACCACAAGTGCTGGCACAACAAATATTTTTAGATTCTTATAGATATAGCGCCACACAATAATAATAGTATCCATCGTTTTCTCTCCCTCGGGTTTATCGGTTATATTGATTGCTTCTTATCAGTTTGAGTATAGTGCCACCTCCATTAAACCAGAATAGTTAATAGGTGGATACACCTGTTCAGACGAATATCTTGATTATTCTGGTCAGTACGATTGTGGTGTTTTATGAGCCCTCCTTTCTCATTTCTAAGCCGCCTATTCGGCGGTGAACCTTGATCCGCCTGAGCATTGCGATCTATTAGATTTCTAAGCCGCCTATTCGGCGGTGAACATGTCGTGCTTGGATGCTCGGCACATCTTTGATTTCTAAGCCGCCTATTCGGCGGTGAACTTGGTATACGCACATTCGCGCTGTTATTAATGTTTCTAAGCCGCCTATTCGGCGGTGAACTCACTTAAGAACTCTTCAAGCTTCTGCATTGCTTTCTAAGCCGCCTATTCGGCGGTGAACAAAACGATAGTTTCGGGAAGCCCTCGAATAGCTTTCTAAGCCGCCTATTCGGCGGTGAACTAACATTGTCTGGATGATCAACACGCTCTTTATTTCTAAGCCGCCTATTCGGCGGTGAACGGGACGAACTGGATCTTTTTGGAAATGGTTCATTTCTAAGCCGCCTATTCGGCGGTGAACGATAGATTAAAAGAGAAAATTATTTCTTTAATTTTCTAAGCCGCCTATTCGGCGGTGAACATGCTACGCCTGTGGTCAAAGCAAACCCCCAATTTCTAAGCCGCCTATTCGGCGGTGAACTAAAAAACGTCGCTTGTTCCATTGCCTCTTTATTTCTAAGCCGCCTATTCGGCGGTGAACCTTCTTTACTATGGAGTGGGTAATGACAAAGTTTTCTAAGCCGCCTATTCGGCGGTGAACATCAGACTGGTCAGTTCATCACGCCCCATACCTTTCTAAGCCGCCTATTCGGCGGTGAACAATTCAACACTGCTCATTCCCATCTTTTCAAGTTTCTAAGCCGCCTATTCGGCGGTGAACACTGCTCCCGTGTTACCGTACGGGAGGCAAAATTTCTAAGCCGCCTATTCGGCGGTGAACTGTCGGAGCCGACGCTCGTTTCGCTGTCCACATTTCTAAGCCGCCTATTCGGCGGTGAACGATCCTCCGAAGTTTGAGATTGAGCGTGTCGATTTCTAAGCCGCCTATTCGGCGGTGAACAAACAAGCAAGTATCTTGACGATGTTTTTAATTTTCTAAGCCGCCTATTCGGCGGTGAACGGGTAGAATGTGCTGCATTATCTAACCGTATATTTCTAAGCCGCCTATTCGGCGGTGAACCAGCTCGCAGCGAACCAAGCGAAGCAATTAGATTTCTAAGCCGCCTATTCGGCGGTGAACAGAGGTAAATAAAAATGAGTAATTTAATTATTTTTCTAAGCCGCCTATTCGGCGGTGAACCTTTATCAATAAGATTGGCCCCACCGACAAAATTTCTAAGCCGCCTATTCGGCGGTGAACTATACACTTCAATTGAGCTAAAATTTTTAATTTTTCTAAGCCGCCTATTCGGCGGTGAACATCAAAAAGAAGGCATCGTAGTGCTTCATGATTTTCTAAGCCGCCTATTCGGCGGTGAACGTGAATTTCGTTATCTTTTGACCACTCGTGATTTTCTAAGCCGCCTATTCGGCGGTGAACCGTTAGGAAAGGGTTTAAGTATAAAAAATGAATTTCTAAGCCGCCTATTCGGCGGTGAACGTTTTGGCTTTTGTTGAGTTTGTCGCTTCTGCTTTCTAAGCCGCCTATTCGGCGGTGAACCAATTCCTCAATATTTCCGCGCTCTAAAAAATTTTCTAAGCCGCCTATTCGGCGGTGAACTATATCGAGCGAGAAGAAAGCGAGATTGCAGATTTCTAAGCCGCCTATTCGGCGGTGAACTTGCGCTTGATTGGTTTAACGCTTCTTCTACATTTCTAAGCCGCCTATTCGGCGGTGAACATATCACCTTCACTCTCAATCACGAATGTTTCTTTCTAAGCCGCCTATTCGGCGGTGAACTCGGCAAGTCGGCATACTTCGATTTAAAATACTTTCTAAGCCGCCTATTCGGCGGTGAACCTATTTCCTAAGCCTGTATTCTTAAGAGCAGATTTCTAAGCCGCCTATTCGGCGGTGAACCTCGTTTACTTCTGTGTACTCAGCTTCGACGGTTTCTAAGCCGCCTATTCGGCGGTGAACAATGCGCCTTATGCTGCACAGGAAAGAAGATATTTCTAAGCCGCCTATTCGGCGGTGAACTCTTTTTCTCTTTTCATAAATGTTGTCAGTCTTTTCTAAGCCGCCTATTCGGCGGTGAACGTCCGCATTAATTTTTCTGCTTAAGATGTAACTTTCTAAGCCGCCTATTCGGCGGTGAACTTGCGATTATGTTTTTATTCGCGCTCGAAACATTTCTAAGCCGCCTATTCGGCGGTGAACAGAGGTTGGAAGCAACATAGAGTTTTTTTAGATTTCTAAGCCGCCTATTCGGCGGTGAACTAGACGCAAATTGCTTGCGCGGCTCATTATATCCAAATTGTTAAAGAACTAATAGTAAAAAACCCTATTTTTCTATGACCTTTTGATCACTTGTGAAATCAATCACTTACAATCTTGTCTAAAAATAGGGTTTTGCTTTACTAATTGAGAACTGAATCTCTTTATTTACAAACTTGAGGCCTTAAAAAATTGGCACAGTCGCCTTGTTACTTAAACCGTAGCTTCCAAATTCACCGATCGTTTCTGGTTTTTCCTGTCTTTTAACCCAAATAGTGAAATGTTGTTTGTTGCTACCACTATTCATTTTAAAATGTGGAATCCCAAATAATCGCTCACGATTATCTAAAGCCTGCTCCGCTACATCCTCCGTCCATTTATCAGGATGGCGTTTTTTATAGCGGCGAATCTGGCTTTTACTAAGGTGTCCTGAACGTAAACGCGCAAAGACAACATGTTTATCGACATGTTCCGGCACCCTTTTACCATCCGTCACGATTGAATAATCCCGAATCGTTGAGTCGGCTCTCACCGCTTTTTCAAAATCGGTGAGAAGCGCTTCACTACTAAAAACCCGAATAATGCCCCCTAAGCGCTTATTGAGATTGTAGTTAGGAAAACCAATCCCTATTTGCCCTTTTAAATTAGTACTCACTAACAATAAATGGAGTCGCTCCATTAATTCGCTAATGATAAGATCTTCAGTCATATCCTCTTGAGGAATCGCTTTTAGATCAAAATAATGGGTTATATGAGTTTGCATTGCTTACTCCTTTCCACTTTCACCAAAGACACCGCCACGAATTAATACCGCAATCACATAATGTTGATCTTCTAAACTTGGCGCTGTTCCTTTGATAATCCAATTATCAAAAAGCGTATAAAAATCTCGTTTTTCTTTTGGTTGTCTAAATGCTGTCCCAAGAGTTGTGACTGAAGCATAGGGTTCAATAGCTACAGGGAAGTCTGCATTTTCATACCAATTATCAATCGTACGAAGTGCGTTACCAATCTTTTGTGAATGGAGTGCTGCAAACCCCTCTTTCTCATATAAAACTTTACTCTTATCGCCTTTTCCGCGATCTAAGTTCATCTCTTGAGATGGATAAACTTCTTGTCCTTTACCGATAATCGCTTCTGCTTCTATCGTTAATAATACAAACTCGTCATTATCCTCTAAACCTAACTCAATCCAATCCACTAGTTTAGTAAAATCATCATTTTTAATATTAAATTCGTTAAGTGAATATTGTTTCACATTCTTGAATTTGATTGTTTCAGCTTGGCCATTAATTTCGTTTGATACCTTCACATTAATCTCTGATGCACCGATACGGTTTCTCCAGAGCCAACGCGCATTAACGATATTCGTTGCATAACGCTCTGCTAACTCACGAATGCCTGTGTTAGATAAGTAACCTGCAACGGTTTCGATAACTTTTTCTTGATAAGCAAGATTATTACAGACACATGGTTTACCACTAAATGGAAGGATTTTTAAGGTCCATTCAGCCGTCAACGTATCATAATCAGCATTTAACATCGCAACATCAACCGTCTGTGGATTTGCCTTAATAATTTCAGCATCTAATTTTGCTGGATTATTTGCAACTGCGGTTTTTAAACGATTAGAAATGGTTCCTCGAACAGTTTTCTCAGTGATTTTAATCGGCAATTCTGGCGCATTAATATCATCACTATTTTTTTGACGAAAAATACCATCAGATAAATCGAAGTTACGCTCAAATGCTAAGACAGATGCTGTTTTTAAAGTCATAATAAATTTCCTTTATTAAGTTATATCGTATTACTACAAATTAAAAATTAGTTAAAAAATATTGTGATTATTGAATAATGGTTTATGGTCGTATTTGAATGACTTGATAAAGTCCTAATTCATCGTCTTTCTCGACATTTTTATAGCGCCAAAAAGCATTAGAAAATGAATCTTGATCCAGTCGATAAGGGAATACCCACTTTCCTAAACTATAGATAGGCTCTACATAACTCACAGGATATGTCTCGAAGCGAGCCTCTTTCATAATGCCTTTTGAAAATTGAGGGAAAATTGCCTGATAACCAACACATAACGGAATAAGCCATCCGCGACCTTTCTTAAAGCTCGAGACTTCCCACTCCCAATGGGCTACTTGCCTGCTTTTCTTGTCCGATTCATCGATCATTTTTTCATCATCTTCAGTGGCTTTTTCATGAGGAATAAAATGAAGTTTAGACATCTCAAGAAGCGTATCAATGCCTGTACTCTCAGGGTTTTTATCTTGAAGTATTTCAGTAATTTCTTTAAAATCCTGCTCAGCGGTAAGCAAAACATAGGCAGGCAATAATTGAGGAATTAAAAGCGAGCTTTCAGTGACCTCAAATAACGCCACATTGCCAATACTCATGACTGAACCACTAGCAATACGTTGTTGCATTAATTGATTTTTAACCCAATCAGTGAAGCGTTGCTTCTCTTCTTCTCCCTCAAATCCCCAACCATCACTTTTAACTTCTACAACTAAACTTACGGTAAGATCAATACGACCTTCCTCAATAATTGCTGGGGGTCTCCCCGTTTTTAATGCTGGTAAACGTTGTTGATTAAAAGTATATTCTCGGTAACTATTGCTTCTGCTCGCGTGAAGCCTGCTTTCATGATGAGCAATCAATACACCATCAAGATAGATCTGTTCGCT
Organism: uncultured Ignatzschineria sp.; assembly: GCA_945619025.1. Lineage (GTDB taxonomy): Bacteria > Pseudomonadota > Gammaproteobacteria > Cardiobacteriales > Wohlfahrtiimonadaceae > CALZBJ01. The sequence goes on along the minus strand of CALZBJ010000015.1, from coordinate 28,433 downwards.
ATATTGATCTCTTGGAATTTTACGGCTTAAAGCATGGATCGCGCCCAAGAAACCGTTCACTGCTGGAAAACCATACGTAATCGGACTTGATATTGCATTAGCTGCTTTAATTTTAATCTTATCGATCCATAAATAATTCGTGGTTGAATGACTCATTATTCTGACTCCTTCTCTGCTCTCTCGATTTCTGCAATTTCTTTTAAAACTGAACGAAATAGCAATTCAAAATCTTCTTCAAAACTTAAGCGCCATTCTTTTTGCTCGATATCATCAAACTCCAACTTTTTACGCTTTACTTGCTGCTTTAATCCACTATTCACCCAATCCGCAAAACGTCTACTGATTTTATGGATCCATTCATCATCTTCGAAGCTTGCTCTTAAGTCATCATCAGCTTGTTGGTAGTAATCAAGATCTAGCCATAACTTTTCTTCCGCTCGAAGCTGATAACCTTCACTCCACCCTCTATCTTTATGAAGATTTCGCACTAAATACACAATCCCTAAAATAATATGATCTAGCCCATCTTCACGATTTTGGCGCACCCACATATTATTTTTCAGCGCCTTCACCGCACCAACCATCTCTTCAAGCCCTTGCTTGCAAAGAGGATAGTTCCATAGCCTATCAGTAAATATAGTGCGATCACCTCTTCTAGGGTAAAAGCCTTTACGATCACTAATCATTGGCGGCATTGTTGAAAGCAGATAATGACGACCACCTTGCCTTGCATTTAACTGACTTACATTTTGCTGATTTGACCCACCTAGCTGAACCATCGCTAAATTTGTAATAGAAAAATATGCATTTTGTTCTACTGCATTTGGCTTATCAAAACGTTGCTTTCGATTCAGTCTATTCTCTTCTGAAAACTGCTCTCTCACTTTTTGATATAAATGGTGTGTAAAGCTATGAGGATAAAGCGGTACAACAATGTCATACTGATCTTCCGCAATCGATTCTATGGCACCACTTTTTGGCCAAAGAAGCTGTTTATGTCTCCCCGATATTGTTGGGGATTGAATCTTATTAGCGAGCGACGCTTGAAAGAGTTCAAGATATTCCTGCGCAAGTTTTGGATCATCAGAAAATAGCCCCGTTAATGCCGGATGATTTTCCTGTAAAAGATCTCGTAATAAAATCCCCGGCGCAACTTCTAGTTCATAGAGTGCATTAAGCGGTAGCGCCGCGGCATTGCCTGTTGCATCAATCTCCCAATTTTTAACGCTGTGAGAGCCCACAAAACCCTCTCGCCCTTTAGATGGTAGCTTAACTTGATTGACGTTAATACTATCTCCGCGCGCATCGGGATGTCCTCCTTTAGGTAAATGCGTACCTAGAGAAAGCTGATTGGTAAATCTTGTTGCGGCATTTTCTATCCAAATATCAAATCGATGCTGATATTTAAGCGAATCTATTTTTTCTTGTTGTGCTTCAATCGCTTTTTGATCATCGCCCTCTAATAACCTTTCAAGCTTTCGCTCTTCGGGAGGTAAACGATCCTCTAACCGCTGCATTAAAAGTGATTTTATGGCTTCTTTCACTTTTACGTTAGTTAGTTGACTCATATTTTATTTCCTTGTATTAAATACGGATAAACTGTTAAACTGACATTTTATTTCACTCTTCAAGGGCTGATAATCTATAGCAACAAAATTAGTGAATTATTAAAATGTAATTACATGGATAAATACATATATACCAATCTATAAAAATCAAAAGTATTTGTCAAAATTATTGATCAAAAAACAAAAAGCCTTCTATTTAATAGAAGGCTTTTTATCCGCCTATTCGGCGGTATATATTCATTAAACTGTAACTACATATTCTAAGCCACCAATTCGGCGGTAGGAATGCATAATTCTATCATAAAACTACTCATTCTATTCCCAAAAACCACAATAAGGATGATAAACCCACTCTTTAGCATTACCATATGATTCCATCTCAAGCTCTATTTGGGCATAGTTCATCGCAGTAGCTTCAATATCTTTTCCCTTAAGTTTTTTATGAAAAGCGTTAATCGTCTCCTCAAAATCAAAGGCTAACCAAGGATCTATATGCGGATTGCGTACAAACGGAAAATCTAGAATACGAATTCGTTCATTAGCTTCCCCCGATCTTGAATGTAAATCCATCCTTGCCGCCTCGACAGAGCGAATAGTCAGTGGCATTCTCTGCGGGCTATCTTCATCAAGCTTAATATAAAACAATTCTGACCCCGTATCGCCCTCCTTCTTTTTTCTAAAAGGTGAGATAATCCGTTGATGAACCGTAAGATGATGTGCTAACTCCCCCCGCCAAAAACAATTCACAAAATTCACGCTTCCATCATCAGGATTAAAATGTGCTTTCATAATCCCATGTTCTAAATCTCGCAAGCGTGTATACTTACCATCCTCTAGCAAGATCTGATCAGGCGCACAAATTCTAGATGTTGCATTAATATTCTCATATTCCGCGGACTCCATCAACGCCTCTAATCGATGCGTTTTTAATACAAAACTAGGTGATTTTTCATAGCCTGGAAAACAATAAGCAACGTCAATTTCTGGATCTGATAACACATTAATCGGCGCGGGTAATAAAACAATATTGGGATATGCTTTTAACGTTAAATCCCGATGTCTCCACACCCTACCCGCTAATTGAATAATGGATCTTTGAGACGAAGGCTCAACAATTGCCCAATCATAATCATGATCCCGTCCAACTTCGGTGACCGGAGAGCCTAATACAATAAAGATATGGTTTTGAGCTGGACTCCCCTCAATCACTTCATGAATTTCTGAATGAGCGATTAACGCCTGCGGTGATTTTCGATTTAAAGCCCGATCTAGACGTTTTTCTAACTCATTACGAAGTAACAATACTTGCCGTGAATGATAAATCGTTAAATGTATTTGATAAGATTCATTGACAACATTAGATTCATAGATCGCCTCTGCTAATTTGATAATATTTTTGATATTCGCAATCCGAATTAACCCCATACTAATATGATATTGATCCGGTACATGAACTGATTCTAACTTCTCTTTACCCTTTTGAGCTGTTTGTTGCGTATATGAAGCAAACTTCGAGACATCTGATCTATCGAAAGAAGTATGGTAGTGATCATGAAGCTCCATCGCTTCTTTCAAACAGTGATCCGCTAGCCAATGAAATACCGCCTTCTTTTGCAATGGCTCTGATGGATAAGGAAGTATCTTGGCACGATGCTTCACAGGAATCTCTGATAATGCTAGAACTCTCTTATCAATAAAGGCTTGGTGCGCCTCTTCAAATTCAACAAGGCTTTCAGCCGCTTGCCCTTTAACACTAAACTCATCAAACCAACCCACAACTATTTTCGCTTTGTCATTCATGGATAGTGCTTTTTTATGTGATCGCTGCCAAACAGTTCGGCCACTTTGATAGGCTTCAAACAGTCCTGCGATAAAATCAGGAGGCATGGTCGCCGAAGATAAAAGTACCTTCCCACCTAAAAGGCCCGACATATAGACTAGTCTCGCTAATGCGGGTAAATCCTCTTGTGAAAAATCATCTGGCTCATCCAATACAAGATCACTCGTCAATAACCTTAACAGAGGTGGGATATAACGACCTCCTCGCATAGATTCCGTTACATTCATGAGATGATCGATAGTGCAAGTAACAATCGGTGCATTCAAAAGTTGCTTGCTCTTTAGATCACTGATTAATACAGAAAATTGATCCAAATAATCCTCATTGTCACTAAAATAAACCTCCTCTTCTAACAGCATCTTTGAAGATTCTGATCCATAACTTGCCAATTCTTCATTCAAGATTTCTGCCTTCGCTTTTTCATTATTTGTGACCTCCTCAACACTCATTTCAAAGAGTTTTCTTTGGGCTTTTCCACCGACTAATATCGCCAATAGATCTTCAGTTAACGTCAAATCTTGCTGTAATTTCTCACCGGTTTGAAGTGTCAGAGTCCGAAGTCCAAGCGCAATAGTCATTCGACATCCCAACGCCTCATCTCTTAGGGCATACATAATTTTAGCATTCGCCAACGTTTTACCTTTACCTGTAGAAGCCAAATTTACACCAAAGAAACCATTATCATTGGCATCTGGCTGTAACGATTGCGCTAAAAGAAGGGCATCATTTTGCCACTTAAACTGATCAATTTTTGTTAATCTTGCAAAAGGTTTATGCTCAGTAATCGATGGTGCCATCTCTTTAAAAAAAGGGAGCCAATACGAAAATTTTGCTGTGATATCAGCCACTCCTAAAAGGTGTTGATCCAATGACTGCTTGGGAATATTTTCATAACGCACCGTATTTGCAAGTAAAGCACTGGATCGCCGCAACTCACTTCCTGACATTTCACTAACCGAAACCACGGGCTTAATCAATTGATTCGATTGCTCAATACTAAAACTTGAGTATTCATGATCGCCAACCATTAAAGAGGTGCGAGCTAGATAATAAATCAGTGGGTTTGTCTCTATATCTGTCATAGAAGCAAGATGACTTTCTCCTAACTTTGCCCATCTTTTTACAGACTGTAACCACTTAGGGTTTAATGTGATGACGGATTTCAATCGCCAAAAATCCTCAACTTGAGGGTGTTCCGACCAACTTTGCTGAACCCAACCATCATAAGCGGTAAAAAACCGTTGAAAATATGCCTGATAGGATAGACTTGTGATCTCTTTGGGAGTTACTTTTAGGTTTTGGAATTGAGTAATCTCAGCTTTTTTAAAAAAGTACTTATTAATAGGTGGCATTCGATGATGCGTTGAGATTAACCAAGATATGATTTTAACAACTGAAGGCTTAGCTCCTATTTTCGGGGATCGCTTCTCAATATCTTTCAAGTCTTCAAGTCGATGAAACCAATCCGGGTTCGCTTCTTGATACTCTTCAAAAGTTTGTAGCCGATTAAAAACAGCCTCGTTATCTTCACATCCCTCTACCATTAATAAAAATAGTTGACAGGAGATCCACTCATGACGATAGATATCCGCTTCTGCCCGTTTACCCTCTAAGTTCGTTAGAAGTTTCTCTTGAAAGGCTTCATTTGCCTTACCAAGATCGTGAAACAAGGCGGATAAGGTTGCTAAAATCTGGATAATACGTCCATCAGACCAATGATTCTCCTCACTACTAGGATTGACATTGCGCATCGTTCGATTTGTCGGCACGCGCCCATTCTCATCAAAAATACCCCGCTTCCCTACCGTCCACATTAATTCGGTGCGATTCTTGCCACGCACCCAAAAGCAAGCAACGGCTGTATTTCGCCTTGCTGTTTTCCGAAGAAGATAATGGATTGTCTTCACACCCTCCATTGTAATCGCCGTCTGCCAGGTTCGCTGCCCGGTGCGTTCAGCAAACTGGTCTAAAACCCGCCGTGTTTCTGTTAACGCTTTCTTTGTACATTCGGAGACTAAAATAATATTCATTAAATCATTACTCCTCTGAATGCTTCCTATCAAAATCCAACTCTGAGATCGCCTTTAAGGTATCAAAGATCATATCGAGCGCTTCATATTGACGAAACTCCGCAATAACCCGTTCTCTAAACATTCGTTCATTATCCCCCTCTAATGCCGAGATAAATGCCATCGGTAATACAAGACCATCTTTAATAATATCGGCCGCATCAAATACTAAGCCCCCTCGGCGAGTTTTACCATGCAAGATCGATAATCCATGCGGAAGTCCCAAAACCCATGTCGCTGTCGCACCGAGCCCATAAGCAAGATAATTGCCATGATCAAGAAATCGATTTGTCGGGTCTTTCTTACGATAATCACCATCTGTGGAATCTCTTCTAAAACCTTCATGATTCAGCGTTGCTTTATTGGCTAAATGATAGAGACGCTTTGTTAGACGCCCTTCTGTTAATAAAAGCGCTTGCGTATTTGGGGCTGCGTCAATTTCATCATTATAAGCTTCAACTGCCGACTCCAAATCCCCAATCTCAAAAGACCAATCATGCCGATGCCAACATTTCAGCGTAAATTGCAAACGCGCCTTTTGTAAAAACTTGGCAGCGAGCAATCGTTTTGCATCATCAAACCAAAATCCGCACCATTTTTGTAAATACTCAGTTGGGCGATATTCAGATTGTGGCGAGAAGAAATCACAGCCGATCTCAGGCTCAGTTCCTGATAATAGAGGCGTTCCACCATTACCCGCAAAACCGATCATGACTCCTGCTTTTGATAAGTCTCTTACCGCAGCATGAGTAATCGATGTTCCAATACCGAGTAAAAGACAGGTGGTATTGGCAATTGGGATATTAAAGTAGAGCGATTCTTTCCCCACATTTGTCACATATTCAACGCGGCCACCATTAACGAGTACTCGGCAATATTCCAAGTAGTAGAGGTTCGCTCGCTTCGAGTGGAGAATGGTGGAGAGGTCTGAGCTATCAAAATAGGGAGTCTTTCGCATAATGAACGTCTATCTTTATTTTTAATGGGATACCTAAAAACAGGTTGAGCCCCATCGTAAAAAATGTCTATTGATGTTTCATTATCGAATAAATCAAAAATTTAGACAATTTTTCCTTCCTTTCATTTATTTTGGACTGGTTAAAATGATTGTAAGATCTGTACACGCAGCAATTTCTACTCTTGACACCAGATAAATGAATAATCATCATTGTCACTGAGTAATATTTTCTTACAAACCATTAATTCTGATCGTTCTTCACATCTGTTTTCAAGGAAACCCACTTCCTTCCTCTCTGTAACATCAAATGGCTCACCATTGGCAAAAACCAGTGAGCCCAAAAGTATGAGCACTATAATACTTATATTTTTACTCATTATTTTTCCTCTGAATTTCGATTAGAATAGTAATTATCAACAACACCAAACCCCAATAAAAAAACTTTTTTTGAAAAAATCAAAATTGCTAGATATATTTTGTCATCAGCTATTTATTGTTAATTCTATGGCAACTATTTTCGACACAACAAAAAAGCCCCGACTTAATGAGTCAGGGCGTTCGCATCTGGTGGAGGAGGATTGATTCAAATCTTTAGGCATAAACCATTAATAACCTCAGTAAAATGAGTTATAAAACTATGGCTTTACCAACAAACTTACCAACAAATCGAAAAGTAATCCCCTTTTGCCGCCGTATGCCTTAATAAACATCTCTAATTGAACATCAATAGTTTCTAGATGCTCCTTGGCTTGAGTCGCAAAGAGCTTACAGGGTAACCTAGAGGGTAAAATATTTCTCTAGACATGAAAAAGCCCCGACTTAATCAGTCAGGGCTTTCGCGTCTGGCGGAAAAGGAGGGATTCGAACCCTCGATACGCTATTAACGTATACACCCTTAGCAGGGGTGCGCCTTCAGCCGCTCGGCCACTTTTCCTTCAACAGGTAAGTATTATAATAGAGATCGAAAAAATGTAAAGGGCAAAAAAGAGGCAAATGCGCTTTTTGTTGATTTAATCCGCTCTATTCTATGATTACTTCTCAAACGCAAGCGCTTTTGATTCGATGGTTTTCGCTACCGCAATTAAAACGCCGTTAATGGCAAGATAGATCACCGCGGCGACTAAGAAGTAGGTGAGCTGATCGTAGGTGCGCCCTGCCCATTCTCTTGCAACGCCCATAATGTCTAAGAGCGCGATCACTGAGACAAGTGAGGTACTTTTAAAGACAAGGACAATCTCGTTGGAGTAGCTTGGAAGTGCGCGGCGGAGTGCGAGCGAAAAGAGCGGTCTAAACGCTTCGCGCTTATTCATTCCAAGGGCTAAACAGGAGTTCCATTGCTCTTGGGAGATATTTTTAAGGGCGCCATAGAAAAGCTGACTGCTATAGGCGGCCGAATTGAGCGCAAGGGCTAAAATCCCGCAGAACCACGCATTGCCAAAAGCGGCCCATAAAAAGGTGCTTTTGACCCACTCAAATTGCCCCGGGCCATAATAGATAAGGAACATCTGCACAAGGAGCGGCGTTCCGGTAAAGAAGATGACAAACATCTCGGCTATGCGGCCTGCGATTTTTCCTTCCCACAGTGAGCGCATCACGGTGATTAAAATCGCTAATACAAATCCTAAAATAAGTGCCGACACCGTTAAAATAAGACTCGTTGGCACCCCGACCACAATCATCTCTTTAAACGAGGTGATAATACTTTCCCAATCCCACATATTCCCTCTCCTTATACCGCTGGCTCACGCTCGTACGCCGTCATCCGGTTGTAGAGCTTTTCTTGAAGTTTTTGACTCACCAATGAAATCGCTAAATAGATGAGCGCGGCTAAACCGTACCAGGTAAATCCATCCCCCGTTGAGGTGAAGGCGTAGTCGGTTTTTTGCATAATCTCTTCAATGGCGATCAGCGACACAAGCGCCGTATCTTTTAATAGGACGAGCCACTGATTCCCAAGCCCTGGGAACGCGTGACGCCACATTTGAGGGAGAATAATATAGAAAAAGGTCGATGTTTTTGACAGACCCAACACCGCGCCCGAATGCCACTGCGGTTTCGGCACGGCAAGGAGCGCTCCACGAATCGTTTGCGACGCGTAAGAGGCATAAATTAATGAGAGTGCAATGACGCCGAGCCAGAAAAATGAGAACTCGAAATCATGCCCAAAAAGTGCATTTGATAGGTCGTGCATCTTGCTTGGAAGCCACGCATCTTCATAGTTTAAGAAGAGATACGGAATACCGATACCGATCAAAAAGATGACAATTAATTCAGGAAGCGAGCGAATGATGGAGACTATAAATGTCACAGGCCAGCGAACAAAACGAAAGCGACTCAACTCCAATAATGCAAAGCCCATCGCCAATAAAAATCCTAAAATCACCGCTGAAAATGCTAAATAGAGCGTCGTTTTCGCCCCTATCAACATCGCAGCAAAATGCCCTGTTGTAAAAAAATCGATCATTCCTGTTCCCTACTTCATAAGAAGAGCGCTCAACACGAGCGCTCCTTACGTTACTTCACAACGGTGGGTTATTTATCAAACCACTTGTTGTAAATTTCTTGATACTTTTCTGTTCCTTTGAACGTTTCAAGTGCTTTATTAATCTCTTCTAAAAGCTCTTTATCACGATGACGAACGGCAATTGCAAGCCCTTGACCAAAGTATTTCTCGTCTGTGACTTTTTCGCCGTGAACGGTGAGTTTGTCATTATCTTTTACATAATCATAAACCACTTCACCATCACCAAATACCACGTTCACACGACCAATTAAGAGGTCGTTAATCGCAGCGGGATATTGTGGATAGCTTGAAACGGTGGCTTTTGGATAGGTATCGCGGATATATTGCTGATGCGTTGATCCGGTTAATACTCCAATTTTTTCCCCATCAAGCGCGTTTAATTTTTCCGCTTTATCTTTCGTGGTGATATAGATTGAGTAGTTTTGATAATAGGCATCGGAAAACGCCACTTGTTTTGCACGCTCTTCGGTCACGTCCATTGACGAGATAATCGCGTCAAAACGGCGGAGACGAAGGTTGGGGATTAACGCATCAAAGTTTTGTTCTACATAGACACACTCACGCTCCATAATGGCGCAAAGCTCGTTCATCACGTCGATGTCGTAGCCTAGTAGCTCATTATTCTCACCTTTATATTCAAAAGGGGGATACGCGGGGTTTGTACCAATTTTAAGTTCTTTTGCGATCGCCGGTGTTGCAAGTAATCCTGCAGTCAGTGCGAGAACTCCTAACGTTTTCTTCATCATAATTGACAACTCCTCTTAGTCGATTGATGTTGATTTAGTGCGATAAATATCGCTTAAATTTCTCAGTTTGAGGCGCTTCAAAAATCGTATTACGGCCTTTCTCAACAATCTCGCCCCCTTCTAAATACACCACAAACGTTGCGATCCGTTTTGCAAAATCGACATCATGCGTCACCACCACTTGTGTGATGTTGGTTTTGGCAAGATCTTCGATAATGGAGGCCACTTGGGAGGTGATTTCAGGGTCAAGCGCTGCGGTCGGTTCGTCAAATAAGAGAACCTCAGGATTCATCATTAATGCACGGGCAATGGCCACGCGTTGTTGCTGTCCGCCGGATAATTTAAGGGGATACCGCTTCTCTAAGCCATCAAGTTTTAGATTCGAGAGCGCATCGAGCGCTTCATTTATCGCTGTTTTACGGTCGATGCCTTTTAATTTCATCGGCGCATAAATGAGATTATCTAAAACGGTTTTGTGAGGCCAAAGGTGATATTGCTGGAAGATCATGCCCACATCTTGACGAAGTGCGCGAATCTCTTGTTCAGAGATCGGTTTATCAAAATCAAAATTGAAACCAGCGATCGATAGCGAGCCTTTTTTAGGTTGCTCTAGGAGGTTTAAGATGCGTAGTAGCGAGCTTTTTCCCGCTCCACTTGGTCCGAGTAACACGACCACTTCCCCTTGATCAGCAGAAAGCGAAATATTATGCAACACTTGGGTATTGCCATATGCATAATCGATGTTGTTCAGTTGTATCATGAAAAATTCCAGAATAAAGTAGATAAATTCAACTCAAAAAAATACGAGCTCTCCAAAAATGAGAGATGAGTTAAATCATCGTCGCAGTAAATAACCTTTATATTCTAGAGTATTTTTCATTCTCGTGCTGAACCTTTTTTAAGTAACGATTTATAAGCGCTAAGGATTTCATCATAGCCCTAATTTTTACCCTCTGCAACATAAGAAATCGCATCTTTTGTTAAAAATCATCTGCCCATCTTCGCGCCCCTCGTTTACCCATTTTTACGGAAACGGCAAGCAAAATGAAAATCAACTTGTTATCGCACTCAAAAAGGGCTAAATATAGAACTCTTAACGTGCCGAGTTTTTCATTTTTTGGTACACTCAAGGGATAGAGAGAAAAAAGGGCAACGATCGGGGAGATTGATCATTATGCCCCTCTCATTTAAATATAATTAAAGACTATTCGCGGAGCGTTTATAGGGATTAATGCCCTAAAAAGGCTCTTTTATTTTCATCATTTTTCGACGATCGAGATCGACACGTACCATGGATAAAGCGACATTAATCGATTCTTTTTTAAACGCGCCCGATAAACACATTTCACTGATGGGCATGAGCGGCGTGGGCAAAACCCACCTCTCTAAAAAACTCCCCCGCGAGCGCTGGTTTCACTATTCGATCGATTATCGCATCGGCACTCGCTATTTAGATGAGGAGATCAATGATTTTTTCAAACTTGAAGCGATGAAGAGCGATCTTCTGCGGAAACTGCTTTGCAATAATTCGATCTCGATTAAATCCAATCTCACCTTTGATAATCTTCAGCCGTTGTCGATCTATCTGGGCATGGTGGGCGCGCTTGAAAAAGGCGGCTCCCTCTTAGACGATTTTTTAGAGCGTTTAGAAAAGCACCGCATCGCCGAGATTAACGCCTCGTACGATGTGCTCGATTTTATGACCCGCGCAAAACGGATCTATCAATATCCTAATTTTATTGCCGATTTAAGCGGCAGTTTTTGTGAGCTTGGCGATGATGACCTTTCAAAAACACTCGGCGAAGCGACCCTTCTCATCTATCTAAAAGCGAGCGATCGCATGCAAGAAAAGGTGATTGAACGCGCCCAAACCCACCCCAAACCCCTCTATTATCAAGCGCCCTTTTTAATGGACGTCATCAAACAATATTGTGAGGCAAATAATCTTGCGAGCGAACGCGAGATCGACCCGAGCGCCTTTGCGATCTGGGTTTTCCCCCGCCTCATTGAGCACCGCTTATCACTTTATGAATCGATCGCCGAACGTTTCGGCATTACCCTATGTGCAGAAGAGGTCTATTTTGCACGCGATGAAGCGGACTTTTTTAATCTTATTGAGAAAGCGAAACAGTAATTATGGATGGTTTTACCCCTAGTAATTTACAACGAGAAGTGACGGATAACCTACATATTCGCCGTTACGATCGCCAATATTTCTATTTAACGGATGGTCGTGAATTTCATAATAGTGCCATCGGCATTTTAAATGAGTCGGTCTATACCGATCTTTTGCCCGAATCCTTTGATGAGCTCACCGAAGCACACTTTGAGAAGTGGCTTGCGCTCAAACCGACACTGATTTTAATCGGGACCGGGAATAAAATGGCGTTTTTAGATCCCAAATGGCAGACTTTTTTCTACCAAAAAGGGATCGGCATTGAGACCATGCCCACCGATTCGCTCTGCCGTACTTTTGCAATTTTAGCGGTGGAAGATCGTAATGCGCTTGGACTCTTTTTCCCACTCACGGAAGAGACCAAAGCATAGTTATACACTATATAAACTAAACATACGAGATAAAAGCAAAAACCGCCAACAATCACTGTTATGGCGGTTTTTTAATGCCTTATGTTTCTTATATCTACAAAAATAAACGGAAAATCTAGAGCTGATAGGAATACTCCGCGAGCGAAAAGCCTTGCAACTCATGCTCATAATTTCGCCCAAGCGCCATCACTTTAAAGCGCTCACCCATCGCATTCGGGAGCACCACCTCTTGCACTCCTTGGGAAATTCGATACCACTCCACCTCATCGGGCGTATTTGCTTTTGCCTCAGTTAGGAGCGCTTCAAGCTGATTACCAAAGAGAAAAAAGTTTTGCGTCGTATAACCCAGCACATCCATTCCCGCCTCTTCTGCAATCATCGCCACTTGCGTGAAATTAACGTTCGCCGTTAAATCCTGAAGGCCCGGATAGAGATAAAAATCCTCATGAGCATGATGTTTATAGTGGGCAATAAGCGTTCCTGTTTTGCGCTCAGGACGATAATATTCCGCTTCGTCATAGCCATAATCGATAAAGAGCACCACTCCTTCGGCAAGCGTTTGTGTCACTTCCGGAAGCCAATCGTGTAGCAGCGGGCAATATTCACTCTCAAATCCATCATTAAAAGTGATCTCATATTCGGCAAGTTCGGCGATAAATTGATTGAGCGCCTCATCACTTTCACGTAGCGTTGGCGTAAGTGAAACCGATTCGTTTGTTTGATCGATATTGAGCGACACATCCACATAATAGGGCTGGCCATTTTCAAAGCGAAACCGCTCTACCGGAAGTGCATCGATCACTTCATTAGCAAGCAAAACGCCCCGCCAATTCTCGCTCGGCGCATCATCAATCCACTCAATTCGATCGATAAGATCGGGATGATGTTTTAACAGATGGGCATGTTGTTCGCCTTTAAGGTGAGGGGATCGCTCTAAAATAACGTACGTTTGAGGTAATCGATCGTGCTTTTTAAGATGGGTTAATATGTCCGATGCCATCACCCCACTTCCTGCACCAATCTCTAAAATATCGTACGTACCTCCGAGATTTTCCGCCACTTCAATCACTTGATTGGCGAGCCCATAGCTAAAAAAAGGTGAAACGAGCGGTGCGGTAATAAAGTCCCCTTCGGTACCAAAAATCGGGAGCGCGCCGGTGTAATAACCATACGCTTCATGATAGAGCGCCTGCTCAAAAAAATCGGCAAATGAGATCTGCCCGCCCTTTTCTTGAATATAAGAGACTAAAAAACGCGCCATCTTGGTTGTGTGCGCAAGCTCTGCCTCATTTGGATATGGAAGCTCGTTTGTGGTCACCATGGTTCCTCCCGGATCGACTTTACCTATATTATCGTGCTGATATTGTGCCATAAAAAAAGCGCCATTAACGACGCTTTTTATTCAATCTCATCTATTTTGGCGTTTTATCCAAAATGAACTCGAAAAACTCATCCGAAAAATTAACTCGGAGTGACTGTTCCAAAGCCGCTGCTGCGCTTATTCACACGCACCATCTGCTCGGGGAATACAACGGTCTCTTCTGGCACGACCACAACGATATATTCACCTTTTGCGGAGCGAACGCCCACTTCCTTATAGCCTTCCTCTTTAACGATCACCGATTCGACTTTCGCCTTTCCTGAGAACGATTTTTGCTGATCTTCCGGCAGATCGGCGCTTGTCATACATCCTGTAACGAGCAAGAGTCCGCCTACCATCATCATGATTTTTTTGATCATTGGTTGCATTCCTTTTATTTGAATGGATTACCTTATCCTAACTTGAGGAGCGTTACCGTGCGTTGATACCTAGCAACTCCCCAACACTTAAGCAAAAAGCGTAACATTGAGGCGTTACGCTTTTTTACAATTTAGAACGATTCGTACTTATGAATCGCTTTTTTCGCCACCACCTGCGTTGTCGGCATTGCTGTTACGCGGGCCACGACGGCGGTTGTTTGGACGGCGACGATTTTGATTATTGTTACGACGGCGATTATTCGGGCGACGACGATTTTGATTCTCTGAACCGCCCTCTCCCTCATTGCCTTGATTGCCCTGATTGCCTTGATTATGATCGTTGCGTGATTGCCCTTGTTGGCGCTGATCCTGTTGGCGTTGATCGTTTTGAGCCGATTGAGATTTCTCCTCATTTTGCCCTTGATCTTTGCCTCGATTATCTTGGCCACCCTCTTGTTGCGCATTATCACGGCGCGGACGACGTGAACGATTGTTGCGGTTACCACGATCATTGCGGTCGTTTCGATCATTGCGCTGATTATTACGGCGATTATTGCTACGGCGACGCTCTTCACGGCTAGGTTCAACAAGCTCAACTAAGAGCCCATCATCAATCGTTTCTACCGGAATCGGCGCTTTAATATACTCTTCGATATCAGGAAGTGAGTAGACATACTCTTCGCACGCAAGGCTAATAGCACGCCCGGTCGCTCCAGCTCGTGCAGTACGGCCGATACGGTGAACGTAATCTTCCACATCTTGCGGGAGATCATAGTTAAAGACGTGGGTCACGCCCTCAATATGAAGCCCACGCGCCGCGACATCCGTTGCCACCATGATCGAGAGTTTCCCCTCTTTAAAGTCTTCTAAAAGGCTCTCACGGCGACGCTGTGGAATATCACCCGATAAGACCGCCGCTTTATAATCATTGGCGCCTAAATAGGCGTAAAGATCATCCGCTTCACGTTTGGTATTGACAAAGATAATGGCGCGATCAGGATTTTCACGTTTTAAAAGACCAAACAGTAATTGGCGTTTTTCATCTTTAGAGACGTGATAGAGCACCTGCTCGATGCGATCACCGGTGACTTGCTCAGGCTCGATCTTGATCGTTTCAGGATCGTTCATATATTCATAAGCGAGTTCTAAAACCCGCTGTGAGAATGTCGCTGAAAACAGCATATTACGACGCTTTTCTGCCGGTGGCATTTGACGCACTAAATAGCGCACATCATTGATAAAGCCGAGATCAAACATACGATCCGCTTCATCTAAAACTAAGACTTCGATATCCCGAAGATTGAGCTCGCGTTGCTTGTAAAAATCTAAAATACGCCCAACGGTTCCGATCACAACATCGGCATTTGCTTCAAGCTCTGCCTTTTGTTTGCCATAACCTGCACCGCCATATAAAAGTGCAAATTTGAGCCCGGTATATGCCCCGAGCATCTCTGCATCTTCGTGGATCTGCACTGCAAGTTCGCGCGTTGGCGCCATAATGAGAGCAAAAGGACCTTTTGTATTTTTTGCTACGGGCACCGTCATCAAGTGATTGAGCGTTGCAAGAAGGAATGTTGCTGTCTTACCGGTTCCAGTTTGTGCTTGTCCTGTGATATCTTTTCCCGCTAAGAGTTTAGGCAGAGTCTTTTCTTGAATCGCTGTACAGTATTCATATTGATTATCCTCTAAGCTCTCTTTCAGTGAATCGTGAAGATCTAAATCTGAAAACTTAGTGGAAGTTAAGTGTGGTTTTCCCATATTAAATGACCTAAAAATGCTCTCTTATTCGAATTACTATAAAAATATACTATTGTTGTCGTTGAAAGATTTAATCTATCCTTTCGCTTGTTATTTACCCCTCAATCGGGTTAAATAAAACATACATTATCTTATTTTACATCAAAAAAACCAAATCGTAATTTAAAAACGCAATAGGAGTATATATAATGAGCCACGTAGTACACGCGACAGACGCAACTTTTGAAGCAGAAGTTCTTAATTCAGATCTTCCTGTATTAGTAGACTTTTGGGCAGAATGGTGCGGTCCTTGTCGTATGCTTGGCCCACTTGTAGAAGAGCTTGCTGCCGAATATCAAGGCAAAGTAAAAGTGGTTAAATTTGACGTACAAAATAATCAGCAAATGGCGATCAAATACCAAATCCGCGCGATTCCAGCACTTTATGTGTTCAACAAAGGAAACGTTGAAGCACAACACGCCGGTCTTTTAAGCAAAGCTCAATTAGTGGATTTTGTTGAAGGTGTGGTAAAACGCATCTAAGTTCACACAATTGAACTGTTTTTAAATAGAGAAGAATTATCGTTCCATGGAAGAAGTAAATAGCTTAAATAATATCATTGATGACTTAACTGAACGCGCCTCCCTACTTCGGAGGTATCTTTGACTTCGATCAAAAGAAAGAACGCCTTGATGAAGTCTTAATGGAGCTAGAAGACCCCAATATTTGGAACGATAATCCTGAACACGCCCAAGAACTTGGGCAAGAACGGGCAAGACTCGATGATTTTGTGAGCGGAATGGAAGCCCTTCGCGACCGTCTCTCTGACTCAAAAGATCTATTGGACCTTGCCAAAATGGAAGAAGACGAGGAAGCGGTCTCATTGATCGCTCTCGATCTTGATGAGTGCACCAAACTCATCGAGCGCTTTGAGTTTCAACGCATGTTTAGCGGTGAGATGGATAGCGCGAATGCCTATATCGATATTCAAGCCGGAGCCGGCGGAACGGAAGCTCAAGATTGGGCCTCGATCGTTTTGCGGATGTATCTGCGCTGGGGTGAAGATAAAGGCTTTAAAACAGAGGTACTTGAGGTATCCGATGGGGATGTGGCCGGCGTTAAATCGGCGAGCATTAAATTTATTGGTGAATATGCGTATGGTTGGCTCAGAACCGAAACGGGCGTGCATCGTTTAGTACGAAAATCGCCCTTTGACTCCAATAACAAGCGTCATACCTCATTTTGCTCTCTGTTTGTCTCCCCTGAAATTGACGATAATATCGACATTGAAATCGATCCATCGGATCTTAAAATCGATGTCTATCGCGCATCGGGCGCAGGCGGCCAGCACGTTAACCGAACGGAATCAGCGGTGCGAATTACCCATATTCCTACCGGTATTGTGACCCAGTGTCAAAACGACCGTTCACAGCACCGTAACCGCGATACCGCCATGGCGCAACTTCGCTCAAAACTCTATGAGCTTGAATTGCAAAAACGTGCGGAAGCCTCAAATGCCCTTGAAGATACCAAAGCCGATGTGGGCTGGGGTAGCCAAATCCGCTCTTACGTGCTCGATCAGGCGCGCATTAAGGATCTGCGTACCGGGCACGAAACCGGGAATACCCAAGCGGTTCTCGATGGGGATCTCGATCCCTTTATTGAAGCGAGCTTAAAGATGGGGCTTTAATTCAGCTTAATTCAAGGTGATCAAACCCGATTGATTAAAAGGAGTGTTTCATTGTTCGATGACACTCTTTTTTTATGCCTGCCATCTGCCTGCCCTGTGCTACATTAATTCTTAAGCAATTCACAAACGAACCCCAAGGAGAATAGAATGTTAGAGCGCGCAATCTTTGCCGGCGGATGCTTTTGGTGCATGGTCGAACCTTTTGAGACGATGGAGGGCGTTGAATCGGTTCTCTCAGGCTATACCGGCGGCCATACGGAAAACCCTACCTATGAAACGGTCTGCATGGGCGGTAGCGGTCACACCGAAGCGGTCGAGATTATCTTTGATCCGAGCAAAATTAGCTATGAGACGCTTTTAGAGATCTACTGGCAACAAACCGATCCCACCGATGCCTTTGGCCAATTTCAAGATCGCGGAGAGAGTTATCGCCCTGCGATTTTTTATCTCAATGAGTCGCAACGAACCCTCGCTGAAAAGAGTAAAGAGGCGCTTGCAAACTCAGGAATCTACCCCGATCCGATCGTGGTTACCATTGAACCGGCGAAACCTTTTTATCCCGCCGAAGAGTATCATCAAGCCTTTTATAAAAAAGATCCGGCACGCTACGCCCTGTCGAGCGGTTTACGCAAAGCCTTTTTGAAATCGATCTGGGGCGATCGATCCTAAGCCAATTTATTTCCATTTCTCGCCCTGTTTTATGCCTATTTTTAGGCCTGTTTTTATGAGCAGGGGAAACGCGCTATACTAAAGCCCCTTTTACGAACTAAAAAAGAGAGACCTATGAGCCGAGTGAAAACCCAGTTTGTTTGCCGAGAATGTGGCGCCATCGCCCCGAAATGGTCAGGCCAATGCCTCGACTGTAAAGCGTGGAATTCCATTGAAGAACAGGCCGTTTCCACTACCAAAGTCCCCGATCGTCTCTCCGGCTACGCAGGCACCTCCGGCACTACGGGCGTTCAGCTCTTAAGCGAGGTGAAAAAAGAGACCTACGCCCGCTTTACCACAGGACTCAACGAGCTCGACCGCGTTTTAGGCGGCGGTCTTGTTCATGGATCGGTCGTATTAATCGGCGGCGACCCGGGGATCGGGAAATCAACCATTTTGCTGCAAACCATGATTCACTTAAGCGAAACAGGCCAAAATGTTCTCTACGTCACCGGCGAAGAATCACCAAGCCAAATCGCCCTTCGCGCCGAGCGTCTCCAGTTAAAAGGGGATAAACTCCAGCTTTTATCGGAAACCTCTGTTGAGAAAATTCTTCACACCGCAGAGCCCCTAAAAGCCGATGTGATGGTGGTTGACTCAATTCAAACCATCTTTACTGAAAATCTCACCTCAGCGCCTGGAAACGTGGCGCAATTACGGGAGAGTGCCGCGCTTTTAACTCGCTTTGCTAAACGTACCGGCACCTCAATCTTTCTGGTCGGCCACGTGACGAAAGATGGCTCCATTGCCGGCCCGCGCGTACTTGAGCACATGGTGGACGCGGTGCTCTATTTTGAAGGGGAAGTGGATTCGCGTTTTCGCATTATGCGCTCCTACAAAAACCGCTTTGGACCGGTGAACGAAATCGGCGTTTTTGCCATGACTGATCTCGGGCTTCGCCCCATTAATAACCCCTCTGCGATCTTCCTCTCCCGCTTTGATGAGCTTGGCGCAGGAAGCGTTATTATGGTCACCCGCGAAGGAACGCGCCCACTTTTAATTGAGATTCAGGCGCTCGTTGATGAGTCCTTTGGCGGTCATCCTCGAAGAGTTACACTCGGGATTGAGCAAAATCGCCTGACGATGCTACTAGCCGTTCTTCACCGTCACGCAGGAATTGCGATGAGCGATCAAGATGTCTATGTCAACGCAGTTGGTGGCGTGAAAGTTACCGAAACCGCTTCTGACCTCGCGGTCATTGCGGCCGCCTATTCAAGCTTTAAAAACAAAGTTCTCCCATCGGATCTAATCGTCTTTGGTGAGATTGGATTATCCGGAGAAGTTCGTCCCGTTCCACACGGTGAAGAGCGCCTTAAGGAAGCAGTCAAACACGGTTTTAAACGCGCCATTGTGCCTAAAGCCAATCTTCCGAAAAAACCGATTGCCGGCATGGAAGCGATTGGCGTTGCGCAGATCTCCGAAGTAATCGACAATCTATTTTAACGCCCAAAAAAATTCTTAATGAAATTCCAATGAAACCAAAATGAACCCGAAACCGCCTGATACGCCACCGCTCATCATTCGCCCCGCTCGACGCAAAGATCTCAAAGCGATTGCAGCGCTCTACCGTGAGATTTTCGAGGTGATGGCAACGCTCGATCCGGAGCATTTTCAAAGGGCATCGCAAGACAAAACCTTTATTCGCCAAAAGATTCAAAATCCCAACGCGGACTTTCTTCTTGCGATCAAACAAGATGACACTTCCGAGCCTCCTTGTGAAGAGGTGATCGGTTTTGCATTAATTGCCGAGCGGACAACACCGCCTTATAACGCCTTTGTCCCGCTTCGCTACGGCTATATTATGGATCTTGTGATTACTGAAACGTATCGTCATCAAGGCGTCGGCACGGCGCTAATTGCTGAGGCCAAAGCATGGTGTCGCGAGCGATTAATTGAACGTCTTCAGCTCTCAGTCTTAGCCAATAATGAGGCCGCCAAAGCGCTCTATAAAAAGGAAGGCTTTACGCCCCATATGATGTCACTGGAAGTTAAACTTTAGCGCTCATGTTGCCCCGCATCACTGCACGATAAGACAGCATAACGGCGCTGATTTTCTAAAATACGCGCCACTTCACTCCGAAACCCAAGATAGAGATCCTTTAGATGATGATCGTGATAGATATGCGGCTCATAAAAGGCATTAAACTTCACAAAACAGCTCGTCACGCGGGGCTCTAGACGATTGACCGACTCTCCAAACAGCCCATCATGAATAAAGGAATGTTTAAAACTGTTCGAGAGTGAATTAATCACATCTAAAAACCCGCGGGCGTGATTCGCTTCGATCGTCATCTCCGCCACTTTCCCGTTATTTGAAATCATCTCCCGTACAATGCGCACATAATTGGGATCACGCAGATAATGATCCCCGTCACCAACCAAGACCCGCTGAATATCGGTCTCTAGTGCCGGTAGATTTAAAAATTTACCAATCTCATTAAATTTAATATGCGGATCGCGAAGTAGATCCTCATGATTGGTGAGTAAAAAGGTGAGTTGCACCAAGGTATCGAGAATATTGCGCATAAAGAGAATCAGCCCATCGAGCGCAAATCCATACTGATAGAGCGCATTTTCCGTGGGCGATGTTTGATAGCAACTAAAACGTGTGAGCGCCGTCTGATAGAGCGTGTCAACGTGCGCAAATTTATGGCAAAGCGTCCGCACCACCCGCTCAGTCGGCACGGTATTGGGGATCTCTTGATAACGCGGAAAGGAGGATTCCCCAGAAAATTCCGGCGCATCCACTTTTTTCAAGAACTGAAACTCCCAACTAATTTTCTCTCGCTCCTGCATCAGCAACTTTACCCTTTTAACTCTTTTCTAATTTATGCTTAAACGACTCACTTTTATAATCTTACTATAAAATCAGCATGATGATCTCGAGGGATAAATCTTGGGGCAATAAAAAACTCATCCGTAGATGAGTCTTTTCTCTTTGATCAATTAAAAATCGTGAAATCTTTGAAGCGACTACTCCTCATCAGGGAGCGTCACAAAGCCGATATTACTTAAGCCCACTTTACTAAGGCCGGTAATCGTTTTCGCCACCACCTCATATTGCACTTTGGTATCGATATGGAGTTGCACCATCGGGCGCTCACCGGGATGGGTTTCGTCAAACGCCATCTTCGCCGAGCCAAGCAGCGTTAGCATCGCCTCTTCATTCTCCGCAAGCTCTTCATTCACGAAAATCTCGCCCTCGCCATTAATCGCCACCATAATGGGCTTTTTCTCTTCGATGCTCTCTTTCTTCTCTTTCAGATCCACCGCTTCCGGCAGGGTCAATTGCACCGATTGCGTCACTAGAGGCGCTGTTAAAATAAAGATCACCAACAGGACGAGCATCACGTCAATGAGCGGAATCATATTGATCTCCGCCTTCGGCGCACTGCTCTCACCGCGTAAACGACCAAAGGACATCTTACTCTCCCCCTTGGGTGGTTTTCTGCTCAGCCACCGATTTTCCGGTCCCAAGAACGCTTAAAAGCTCAAAGGCAAAGGCATCAAGCGAGCCCATTTTCACCTGATTACGGCGCGCCACCCAACTGTGCGCGAGAACCGCCGGAATCGCAACCGCCAGCCCGACACCGGTCATAATAAGCGCTTCACCCACAGGACCTGCGACTTTATCAATCGTCCCCGCCCCTGTTGAACCGATCTCAATTAGCGCGTGATAAATTCCCCACACCGTCCCGAAGAGTCCAACAAAGGGCGCCGTTGCTGAGATTGACGCAAGCGCTGTTACCCCATTTTCACGGCGAAGCTGAATCTCATCGAGTTTTGTGCGCAAGGTACGCGTAACAATATCATCAATGGAACCGGAATTTTTAAGAAGTGTTCCCTCATGGGCTTTATAGTGCGCAACCGCATCAAATCCCGCATCGGCCAGCACTTCATGATAGTTATCCGCCGAGTGCTCTTTTAAATACTCCGCCACTTCATCTGCAGAACGCGCATGCCAAAAACGCATTAAAAAGCGCTTGGTGCGCGAGCGATCATACAAGCCTTGGAAGCTTTTTAGAAAAATGATAAGCCACGAAATCACCGACATCGCGATCAACACGATAAAAAGAAATTTAGTAACAATATCCGATTGAGCGATAAAGTGCTCAAATCCAAGGGTTGCGACTTCTGGTTGCATAAGGGGTTCCTAAGTAAAAATAATGGTAAAACTAAAAATGGTTGATTGATTTTTGATCGATTAATTAAAGCACAGATTAGCGCTGTAATTTAAATTCATATTCGGTACTCACCGAGATCGCTTGCGCCACCCCGTTGACGATATAGGGCTTCATACGCACCTGTTTGGCAACGCGAATCGCCTCTTTATCTAAAATATCATGCCCTGATGATCGCGCAAGATGCACATCGGCCACATGTCCCTGCTCATCAACTTTTAAGATAAGTTTCACAACGCCCGACATACGGCGCATTTTTGCTGCTCGCGGGAAGTTCGGTGCAGGCTGATTGAGAAGCTTCATTTCAGAGACGCTGATTACGCGATTTTCCACTCGTTTGGATTGGCGTTTTTGCTCCGTTTTAGGTTTGGGTTGCGCTTTTTTAGGTTTCAGCTCTGCCTTTTTCACCACCTGTTTTGGCTTCACCACTTTCGGCGCTTCAGGCGTTGGTTTTTCCGTTGTGATGATCTCCTCTTTTTTCGGCTCGATCACAGGCTCTGGTTCAGGCATTGGCTCGGGCTCTTTAATCGGCTCCGGTGTCTCATCGACACGCTCTTCGATCACTTCAGGCTCATCGGGTAAAGGCTCCTCCAAAGGAGGCGTGTCATCCTCACGCATCTCCTTTGGATTTGCCTCATTAAGGAGCTCTTCGTCATCATGTTGATGGGTAATCTCATCGGCCGAATCCACGCCCGCAAGCGTAATGGCATGCATCACAAGCCCGGAAGGATTGGTGGAAATTACCACCTCTTCCTGATGAAACGGTGACATCGTGGTAAAGCCGTAAATCACCCCGCCATGAAAGAGCGATACCGCTAAAATTGCGAGGATCACCGGCGCTTTATGAATTCGAGTTTGCTGACCAGTCAACATAATGATTCCTATTTATGATTGCTTATTTGCTATAAAGTTATAAATCGTATTTAACCTAGAACGTATATTTCATCGATAACCAGAAACGACGTCCTTCTTCATTACGACGATATTTATTGCTGTAATCACTCGTCGCACTTGGTGGCTTACTGCCCACTTGGCTTAGATCATAATCCATGAACTTTTTATCAAAGACGTTATAAATCCCTGCACTAAAACTTAAGTTATCCGTCATTGTATATTTCGCACCAAGATTCATAATGGCATATGAACGGTAATAGACTTTTTCATTATTCCAATTCAGATCATTAAATTGCTTAGCACGATACTCCGCTTCTGCCCAAACATTCCACGCTTCATGCGCCTGCCAATCAGCACGAAGATTTAACATATGTTTAGGCGACTGGCTAAATGGAACTTTTATGCCATCTTTATTGTCATATTTACTATCGGTGTAGGTATAGCTTGCGCGAAGCCCTAAATCATCGAATATTTGGTAACGTGCTGTTAATTCCAAGCCATACAATTTGGCGTTATCAACGTTATAACGCTTACTAAACTGCTCATGATCCCAACCCGCCCCAAGATCAGCACATCCATTTGATGCCGTCACTTGGCAGTTATCGACGGTTACGCTCTCAATTTTATCTTTGAAACGTGTATAGAAAACCGTTCCGTTGGCTGAAAAATTACTGTTGTTATCGAAATATAATCCCAATTCTGCCGAAGTAGCCGTTTCTGGGCTTAGATCTTTATTACCAAGCAGTGGTAAGCGACCTTGACGACCGTAACCAATCACGCCATCTTGCATTAAGTTAACGTCCGGCGCTCTGAAGGCACGACTCACGCCACCTTTTAATTGCCACTCATCATTTATGGCCCACGTTAAGTAAGCGCGCGGACTAAAGTGGCTACCAAAATGCTCATTTTTGTCATAACGTAGCCCAAACGTAGCGGTTAATGAATCATTAATCATCCATTCATCTTCTGCAAATAACGCCCATTGCCACTGCTTAGCATCTAAGGGAGCCGTTGCAATACTATCGGTTAACTTTTCATTTTTATACTGAAGCCCTGCGCTAACAAAATGATTTCCTAACCCCATCATCCATTTATGATCTAACACGAGATTGGTATATTTAATGTCTCTTGCAGTACCATCGGCTGGCATCGCAGGTTTAGAAACGGGATTTAAACGCCCGATTGTTTTCGTCGTATCCCACAAAATAGAGCTCTCAATCGTGGCAAAGTCATAACGCCCCTCATGAGATAACGAGATTCGATCCCGCGTGAATTTAAGCTCATCGTCATATCCACCACCGGCTTTTCCAGGCAAAACCATGGTATTTAATGTGCCTAATTGTGCTTCACTATTATCGTAGCGTTGCACACCGCGATCATAACTTAACGTAATATCATTATGGCTATCCGGAGTAAACGTCAACCGCGCACCATAATTATAATTTTTCTTCTGTCCCAGCCCTGAAAAGCTCGAATATTTACCAGTATGATTACCGGAAATCTCTTCTGCCTGATTTTTCGCAAACGTGCCTTTTGCATTCCCCGCATGCTGGAAGCTTCCCATCACGGCCAATCCTAAAAGGTCTTCTTTAAGCGGACCGGCTAAATAGAGGCTGGTACTGCTGTGGGAGCCAAAATCAGAATTTGTGGGCTCAATATGATGAAGATTTAACTCACCGCCCCACTTATCGGGAACTTTTTTAGTAATAACGTTGACGACACCCCCTAATGCATCGGAACCATAAAGCGTAGACATCGGGCCGCGAACAACCTCAATACGCTCAATGGCCGAGGCGGGAGGAATAAAGTTTGTATCCACATCGCCAAATCCATTCGGACGAGCGCCTGAACTATTTTGACTTAAACGCTTTCCATCAATCAGTAAAAGCGTGTAATCATTGGGAAGCCCACGAATGCCGATATTGGCACCGCCAGATTTTCCACCACGCTCAACGTTAATCCCTTCAACGTTTTTAAGCGCATCGCCAAGCCCCTCAAAAGGCTGATCGCGTAGCTCATCCCCATCAACAATTGAAATACTAGCAGGAGCATCTTTAATTTCTTGGTCAAATCCTGATGCTGTCACGACGACGCGAGATAGATCGATGCTGACTTTATCAGGCTTCTTTTCAACATTTTCAGCACCTGCCTGAACCATTACGCCCATTAAACAGCTTGCTAATAATGTTTTTTTAAATACGAACTTCCCCGCTTGCTTACTCATTCACTCTATCCTTTTATTCCCTAGATAACGACTGCGCTACGGCACATCGCTATCAACATAAACATTTACAATAGATCTATACTCGCCACTTTTAACAATTTTAAGCACCCCGCTATTAAAAGCTCGAAGCACAGATCTCAATGATTAATCTGATTGCTAATGAGAATTATTAACATTTCTGCTTGAGTTGTCAATACAAATAGCAATGAATCTCATTTAATTTATTTAATGCACCATTCTCGGCGGCGGATAATCGCCTGAAAGTAAATGGGTAAAGCCGATGTTTGCAGAGCTTAACAATTTGAAATTTAAAATATTTCTGATTCCGCGCTACAATAATAAAACGCCGTGCCCGTCACCACGTGAAATGAATGGGCGCTGTGTTCGTTTCAACCCCCTCGATTTAAGGAGCCCGCCGACTTTTATGAAACTCTTCGCGACGTTCTCTTCGCTCTACATTGCCACGCTCTTTATGCTGTTTGGTAATGGTCTATTAACCACCTACCTCGCTCTCGATCTTGGCCAAAAAGAGGTGAGTGAGCTCTTAATTAGTAGCCTCACCACTGCCTATTATGCCGGCCTTGTGATCGGCGCTAAGTTTGGGCATAAGTTGATTGCGCGAGTTGGGCATATCCGAAGTTATGTGGCTGCATCGGGCGTTACGGCGGCGGCTGTATTGATGATTGCGCTTATTGATTACATCCCCTTTTGGATTGCGATTCGCTTTATTACGGGGCTTGTGATGATGTGCCAATATATGGTGATCGAGAGCTGGCTTAACGATCAGGCGGAACCGGAAAATCGCGGCCGTGTCTTCGCCTTTTATATGGCGGCGACCTATTTAGGAATGATGCTCGGCCAATTGGTATTTCTGCTCTTTGATACGATCGATGTGCGGATTTTAATGATTGTATCGATCTTCTTTTCGCTCTGCCTTATTCCGCTTGCTGTTACCCGCGCCATTCACCCAACGCCCCTTAAAGCGGCCCCTCTGCAGATCTTTCACTTTATCCGCCAAATTCCGCAGGTACTGATTATTACTGCTGTGGCCGGCATGTTGACCGGTTCTTTTTATGGTCTTGGCCCACTCTTTGCAAGCCGTATGGAGCTTGGAACGCAAGAGGCCGGTGTCTATATGGCACTCTGTATTGGGGTCGCATTTTTAATTCAGTGGCCGCTTGGCTATCTCTCAGACCGCGTGAATCGTCTGCGTTTGATCACCTTTATTTCCGTTCTCATTGCGGGATTAACGCTCACGATGAATCTTCCGATTTTGCATATTCCGCTGCCCCTCCACCTCATTTTATTTTTAGGGATTGTGGCCGCTTCCCTCTTATTTACCCTCTATCCACTTTCTGTAGCGATCGCCAATGACAACGTCAGCGCTGAAAAACGGGTCTCGTTAAGTGCGATTTTACTGGTGCTATTTGGAATTGGCGCCGGGATTGGTCCGCTCATTGCGAGCTACTTTATGCAACGCTTTGGCGGCACCGGGCTCTATCTCTTTTTCTTTTTTGGCGCCTTTAGCGTCATTGGACTCAACCTTCTCAAAGCGAGCCGCCGTCTTGAAAGAGCGCCGGAAGAAGCCCTTCCCCACGTTATTATGCCCGATGGTCATACATCGCCGATCTCAGCTGCGCTTGACCCCCGTATCGATGAAGATACCGTGAAAGAGTATATGGAAAACGAAGAGGCGCAACAGATTAAAGAGCTGCTCCTTGGTGAGATCGAAGAGGCACAGATCGAAAAAGAGAAACGTAAACCTGAACGCTACCCATTAGTGCCGATTGCGGAAGCCTACCGTTATGATCAATTCGTAAAATCGGTGATTGAAGCGTCACGTTTAGAGGAATTACCTGAAGATGATCAATATTTGAACGTAAAATAGTGTAAGCCTCTTACACTAATTGAGTAAATTAGGGTAAAATGGCGACAATTTGACGTACATTACAATCGCCCACTTAATTTTCGTTTATCGTGAGCGGATATAACAATAAATACGGTCGTCAAATGTGGTAGACGGGAGTCTATTGAAACCGATTGCAAAAAATGGAAACAGTACGAATATGTCAGAGGAAAAAACTATTACGGCACGCGAAGGCAAAATCAAACACCCTATCTTGATGGAACAGAATCAATATATTTCGTTGCCGGGACAGATCAAGAACTCGATTCTCGAAGATATTTTAAATGGCGAATTAAAGCCCGGTGAGAAGATCACCGAAGAGGTCTATGCAAAGAAATTGAAAGTGAGCCGTGCGCCGGTTCGTGAGGCGATTTTGATGCTCATTACCGAAGGGGTGGCCCATAAAATTGAGAACCGAGGCACGTTTTTATATGAACACAACCTCGAAGAGATCCTCGATCTTTACGCTTTTAAACGCTATATCGAAATGCGTGCGCTTGAAAAAGTGGAAGACAATGAAGATCTCACCGAAATTTTAGATAAGATGGAATATCACGCCCAGCAGATGGTGATCGACCTTGACGATCTTAACCATATCTCACAGCACAACTATCTCTATCATTTCGAGCTCGTTAAAGCCGCTAATAGCCGTGTTTTAACCAATATGTATCCCTCATATTATGTCTCGATCAACTTTATTCAACACGAGAGCTATATGAAGCATCAGAGCCGGGAAAAGGTTCTTCGTAAAGCGCTTGATCAGCACTTTTCAATTGTTGAGCATCTCCGCAATCGCAACTTTGATCGCGCGAAAAAGGTCTTTATCCAGCACCATAAAGAGGCCACCGAGCTTATCTTTAATAACTATGTAAACAACATGTGAATGGATGAAAAAAGGCGCGGATCTGATTTAAATCCACGCCTAAAAATGCCCTCATCAGATTATAAAAAGCACCCAGTCGTTCTAAACGCGGGTGCTTTTTCTTTGCAATCAGCATAAAAAAGATTATTAAGCCGTTTCTTAATTGTTATAAAAATAGCTGTATTATAGTCATTTTTAAATAAATCCCGATTGTAAAATCATTTTGTCTAAGTTGAGTG
>CALZBJ010000014.1:0-47149 GCA_945619025.1 uncultured Ignatzschineria sp. | reverse complement strand
TGATGGGAGCTACGATTAATTCGGATATAACATATTTTGCAACTGATGTTCCTAACTTAAACCTAGATGTTATAAGCAAACAACAGCGTGATCAATTTATTAAGTATATTGATAAGCGCCGTCGCACTATGTGGGTAAATTATTTAATTACAGGGGCAAATGATGGTTTAATAAGTTTTATTGCAGCAGAGAAATCCGGGAAAACCAGTCAAGGATATAAACCTGGTACTCGAGTGGTTAGTTATTTCCCTTCATTTTTTGCTAAAGATATAAAAGACATTACTCATATATATTATAACCATCAATTCAAAGTAGATGGAACAACGCACTTATTTGATTTTCTAGATAGAAATCAAACCTATAGATCGATTGGAATTACATCAATGGGCTCAGGAGGGCGTGCTTTAGTCGGTTATCAGCTCTATCAGGCAAACAAAAACTTAACGACCTACTCTAGCGAGTTCAAAGTTAATTTTGAAATTACAAATGAAACCCCCGGATTTGAAGATCTCGGGTATACTTTTTCAGAAGTAGACTTTATCAATCAAGGAACAATAAACCAAGACACTCGAGCTTTAGCTATTTTTGGTAATGGCTTTGGTGTTAAAAAATCAATAGTATACATAATTGATCCTATGGATGGAGCATTGGTAACAAAAGTGCTTTTATCAAATAATGGTTTAGGTGCAGGCTCGCCTTCATTAGTCACCAGCGAAGATCCACATACGGGATTACAAAGGTTAGATGCGCTTTATGTCGGAGACTATAGTGGTGATTTATATAAAGTAACCTTTACGACAGAAAATGCGGATATAAAAGTAAGGAGTAAAACTAAATTATTCAGCACTGGTACATCAATGCAACCTATAACTGTGCGCCCAATCATTTATCAACATCCTAAAAATAAAGACTTTTGGGTCTATTTTGGCACGGGGCATGATCGATCATTAAAAGATACCTCCCCAGAAGCACTAAAAGAGCTACATTATTTTTATGGTTTGCGTGATCGAAATGATCTAACTAACATCAATCAATTAGTTACTCAAGAAATTGTCAATATTGAGGAAAATGATCGTTCAGATTATCTGAAACTTTACACCTCAAGCAATTCTCAAATGAAGGTAGAAGAGTATGGTTGGAAGATGCCATTAATATATCGCAATCAAAGTACTGGTGAGAGGGTTGTAAAATCAGCAGTGATTGTAGGCGATAAGTATGTAAACTTCTCTAGTTGGGTATATCGCCCAGGCGATCCTAAGGACCCATGTTTGGGAGATTCTATTTCAGGCAATGAAATGATGCTAGACTTATATAATGGTAATGCAGGATTAGTATATCGCGATTCAGAATCAGGAGAGCTACTAAAGCATAATGGTCGTCACTTAAATGACGATGCTTTTGGTCGTCCAACTGGTGCTTGGATTACCACGCGAAACACATATGGTGGCAGTTATAATCATGGTTTTATTGATGAGCTAGTAGATGAATATGGTAGTTATGCTCCCATCTCAAAGGACCCTAAGCAAAAAACAACCAAAACGCATACAACATACAAAGGTGCTAATTACTCTGAAACAATGCTTATAGGTGATATTTTTGGACCACCTGAAAGTGATTTAACTAGTGGCAAACGCCTCTACATTAAACAAAGAGCTATTTAATTAAAGTATTATTAATTTATTATAAGTAAATCGCCCTGAAGATCCTCGCTTAATGCAAACGATCTCAGGGCGTTTTTATTGCTCTTTTTTGCGTTATTGAGCGTTAAAAAGCTTATTGATTCGTTAACCTTAAATTTTTCTCATGCTATGATAACGATATCGAACATAATCCACTTTGGAGGTTTATTTATGAAACGTTCAACATTACTGATGACCGCTGGTTTAATCGGCGTTTTCACCCTGACAAGTTGCAGTAGCAATCCGTATAATACCGGGTCAAATCCGTATGCCGGTGAAAAGGCGCAAGTCGGTATTGTAACTGGCGCTGCGGTAGGCGCAGGATTAGGCGCGCTGGTTTCTTCGAAAAAAGACCGTGGTAAAGGCGCTCTCATTGGTGCGGGAGCGGGAGCTGTATTAGGCGGAAATACCGGCTATATGATGGATAAAAGTGACCGTAACCAACAGCAATATAATCGTTACGAGCGCTACTAAAAAATAATGAATTTAAGCTAAATTTGAGACAACTAGAAAGGAATTGACTTAAATGATGAAAAAATTAGCGTTCACAACAACAGCGCTCTTTATTCTTTCAGCGTGCACGACGGTGGACCCTTACACTCGTGAAGATAAGATGGCCAAAGGTTCGACCGGTGCGATGATCGGCGCGGCCGTTGGTGCAGGCGTTGGCGCCCTAACCTCTTCGAAAAAAGATCGCGGTAAAGGCGCACTGATTGGTGCTGGTGCCGGCGCAGCACTGGGGGGTGGCGTTGGGTATTACATGGACGTGCAAGAAGCAAAACTCCGTGATGAACTGGCACAAACGGGCGTTAGTGTAACTCGTCAAGGCAATCAAATTATCCTCAATATGCCCAATAATGTGACCTTCGACTCAAGCGAGAGTAACATTAAACCGCAAGGCGCGAACACCCTTCGCGGCGTTGCGATGGTGCTAAAAGAGTACAATCGTACCAACATTAATGTGATTGGCCATACCGATAGCACCGGCTCGGATGCGCTCAATAGCAAGCTTTCTCGCCAACGTGCGGAGAGTGTTGCTTCACAATTGATTATGATGGGCGTCGATCAAAATCGCATCCAGATGTATGGCGCAGGTCCGCGTGAGCCGCTTGTAAGTAATGCAACCCCTGAAGGGCGCGCGCAAAACCGCCGTGTTGAGATTACCCTCAATCCTCCGGCGCAATAATTACGGGCTTTACGATTATTGATGCATCGATTAATCAAACAGAAAGCGTTGGTAATGCCTAATTTTTAGGAGTATCCCAACGCTTTTTATGTTTATAGTATTTTTATCATAAAAGTAGTGTGAGAGTTTCATTTTAGGAGAGAAAATGACAATTGCGATCATTGGCGCGATGGAGCAAGAGATTGCCCTCCTCGCCGAAAAAATCGAAAATAGAACGGAGCTGACCGTAGCGAATACGAAGCTATTTCAAGGCACGTTTGAAGGGCTTGATATTGTGCTGGTAAAATCGGGGATTGGTAAGGTGAATGCCGCGATGGCAACCACCATTTTGCATGAGCGCTTTCAGCCGGAACTCATCTTAAATATTGGTTCTGCGGGCGGTTTAATTACCGATTTGGCCATTGGGGATATTGTGATTTCCGATGAAACGATCCATCACGACATCGATTCCACGGCGATTAATGATTGTGTACTCGGAGAATTGCCGGGCATGCCGGCGCGCTATCCTTCCGATTCGCGTCTTGTAAAACTGATGAGTGAAATTGTGCCACAGATTGGGCTCAATTATCGGATCGGTCTTATCGGTACGGGCGATGCCTTTATTGCCGATAAAGCGCGGACGGAATTTATCAAAACCAGTTTCCCGGGAATTTTAGCCGTTGAGATGGAAGCCGCGGCCATTGCACAAGTCTGCTATCAATACGATACGCCGTTTGTAGTGCTCCGGGCGCTTTCGGATATCCCCGAGCAAGAGATGCCGATGACCTTTGTGGAATATCTTGAATTTGCTGCGAAAAACTCCACAAAAATGGTGATCGCCGCACTTAAAGCGCTTAAAGAAACCCCGCTTAATACGTTATAAGCATTGATGGAATTGTTTAAAGGCGCATAAAAAAAGGGACTGATTGAGGATTCGATCAGTCCCTTTTAACACCTCTCTAGAGATCTTGATATGATTTTAGAGCGTGTTTGAATGTCTATTTTTTAGTAATTTGCCGTTAGGCTTCCATGGCATCGAACCCGATCGCATCGAACTCGTCGATTAAATCGTCAACGGTTAACTTTTCGCTGTCATACGTGACTTCAACCATTTTGTCATCAACGCTTGCAGAAACCTTTGAAACGCCTTCAAGTTCCGCTAATGCCTTCTCGATACGTGATGTACAGTGTCCGCAGCTAATCTCTTCTACTTTAAAAAATGCTTGGCTCATCCCATTCCACCTTTCCAATTTGATTGATCGGTTATACGCTTTTTGACTTTGGGCGATTTCCCCAATTTGTTGGGTGAGTATTATAGCGCAAGCTGGAATCATTCGCATCTGAATTTATTCATTTACAGTGATGCCGGACTTTTTCCCATCTCGCCACGCCCTTTTGAGACAATATAGCGTATAATTGTGCGTTTACGATTTTTAGTTTTCCAAAAGGATTTTCATGACACAGACCATCTCCATTATTGGACTCGGCTGGCTTGGCTTACCGCTTGCAAAAGCACTCAAAGCCGATGGATTTAACGTTAAAGGCTCGAAAAGTTCCTCCGAAGGCGTGGAAAAAGTGCTGGCTGAAGGGATCGATTGCCAGCTCTTTAATACCACGCTCGACTTCTCACTTCGGGAAAGTGGCGTGCGCGATCTTTTCAATTGTGACACCATGATTGTAACGCTCCCACCGAATGCCCATCATGGGGTGAAAAAGTATCCTTCCATCGTGAAAGCTCTAGGGAAAACCGCCCATTATTGC
Organism: uncultured Ignatzschineria sp.; assembly: GCA_945619025.1. Lineage (GTDB taxonomy): Bacteria > Pseudomonadota > Gammaproteobacteria > Cardiobacteriales > Wohlfahrtiimonadaceae > CALZBJ01. The sequence continues at coordinate 42,544 of CALZBJ010000014.1, read as the reverse complement.
GGGGTGAAACGCCTCATTTTTACCGGCTCAATCTCGGTTTATGGTGATCAAACCGGGAATCTCACAGAAGAGGCGATTTTAGATCCAGTGAGCGATAGCGGAAAAGCGATTCAAGTGATCGAAGATGCGCTCATTCACGAGGTGAATATTCCCGTTACGATTCTTCGTTTAGGCGGTTTAATTGGCGCGGATCGTCACCCTGCCCATGCATTATCCGGCCGTCATGATGTGAAAAACCCACATCATCCGGTGAACCTTGTTCATCAAAATGATGTGATTGAGATGATCAAAGCGCTGGTAAAATCCGATTGGGAGAGTAATCAAATTTATAATGTTGTGGCCGATTCTCATCCCACTCGAATTGACTACTACACCAACATGGCTGATACGCTCGGAATTTCCGCCCCGATATTTGTAGAAGATGCTGAGAGTGCAGAGAATGAAAACAATCGCGAAACAGAAGGAAAAGTGATCGATGGGTCTAAAATTACCCGTGATTACGGCGTTCCTTACACTGCCGGAATTTATTAATAATCTGGATAATCTGTTCAGAAATTAAAACTATCTATTAATCGCTCTTTATTTTATCTCTTTGTCGAGATAGATAAGGAGCGATTTGCATTTAATGCAACGATATTCCCCGCCTCGTAAAATGCGATTATGACGAATAATGGTGAGCGCGTGAGTTTGGCATTGACAGCGGTAGGGATATGTTTTTCCCGCGACAGATGTCGTCTCAAATTGGTGGGTGACCCGTGCAGGAAGCCCCATCACGTTATTCATCACAAACTGCCACTCTTTGCCGTGAGGTTTCACTCGTCCATAACGGCGCGCGGTAATGAGATGCGCCGCTTCATGGGGAATCACCTCGCTTAAAAACGCCTCACTATTTTCTAAAAAAAGAATGGGATTGAGCCGAATCTCCCAGCTATTCGGTCTTGCTGATCCTGCAATCTTTCCCCGTTGTTTAAAATTAAGCTCTGGCCGTGGAAAGGGGGTTTGATAAAATTTCTCGGCCTTTAAAAACACATTTTCTAAAGCAACGAGCGCCTCATCGGCAAGCGCGTAAAGCCTCGTTTCTTTATCGGTTAATGGCCGATCAGGTCTTGGAAAACGGTGGATTATTGGTAAGTCAGTCATTAATTATATAGGGCAAAAAAATACTGTGAGCGATTTTAAGATCGATCACAGTATCCTAGCATTATTTGATGTAATTCCGAGAGAATCCTCAGATTACGCTTCCGCAAATTCAAGCGCTAAATCGGTTGCTTTAAGCGCCTTTTTCTCTTCTTTGGTATAGCACTTCATAAACGCCCCATTTTTAAGGAGCATGGTGCGGTCGCCATATTCAATGGCATGTTCCATGTTATGGGTAATCATGATGCAGGTGAGTTTTTCCTCTCGTACAATTCGGTTGGCAATCTCCATCACGTTTTCCGCAATTTTCGGGTCGAGCGCCGCCGTAATCTCATCTAATAGTAAAATTTTAGACTCACTGATGATCGACATAATCAGGCTAAGTGCCTGCCGCTGCCCGCCTGAGAGATTCGCTACCGTTTCATTAAGGCGATTTTCAAGCCCCATATCAAGGAGTGCAAGACGCTTTTTAAAGAGTTCAACGCGCTCTTTTTGATTAAAAAATCGAAAGAGACGATTTTTCCCGCGCTTATAGGCAAAGGCCATATTTTCTAAAATTGTGAGATTTTCCATGGTGCCGACGCGTGGATCTTGCATCACAATGGAGACATCCCGCGAGCGCGCAATTTGAGAGGTTTTGGTGATCTCTTTTCCATCTAAGAAAATAGAGCCACTTTCGGGGCGCATAAATCCAGAAATGACGTTAAAGAGCGTCGATTTCCCTGCACCGTTCCCGCCAATAATGACGAGAAATTCACCTTCAGCCACCTCTAAATCAAGGTCAAAAAGCACTTTTCGTTCAAGTTGAGTGCCCTTGCCGACCACCACATCGATCGAGTTAAGTTTTAACATTTCCGTCTCCCCCCTGGCATAACCATCACAAGCACGATAATGACTCCCGCAATGATATTAAAATCATAGGCTTCAAGGTTGAGGCTTTCTGCATTGAGTGCCGCACTTTTGATTAAGTGGAAGAGTGTTGAACCGAGGATACAGCTAATGAGTTTGACCCAAATTGAGCGAAATGGGAGAACTTTTTCCCCAATAATAACCGCTGCAAAACCGGTAATAATGGTACCGATTCCTGCGTTAATGTCCGCAACGCCGGTAAATTGACCAAAGAGTGAGCCGCCGAGTGCCACTAACCCATTTCCCATGGCAACGCCGAGAATTACCATCCATTTCACATTCACGCCGCTATTTTGGCAAAGACGTTTGTTTTGACCAATCGCGCGAATGGAAAGCCCCATATCGGTGCTGAGTAACCAAGTTAACAGCCCGATAATAAGCAGCGAGATAACGATTAAAATCGTCATCGGATGGTCCATGCTTAAGTTTTGAATAAAGCTCGATGCACCTTCGAGCGGTGCCATCACTTTATCGGTCCAAACGCTAAAGCTTGTATCGTGAAATAAGAGCGTACGGTTGGTCTGTTCACTCATGACCCGTACGTTCACTGAATAGAGCATAAATGTCACTAAAATTCCCGCCAACAGATCGGTCACTTTAAAGTAGGCATTTAAAATCCCCGTGACCGCTCCGGCAAGTGCGCCGGCAATCACAGAGACTAAAAGTACATAGTAGGGATTAACGCCCTGCTGAATTAAAACGCCGGTAACGGCGAGTCCAAAGGCGAACGATCCATCGCACGTAAGGTCTGGGAAGTCGATCACTTTGAAAGTGATGAAAACCCCCATCCCTACAATTCCAAAGATGAGCCCGAGATTCAGGCTCATCATTAATTCATCAAATCCCATCGATTATTTTACTTCTTGTTTGCCGTCGTTGATTAATACTGCCGCGCTATCGATTAGCGCTTGTGGCAATTCCATATTGAGTGCTTTTGCAGCATCAAGATTGAGATAGAGTTCCATTTTTGAAGGGAATCCTACCGGAATCGTATTGATATCTTTACCGTTTAAAATATCGGCAATCATATCCGCAGTTTCTAAACCGTGATCATATTGGTTTGGACCAAGCGCCGCTAAAGGACCGACTTCTACCGCATCCGTATCGGCAACAAATACCGGTACGCCGCCTTTATTGCCGGCCATCACAATGCTTTCAAGCGCTGCAAGAGCTGTATTATCACCGTAGATGAAGATCGCATCAGTACGCGCTGCTAAATAGGCTGCCGCTTGCGGTACATCAGAGGTACGGTTAACCACTTGGCGAACCACTTCTAAATCCATCGCTTTCGCTGCTTTTTTAAGGTCATCATATTGCTTGATTGAGTTCGCATCGCCCGGATTATAGATAAATCCTAATTTTTTAAGATTCGGGATCACACGTTTGAACATCTCAAGCTGTGGCTCAACATCGACGTAGTTTGACATACCGGTAACGTTATTATTCGAGCCTTCTAATTTAGTAACAAGGTTCGCGCCAACGGGATCGGTGATTGAGCTAAAGACCATTTTGGTTTTGCCATCCATCGCCGGTTTCACTAAACTTTGCGCGGAAGGCGTTCCTAATCCAACGGTCACATCGGCGCCTTGGCTCACAAATTTAGTGGAGATCTGCCCTGCAAGCGGTACGTTTGCTTGAGCCGATTCAACACGGAAATCAAGGTTTTTTCCATCAACAAAGCCGTGCTTTTCAAGACCATCTTTGATCCCTTTTGCCGTCATATCGAGCGCAGGGTGATCGACGATTTTATTGACATAGACTTTCTTCACTTCTTCAGCATTTACAGCGCCTGTCACAAGTAGGCTACCGACCATCAATGACATTAGTAACTTTTTCATGATTCTCCTTACACACGACCGTGTTGAATGATTATAAATGGACTTAATTGTATAAAAAAGGGCGGGATTTTCACATCTCCGCTACCGCTTTCTGCCTGTTCCACTGTAATGGTACAACAATATATCCTAATTGGAAAGAGTGAAGCCAAAATAAAACCTCCCCTCATGGTTACATCATGATGAAGGAGGCTGATATGGTTCGAAAAGGAGCATTACGGCGATACAAGACGCGCCATCAGCGCTTTAACTGTTTTCTCGGTGACGCGGTGCGCATTCATTCCCGCCCAAAGCGACATATATTCGGGATAATTAGTTTTTTTCGCTTCCGCCCGGAGCGCGCTTGTAAAATAATGCTGGACAGGATAACAGGCAACGAGAAGATCATCTTCGGCATATTGCAGCATAAAGCGATTGGTAAATCCGCGAGCCCATTTGCCGGTAAAGGCGTTGGTGAGCATCGTTTCACCGGCGCAGGCATTTAAGATTTTCTCTTTATGAAGTGACGACGCGCCACTTTCAGCGCACGCTAAAAAGGCCGTCCCAATGACCGCAGCCGCTGCCCCTTCGGTTAAATAGTGATCGATATCGAGATACTGACAAATCCCGCCAGCCACAAGAAGTGGGCGATCGGTCACTTGTTTGGCTTTTTTCAGAAGGGTGCGAAGATCATCCCCATCCTCACAATCTGAAATAAAACTGGCCCGGTGCCCGCCCGCCTCAATTCCTTGGAGAATAATCGCATCCAGCTCAAGCGTATCGAGCGCCACGACCTCTTCAATCGATGTCGCCGTACCAATCGTATAAGTGCCAATTGCTTTAAACTGGCGAATAATCTCCATCGAGGGCATACCAAACACAAATGAGACAATCGGCACACGATATTCCAATAGAAGCTCAACCTTTTTGGCATAATCGTCAAGCTCTTGGATTTCACGAAACTCGATCGGTTCTTGAGTGATATTTAACGCCCCATAAAAGGGTTTTAATGCCTGATAAGCAGGCTTTGCCTTAGCAACCGTCTCTTTTGTTAATAGCTCTGGTACAAAGAGATTAGCATTATAGATGCTCACGCCTAACGTTTTTAGCGCCTCTAAATCCTCTTTTAATCCCGTAAGCGAGCGATAGCCCGTTGCAAGCGAGGGTAACGCACCTGCATCAAACACAGCCTTTAAAAATGTTGGCGTAGTAATACCCCCTGCCATCGGCGCTTGAATGATGGGATATTGAATCTTAAATTGGGTGAGTAAATGATTCTCAAAACGTGAATCTGTCATAGGTTTAATTAGGTTGTCCGGGTTTTGCGTTGATGAGAGATGGATTAAAATGAGATTGAACTAAAACTATAGCTTTTCCTCAGGTGAAAGCTTAGCAAGTACATTAATGTAGCCGCGATTATCCTCATCTTTAATAAAACGCGCCACACGGCCAATCGTTGTCAAACTTGCGCCAGTAAGTGCATTAATATCCCGATAGGAGAGATCACCCCGCTCGAGAAGCTGACACACTTTCCAACGTTCCGCCATGGCGCTAATCTCTTGAGGCGTGCAGAGATCCTTGAAAAAGGCTTTCATCTCCTCTTTCGTTTCAAGCAGTAAAATGGCTTTATAGAGTTCATCCTCAAAATTGCGCTCTTCAAGCTTGGTGCGAAGAGCATCATTAATTTTATCCATATCTGTCAGTATCCTCAATGTAACGATATTATTTTATTGGTTATCCCTTGATCCACTATACTAATACATCCATACAATGATTGTCTATTATACGCATTAATCCCCCTCGCGCCTATTAATCCTATTAAATCGATCATAAAAAAAGCCCGGCACATCGCCAGGCTCTCTTTGTTTGTATATATCTATATATTTTATTTCATAAATATTGAACGTAACGTCTACTCTTCATCCATCGCAGGTTCCTCCTTTTGAGGGTTCTTCGGTGTTTCTTGATGATGGAGGGCTTTTTTTGCCTCTTTCGCTTGATGGCTAAGACGCGCCTGACGGGCTTTAAAATGCGCCTCCACATCGGCTTCAAGTGCTTTTAAGGTTTCAGGTTTTTGAGCGCCGTCCATTCCTGTCATACCAATCTTAATCACGCCCTCTTCTTCCACTGCGTGCGTTGCATGATAGATTGCACTCGCCATCTCTGCATTATAGTAGGCAATTCGCTCAAGTGACCAACCAAAATAACGCGCCATCACTTTTAGAAGATCATCTTTATAGGCGTAGACCGCATCGATATCAAAATAGAGCGCGCCGGTACGACGGATGAAGAAATCAGCGGGGGTCATAATCGCCTCTTCCTCGAGTCCATATAAAAGACGCACATAGAGCTCAATGGGGAGATTTCCCATCTTATCGGGCGTTGCATTTTTCGCTAAGGTAAAGAGTTTATCGACGTTGGTGCCATAAAAGGCCGCTAAGCGTCTGCCTGCCTCTTCGGTGAGATTAAACTCAATCGCTTCTTTCCCTTTTGCCTCAATAAATGCCTCATATTGATCGATAGCGATATTCCCGCCTGAAATGGGAAGTGTGAGCGTTTGGCACGGATTAAATTCCCGTTCAAAGCCGATTTTAAGCTTTTCAGCGACGCGATCGACAATCTCTTCCGCCATTAAGCGATAGCCTGTTAATTTCCCACCGGTAATGGTCATCACGCCGGTATGATCTTCCCAAATCTCATCTTTACGGGAGATGGCCGAAGGATCTTTTCCATCCTCTTTAATTAACGGACGCAAGCCCGCCCAAGACGATTCAATATCCACTTCCGTCAAACCGAGTGTTGGGAACATATAATTGATCGCACCGAGCAGATAGTAACGATCCATCGTGGTAATCGGGGGATTCTCTTTCTCGGCCACATAGATAGTATCGGTCGTTCCAACATAAACCTTGTTGCCCCGTGGGATCGCAAAGATCATCCGTTTATCATATTCGGTATCAAAATAGATCGATTGCTCAAGCGGGAAGCGTGCTTTATCAAAGACAATGTGCACCCCTTTAGTTAACAGTAGGCGCTCGTTTTGCTGGTCCTTTGTTGAGTCGTTTTTAGAATTAATAATGCGTTCTAAATTTTCAACCCAAGGACCGGTCGCATTGACCACCACGCGCGCATCGATAAGATAGGTATTATTGGTTGCCTTATCGGTAATCACCGCGCCTTCCACCATGCCGGAATCATCATAGTTAAAGGCTTTTACTTCGGCGTAGTTAATCACATCCGCCCCAAGCTCATGGGCTTTTTTAATCACCTCAATGGTTAGACGCGCATCATCGGTGCGATATTCCACATAATATCCGCCCCCTTTAAGCCCCTCTTTTTTAAGATTAGGGACTTTCGCTAAGACATCACTCGCCTTTAGCATTGCGCGGCGTTCATCCTCTTTCACCCCCGCCAGATAATCATAAAAACGTAGGCCAAGGGATGTCGTAAATCGCCCGAGTCCACCGCCTTTATGAATGGGCAATAACATCGGCTCACGATGGGTGACGTGTGGGCCATTTTGATGGACGATAGAGCGCTCTTTCCCGGTATCGGCGACCACTTTAAATTGGAAGTTTTTAAGATAGCGCAAGCCTCCGTGAACGAGCTTGGTTGATCGGCTACTTGTCCCCGCGGCAAAGTCACTTTTGTCAACGAGCGCAACGCTCATTCCGCGACTGGCTGCATCAAGTGCAATCCCCGCACCGGTAATCCCTCCGCCGATCACAAGCAGATCATAGGTTTTCTCTTTAAATTGTAAAAAGGTGTGACGTCGATTGAGTGAAGATAAGCTCATACCATAGTTCCTTTCGAGTAAATACTAGAGAATTACACGTTCATATTTCTTAATAAGAGTATGTTATCACATCTCTTATAACGGAAAAATAATGAAATTTATGATTCAATTGTGATTCAATATAGAAGACTTGGCCGTTTATCTTAAGAAGATACCCATCTATAACAATCTATAACAACAATAACAAAATAAAACGAGAGGTAATGCCAATGAACCTACACGAATATCAAGCCAAAGCCCTGCTTAGGCAGTATGGATTTCCCCTTCCCTATGAGATCTTAGCCACAACGATTGAGGAGGTGGTGGATGCATATACGCAATTATCGAGCCAATTAGGCACCCATACAGCAGTGATTAAAGCGCAAATTCATGCAGGCGGACGAGGAAAAGCCGGCGGTGTCCGCGTGGTGGAGAGTTTAGGAGAAGCGCGGGAATATGCTTCCTCGCTCCTTGGGCAATCACTCATAACCCCACAAACCGATGAAAAAGGCCAGCCCATTCATGCGCTTTTAATCTCTGAAAATCTCTATCCGGTTGAAAAGGAGTTCTATCTAGGGGCAACGCTCGATCGGGAAAATGAGTGCATCACCTTTATGGTCTCCACTGAAGGCGGTATGGAGATTGAAGAGGTTGCCAAAACCATGCCCGATAAGATCTTTAAAATAGCGCTCTCTCCACTCGTTGGATTGCGCGTTAGCCATGCGCGGGATATGGGGCATCAATTAGGCCTCAATGAATCGCAACTTAATGGGTTTATTAAAATGGTGCAAGGCGCGTATAAAGCCTTTATAGAGCATGATCTTGCGCTGCTAGAGATTAACCCACTTTCGGTATTGAGAGATGGCCGGCTGATGACGATCGATGCAAAAATTTCCATTGATGATAATGCTCGCTTTAGACAGCCTCAGCACGTTGCCGAGCAAGATCGTTCGCAGGAAAATCGCTATGAGCTGATGGCGGCGGAATATAATCTTAGCTACGTATCGCTTGGGGGAAATATTGGGTGCATGGTTAATGGCGCGGGGCTTGCAATGGCGACCATGGATATTATTCATTTTTATGGCGCAACGCCGGCCAATTTTCTAGATGTGGGTGGTGGCGCGACTGAAAAGGCGGTTTTAGCGGCCTTTAAACTGATTTTGTCTGATCCGAAGGTAGAGGCGATTTTAGTCAATATCTTTGGGGGCATTGTGCGTTGCGATATGATTGCCGAGGCCATTATTAACGCAATGGAGGAGGGGTATATTACTCGCCCCATCGTGGTGCGCCTTGCGGGAAATCATGCCGAAGAGGGCCTTGCGCTGATTGATAGAGCTAATCTTCCCATTATCGTGGCCGAGGATCTTGCTGATGCCGCTCAAAAAGTGATCCAAGCAGTGATCGAGGCCACCGGAAATACGCCCATGGATAATAGAACAACAGGAGGTCAAAATGGCGATCTTAGTTAATCAAGAGACAAAAGTTTTAGTGCAAGGCTTCACCGGGAAAACGGGTACCTATCACGCAAAAGAGTGCATGGCCTATGGAACCCATATTGTGGGCGGTGTGACCCCTGGGAAAGGGGGCGAAATCCATCTTGGAAAGCCGGTATTTAATACGATGCGCGAGGCGGTTTTAGCTACCTCTGCCGATACCAGTGTCATCTTTGTGCCCGCGCCTTTTGTGCTCGACTCCATTGTTGAAGCGGTCGATGCCGGCATTACACTGATTATCGTAATCACCGAGCATGTCCCCATTCACGATATGATTATTGCGAAAAAATATATCCAATCGGTGCCCAATGTCCGTTTAATTGGCCCTAATTGCCCGGGAATTATTGTGCCTGATGCCTGTAAAATCGGGATTATGCCGGGGCATATTCATAAAAAAGGGCGTATCGGGGTAATATCGCGTTCGGGCACTTTGACCTATGAAGCGGTCACACAGACGACCGAATTAGGGCTTGGGCAATCTACTTGCATTGGCATCGGTGGCGACCCGATTATTGGATTAAATCAAATGGAGATTCTCGCTTTATTTGAAGACGATCCTGAGACAGATGCCATTATTATGATCGGCGAGATTGGTGGAACTGCTGAAGAGCGCGCGGCTGAATTTATCCAATCGAACATTCGTAAACCCGTTATCGCTTATATCGCCGGGGTCACCTCACCCCCTGGAAAACGAATGGGCCATGCCGGCGCGATTATTGCCGGAGGGAAAGGCACTGCGGAGGATAAATTTAGAGCGTTTGAACGAGCCGGAATTACCTATACACGTTCACCGGCCGAGATCGGGCGGACCACTTATGCTGTATTAAAGCAACACAACTTACTGTAGGCGCCCCTCCCCGACTCTGACGAGCAACTTAGGGCTTAAACTGCATGGTGGCATTCACCGCCACTTTCCAACCATGATAGAGTTTTTCCCGCGTGATCGGTTCCATCTGCGGGGTAAACTCTCGGTCAAGAGCCCAATATTTTGCAATCGCCTCTTTTGAGGGCCAAAACCCAACGGCAAGCCCGGCAAGATAAGCCGCGCCAAGAGCCGTTGTTTCTGAGATTGACGGCCGTTCTACCGGAACGCTAAGTAGATCCGATTGAAATTGCATTAAAAAGTTATTTTGAACCGCCCCGCCATCAACGCGTAACCGCTTCAGCGAAACCCCCGAATCTTCCTCCATCGCTTCCAAGACATCGCGTGTTTGATAGGCAAGGGATTCAAGCGTTGCCCGAATAAAATGCTCTTTTTCAGTCCCGCGAGTTAATCCAAAAATCGCCCCTTTCGCCTCGGAATCCCAATAAGGCGTGCCAAGCCCGACAAATGCCGGCACCACATAGACCCCCTCACTGCTCGTAACCCGCGTTGCATATTGCTCTGATTGAGGCGCCGATTGAATCATTCGTAGCCCATCGCGCAGCCACTGAATTGCGGAACCTGCCACAAAGATCGAGCCTTCCAGCGCATAATTTACTTTTCCATCGAGCCCCCAAGCAATCGTGGTTAATAATCCATGTTTTGAATGCACCGCCTTTTCGCCGGTATTCATCAACATAAAACATCCCGTGCCGTAGGTGTTTTTCGCATGCCCCGCCTCAAAGCAGGTTTGCCCAAAGAGCGCCGCTTGCTGATCGCCAATCGCGCTTGCAATGGGAATTTGTTGCCCGAAAAAGTGATCCTCTTCGGTGGTTGCATAGATGTGTGATGACGGATTAACTTCAGGGAGCATCGCGTGTGGAATCGCCAAAATATCGAGAAGTTCTTGGTCCCATTTAAGGGTATGAATGTTATATAGCAGCGTTCTTGAGGCATTGGAATAATCGGTGACATGGGCTTTCCCACCGGAGAGTTTCCAGATCAGCCAACTATCGATCGTGCCAAATAAGAGCTCGCCTTTTTCCGCACGCTGACGCGCCCCATCGACATGATCTAAAATCCATTTAACTTTGGTGCCAGCGAAATAAGGATCGAGCAATAAACCGGTCTTTTCACGAAAAAGTGGCTCATACCCTGCCTCTTTGAGCTGATGGCAAATGGCATCACTTTGGCGCGATTGCCACACAATGGCCGGATGAATCGGTAGACCGGTTTCTCTATCCCACACCACGGTAGTTTCACGCTGATTGGTAATGCCGATCGCCGCAATGGAATCGGCGCGGATATTGGATTCGGTGAGCACCATTGCCATCACCGATAATACTGTCCCCCAAATCTCATTGGCATCATGCTCGACCCAGCCCGGTTTGCGAAACGATTGGGAAAACTCCTTTTGCGACATCCCCACAATTCGCCCCGCATGATCGAAAATCATCGCCCGCGTACTGGTCGTCCCTTGGTCGATCGCCATAATGTATGACGCTCTGTTTTGCTTGTTATCGTGACTCATCGCTCTGCCTCAAACGGTTAAATACTACAATAAAAATACCATAATTCACGCGGGAATGGGTTACACTCAACTCCTAAGATCATCTCGATCTAATGAATTACAAAACAGACATAAGGAGTATTCATATTTATGGCGACTCATCTCTATATTGTGACAGGCGCATCGCGGGGAATTGGTAAGGCACTCGCGACAAAGCTCGATAAAGATCCTGAGAGCATCGTGCTCCGTATCGCGCGCAATAATCCCGAAGCCCTCGACCATTTTTTAACCCTCGATCTTACCGATATCGATACCATTCCGGAGATTATCAATTGGATTGATGAAAATCGGCAAGGCGCAGCGAGCATTACTCTCATTAATAATGCCGGTATGGTGGAACCCATTGGATTAATCGGGAGCGTCAATGCCCATTCGATTCAAAATGCGGTGGCGCTCAATATTACCGCTCCAATTGCGCTCACCAATGCATTTATCGAGGCGCTAGAGGATTTCCCCGGGAAAAAATATGTGCTGAATATCTCATCGGGCGCGGGGCGAAAAGCCTATCTCGGTTGGGGCGTCTATTGCATGACCAAAGCAGCGCTCGATCACTTTACGCGCGTAGTTTTTGAGGAACAGAAATCGGTTAAAAATCCGGTCTATATTGCCTCCATTGCACCGGGCGTGATCGATACGGATATGCAATCGGTCATTCGAGGCAGCTCCATTGAGACCTTCCCCCTTGTAGAGCGTTTTATCTCCCTTAAAGAGGAAGAGCTCTTAAGTTCTCCGGAAGAAACAGCGCAAAAACTGATCCGTTTTCGCCATAGCGATGCGATAAAAACCACACCGATCGCCGATGTGAGAGATTACGATTAGCCTGCATGACGTTTTTGATAAAACACCACCAAGAAGAGATAGGCAAAGAGCGCTGAAATTCCACAAAAGGCCATTACCGGTACCATCAGCGCTTGATTATGCCCGACGATGAAACTCGCAATCGAGCCGATCATAAATTGAGAGGCGGAATTGAGCGCCATCGCCGCGCCGGCTTGATGATAATTGAGCTCAATAATTTTTGACGCAAGGTTATTGCCTACAAAGCCCGAGACGCACATCAATAAAAAGATCGAAACAAGGAAGCTAATCAGCGAATAATCGGCAAAGAAGAAGGTAATCACGCCGGCAACCGCCATCCACGAGAGCCCAAACATAATCAGGCTATTGACGGAAAATCGGCGCAGCAGCACGATATTAAGGAGCGCACTAATAATCACCCCAATAATATTGATTCCAAAGAGGAGGCTAAAGGTCTGCTCGCTCACCCCGTAGGTCTCTTGATAGAGATGCGGCGAGCCGGTGATATAGGCAAATACAAACCCCGAAGGAAGCGCGCATCCTAAGATTGAGCCAAGCGAATCGGGCTTTTTAAGAATGCGAATGTAATTATAGAAGGTGCCGAGAATGCTCACCTCTTGGCGATCCTCTTTTTTATAGGTTTCCGGGAGGAAAAAGAGTGTCGAGAGAAAAGTAATTATCCCAAAAAACGCCAGTAGCCAGAAAAGTGCCCGCCATGAATCAAAGAGTTTCAACACTTGTACACCAATAAAAGGCGCTGCAAGCGGTGCGATCATTAAAATCACCTGCACCACCGACATCATCATCGCCACTTTTTTTCCGCTAAAGACATCGCGAATAATGGCCCGCCCGACCACCATACACGCCCCCGCCCCGATCGCTTGGAAAAATCGCGCATAAATAAGGTATTCAATGGAGGTGGCAAAGGCGCTAATAATGCTGGTGGCGGTATAGATCACTGAACCGATTAAGACCAGTTTCCGCCGGCCATATTTATCCGAGAGTGAGCCATAAAACATCATCCCGATGCAGAGCCCGGTTAAAAAGGTAGTGAGCGTTCGTTTTACATCGGAAGGATCGGCATTGAGCCCCTCTTGAATCTGTAAAAATGCAGGGAGATAGAGATCAATCGAGAGCGGACCAAAAGCCGCCATCAGCGTTAAAATCGCCACTAAAAAATGAGCCGCGGGCAAAGCCTTCGGTTGAATCATAGATACATCCCTTACAATCGATCGCAAATAAACGAGCCGATAGTATAGCAGATAGAATAGGAATTATTCTCAATTCGAATCGTGCGAAACGGATCGCTTTAAGGCACTTCTCTATTTATATCAAGCAAAGACCGCTTTCGGGGTGATATTTCCCACCGTTTACGCTAAAATTAAGGATTGTCTTATTTATTCTTTATTCGATTCAAGGTGGATAAACCAATATGATCAAACTCTACAATAGTCTTACCCGTAAAAAAGAGGATTTTACACCCATTGCACCGCCTAAGGTCAATATGTATGTCTGCGGAATGACAGTCTACGACTATTGTCACATTGGTCATGCGCGTTCACTCGTTGCCTTTGATATGATCAATCGCTACCTGCGTTTTGCCGGTTATGAGGTCAATTTTGTACGCAATATCACCGATATCGACGATAAAATTATTGCCCGTGCCAATGAGCGTGGCATCACAATTGGCGAGCTAACTACCGAATTTATTGATGCAATGCATGACGATTGTGACGCGCTAAATGTTATGGCACCCGATCATGAGCCTCGCGCGACCGATTATATCGGCGGCATGATTGAGATGATCGAAACCCTTATTGAAAAAGGGCTCGCTTATGAAGCTAAAAACGGCGATGTCTACTATCGTGTGCGTAAATTCCCGGAATATGGCAAATTATCGAACCAAAATATCGATGATCTTCGCTCGGGTGAGCGCATTGCCGTGGATGAGCATAAAGAAGATCCGCTCGATTTTGTGCTCTGGAAGCGTGCAAAAGAGGGAGAACCTGCGTGGAAATCGCCCTTTGGTAACGGTCGTCCGGGTTGGCATATTGAGTGTTCGGTGATGAGTAAGGAAAAACTTGGCGAGCATTTTGATATTCACGGCGGCGGAATGGATCTTAAATTCCCCCATCATGAGTGTGAAATTGCCCAGTCGGAAGGTTGCCACGATACCCCGATGGCGAACTTTTGGATGCATAACGGCTTTATCAATATCGATAATGAAAAGATGAGTAAATCACTCGGTAACTTCTTCACCATTCGTGAGATTTTGGCGCGCTATCCGGCGGAAGTGTTACGTTTTTTCATCTTAAATGCCCACTATCGCACGCACATTAATTACTGCAATGAGACCATTGAACAATCAGAAAATGCACTCAAACGTTTCTATACTGCTCTTAATCAAGTGGCAATTGAGGATCGTGATGAGGCGCTGTTTGACAAGGCGATCGCGGAAAATAACGATTATATTGTTCGCTTTAAAGAGGCGATGAATGATGATTTCAATACCCCGCTTGCCTTAAGTGTGATGCATGAGGTGGCCGCACAGCTCAATATTCATAAAGATGCCCTACACCACGCCATTTTAAAAGGGCTTGGAAATGTGCTCGGCATTTTAACGGAAGAGCCAAAAAAATTCTTACAAGGGGACCAAACGGACCTTGATTTTGACATCGACGCCCTCATTATAAAACGTAATGAAGCACGCGCGAATAAAGATTGGGCCGAGTCCGATCGCATTCGTGATGAATTGAAGGAAAAAGGCATCGTTCTTGAAGACAAGGATGGCCAAACAACGTGGAGACGTATTTAAATGATTAATCCAGAAACTGGCGAATCGCTCATCGATTTTCCCACCTACTTTACCTATAAAGTGGTTGGCGGAAATGATGAGGCATTTGAACCGGCGATTTTATCGCTTGTTGAGCGCGTCGCTCCTCCCGTTAAAGAGGAACATATCGTGCGCACGTTCAGCAAAACCAATAAATATATGACCTTAACGCTCAAAGTCTATGTCACAACTTCAGAAGAAGTTCATTCGATCTATGAGCATTTAAAAGGTGAAGAGCGCGTTTTATGGGCGCTGTAACCCTTAAATTTTAATGATTTAAAAAGAGGCCATCCTGTGATCGGTCTCTTTTTTTGTTTAATTCCATCCATTCTTGATTCTTGCAAGGAGAGCAACATGAAACAGATCGCCGTATATTGCGGATCGAATTTAGGGGAAGACCCCAACTATTTAGCCGGTGCTAAAGCGCTTGGAAAAGCGATGGCTGAAAAAGAGATTACCCTGGTTTACGGGGGCGGCGCAATTGGGCTCATGGGCGCGGTGGCCGATTCGGTGCTTGATCATGGCGGCAAAGTGATCGGCGTGATTCCAACCTTTTTAAAAGAGATGGAAGTGGCCCACGAAGGCGTGACTGAACTAATCGTCACCCCCGATATGGTCACCCGTAAAGCCAAAATGATGGAGCTTTCCGATGGATTTATCGCAATGCCCGGCGGGATTGGTACGCTCGAAGAGCTCTTTGAAGTACTCTCCGCTTCGCAATTAAAACTCCACCATAAACCTACGGGCCTGCTAAATATCTCAGGTTTTTACGATCCGCTTGTGACCTGCATTAAGAGCATCATCGCGCAAAAATTTATGCCCGAATCGAATCTCTCCCTCTTTGAGAGCGATGCCGATCCTGAAGTCCTGTTAACTAAAATGGCCCACTATGCGCCCCACTTCACTTCAAAATGGCAAGACCCCAGTTATTTGAAGAAGTAGGATATATTGCTTTTGGGAGTTGAGCTACTCTAAAACCTCATCTCCCAAGGGCATTTACTTATTGGCCTCTCGATAATACGGCTTATCGATAACCCGTATAATAAAATCAAAATAGTTCACCGAGATGATAAAGCTTGTGATAAAAGCGCCCCCTAAGCCGATTAATAGATAATACACGGAGGCATTAACCATGATGCCAAAAATATTGGTTACTATCCCGAGTATCCAGCCATAATTTATTATTTTGTATGCGTAGCGCCATTTCGATCGCTCTTTGGTGAGACTTGCAATCAGCGAAATCATCCATAGGAATATTAATCCTGAAAAAATGTATACTAACATCAAAAATATGTTGACGAACATATCGACTCCGTCCGATCCGACTCGGGTTCCCGCCCCCATTGCAATGCCTACAAATGCCATGATGATTCCCACTAATAGTATGAGCCCACTCCGCATCAGTGTTTTCTGATCTTGTGCTCGCTGAAGACGCACGCTATAGGGGAGTTCAGGCTCGATCATCACTCTCTTTTTATCCTTTTTCCCCGTTAAAAATAGCCTGTTTTTCTCTAAAATCGGCACGCCCATCGCATAAACTGGATCGCCCTCTTTGAGGACTTGAGAAAATTCAAACGGTGCATGGAGCGTAATCTCCGTCTCTTTTTTAAGGTAGATCCGCCCCGTGCCATCATTGATGCAAAAATCTTCTGAATCGTAGTAACTATCGACATTGCTCGCGAAATAGACAAAGGGTTTACTTAATGCACGCGATTCAGAATCACGATCGCTCATCTCAATATATCCTTTGATGATGACACTGTTAGCAGGCTCATCGGGATTTTTGGGGCTCCCCTCGACCTCCACTCTTGTATAAATATCTGATATTGCCTCGGGCGCGAATAGATGAGTGTCACCTTGCGGTTTCGTTAGACGATGAAATGGATCACTCAGTGCGGTAAATAGATTGATATAAGACGATACTGCCACCGCAAATATCACAAATAGTAACACTCCAACCGACCAAAAAACGCCCCCATCCATAATGAGCACTATAAACAGAAGTCCTAAAAAAGGTGGAACGACTGTGGTTTTCAGCCGCTCTTTGATCGCATCTATCTTCGTCATTTTAATACTCTTTAGTCGTTAATATGGCAGAAACATTCATGCTATCAAACTCTTAACAGCTCTATACGATTTGCATCAAAGATGCCCGATAATTGGTAGGCAACAAAAAAGCCTAGACTCTAATGAGCCTAGGCTTTTGATCGACCCTTTCAATAGTTGATCAGGGCGATTTTATTGATTTAATTAATTTGATTAAATTAACTACTAACCTGCGTGACGTGAACGGCGTGGTTTTGCGTTATCAAAGTTACGTTTTGCTTTGAAACTGCCGCCTTCGCTATCACGACGAGTACGACGTTCGCCACGATTATTATCATTATCGCGACGCTCTGAGAATTGACCGCGTTCATTGCGATCAGAACGGCCACGACCACCGCCGAAGCTACGCTCACCTTGATTATTGCTGCTGCCACCACGACGGGCTTCAAAGCCACGTTCATTGTGTGCTGCACGCTCACGACGACCTTCGCCACTGCCGCGACGATTATCACGATCGCCACGCGCTTCAAAACGGTCATTACGGTTGTTACGATCATTACGGTCACGGCTGAAACGTTCGTTACGATCATTACTGCGCTCGTTACGTCCACCGCGCTCACCACGTGACTCAGAAAAATCACGACGGCCACGGCTTTCACGGCGCTCATCATTACGGCCTTCGCTACGACGACCACCACCGCTACTATTACGGCGTGAACGACCGCGACCTTTTCCGCCGCCATTACCACCCATTGAAGGGGTTTTATGGGGCTCTAAGCCTTCGATTACATTCGCTTCAATCTCTTGATCGATAAAACGGGTCACTTCTGAAAGAAGACGACCATCTTTATGATGAAGAATCGTTACCGCAACACCGCTACGACCCGCACGGCCAGTACGACCGATACGATGCACATAATCTTCTGCTTTACGAGGAAGACCGATGTTAATCACGTGAGTGATCGACGCAACGTCAATCCCGCGCGCTGCAACGTCGGTTGCGATTAAGATTTTAGTACGACCACGGCGAAGATCATCTAAACGGCGATTACGCACATTTTGCGGTAAACCACCATGTAAGAAGCTTGCAGATACACCTTCATCACGAAGTTCATCGGCAATCTCTTCACTCTCTTTTTGCGTTGGTGCGAAAACCACCGCTTGGTCAATCGCTTCATCATCAAGCCAATGACGTAAAATTTTACGTTGATGCTCTTTACCGTCAGCCCAGTTTAAAAGCTGTTCGATTTTTGGATTAATATTATCTTTCATCGCAAGTTCAACACGAACTGGATGATCCATCATGCTTTCCGCTAAATCCATCACTTTACGTGGGAATGTTGCTGAGAACATTAAGGTTTGATTAACGTTACGACACGCTGTATGAATCGCTTTAATATCATCTGAGAAGCCCATATCAAGCATACGGTCTGCTTCGTCAGCGATGAAGAAACGTACATCATCAAAGTTAATCGCATTTTGATTATATAGATCTAAAAGACGGCCCGGCGTTGCCACCACAAGCGCGACATTTTGCAGCTCTTTAATTTGACGACGATAAGGCATACCACCGACCACAGTTGCAATGCGGAGGTTACGGCTATCGCCTTTTAATAAAATGGCTTCTTTAGAGACCTGAAGTGCGAGTTCACGCGTTGGGCACATGACGATTGCTTTGGGTTTTGCAACTTGCATGCGCTCACGATCTCCGCGACCACGACGTGGACGAGATTGTGAATCGCCAGAAGTAGAATCACTCTCTTCTGTTAAAATTTGGTGTAATGTGGGTAATAAAAACGCAGCCGTTTTACCGCTACCGGTCTGGCTACTTACCATCACATCTGCGCCGCCCATTGCAACCGGCACAACTTTATTTTGAACCTCTGTTGGTTCGTTATACCCCATTTTTGCCACAGCTTCGAGTAACGTAGGATGGAGATTTAATTTTGAAAACATAAAAAAATATCGGCCTTATTGCTAAGGTCGCCTTTTATAAGCTTGGAATGTGCTTGATCATTCTCGGTCAGAAGAAACATCGACCGGATACTACTCTTAAGTGTCAAGTACACTTAGCTCATAATCTCACATTATGAATTCACTGGGCGATGAGGAAAGGAGGAATCATACGCTGTTTTATAAAAAAAGCAACGCTTATTTACTTTTTTATTTGCCGCAACGGGCGTTAATTCATCTTAATCTGCTTTAATCTTCTTTAATTAGGTAGCGCAGATTAATTCGGTCTTGGCATAAGATCCCATTTTCAATAATTTTAAAGGGATATTGCTCGACAAAGTAATTGAGCTCGATTCCATCAATCCGAAAGCCCATTTTTTGGTAGAGTGCCTGCGCCCCAAAGCTCGAGTTGCCGGTGCCGACTAAGAGCGAATCATACCCCTCGGCGATCGCTTCATTAATGGCATATTCAATTAAAAGCGTTGCAAGACCTGAGCGGCGATAGGCTTCTAAAACCGCAATATTCATAATCTCAAGCACGCCCTTCTCATGGGCTCTAGGCGCTAAAATTAGAACGCCCACGAGCTCCTCTTCATGATAAAGCGCAAAGAGTTTTCCGATCGAGAGCGCCTCATTCACACTGGCTTTAAGCGGATCGGCATCGAGTAATAGCTCATAATGGCTTTGGTCGGGCTTCGCAATTTCACGGATATCACAATGAGCCTTCGAGATTAATATCGTCATAAGATCTCCTTTTTCCGTAACGATTTAGTAACAAACAATAACTATCACCCCATTATAGAGTAACTATCGTAACTTACAATACTTATAAAGGATTACTCGGCGGGCTTCTTCTCGAGTTTTGCGAGCTTTTTCGCGCGATATTTTCGCCAGATTATATAACCTAAAATAAGAGCGCCGATGCCTAAAAGTACAAAAATTCCCACCTGAAATTGATGGATTTTATGCTCAAGCCAGTCAATATTTTCAGCCCCAAAGACGCCTAGATAGATCCACACCGGCACCGATATGAGCGCAGCGAGTCCATCCATAATCAAAAATTGCATAATGGAAACACGGCGTGTGATGCCGGAGGTGATATAGATCGGCGTGCGTAACCCTGGGAGAAAGCGAGCAATAAAGAGCACCCAATTGCCATATTTGGTAAAGAGCGCTTTAATGCGAATATAGCGTTTTCGCGTGATAATCCGCGCCACCCATTTTAGCCGTAAAATCCGATAGCCAAAGATGCGCCCGGCGAGAAACATCACCCCATCGCCAATTAAGACACCGGCAAGGCCGACAACCACCATAAAATGCGGGTTTGCGTGCCCGAGTCCTGCGATCACTCCGCCTGCCACCAGCGTCACATCTTCCGGGATCGGAACCCCAAATCCGCACAGCAGTAAAACGATGAATACGGCGACGTATCCATAGTCAATAAAGATGAGTTCCAACCACGAAAATAGATCCATACTTTAATATACACCGGCGCTGCATCGATCCTTTGATCTTTGCCATGCTTTTGCGTCTTGGTGCCTCCTATCCTCTCCTTAAGTATTGTCGATCCTGCACTACATCATCAGGATTCCTTAACGATAATCACTATTTTTAATCACCAGTTCAATCGCTTCCCACGCCTTTTTAAGTCGCTTTTCAGAGACGGTAATCACCGTTTTCATCGGTTGGGCAAAAAAGGAGACCGCCATCTCTTCAATCATCCAACGATACTCTTCCACCGCGCCGTAAAGCTCTTCACGATTTTTAAAGAATTCCCGCGCTTTTTGATAGTTTTGCCAATGGGATTCAAGCACCGCGTGTTGCGCTTTATCACGATTCACATTTTGTGGGAATCGCTCGACTCGAATGGCCATCGCCTCTAAATATCGAGGAATTTGTAAGCGCCATTCCCGCGGCGTTTGGCTGATAAAGTCCACATAGATTAAGCGATCGAGATGGGTTTTAATCTCCCGTTCAATCATCGCTTTATTCATCGGGTGAAGCGTATTTAGCGTCTCGCGCACAGTTTTATAGCGCTCAAAAATATCGATAATTAACCCGCTTAAGTCGGTGGCGTTTTTCACAATTTCACGGCGAAGACGCTCCACAATATTGTTAAACGTTTTCGCATCACGGGGCAATTCATTTGCCTCAAAGCCATCTTTAATCACCGCGCGCATGAGATCTTCACGGAGTGCCTCTTCACTGCCAACCGGGCGAAACATCAATGCCAATTTCCCAAACTGCGGCCATTGACGGCGAAGATATTTAATCTGCTCACTAAGTGCATTGAGGCTCAGTTCAATCAGCGTGGTGAGATGCTTCTGCTCCGCCACCGCTTCCCGGTCGCAGAGCTCCATTTTAAGCTGATCTTTTTTAAGAACGAGCGCAGGATAGCCCATCAATTGGATGCCATTACGATTAAAACTAACCGATTTTTCCAGCGCCCAACTATTGGGGTCAAGCGCCGTATCATGATCCGGAAGATGGGTATCGGATGCGTTTTGAGCGCCCGCTTGATGGTGATGCGCACCATATTCCTCGCCGGATTTCCCGCGAGTTTTGCGCACTTTGACTTTCGGCTTGCCCTTTTCTACAAGCGTTTGGAACGCTGAGGCCGCTTTTGCTTTAAAGGTTTCCCGCAGTTCATTGAGATCACGGCTCTCGCCCAAGGTTTTACCGCCAGTATCGATCACACGAATATTCATACGCAGATGGCGCGGCAATGCCTCTTCATTAAAATTATGCGGTTCGATGGTAATGCCGGAACGTTTGGTTAAAAAGTCGGCGATTTGATAATAGAGATTCCCCTCACCAAATTCGAGGCGCTCCACCATCTCGGCCGCCACATTAGGAAGCGGAACAAAATTTCGGCGTAACGCGCGCGGCATGGTGCGCATAATCTCCACCACCTTTTCTTCAATCAGCCCTCGTACCAACCAATCAAGGCGCGTTTTATCGAGCAGATTGAGCGCGGCAAGCGGCACCAAGAGCGTCATTCCATCGGATTCATTGGACGGATCAAACAGATAGAGCGCGTTTAAGGTTAATTGATTAAACTGCACCGTTTCAGGGAAATCTTCGAGATTGAGCGCATCATCACGAGCTAAAATATCGGCTTTCGTTAAGATGAGCGAATCATTATTGCTCGGCGTTTTACACCATTTTTCAAGGGCGGCAACGGAGTAACAATCGGCGGGAATACGCTTGGTATACCACTCAAAAAGTTGCCACTCCTCCACTAAGATGTCGCGGCGACGGGTTTTTTCCTCCATCAGCTCAACATCTTCAATCACCTTGCTATTTTTACGATAAAACGGCGCACGAATATTGATCTCCCCTTCCACGAGCCCTTCACGAATCATCAGCTCGCGGGAGAGTTCAGGCGCGACTTTCCCGTAGCTAATTTGGCGATTAGCCACAACGGGAAGCCCAAACAGTAGGAGCGTTTCATACGCAGCCGCCTGCCCTTGGGTTTTGCTCCAATGAGGCTCGCTATATTGTTTTTTAATGAGATGATCTGCGATCGATTCAAGCCACGCGGGATCAATGACCCCACAGGTGCGCGCGTAGACTTGGGAGGTTTCCACAATCTCCATCGCCATCACCCATTTCGGCGGCTTTTTAAAGAGAAACGAGCCAGGAAAAATCTTAAATTTACGATTATTGGGGCCCGTATACGTTTTATCATCGCCAATCATCCCGATCTGATCGAGAAGGCCCACAAGGAGCGACTGATGAATCAGATCTTCTGAAAAACTCGGGAATCTAAATTCGTCATTTTCTGAGTTTTTATTACTTTTACTATTGCTCTTACCAGTGCCACGTCTGTTTTTACTCACCTCTTTTTTTACCGTTGGGAAAGGATTAATCGAGAGTTTCATCGATTTCAGCAATCCTTCAATTTGGCGATAGAGATCGTACCATTCGCGCATGCGCATGAAGTTTAAAAAATACTGGCGGCACAGTTTACGCAGCTGTGATTGCGAGCTGTTTACCGCGTAGGATTGATACCAGGTCCAGAGATTTAAAAAGCTAATAAAATCAGAATGAGGCTCTTTAAAGAGACGATGTTTTTCATCAGCCTGTTGCTGAAATTCAAGGGGACGTTCGCGCGGATCTTGGATCGACATCATCGCAACGAGCACCAGTAATTCATGGCCAACGCCTCGTTTTACCCCGTCAAGGAGCATTGCCCCAAAGCGTGGATCGATCGGTAGGCGCGCAAGATCATTCCCGAGCCTTGTTAATGTGCCATTATGGCGCACCGCTCGAAGCTCACGCAGCGTGCGAAATCCTTCCCGAATTTGGCGCGTTTCAGGCGCTTCAATAAAGGGAAACGCTTCCGGATCGCCAAGGCGAAGATGCCCCATCTGTAAAATCACCGAGGCTAAATGGGTGCGTAAAATCTCAGGGTCTAAAAACTCAGGGCGACTCTCAAAATCCTCCTCACTAAAGAGACGAATACAGATCCCTTCACTCACTCGCCCGCACCGCCCGGCACGCTGATCGGCGGAGGCTCTTGCGATCGGCTCAACGAGCAGACTTTGTAAGCGCGAGGTGGGATTATATCGGCTAATCCGTGCAACGCCCGAATCGATCACATATTTAATGCCCGGTACAGTGAGCGAGGTTTCGGCAACGTTGGTGGACAAAACAATTCGAGGACGATTGCCCGGGCGGAAAATCCGCGATTGCTCTGCTTGGCCTAAGCGTGAAAAGAGCGGCAAAATCTCATAATAACTGGCAAATTCTCGGCGAAGCTCATCAGCCGCCTCCCGAATCTCCCGTTCACCGGATAAAAAGACGAGAATATCCCCGCGCCCTTCTTGCGAAAGCTCGCGCACCGCATCAATAATTCCCTCATTGAGATCTTTTTCATCAGAATCTTTCCCACCATCCATCTCCAAAAGAGGACGATAGCGCATCTCAACGGGATAAGTTCGCCCTGAAACTTCAATAATTGGCGCTTTTTTCGCACCGCCAAAATAGTTAGAAAACTTCTCAGGGTCGATGGTTGCCGAGGTAATGATCAACTTAAGATCCGGCCGGCGTGGCAAAATATTCTTTAAAATACCGAGTAAAAAATCGATATTGAGGCTACGTTCGTGCGCCTCGTCAATAATTAAGACCTCATACTGATTGAGATAGCGATCGCGGGAGAGTTCCGTGAGTAAAATCCCGTCGGTCATCAGTTTAATAACGGTATCGTCTGCGGTTTTATCATTAAAACGCATCTTATAGCCGACAAATTCCCCGAGGGGACGATCAAGCTCTTCCGCAATGCGCGAGGCCACCGAGTGAGCGGCAATTCGCCGAGGTTGAGTATGCCCAATTAATCCACGCGCGCCAAACCCAAGTTCAAGGCACATCTTCGCAAGCTGAGTGGTTTTCCCGGAGCCCGTTTCCCCGCAGACAATCACCACCTGATGCTCGTTTAACGCCTCTTTGATAATCTCACGCTTTTCCGCGATGGGAAGCGCATCATCATAAGTGATTTTCGGCACATTTTTTTGGCGCAATAACACCCGCTCCGCCGAGCTAACAATTCGCTCTTTCAGCGAGATCAGCGCTTCATCCATCTCCCGATGATTATCACGCATCGCCCGCTTAAGATCGCGTTCTAAAAAGTAACGATCTTTCGTTTCAGTGTGAGGAAGCAGTTGCTCTAATTTTTTAAGCTCGGTGGCAATATCCATAAAATGTCTTAGTTATTATCGTAAACAAATCAAAAAGAGCTATTTTACCATAGCTCTCAATTATTTTTAGATTCTCAAACAGCCCTTTAATTTATTTAAGTTAAAAAGAAAGCCCACGAATGAGTGAGCTTTATTATTAATATTATTTTAGACTGCAAATATATGCCTAATGCGGTAACTTCAGCGCACTTCCATAAACTATATGAAACGCATCCAATTGGAAGTGAACAGGAGGCAACAACATACGCTCTTTCCAAGAAACAACCTTGCCATCAATTACTTTTTCAGGGATTGAGAGCTCCCAATAAAGAGTTTCTTCCAGTTTGTCATATCTAAATAGCAAGATATGTACATTTAAAGATTCCGTGTATGGTGCTATTGATTTTTCACCTGTAGCATACAAAGCACTTTGAGCGCCAAACTTACGAGGAAGAACTTTATACATGCTGGCGCTTAAATCAGTACCACACCCTTCTCCTCCAGTTCTAAAAAGCAATATTGAATTACTTTCCATATGCGCACATACAGGAAGATTTCGATCGATCTTTGCTAACCAACCAATGCTTTTTAAAAACTCAAAGGCAACCCCGACCATAGAGTGATATACAAACAAACCCTGAGATGACGGCGCATAGCAGTCCGTGGGAAGTTTAGCGGCTACAGATACTGGCATCGATATATTTCCCTGCTCAATAGAGCGCATTTTTTCGGCAAAAAGAGAAAAATCTGCCTTTATATTTTGACAATCTTGGTGCACATCGGTATTATTACCGAATAAATCTTGTTGGGAATTCATAAAATGATTTCTCCATTCAAAAAGGTTTAAAGTGGCTACAATCATTAGTTTTGTAGCATGAAACTTGCGATGAATTCGAACACCTCACAAGTTTTAAAAGATGGCACTCTCAATCGAGAGGAGCCATTTTTTTTGGGCAAAAAAATAGAAATGCCACGTTATTTATAAACGTATGCCCTGCTACTTCAATGACCCAAAACTTTTGAAAGCCCCTAAACGTCGAGGGCTTCCAGTATTTTTATTTTGTTTTAAGCAATTTCAGAGATCGTTAAATCTCGAAAATCTCATCTTCCGCATCGTCGGTGACGCTGTTGAGGCGGTAGTTGGTGTTATCCATCTCTTGGTTCGCGTTTTGCGTTTTGTTAAGGTCTAACCAGTTATCCATCCACATGAGCGGTTTTTTCGCGATCGGTTTGTAGGGGTTTTCTAAGCCTAAGAAACCGTAGAGTTCTTGCGCGTTCCAAAGTACCCACTCATCGAGGAGCGTTTTGTTAAGCCCAACGATTGAACGATTTTCACTAAAGAGATACTCGTTCCAATCGAGCTCTTGCGCGATCACCGAGCGGATAATTTCGTGAACGTACTCTTTGTTTTCTTCAAAGAGATTGCGCCACTCTTCTTCTCTAAAGAGAATCTCAAGCACCGCTTCGTCCATCATCACGTGCACTTGCTCATCTTGCGCAATTTTTTGCACAAGTTTGGCAATGCCTTGGAAGATATTTTGCTCAGCGAGCGCGAATGTACACGCAAATGAGCTCATAAATTCGATTTTCTCTAAGCAATAAAGCGCAACAAAACCTTTTAAAACAACCGCTTTGAGCTCTTTTGAATCCCGCTCAACTTGCCCTAATTTATAGAGCGCGCCGTAACGGTCAAGCTCATTGAAGCAGTCGATAATGGTGGTAGAACGATTTAATACTTCATCGTTACGCATCACCTCTTTAAAGACTTCTTGCGGATCGGAGATACATTGGCGAATGATCTCTGAATAGGTGAGCGCGTGCAGGTTTTCCACTTCCGATTGCTTCGAAAGCATCACCCACAGCTCACTATTGGTGACAAATGGCGCAAATAATGGCGCGATGGTACGCGATGCCACCGAGTCGAGCTCCCATTGGAACGCGAGGGTTTTCACCATAATGTCGTAGTTATTTTTCGAGCAATTGAGTAGGTCCATACGTGATTGCTCAAGATTCACCTCATCTTCCGTCCAGTCCATGGATTTTTGAAGCTTATACAGATCAAATAGACGAGGATATGGCGTGTTGATTGAATCGTATAACGCAAGTGGTTCGCCCAAAAAGAGCGGATAACGCCCTGTTTGCCACGCGTCATTATTCTGATTAAAAATTGACGTTTCGAGTACAGCGTCCTTCATTTTACCAATCCTTTATATTAAAGCTGTTGGTTACAGTTGATATAATTGCCATTTCCAACAATCAAACATCTTGGCAATTACGATCGTCGTACCTTATAAAAATGGAGCTGTTACGACGCACCCTAGCCCCACCATTTTGCCCGAGCATTGCTCTAAGCCGTGTACCTTACAGCGTACACGCACCGCCCGCACAACTTGCATCGGCAACGGTTTCATACCCTTCATGCACAATGCCCGACGCACTATTTAAGTAGTAACGCGTTTTACAACCGAGGCGCATCATGTAGATGAAATCCGTTAAAAGTTGACGGGTTGAGATGGTTTGCTCTTCTTGCAGATTGAGATAGAGGTCCGCGGAGATCGCTTGCCCTGTAAATTTCTGAATAATCGCATACATCTCAATTAAGTCTTTTGAATCTAAGTTCCACGCAATATCATAATATTGGCCGAGCTCATCCATATCGGGCGCAAGCAGTAAGTTTTTGCCTGTGCCTGACGTTTTCATCACTTTAAGATTACGAATTGGATAGAGGCCGTTCGTGGTATTGGTGAGCTGGCTTGACGATTCAACCGGCATCATCGCTTCTAATACACTGTGACGAATCCCGCCCTGCTCAATAATCGCTTGACGTAACGCTTCCCAATCGTAGCGAAGCTCCGCATCATGCACCGAATCCACATTTTTGTTGTAGGTATCGATCGGTAACCAACCCTCGGGGTATTTCGTTTTATCGATCCACGGCGCATTGCCTTTCTCTTTGGCAAGACGAAGGCTCGCTTTATGGAGATAGTAACTGTGGCGCTCAGCGATAAAATGGATATAGTTTTTCCCTTCACGCGAGGCGTAGCTCAATTTATGCATCGCCATATCGTGGGCAAGGTTAGTAATTCCGACTCCGATCGAACGGCGCGCTTTTGCGGTCACTTCAAGGGATTTAAATGGATATTCCATAATCTCCATGACGTTATCGATCATTAGCGCGGTGTAGTACGCAATCTCTTCATACTCCTCTTCCGCAATGCGGCCCACCACAAGTGATGCCAAACTACAGAGCCCAATTTCCCCTTCCGGATTGTCGCTATAAAGATCCATCATACCGGTATACGGTTTCGTCGGAAGCGCAATCTCTAAACAGAGGTTACTTGAATAGATCGTATCTTTAAACGGCGTGTGGCGGTTCATCTCATCGATATAGGTGAGATAGATACGACCAGTTTCTGCCGACTCGGTAAGCGCTTTGATCGCAATTTCACGGGCTTTTACAAATTGTTTTTTACAGTCCGATTTCTCGTATTTGTCATAGACCGCTTTAAAGTGTTCATAATCGCTTGAGTAGAACGCCTCGTAAAGATCCGGCGCTTCAAGCAGACTGATCAGCATCCAATCTTCATTTTTTGCCACTTTTTCAACAAAGTAACGATTAACGAGCATCGCATAGTCGATATCACGAATACGTTTTTGCGTTACCGTTGTGGGGTTTTTAAGCACTAACAGATCGAAAATTTCAGGATCAAGCGTATTGAAATAGACCGTCGCACTTCCGCCA
This sequence comes from uncultured Ignatzschineria sp., assembly GCA_945619025.1. GTDB lineage: Bacteria > Pseudomonadota > Gammaproteobacteria > Cardiobacteriales > Wohlfahrtiimonadaceae > CALZBJ01. The sequence goes on along the minus strand of CALZBJ010000014.1, from coordinate 13,934 downwards.
CGGCTTGCTTGCATATTGGCATGTACCGCCGATTGAATCATACGGTAATAAGGGAGTTTTCCTTGATGGACAACGCGCCCCTCTTTCACCGGATCCCCTTTTGAGCGCGTTAACAGATGCGCCCCAATCCCTGCACTCGCACAGGTCATCATATACGAGATATGATCCCCAACCGAGAGCGATTCAACATTATCATCGGTGGTATACACGCAGCACGACGCATAGCCTTTATGAGGCGTACGCATGTTGATTAACATCGGCGTTGGGGTATTAATTTTAAGCTCATTTAAATAACGATAAAGTTTTTTAACGTCTTCTAAACGGCGCTCACGCGGTTGGTTCTGCATGTTTTGCATCGCCATCCCCATAAACATAAATTGAGGCGATTCTAAACAACGTCCCGTCACACGATTGCTAATGAGATAGCGATCTTTCATCTGGTGAAGCGTGGTGTAGTTGTAATTAATATCGATATTGTGATCAATCACCGCATCAAGCTCGTTGAGCTCTTCGACGTTATAATCCATCTTTTCCCAATGTTTGAGCGAAATCATGTGCGCATAAAACTCAGGAAGCGATGGAATTTGACGAAATCCGCCAAACGCTTCTTTATAGATCGTCCCGATTAAAAGACGGCCCGCCATCTTAAGATGACGATGATCTTCACGTTCAACACAGGCATCAATCATCGCTTTGTGCAGTTCTAACGTCGTGCACCCGTCGTAACATTTACGGTACGCTTCTAGCGCAATCGCACTCCAATCGACTTCATAATGAGAGGCAAACTCCGCCCATTTATTGAGTTTCTCGGGAATAAATTCTTCGCGTTCTCCGCTACTTTTTACGACGTAATTGATCATGATTTAGCCCTACTTATACATTTAAAAGAATACAAAAAAAAGAATATTCATTAGTCTAAAAAAAGAGGCAAAACCGAAGCGTCCACGGATTTCCATGGAGGCGCGTCTTTATACCCCTTTTTTTAACCTAAGGCGCATAAAAACGAAGAAGTAGGCTGTATAGAAAAATTCTAATACAAGAGGCTTCCCCGCTCTCAAGCATTTGTTAAGTTGTGTTAATTAGTTGATAGGTCTCCTGACTTATAGGTCTTAAAAATTCCTCAAGCCTTCCCAGATCTAACCTTTTACCCAGTGGCTTCTCCCGAGAAACTTCTAGCTAATTACAGTTGCGGGGGCAGTGTTTGCTTTCCACAAACTTCCCTTGAATCAACTTGACGATACTATAGCAAATTTAGAAATTATTGTTGCCCAAATAATTCTATGGACATTCGCCCATTTTCGTTATCTGTCTGATTTCATTTAAGGGGGATATTAGATCAAAAGAGCGATTCTTATCGCGGCGACAAATGATAATAGTTCTCAATAAAAGCATCCCATTCGCCCCGATTTATTGGTGAAAGAATATTCAATTTTCATGAATTTTTATGATAAATATCAGCCAAAAAAGCATTTATAGATCAAAACTCTAAATGAAATATAACTGTCTTAATTGATGCCGATTTTAGACGCAAAATAGCGCTTAAATCCGTTAACGCCGTGCTTTACGATAGGCGGTGATCATCTCTTGGCTCACATCCTTTGCATAACAGAGCGGACGCGCCCCACCGGGTTTTGAGTAGGCACTTCGCTTCCCGCAACGAGCCCCATTTTTCGCAAGATCATCCGGGCAAGCACACCGCCCCGCATAGCGCGCTTTCAATTCGCGAATCATCTTCTCGATAATCACCGCATCACTCTGCGCCATCGCAATCGGCAGATAGAACACGCCTATCAGCAGACATCCCGCCACTTTTTTGACGATCTGTTTTAACATTCCCCAACACTCATTAACAATTTAAACAGCTCAATCCTACTTAATAAAATGTCTAAATGGAAGGGGTTAAACGTTCGCTTGCAGGTATCGAATCTCGCGGATAAAATGTTCCGCAATCAAATCTACCTCTTCAGCTCTGTTATTGCGCCCAAAGCAAAGTCTAAATGCTGAATTGATTCGTTCATCGGGAAGATTGAGGGCATTTAAAACATAAGAACGCTCAATCACGCCAGAATTACAGGCTGATCCACTAGAAATAGCGACTTTATCGGCAAGGCGAGCAATCAGTAATCGGCTATCAATCCCCACAATTGAGAGATTTAGATTCCCGGGATGGCGATGTTCTATAACTCCATTAATTTGATAGTTAATTCCTGCTTCATCTAATCGGGCTAATAACGCCTGGCACATTAAACGCAATTGGTGCGACTCTTCATAGCGTACTTGCCCCATTTTGGTAACGGCATGGGCAAAAGCATCGCATAATGCGGGGGATAATGTTCCCGCTCGAAGCCCTTCCTGCTGTCCGCCCCCATGTAAAATAGGCGATGGCAACATAGAAAGCGCCGATTTATCCATTAATAATGCGCCGATTCCTTTCGGTCCATATAGTTTGTGCGCCGAAACACTCAAAAGATCAATTTCAAGATCAAAAGCGTTAATCTCGACATAACCGGCTTGGGCAATATCGCTATGAAAAATTGCTCCTACGCTATGGACAAGCCCGCTAATGGCTTCTAAATCTTGAATGACTCCAATCTCATTATTCACCGCCATAATTGAGACAATTAATACATCTTCAGCCAGCATGGATTTAAGCGCTTCAAGATTAACTCTTCCCGACTCATCAACGGGAATCGTTTCTACGATAAATCCAAATAATTGTTGTGCATGTTTTGCTGAATTAAGAACGCATTTATGCTCAATGGATGAGACTAAAATTCGATTTCGCGGACTTCCACTTAAATATGCTGTTTCTGCTGTACCGAAAATAGCTAAATTATTTGCCTCCGTTGCGCCGGAGGTAAAAACAACATTATCAGAGACTAGTCCATAGGCCTCGGCAATTGTCTCCATGGCATCTTCAATATAATGATGCGCTCGCCAGCCAAATGTATGCTCGCTTGAATGGGGATTGGCAATTGTTGGATTTTGAAGCAGATCGATATACCGCGTTAAGATTTCACCATCCATCAATGTAGTTGCATTATTATCTAGGTAGATCATCGCCTCGCCTCTTGCATATCGAATAAATTGAAAAGAATAGAGTAACGCTCCGCAATAAAAGTGGCAACGGATCTTTTTTGATCTAAACACTATATAAATAGATATAATCTATAGTTTACAAGCGTCTACGATAAGTGCCTTTTAAATAATGTATGGCCTTATTAAGACTTGATAGTTTTATGTGCTTTATATGCTTCCATATTTCCAAATGTTTAATATACTAGTTAATTACTTTAAGTTTAGATGACCGGTTTTAATTGCCCTATTTTCATTTTAGGCACATCCTTAAGACATATTCGCCAGGATTCTCTATAATAAGTGGGTTTATTAAAACGTTAACCTAAACTAAATAATTGCTCGCAAAGGATTTGAATGTATCAATTTGATTTTAAGGACGTTCGCCCCTCATTCTCAGGTCATGAGACGTTTCCCCTCCGATACGGATGGTTGAAAAAAGCATACGATCAGCTTTATCTTCCTCCCCAAAAATCGAGTGGAAAGCAATATGAAAGTAAAGACGCACGAGAAGTATTTAATAGCGAGGAAGCGATTTCTTATTTCGGCGTAGGAAAAAACATGGTGTCCTCTATTCGGCACTGGGCTACGCAAATGGGCGTAATTAACGACAATCAACTCACCGATTTTGCATTTGAATTTTTTGATGATGAAGGGCTTGATCCATGGCTGGAACATACCAATACTCTTTGGATTCTCCATTGGTTCATCGCGCGTAACCCTCAACTCGTTTCGTATTTTTGGCTCTTTAACTTCTTTAATGGAAGTTCATTTAGCCGAGCAACCTTTGCCGAAGAGATCGAGGATTTTTGCGCTAAAAATGAGTTAACTCTCCCCGCCCAAACAACATTAAAACGCGATATTGAGTGTGTGATTCGCCTCTATAGCGAACGCTCTCACGAGATGAAAAAGGGACGAAAAGCCAAAATCGATGATAATCTTATCGAGTCCCCTCTCGCAGAACTTGGCCTTATTGTACCGATCCAAAAGCAGGGATTCTTTTCGCTCAATTGGCAAAATAAACCCTCCATTTCGCCCAATCTCTTTTTGCTGGTCTTGATCTATTTTTGGAAGACGAGCCATACCCATAGCAGTTCCATCTCGCTTGAATCGTTACTCTACGATCCACTCTCGCCGGGCCGGATATTTTTGTTGGATGATTATTCATTTATCGAAAAAATCTACGAAGCCGAATCGCACTTTGCGCCCTATTTCAATTGGACTGAAACGACGGGAATGCGCCAGCTGATCAAAAAAGCTGATGTTGATTTAGAGACGGCCTATGCCATTATCCGCGAGCAATTTGTTAAAGAATATGAGTAAGAAAAAGAGTATGAAATTTAAGGAAATCGTCACCGTTAGCGAAGGATTTAGCCGGTCAATTAATATCGCGTCGGACATCAATAATGATTCGATCATTCAAAATTATGTCTGCCCGCATTCATCGGCCTCGGTGCTCTATTCGATGGTGTCGCACATTGAGGCGGGACAATGCGCCTTTACTTGGACCGGGCCTTATGGCTCGGGGAAATCGAGTTTAGGGCTCTTTTTAACGGTGATTACCGATCAAAAAGCCCCGCTTTATCGTGAATCGATCGCTAAAATTCCGGCTCATCAAGCGGAGATTAAAGCGTTTTTAAACGGTAAAAAATACCAGATCCACCCCATTACCGGCGCGCTAAGTAGCCCTGTTCGCGCGATTGCGGAAGCCTTTGATCTTGAGCCAAGCGTTGAGGCAATTATTGCGCATTTTGAGACGCTCGCAAAAGGGAAAACGAACCATCTGATTATGATCGATGAGATGGGAAAATTTTTAGAATACAGCGCCCGTCAATCCGATGATGCCTCCGATGTCTATCTCTATCAGCAGATTGCCGAGATTGCGAACCGCAGTCAGGGGCGTTTAGTCTTTATCGGTATCTTGCATCAATCGTTAATGGAGTATGCCCGCGGGCTTTCAAAATCCTTACGCGATGAGTGGCTTAAAGTGCAGGGACGCTTTATCGATCTTGCGGTGAACGCTGCCGGTGAAGAGCAACTTGAACTGATTGGTAAGGCTATTTTATCGGATAAAAAACCGATCAAACCGACGGCGATTACCGAAGCGGTGGTTAAAGAGATTAAGCATAATCGCCCCATTGATGAGGCTGTATTAACGCCGATTTTAAGCCAAACCTGGCCCCTTCATCCGGTGGTCGCTACGCTGTTAGTGCCGGTATCGCAAAAACAATTTAGCCAAAATCAGCGCTCAATCTTCTCCTTTTTAAGTTCGGCCGAACCCTATGGATTCCAGCACTTTTTAGAAAATGCCGAGGTTAAAAGTGGCGCGGTTAAAAAGGGATCGCTTCAATCCTATACGCCGGTGCATTATTGGGAGTATCTCACCGCAAACCTTGAGAATGCGATTCTATCCTCGGCAGATGCCAATCGCTGGATCTTAGCGCGCGAAGCGTTAAACCGTGCGACGGCGCAAAATCTCTCCGCGCTTGCCATTACGATTCTTAAGTGGATTATTTTGATCGATCTCTTTAAAGGAAATTCCGGCCTGACCGCCTCAAAAGCGCTCTTTATGACGGAGTTTGCAGATGGGAATGCGGTGGAATCTGCCCTTGATGAGCTGTTAAAACTTCACATCATTCGTAAAGTCGATCACGCGGGGCGCTTTGCGCTATTTAATGGCAGTAATTTTAATCTTGAAGAGGCGCAAAAAGAGGCTGAAAAGCACATCACCGAGCTCAATTATGAGGTCCTCAATCAGATTGCTGGATTTAAACCGATTATTGCCAAACGCCACTACCATCAAACGGGAACGATGCGCTGGCTCGATGCGGAAATTGTACCTTTCAAGGCGTTTAAGCAGGGCAACATTGAACCGAATTTTAATCAAAGTGTGTTTGGGGCGCTCTATCTCTTATTACCGCAAACGATTGATGAGGCGGAGGCGTGCCACGGATTTATTAAAGAGCACACCGATCCCGATCACCCTATTTTGCTCGCGATCCCGAAAAATTATGAAGCGATCTATAAAACCGCGACCGAATTACTCGTTACTGAATGGGTGGCAAAACATGATCCTGAGCTCGCTGGCGACCGCATTGCCCGAGCGGAGGTAGAAAATGAGCAGACTCACCTTGCGTCACGCTTAAATGAGGCGCTCACAACGGCGCTCGATTCCCTTGTGGTCTATCACAACGGGAAAAAATTGGGCATTTTATCGGCGCGGGATTTCTCACAACTTGCCTCAACCATTGCCGATAAGATCTACCATTTAACGCCAATTTTACGCAGTGAAATGCTCAACACCGATAAACCCTCGGGAAGCGCAAACGGTGGATTGAATGCCCTATTAAAACGCATGGTGATCAATCTTGGCGAACCACGTTTAGGGATTGAAGGCTATCCGGCGGAAGGCGGGCTATATAAGATTTTATTAGAAGATACCGGGCTCTATGGGGAAAATGCCTGTGGCGATCTTGACTTTACCGATCCCGATCCAGAAAAGCCTTATCGATTACCGGAGCTTTGGCGCGATACCGATGCCTTTTTATCCTCGCGTGATGGTGAGTTTACCCTAGCGGAGCTCCATCAATTTTGGCAGGCGGCGCCCTATGGCATTAAACAGGGATTACTCTCGTTTTTAACGCTCTCGTATCTGCTCACCCGTCGCGGATATGTTGCGTCTTATATCGATAATACTTACCTCACCGAGATTGATGATCTCTTTGTGGATTATCTGACTAAAAGTGCAAAAAATATTGCGTTTCGTTTTGTGCCGCAAACCGATGCCTATAAAGCATTTTTAGATCGCCTCATTGAGACGATGAAGCGAGCGAAGGTAAAAGGCAGTTATCAATATACGCGCTCACCGCTTGAGATCTCCCGCTCGCTCGTGAAAATGCTCTTTGATCTTAATGAATGGGTGCATCGAACAAAACAGTTTGATAAAAAGACAACGCTACTGCGCGAGGCCTTAAAACGGGCGCGTGATCCGCATCATCTAATTTTTGATGAGATGACGACGATTTTCGGTCTAAACGGTGATGATGCCGAGGGTTTTTCAGCACTGGAAAATTCGCTCATTGCCCTGCAAACGGCCTATCCTGAGATGTTAAAAACGCTTAAAGAGGCGCTCTATAGCGAACTGCAAATCTCGATCCAAGTCGATCTTAATGAAACCGATTTTAATGAGATTCAAGCTCGCGCTGAGAGCGTACATAACTCAAGTGGGGATTTTAGAATCGATGCCCTTGCGGCACGGCTTAAAAATTACCGCGGCACACAGCAAGACCTTGAGGGGATTTTAGGATTAGCGGCGAATAAACCAACATACGATTGGATCGATAAGGATGTGGAGCGTGCGACGATCGAGCTTGCCTCGCTTTGCCGTGGTTTTAAACGAGCGGAACTCTTCTCCCATCTTAAAGGGAAGAAATCCCATCGTCATTCGGTGGCGGTGATCTCCTCTTTTGCCGGAGAAGATGCAATTAATGAGGCCTCCTTTGAGTTTTTAGAGAGCGATCAAGCGGCGATCGATCGGCTTAAAAAGACGCTCGATCACACCTTAAATAAAGCGCTGGATAAAGGCTCAAACAACCAAAATCGCCCTGAACTTGTGCTCGCGGCCCTTGCTCAGCTTAGCGAGATCTACATCAATAAATTAAAGGAGAAATAATCATGACTAAAGAGAAACATGTATTAGGTATCTCAGGCGGGAAAGACAGTGCCGCCCTTGCGATCTATATGCGGGACAACTATCCCGAGCTTGATATTGATTATTTCTTCACCGATACCGGGAAAGAGCTGCCGGAGGTGTACGACTATTTAAGTAAGCTTGAGGGCTATCTCGGTAAGCCCATTTCTCGCATCAATCCCGATCGTGATTTTGATTTCTGGCTGATGCAACACAATAATTTTCTCCCCTCGCCACAAGCAAGATGGTGCACCATTCAGATGAAACTTCGTCCCTTTGAAGAGTGGGTTAAAACCTTTCTCGATGAGGGCTATACCGTCTATTCCTATGTGGCGATCCGTTCGGATGAGGAGTACCGCACGGGTTATCTCTCAAATGATGAAAACCTGAAAATTAAACTTCCCTTTCGTGACGATGGCATCGATAAACAGGGAGTGCTCAATATCCTTGAATTTTCAGGCCTTGGGCTTCCGAAATATTATGAGTGGCGTTCGCGAAGTGGCTGCACTTTCTGTTTTTATCAGCGCAAAATCGAATGGGTGGGACTATTAGAGCGTCATCCTGAGGCGTTTGAAGAGGCAAAAGCCTATGAAAAGCAAGCGATGGATAATCATTCCGCCTTTACTTGGTCGGAGCGGGAATCCCTTGAGGAGCTCGCCGATCCTGAACGCATTGCTCAGATTAAAGCCGATTATGAAAAACGTCTAGAGCGCGCGAAAAAGCGCCGCATCGCCAATCCGCTGCGTGCCGATGAACCGATCGATCTTGACGAACTCTATGGCAATTCGAAAGTCTGTCTTGCCTGCCATAAATAATGCCCCCTTAATCTCAAGTTGCCCAAAGGAATCGAATATTATGAGCGATAATGCGTTATCTCACTATCTCAAAGGCCTCTCCTTGTCGGCGTGTACGTCGATTTTACGAGAGATTCTTGACGAGCCTGCCTATCAGTTTTTACTCACCCAGCTGAAAAATGGCGATGCCACGCTCGATATTCGAAACCTGATCTATTTAAAACTCGGGGGTAACCTCTTTTTAAATAAGCGTTATCGCAATTTAGTGATCGATTCGCTCTCAGAAGAGGCGATTATTACCATTATTAAACGCTTAATTCCTGCGGGAGCCGATGAGACGCTCCGGGAATCGATTCGAGAGCGCCATCCCTATGAGCTCTTAAAACATTACACAGAACATGGCAGCATCGATGATGAGGCGATTTTTAAGCTCTTTGATCTTCCGCTATCGCTTCTGCCGAAAGAGGCGGCGAGCTACAACATTAGTGGCACCAAACGGCTCGCGGGCGGATATAGCCTTCGCCCCTATCAACTTAAATGCTGCCAAGATATTTGGGCGCTTAAAAAGCGTGGGGAAAAGCGTGCACTCCTTCATCTACCTACCGGCGCCGGAAAAACCCGTACAGCGATCAATTTTGTTGCAGAATTTCTACGAGAAAACCCTGAAAAACTGGTGATCTGGCTTGCCAATACCGTTGAGCTGTGCGATCAAGCCTCCAATGAGTTTGAAAAAGCGTGGCCTCTTTTAGGCAATAGTAAAGTCTCTCGATATGCCTATTATGGTGGCTCGAATCTCTCTTTAAGCGGGCTCAATCCCGGGCTATTAGTGGCGGGATTACAACGGTTAAATCGCGCGCTCAATTCCAATAAAACAGAACTATTACTTCACCTTCGTGAACTTAAAGAGAAAGTTGGATTAGTAGTTTTTGATGAGGCGCACATGGCGATCGCGCCGACCTATCGGGACATCGTCGATACATTAACTCAAGAGGATTCATCGCCCGAGCATAATGAAACTTTTGTGCTGGGATTAAGTGCAACGCCTGGCAGACGCATTAAAAAAGAAGATGAGCTTAAAGATGAAGAGAACGCCAAATTGAGCGAGTTTTTCCATCACAATAAGATCAATATGCAGGTGCGAGGCTACTCATCGCCGCTTGAATATCTGCAAGATGAGGGCTATTTAGCGATGCCTCATTATGAAATTCTCGATTATGAGCGCCCGAGTGATCTGCAAACGACCTTTTCTGAAATGGTGCACGGCGATAATAGTTACAGCAAGTTTTATAAATTGCTCTCGGCTGATGATAATCGTAACCAAGCGATTATTAAGGCCATCGTGACCGAAATTTCTGCTGCCAAAAAGCGTGATTCTGAGAGTTTTATTCAGATCATTGTCTTTGCCTGTACGGTGGACCATGCGCGAAAACTCGAGCTACTTCTTGCGCTGATGGGGATCTCGTGTCGCTCCATTGATGGGCAGACCGAATCAAGTGAACGCTCTCGCATTATCGAGGCCTATCGCAACGGTGAGATCCAGGTGCTATTAAATTACAGCGTGCTGACCGCCGGATTTGATGCGCCGAATACCAGCATTGCGCTCATTACTCGCCCGACCAACTCCCTTGTGCAATATGTGCAGATGGCCGGCCGTGCGATGCGCGGGCCGAAAAGTGGTGGCTCGGCGGAGTGCAAAATCTACACCGTGAATGATGAAATTCCAGAATTTCAAAACATGTTTAAAGCATTTAATTATTGGGATGAAAATTGGCAACAAACGGCTGCCGATCCATCACTTTAACCGATTAACAATCACTTTAATTCAAATTAATTGTAATTTTATTAGAGGAACCCATTGTGTCTATAACCCCTGAAGAACGCCCGTTTGTCCGAGCCTCCGTTGTAATTAATTCTCTGCGCGATAACGGCTATAAAAATACCGCCTACGCCATTGCTGAGCTTATTGATAACAGTATTCAAGCGGAGGCCGATCATGTGCAACTTGTCTGCTTTGAGCGCCCTTATTTTAAAAATGGACGAACGCGCACCGAGATTGAGAAGATCGCCATTATCGATAATGGTCGCGGGATGGATCCGCTTCTTTTAGAAGCTGCGCTCGCCTTTGGGGAATCGCAAAATCGCAACAATCCCTACGGCATGGGGAAATTTGGTATGGGGCTTCCTAACTCGAGCATTTCACAGTGCCTGCGCACCGATGTGTGGAGTTGGGAAGAAAATTCACTGCCCTATCATACCTATCTTGACATTCACGCCATTAAAGAGGGAGAGTTGGAAAGTGTCCCACAACCAAAGCTTACCCCGCTCGATCCATGCTTAGATGGGCTCTTTTCACAAGGGATGCCCAATTCAGGGACGGTGATTTTATGGTCGGATCTCGATCGCCTGCATTGGAAAACCTCTAAATCGATCTATAAGCATTCTGAGAGCTTGATTGGGCGTATGTATCGCCGTCAAATCGACCGGAAACAGACTCGCATTACCTTCCGCGTCTTTGAATATGATGAGGCAAACGGGCATTATAAAGAAAATTTGATCGATCGGAAAAACTTCCGCCCGAATGATCCGATGTATCTTATAAGTGAATCGACACTACCTGAACTCCCTGAGTCAGTACAAGGAGAAGCGCCCTTCTATCTTTTCGATGAGCGTCAACATATCTGGCGCGATAATGGAAAAGAGCATATCGTGACGATTCGCTCCTCTGCGATGAAACCTGAAATTATGGAAGCCATTACCAAAACCACCGCTGAGCGTGCCGGTTCAACCCCTTGGGGAAAACATATGGCAAAAAACATTGGCGTTTCCATTATGCGTGCCGAGCGCGAGCTTGATCTCTTAAAAGATCTCGTTAAAACTAATCAATATGAATATCTCGGGCGCTGGTACGGCATTGAGATCGATTTCCCGCCAGCACTTGATGCCATTTTCGGCGTAACTAATAATAAACAATCGGCGGTTAATATTCGCCCGATCACACCGGAACTCTTGATGAGCATGCTCGACACCAGCGACTTTACCGATGAAGAGCTTGAATCACTCACGGAAAGTGGCTCACAGGTTTCAGATGCGCGGTTACAACAAATTCTCGAAAAACTTGAAGAGGCCGACCCTAAAGCCTATTTCCTCTATAAAGTTCTCGATGATGTACGTAAGCTTGCTCGCCAAGTGAATAAACAAAATGAGAATACATTACAGTTTGATGGCAAGCAATCAGCAGGTAAAGGGGCTAAAAAGCTCTCTAAACCAGAGCGAGAAGCGAGTAAAATCAGCACTGATCGCGTCAATACGCATGGTGAAACCAAGGCCGATAAAGCCACCGATGCAAACGCGCTAACCGATGTGTTAAAAGGCACGGGCAATTATCCTAATGAAGCGGATGTGAAATCGCGCGTTAATGATATTATTGAGAATGATATTAAAGTGGTATTTGAAGAGGTAGAAGCACCCTTACATACCTTCTTTGAAGTGAGTACCATTCAAGGCTGCTCGATGATTCTCCTGAATAAAAAACACCCGTTCCACACTAAGATTTTAGAAAAGATCACCACAGAACAAGCCGATGCATTAAAACTCTGCCTTGCCGCGTGGGCACGGATGGAAAATGAGGCGCCGAGCAATCTCCAAGAGCGCTACGAACTTGCTCGCAATAAATGGGGCGAAGTGCTCTATGCGTTTTTAACGGATAATGAATAATTGACCGAGATGCCGACACAACTTTTAACGCCGGAATTGCTGCGTAATGCCCTTGCGGAGCAGTTTCAATCGGCAGAAACGGGATTGCTATTATCGGCGTATGTCAGCGATATGGCGGCGGATTTTATCTTAACAAAGGTGTGTAATCTAAGCGAATTTAGGCTTTATTTGCGTGGCACGCTCCATGATTTTCTCTCGGGCGCAAGCTCAATTGATGCGGTGAAAGCATTGGTGGATACCGGCATGCCAACCTTTATTAAACCGGATCTTCACGCGAAACTCTTTATCTTTAATCGCCATACCGCCTATATCGGGAGCGCGAATTTAACGGGCAATGGCCTTCATTTAAGCTCGCGTGGCGGAAATTATGAATTGAGCACACAGCTGACGCTCTCTCATGAGGAGATCACCTCATTAGAAAATGATCTTAGTGATGCAACCGAGGTCACGCCTGCGCTGCTTCCTCTCTTAATGGATTATCTTAAATCGATTGATTATACGGAAACAAGGCTCTTTAAGCCGGCGCAAAGCTGGCAGATGATGTTATCGAATGCAAGGCAGGATCAAGCATCTCGCAAGTCTCATGAGAACTACAATCGGAAATGTCGTCTCTTATTAACTGATCTGCCCCAGTGCCATCTCGATCGGGATAATCCTGAATCAGCACTTAAGCACGATCGCGCCTATTTTGGGCTCGGTCTTACCCCTGCTCTACAAAAAGCTCACTTTGAAGTGAGCCGAATCTATCAATTTTTATTGGCACAGATTAACGCGAGCGATTCCGGTGAGGTCTATTTTGGCGAGGTCGCAAAGATGATTCATGACGCGCTCGGTGAAACCATTACCCGCCAAGCCTTAAAACCCTATATTCAAAATATCTACAGCTATTTCGACCACATTGAAACCACTGAGCTTAATGTCGATCGCCCCAATTACAGCCAGCGTATCTATCTACGACGCGGTTAAATAGGTTAAAAAAGTTAAACAAGCGTAATTGTTTCGTGGGTAGTCGCGTCAAAAAAGATTGGTGTCGGCGTCTCTTCAGCGAAATTGATCATACCATAGGAGGCGATCGATCCGCCTCGGGGATAGGTAATGCTGCCGGGATTGATCACAGTGACCCCGCTCTTATGGCTTACAGCTGTCCGGTGAGTATGCCCGTGAAAGGCGATGCTTGCTTTATGAATTAGCGCGCGATTTCGCACCTCTTTTTCCACATGTTGATAGTGGGCAATGTGGCCATGCGTCATGTAGATGCGATGTTTCCCGAGAGTTTCGGAGCGCTCAAGAGGAAGCGTTAAAGCGCGTGAATCTTGAATGCCAAAATCATTATTGCCAACCACGCCGAAAAACTGAATATCAGGGAAAAGATAGGCCGCTTCCACCGCCTCTTTTGCACCATCGCCTAAAAAGAGCACGTAAGCAATCTCGCGCTCGTGATGGGAAATGATCTCAATTAAATGATCGGCGCTACCATGAGAATCCGATACAATCAGTGCGTTTAACATATATCCCCCGAAATAGTTTGGCTTTTATGAGCTCTTGAAAACAGTTATCTTGAAAAGGGTATCGTACCAAATAGGCTCTAAATGAGCATAAAAAAGCGTAAAACCCCGTGGAATTTTACGCTTCTTGATTGTTTGCTTTACAAAACTGATCGC
>CALZBJ010000013.1:0-47499 GCA_945619025.1 uncultured Ignatzschineria sp. | reverse complement strand
CATTATCGACTACGAAGATGAGAGCCAATTTGATCTTTTAGTGATCGGTAGCCGCGGTCTTAACGTAGTTCAAAAATTGATGATGGGTAGTGTAAGTAGCAAGGTTATTCAGAAAGTCGGTTGCCCTGTATTAATGGTTAAATAATGTCATTAATATTGAATACTATTCAATAACAGGCAACAAAATCGGTCGTTAATCTTGATTTAATATCGATAAATTAGCGACTGATTAAAAATAGATAAAAAGGGTTAAGCTGTGTAAAAATCATGCGTTGCCCGATATCAATCCTCAATATCGAGTATGATGTTGAGGATTTTTTATTCCCTTTACTATAGTGAAGCTCTTATTTTGTGATAGGATTGAAAGATAATAAAAAGTTGCATGCCTATCCAAAATACCCCGAGGCTCTGCGACATAACAACAAAAAAACGGAGGATTATTGCAATATGAATGCATTGGACATCACGGATTGGCGCATCTTATATCAACTTCATAATGAAGGACGTTTGAGTAATCAAGATCTCGCACAACGCGTGGAACTTTCACCTTCGGCTTGTTTGCGTCGCGTGAAGGCGCTTGAACAAGCGGGCTTTATTGAACGATATCGTGCGGAACTCAATCTAAAAAAATTGGGCTACACCTTTGAGGCGATGGTGCACGTCACAATCGACCAAAAGCAAGGGCAAAGCCATGAACGTTTTATGGAAGCGATTGATGCGATTCCCGAGGTGACGTATGCCTATATGGTCACCGGCGCGTGTAACTATATTCTAAAAATTTGCGCGCGGGATTTAACGGCGTTTTCGGAGCTGGTGATTGATCGATTAAATCGAATTCCAGAAGTGCGCGAGCTCTGCTCTTATATTGTCTTAAAAGAGGTGAAACAGGCGCCGACGCAAATTTTCACCGCAAATGTCGAGGCGTTAGGGCAAGATCCGGTATAATCGAATCTTTACACTATTTAACGAATAGTTAACAGACAATTCGATTTAAAAGGAGATGCCATGCGCCGAGCAATTCAGGGTGACATTTTAACTGCGTGGGTGAATGAAGATATCACTCATCTTGATTTAACCACTCATCTTTTAGAGATTGGTGATCAGCCGGCGCGTGCGGCGTTTTATGCTCGTGATGCAGGCATTGCGTGTGGCACGGAAGAGGCGGTCAATATTTGTGAAAAAGAGGGCGTTCAGGTGATCTCTTTTTTACATTCTGGCGATCCGATCGAAGCGCATACGCCATTTTTTGTGATGGAAGGGCGGTTTGACGCGCTCAATGCGATTGTAAAAGTCCTGCAAAATATCTTTGAATATGCCGGTGGAATTGCCACGAGAACCGATCAAATGGTGCGCCGTGCAAAAGCGGTCAATCCTAAAATAAATGTACTCACAACGCGAAAAGTCTTTCCGGGCACGAAAGCGCTTTCAATTAAGGCGATTTTATCCGGTGGTGCGTATCCGCATCGATTAGGATTATCGGAAACGATTCTCCTTTTTAAACAACATATCGATTTTGTCGGTGGGTTTGAGGGGCTTAAAACGGCGATTCCTAAAATTCATGAGAAAGATTGCGAAAAGCCAATTTTAGTGGAAGTGACTAATGAAGCCGATGCTTTGAGCGTTGCGGAACTTCCTATTTATGGGATTCAGTATGATAAACTCCCGCCTGAAATATTGACGGTGATTATCGAAAAGGTGCGGGTGATTAACCCCAAACTTGTGCATTTAGCAGCAGGTGGGATCAATCTTAATAACGTTGAAACCTATGCCAATACGGGGGCAGATGGACTGGTGACGACCTCGCTCTATTTCGGCAAACCTCTTGATGTGGGCGTTAAATTCACGCCTGTCACTGTGTAATCTAAAATTTAAACTTTATTTTAACCGGTTAAAACGGTAGCATAGGCGCAAAATTAATTGCGATATGTGATACAAAAATAAGGAATGTAGACAAACATGGATACCATGCAACGGAATATTCCTCTGTTATTGATGCGCGCGCGGGAAGTGATGATGCAAAATTTCCGCCCCATTTTAAATAAGAGGAATTTAACAGAACAGCAGTGGCGTATTTTGCGTGCGCTCTATGAAGCAAAAGAGTTAGAGCCCCGCGAATTGTGCGAGATTTGCTGTATTTTGAGTCCTAGCATGGCGGGGATTTTAAAGCGCATGGAAGATCTCGATCTGATTATTAAAGTCCCCTCTAAATTTGATCGTCGTCGTGTTGAAGTGCTCCTTGCGCCCGGTGTTGAAACACTTGTTGAAGAGGTGTTAGAAGAGAACATTAAAGCTTATGATGAGTTTGCCGCGAAAGTCGGCGATGAGGTGCTCTATCAATTGGAAGATGTGCTCGATCAATTGCTCGTTAAAGCCTCGGCAGATTCAAGCGATGATACGTTACCAAAGGCGCCACAAAAGGTGAATGGAAAAACGCAAAAAATAGCGGAAGCTGCGGGTCTTTAAGGATTTTCAAAAATCGAAATGTAAGCGCTTAAACAGCGATTCAACTAGGTCTCATTTAGAGGCCTATTTTTTTGTCTTTAGTTTTTGATCTAGATCGGCAAAATAGATTTGACATTCTCTTTTAACTATTAGTATTATCATAGTTAATACTAATATATTAGTGATTTAACAACCAGACAATAAAACAATAATAAATGGGAGGAGTAATGTCACAACTCGATCTGACTGATAAAACCGTTTTTGGTGTCGCATTAAACTTCAAATCGCTGATGGAATCGCATCAAGCGGCGTTTAATGAAAAGCCCTATGTCGCGCCACCGAAAAAGCCAGTACTCTTTATTAAAACGCCCAACACCTATAATTTAACCCATGTTGTGCCTGCGGGAAATCTCGAAAAAGTACAAACCGGGGCAAATATCGCCATTGTCATGGGGAAAGATGCTACACGCGTGACGAAAGAAAATGCCCTTGAGTATGTAAAAGGGATCACGGTGGCTAACGATTACTCGCTGCCGATTGAGAGCTATTATCGCCCAGCGGTTGTTGCAAAATGTCGAGATGGCTTTTTTACGATTAATGAAACGGTTACGCCGTTAAGTGAGATTAGCGATTTAAATAATCTCACCTTAACCCTGAGCGTTAATGGTGACGAAAAACAGCGTGAAACGAGTGAAAACTGGGTGCGCGACCTTCCAGAATTATTAGAAACAATTACCGAATTTATGACGCTTCACGAAGGCGATGTACTTTTAACCGGTACGCCGGCGAATAATATCTATGTATCGGCAGGGGACAAGGTCACTGCGAGCATTGAAGGGATTTCTACATTAACCGATACCATCAGCGGGGAGGACGCGTAATGTCAGCACTTAAAAAAGCACGAATTCAATATCAAAACGAAATTTATAACGTGACCGTTAACGATGATTTATCGGTAAATCTCCCAAATGGTGAGGTGAAATCAGAGGCGGAAGTTACATGGTTACCGCCAGCGAATGGCATTATGATTGCGCTTGGTCTTAACTACGCCGATCACGCTACCGAGCTTGCGTTTGAGCCTCCGAAAGAGCCGCTTATTTTTGTTAAATCTCCCGGAACCTATGTCGGTCACAATAGTCATAGCTGGCGTCCTGATAATGTGGATTATATGCATTATGAGTGTGAGCTTGCGGTAGTGATCGGCAAAACTGCGAAAAATGTTAAACGCGAGGATGCGTGGGAGTATGTTGAGGGATTCACGCTCTGTAATGATTATGCGATTCGCGACTATCTAGAGAACTATTATCGCCCTAATCTGCGCGTTAAAAACCGTGATGGAATGACGCCCGTTGGCCCCTATATTCTCGATAAATCGGCCGTTAAAGATCCGATGAATTTGGGTCTAAAAACGTGGGTGAATGGCGAGCTTCGTCAAGAAGGAAATACGAAAGATATGATCTTTGACGTTCCTTTTTTAATCGAATATTTAAGTGAATTTATGACACTCAATCCGGGTGATATGATCGCAACCGGTTGCCCGAAAGGCACCTCTGATGTGAAAGCCGGCGATACCGTTGTGATTGAAGTGGAAGGCGTTGGTCGATTAGTCAATCATGTCTTAACGGAGGCTGAGTTTTATCAGCGCCAAAACGCATAATCGATAATTAGCCAATTAAAAGAGCCGCGCGCGGGCAAATCCGCGCCGATATAAGAAGAATAAATAGAGTCCTAGAGCACTAGGCGAGGAGAAAGAGATGATTAAGCATTGGATTGACGGTAAAGAAGTTGCCAGCGACGAAACCTTTGAAAATATTAATCCAGCCACTATGGAAAAAATCTGTGATGTGGCAAGTGGTGGGCAAAAAGAGATTGATATGGCGGTTGCGGCAGCGCAAAAAGCTTTTCCAAAATGGTCAAAAACACCGGCAAAAGAGCGTGCAAAAATTATGCGCCGCTTTGGTGAATTGATTGATCAAAATGTTGAGAAAATTGCACAACTTGAAACCCTTGATACGGGGCTTCCAATTCATCAAACGCAAAATGTGTTAATTCCACGTGCATCGCATAACTTCAACTTCTTTGCTGAGGTGTGTACGCGCGTTAATGGGCATACCTATCCCGTTGATGATCAGATGCTTAACTACACGCTCTATCAGCCCGTCGGTGTGTGTGCGCTCGTGTCGCCATGGAACGTGCCATTTATGACCGCGACCTGGAAAACAGCCCCTTGTTTAGCGCTAGGAAATACCGCGGTATTAAAAATGTCTGAATTATCGCCTTTGACCGCTAATGAGCTTGGCCGAATTGCGCTTGAAGCGGGCGTTCCTGAAGGGGTATTAAACGTTGTTCAAGGTTACGGTAGTACAGCGGGAGCTTCGTTAGTTCAGCATCCTGATGTACGCGCTGTATCGTTTACGGGCGGTACAAAAACCGGTCAAGCGATCATGGCCAATGCGGGAATTAAGAAATATTCCATGGAACTTGGTGGTAAATCACCGGTGTTAATCTTTGATGATGCCGATTGGCAACGTGCGTTAGATGCGGCACTCTTTACCATTTTCTCACTCAATGGCGAGCGTTGTACCGCGGGGTCTCGTATCTTTATTCAAGAGAGCATTTATGATGAATTTGTCGCTGAATTTGCGGCACGTGCGAAACGCATTAAAGTGGGCGATCCACAAAGTTTTGACACGCAAGTTGGTGCGATGATCACTCAAGATCACTACAACAAAGTCACCGGTTACATCAAAATTGGTATGGAAGAGGGCGCGACCCTTTTAGCGGGTGGCCTTGAGCGTCCAGCGGGATTACCTGATCACTTAAAAGCGGGTAACTTCATCCAGCCAACGGTCTTTGCCGATGTTGATAACAATATGCGCATAGCGCAAGAGGAGATCTTTGGGCCAGTGGTCTGTCTCCTTAAATTTAAAGATGAAGCAGAAGCGGTGCGCTTAGCAAACGATGTTGAATATGGCCTTGCGTCGTATCTCTGGACATCGGATTTAACGCGTGCACATCGTGTTGCAGCCCAAATTGAAGCCGGGATGGTCTTCATTAACTCTCAAAACGTGCGCGACTTACGCCAGCCGTTTGGTGGAGTAAAACACTCAGGGACGGGTCGAGAAGGAGGCGATTACAGCTTAGAAGTCTTCACGGAAGTGAAAAACGTCTGTATCTCGCTTGGCAATCACCACATTCCAAAATGGGGTGTTTAAATCACCAAGGCGCCTCGCATAACAATAAATATAACAACGAATTAGTTGAGGAATATTAGGAGTATAGTCATGGGTAAAATCGCATTAGCAGCAAAAATCACACACGTTCCGTCGATGTATCTCTCGGAGTTACCGGGCAAGCATCATGGATGCCGTCAAAACGCGATCGATGGGCACATTGAAATTGGTCGCCGTTGTCGCGAACTGGGCGTCGACACAATCATCGTATTTGATACGCATTGGCTCGTAAATAGTGGGTATCACATCAACTGTAATGCTCATTTTGAAGGGGTTTATACCAGTAATGAGTTGCCTCACTTCATTAAAGATATGAGCTATAAATATGATGGGAATCCTGAGCTCGGTCATCTGATCGCAGAAAAAGCACGTGGCAAAGGTGTTCGTGCAATGTCGCATGAAGTTCAAAGTCTTGAGCTTGAGTATGGAACGCTCGTTCCGATGCGGTATATGAATGAAGATCAGCATTTTAAAGTGCTCTCGATCTCAGCATTTTGTACCTCTCACGATCTGCAAGATAGCCGTAAACTCGGTGAAGCATTAGTGGAAGCGATCAAAGAATATGATGGAACGGTTGCGGTATTAGCAAGCGGATCACTCTCACATCGCTTTATTTGGGACCAACAAGCAGAAGCGGGCATGAACAGCTATACCCGTGAATTTGACAAACAAGTGGACATTCGCGTGGTGGATATGTGGACTGAAGGGCTTTGGGCAGAGTTTTGCGCGATGCTCCCTGAATATGCCAACTATTGCTTCGGCGAAGGGTTGATGCACGATACGGCAATGCTGCTTGGCGTTCTCGGTTGGGACGAATATAAGGGCAAAGCTGAAATTATCACCGAACTCTTTGCAAGCTCTGGCACAGGGCAAATCAATGCGGTTCTACCTCTTGATTAATCTTAATTTTTAATCCATTAAACGATTCAAAAAGGAGAGTATCATGCCTCATTTTATTGTTGAATATTCAGCAAATTTAGAGAATGAGCTCGATTTTGATCAGTTTTTCACCCTTGTACATGAAAACTTGGGCGGCAGTGGCGTATTCCCTCTAGGGGGGATACGCAGTCGCGCAATCCGTATGGATCATTATCGAATTGCAGATGGAGCGCACGATTATGCGTTTATCCATATTCTTTTAAAAGTGGGATCCGGGCGGGATTTGGAGGTGCGTAAAAAGGTCTGTGATGATCTGTTTAACGTCATCGAATCTTACCTTGCGACCATTCAAGAGAGACGCTTATTAGCGATCACATTTGAGATGCAGGAGATCGATCCTGTATTGACCTATAAGAAAAATAATATTCATGCATTTTTACAAAACGAGGCTGCAAAATCATAGCGCTATTGCTATGAGCCTTTGCCCATCTTTATACGCCCATCTCTGTATGTTTGTGTAAAAGTGCATTTAAGTAAACAGTAAGACAGATTATAAAAATAAACGGCGCATATCATGCTAAGTGATGCTCAGTCATAGATGTGCGTTAGAGAACTAAAAGGAAGAGCTATGTTAACACCAGAAACGATCGAACACCTTGCGCGTTCGCTCAATCAGGCGGAAAAAAGCGGAGAGCAACTGCGCCAATTTTCCCTTCAGCACCCTGATATTACGATTGACGATGCTTACAAAATTCAAAAGGCGTGGGTTGCGCAAAAAATTGCCGAAGGGCGCATTTTAAAAGGGCATAAAATTGGTCTAACATCGCGGGCAATGCAGCTTTCATCGAACATTGATGAGCCTGATTATGGCGCGTTATTAGACGATATGTTTTTTGAAGAGGGCACGACGATCCCAACGGATCGCTTTATTGTACCGCGCGTTGAGGTGGAGCTCGCCTTTATCTTGGGTAAACCGCTACGTGGCCCGAATTGCACGATTTTCGATGTGCTCGATGCCACCGATTGGGTAATTCCTGCATTAGAAATTATTGATGCGCGGATTGAGCAGGTTGATTCTGAAACTAAGGTGACACGTAAAGTCTTCGATACGATCTCTGATAATGCGGCCAATGCCGGTGTTGTGATGGGCGGGCGAGCGATTCGTCCAACCGAGCTTGATCTTCGCCGAGTCAGTGCGATTTTATATCGTAATGGCGTGATTGAGGAATCGGGCGTCTCTGCAGCGGTATTAAATCATCCGGCAAAAGGGGTTGCGTGGCTTGCCAATAAACTCCATCCTTATGGGGTTGAGCTTGAGGCAGGACAGGTTATTTTAGGCGGATCATTTACACGCCCCGTGCCCGCGCGCAAAGGCGATACATTTCATGTAGATTATGATGAACTTGGCGCAGTAACCTGCTATTTTGGATAAACGATCAGATAGTTCTGTTATTTGATCGAAACATTCTAAAATTGAAGGAATAGATAGATGAAATTTAGGAAAAATGCGTTTAAAGCCGCATTAAAATCAGGAGAGCCTCAAATTGGGCTTTGGGTAGGTCTTGCGAATGGATATACCGCTGAGATGGTTGCATCGATTGGGTATGACTGGCTTCTCCTTGATGGTGAGCACGCACCGAATAATGTATCAACCCTGTTAAACCAGTTGCAAGCGATCGCACCGTATGAGAGCGAAGGGATTTCTCATCCGGTCATTCGTCCCTTAGAGGGCTCGTCTGCTGTGATTAAACAGCTTCTCGATCTAGGCGCGAAAACGCTCTTAATCCCGATGGTCGAGACAAAAGAACAGGCTGAAACCTACGTTAAATCGATGTGGTATCCCCCAAAAGGGATTCGTGGTGTAGGAAGTGCGCTTGCGCGGGCATCACGTTGGAATCAGGTCGATGATTATCTTAATCAAGCCGATGATGAGATGTGTTTATTGCTTCAAATTGAGACACTTGAAGGCGTTAAAAATCTGGGTGCCATCGCTTCGCTTGAGGGCGTAGATGGGATCTTTATTGGCCCTGCAGATCTGAGCGCCTCGATGGGGCATCGGGGGAATCCATCGCATCCTGAGGTGCAAGCGGCGATTGAAAAAGCGCTTAAAATTATTAAATCTCACGGGAAAGCCGCGGGGATTTTATATGCAAATGAAGAGGGCGCTAAACGCTTTATTGAGATGGGCTTTAACTTTGTGGCGGTCGGTGTTGATACCTCAATTTTAGTGAAATCATGCCAAGCGCTACTTGATAAATTTAAAGCGCCAAATGGGGCAAAAAAAGATGATAGCAACTCGGTGTATTAGCGGGTTGCCTCTTTAGTCGCACAGAAATTAGCATTATAAGTTAACCTTTAAAAGCCCTGTCTAATGGTGAAAACGTTCACATTCACAGGGCTTTTTATTGGAAAGAATCCGGCTTTATGGCCCGTAAATTCAACAATAATAACAAAATGAATCATAACCAATGAAGGGGAGTGACATGTTAAAGG
The DNA here is from genome assembly GCA_945619025.1 of uncultured Ignatzschineria sp. Classification (GTDB taxonomy): domain Bacteria; phylum Pseudomonadota; class Gammaproteobacteria; order Cardiobacteriales; family Wohlfahrtiimonadaceae; genus CALZBJ01. The sequence goes on along the minus strand of CALZBJ010000013.1, from coordinate 38,452 downwards.
ACTCAAATTTATTACGCACGCAGAGTTACGTCGATGGAAAATGGATCGATGCGATTAGTGGCGAAACCGTTGCGGTGATTAATCCGGCAAATGGTGAGCATATTGCCGATGTCCCACAGATGAGCCGTTTAGATGCAGAAAACGCAGTGGAAGCGGCGACGGATGCACTTAAATCGTGGCGTAGCGTACCGGCGAAAACCCGCAGTCAATTATTGCGCCGCTGGTTTGATCTGATGATGGAGCATCAAGAGGATTTAGCCAAAATTCTTACCTTGGAGCAAGGAAAACCGTTGTCAGAAGCCCGTGGTGAAATTGCTTACGGCGCCTCCTATATTGAGTGGTACGCTGAAGAAGCAAAACGGATTTATGGCGATATTATTCCAGGGCCGAGCAGTGATAAACGCATTTTAGTGACGAAAGAGCCGATCGGTGTTTGCGCGGCGGTTACTCCATGGAATTTCCCCAATGCGATGATCACCCGTAAGATTGCGCCAGCCATTGCGGCGGGTTGTACTATTGTGGTGCGTCCTGCCTCTCAAACGCCTCTTTCAGCCTTTGCGATTGCAGAGCTAGCGGATCGCGCCGGGATTCCAAAGGGCGTGCTTAATATTATTACCGGGGACGCCGTTGAGATTGGGAAAGTGCTCACCGAAGATGATCGCGTGCGTAAATTTAGTTTTACGGGGTCAACGGGCGTTGGGCGAAAATTGATGGAGCAGTGCGCGTCAACCATTAAAAAAGTGACGATGGAACTTGGCGGGAATGCGCCCTTTATTGTCTTTGATGATGCGGATCTCGATGCGGTGATTGATGGGGCGCTCAATAGTAAATTCCGTAATTCTGGGCAAACGTGCGTCTGTGCGAATCGTTTTTATGTGCAGTCGGGCATTTATGATCGATTTGTTGAGCGTTTTTCAGAGGCCGTAAATGGGCTTAAACTCGGCGATGGATTAACTGAAGGGGTTGAGCTTGGGCCAGTTATTGATGAAAATGCGGTTAAAAAAGTGACATCGCACATTAATGATGTGGTCTCAAAAGGCGGGACGCTAGTAACGGGTGGAGAGATCGATTCGACACTCGGGTCGCTCTTTTTTAAACCCACGATTGTGAAAGATGTAAAACAAGAGATGTTGGTGGCAAAAGAGGAGACGTTTGGCCCGCTTGCACCGGTATTTAAATTTGAAACGGAGGCGGAAGTTGTTAATTACGCTAATGATACTGAGTTTGGTTTGGCTTCTTATCTCTTCACCCAAGATTTAGGCCGCATTGTTCGCATGACAGAATCCTTGGAATATGGCATGGTTGCGGTCAATACTGGGCTATTATCAAATGAGGCGGCGCCCTTTGGTGGCGTTAAACAATCAGGCCTTGGCCGCGAGGGATCTAAATATGGCATTGAGGATTATTTAGAGATTAAATATGTCTTGTTAGCCGGAATATAATCCACTATTATTTTAAAATAGAGCCGCCATAAAAGGCTCGATCAACTATGAAAGTCGTAATGATGGGAGCTATTTTTAGCACCTTATTGTTACGACTTTCTTTTTTATTTGCTAATAAATTAACAATTCATATGGAAAGTACAAGTTTAGCTTGGAAAATTACATTTATCATTTGAAATCTATCACGCATAATCGAATTATGCCTTGAAAAAGACATCAAATAAAATAATTTATAAAACAATAAGATCAATAAAAAATAATAACGATCGAAGAGATGGGAGTAGAGATATGACTGAGTCTAATTTTCTTTTAGAGCGCTTAGAAAAGATTTTACCAATTATTGCAGCGAATGCAGATAAAGCTGAAGCGGAGCGAAAAGTACCAGAAGAGAACATTCGCTTATTAAAAGAGACAGGTCTGCATCGTGCATTTTTACCGAAAGCATACGGTGGGTACGAGATCTCTCTGCCCGATTTCGCTGAGTGCGTTGTTGCGCTTGCCTCCGCATGTGGTGGTACGGCGTGGGCTTACAGTCTTCTCTGTACGCATAATCACCAATTAGCGATGTTCCCAAAAGAGTTTCAAGACGAGCTTTGGAAAGATAATCCTGATACCGTTGCGAGCAGTTCAATCGCGCCTTTTAGCACCATTGAAGAGGTAGAAGGTGGCATTCGTTTAAGTGGCGAAATGGGCTGGAGCAGTGGCTGTGATCACGCGGACTGGGCAATCATTGGTTGTAACCGCTATGACGCGGAAGGTAACAAAGTTTACTCGTTTGCGGTGATTCCACGTGAAGATTACACCATCGTCGATAACTGGTTTGTGATGGGTATGAAAGGCAGTGGATCAAAAACCTTAAAAATTGAGAATGTATTTGTTCCTGAACACCGTATCCAAGCAGCGCAAGATATGATGACCGGTAAATCTGCCGGATTTGGTCTCTATCCCGATAGCAAAATTTATTACACGCCATATCGTCCGTACTTTGCGTGTGGGTTTGCTGCGATCAGTTTAGGGGTAGCAGAGCGCATGTTAGAAGCCTTTAAAGAGCGCACTAAAAACCGCGTTCGTGCCTATACTGGTGCTAGCGTAGGTACCGCAACACCTGCATTAATGCGTCTTGCAGAATCGACCCATCAAGTGTTAGCCGCGCGTGCACTGTTAGAGAAAACTTGGGAAGATCATAAAGTTCACGGTGAGCGTAAAGAGTATCCAACCCAAGAGCGTTTAGCGTACTGGCGTACAAACCAAGGCTACGCAGTTAAAATGTGTATTGAAGCGGTTGATCGTCTCTTTACAGCAGCCGGCGGATCCGCGTGGTTTGATGGCAATGAATTACAACGCCTCTTTAGAGATTCTCATATGACCGGAGCGCATGCGTATACTGACTACGATGTTTGTGCGCAAATTTTAGGTCGTGAAATCATGGGACTTGATCCCGATCCAAGCATGGTATAAGCCGACTTCGCTTTACTAAAAACATAATAATAACAGTTCCTCCCTCCAAGCAGGGCCGGCCGTGGTGGATACCAGAGCGCTGGTCTTGTTTGGATATTTATATCCATAGCTGTAATAATGGATGGGAGTCATAGAATCTAATTTCTATAACGTTTCTATAAATATAATAGATAAACAGCACATAATAATAACAATACCAACCAATGACTTAAGGGGATAAGGATAAGGATATGGGACAGATTGATCCAAAAGCATTTCGTCGCGCATTAGGAAACTTTGCAACCGGTGTAACGGTGATGACGGCAACGGACAGAGATGGGAATCGAGTGGGTGTTACAGCAAATAGTTTTAACTCAGTATCACTTGATCCAGCACTTATTTTATGGAGTATTGATCGCCGTTCAGGCAGTAAAGAGGTCTTTTTAAATGCAACGCATTTTGCGGTGAATGTCCTTGCCGTTGATCAGATCAATATTTCGAACAATTTTGCACGTCCTGCAGAAGATCGTTTTGCAGGCATTGAATTTAAAGAGGGCGCAGGCGGTTCGGTATTACTCCCGAATTGTGCTGCAAGCTTTGAATGTGAACTCCATGAAACCTTAGATGGGGGAGATCACGTTATTTTAGTCGGGAAAGTGGTGGGCTTTAGTGATAATGGAAAACCGCCTCTTCTCTATCATCAAGGGGCGTATTCAGCGGTATTACCGCATCCCGGGCATGTGATTGATCCCGATTCTCATAAAAAAGAGGCCTCCTCGTGCGATGAGCGTTTGTTTGACAATATGCACTACCTACTCACGCAAGCGGTTCGTGCTTATCAAAATGAGTATTACCCGAAACAACTCTCTTCAGGGTTAAGTACAAGTGAAGCGCGTTTAGCGATGGTGTTACTGGGCGAACATGGATCGACACGGGAAGAGATGCTCAAGGAAGTGGGCATGCCGATGCGTGAGATCAATATCGCGGTAGAAGCGCTTAAATTAAAAGGCTTCTTAAAATGTGTGGAAGGGACGCTCAGTTTAACGGAAGAAGGGCGTGCGGCGGCGGGGAAACTTGCGAGCATTGCGTCAAACCATCAAACGGAAGTATTTAAAAAATATACCTCCGAAGAGATCTCCGTATTTAAAAAGATTCTAAAAGAGTTAATCGACCGCGATCCTGATCCCAATTCATAGAAGGAGGGTCTTATGAGACAGATTCAGACCACTCCACAAAGTGCAGGACTCATTATTATCCTAGCGGCATTAGTGGCCTTCGGGCCACTATCGATCGATATGTATCTGCCGAGTTTAACGATGATCACCGACGATTTGGGTGCGGATATTCGTGAGATTAAACAGACCATCACCTTTTTCTTAGTCGGATTTAGTGTTGGGATGTTTTTTTATGGGCCATTGTCGGATCGATTTGGTCGGCGCAAACTGCTCTTTACCGGGATGATTGTCTATATTATTGCGACAATTGGCTGTGTTTTTGCGGCAAATGGTACCGAGCTCTTTATTGCTCGATTAGCCCAAGCGTTAGGCGGGGCAAGTGCTTCTGTATTGGCAAGGGCGATTGTTCGTGATCTCTATTCAGTGCAAGATTCGGCGCGTATTTTATCGTGGATGCACACCATTACGATGATCGCAACGCTGATTGCTCCGATTTTAGGCAGTTATCTTGCGGACTTTTTCGGCTGGCGTTCAATCTTTGTTTTTTTACTGCTGTTCGCCGGGCTTACGGCATTGGTGAGTTTTATTAATATCAAAGAGACGCTGCCCGAAGAGGCTCGGATTGAGTCACTCCCACAGGCGTTAACCTCCTATTTTGAGATTCTTAAAAATCGCCGAGCGGTTGGTTATATCGGCTGTATGGGCATGGCGTTTGCGGGGATGTTTGTTTATATTACCGCCTCTCCCTTTGTCTATATCGAACACTTTGGTGTCACAAGCCAACATTATGCGCTTCTTTTCGGGCTTAATATCTTTTCGATTATGGCGATGACGATCTTTAACGCAAGACAAGTCCGTACGCTCGATCCTCAAAAGATGATTGCCTTTGGCGCGACAACGGTGCTTGTATCGAGTCTATTTATGTTGGTGGTTCACTTAATGATCGATATTCCGCTCAGTTTAGTGGTGTTAGGGCTCTTTTTCTTTGTGGGTATGACCGGTCTATTGAGCGCAAATTGCATTGCTAAATTGATGGGATTATTCCCGAAAAAACAGGCTGGAGCGGCGGCGGGACTAGCCGTATCGGTTCAGTTTGGACTCGGTGGGCTCTTGAGTTTTATTGTGAGTCAGAGTAAATCAGCTTCCCCTGCAGCGATGATTTATCTCATTGCCTGCGCTGGGTTACTCAGTTTCTTAGCCATGATGACGACGAAAGAGCCTGCCACTTCTAATTGATAACTACTGCGCGTTGATATGTAGGCATCGCTCAATGATTTCAACTCCATTCAGAGTGAAGCGCTTGCATTGATTTTGGTGTCGCGCAGTAACAGAAAGAGCCATGATTCTCGAAGCTAACCTCTCGTTGAATCATGGCTCTTTTTTATTGATTAATTTTGATGGGCACGCTCTGAATGGGTGTGTTGCCGTATTGAATTGCGATATTGGGTGGGGGTCAATTCCATATAATTGGCAAAAAACCGGGTAAAATAGGCAGGATCCTGGAAGCCAATCTCAAAGGCGATCTCTTTAACATACATGCCCGTATAGTTAAGTAGATACTTACTCTCTTGAATAATGCGATCGTAAATCAGTTGTTTTGATGAGGAATTTGAGACGATTCGACAGATGGTATTGAGCTTTGCTTCGGTAATATTGAGCTGATCGGCATAAAAATCGATGGGGAGATGTTTTTTAAAGTTCTCTTCGATGAGCTCAAGATAATCACGGAAAATTTGTGAATAGCTATGATGCGATGGGCGTACTGCTGGCGTTTCTTCAAGGAGTGAAATCAGATTAATAAAAATTAGCTTCGTCCAATACATAATGGTGGACGAGTGGTGATCGGCTTGGCTATTTTCAGCGGCGAGACTAATCCCCTTAAGCCCAAGTAGAAGCTGCTCTTTGTGATGATCAAGGGTATCAGAGACTTGGCTTAGGGTGATGCAGATCGGCTCGAGATGGAGCTCATCTTTTGCTAGCACTTGTAGGAGATCTTGGATTACACTTTGATGCACCGTCACCACAATCCCGTGGGCGGTGGATTCGGTGATAAAACTATGCGGAATCGGCGGAGGGGTGAGGAAAATAAGTGGCCCCTCATCATTATACTCATCTTCACCAAGGCTTAAATGAACCTTACCGCTATTGATAAAATGCAGCTGGTAATGACGATCATGACGATGGGCCTGCATGTTGCGTCCAAAAAAGTTTGCCAGTGCATTGAGCGATTCGCAGTGAATCAGAGAGTTTTCATAGGAGAGACTGCTAGTCCCCGGCAGATTCAGAATAGGAATATTAGTGGTTTCTTTCATGTGATGCTCCAAATCCGAGATCTAACCAACGAAGGTGATCTGTATCGTATTATTGTTATTTATTATTGTTATAGATGATTTATGAGGCGTAAGTTAAAAAGGCCATACATTCATTATGGCCTCTTTAGTGGGGTTTTTACAAGCGCACTAGCAATCTAATGCGCTGTTAATGCAGATGGTTTTATCTATTTTATGCCATAAATGGGTGATTGAAGTTGCAATTCTTCATGATCTGGGCCAAGTGGAATGCGGCTTCGATCTTTTAAAAGCAAGGTCGAAACAAGCCCGAGCCCCGTCATAATGGTGAGATAGACCACAACGGATTCTGTTGAACCTGTGGCCGCAATCAACCATTTTGCGATCATCGGTGCAAATGCGCCCCCGATAATTGCCCCGATAGCGTAGGAAATTGATACGCCTGAGAAACGGATCGAAGCGGGGAAGAGCTCTGCATAAAACGCCGATTGCGCGCCATAGGTAAGCCCAATTCCAACGGACAGGAGACAAAGAGCTGAAAGCACGCTCTGCCACGTTCCCATATTGACAAGGGGGAAGAGAGCAAACACGCCGATAAACTGAATGGCCCAGCCAATTAAATAGATATTACGGCGACCAATCTTGTCAGACCAATAGCCCGCAAGCCAGGTAAAGAAGAGCCATGACGCGGCTGAAATCGTCACCACAATTAAGATCGGCGTTCGATCCATTCCAAGCGGCCCATTCGGGTCGGTAGTGTAGTTTTGGATAAATCCACCGGTTGTCATATAACCAAGGGCACTATTTCCGGCAAAAACAAGCGCAGCAAGGAGTACGAGCAGAGAGTGATTTTTAAAGAGTTCTACAACCGGCGCTTTCGTGCTCGATTTACGCTCTTTAATCTCTTCAAAGATCGGGCTTTCGTCCACAGAACGGCGCACCCAATGGCCTAAAAAGAGAAGTACAATACTAAGTAAAAACGGAATACGCCAGCCCCATTTAACAAACTCTTCACCGGGGGAAATCACCCCACTCATGAGCGCAAATACTGCCGATGCAAGGAGAAGCCCAAGCGGAACACCTATTTGTGGGAAAGAGCCATAAAGACCGCGTTTATTATCGGGGGCATGTTCAACGGCCATCAATACCGCGCCACCCCATTCGCCGCCTGAGGAAATTCCTTGAATAATGCGCAGAAGAATCAATAAGATGGGTGCCATAATGCCGATGGATTCATAGGTGGGCAAGAGTCCGATTAATGTGGTGGCAAGTCCCATGGCAATGAGGGTAATGACGAGCATCGCACGGCGTCCGATTCGGTCGCCAAAGTGTCCGGCTAAAAACGCGCCGAGCGGTCTAAATAGGAAGCTAATTCCCACCGATGCGAAGGCTAAAATGGTCGCAAAGGTATCGCCCGCAGGTTTGAAAAAGAGATTGCTAAAGATCAGTGCGGCGGCACTGGAATAGATAAAAAAGTCATACCATTCAATGGTGGTCCCAATAATGGTTGCGTAAGCCACTCGGCGTGTGCGTTTTGCTTCGTCCGAGCGCTGTTGCATCTCCTCAACGGATAGCGTTGTTGTAGACATATTTCCTCCAATATATATACATATATCTCGTGCTAATTGTTATCTTTCTTATTCGATGATTTATTCGGCTAACGGTGGGCGCTTTGTACTCTTTTTTATACCCGGCTAAAAATATAGCTAATATGTTAGTGAATATAAATTCATATTAGATGATTAAATCTGGCTTTGTCTAGTCTTTTTTGAATTATTTACAAAAGGGCAATCGATTGATTTATCGGCGCTATTCAATCCATCGAGAAAAATAAAACATAATCGCAAAAAGAGAACTGTTTATGAAACTTTCATGCATGATCCGGGATAAAAACGCGTTTAAATAGACAGATTGATTAAATAGTTATCAATGGAGTCATCGATTGCAATCGGCAATAAGAAGGCAAAAAGCGGGTGAAAATAAGCCGAGGATTCTTAACCTACGCATTAAAAAGATGGTAGAATCAATCAGAAATCATAATTATACGAATCCCACGGGGATTTTAGATCGCCATTTACAGATAAAAAAGAGAGTAGTATGACTGAATTAAAACGCACAAAATCGATCAATCGCGACCGTTTTCGTAAACGTCGTCCTCTGCTTAAATTAGCGCCTTTAGCTCTTGCGGTGATGACATTAACCGCTTGCGGTGGCAATGAGCCGAATGAAAATTTAACCATTTATGAATCCCCCGAAGCCTGTTTTGAGGCCAATCCAAACATGGGGCAAGAGTGTTATAACGCCTATGAATCGGCCAAATTAGAAGCGATCTCAAGCGCGCCAAAATTTGCCTCACAAGCAGATTGTGAAGCGGAGTTCGGAGCGGCTGCTTGTCAAACCGTGAGTAATGAAAATGGTGAAAGACAGCAATATCAAAGCTCAGGCAGTATGTGGATGCCACTGATTGCAGGCTATATGTTTGGGCGTATGTCGAGCGGAATGGTGGCGCAAAAGCCTCTTTATACGCCACAAGCCGGCGCTGGAAAAGGTCAATTTTATGATGCAACGGGGAAATCGTATGGCGCAGCAACCGCTGGAAAAACCGTATCCGTTCCTAAAGGGGATTTAAAACCTGCACCGAAAACCACACGCACCTTAAAACGCGGTGGTTTTGGACAAGTGGTGGCCAATCAGCAACATGCGGCACAATCGAAAAAAGGAACCTCGTCACGCTCTTCATCACGCAGTTTTGGCGGATAATTAAAGGGGATTCATGAGACGAGTTGCAATTAGCGAGCGCCCGCATTGGAAGGCGCAAGCGGAAGAGTATGGATTTAGTTATCACACCATGTATGGCGAGCCCTATTGGTGCGAGGATTATTATTATGAGTTTTCGCTCGATGAGATCGAAGAGATTGAGACGGCAACGGAAGAGCTACATGGCATGGCGCTAAAGGCGGTAGAACGGGTGGTGCATGATGATGCGCTGCTTGAAAAGTTCGCCATTCCCCGTAAAGTGTGGCCGCTCATTCGAACCTCGTGGGAGAAGGAAGAGCCGTCACTCTACGGGCGTTTTGATTTTGCCTATGATGGTAAAATGCCGCCGAAAATGCTTGAATATAATGCCGATACGCCCACATCGCTCTTTGAGTCGGCTTTTTTCCAATGGCTCTGGTTTGAAGATCAAGGGGAGGCGGGCAATCTTCCGGAAGGCAGCGATCAATTTAATAGCATTCAAGAGGCGCTGATTGATCGATTTGTTGAGTTTAAACGCTTTTATAATCTGCATCATCTGCATTTTGCTTGCTGTGATGATTCGGTGGAAGATCGCGGAACAACGCAGTATCTGCAAGATTGTGCAACCGATGCCGAGATCGAAAATAGCTTTCTCTTTATGGAAGAGATCGGCATTGGCGAAAACCTCGAATTTACCGACCCTTACGATGGCGTTATCGAGGCGATTTTTAAGCTCTATCCGTGGGAATTTATGTTCCGTGAGGATTTTGCAGAATATCTCGGCAATGCATCAACGCTCTGGCTTGAGCCCGCGTGGAAAGGAATTCTTTCAAATAAAGCGCTATTGCCCTTAATGTGGGAGATGTTTCCGCATCACCCAAATTTATTGGAAGCCTATTTTGATGATGATCCGCGCGCAAAAGCGATGAGCCATTATGTGCGTAAACCGCTCTTTTCTCGCGAAGGGGCGAATATCGAGATTATCGATCGGGGCGAGGTGATCTATGAATCGGAAGGGCCGTACGGTGAAGAGGGCGCAGTATTGCAAGCCTATTATCCGCTGCCTAAATTTGAGGATAATTACACCTTAATCGGCAGTTGGATTGTTGGGGAAACCGCGTGCGGTATCGGCATTCGCGAAGATAAGAGTCTTGTGACTCAAGATTTATCACGCTTCTATCCCCATATGATTTTACCGGTATCGGAAGAGGATTCAGCGGGTATTTTTACCGCGTAATTGTCGATCCAAGAGCTAAGTAGCATAACCTAATAGCCCTTAATTTCAGCAGAGATTAGGGGCTTTTTTTAACTTTAATATTTAGGCGACCGAATTTAACATCATCATAATCGCAGTTCCGGCAATGCTGACGCCGGTGAGAATATAGAGATGAATTAAATTGGGAATGGTGCGACCTTTCTTTTTTACCAAATAGTGGCTCACCAGCGTTATCACAAGCAAAATAAGGCAGGTTAGCGGATAAATAATCGATACGGTCGAGAAAACTTGTATGGCAAGATTGTCCAAAGCAGACTCACAGTTTGATCAATGATATTAAATAGATGAGAGATTCCTGAGCGGTTATTTCGTAGAAGATACAGAAAATTAACAGCTCTTTATAAATAATAACATAGATAAAAGAATTTTGGGGTTTCTTTGCGGTATTTAACCCTGTTTACTCTCTTATGAAAGGTTTGGTACGACGGGCGTGTGGAGCAATTTTGCTTTAGGCAGTTGAATCTCATTGGAAAGAAGGAGCTCTTTAAATTTCCGCGCTTGAGGAGAGAGAAATTTTCCGCGCCGTTGGATCAGTCCATAATCGCGATGAGGGAAATAGCGACTCATCGGCACAGCAAGGAGATCATTATAATTAATTTCGCCTGCGCTCATAATAATCGCAACGCCAAGGCCTTCACGAACATAGCGCTTTACCGCCTCGCTACTTGATACAGTGAGCTGGCTTGGGCACTCAATATTATTATTTTTAAAAACCTGATTGATCGACCACCAGGAATAGGAATACTCCGGTGGCATGATGAGCGTATAGGCAGCAATATCGCGGAGCGTAATGATTTCAAGCTCAGCAAGTGGGTGATTGTGCGGCATGATGAGAAGAGAGGGGAATTTAAAAATCGGCGAATAGAGGAGCTCATCATTTTCCTCAAAAAGCGATCCAATCGCAAAATCGGCCTTATTGGAGAGAATAATCTCCGGAATCGTCTGCGTTAAGGTGGAATGAATAATGAGATTAATGTTCGGATAGCGCGTTGAAAAGAGCTTGAGATAGGGCGGGAGAATATTTAATAGCGCCGTCTCCCCACCCACAAGAGTCAGATCGCCATGCTGAAGCTCCCCGCGACTGCTTAAAAACTGATCCGGTAGGGCTTCAATGGTAGAAAGCGCCGGCATCGCCATCTCATAAAGGGCGCGACCATCGGGGGTAATGCAGATTTTTGGCCCTTTTCGCTCAAATAAAATCACATCGAGATATTTCTCTAAGGATTGAATCTGAAGCGAGACCGCGGGCTGGCTTGTTTTTAATTCAAGAGCGGCATTAGAGAAGCTTCCTTCGACCACAACGGTGCAAAATGTGCGTAACGTATTGAAAAATTGGCGTTGGAAAAAGAGTGATTTATCCATGTAAAGCCTCATGCTTACTGCATTATAAATTTTTAGTATGCTTTGAATACCGTAATCGAATCATTAAGTGTTTGATATTCCGCTTTGATCTGGGCAGGATGAAGTCAAGCCTTAGACAAATAAGAATAATAACGACAAACCACAGTAAACAAAAACAACAAAAAAGCTGAAAACCGATCCTCTATTTACTTTTATTATCCGAGTCAGAACGAGTTATTAATATAAATAGAGAGACGCTGATAAAACTATAGATAGCACAACGCTTCTTGATAGGCAAATAGGCGAGTAGGCAAGAGATTGAAACAGAGTGTCGGGGCGCTGTTTTTGTGGTGAAGAGAGGAAGAATCATGGCGATACGATTTACTGAAACCATTGAGCCGAGATACGAAAAAGTATTATCCCCATTAACCCACGCATTAATCGAGGCGCTCGAGAAACGCTTTGGCGAGACCCGCCGTCAATTGATGGCTGACCGAGAGGCGCGTCAAGCACTGCTCGATCAAGGGGGAACGCTCGATTTTCTCCCAGAAACGAAAGAAATTCGCGAGAGCGATTGGCAAGTTGCACCGCTCTATACCGATATTTTAGATCGCCGCGTTGAGATTACTGGTCCGTGCGATCGTAAAATGATGATCAATGCGCTCAATAGTGGGGCAAAGGTCTTCATGGCGGACCTTGAGGATGCGTATAGTCCCTCGTGGGATAATGTGATTCAAGGGCAAGTTAATCTGCATGATGCTTACACAAATTCACTCACTTTTAATAATCCTGATGGCCGTATCTATGAGGTCGGCGACGATCCTGCGGTGCTGATGGTGCGAGTTCGCGGGCTCCACTTAGAGGAAAAACACGTTCTCTACCAAAATAATCCGATAAGTGGAAGCCTCTTTGATTTTGCGGTCTTTATGGCCAATAACTACGAAAGTGCCACCAAGCATAAAAAAGGATTATATCTCTATATTCCGAAGCTTGAGCACTATTTGGAAGCGCGTTTTTGGAATGATGTCTTTAAATTTACCGAGGATTATCTCGGCATGAAACCGGGCACATTGCGCTGTACGGTCTTAATTGAGACGATTCCGGCGGCCTTCCAGATGGAAGAGATTTTATATGAGCTGCGTAACTATATCGTTGGGCTTAATGCGGGGCGCTGGGATTATATCTTTAGCTTTATTAAACGTTTCCGCAATCATCCCGATAAGGTATTGCCAGAGCGCTCGCAAGTGACGATGACCACCCATTTCTTACGCAGTTATTCGCAACTGTTAATTAAGACCTGTCACAAGCGTGGGGCCCATGCGATGGGGGGAATGGCGGCGCAAATTCCGGTTAAAAATGACCCGGCAGCCAATGAAGCGGCAAGTGAAAAAGTTCGCCTTGATAAGCTCCGCGAGGTGCAAGATGGGCATGATGGGACGTGGGTTGCGCATCCGGCGCTCGTATCGATTGCGGAAGAGGTTTTCAATGAATATATGCCAGAGCCCAATCAGATTGGCAAACAGCTCACCGATTTAACCGTCACCCAAGCAGATCTATTGACGATTCCAGAAGGAACAATTACGCCCGAAGGGGTTGAAGGTAACGTCAGTGTCGCGATTCGCTATATCGTCGCATGGCTCGATGGAAATGGCGCCGTTCCGATCTTTAATCTGATGGAAGATGCGGCAACAGCCGAAATTTCAAGAGCGCAGCTGTGGCAATGGATTCGCGTTCCAGGGTTAACCAGTAGCGATGGCGAGCCGATCACGCTTGAGCGAGTGAAAGGCTTAGTAGAAAGTACCGTCAATGAGCTTCTTCCCGAGGCAAATAATGAGACCAGCCTACGCAGAGCCGCCGAGATTTTCGTAGAGCTTGTTGAATCCGATCGATTTGAAGAGTTTTTAACCATTCCGGCCTATCAGTACATTTAATCACGATGGATCCGTAAATAGTTTGTATAAGAAATCCGTATAAAAAGTTCGTATAAAAAATCTATATAAGTAACACCTTAAACCAAGCCAGATAACACAATAATAAGAGGAGATGGCAATTATGACTACGACACGTAAAGAGCAGATTCAAGCATTAGAACAAGAGTGGCGCGACAATCCCCGTTGGGCCAATATTACCCGTCCTTATAGCGCAGAAGATGTGGTGCGTCTACGCGGCAGTGTAAAGATTGAGTATACCTTAGCAACTCGCGGCGCTGAGCGTTTATGGGCGTTAGTCAATGGCGCATCTAAAAAAGGCTACGTTAACTCACTTGGGGCATTAACCGGTGGGCAAGCGCTCCAACAAGCGAAAGCGGGCATCGAGGCGATCTATCTCTCCGGCTGGCAAGTAGCGGCGGATGCTAATAGCTCCGAAACCATGTATCCCGACCAATCACTCTATTCCTATGATTCGGTTCCCCAAGTGGTCAATCGCATCAATAATACCTTTAAACGTGCCGATGAAATTCAGTGGCAGGGCATCTGCGCAGGCAAAGTGAAAGAAGAGGAAGCGATCGACTTTTTCCTCCCCATTATTGCCGATGCGGAAGCGGGCTTTGGCGGGGTATTAAATGCTCATGAATTGATGAAAAATATGATTGCAAGCGGCGCGGCGGGTGTTCACTTTGAAGATCAGCTCGCAGCGGTTAAAAAGTGTGGGCACATGGGCGGCAAGGTATTAGTCCCGACCCAAGAAGCGATTCAAAAATTGGTATCCGCACGATTAGCGGCGGATGTGATGGGCGTTCCCACCATTTTACTGGCGCGAACGGATGCCAATGCCGCAGATTTAATCACCTCGGATGCGGATCCATACGATCATGCTTTTATTGAAGGTGAGCGCACGGCAGAAGGGTTTTATCGCACTCGCGCTGGGATTGATCAAGCGATTGCTCGCGGCCTTGCTTATGCGCCTTATGCGGATCTTTTATGGTGTGAAACAGCGACGCCTGATCTTGATGAAGCGCGTAAATTTGCGGAAGCGATCCACGCGAAATTCCCCGGAAAACTCCTTGCTTATAACTGTTCACCCTCCTTTAACTGGAAGCGTAATTTAGATGATAAAACCATCGCAACCTTCCAACAAGAGCTTGCCAATATGGGCTATGTCTACCAGTTTGTAACCTTGGCGGGAATCCACAATATGTGGTACAACATGTTTGATCTTGCGTACAATTATGCGCGTGGGGAAGGCATGAAGCACTATGTTGAAAAAGTTCAGGAACCTGAGTTTGCGGCAAGTGAAAAAGGCTATACCTTCGTTGCGCATCAGCAGGAGGTAGGCGCGGGATACTTTGACGATGTGACCACGGTGATCCAAGGGGGCGAATCGTCAGTCACCGCACTTAAAGGATCAACAGAAGAAGAACAATTCTAGTATTGATTGTTAGCTAGAATCATTAAAAAAGCTCCGCTTGCACCGTAATCCGCAAGCAGAGCCCTTTAAAAGATAGGGTTTTCTTCCTCCGAGCCCTATCTTTTTCCTCTTTAAAAATAATGATAATAATGTAGGAAGAGATGATATGGAAGAGACAGCAGAAGCGTTGGCGACGCTCATTTTAGAAGGGTTTAATCGCCACTTTGCAATTTTCACCGATTATAATCGGCGGGCAGCGCACTACTTTGAAACCGCAGATTTTCTAACGGCTTATGATGCGGCAAAAGAGCAGGTCGATCTCTATGATCAGCGGGTTTCTGAGGCCACCTCTCGCTTGCAAGAAGAGTGCGATATGGAGACGCTTAACGAGCCTTTATGGCAGGCGGTGAAGATCTGTTATATGCATAAACTCTACGAGCATCCTCAGCCAGAGCTTGCCGAGAGTTTTTATAATTCAGTCTTTTGTAAGCTCTTTAATCGGCGTTATTACAACAATAGCTACATCTTTTTTAACCCGGCGATCGATACAGGGTTAATCCAATCAGATATTCCCGATTATCGCAGTTATTATCCCGATGATCATCACCTTGAGGATGAGATCGAGCGGCTTCTTCTCGAGCTTCCTATCAATCTCCCCTTTGAGGATCTTGCGCGCGATCGTAATAATATTATCGGCGCCATTGAGCGTTATCGGCAGAATTTTTCCGGGCTTTCCAACTATATTCAGATCCATATTTTAACGCCGATTCTCTACCGCAATAAATCCGCGTACGCCGTTGGGCGCATCATGCACAACAACCATAGTTATCCCTTTGTGATTGCGCTCTTTAATCGCGAGGGGAAACTCTATGTGGATGCATTTTTAAATGAAGAGGCGGACATTGTTAATATTTTCAGTTTTTCACGGGCCTATTTTAAAGCGGAATTTAACGTGCCCTCGGCGATTGTCCGCTTTTTAAAAACCATTATTCCAAGCAAACACATTGCCGATTGGTACACGATTTTGGGCTTTCATAAGCAGGGAAAAAATGAATTTTATCGCTATTTTCTCTATCATCTGCGCCACTCGACGGACCAATTTGAGGTCGCGCCGGGCATTGCGGGGCTCGTGATGTTTGTCTTTACCCTCGATTCCTATCCCTATGTCTATAAATTGATCAAAGATCCGGAATATATCTATAAAGATGTCACGCCGAAACAGGTGCAAGAGAAATATCATAAGGTAAAACGGACAGACCGCGTCGGGCGAATGGCGGACGTGTGGGAGTTTTCCCATGTTGCGTTCCCGCTTGCGCGTTTTTCAGAGGATTGTTTAACCGCCCTTAAAAAATATTGCCAAAGTAATATCTCGATCGAAGGGGAGCTGCTCATCATTAAGCACCTCTTTATCGAACGCCGAATGATCCCGTTAAATAGCTACCTCGACCAGATTAAAACCGGGGATCCCGAGGAGAAACGCCGGATTGTGAAGGATTATGGGCGCTCCATTAAAGATATCGCCACCGCAGGGCTTTTCCCGGGGGATCTTTTAACGAAAAACTTTGGCGTTACCCGGCACGGGCGCGTTGTTTTCTACGATTATGATGAGATTGTCTCGCTCAGTAAATGCCGTTTTCGCGTCATTCCTAAGGCGCAAAATAATGAGGATCAATACTCCTCTCAGCCGTGGTATACCGTCTACGAGGATGATATTTTTCCCGAAGAATTTGCTACCTATCTGATTAGCGATCCGGAATTAAAGGCGATCTTTTTGGAAGAACATGCGGATCTGTGTGAGTGCGATTATTGGAATGGTGTGCAAGAAAAGGTCAACTCCAACGTGCTCCCCGATATTTTACCCTACGCCTGTAAACACCGCTTTAGTTCTCATGCGAGTTAAGTGGGTTAATAGGGGGGGGTAATGGGAATTAGAAAAGCAGAGTGTTTAAACACTCTGCTTTTTGAAGAATGAGGTAATATCAATTAATCTTTTGTGGCTTCCTCAATGGTATCTAAAATATTAAACAATGGTGTATCATTATCTGAATCTTTTAATATGTTCAGAACATGAGGAATGCCCGCATAAGCGAGTTGGCTAATATGATCAAAAATAGCTTTTGAATTATCAAGGTCATCAATATCTGAGCATTTGGCTAAGTATGCCATTTGCATGTGGATAATGTGATAATTTGATAAAATACTTGCTGCCGTAATATTAGTAAGATCGCTAGAAGCATAATATTGTAAATCTAATTCATGTTTACTGGCGTATAAAAAGGAAAAGTACCAAAAATCAACTTGTCTATTAAATGGAGTAAAAGCCATGTTCTCTTGTGAATTTGATTGTTTACAATATTGCTTGATGCGATCGGAGTGTTTTTTTGGTATAGCAATTTGGTAGCTTGCAAATGGGTTGTGGATAGACATGGTTAATTATGCTCCTTGATAATCAATTCTTTCGCAAATATTGCATGAATCTCTGTGTGTGCATTCACATCGAATGATTCTTGCATCCGGCACATTTGGTTTATTTTTTAACATTTTCGGATAATGAGATGGGTTAGTTAGGGTGTATATATTCCCTGCATATTGATCTATGATTAACTCAACTCCGTTGATTTCATCGTGCGTTAGAAATAAAACAATTTGATTCCCTTCTTTTATCATTTGGTTTAGTACAGACTGCTTAACATATCCGGACATCATTCCTAATGGAGTATCAATAACGTTGGGTGCTTCTACTTCTGAAACCTTGGTAAGTGCTAATATAAATGCGAGTGTAATAGCTCGTCTAGAGGCCCCATTTAAGTCTTGGTCAGGATTAATCAGTTGGTTTTGATTGCCGTATACTAAAATTTCGTATTCAGGACTAAGCTCTGCTTTAGTGATTGAAGAGAAGTCATTTGCATCCGGAGCGGAACCAATCATTTCTAAAAAGATTCGGTTCATTTCATCACTTACTTTCTTAAGCTCATCGTTATTTATGCGATCGAGGATATTGCTAAATCCATTTTTAAGGATCTGTGCTACAGTTGCTTTGCGAATGCCAGTATCATTTGTATTAACTTTTTTTGTGGCTTTTTTCTTCTCCTCTTCTAAGTCACTTATCTTTGCTTTTGCAATGTCAAGCTTAGTCTCTTGTCGACTTATATTTGCAACGACATGGGTATATTCAGAATTTAATTTTTGTTGTGCTAGACGCAGGCCCTCTAGGGCACCATCTTTAATAGAATCAATGGTTTGATTGAGGGTATACAGCTGATATTCTTCTTCTGTTTTTGTGTTTCCAAAATTGTAATAACTTTGCATTTTTTGGCTATATGCTTGCATCCATGCAGTTAACGCATTGCTCGTATCAATATTGACGACCTGGAAATGAAGGCTAGTAGCTATTTCTGTTTTTCTATCAGCATCAGCACTCTCATTAATAGTTTTTTTAATTTTTTCTATATTGCTCAAGCCAATGCTGGTATTTGCATCAAGCGATGCACCACAAAAACAGGTTTGATTCTCAAGTAACTCTTGTAGGATAGGGATATTAGCTTTAGGGAGTTGTTGCTTATCTTTTAAGCCTTTTAAAAATTGTTTGGCTTTATTAAAACTTTCTGATAAAAATATCAGAGAGGCTTGCTCATGATGAACAAGGTCACGCAATCCCATAAGCACTTGTGCTTGGCTACTTTCAGTACGCATAATTTTTTTCTCTAGAGAAGCACGCTCTTCGATGAGTCTTTTTTTATCGCCTTGTTTGATAATCTCTTCTATTTGTCCATTGTATTTTTTGAGATCATGCTTTACGTTTTCCCGTGTGTTATAGAGCTCTTCTAGTTCTTCATTGTAGTCGTTTATCGATTCTTCGTGAAATTCGATTATCTGATTGAGCTCAGTAACTATTTTTGCGTAGTTTTTATTATCAATTTGCCCTTCAAATTTCATCTCGACATTTTTTAGATGGCGTACAGAAGCCTCGAGCTCATCTAGCGATAGTAATGAACGAATAGCATTCTTAACCCGGCGCTTTTTTATGCTATCTTGTGTTCCTTGCTCTATGAAGGTCATTGCTCGATCGCCATCTGTAAAGTAAATGTCTTTTAGTGATAGAGGGAGAATCGAATCAATGAGTTTTTTTGCAGCCGAATCAGCAAGTCGCACTAATCCAGAGCTCTTTATTTCGTAGAGATCAAGCGTATCATTAATTTTATTTGAGTTTGATTGAGAGAAAAAACATGTCCGAATCAATCTATATGATATAGGTATTTTTCCATTTGGAGAGGGCACAATGAAATCTATCTCAACTTTTGTTGTAACCTCAGGGTCACGTTCCATTATATCTATCGGAAAAATGAGAAAATCGTTATATTTTTTAGAAGGTAATGCTTGCTCACCCCATAGCCCCCACATTAAGGCATATTCACAAGTGGTTTTGCCCGATTCATTAGCGGCTCTAATAACGGTTAAGGGTTTATTAGAATCTATGGAAAAATCTAAAGTAATATCTTTTAACAGTCTAAAGTTTTGTATAGATGCTCGAATTAATTTCATTATGAATATGTCTCGTATAGTTATTTAATTATAAAGTCGTTGGATCTCATAGATATATTGCTTTGTATATCATCTATTTTTTGTTTGTCAGATCCCGGGCCATAGCTGTTTTCAATTGCATAAATATCTTTAGCAAGACGAGTTAAAAAATCAGAATTTTCTTCAAATGCTTCAGGAGAAAACTCTTCCTCAAGCATTTTTTGAATTTTTTTAGTAGAGATTGACATGAATTACTCCTTTTCAGTATTATTATCAATAATGTTAAGTATCTGTGTAAGAATACGAACACTTCCCCCTTGTTCGACCCCATTCGTAGAATTTTTAGAAAAAAAGAATATACGTTCACTCTCAGATTTGAGTAAATTAATGAAGTCACTGTCAATATTTTCATCGTTAATCGTGGGGAGTACTATAAAGTCATGCACTTCCGCAAATTCTTTCCCAGGGGCTTGTCGTAACACACGACCTAATCGCTGTACCCACTGCTTTTTTGTAGTATTGCTTGCCAAGAGGTAGGCTGTTTTTGTTTGCGGAACATTAAAACCCTCATCAAGAACACGTTTTGAGGTTAATACTTGTAATTTTCCACTATTGTAATCACCAATAAGATGGTTTAATAAAGCAATATTAGATGTTTCTTGTCCTGTAATCTGGTGATAGTTAATATGATACGCATGTAAAAGATTATTAACTTGCTCTAATTGCTCAGGGTCTTTATCGCTACAAAAAAGTAATGTATATGCAATTTCTTTATGATTTTTATCTAGTGTTTCTTTGAGTTTATTAATTTTTTGTGAGGCTGTTTCGATGATACGTCTACGTTGAATACAATAGTTTGACCAAAGTTTAAATTCATCGCTGTGTTTACTCATTGTTGCCGCATAGGATAGACGTTTTATTTTTTCAGTGAGTTCGCTAAATAAATATTCTTCTTCAGTGGTTAAAGTGAGTGTATGAGTATAATACTTATAGGTTGTCAAACATTTTCCAATTGCTTCCTCAAGAGGGTAATCAAAAATAACTTTGCCAAAATAATCAAATAAAAAGGCAGTCCCTTCTGAATCGTATTGTCGAATAGCTGTTGCTGATAGGCCAAGTTTATAGTGGAAAAATTGAGGAGGGTTACTTATAAATCCATCGCTCCCTAAATTATGTACTTCATCGGCAATAAGAAGCATAGGGGTAGATGAAGAGCACTTTTCTAGCTCTCTGACTAGATCTGACTTTAAAGCATCATGAGATAAAATTATTACTTCAACTTTAGAAGATTTAAATTTCAATAGCTTACCAGCTTTCTTGATGGCATTATTTTTCTGCTGTTTATTTGGAAAATGGTTGAAATTAATTGCATCTAATCCAAACAATTTTACTTCAGATTGCCACTGCTCCATGAGTGCTTTGGTCGGAACGGATATCACTACTAATAAAGAATCCAGTTGTTTACTTAATAGCGTGGCTGCAATTAAAGAGGTGATCGTTTTCCCGCCACCTGTGGCAATTGAGAGTATTCCTTTTTTGCCGTTTTCAAACCAAGCATTAATGGCATCACCTTGATGTTTATAATCACCGCTCTTATAGTTCAGCCAATGCGGAATGCTTAAGTCTATTGGCTGGTAACTGCTGATGATTTTTTCAGCATCGCTTTTTAAAAATAGATCATCCATTATATTCTCTTTGTATTCTTGTTTAATGGCTTCTGCTAAAGACTTAACAATATTTAACTGACTGTTAAAATCTTCTTTTTGAAAACTTTTTAATAAAAAATTAATAGTGCCAAGAGTTAAGTTTGCAGTCAAAATGTTAGGGAATTTGTGATTCCATATTAACTCAAAATGATCCCTCATTGTTTTGCATATGAGTGCTTCCTCGTCACTATTTAAGGAATGTTCTAGAACCATATATTCAAAATTCTTAGTCAGACCACTATAGGTATGGTTTCCAGAACCATGAATAATAATTTCACTCAGATCATTTTGTTGAAATAACCAGCATTTAGCATGAAATAAACCATTTTTAGGAATGGCTAATTTGATTTCAATACGGTCGATATAGATGAGATATGCTAAAGCCTTAAGGGTCTCATTTTGTAAGGTGTCTTCAGATAGTTGGAAAAACCTGAATATGCTTGATAAACTTTTTTGATTGAGATAAAGATTTTTTAGAGTATTTAAATCTTGTTTTGATAAAAATGGGCTAATAATAAGCCTCATTTTATGATCACAGTTTGATGATAGATAATAGAGTATAGAAGTGGACAGAACCTTAAGAGAGGCACTATTGAAATAACCCACCATACAGTCGTAGGAACAAGCGTTCTTTAATGCTTGATGGTAGAAATCATCTTCAATATTTTTGATAAAAGGGTTGATGATGGTTCTTTTTATGACATTGTGCTTTGTATCCAGCATTTTCACTATCAAAAAATAAATAACATCTTATGATTATAGGGTCTTTACATTAAAAGATGAAGCTTGTTGGTGAAATTAAGTACAATCTTATTATATTTAAAATAAAACGCGATTATTTTTCTCAAGCCAGTGTATTTATTGAAATTGCTTAAGTCTCTTATGTTCTATTTATTCTTGGGCATTTTTTACCTCGCACGCATTGGCATGAACCGCTTCAAATGGCGCTGTGCAATGGGAAATCGGCAGGCTCTTTCGGGCGATAAACTGCATCACCGATTCCGCGCTATTAAATTCAATTCGGCCTGCTTTGAGATTCTCGGCATCATGATCTTTAAGGGTAATGTTGGGAATAAAGGTCTTTGAAACCCATTGATAAATCGTGCCTTTATAGAGCGCCATCGGCTGGTAATCGGCTGTGCGTAAAAAGCTAGCCGCATCGCGTCGAGTAATAATATTCGGGTCGAGCGCTTTGGCATACACTTCTAAAATCCAGCCATTACTATTTTGGGTGATGGCATTAAAAGGGGAGGCAACCGCACTATAATCCGCCTCAAATAAGGGGGCAATCGCGTCAGGATTATCTAAAAGCGTGCTCAATTTTGCTTGAATATCCCGCTCTGGAATCACAATGGATACGCTGTGGGGCGCGTTGGTAACTTTAAAAAAATGGGCTAAATTTTCCCGATGAAGTTCGCCAACATCCGTCGGGCACGCGTTTAATAGATGATAAACAAACCAGCCGTGCGCTTCTTTTTTTACAAACGCGAGATGGGAATAGATCATGCCGTGCTTCTCAAGATCTTGCCCTTTACGGCCGATAATCGCGAGCGTTTCGCCGGTTTGATCAAGCCAGGCCTCCAGCTGATTCCCCACCTTTTCATAATAAAGAAGCGCTTCATCCGTGACTTTTTTCCCACAGCTCGGGATTAACAGCGTCTTATAGAACGAGTAGAGGAGGCCAGTGCTACTCAGGATTAATACCGTCGCCACTATCGCAATCGTTCGTTTTAATCGTTTTCTCATCCCCAATCCTTATTTGACGCCATTTAAATGAATATTTAATGCTTTAAAATCAATAAAACACTTTATCATCCCCGATTTCACAGAATTTTTCATTGACAAAAAGCGCGAAACGCTTAAAATTATCCTACCCTTTCTTAAATGCCGATGTGGTGGAATGGTAGACACGGGGGATTCAAAATCCCCTGCTTCAACAGCGTGAGAGTTCGAGTCTCTCCATCGGTACCAGTTGATTTTACGAGCTTTTCAGCGATCGATTAAATAAGAATAATTATCAACAAGTCGATTTGTCGTAATATTTGTCGTAATCAAATGTAAATTTTTAAAATAAATTTGATTATGACGCATCACTAGAGGCTGCTTTTCAAGCGTTAGAGCGCTTTAGGTCGGACATATCTCCGCCAATATTTCTATAAGCCTATACCTATACCTCCTAATAGGGCGTTATTTTTGCGTTATTACTCCGTTACTGATACCCAATATCTTATTTTTTAATTTAGAGACTGTCCTAGGTGGCGGAAATTAGATATAAGTCATTATATATTTTAACCAATCTATTTTATTGTAAGGTATTATTACTTTGTGTTAGAGATTATTAAATAAAAAGAGTGCTGATTTAAAATAATAAAGTGTAACGCCCCAGTGGGGCATAAATAGCACCCTGTAAAACCAAAGGAACATTATGAATCAATATTATGAGTATGCCCCTCCTATTTTTCGCTGGATCTTTGGGCGTACAAGCATCACGCCGAATCAGATGTTTCCTTGGATCTGGTGGGTCTTGTCGCTGTGTGATTATTTCCTTTCGCTACTTCAACGAAGATGGATGAGAGTATGCGTGAATTATAATATTCATAATATTTTATGATAAATGAAAGGGGGGGGATAAGAATGGATAGCATCGAACTAGCATTAATAACAATGTTCTTTATTAGTATTTGTTTGATTAAATATGAATTTCCTGTAAGTAAAAGAGTATATATATATGTTCAATATAGTTTTAATAAAATGTTCAATATATTAACTGAAAATTTTTATATGAAATTTATTTTTACTTTTATTGGTGTTATCTATTACTTACATGGCAATTTTTTTATTAACTACTTATTAAATATATTTTTCTTGATTTTTTTAATAAACCTATATGCATTTAGTCAATATATTAAATTTCTTAGGAGAATTAGACATAAAGATGTGAGTACAATCAAATTAAATAGAATGATGCTAGTTTTGATAGAGATAAATATGAAGTTCTATTTTGCTATATTTTTTTATTTTGTAATAGCAGGTATTCCTATTGCAATTTTATATTTTTATAGCATTTATAGTCAAAATAAAAAAATTAATGAGTATTTATTGTATCTACCAACGCGAGTATTGTGGCTTTTAATGGTATTTTTTTATTTAATTTACAGTCAGGGAGCGGATACAACATGTGCTCTAAATTGGAAATATCGAAATATAACAAATAAGTTAAATGGCACATGGATTGAATCAATAGTGTCAGGAATGTTAGGGATTCAATTAGCAAATGATACTGGCACTATTGTGATAGGAAACGCTAAAAGAAGTATAAACATTAATGATTTGATTAGAGTATTTTATTTTTTTGCATTTGCACCATATTTATTAATAATTCTGAAAATATTATGAGTTTTTTATCAGATTCTTATAAGAAGTCAAGAGAGGAATTTCAACAAGTTTTAGCTAAGCCACAAGGGGCTCAATTTATTTAACTAGCTCTTTGATTATTCCACGCCCCAGTGGGGCAGAGATTGCACCCTGTAAAACCAAAGGAACATTATGAATCAATATTATGAGTATGCCCCTCCTATTTTTCGCTGGATCTTTGGGCGTACAAGCATCACGCCGAATCAGATGTTTCCTTGGATCTGGTGGGGATTTGCGATCTTAACGCTCATTGTCTTTATCGTGGGGAATGAGTATCGAAAGAAGCATGACAAACTGCGTGGGCGAGTTTTGCTGATTATGGCGGGCATTATGGCCATTAATATCCCAACCCTAGATCGTTATTATCGCAACTATAAATTTAAACGAGCTTTAAAAGCCCCGGGAATTGTGATCAATCGTCAAAAAATTGCGAATAATTTTGCAGAATAAATACGTATCGTTTAGAACCGGAGGATTTTGCAATGTTATCGGAGCTTGCCATTGAAGGTGAGGATTACTGGGAGGAGATTGATGAAGAGCGATGTATATTTGCATTAGGGGGTAACTCCACGGAGTCGGAATATCGGGACGCGGATTACATAGAGCAGATTAATAAAGTTTCTAAGAGCGGTGTAGGGACTAATAGTAGTAAAAAACATTGCCCGATGGGACGCCTAAAGAGGTGCGCTGGATCAGCCAAATTTTAGGCTATCACGATGGTAAATGCATGAAAGGGCTACTAACTAAACCCTATTCTCGATATGTGCGAATTTACAATAGTGGGAAACAAGTAGGGCTCTATCTTTTTAGAAGTGAAGACTACATTTATGATCGTCAAACGGGCGAGATTTTGAGTCGTAGTTATGGATTTACGACGGTGGCCACAGCGTTAAAACGAAGAACCATTGGACTAATCGGGAATACTGCGGAAAGCGACTCAAATTCTGAAGTGGTGATGAGTGATGGAAGCCCTGTCATTGATTATCGAGGGATGGCTGGTGAATCGAAAGGATATATGAACCGGCTCGTTTATTACACGCTGATTCCTGAACGTTTTAGAAGCGACTATGAATTGAATAATCGAGCCCCATTAACGAGTAGAGATGCTGTTTATTTAGAAGTGGCAGGTAGCTGTTTTAATAAGTTTTTTCCAGTAAATAATTAACTTAAAACCTAGTGTTACATCAAAGGAGAAAGTAATGGCTTTTATTAATGAAGAAATATCTAAAGAAGATTGGGAAAAATATAATATTGATCAGATTAATATGCGCTGGAATGGGCTTAAAACAGCTGGATATCAGTGGGCCATAGATAGAGAGCGAGAGATTTGGCTTAGGAAATTTTATGAAAGTAGAGATCGCGATAATAATGGTGCTTGGGATGGCAGAACGGTATGGGATTTCTATTGGAAAGGCATCTTAATGTCGATTAAGACGCAACGCTCCAATTTTACTTTTTTAGAGAATGGAGGGATTTCTATGCGCTATAAATTATTAGAGCTCTATATTCCTCCCGAAGGCAGAGATCAAGATAGAGAGGAGATATTAGCTGATATAGCAGAAGCCTTTGCTACTTATGGTTCTGCTGGAATTTATGATGAAACAGCTATAAAAACTGTTACGTTTGATGCTTCTAATTATAAATTGGTTGATACCAATAGATTTACCTGTTGATGGAGAATGGATATGAGTAAGTATTTAACAGCAGATAGTGTAACAGCGCTCTAGAGTGGTCGTATTGATGGTTGTCGCTCTAATGATATGGATTATGCCGAATTTTAAGCTTTAGAAAATAGTAATCCGGATCGTTATAAAATTTAAATGGGATCAAAAAGAGGAGGGTTACACTTCATGTGGCCATCCAAGAATCATAATCTGAAAGGAGTTTCTGATGAATAAGAAAAAATTTGTAATAGCCATGATTACTGTTCTGTTATTAGGTCTAATAACGCCTTTGGGTTATTGGTTTTATAAAAAACAAGATGATGCAGGGTTTTGTTGGGCAAGAATGAAGCGTTTAAATGATGATGAACTGTACCAAGCAACCATGCTGTATATGATTGATTATTTTCAAGAAAAACAAAAGAAGCAGAGAAGAGAGTTTGGTTTTTGCGAGCGTGCTGGAAATTGTAAAATATGGATGATTAAAGAGCCTTTAAGTATTCCGCAAATTAAACAAAAAATGGAACTGTCTTGGAATAAGCGTATGGCGGAAATTATAGAAATATTTGAGATGCAGGCAGTTGATAGAGATTTTGTTTTAAAGCATCTACAACAAAATAATAATGGGTTTACTCTGTACAATAATACTGGTAGTTGGGCTACATTTGCTTCTTACGACTGTTGTGAGGTGGTGCCTGTGGCTAAGGTGGCACAGTTAAAAATACAATATCAAAATGATGAGCAAGCACTTGTCCATAAAACTAATTTAACGTTTGTAAAACCAGAAGAACAACCAGCAGAGCGTCGTTATCTACGTTATAAAAAATTTGAATCTGGAATTCATCATGATAGTGGTGTTTTCGGTAGAGATGGTTTGACAGGAAAATTTGATTTTGAAGATCTTAAAAATATTTCAGGGGAACGGGACACTTATTTTCCCTTAACTAGCTGTGGCAAGATTTTATCCAATTAATATTAAAGGCGTCAAAAATGAGCATGTTAACAACAGAAGAAATTATTAATCTTTATTTATGGGGCGATAAAGTCGCACCAACACCAGAGGCGATTGCCGATGACAAATATATTCGTGATAAAGATGATTATGAATTGAATAATCGAGCACCCATTAACGAGTAGAGATGCTGTTTATTTAGAAATGGCAAACAACGGGGGAACATATCAGGGATCCTCTATTGGATAAACATAATCTTAAAGTCGTTTTGAAACCGGCGAAAGGCATGGAGATCGATCTGCAAGTCAAAGTCATGCAACAGTTTGACCCAACCCGTCAGGAGATGAAAAAGGTCGTTAATCAAAAGATTGATGACTATAAAGATTCCGAACCTGAAAAAGTGAGAGGCTGGAAAAATGCAGATCTTCTCCTTGATATGCTTACGGGCGGGCGGCTTAGAAAACTGTTCGGCAACCCGATAGAGAAAGAAAAAGCACTCTAGGTACTATCTAAGAGTGCTTTTTTAATTTTCATGGTATATCGTACATCGTTAATGATG
Organism: uncultured Ignatzschineria sp.; assembly: GCA_945619025.1. Taxonomy (GTDB): domain Bacteria; phylum Pseudomonadota; class Gammaproteobacteria; order Cardiobacteriales; family Wohlfahrtiimonadaceae; genus CALZBJ01. The sequence goes on along the minus strand of CALZBJ010000013.1, from coordinate 10,596 downwards.
AAACTGATGATGCTCGAGCGATTTAGCTAAGTTTCGCGGTAATCCACGCTTTTGCGGCTTCAATCGCTTTGTCCATATTTTCTGGTTCAGTACCACCACCGTTTGCTGAATCAGGGCGACCGCCCCCTTTTCCGCCAACTTCTGCGGCGGCTGCATTTAAGAAATCGCCCGCTTTAAAGGTTTTGGTTAACTCTTTTGCAACCGATGCCACAAGTGCGACGCGACCATCAACTTCTGAAAGAAGAAGCGTTGCGCCATGAGTACTTGCTTGTAGGTTATCGCAAAGTTCACGGAGTGAACGGTTATCAGCGCCATCGAGTTTTTCGATAATCACTTTAACGCCGCCCAATTCCATCGCGTTGTTGATAATGCTCTCGCGATTGGCAAATACGAGTTGTGATTTAAGTTTCGCAACCTCTTTACGAAGTTGTTTCACCTCATCAAGGGCTTCATCGACGCGAGTAACAATGTGTGGACGGTCGGTTTTAAGGGTCTCAACGAGCGTATTAAGCGTCGCGTCGTTCATAAAACCAATTTCAAGCGCTTTTTTATAAGTGACCGCTTCCACTCGGCGAACGCCTGCTGCAATTCCGGTTTCCGAAACAATGCGGAAGAGCCCGATATCACCAGTACGCTCAACGTGTGTACCGCCACAAAGCTCAATGGAATCACCCATCTCAATCACGCGCACCACATCGCCATATTTCTCACCAAAGAGTGCCATCGCACCTTTCGCTTTTGCATCGTCGATCGGCATTTCATTGGCTGAAACCGGCGAGTTTTGCGAAATAGCAATGTTCACCATATAGGTGATCGCTTGCAGGTCTTTATAGCTAATCGGCTCGTTGTGCGAGAAGTCAAAACGGAGACGTTCGTCAGTAACAAGCGACCCTTTCTGCTCGATGTGGCTACCTAAATGCTCTTGCAATGCTTTATGTAAAAGATGCGTTGCAGAGTGATTTTTCTTAATGAGCTCACGGCGGAATGCATCAATTTTAGCCGTTACTTTCGCGCCTTTTTTAAGAGTGCCCGATTTTACGATTCCGTAATGCAGGAAGGTGTTGAGCTGTTTTTGCGTGTTAGTGACTAAAAACTCAAATCCATCGGCAGTAATCACACCAGTATCGCCCACTTGTCCACCAGATTCGGCGTAAAATGGGGTTTTATCGAGAACGATTACGGCAATTTCATCATCGCTTGAGATCGATTCAACTTCCTCAGATCCAGAGGCAAGGGCAATCACAGTTGCTTCACCTTCTGTTTCGGAATATCCTTCAAATTCGGTATTTTGGGATTCGTGGAATTCAACCATCTTATCGGCGCTGAAATTACTTGCAGCACGAGCCCGTTGACGCTGCTCTTCCATGCACGCTTCAAACCCATCCATATCGAGGGTTAAATCACGTTCACGGGCAATGTCGTTGGTTAAATCGACGGGGAAGCCGTAGGTATCGTAGAGCTTAAAGATCGTTTTGCCTTGAATGGTGGAGCCTTCGAGTTTTGCGATATCTTCTTCAAGAAGTTTTAGGCCATTTTCAAGAGTCGTTGAGAAACGTTTCTCTTCCTCTTTAATGGTCTCTTCGATAAAGGATTGCTTTTCTTTTAGACCAGGGAACGCCTCACCCATCTCATTGACAAGCGCTTTGACGATTTTGTGAAGGAAAAGGTCTTTTTGCCCGAGTTTATACCCATGACGAATCGCACGGCGTAAAATACGGCGCAGCACATATCCACGACCTTCATTTGAAGGGATAATGCCATCGGCAATTAAGAACGAGACCGAGCGAATATGGTCGCTAATCACTTTAAGCGAGTTGTTCTCTAGATCGGTAATGCCAACGGCATCAGCTGACGCTTTGATGAGATTGACAAAAAGATCGATCTCGTAGTTACTGTGAACGTGTTGTAAAACCGCCGCAATTCGCTCAAGACCCATACCGGTATCGATCGATGGATTGGGAAGGGCATGAAGCACGCCTTCTTCGTCACGATTGTATTGCATGAATACAAGGTTCCAAATCTCGATAAAACGGTCGCCATCTTCTTCAGGCGATCCCGGAGGACCTCCCCAAATGTGCGCGCCGTGATCGTAGAAGATCTCAGAGCAGGGGCCACAAGGACCGGTATCGCCCATCTGCCAGAAGTTATCCGACGAGCCATCAGGTAGATCGCCAATGCGGATAATTTTCTCAGCGGGAATGCCGATCTGTTTGTGCCAGATATCATAGGCTTCATCATCGGTGTGATAGACGGTTACGAGGAGTTTTTCTTTCGGGAGTTTATAAACCTCCGTTAAGAGTTCCCACGCGTAGGTGATCGCTTTCTCTTTGAAGTAATCCCCAAAGCTAAAGTTACCAAGCATCTCAAAAAAGGTGTGGTGACGGGCGGTGTAACCGACATTTTCTAAGTCGTTATGTTTTCCACCTGCGCGTACGCATTTTTGCGTTGTGGTCGCGGTTTTATAATCCCGTTTTTCGTGGCCTAAAAAGAGGTCTTTAAATTGGTTCATCCCCGCATTGGTAAAGAGCAGGGTTGGGTCGTTTGCAGGGAGCAAAGAGCTCGAGGGCACTTCGGTGTGCCCCTTGCTAACGAAATAATCTAAAAATTTCCGACGTATTTCTTCTGTTTTCATAAATCTATTAATGTGTGTTAGTGAACGCTTCTATTATAGAGGAAAATTCGATTATTCGAAGATCCAAGGCGCTTCTTTTACGCGTTTTTCTTCATAAGCGCGAATTTCGTCTGCATGTTCAAGCGTTAAGCTAATATCATCGAGTCCGTGAATGAGGCAATGTTTGCGAAATTCGTCGAGCTCAAAGTGGTAAGCTTCGTGAAGTGCTTTACCGCCTGCGATCGCAGTGACCGTTTGATTCGGTAGATCTACCTCAATCTCTAGACCGGTCTCTTTTTCCGCAAATTCAAACAGGCTTGCGATCTCGCTTTCAGTTAAACGAATGGGAAGGAGACCATTTTTAAAGCAGTTATTGTAGAAAATATCGGAATAACTTGAGCTAATCACCGAGCGAATGCCAAAGTCATCGAGTGCCCAAACCGCATGTTCACGCGATGAGCCACAGCCAAAGTTCTCACGGGCAAGGAGGATCGATCCGCCTTGATATTCCGGTTTATTTAACGGGAAATCCATATTGAGCGGGCGTTTTGAGTTATCCATTCCCGGTTTCCCTTGGTCAAGATAACGCCATTCGTCAAAGAGGTTGACCCCAAATCCGGTCTTATAAATACTGGTTAAAAACTGTTTGGGAATGATGGCATCGGTGTCGATGTTAGCGCGGTCAATCGGAATCACAATGCCTTTATGGGTGGTAAATGGTTTCATGAGGGCTCCTTTAAATTAATTCTCTAACATCAACGAAATGACCGGCAATTGCTGCTGCGGCTGCCATCGCAGGGCTCACTAAATGTGTACGGCCATGAGCGCCTTGTCGGCCTTCAAAGTTTCGGTTTGAGGTGGACGCGCAATGCTCGTAGGGATCTAAACGGTCAGGATTCATCGCTAAACACATGGAGCAACCAGGCTCGCGCCACTCAAATCCGGCATCGATAAAGATCTTATCAAGCCCCTCTTTTTCCGCTTCCGCTTTCACTAAACCAGAGCCGGGAACCACCATCGCAAGCTTAATGGTATCTGCTACTTTTTTGCCTTTCACTACCTCAGCCGCTGCGCGAATATCTTCGATGCGTGAGTTGGTGCACGATCCAATAAAGATCTTATCGAGCTGAATGGTTTTTGGTGATTGATTGGCTTCAAGTCCCATATAGTTAAGCGCTTTAGTGATGCTGTCGCGTTTGACGTCAGAATCGGCTTTAGCAGGATCAGGAATCAATTCATTAACACTAATCACCATCTCTGGGCTTGTTCCCCAGCTCACTTGCGGCTCGATGGTTTCGGCATTAATCTCAACGACTTTATCAAAGATTGCGCCCTCATCTGAATGGAGTCTGTTCCAGTAAGCCACCGCTTTGTCCCATGATTCGGCTTTTGGCGCAAAGGGACGATCTTTTACATAATTGATCGTTGTCTCATCAACGGCGACAAGGCCAACACGTGCGCCGGCTTCGATTGCCATATTACAGATGGTCATACGGCCTTCCATGGAAAGATCGCGGATCGCTTCGCCAGAAAATTCGATCGCATAGCCTGTACCACCTGCCGTGCCGATTTTACCGATAATCGCGAGGATTAGGTCTTTTGCTGAAACGCCTTTTTGGAGTTTTCCATCGACTTTAATATTCATGGTTTTTGATTTTGATTGAACAAGGCAGCTTGTGGCCATCACATGTTCAACCTCACTTGTGCCAATCCCAAAAGCGATCGAGCCAAATGCGCCGTGGGTTGCGGTATGTGAGTCACCACACACAATGGTCATGCCTGGAAGCGTAGCGCCTTGTTCAGGGCCTGCGACGTGGACAATCCCGCGACGAATATCGCCAATGGGGAAGTAAGTCAGATCGTTTTGCGTTGCATTTTTGTGCAGGGTATCCACTTGCAGTTTCGCGATCGGATCTTCAATGTCATGAATGTTGCTCGTGGTCGGAGTGTTGTGATCGGCCATAGCGACGATTGAATTTTTGCGCCATAGTTCGCGTCCCGCTTTCTCAAGGCCTTCAAACGCCTGAGCACTCGTTACTTCATGAATGATGTGTCGGTCAATATAGATTAATGCTGTGCCATCCTTTTCCGTGCGCACAACATGATCCTCCCAGATTTTTTCATAGAGAGTCTTTGCTGTCATACCCTGTAAACTCCAGTTTTGTGAATCGTTATAGTTAGATAAGTGGGGATTTTACCCACATAAGAATTTATATTAACAAATTTAATCTGGAAGAGTGTTAGAATAAATTATTTTCGTGAAAACGGGCAATTTTTCAACATTTTTGAACAAGTTTTGGAAGCATTTATGGGCAAAATTACAAATTTACCAACGTGGGTAATTAAGATTGGCAGTGCGATGATCACAAACGATGGCGAAGGCGTCGACGATGGGCGGATGGCGCTCTGGTGTGAGCAGATTGCCGAGCTTAAAAAGATGGGCATGAATGTGATTGTGGTCTCCTCGGGGGCAATTGCAATTGGCATGAACGATCTTGGTTGGAATGAGCGTCCGAAACTGTTAAATGAACTGCAAGCGGCTGCATCGGTGGGGCAAACAACGCTGATGAATGCATGGAAGCGCGGCTTTTCTCAATTTGGGCTCAATGTCGGGCAGATTCTCATTACCCATGAAGATGCTGCCGATCGTACTCGTTATCTTAATATTAAAGGGACGATCACAACACTCTTAGAACACGATCTTGTGCCCATTATTAATGAGAATGACACCATCTCCTTCGATGAGATTAAAATAGGCGATAACGATACCTTAGGTGCGCTTGTGACAAGCCTTGTGGATGCCGATCATTATGTGATTTTAACGGATCAAAAAGGGGTGTTTGATAGCGATCCGCGCAATAATCCTGAGGCAAAATTGATCGATGAAGCCAGTGCGTTTGATGAGCGTTTAGTTGAGATGGCATCGCCTGTTGGTGGGCGCTTGGGAACGGGCGGAATGTACACTAAAGTCACCGCGGCGCAAATGGCAGCAAAATCCGGCGCCGTTACCTATATTGCCAAAGGTGATGAGCCCGGTATTTTAATTGCGCTTGCAAAAGGTGAAGAAGCGGGCACGAAATTAACGCCAACCCGCGATACCATCGATGCGAAAAAGCGTTGGATGCTCAGCCAAAGACAGGTAAAAGGTACGCTTGTAGTCGATAAAGGCGCGGAAGAGGCGCTGATGGTGCATCACAAAAGTCTCTTGCCGGTGGGCGTAATCTCGGTGGACGGGATGTTTGAGCGGGGCGATGTGGTCGTCTGCGTGAATGAAGAGGGCAAAGTCTTAGGGCGCGGTCTTGCCAACTACAACTGTTTAGAGGCGCAAAAAATTATGAAGGCCCATTCCGATGAGATTGCACAAAAACTGGGCTTTATGATCTCCGATGAGATGATTCATCGCAATAATTGGATTGAAATACAATAAATCGCCCCCATAATGAACGAATAGAGTGAAATTAATCGTAAAAATACGATAGAATAACGGCAGTTTATTACGGATAAGAATAGAATTTTATTAAGAAAAGGCAGCGAATGTTTACTGGATTAATACGAAAAATAATAGGCACACGCAATGATCGCTTAATTAAAGAAGCGAATCAGCAAGTACGAAAAATTAACGCGCTCGAAGAGACCATGAAAGCGATGAGCGATGAGGAGCTTCAAGGTCAAACCGCTCTTTTTCGTGAACGTCTGAAAAATGGTGAGCCATTAGATAACTTATTGCCCGAAGCATTCGCGACCATGCGTGAAGCGAGCTCTCGCGTTCTTGGCATGCGCCATTACGATGTACAGATGATCGGGGGGATTACCCTGCATCACGGCCGCATCGCAGAGATGAGAACAGGGGAAGGTAAAACGCTTGTGGCAACGCTTGCGGTCTATCTGAACGCGTTAACGGGCAAAGGCGTTCATGTGGTTACCGTGAACGATTATCTTGCTCGCCGTGACGCGGAATGGATGGGGCGTGTCTATAATTTCTTAGGACTTTCGGTCGGCGTTGTCTATTCGGGCCAATCGCAAGAAGAGAAAAAAGCAGCCTACCAAGCGGACATTGCTTACTGTACCAACAACGAGCTTGGCTTTGATTATCTTCGCGATAATATGGTCTATTCGCTTGAGCAAAAAGTACAGCGTCCCCATTATTTTGCCGTGATTGACGAGGTGGACTCGATCTTAATTGACGAAGCGCGTACACCGTTAATTATCTCAGGGCCGGTTGAGGGGTCAGAAGAGCTCTATATCGCCATTGATAAATTGGTCCCTTATTTAGATAAGCCTGATGAAGATGGCCCGGTTGATTTTGAGATTAATGAAAAAGATCGTCAGGTCACTTTAACGGAAGTAGGGCATGAAAAGATCGAAGGGCTCTTAATTGAAGCGGGTCTTTTAAATGAAGGTGAGAGCCTTTATGACAATCAAAACTTACGCCTCTATCATCATTTAGATAACTGTCTACGCGCACATTATCTCTTCCATCGTGACGTGGATTATATCGTTGCCGGTGGCGAGATTGTGATCGTTGACGAACATACCGGCCGTACGCTTAAAGGGCGCCGCTGGTCTGATGGGCTTCACCAAGCGATCGAAGTTAAAGAGAGCGTTGAGGTGAAACCTGAGAACCAAACGCTTGCATCAATCACCTTCCAGAACTATTTCCGTATCTATGAAAAACTCTCGGGAATGACGGGAACAGCCGATACTGAAGCGCCAGAATTCCTAGATATTTACGGGCTTGAAGTGGTAGTGATTCCAACGAATCGTCCAATCCAACGGAAAGACCTGCCTGACCGTATTTATCTCACTCAAGACGATAAATATAGTGCGATTTTACGTGACATTGCCGAATGCCATGAAAAAGGGCAGCCGGTACTCGTTGGTACTGCATCCGTTGAAGTCTCTGAGCTTATTTCAGGATTATTAACCCAAGCGGCCGTACCACATGAAGTCTTAAACGCAAAACAGCATGAGCGTGAAGCGTACATTGTTGGTAAAGCGGGGATGCCCGGCGCGATCACGATTGCCACCAATATGGCGGGCCGTGGTACGGACATTGTGCTTGGCGGAAACTTTGAGATGGAATTAGAAGGCCATCCTGATGCGACAGAAGCTGAGATTGCAGAATTACGTTCCGAGTGGCAAAAACGTCATGATCTTGTGCTTGAGCTTGGCGGGCTTCACATTGTGGGAACCGAGCGTCATGAATCACGCCGAATCGACAATCAGCTTCGCGGCCGTGCGGGGCGACAAGGGGATGCGGGATCTTCGCGTTTCTATCTCTCGCTTGAAGACCATCTCTTACGCATCTTTACCTCACCGCGCGCCTACCAAATGATGAAAAATTTAGGCCTTCGCGATGGGGAACATTTAGAGCATAAATGGATTAACCGCACGATCGAAAACGCGCAGCGCAAAGTGGAAGGCCATAACTACGAAATTCGTAAAAATCTTCTTCAATACGATGACGTGGCGAACGATCAGCGTAAAATTATCTATCAACAACGTGATGATCTATTAGCAGCTGAAAATGTGTCGAGCGTTGTGGATATGATGCGTCAAGAGGTGCTTGGTGGTGTCGTTGAAAAATATATTCCTGCGCAGAGCTATTTCGAGCAGTGGGATTTAGAAGGGTTGGAAGCAGATCTGTTACAAAACTTCAATACCGATATTGATCTTAAAGCGATGCTCAAAGAGAATCCTGAGATTAGCGGTGAAGAGATCGCCGGTGCCGTGATTGAGCGTAATGCCGAAATCTATAATGAAAAACTTGCGTTAGTTGATCGCACCAACTTCAGCCATTTTGAGAAGAGCGTTATGCTTGAGATTCTCGATAATGAGTGGAAGCGTCATCTCGCGGCGATGGATTATCTCCGTCAAGGGATTCAGCTTCGTGCCTACGGTCAGCGCCGTCCTGAGCATGAGTATAAGAAAGAATCCTTTGAGCTATTTGTGCTAATGCTCGATGAAATCAACAAGAAAACGCTTCAATTCTTAAGTCACATCCAGATCAAAATGGAGCCTGAAGTTGCTGAAGAAACTCCGGTTGAAATCGCGCCAAAAGAATCAGAAATGACCTACCTTCACGGGGATGAAGAGCTGAATGAATCAGAAGAATTGAGTGATGAAGCGCTTAAGTATGCCCACGTCGGCCGTAATGACGATTGTCCTTGCGGATCAGGCCGTAAATTTAAGCATTGTCACGGTCGCTTAAGTTAAGTCGCGATTATCATTATTAAAATGATTTAAAATAAAACCCATCGAAGTGTTAACGCTTCGATGGGTTTTTTAGTGCCAGTTGTTGCTTGTTGTTTATTACAGCGTTATACGTTCACATTGTCCGTAGAGCTCGGTAAGCTCACTCTTATTAAGCGCCGGAGCAATCACGTTTTTGGCATCATAATGAGGAAGCTCCTCAAGGGAAAGCGCCGTTTTAACCGACTCAAAACTAAACATTCCATAGCGCTGTGTCGCGTCGTGATTGACAAATAACACCGCCCAATCGACGATGGAGAAATGATCGGCAAGCCAATAGGGGCGCGGCGGAACGAGCGGTAATACTGTTTCACGATTTTCATACACCGGGATAATTCCGATCAAGGTTGAATCATCATCTTCCTTGCTATGAAATTGCGGAATCGGATAATCTGCCGGATGATTTTGGATTGCGTGTAAACGCTCATCAAAGGCATCTTGCGTTGTGATGGGGTTATCCGTTAATATCTCGCTCACCTTAATATCAACGGGCGTTCGCGCGCCGGGTACATTGATAATATCGATCGACTCACTCGCAGCTTGATTTAACATCATCGAGAGCATATCCCGGCTATTTTTATAGAGAAATTCTGCACGCTCATTAAGATTACTTAGCGAAATCGCGCCATTTCCCGTTTCAAATTGATCGGTGCTAAAATAATCGGCAATCCGCTCAATGAGGCTTAGAAGCAGCGTCACATCATTGGTTGCTGAAGGCGTTGGCATAATGAGCATCACAGCACCGAGTGCTTCCTCGAGCATTAAATAGATCCCGCGGGAGATCTCCGTAGGATCAAGAATCATCACCCCAAATTGCGCCTCATCATAGGCATTTATTTCAAGAAATACGCCATTAATGCTCTGCGTGCCGATCCAATATTGCCCACGGCAGAGCGTTTCGAGCGCCTCAAAAGTGAGCGTTTTTTGGTTGTCGGAGCGGAGCGTTACAGTGAGCGTCATAGAGAATCCTTTCGTCTAATTACGGTTAATCGGTGAGATCACAAAATGTTGCGTCGCCGTCATCAGATCGCGGTAGACCTGATTAAATTCACTTCCCTCAAAGAGGATACTCATCCCGCAGTAACGGAAGAGCGTTGTGGCTAAATCATAACAAAAATCGGACATCGCAAGGGCGGAATCGGTGAGTAAATTTTCAAGTTGAGGCAGAATCATTTTCTCTTTTGAAACGGCGCTCCAAGAAGCTTCCAATGCGGCATAATAATCACTGCGAAGTTTAAAAAATTGCGGAACGAGGCGCTCAAAATCTTGGCGTACATTGGCATGATGTTCAAGGGTTTCTTCACCATAGAGCGGGATCTTTGTTAAAATTTCACTTTCGAAAAGCTCAATAAAGTGAAGGGTAATGCCGGAGACCATAACGCTAAGGGCGGCGGTCGAAAAGAGTGGGAAGGGATAGTGATAGAGCGCGCCGGCTTGGAAACCAGAGCCTTTTGAAATATCAAAGGTGTGGGCGACTGGAAGCGTTGCGCCTTTAATCTCAAAATCGTGGCTGCTCGTTGCCGTTAAGCCGAGCGTTCGCCAAGAAGGGTGCGAAATCACATCGGATTTTGGCACAAGAAAGGTAACAGTATCCGGTTCACCATAGCGATTTTTAATCTCATCGCCGTCCGCACCCACTAACACCGCATGGCCGGTAAAATGGGTGGCATGATCGGAGCCACTTGCATAGCGCCAATATCCCTTTAAAGCGTAGCTTTCATTCTCTTCGTTAT
>CALZBJ010000012.1:0-57995 GCA_945619025.1 uncultured Ignatzschineria sp. | reverse complement strand
CAAAAACTGGTCAAGCGGATCTCCGTACGAGGGATTACCATTGACGGCATGGGCGGAACTCATGCTTATCTCTATTTAGAAGGAATCGATCTCTCTAAAAGTGCGCCGGTTGGCCGGCTTTCGCTGGAAGTAAAACGAAAATCAGGCGCCATTGTCAGAGAGATTCGCAAGATTGAGAAGGGCGATAATCTCTATACGGTCTCAGGTGAGATGGAGCAGTACCGCGATCGCTATGTTGTCACCAATATTGATGCCAATGCTCAAACCGTTGAGTTTGAAAATGGCGTTGTTTTAGAGGTGGGAACGGCGACGGGCGATGTCTCAGAAGAGGATATGCGCCGGATTCAAATTCGAGAAACGATTCGCGCTCACTTTGAAAAAGAGGCGACGCTCTTTGGTCGTGGCATTAAAGCCCTCTCACTCTTTTTTATTGATGAAGTGGCTAAATATCGTGATTATGACGAAGAGGATACGAAAGGGCTTTACGCGCGAATGTTTGAGGAGGAATATCAAGCATTACGGGATGAGTACCTATCGCAACTGCCCTTATCAGAGGCGGAAGAGGCGTATCATGAATACCTAAAAAAACATGCGATTGATACGGTTCATAAAGGCTATTTTTCGATCGATAAAAACAATCGGCTTGTAGATCCTAAAGGGAAAAAAGAGTCCAATGATGCGAGCGATTATGATCTTATTTTAAAAGATAAAGAGCGCCTTTTATCTTTTGCAGAACCGACGCGATTTATCTTTTCACATTCAGCCCTGCGTGAAGGGTGGGATAATCCGAATGTTTTCACGCTCTGTACGTTAAAGCATAGCGATAATACCATTTCACGAAGACAAGAGATTGGCCGAGGATTGCGGATTTCGGTAAATAAAGAGGGAATCCGGCAAGATGATCCGGCAACGGTCCACGACATTAATGTGCTCGATGTTATCGCCAATGAATCGTATGAAGAGTTTGCCAAAAACCTGCAAAAAGAGATACTCGATGAGTTAAAAAATCGTCCGCGTAAAGCGAGTACCGATTATTTTAAAGGCAAAGTGCTCTCAGATGAGGCGGGTAACGAACAGATTATTACTAGCGCGATTGCAGATGATCTCATGGTCTATCTCTCAGCAAATCACTATTTAGAAAAAGATCGAACCATTAGCGATACCTATCGTGACGCCCGGGATGCTGGGACGCTTGCGCCAATGCCTGATTCTGTCGCTGGCAAAGAACAGGCGGTCATTGAGCTTGTTGATCAAATTTTAGATGCTAAATTGGGCGATCGCATGATTGAAAATGGTAATCGCGCCCGCCAGAATCGCATTAAGCAACATAATCTTGAGCGTAAAGAGTTCCAAGAGCTATGGAAAAGAATTAATAAAAAGGCAATCTATCAAGTCGAGCTTGATACTCCCGAGCTGATTAAACATAGCATTCAAGCCATGAATGATGCATTGCGAGTACGTAAGCTTGAGTATGTGATTCAGCGAGGTATGCAAAATGTGGAGATCACCGAGAGCGATTTAGAGCGTAAGAGTTTAATCCAATCGGGAAAGATTCAACGTCAAGCCTATACCAATGAGTTTCCCTCGACGGTTCAATATGATCTATTAGGAAAAGTGGCTGTGGATACCTATTTAACACGCCAGACCGTAGCACAAATTTTAACCCAAATTGAGCCGTTAGTCTTTGGGCAATTTAAAGAAAACCCTGAAGATTTTATTGCGCAAGCAGTCAAATTGATTAATGAGCAGAAGGCTCGAATTATTATTAATCAAGTGACGTACGATGTGATTAATGATCGCTACGAGACGGATCTATTTACCGATGCTCAGGTCAGAATCAATCATGATAGCGCCAATGGTCCGCTCGAAAAACATGTGCTTGAATATGCAGTAACTGACTCGACGATTGAAAAGAACTTTATAAAAGAGCTTGAAAATAACGAGGAAGTGGTAGTGTACGCGAAGCTTCCCAATGGCTTTAAAATTCCTACCCCGGTAGGCAACTATAATCCCGACTGGGCAATTACCTTTAAAGAGGGCTCCGTGAAGCATATTTACTTTGTCGCAGAGACTAAAGGAACCACTTCAACCATGGAGATTCGCGCCGTTGAAAAAGCGAAGATTGAATGTGCGCAAAAATTCTTTGATACCATTAACAGTAATGATGAAAGTATCTCCTATGGCGTTGTAAGCAGTTATGCAGATATGTTGAGAATATTAAAATAATGCTTGGGTGTTAATTTAAAGCAAAATAAAAACGGACTGGCGATCATACATCACAGTCCGTTTTTTACGATAACTGAATTTAGTTAACCTTTATAATCAAACTCTATATATTCGGTTTCGATATTATCTATGGCTTCAGGCAGCGTACACTCATAAATAAATTGCTCTTCAGAGAGCTTTATTTTATTAAATGTGTCAGTATAGTTATTTTCGATCAGGAGTTCTAAAATTGACTTGCTGATATGCGCGGCTTCTGTCTTATTTTGGATATCATCGATTGAAAATAACCCCATGCCGATTAACTTAGGGATGATTTTTGCCTTAAAAGAGGCGTTGATCGTTTTAAGAGACGATAGCAGATCTTCGTATGCTTTGTCTTGCTTCTCATCGATTGTTTCTTTGACATACCAGTCACTAACGTAGATGATGATTAGAAAGACTATAACACTGATAACAATCGCATATATCCAACCAAACATTAAATAAGACAGATAGCCTATTCCGCCGATTATGGCTAAAACTATGAAGGAGATTGTTGCAAATGTATCATCATCAAGCCAATCAGGAACTCCTTTATCAGGGTATTTCTCAATATTTTCAGCAACCTTATTAAGCTTTTTTAATCTTTTTAAAAACTTAGTAGCGTCTTTATTTAAACTCCTAAATTCAGATCTAAGCTTCTGGTCCTGAATATTATTTAGATCAAACATAATAATCTATCCCTTTATGATTTATGGGGTGCTTCCACCGCAAATTTAATTTCTTGACCATTTGAAAGATCTTCTAGAGATTTTGGTGTTAATTTATAAGTAGGTAGGCGGCTTCCGGTAGATTTTAAGATGATTTTTTGGTCTTTATTTTGGAAGTATAGATCGAGTTTTAATAGTAGTTCCTCCTTAGATTCAGGAAGATCAGTTTTATCAAGTTTTGCTATTAGATGACCGCCAATATAAGTAAGCCCTTCTTTTTCAAATTGCAAAATTTTCTTATCGGTATCATCGTTATATTGTTTGGCAATGGTTTCAAGATCTTTTTGCTTCGCAGCTAAGATTTGTTTCCCTGCCTCTTCAACTATTTCCGTTGCTTTTTTTACGCCTTTGTCCAGCTTCTCAAAAAAACCTTCTTTTTCATCATTTGAGGGCTGTTGATTTTCATTGTCATATTCTGTTGTCATAGTTTATTCCTCTATCAATTAAGCGTTAAGCAGACAGTTCCAGCTTTTCACGGACGTCCTCTGAAGTATCAACCTCACCAGTCATTGAGGATTTGATTTTAGCTTTAATTTCATCTGGAATTTCACTTTCATTGACTTCTTGAGTAACAATGGTCTGCTTCCATTTCTGAGTCTCTTCATTATAGGAATAGTATTTAACAATATTTTTAAAGACACCATGAATTGCTTTTACAAGAGTGACAAAACCTTGAATGCGTTTTTTTAAGCTCTCGGGCAGGTACTCATAAGCAGCCTGCAGCCATTTAACTATTTTTTTCCAATATACTGCTATCAAAGCACCAGTAAGAGCCGCGGCTCCAAGTAGAATGAGAGGGATCATATTTTTTCCTTTATTTGGCTATTGATTTGACTATTAACGTATTCTTCACTGACGATTTTTTCAGTGGTGGTGAATTTTTTTTTGTTTTTTGAGTTGGCTTTTTTACTGTCCTGTATCTCTTCGATCACTCTAAAAAAATCATTATTGTAAATGACAGATTGTTTCTTTCTAGCCGCTGAAAAAGCAACTTTTTTTACGGCATTAGCGATATCACTGCCACTTAGACCATCAGAGTGTTCGGTAATTTTTAAGTAGTCTATTTTACAGGGCATTTTTTGAGGGATATATTTTTTCCAGAGGCGTTTTCTAGCATTATGGTCTGGAAGAGTAAATTCAATGTGTGCGATGATTCTACGCATAAAAGCGGGATCATAGTTTTCAATGAAGTTGGTCGCAAAAATCAAAAGCTCAGAATGATTATTCATTAATGTTAATAAAACAGATCGAGTTTGGTTTACGCTTACATCAGAAGAGCTAGACATATTTGTGACTCTTCTGCTTAATATGGCATCGGCCTCATCAAAAAATAAAATTGCTTTATTTTCATCAGCATATCTAAATATTTCCGAGATATTTTTAGAGGTCTCACCGACATATTTAGATTCCAGATTGGCATAATCAACAATAATAAGAGGTTGCTTTAACGTTTTTGCAATGGCTAAAGCAGCCATGGTTTTGCCAGTTCCAGGTGCGCCATATAAATTAATTGCGTTCTGTGAGTGGTGCTCATGGGTTTCGCTGAGCCCCCATTCATTAAAAATTTGATTTTCGCACTCTTTGTAAGATAAAAAGTCTTTAATGCCTTCTTCTGTCTCATAAGAAAGAATTAAATCACTGAGAGAGTACATTGGATTAACAATATTCACAAAACTAGGAATTTGATTTTCGTTATTTGTTTTATTCTCAATTTTAGGACCAATAGCCAAAACATCACCCTAAGAAAAATTGTAAGGGCCTATATTCTACCTTATATGATTAAATAATCTATCCGGAATCATTAAACAATTTTTTTAATTTATGCTTACTTATTTAACTTATTGAGATTTAAGGAAATATTTTTTTGATTTTTAAGGAGAGAAAGTTTTTTAGTAAATATTTAGTCTTTATTATTTACTCAAGTGGACGATTAAGACGTGTTTAGGGATTAAAAACATATATATCAGACACCAAAAGCCCCAATCGACGTGTTTGTCAGATTGGGGCTTTTGTTTGTTTAGATGGAAGTTTTTAGTATTAACTACATTGCTTTGGTGTTGGGTTGGAAGCTATCGGTTTGGGCGATCTCCCAGATGTTGTTGTAGTAAACACTGTCGGCGGTGCCATCAAGAAGCGCGCCTTTTTTGATGTAGTAGTGCGTATTTGAGAAGAGTCGAACCTCATTTTCCGTGGTGCGCAGGCTCAAATGTTGCGGGAGCAGATCTTGCGGATGGGATACGCCAGCCGATGAAAGAATCTCAGAGAGTGCGTGAAGCGTATTTTTGTGGAAGTTCGCTACACGGACTTTTTTATCTTTCACCACAAGGGAGTGTTGGCGAATCGGATCTTGCGTTGCAATGCCGGTTGGGCAGGTATTGGTATGGCATGAGCGCGATTGAATGCATCCAAGCGCAAACATAAATCCACGGGCAGAGTTAACCCAGTCGGCTCCCATCGCGAGAATGCGAGTGATGTCAAAGGCGGTGATGATTTTACCGCTCGCACCAATTTTAATTTGATCGCGCAGACCGACTCCCGTTAAGACGTTATGGACAAATAAAAGCCCCTCTTGAAGCGGCATGCCGATATGGTCGGCAAATTCGATCGGTGCAGATCCCGTTCCGCCTTCTTTACCATCTACTACGATAAAGTCCGGCATAATTCCGGTTTTAATCATCGCTTTTGCAATCGCCATAAATTCCCAAGGATGGCCCACGCAGAGCTTAAATCCTACGGGTTTCCCAAGGCTAAGTTCGCGCAGTTGCTGGATAAATTCAAGCAGCTCAACCGGCGTACTAAAGGCGCTATGATTGGAAGGAGAGATGCAGTCGCGATCTTGCGGAACGCCGCGAGCTTCGGCAATTTCAGGAGTGATTTTATCTTTCGGAAGCACACCGCCATGCCCCGGTTTTGCCCCTTGGCTGATCTTAATTTCGATCATTTTTACCTGTTCAAGGGAGGCTTGTTTGGCAAATTTTTCAGGATCGAAATGCCCATCATCGGTACGGCATCCAAAATAGCCACTGCCGAGCTCCCACACAAGGTCGCCGCCATGTTTTTTATGATAAATACTAATGCCGCCTTCACCGGTATCGTGGAAGAAGTTACCAAGTTTAGCACCGCCATTTAACGATTCCACCGCGCGCGAACTGAGCGCCCCAAAACTCATGGCTGAAATATTTAAAATCGATGCGGAGTAGGGTTGCGAGCAGGCTTTATTGCCGATGGTGATGCGGAAGGTGTTAGGATCGGGCGCGGGAACCGGCGTCATTGAATGGGTGATATGCTGATAGCCGGGTTTATAAACATCTTCGAGCGTACCAAAGGCGATGCTTGAATCGGCTTTAAGATTGCGGGCGCGCGCATAGACAAGGTTGCGTTCGTGGTGGGTAAATGGGACCGCTTCGTTGTCGGCCTCGATAAAATATTGGCGAATTTCAGATCTAAAATGTTTAAGAAGATAACGCAGATTCCCGATCACAGGATAGTTTTTTCGTACGGCATACGTATCTTGCATCATGTCGACAACGCCAATAATCGTCAAAATTGCGGTAATTGAGACTAAAATAAGATTGGTGGTTGTAGGTTTGAGAAAGAAAATCCCATATAATGTAAAGGCGAGAACGCCGATAAAGACGAGGTAACGACCGAAACGGTGAACTAATGACATCTTAAAGATTATCCTCTTAAATTTTGAGTGGTTCGCATAAAATGGGCTATATGATAACGTAAATACGATTATTGCGTGATTAAAAATGTAAAACTACACAATAACTACATTTTACTGAATCGGGAACAAGGATACAATGAAAGAAGCTGAAAATAGCTGGGATAACGAGATTGTCCCGCGCCGAAAACTGGATGAGAAAGAGTATAAGGTGCGCGGTGGGCGAATTCGTAATGAAAAACGGGTGATTGGGCAGATCGGGCGGAAACGGGTGGAGATCCGCGAAATCGCCATTGCGGTGCGTCGCTCGTTACAGCTGTCGTATGTGGAGCCTCTGTTTCAAAATATGTTGCAACCGCCCCTTAAAGGCCAGCTCTATATCTATACGATCGGCCGGCGCTATTGGGTGATCGGTGCGCGAAAAGCGGAGTTTGCCAATGTGTTTCGTTTCTATGAGAAAGAGATTCGCGATTCCCTTGAAAAGCATCTCAATAAAGTCTCGCAAAAAACCTGGCGCGTGCCGCCTTTTAAAGTCAAAGTGATTCCGCAAAATCCCGATGATCTCCATTATCAAGAGGAGCTCGAAGCGCTCTTTGATGTCACCTCGGTGCCGATGCTTTCTAAAGCTGAAAAACGCCGGCATGAAAAAGTAAAAGTGCTCGGGAAACCTTCCGAAGCGCCTAATCCCGATATTTCGTCCAAAATCCAAGCGATCAGCGCCTGGCTTCATGAAGAGAATAAGCGCTTTAAACAGACCGAACGGGAAAAGAGAGAAAAACGACTCCATGATCTACAAAACGGATAATCCTTGGGGCGATGAAGCCTCTGCTAAAAAACGCCGGAAGACGCGAGAACCGCATCCATTTACTCAATATGGGCATGCGGGAGAATCGGCGATTCCGGAGGAAGAGCGCGAGGAGTTTGAGAAATATTGGTATCAGCGCGGGCTTAATTTTTTAGTCAGACGGGAGCATAGCGCCGTTGAGATGATGGAGAAATTGACGCAGCGAGGCTGTCCAGATTGGTTGGCGGATCGGTTAATTGCGCGCTTTAAAGAGCTTAACTATTTAAGTCTTGAGCGGTTTGCTTACAGTTATTCAAAAAACCGGGCCGATCTTGGTTACGGGCCGATTCGTACACGCTATGAGCTTGGCTATCACAACATTCCCGGGAATGCGATTGATGAGGCATTTGCTGAGATCGATTGGGAGAGTGCGCGAGAGATCGCAGAGCGTAAAATTAGGCAAGATGATCCGATTAAACGCCGGCAAGCGCTCTATCGGCGGGGATTTTCCGATTAACGTAGAGATGTTGATCTATAACGTTATTAAATACGGGGTTTCTCTGTATAATAGTGCGCATTAATCGGTTTTATATTTATTGATAGAGAAGGATAGGGTATGTCATTAGATAAGATGTTGAGCCAAAAAGGGCTCTCTTTCAAACAGCTACAAACCTTAGAGGGATTGCGAACCTTAGATCAGCAATATTGCGATTTTTTACCCGCAGACCTTCTTGAAGCGCTCCAAAAATGGCGCACGGGCAACCTGCCGATGAGAGAGATGGAAGAATCTGAATTCCAGATCAAACTTGGGGAGCAGTTAAACCAATTTTTATCAGAGACATTTGGCATCAGTGACGAAACCAAAAAACTGATTGACGTTGCTGAAGAACATAAAGCATTGATGGCGTTTAAAGAGCGCTTTATACAGCGGGGCGCACGTCGCTATCGTCGCGAAGTCGAGGGCGATTTTGAAACGCATCATACAATGCTCCTTGGGAAAATTGACGGCGATTCAAGCGAACGCTTAGAAGATCGCGTTGCTCGTTATGCCCTTACATTAGAAGCCGGCTCGCCCGAAGAAGAAGCGATTTTTCAGTGGGGGTATTTAGCGTTAAATGATCCCCGCGGACAAGAGCGTGTTAAAGATTGGGTCACCTTTAAATTCCCAGAACGCGTTGATCATACCGCATTAGTGGATACTAAAGAGGCGAGCTTTCAGGGTATCCCCGTTAAAATCGGAACGCGCCCAAATCGTCGCCGTGATGGTTTTGCGCTTACCGATCACCGCATGGATAAACGCGAAGTGGCGAGTGAAATAGCCTATTGTAAATATTGTCATGATCATGATGGGGATTTCTGTAGCATTGGTTTCCCGACGAAAAAGGGTGAGCCTGAATTAGGCTTTAGAGATGGCCCGCTTGGAAAACCCTTAGTCGGCTGTCCGCTTGAAGAGAAAATCTCTGAGATGCAACGCCTTGAGAAAGATGGATTCTCCATCGGGGCGCTTGCCATTATGATGGTGGAAAACCCCATGGCACCGGCGACCGGGCATCGTATCTGTAATGACTGTATGAAATCCTGTATCTATCAGCGTCAAGAACCGGTCAACATTCCACAAATTGAAACCAATATTTTAACCACCGTTCTCGATCTTCCTTGGGGCGTTGAGTTATACGATATTCTCGCGCGCTGGAATCCTCTAAAACGTGAAGGGTATCTGCCTGCAGATCCCAATAATCGTAAAGTGCTTGTGGCCGGAATGGGGCCTGCGGGCTTTACTATGGCGCATTATCTCTCGCAAGCGGGCTGTTATGTTGCTGGGGTGGATGGGCTGAAAATTGAACCGCTTCCACAAGAATTGCTCGATAACCCGGTAAAAGAGTGGTCCTCATTAGAAGAAAATCTCGATGAGCGTATTCTCTACGGATTTGGTGGGGTTGCGGAATATGGGATCACCGTGCGCTGGGATAAAAACTTCCTCAAACTGATCTATTTAACTTTGGCGCGTCGTCAAAATATTGATATTTATGGCGGGATTCGCTTAGGCGGTACGATGATGCTCGAAGATGCCTTTGAGCTTGGCTTTGACCACGTTTCAATGGCGGTGGGTGCCGGGTTACCGCGCGTCCTTAAAATTGAAAATTCGCTCGCAAAAGGGATGAAACAAGCCTCTGACTTCTTAATGGCAATGCAATTAACCGGCGCTGCGAAAGCGACATCACTTGCAACGCTTCAAGTGCGTTTGCCGGCCGTTGTGATCGGTGGCGGACTTACTGCGATCGATACCGCAACAGAAGTGCAAGCCTACTATATTAAACAGGTAGAAAAAGTCCTTCGCCGTGTAGAGATCTTAGGTGAAGCAAAAATTCGCGAGAATTTATCCCCTGAAGATAATGATACGTTAACGGAATTTTTAGCCCATGGCCGCGAAGTCCGTGAAGAGCGTTCGCGCGCGGAAGGCATGAAAGAGATGCCAAACTTTACCCCGCTCATTCAAAAATGGGGCGGCGTGATGATTGCGTATCGCCGTACCATGGAGGAATCGCCTGCTTATCGCCTCAATCATGAAGAGATCATTAAAGCCTTTGAAGAGGGCATTCACTTTGGTGAAGAGCTCAATCCGCAAGGGGTGGATCTTGATAAGTATGGTCACGTGGAATCGATTCGTTTCACTAAAAATGATGAAGTGGTTACGGTACCGGCGCGTTGCGTATTAGTGGCCGCAGGAACCTCGCCGAATACCATTTACGCGAACGAACATAAAGGCTCGCTCGAGATTGAAGCGGATAACCATTTCCAAGGATTTGATATCGATGGTAAGAAGATCGAAGTGGATTGGGAGAGTACGCCAAAAGATGAGTTTGCACCCTTTACCTCCTATCGCGATGGCGATAAACGCGTCTCGTACATTGGCGATACGCACCCAACCTTTAACGGAAATGTGGTAAAAGCGATCGCAAGTGCGAAGCGTTCATCGGAAAAAGTGATGGAAGCGCTCGAAGCACTTCCGGATAATACGGTATCCAATGATGAGCTGAGTGCGTTTTTACGCCAAGGCTTAGTGGCGACGATTAAATCAATCGATAGCAGTAATCCCACCATGGCCGAAGTTTGGGTGAAAGCGCCGATGGCCGCGAAAAACTTCAAGCCCGGTCAATTCTTCCGGATGCAGACCTTTGAGCAATACTCCGAGGTTGTGGAAGGAACGCGCATGCAGATTCCGCTTCTAACCGTTTCAGGAACGGGCGCCACAGAGGATTCGATTCGTCTGTTAGTCTTCCAATGGGGAACGGGCCAACGTCTAATTCCGCACCTTAAAGAGGGCGACCCGGTGATTTTAGCCGGACCTACCGGGGCACCGACTGATCTTCCAAGCGGGAAAACGATTCTCGTTGTGGCAGGACGTTGGGGCGCGGCGGTAATGCTCGATATTGGGGTAGCACTTCGTGAAGCGGGCAATAAGGTGATCTACCTTGCGGCGATGGGTCAAAAAGAAGATGTGGATCATATGGATGAGCTTGAAGCGGGTGCAGATCAGATTATCTGGTGTGTACAGCGCGGTGAGAAAATCACGCCACGTCGTCCTCAAGACCGCAGTGTTGAAGCGTGGGATATGATCAAACTGATGCAAGATCTCAATGCAAGCGGCGACCTTGATACCATGAGCGTCGATCGCTTAATGGCGATGGGCTCAACCGGCCTTCTTAAAGGATTGCAAACCGAGCTTTCAACCGGCGGTAAACTTGCGGATATCTTCAAAGAAGATCTTGAGATTACTGGCACCATCGGTAGCCCGATGCAGTGTATGATGAAGGGTGTTTGCGGGCAGTGTCTGCAGTGGCAAGTCGATCCTGAAACGGGCGAGCGCACCAAAGCTGTCTTCACCTGTGCAGGGCAAGATCAGCCGCTTAAATCGGTGGATCTTGATAACCTCGCCGCGCGTACCGGACAAAATCGCCTCTTAGATATCATCTCAGCGCACTGGCTCACCTATCTGTTTGAGAAGGCAAAAGAGGAGAATATTGAGTTTTAAGCGCGTTAATCTGTAATCAGCGATTAACCTCTATTTAAATAGAATTTAATCAAACCCCATGACGGCAATGTTTTTCAGAGCGGTCATGGGGTTTCTTTTTCTTTTAAATTAAGGCGGTTGATCTATCTATAAGAATATTTGCATAAAGCCCATTCCATAGCGCTTTCATTACATTTCTATAATCAAAAAAGAGAGCTGATCAAT
Organism: uncultured Ignatzschineria sp.; assembly: GCA_945619025.1. Lineage (GTDB taxonomy): Bacteria > Pseudomonadota > Gammaproteobacteria > Cardiobacteriales > Wohlfahrtiimonadaceae > CALZBJ01. The sequence goes on along the minus strand of CALZBJ010000012.1, from coordinate 46,332 downwards.
ATCAATTTATGATTTTCGAAAATCATATATAGTCGACAAGTGTGAAGCCATAGATAAGGAATTGATTAATCGAAATAATTTGACATAACACATTGAAATATAATACTATCCTCTCTGGTTAAATATTGATTAATATCATTAATTATTAGTCGAATATTGATTAAGAGGATTATGTCAAGGCACTTAAATTAACATAAAACGATATTGGAGAGTATTATGCAACACGCACAGAGAGCAAAATCAGTCAACGTCACCAAAAAGAGTAGCTATTTTTGTCCGCATTGTCATGAACAGGTTGTCGAGGGATATTTCCAACACTTGTACAGTGAAATGGTGGTCTTTAAAGGGCGCTCGCAAGAGTATCAGGTGGATTTTGGTATGTCGATTTGCCCAAAATGCGAGGTAGAATCGGCGTGGATGGTTGCCCGTGGTGATGATATTGATAATATTTTAGATCTGCTCCCGATGAAAGAAGAGAGTGATGTGCTCTTTGAGTGGTCCTCCCCCTCTGAAATGCTCCCCCATGATATTTCGCGCGATTATATCGATGCGATGCAAGTCTATAGCTATTCGCCGCGTGCGTCGGTGGCGCTTATTCATGCCGTGATCGGGCGATATCTGCGCTACCTTGGCGGTATGGGGCAAAACTTTGAAGAGGACTTAAATTTTCTATTTGAAGTAAATATGCTCTCGAATGTTGCCTATCAAGCGGCGGCACCTTATTACATCGATCAAGGGAATTTAGTGGAAAAATGGTTATCGGGCGATCTTGCGGATAATTTATTTGATGTATCAGGCCTCTTTCGCGTGATTAACTTAATCGCGGTAAGCGATCCACTTGCAGCATTTAAAGATGAATTTTTAGAGCTCTCGTTTGAAGATGAGCCGCTTCCATGTATGATTTAACGGACAGATAACCAATAGAGAAAAATAGAGAAAGGGATCTATGAATCGACTCACAGGCTAAGCAGTGTTTCCACGGATTGGGCACTGCTTTTTTCATGCTTGGATTTAATCCATCTTGAGGGTCGGAGTCACGCCGGTTGCGGTGATATACGGTGCAAGGGATTTAGCGATCCCAAGGCTTTGAACCCAATAGATCTCATGGGTCTCCTGATTACGCAGTACCCACAAATTTTCCCGAATCCAAGGCGGGATGTTGTTCTCTTGGAGTAATTTCTTAAGTGTTTGGCTTTTATCGCGATAAATGGGATGAAAGCGCGTCCCATTCGGGCGTTTGACAAGCTCAAGCTTGAGAGAATCCCACACGGCTTGGCTCGGCATATTGGAAGTAGGAATCCAATGGAGGTTCGGGGTAGAGGTGAGCTGTTCTGTATCAATCAATGTCAGCGCATCATCAAAATAAAAAAGTGTATAAGGGCCGATAATAAAACGCGATTGCGGGGTGGTTTCCGTCTCAATATAGCTTTGATAGAACCTCTCAAATTGATCGGGATTGAGTGATAATCCAAATTTTCCGAGCCAAAAATGGATGAGATTCCGAATCCGCGCCCGGGATAGTTCTCTAAGTTTAGAATAACAGAGGCTTTCGTTAGGGAGATTAAGATTCGTGTTTAACCGAGTAAAATCGATCGTTGCAATCTCATCGTGGAGATCTTGCGCCTCTTGTAAAAAGAGCGAGGTTTGATAAAAGGCGGCTTCATAATCAGGGAAAAATTCCGCCACTTTCGGGAAGATGCCATTACGGATCATATTGCGGGTCACATCAATATCGTGATTGGTGTAATCCTCAAGCCAAGGGATATTATACGCGCGGGCTGTTTCATAGAGTGTCACTTTTGAGATCGATAGTAACGGCCGTAAAATCTCGACTTCACAGCGATTAAAGTGGAGCGTTGTATGATCGCGCATTGCGCCCATGCCTTTTAATCCTGAACGGCGGAGCAGACGATGGAAGAGGGTCTCCGCTTGATCCGAGCGGTGATGGGCGGTTAGTAATAGACTATTATCCATCATGGCATTTGCCATCATTTCATAGCGCGCTTCACGGCCTTCCGCTTCCAAAGTTTTGTTTTCAACCGCAGGGAAATTAAGCTCAAAATGATGATGGGGGAAGCCGTACGCTTGAGCGCGTTCCCGTGCAAAATCCGCCCAGAGATAAGAATAATCGCCATGCCAATTGTGATTTACATGAAGCGTTGAAATCGGGGGGAGTTTTTCTTTATAGGTATGCAAAAAGTGGAGTAATAGATTGGAATCAACGCCGGCACTAAGGGCTAGATAGAGATAATCATAACGATTGAACATCTTTTGATAGCGTGCAAAGACCGCATCATACCAATCAGGTTTTGCTGTCATACGGAGTCCTTTGAGAGATTAAAAATCGGCGCTAATCGTCAAGTGAAGACGATAGGTTTCGCCAAACTCTTTATTAAAGCCGTGAGCGATATCAAAACGGACCGATCCGATGGGGGAATACCAGCGAATTCCGGCACCCGCGCCATATTTTAGATTGGGTTTGCCGTGATTAAAGGCATCTCCGGCATCGACAAATGCAGCAACGGCAAAATCATCAGAGAGTTTATGCTCAAGTTCGGTGCTTAACACCAAGAGTTTTTTCCCGCCAACCACATCACCATTGTAGCCATATTCGCCAATTCCATCGTATTTATAACCCCGAACGGAGTTATCCCCGCCGGCGTAAAAACGTAAACTGGGCGGAAGTTTTTCTAGGTCTTCGCTTTTAATAAAGGTGTGGCCTATCTCGCCGCGTAAAATAAGGCGATTGCGATCATTGATGGGAAGATGATAGATCCCGCGGAGACGCGCTTGAATAAAATCCACATCCCCTAAAAACATTGAGCCACGGAGCATGCCATCGACTTTAAATCCCGCGCGATCAAATCGGAGCGTGCTGAGTGTGCGCCATTCACCGTAAATTGATGGAATAATGAGATTTACCCGCTGTTTGTCACCATTAAGAGAACGGAAACGGTCGTGCTGATAATCGAGCGCGTAACCGTAAGTGTATTGGAAGCGTTTGCGCTCAAGCGCGACTCCAATCACAAAGGTGGTGTAATCCTTATTGGAGGTATCTTCAAAGGCGTATTTGGTATAAACATGATAAAAATCCCGCCACGGCTCTTTCCCCGGGACGGTGTAGCGAATCTCACCATCACGCTTTTTCTGCGCAAGGAGCAGATCCGTTGAGAGCATGTGGCCATATTTATTAATATAGTGCCAATTCATTGCGCCCATAATTTTGGCACCAATGTCGGTACTGTACCCAACGCCGCCCATAAAGGTGCGCTGTTTACGGCGTTTAAGATCATATTCAAGATCCACTTCATGGGTATCATGATCGACGGTGCGCGACACTACCACCGCATCAAAATAGGTGGTGCTATTGAGATAGGATTGAATGCGCTCCATTTTGCTATCGGAGTAAGCGCGCGGATCAATGCGGGGGCTAATCTGTTTAAATTGTGCAAAGCGTTGGAGAAATTCCTCATCGAAATAATCGGTTGTAAATTTTACATCACGAATGCGGTAACGTTCGCCGGTATCGAGGTTAAGATTGACGCTTGAGCGATAGCGATCAAGGTCGATGATGATCTCATGCTGGGTATATTCGGCGTCAAAATAGCCCCGTTCTAAAGCATTTTCAAGCAGCTTACTTTTGGTCTCCTCATACGCTTCGTGTTGAAGTGAATCGCCCTCTTTAATTTCGGTGCGTTCGGCAATGCGTTTTAATAGCCAATTATCGTTACCAGCACCGCTTAAATTGATGTTCACCTTGCTGAGCGGAATGGGCTCGCCGGGGGTGACATTATAAATGGCCACCCACTTTCCACCTTGATAGGCAAGCGAGCTTGAAACCTTCGCTCTATAGTAACCAAAAGGCTCGAGCGAGGTTAAAATCTCCTCTTTGCCCTGATTAAAGAGCCAGCGGAGGCGAAGCTCATTATCCATCTCATCGGGATCGATAAAGTTGAGAGAGGTGGCATTATAGGCATTTTGATACGCCAATTCATCGCGAATTCCTTTGATAGTAACGGTGAGAAGCTCATTCACTTCGATCGTTTTCTCATCTGGTGCCGGTGCTTCTTGCTTGGGTTTACTTGAGCCGTTTGTCACCGATTTTTCAGCAAGAGCAGGGCTTGAGCTAAGCGCGAGAAGCAGGGCGGTTGTCAGGAATAGGGGGCGATGAATCAGTCGTGTCATAATGCGTTTAAATCAGGTTGAGTTTAGTGTTCTAATTGGTCGAGCCCAAACACATCGTGCAGGGTGCGCGTCGCAAGCTCAGTATACTTGGTATCGATCACAACAGAAATCTTAATCTCAGAGGTAGAGATCATGTGGATGTTAATTTTCTCATCCGCGAGTGCTCTGAACATTTTACTTGCAACGCCCGCGTGTGAGCGCATGCCAAGGCCAACCAGTGAAATTTTTACGATCTCTTCATTGCCGAGCACTTTACGTGCGCCGATGCGTTTTGCTGTCGCCTCGGTGATGGTCATCGCTTTATCATAATCCACCGCGCCTACCGTGAAGGTGAAATCCGTGGTCTCATCTTGACTAATGTTTTGCACAATCATGTCCACTTCGATGTTCGCTGAGCTAATTTCGCCCAATAGATCGAATGCAATGCCGGGACGATCAGGCACGCCAAGCACGGTAATTTGTGCTTCATTTTTGTTAATGGCGATGCCGGAAATGATGGCCGATTCCATGCCGATTTCTTCTTCTGTAGTGATCAAGGTACCTTCTCCTTCTTCTTGTAATGATGATAGTACGCGAATGGGCACATTATATTTAGCCGCCAATTCGACGGAGCGAATTTGTAATACTTTTGAGCCAAGGCTCGCAAGTTCAAGCATCTCTTCAAAACTGAGTTTGGTGAGACGTTTTGCTTTTGGTTCGATGCGTGGGTCGGTGGTATAAACGCCGTCCACGTCAGTATAAATTTGGCACTCTTCTGCGCCAAAGGTGGCAGCTAAGGCCACCGCTGTAGTATCTGAGCCACCTCGGCCAAGCGTTGTTACGGCGCCGTCATCGGTCACTCCTTGGAAGCCGGCCACAACCACCACATAACCATCGTCTAAATCTTGTTGAATGGTGCTTGGGTCAATATTAATAATGCGCGCTTTGGTGTGAACATGGTCGGTTAAGATTTTCGCTTGATTTCCGTTATAGGATTTTGCCTTAATGCCCATCTCATGAAGAGCGATCGATAAAAGTGAAATGCTCACTTGTTCGCCGGTTGCTACGAGAGCGTCAAATTCACGCTCTAGCGGGGTTTTTGAGAGAGAGCGGGCAAGGTTAATCAAGGTGTCGGTTGTGCCAGACATTGCAGATAAAACTACGATTAAATCATGTCCTGCATCCTTAAACTTTTTCACGCGACGCGCGACGTTTCGGATGCGATCGATATTGGCGACAGAACTTCCGCCATACTTTTGCACTAAAAGCGACATATTAATTTGCCTCTATGGTTGATGGTTGAAAATGGATAATTTATCGATTATCGCTAAAAAGCGCTAGAAAATCTAGCGCTTTTCGGTGGTTTTACTCATAAAAATGAGCTTTTTGATTCAATTTTAAATGTCTTCGTTTCTTTAATAAGACCTTCTTAAAATTTATCCTCTACTATCGACTACAAGAAGAGGTAAATCAAGAGGAAATAGACCGGTACTAAGACGATCATCGCGCGGAACATATAGCCAAAGAAGGAGGGCATTTTAATCCCCTCTTGCTCAGCGAGCGCTTTGATCATAAAGTTTGGCGCATTTCCGATATAGGTGAGCGGGCCTGTAAATACCGTACCCATCGAGATCGCAAGAAGCGTCGTTGGCACAGAATTCATCAAGTATTGTGCAGCATCCGGACCATTTAAATCACCAGCCGCCATATTAAAGAAGACAAGATAGGTCGGCGCATTATCTAAGAAGGCCGATAGGAAGGTAGTCACCCAGAAATAGACCGCGTTAATCGGCGTGCCATTTTCATCGTGAGTCACCTCCATAATTTTCGCAAACGCGCCATTTTCACCGGCTTGTAAAATCATAATGACCGGAACGATGGTGAGGAAAATCCCTGAGAAGAGTTTTGCCACCTCAATAATGGGGTACCAGTTAAAGTTATTACTGCGGCGAATCTCGCGCGAGGTGATCTTCATCGACACAATCGTCAAGATAACAAAGAGAAGATCGCGCATGATGCCTTGAATGGTGAGCGTTGTATCGTAGATTTTAAACTCAATCCCAGGATTCCACGTCCCTGATACGATAATGCCCACAAGAACGCCTAAAATAATGAGGAAATTGAGTTTTCCAATCATAATAAAGGTCGTCTTTTCATCACTTTTCTTAAGGCCTTCTTTATGGAATAGATAAGTATCCATCACAAAGAAGAGCGCAAGCAGCAATCCAGACATCACCAGCACCGGGCCGAACATATATTTTAACGTCCAGAAAAAGTCAATCCCGTTTAAGAATCCAAGAAAGAGCGGCGGATCCCCAAGCGGCGTTAACCCACCACCGACGTTGGCAACTAAGAAGATAAAGAAGATCGCAAGGTGCATACGATATTTACGATTGCGATTGGCTTGCAGGAGCGGGCGAATGAGTAACATTGCGGCGCCGGTTGTCCCCATTACTGAGGCAAGTACGGTGCCGAGGGCTAGTATCCCTACGTTAAACTTTGGGCTCGCGACTAAATTCCCTGAAATATTGATCCCGCCAGAGGCTGCAAAGAGCACCAGCAGTAATAAAATAAAGGGGATAAATTCGCTAAAAAGCGCGTCGACAAAGATGCTCATCCCGGTATTAAATCCATATTGATAGATTAATGGCAGGAAGAAAGTCAGTGTCCAAGCAAGGGTGATTTTCCCGAAGTTTTCGTCCCAAACCTTAGGGGCAAAAAGGGGAAAGAGGGCAATGGAGAGGATAATTCCGGCGAAGGGGATTCCCCAGATCGGAGAGAGCAATTCTCCTTGAAAGTTGGCAGCTTGATCGGCGTGTGCGCTGAGTGGCAACAGTAGAAGTCCGAACAGCATAAAAACGGTTTTACGCATTAATACCTCCCTAAGTATCTAAACGGCGTGAATCATTAATTGTAAGTGGCATACAATAAAATAGACCGAAGAAGGGCTAGACTTTATTGAGTCATTTAATTGTTTAATGGTGGTAGGTCGTTAACCTTAAAAATGCACGATTTTTAAATTATTGTAACGGCTGTGCTAGAGCGAAATCGGCGCTTTATAAATTTCGATAAAGTGCTATGCTATAGACCATCATAAACAATTTAGAATACCATAATAAATGAAACATTTTCAAAATATTGGCCTCATCTTAAGCGATGAAAATTCCCCAGAAGTGCGCGAGGTGGTTGAGCGTACGAAGCGGATTTTAGACGATAATGGATGTCGCTATTATGAAGTCGACAATTTGCCGTATCGATCAACGGCCTATCCTGAAAATGTGATGCAGCGTTTAGGCGCGTGCGATCTTTTAATGGTATTTGGGGGCGATGGTACGTTTTTAGGCATTGCGCGTAAAGTTCATGCCCTCAATGTGCCGCTTTTAGGGGTCAATCTCGGTCATCTTGGTTTTTTAGTGGATCTTGACCAAAAAGCCGTGCGTGAAAATCTTGAAAATATATTAAATGGGGAATATACCCGCGAAAATCGTTTTCTGCTCTCGATGCGCATCAATGAAGAGCTGATGTCGCTTGCGATGAATGATGTGGTGATTCATAAAACCCAGCTCTCGCGCCTGATTGAGCTTGATGTGAACGTTAATGGCGAATATTTAACCAGTTATCGCGCCGATGGGCTGATTTTTTCAACGCCCACGGGATCGACGGCCTATTCGCTCTCAACGGGCGGGCCGATTATCTATCCGACGCTTCCCGCGATCTTAATTGCGCCGATCTGCCCGCATACCTTTAGCCATCGCCCGATTGTGTTGCCATCGAGCAGTGCGATCACCATTCAACATCACCCCTCGATGGAAAAACCGGTCAATGTCACCTGCGATGGGCAAGAGCTCTTTACCCTTAAAAAGGAAGACAGACTCTCTATCAATAGCAATGAATTTGATATCACTTTGATTCATCCGCTGGAATATAGCTTTTTTAGTATCTTAAAAGAGAAGCTTAGCTGGGGATTACAGCCATCACTCCAAGGGCGATAGGTCTGTTTTCATTGAGTTTTCCAAACAACTTCCAATATAAATTCAATACAAATTTAGTATAAAAAGATTGACTATATTTTACGCGATGTTAAATTAAGCTTGTCAATGTAAAAAATATCATTATAATAATGATCGTTTTGTTTAGATGAACGATAAGGAATTGAGAAAAAAATGAAGCCAGAAGCTTTTTTTTTGTCACAACAACGACGCGACATGGTGATGACCATCGCTCTTTCTCTTTTCCATTTTTATAGAAAATCCTCCTTTTATTAATAGGGGGATTTTTTTTTGCCCAGAGAATTTATGAACCGATTATCAATCGACTTTTCAACCCCGATGAGTTGCAAAAAAAGGAAAAAATTATGAACGCATTAGCACAATCACGACAAATTTTAAATCACGATTTCTATACCCGTAACAAAAGCCTTAAAGCCCATCTCTTACGTAGCATTCAAGAAAATGGCGGGTGGGTCAATGCGCATATGCATGGTGACCGTGCGTTCACAATCGACTTTGAAGGGTTTGAGGTCTATCAAAACCAAACGCTCATCGAAAAATGGGACACCTTAGATCGCATCAAATCACAAATGACCGAAGATGATTACTATCGTCACTTCAGCATGGCGCTTGAGCGTATGATCGAGCAGGGCGTTGCTGCGGTGGGCAGCTTCATCGATATCGACCCAATTTGTGAAGAGCGTGCGATTACCGCAGCCCTTAAAGCCCGTGAAATCTACAAAAATGACATCACGGTAAAACTTGTGAACCAAACGCTTAAAGGGGTGATTGATAAAGAAGCGCGTTACTGGTTCGATAAAGGGGCGGATTTAGTAGATATTATCGGCGGTTTACCACGCCGTGACCTTCGCGATCATGGGGAAGGCATGGACTTAAAACACCTCGATATCTTAATGGAAACCGGTAAAAAGCTCGATAAAATGGTGCACGTTCACGTTGACCAATTTAACTCATGTGACGAGAAAGAGACTGAGATGCTGACCGATAAAACCATCGAACATGGCATGAATGGAAAAGTGGTAGCAATTCACTCGATCTCCATTACCGCGCACTCAGAAGAATATCGTCAAATGCTCTACAAAAAAATGTTAGAAGCGCAAATGATGGTGATTGCTTGCCCATTTGCTTGGATCGATAGCCCACGCCGTGAAGATCAAGGCCCAACACGCAACTCAATTACCCCAGCAGACGAACTTGCCAAAGCAGGGATTCCCGTTGCAGTCGGTACCGATAATATCGCTGACTACATGCTTCCTTTCACCGATGGTGATATGTGGGAAGAGCTTAAATTACTCATCACCGGTTGCCGTTACACCAACATCGATGAAGCGATCAATATCGCAACGCGTAACGGTCGTATGGCGCTCGGTTTAGAACCCTATTCACGCGTATAGGCATTCCGATTAACGGAGGAGACATCGGGATGATTGAGGGAATGATGCAATTGGCACGCCCTCATCGTCCCTTTGTTTTTAACGTGTCATAAAAGGGTCATACATTTGCGGTAGATTGAGATCTATAGAAGCCTACGGTAGGTTTTAAATGAGGATAGGATCGCTTTAAAATCTTAAAACAGATCCTTAAAATCTCACTAGAAAATTAAAAAGTTTGACATTTCTAAAAAAGAGATATACAACTAATAGGCATCAGACAACTTCAATTTTTTATTGGAACGACATTCAAAATGAACAACAACGTTTTTTCTTTTAACTTTTGGTGGCAAATCTCTCGGGAGCGGGAGATATAACTGTGCACGTCTAAAAAAGAAGAAACGACACGTATATCGTCAATAGCCCGCTGAATCAGTGGGCTTTTTTTATGCCTAAAATAAAGTAAACAGAACAGCAACCCCCTCGGAAGAGACAAGAATTTAATCAAATCGGGCCCGAAATGCCCATCAAATCGAATGTAAGTCCCTTGCTTGAACACCAAGGACAACCAAACAACCCAGTATCAAACAGACAAACATTAAACAGACAACCCAACGCACCACTTGTACGCAGACAGATAAAAAAGGAATCGAATCATGAAAGCAATTTTTAACAAACTCTACCAATCAGAAAGTCTCTTTTTAGGCGAGAGCCAAACGTTGTTTTCAAGCATCGCTCGCGGTGAACTGACGCACTCTCAACTCGCAGCAGCACTCATCTGTATGAAGCTTCGCGGTGAAACGCCCGAAGAGATCGCCGGCGCTGCCCAATCTTTTTTAGAGGTGGTTAAACCCTTTCCCCGTCCTGATTATGAATTTGCCGATATCGTCGGTACTGGCGGTGATGGCGCAAATACCGTCAATATCTCAACGGCGAGTGCGCTTGTTGCGGCAAGTTGTGGTGTAAAAGTTGCCAAACATGGAAATCGTTCCGTATCGAGCCTCACTGGGTCATCGGACCTTTTAGCCAAACTTGGAGTAAATCTCGCAGCAACGCCCAATGAATCGCGCCAAATGATGGATGATCACAACATCTGCTTTCTCTTTGCCCCACAATATCACGAGGGCTTTAAGCATGCGGCACCCGTTCGTGCGGAGCTTGGCACGCGGACGCTCTTTAATGTGCTCGGGCCCCTTGTGAATCCGGCGCGTCCTCCTTATGCGTTGATTGGTGTTTATCACGAAGATCTCGTTCGTCCCATCGCGGAAACGCTCAATCTTCTCGGTTATAAACGTGCGATGGTAGTCCATGGCAGCGGCGTCGATGAGGTAGCGCTTCATGGGCCAACGACAGTGGCGGAGCTTAACGGCGGTAAGATCGATGAATATGAGGTGGTGCCGCAAGATTTTGGTTTAAATAGCCATCCGCTCTCTATGCTGGTCGGCGGTACGCCGGATGAAAACCGCGCATCGCTCCTTAAAATGCTTGAAGGACGAGCGCCGGAAGCGCATGAACATGCCGTTGCCATCAATGTGGCAATGCTGTTAAAACTCTTTGGCAATGAAGATTTAAAAGAGAATGCCGCCACCGCGTTAGCCTCGATTCGAGAAGGCCGTGCGCTCGCACTTTTAAATACCATTACCGGAAAAGAGGTGCAATAAGATGAAACTGACTCATACCGTTCTCGATGAGATTGTGCGCCTTCGTAAGATCGATATCGACGCGCTTAAAATTAAAGAGCCACTCGACACCTTCCAAAATGCGCTTCTCCCAAGTGACCGTGATTTTTACGCGGCACTTAACGCAAAAAAAGTGGCTCATCAACCGGCCTTTATTCTTGAATGTAAAAAAGCCTCACCTTCAAAAGGATTAATCCGTGATGACTTTGATGTCACCACCATTGTTAAGACCTATAACCGCTACGCCACTGCGATCTCAGTTTTAACCGAGCATCGCCATTTTCAAGGAGAATTCCACTATTTAGAACTTGCGAAAGCGGCGAGTCAGCAGCCGATCCTCTGTAAAGATTTTGTGGTGGATGCGTATCAAGTTTACAAAGCGCGTTTTCATGGTGCGAATGCGATTTTACTGATGCTATCGGTGCTTGATGATGCGGAATATGAGGCGTTAGCCAGTGTGGCGCATAGCCTTAAGATGGGTGTTTTAACGGAAGTGAATGATGAAGCGGAAGTTGCGCGGGCGTTAGCGCTTAATGCGAAAGTGATCGGCATTAATAACCGCGATCTTCGCGATCTCTCCATCGATTTAGGGAAAACGGAACGTCTTGCTAAATTGATGCCCAAAGAGCAGATCATCATTAGTGAATCGGGCATTTTAGAGCACGGGACGATGAGGGAATTGACCCAATTTGCCGACGGATTTTTAATTGGCAGTGCATTGATGGCGGAAACCAATCTCGATCAAGCGGTGCGCAAAATGGTCAATGGCCCCCATAAAGTCTGTGGGCTCACCTCAAATCAAGATGCCAAAGCGGCCTATGATGCGGGCGCGAGTTTCGGCGGATTAATTTTTGTCCCGAGTTCTCCCCGCGCAGTGACTCTTGATGAGGCAAAATCCATTATCGATGGCGTAAACCTTGGCTTTATCGGAGTATTCCAAAATGAATCGATTGATGAAATCGTAACCATTGCAACGGCGTTAAATCTCGCGGGCATCCAACTGCATGGCGAGGAGTCAGGGGCCTATATCGAAAGCCTTCAGAGAGCTCTAAAAGCAGCAGGGCATTCCTCTATCAAACTGATTAAAGCACTCTCTATTAAAGAAAATTTTGAGGAGATGATGCAAGCGGAAGAAGCGCAGTTACAAGAGCTTTTAACTCTCCACCGTGACGGCGTGATCAATTATCTGCTGCTCGATGGTAAAAAGGGCGGCAGTGGCACACCATTTAATTGGGCAATATTGCAAGAAGCGCCGCTTAAATCGCACCTTAAGCGCAGTTTTTTAGCCGGTGGCCTCAATCAAGATAATTTAGTCGAGGCGTTAGCCTTTAACAGTTACGGTGTTGATATCAATTCTGGCGCAGAGCGTGTGCCGGGAAAAAAAGATGCCGACATGCTGAATACCCTTTTTCAAATAATGACAGATAACTTAGTAGGAGCAAAACAATGAATCGTTTAGACCCATATTTTGGTGATTTTGGTGGCCAATTTGTGCCGGAGATCTTAATTCCAGCGCTTGATCAGCTTGAGTCGGCGTTCATTGATGCGCAAAATGATCCGGAATTCCAAGCGGAATTTACCGATCTTTTAAAGAACTATGCCGGGCGTCCGACCGCGCTCACAAAATGCCGTAATTTAACGGAAGGCACAAACGCGACGCTCTATCTTAAACGGGAAGATCTATTGCACGGCGGGGCCCATAAAACCAATCAAGTATTGGGGCAGGCACTTCTTGCAAAACGTATGGGGAAAACCCGTATTATTGCGGAAACCGGTGCCGGTCAACATGGCGTTGCTACCGCGATTGCGTGCGCGCTTTTGGGGCTTGAATGTAAAATTTATATGGGCGCAAAAGATGTGGCGCGTCAGTCCCCGAATGTCTTTCGTATGAAGCTGATGGGGGCGGAAGTGATCGCTGTTGAAACTGGTTCAAAAACTCTTAAAGATGCGTGTAACGAGGCGCTTCGCGATTGGTCTGCAAATTATGAAGATACGCACTATCTCTTAGGCACGGCGGCCGGCCCACACCCTTTTCCCACCATTGTACGCGAGTTTCAAAAGATGATTGGTGAAGAGACGAAACGCGAGATTGTAAAACGTGAAGGACGGCTTCCCGATGCGGTGATTGCTTGCATTGGGGGTGGCTCAAATGCGATCGGCATGTTTACCGATTTTATTCCTGAAACGGATGTGAGATTAATCGGCGTTGAGCCCGCGGGAAAAGGGATTGAAACCGGGGTTCATGGCGCATCTTTAAAGCATGGCACGCTTGGAGTCTATTTTGGGATGAAGGCGCCGATGATGCAGGATGAGGATGGGCAAATTATGGAATCCTACTCAATTTCAGCAGGACTTGATTTCCCCGCAGTCGGGCCACAACACGCCCATCTTGATAGCATTGGGCGCGCGGAATATGTCTCGGCAACGGATAAAGAGGCGTTAGGTGCCTTTCAAGATCTGTGCCACCGCGAAGGGATTTTACCGGCGCTTGAATCATCGCACGCACTTGCCTATGCGCTCAAAATGATTCGAGAAAACCCTGAAAAAGAGCAGTTATTGGTGGTAAATCTCTCTGGGCGGGGCGATAAAGATATTTTCACGGTGTATGACATTTTAGAAAAAGAGCTTGAGAAATAGGAGGGAAAGACGATGACACAGCAACATTCAACTGGGCGTTACGCCAAACTTTTTACCCGTTTAGAGGCCAATCAGGAAGGCGCGTTTGTTCCCTTTGTGGTGCTTGGCGACCCTGGTTTTGAGGCGTCGTACAACATTTTGGTGACATTGATCGAAAATGGTGCCGATGCCCTTGAGCTTGGGATTCCTTTTTCCGATCCGCTTGCCGATGGGCCGGAGATTCAAACGGCGGTGCTTCGCGCATTTGCTGGGGGTATTAATGTGGAGAAATCCTTTGAACTCATTCGCCGGATTCGCCAAAATTACCCTAATATCCCGATCGGGCTACTGATGTATAGCAATTTAGTGCAGAAAAACGGGATCGATCATTTTTACCGTAGAGCAGCAGTGGCGGGCGTTGATTCCGTCCTCGTTGCGGACGCGCCGATGCGCGAATATGCCGAGTTTATGAAGGCGGCAACGGCCCATAATATTGATCCGATCTTTATCTGCCCCCCGAATGCGACGCCTGAAACGCTTGAGAAAATCGCTGAACTTGGCGCAGGATACACCTATTTAGTCACCCGTGCCGGGGTAAGTGGCGTCGATCAAACGCTGACAACCGATGTCGCGGTGCGCGTAAATGAATTAACGAAAGTGGGCGCGCCTCCAGCGATTCAAGGGTTTGGCATTAGTACGCCTGAACAGGCAGCATTTTATATTCAAAGTGGCGTAAAAGGAGTGATCAGCGGATCGGCCATTGTGCGCATTATTCGCGATAATTTAACCGATGAAGTGGCGCGCTTAGCAAAACTTGGGGAATTTGTTCGCACCATGAAAGCGGCCACTAAGTTTAAACAGTCAGCATAAGGATGATGATTATGGCACTTCAATTACAGGCGGTTTACCGAGATCAAAGAGGACTGGAAAAACGATGGCGAGGGTCTTGTGAGATGACACGTTATTGACCCAAATTTTATCGTTAGACAAGGAATTGACATGAATTTATTAACATCCCATCGTATTCACGCAGACGCTTCAGAGGAAATGTCTGATCGCCCCATTAATCTCTACCGTTTTGAGAGTGCTGTTTCTTATAAAGCCGATCCGCTTGCGCTCTATTATGGATTAACACAAGGCAAAAAGAATACACTTCTCTATGAATCGGCCGATCTTGACCATCAACATGCGCTGAAAAGTTTTATGATTGTTGATGCGAGCCTTCGGATTGCAGGCCTTCGCGATGAAGTAACGGTGACGGCGCTCACTTTAAACGGGGAGGGCATGCTTAAGATTTTGGCAGAAAGTGCGTTAAAACCCTATTTGATCGAAAAAAATCGCAAAGTGCTTCGCTTTAAATTTAAAGAGGAGCATCCCCATTCACCCATTGATATTTTGCGCACGATTCAAGCTCTTGCCGATCCCGCGTTAGACAATGATTATTCGCTCTTTTTAGGCGGACTGCTTGGCTATGATCTCGTGGGTTTTTATCATGGCATCACCATTCCTGAGAAAAATCGCACTCACGATATGGTGGTCTATCTTGCGGAATCGATGGTGGCGATCGATCATGTGACGAAAACGGCGACGTTGCAAATCAATCAATATGGTGATGATGCCGAGCTTGAGATGCAACTGCGTGACCGATTTGTGGAACTCAAAGAAGCAATTGCCGAGCGTTATACGCTTCCAGAGACACCTAAACAAGTTGCAAAACCAGAGGTGATTGAGAGTGATGAAACTCACTTTTTAGAGAGTGTCACTGCGCTAAAAGAACGAATTAAGAGCGGTGAATTTGCTCAAATTGTGCCTTCACGAACCTTTAAAATTGCGTGCGATTCTCCGCTTCATGCCTATGCGCGACTTAAAGCGTCTCATCCGAGCCCGTATCTTTTTTATCTCAATGATGCCGATTTTGTTCTGTTTGGCGCGTCACCGGAACGGGCGCTTAAGTTTGATCGAATCAGCCGTGAGCTTGAGCTCTATCCCATTGCCGGCACAAAACCCCGTGGGCGGATTGACGGGAAAATTGATCCAACGCTTGATGAACGCATTGAAGAAGAGCTTAAAAATGACCCGAAAGAGGTGAGCGAACATATGATGCTCGTCGAACTTGCGAAAGCGGATTTAGCGCCGATCTCGGAAGCGGATTCGGTCATTGTGCGCGATTTGATGAAAATTGACCGTTACGCCTATGTGATGCATCTTGTCTCGCGGGTTCAATCGCGGTTAAAGCCCGGTCTTGATGCCTTTGATGCCTACATTGCGACGATGAATATGGGCACCTTAACCGGTAGCCCGAAAAACCATGCGATGGAGACGATCTACCAGATCGAAGATGAAGCGCGCGGGAGTTACGGCGGCGGGATTGGTTATCTGACAAGCTTTGGCGATCTCGATAGTTGCATTGTGATTCGCTCTGCGATGGTGAAAGAGGGCATTGCCAAAGTCCAAGCCGGCGCTGGAATTGTCGCCGATTCAGTTCCACAAACCGAGCTCGAAGAGACCCGCAATAAAGCCAGTGCGGTGGTCAGAGCTATTGTCGGTGAATAAATTTCACTGATTCCACTTTAAAGTCATTTATAACAGCCCTAATGCAGATGTATTGGGGCTTTTATTTTGAATTGACTATGCCATTATACGCAAATTAATACTTACGCGATGCGAGCCCTTGAAATACTCCTAGTGTGATTGAAATAGTTAGCGGAATAATGATCGATCCCACGATAAAGACGCCGACAATGCCCATAAAGCTTTCCGGTGCAATCAAAACATACGCAATGTAATAAGGGAGAAGGTTGAGCCCAATGACGATGCTACCAACGATTAAAATTATAACGAAATTAAACAAAGATTCCATAAAATACCTCACATAGATTGACCAAAGAGAGAAGTGGTTGTGATATTTGATATATCCTGAATATATCCATCTTAGCCCCTTGAGCCCTCTCCATCAATCACCTACACTAATTATAAAGGCATTGATTGAGGCGCTTAATTAAATCGCTTGGCAAAGGGGACATTATGCGGATTATTAAATATGGTATCTATTCTCTATTAACGCTCGTTGTACTGCTGATCATCGGGATCGGGAGCATTGTACTCTTTATCGATCCCAACCATTTTAAAGGGCAGATTGAGACGTTAGCGAAAGAGAAAGCGGGGATAGCACTCTCCATTTCAGGTGATCTCTCATGGACGTTTTACCCATGGCTTGGGGTGACTTTTGAAGAGACCGCCATTGCGCCGGTAAGTGCGCCCGATGAGACACTTGCGAAGGTCAATAATGTGGCGATTTCACTTAAAGTGATGCCGTTAATTCAAGGTGATCTTGAGATGAGCCGTATCAAAGTCGATGGGCTGACGCTCAATGTGATTCGCGATCAAGCGGGAAATAGCAATTGGGATTTTTTAGGTAAGCATGATTCTGAGGAGAGTAGGGAAAACAAGGTTGTAACGGCTGAAGCATCGAGTACAAAAGCGAAGCAGGCGGAGACTAAAGCGGCGCGTTCGCTCAATATTAGCGGGGTTGATATTACCGGTAGCACCATTATCTATCACGATCAAGCGCAAGGGTTGCAATTAAATGCCGATAATATCAGTTTAAGCGCCGATGAGATTCGCCAAAATGGCTCGCATATCAGCTTAGGTGAGCTTAAAATTAAAGAGGGGGATATCACCTTTTTTGATTATACTAGCGGAAAAGCGGTGGCGTTTGAGGCGATTAAACTCAGTTTAGAGCGTCTTATTGCAGAAATTTTATCAGGCGAGAATGCTGAATCGGGCATTAAGTTTTCTCTTGATCGTGTGGCATTAGGTAATTCAAAAATCACCTATAGTGAGCGGGATTCAGGCCTTAATCTTTGGCTACAACCCAATGCTTTTGAGACGGGCAATCTCTATATCAATACGCTTCCACAAAAAAATGAGCTCCCGTGGCAAGTGGAGGGCATTCATCTAAAAGATGCGACGCTTTTTTATCGCGCCGATGGGGCAGATAGCTACCTTAAAGCGGAAGGATTAACGCTAACGAGTTCAAAGCTCGATTCCGGCAATAAGAGCGATTTGGCATTAAGCGGGCATCTCACAAAAGAGCATGTGATCGATCTGAGTTTTGATGGGAAAACAGCACTTATTTATGATCTGGAAAATAGCCTCTATCAATTAAATCATCTAGCCTTAACCGCCGTAATTGATTCAATCGGGCATGAAAAACGGGGCATTACCTTGAGTGCCAGCGGGGAATTAACACTCGATTTAATGAAAGAGCGAATCTATTGGAAAGCACCTAATCTTAAGCTCAATCAGCTAAAACTCCCTCATGATATTGCGTTGCAAGGCTTTAATCCGGAAACATTGACGCTTGCCACAACGCTCGATCTGAAAAATTTTAATTTACGCTCATTTTTAACGGATTTAGGGATAGCGCTTCCAAAAATGCAAAATCCGAAAGCATTGACGAATCTTTCCATATCGGGCGATCTTAAAGCGGGAATGAATCGCGTTGAACTTACCAACCTTGCGATGAATCTTGACGGTACCTCTCTGCGTGGATCGGTATTAGCCAATGACCTGAGTAAAAAATCTTATACCGTGCGATTAAGCGGTGATCGACTCAATTTAAATGATTATTTACCGCCGAAGGCGAGTGCCTCGAAAGGCGCATCAGCAAGTAATCAAGGTAATAGTTCGCAAAACGCATCGCCGTTTGAAGCCCTTAAGGGAGTGACGATGAATGCGGATTTTGCCCTCAATCAGCTTATTTATGATGCCTATATGATTAATCATTTGGATCTAGGCCTTTCGATTAATGATCGGCTCATTAGTCTCCATCGAGGTCGTGGCGAGATGTTTAGCGGAACCATCGGCGTTACTGGGAAAATAGATGGTCGCAGTGCACTACCGAGTATTGAGATCACGCCTGATATTCAAAACCTCGCATTGGGTGAGGCATTTAACGCCTTTGAGCTCAATATTCCGCTAACAGGACGCTTGCAACTGTCAGGAAGTTTACGCACTAAAGGACTGGATAAAGCGCCGATCCTTGCCAATTTATCGGGAAATCTGCGGGCGAATGTTTTAAATGGGGTGCTTGAAGGAGTAAATTATGAGAAAGAGGTCTGTCAGGGGCTTGCGATGCTCAATAAGGAGCGTCTGACCACATCGTTTAATCGCGCTTCAACGCCTTTTAATGCCCTTCGTGCGTCACTCACCATTAAAAATGGCGTGCTTAATAATCAGGATCTCGCTGTGGAGATTCCCGGCATCGATGCAAAAGGGGCGGGGAGTGTTAATTTAAACAATCAGACGCTCGATTATTGCATCGGACTCACCTTAAAAGGGGATCAGCGTGAGAATCGTGATCCTGCGTGTCGCGTAAATAAATATATCGCCAATACGCCGATTCCGCTTCGTTGCCAAGGCTCATTTGTGAACGGCGGGAAAAACCTCTGCGGTCTTGATAATGATGCAATCGGCAAGATGATTGCGGAGATGGCCGGTAAAGCGGTGGAGAAAAAGATCGAAGAGACCGTGAAAGAGACCATTAAACCTGAGATCGATCGGGTGTTAAAAGAGGAGCTTGGCGATCAACTCGAAGATGTTAAAAACCTATTTGATGGACTCTTTAAATAGATTTTTCTCGGAATTTAAAGGGCGCGTAGAGAAGAAGTCCGATTAGGATAAAGCCTAAGTAGCCCATAATCGGGTAGAGATAGCCAACCACATCGGTAAATCCAAAACTGCTGAGGAGTAGTGCGACCGCCATTAATAATACGATAAAGGGCTTGGATTGTTTGGTTTCCATCGGGACAAAACGCGCGGAGACCACATAAAACATGCTCACCGAGGTATTGTAGATCATCCCGAAAATAATCAGCATCATCAGCCAGCTCACAATGGGCGGAAAACTCGCTGTAATCGCAAGAAGAGGCATATCGGCAACGATCAGTTTCTCGCCTTTGATGGTGGTAATTGCTTCAATATTGGTAAAGAGATTAAAGTGCCCGAGCAGTAAAATTCCGCCGATTAAGAGCCCGCCGAGCGCGCCCCCTAAAAGAGCGTGTTTTGGATTTTTCTCACAACTACCAATGACAAGCGCCATGCCCGCACCGACCGCCATATTAAATGAGACGTGATTGAGCGCGGCAACGAGCCAGTTTGGAAGCGTTCCGGGAAGCGTCTCTTTTGTTTTTAATACCAGCGGTTCAAGCTCGGTAAGCGGCGTTTGATTATTGATTAGGCTATAGCTGCAGATCGCGATTAAAAAGAGCAGTAAAAAAGGCGTCAATGCGCCGACAGCAATCACCACTTTTCGCGCGTTTAGCATAATGGTGAGCGCGGTAATCACTGCCATTAAGAGCGAGCCTTGCCAAAAGGGGAGATCAAATTGTTGATGGAGAATTGAGCCGCCACCTGCGATCATGGCAACGCCTGTTGAAAACATGGTGAGTAAAATCACAACATCAATCACAATACCAAGCGGTTTCCCCGAGAGGGCGTAGAGTGCTTTATGCGGGGTTTTATTGCGAAAACGCTGGCCAATATAGACTAAAATCATGCTGAAATAAGCATATAAAAGGGTGGCAATAATGAGTCCCCAGGTCCCTTTTAATCCAAAACTTGTGTAGAAAATTAGTGACTCTCGACCGGTTGCAAAGGCAGCACCGACAATGGCTCCGACCAGTGCAAATGCGACGATTAATATTCGACTCATAATGAGTTTTTGGCAAACCTTTTGTTAAAAAACGAATCCCTAGGATATCATGCTGAAGGCATTTACGCGCTTGGTCTTAAATGGCGAGGCAGATCGAGCGCATCGACTAAAATTTCCCCCGCATATTGTTTCCCTCGATTAAAATAGAGTGCTGGTTTATCCGATAAAAAGGTGAGCGTTGCGGTTGCATCAATCACCGCGCCGAAGATTTCGTTGGTGTAAGGATTAAGCCCCGATGGCGTATCAAGAGCAAGTACATTTTTCGCCATCAATTGATTGAGAGACTCGATAATATCGCACCATTTTGGTGAGAGCGGGCGATTTAGCCCAATACCAAACAGTCCATCAATGAGGCAGATATTTTCCGGATCGCACTCGGTTAATTCCTCAAGATTTGTAAGCGTCTTGATTTCTGGAAGAGTGTTCAGACGACAGAGTCTTAGCGCCTCTTCTGCTTGCGGGCTCATAACCGGTTCGGGGATAAAAAGAATCACGTTAAATCCACGAGAATCGAGATTAAGCGCCGCCCAAAGCGCATCACCACCATTATTTCCTGTTCCTACCGCCACTAAAATTGGGCTTTTTTTAGGAATATGGGCGCTTACCCAGTCGGCGGTAGAACGCGCGGCACGTTGCATCAAGTCAATTCCTGCATCCTCCGCATCTTGCTCGATTTTTCGTAATTGATCTAAAGAATAAAACGTCATAATGAATCTCCCTTCCTTTCCTTTAGCTTATCAAAATTGACTGATAAATAGGTAGGGTTTTAAGAACCGCTTAGGATAAGTTGGTTAATTGGCTAAGATCAATGGTGTTTGAGGGCAGCGAGGGCAGCAAAATATCAACGAGTGTGTAGCGATCGAGTACCGCTAAAAAAGCATGAGTGGCCTCCGCTAAAATGACTTTAAATTCACATTGTGGGCGGATGACGCACTGGTCCTTTTCACCAAAACACTCCACTAAATTGAAGGATTCCAGTACTCGAATAAGTTCACCTAAGGAGATCGACTCCGGAGCTTTTCCGAGTTTAAGACCGCCGCCTTTCCCGCGAATGCTTTTTAGATAACCCAGCTCACTTAAAAACGCCACAATCTTGGTTAAATGGCTCCGAGAGATGGCATAAAACTCGGCAATCTCCGTAATATTGACAAGACGATCCGAGTGAAATGCCGTATAAATTAATGTGCGGATTGCATAATCGGTTTGTTGGGTGAGTTGCATGGTAATCGGACTTATTTTAACTGAGAAAAAAAGACTGAATGATTATAACATTCGTTTTAAAGCAATCTTTAAAAGAAGAGGAAGAGCGGATGAAAATAACTGTGATGTTGATTTTGATATTGATCAAGAAAAAGCTTAGCCCTCAATCGATGTAATCTTTTTGTCACAGAACCTTTGCAAAATGAGGACGTTCATTGAAACATGAAATGTAAAAATATCTAATGTAACTCATTGATTGCTATTGAGTATTTTGATTTTAATCATGAATGTTTAGTGGAAAATCAGTTAATTTAAGTAGGTTGTTGATCTATTTGCATATCAAGCTGTTTTGATAAAGGGGAATACCATGGATTTTGAAGAGAAAGGCTTAATGGATGAGGTGTATCACGATACGTTAGCCTCAGTATGTGAGCGAGTGAAATATCAGGCGAGCCACTATTTAAATGAGAGTGAAAAGTTATCGCCCTCAGCTTCACTTGAAGAATATGCCGAATTTAAGGAGCGCATTCGTCACTTAGCAGAATCGGCCATTGATGACATTGAAAAGTGGATGCAAACCTTCCTTTGGAAATAATTAACCACGCTAATTGAATTTAGCCATTACGCAGACAAACCCGTTGCACCGAGATTTTTAAGTGGATTAAGACTTAAAATCACTCGGTGCTTTTTTATGAGTGCATTTTATAAAAAGAGTTATTAGAGTTCTTCTTTTTCTGGTGTCTCTATTTTAGGTTTTGTAATGATCTTTTGAGTGCCGTCGAATAAAATAATCGGATTGCGCTGCCAAAGCGACGGACCATCGAAATGAGGTTTGATATTAATCGTACTTTCGGAATTAAACATCGTTTGATGCTCCTCTTCAAGACGCAGAAGATGCGGAAGCGTTAGCACAGTCATATAGAGCGTGGTACAAAGCGCCATAAAGGTGAGGCTTTTAAGCAGTAACGTTCCGAGCATTGGATAATCAAGCGATACTTTAACCGTTGGCGTGTGCGTGCGTTTTCCTTGATGGATTGAGCGGAGATCAAGCGGGAAGGTAGCTAAATATAAGTGGAACGCATAGGCAAAAATCAGTACTGAGATAAATTGGCTAAGCGGATAAACAAAAGCCCCAGAAAAGAGTGCATTCATCGATACCATCGCAGGCGCTGCCCAAATCCAGCAAGGCATCAGTTTACGGCGTAAAAAGAGTTTGAGTGCGGCAAAGAAAAAGCCCACTAAAAAGAGGATGCCGATGAGGCCAAACTCTGCCATCCAGTGGAAAATAAAGCTGTGCGGATGGGATGTCGCGCCAAATACTGAGGGGAGAAAAACCTTAAAGTTGCTTCCGCCAATTCCAAATAACCAATGATCTTTAAAGAGGATGATTGATTGCAGGTAAAGCTCAGTACGCCCAGAGCTTGAAGTGCGAGCTAAGGCATGAGCATTTGTATCTGCAATGATGAAATTGACGATGTAATAGAGTGCAAGAGCAAAGATAATAGAGAGCGCAGGTAGCTTCAACGCCGTCTTTTTATTCGTTCCAAAAAACGCGATAAATAGAAGGGTTATACCGATGCTTAAAAGAGCGCTTCGGGCACCATCCATAAAGAGATTAAAAAGATAAAAACTACTAAAAATCGTGATTAAAGTAGTCCATTTTTTGTCAGCTAAAAACCCTGGTCTAAGCCATAAAATCGCTAAGAGCGGCAGGACCACATCGTCTAAATAACGAATGTTGGAAAACGTGTGATTCCAACTAATATCTCCTTCAGGAATCATTATTTTAAAAACAAAATTCATACAAAAACGTATGAGCATTGGGAAGGCGGATAATGCGATGAGCGCAAAGAGATTCCCCATCCATTTGGCATCGTAACGAAATAGAGTTCCCGCGTAGAGTCCGCTAATTAAGAGCAGTGAGCCAATCCCGTAGGTGAGATAGGCCGTGACATTTTTAACACCAAAAATCGCCAGTACCGTAAAGCCTAATAATACGGCGGTGAGATAATAGGGGAGATTTCCTAAAGTATTGAGAGTTTTGAGGGGGAGCAATAAAAAACCAACGCCAAAGAGTGAGAGTACGGCAATTTGATAAAAGCGCCAAGTGTCGTAGCTATCATGGAGGATTGGCAGATAATCATAGCCACTAAACGCGAGGAAAAACCAGATCACTGCGATGAGAGCAAGCGAGCGGTGGAGCCATTTTATGGGAAGGTATTGGGTCATTGCCATGGATTAAAACCAAATCATCAAATCATTGAAAAGGAGTCTAAAAATAGCATGTTTTATCGGTAAAATCTCGCTTACCATCAATTTTGATTGTTTAACTCACGGTGAGATTTTATTTAATGCTCAGGTTGGGATTAAACTTCTTATATTGCGGGGGAAATGCGGTAATTTATCTCGATAATCCCGTGCAAATATGGAATACTATAAGATGTCTTTACAAAACTTAAGAATAACAAATCAAGATGATAGGAATTGCTCTATGCTAAGCATTAGCCAACGACGAAATCGACGTGTTTCTCTTCCAATAATAATTCTCGCGGGAATGTTTGGATTATCACCTTTTGTAGCGCTAGCGGATACGGAAACGCTGACGGAAGCGGAAAAACTCGATAACTTTCGCCATTTTGCCGATGGAATGTGGGATGTGCAGATGAAAAGTGACGAGGGTGTCATCGTTGATCAGTTTAAAACCTGTTTGCCCGGCGATGCGTTAGAGAATTATCTGGAAGCGACGCTGATTTATAAAAATTCAGGCTGTCCGCTCCTTGAAAAAGAGATTACTGAGGAAGATATTATACTGCGCTATGAGTTAACCAAAGCGTGTGCAAATAGGGCGATGGAGCACTATTATCTGCCCTTTCCAGAAGGGGAGATCGAGCTTGCTTTTAGTAAGCTTGGCGATAATCATTATCGTTATGTCACCGATATTCGCGCGAAGGATGAAACAGAGCTGAACGGGAGCGAGCGAATTATCTATGAATTTGATTATCTTGATCACTGTAATCGCTTTGCGCCGACGGGATTATTTACCCCGCCAGATGGCAAATGGAGCTATTGGCAGCAGACCGATGACCTTACCAATGAATCGATTTTGGAATTAAGTGGCGCTGAGGTCAATACGCGTCTGCTGCGTTATCACGACCGCACCCAAATTCCTTGTGAACGCCGATTTTACCTCATTGAAGAGGGTGAATATCGCGTCAATTATCTGATCGATAATAGCTGTATTAATGATGTCGCTCCCGAGCTTAAAGAGGAGCTTGGGCTTGAGTTGATGGAAAATATTCCTTTTTATACTGATATCAGCGTGAGCGAACTTTTCCCTGATGCCTATCAGATTCGCGTTAACAATCTTGATCTCAATTTAGTGGAAAAATGCCAAAATCGGGTGATTGAATATCGTAAAGTCGCCGAGATGGCTGAGGGTAAAATCCCTTCAAAATCGGCGCTTGATGAGGCAAATTGTCCGCAAGAACCGATGGGGCTTAAAGGCGGCGGGGTGCATCCGTTAGAGCTTAAAGAAGAGATGGCGGGGAAACTTTCTGATGCGCTTGAAAAGAGCTTAAATGAGCGTGAGGATTAGCGTAAAAAGAGGTTCAACTGTGGTATCCTAACGATCAAAAGCGTTAAAAAAAGGAGACCAATGCCGATCGATTCACCGCTTGAAACGGATAAAAAAACCAATCCAACCCTTGAGCATTTTAAAGATACGCTCTGGTTTCATGAGAATTTAAGTGAGCATACGCTCGCGTCCTATTTATCGGATCTCTATAAGTTGGAAGCGTCGCTTAAAAAGCGTTTTAAACATATTGAAACGGCGACGACGAAAGATTTGCAGGGATTTATTGATCGGGAAGGGCGTGCGGGAATTAGCCCCCGATCGCTTGCGCGTTATCATTCCTGTTTTAAGCACTTTTATACCTATCTCATTGTTGAAAAATATCGCGACGATAATCCCGCCGAAAAGCTTATTTTGCCCAAATTTAGCGCATCGCTCCCCGTTTCGCTCTCTGAGGAAAAAGTGGAAGCGTTGCTTGATGCGCCCGATACTTCGACCGTGATTGGTCTTCGTGATAAAGCGATGCTGGAGATGCTCTATTCGTGCGGATTTCGGGTGACGGAGTTGGTGCGTCTTACTTTTTCGGAGATTAATCTTCGTGCGGGGTATGTGCGGGTTGTCGGGAAGGGGGATAAAGAGCGCCTGATTCCCATTGGCGAGGTAGCGATCGATTGGTTGAAACAATATGTGGAGCGTTCGCGTCCGGCATTATTGAAAGATGGGCGTTCGGAAGCGGTCTTTGTGAGTAATCGTGGGACCTTTATGACGCGGCAAACTTTTTGGCACATTATCAAAAAATATGTGCGACAATTAGGGATTAATGAAGAGGTTTCGCCTCACACGTTGCGCCACGCCTTTGCGACGCATCTTGTGAATCACGGGGCAGATCTCAGGGTTGTTCAGCTCCTGCTTGGGCATAGCAATCTGTCGACAACGCAGATCTATACTCACGTGGCAACGGAACGCCTCAAAAAACTTCATCAAGAGAATCACCCACGAGGATAGTGAATTTATGATTAAAAAAGTATTAATAACGATGACACTCGGCGCACTAATGACAACTGGCGCGATGGCAAAAGAGAAAGTCGATCTGAAATATTTTAACGAAACCTTTCAAGGCGTAACGGTAAAAAATATCTCAGAGAGTGAGATCAAAGGCATCTATCAAGTGGAAATCGCAGAGATTGCACAGCCCATCTATGTCTCAAAAGATGGGAAATATATGTTTGAAGGTCATTTAATCGATCTTGTTAATAAAGAGAGCCTCACCGACAATTACGCGAAAAAGATGAAAAAAGCGATCATCGATGACATCTCAGAAGATGACATGGTGGTCTATAAAGCGAAAAACGAAAAGCATAAAATTACCGTCTTTACCGACGTTGATTGCCCCTATTGCCAGATGCTTCACAAAGAGGTGAAGAACTATAACGATAACGGCGTCACTGTGCGCTATATGGCCTATCCTCGTACCGGAATTCCATCGGCGGGTTACAATCATTTAGTGTCGGTGTGGTGCTCAGACGATAAGCCTAAAGCGTTAACCGATGCGAAAAATGGCCGTAGCGTTAAAAATGCAACGTGTGCGAATAGCCCCGTTAGCAATCAATTTGATGTGGGCATGAAGCTTGGGGTACAAGGAACGCCGGCGATCTTCCTTGAAGATGGCACAATGCTGGGCGGATATCTCCCTTATAATCAGCTCCTCATGCAACTTGATCGCTAATCTCATAGGCTTACGGTAGAGAGATTGTCTTAACAATCATCTTTTAGAAATAAGCAATGTCTGTTCGATGATCCATCCTAAACGGCATTGCTTTTTTATTGCGCGGTAAAAGATTGCAAGCGGGCTGATTTTAAAATGAAAAAAGAAACGAAAAAGGGAAAGAGCGATTTTTGATCCAAGCTAACTACAAAAAAGCTACCTTTTAGCTCCCATTCTTATGGGCTTCTCAATTTTTACGCTTTTTATAGAATACCCATTGCGCCCTTTTTTGAAATGGTGTATTAATGGACGATGCACTTCTGCAAAGTGAGTGTTTTCTTGGCCAAACATCCAAAAGATGGGCCAAATTACTAAAAACACGCCGTCCAAAAGATGGTCAAAAATATTGCAACAATAAGCGCGAATGCACTCGATATTCGCCGATAAAAACCGACTATTTTTGACTTACCATATTTTATAAAAGGAAGTATACCCATGAGTTCTGCAACTGGGGCTGATGGTCAGCCCATGGCGCGCCCATTAAATCGTGAAGATTATAAAACGTTAACGCTTTCATCACTCGGTGGAACGCTTGAATTCTACGATTTCGTCATTTATGCACTCTATATTGAAACGATCGTCAAACCGCTATTTCTCCCGGCGGACATTTCACCACTCATTGCCGACCTCTTTGCGTGGGGCGGATTTGCCGCAGGTTATATTGCTCGCCCGATTGGCGGGGTGATTATGGCGCACTTTGGCGATGTGCTTGGCCGTAAAAAGATGTTTACTTTGAGCGTTGCGATGATGGCGCTTCCAACCTTTATTATTGGGCTCCTTCCTACCTATGCGCAGATCGGTATGTTTGCGCCGATTCTACTCGTGATTATGCGGATGTTCCAAGGCGCTGCGATCGGTGGTGAGATGCCGGGTGCGTGGGTCTTTATTGCAGAACATACCCCGAAAAACCGCTACGGTCTTGGCATTGGTACTTTAACAAGCGGTATCACTGGCGGAATTTTACTGGGCTTTTTAGTCTCAATTATTATCGACTTAAATTACTCGAAAGCCGAGATCTTATCGTACGCATGGAGAATTCCATTTATCGCGGGCGGTATCTTTGGAATTATCGCGGTATTCTTACGCCGTTATCTATCGGAAACGCCGATCTTTAAAGAGATGGCTGCGCAAAAAGCGCTTTCAAAAGAGATCCCGATGATGACGGTATTGAAACGCCATAAAATTGCTTGCGTGATCGTAGCATTTTTAACTTGGTCGCTCTCAACGGCGATCATGGTGGGGATTTTAATTACTCCCGTTGCCGTACTTGGGAAAATGCATGGAATTGAGCCCCTTAACGCTCGTATTGCTGGGTCAATTGCCGCATTAACCTTAACCATTGGATGCGTATTTTGGGGTTGGTTGGAAGATAAAATTAAAACACGCCTCAATATGCTCTTTGCATGGGGTGGACTCGCCGTTTCAAGCCTCTATTTTTACTACAGCTTAACGCAAGGCATCTCGATGAATATGGTCTATACCAATTACGGGATTATGGGCTTCTTTGTGGGCGCAATTGCATTAACGCCGGTGGTTGGAACGCGTGCATTCCCGCCAGCGATCCGCTATTCAGGTCTATCATTTTCATACAATTTAGCTTACGCGGTATTCAGTGCGATCACGCCGATGTTAACGCTTAAATTACTCGGCGTGACGCCGCTTGGTGCAGGCATCTATATTGCTGGCGTTTCGATCTTAGCGATCTTAGTGGCATTCTATCCGCTCTCGTATAAAGGGTGGGAAGCGAAAGGAGCGACTCCGGCAGTAAAACCTGAGGTGAAAGGGGCATTAGGAGCAATGTAATTCGCTTAAAACGTTTCAGACGTTTATCCCATCGATAGGAATAGGGAAGTATTAATTAGGGAAGCACGGTGATTCGTAGGCTTCCCTTTTTTATGTCTAAATTAAAAAATTGAGGCGATCGCCATTGCTAAACAGGCTTAAGTTGTGTATTAATGAATGAAACGAATTAAATTATTCGTTTTTAAATCGATAAAATTAAAATAATTCTAAAGATGTATCTAAATAAAGAATATTATTGCTAAAAACACTTTTTTAGGGCAATCAATAAAAATAGAGATATACAACCGATACATAACCTATACGACTAAAAGATACGAGGATGGATTCATGAGTATTACGATCAATGCCGACGGCTACCCGGTGGCGCGGCGCTTAAATCGTCACGACTATAAAACACTAACATTATCATCACTTGGCGGAACGCTGGAGTTTTACGATTTCGTAATTTATGCGCTCTATATTGAAACGATCGTCAAACCGCTATTTCTCCCGGCGGATATTTCGCCGCTTATCGCCGATCTCTTTGCGTGGGGTGGATTTGCCGCGGGGTATATTGCTCGCCCGATTGGCGGGGTGATTATGGCGCACTTTGGTGATGTGCTCGGCCGTAAAAAGATGTTTACCTTGAGCGTTGCGATGATGGCGCTGCCGACCTTTATTATTGGCCTCCTTCCGACTTATGCGCAGATCGGTATGTTTGCGCCGATTCTACTCGTGATTATGCGGATGTTCCAAGGCGCTGCAATTGGTGGTGAGATGCCGGGTGCGTGGGTCTTTATTGCTGAGCATACGCCGAAAAATCGTTCCGGCCTTGGAATTGGGGTATTAACGAGCGGCATTAGTGGCGGAATTTTATTGGGCTTTTTGGTCTCAATCCTGATTGATTTAAACTACTCAAAAGCTGAGATTTTATCCTACGCATGGCGGATTCCCTTTATTGCCGGCGGGGTTTTTGGGATAATCGCGGTCTATTTACGCCGTTACTTGTCGGAAACGCCGATCTTCCAAGAGATGTCCGATACTAAAAGTTTATCGAAAGAGATTCCGGTGATGACGGTGTTAAAACGCCATAAAATTGCCTGCGTCATTGTGGGACTCTTAACTTGGTCGCTTTCCACCACCATTATGATCGGGATTTTGATTACGCCGGTCGCGATTCTTGGAAAGATGTATGGCATGGAACCGCTCAATGCGCGGATTGCGGGATCGATTGCGGCGCTTAGTTTAAGCTTTGGTTGTATCTTCTGGGGCTTTATGGAGGATCAATTAAAAACGCGTCTTAATATGGTGCTCTCATGGGGTGGACTCGCGCTTTCGAGTCTCTATTTTTACTACAGTTTAACCCGTGGCATTAGCCTTGAGATGATCTATGTTAATTATGCAGTGATGGGCTTTTTTGCAGGAGCCGCGACAACACCTCCCATTATCGGAACGCGCGTTTTCCCGCCAGCAGTGCGTTATTCAGGCTTATCGTTTTCCTATAATTTGGCCTATGCGATCTTTAGTGCGATCACGCCGATGTTTACGCTCTATCTTCTCGGGATTACGCCGATGGGGGCAGGAATCTATATTGTTGGGATTTCGATGCTTGCGATTTTGGTGAGCTTCTATCCGCTCTCCTATAAAGGTTGGACTGCGCCGGTTGAGAGTAAATTTACTGAAGTTGCGTAAAAAATTGCGTAACAGATAAACCATCTGGACAACAAAGAGGGAATGCGTTTTATAACATTCCCTCTCTTTTTATTTATGGCTTTTGTGTGCTTTGAACGGCGGGTCGCTCTTATTACGCGGCAATTTAATTGCTAAATGAGACTCTTTTTCGTTGCGCTGAACCCGGCTTTTTGTTAGGATTCGGTCGTACCCATTTAATACCGATCAAAGTGAAATCGTACGGTGCTTGGCTCGATTATTTGATCGAATCAAACATAATTTTTGGCGCTTCATGATTGCGCTTAAAGAGAACGGCCATGCGTCCAATTTGTTGAACGAGTTGGGCGTCGACTACTTGAATCAGCTCTTTTACGAGCGCATCACGCTCAGCTTTATCGCCTGCGACCTTAACTTTAATAAGCTCATGGTGAGCGAGCGCGCGGCGAGTCTCTTCAACGAAGTTTTCCGTGAGACCTTTATCGCCCATGATCATGACGGGGTTTAAATGGTGCGCTTTCGCTTTTAAAAGTTTAATATGGTCGTTTGTTAATTTAATTTGTGTCATGAATAGTAATAATAATCCAGATAATAAAGAGATAAGGGTAGCACAAAATTCGCAAATAAGTAACCTTTTTACAGGGCTTAGAGGCGTTGCGGCAGTGATGTTAATCACAGGGATTGTGCTCGTTATCATCTTCTCATTTTTAGAGGTGTCACCGCTCGTTGAGTGGGGCGTTTTACTTTTGTTTGGCGTCGCAAGCGGCGGCTATTTAATGGGTAGAGCGCGGTCAATTTTGACCCAAATCGAGGCGCACAAGGCGCAGACAGAACAAAGAGAAACACAGAGGCAACACGATGAACAAGAATAGACAACCCCACATGCGAGAGCGCGATGCGATGCAAGATCAGGCGCACCGCGATGGCTATCGCTCAAAAGAGATCTACTCACTTTTAGAAATTGATCAAAAAGATCGGATTTTCAAACCCGGACAGCTCGTCGTCGATCTTGGCGCATGTCCCGGAAGTTTCAGCGAATATGCCCTTGAGAAAGTGGGGCGTAAAGGGCGTGTCATCGGCCTTGATAAGCGTGAGATCTTCAATCCCGTTCCCAATTTAGAATACGTTGTGGGCGATTTTCATGATGAAGCGGTTTTCAATGAGCTGATTGAAACGTTAAATGGTGAAAAAATTGATGTGGTGCTTTCCGATATGGAGCCGCGCATCAGTGGGATTAAAGATGTGGATCAATCGCGTCGTATCTATTTAGCGGAACTTGCGTATGATCTTGCAATCAATCACCTTAATAAAGGCGGATCCTTTATCACGCGAATCAGTAAAGGCAAGGGTTTTGATGAATATTTGCAAACACTTCGCGAGCATTTTTCGAAAGTGAGAGCGCAAAATATTGTGGAACAAAATGCCGATCCACGTCGTGAAAAAACGCCTGTACTATACTTAGTAGCAACGGGATTTCGAGGATAGTGATTTAATCGGTGAAAATCGTCATTAAATTTGCGCTTTTTGCTTGAAAATCGAAAATTTATCTACACTATAGAGAGGATATCGGCATCTTTTAGACAAAAATACGGTATTATAGTGAGTGGATTAATGAGGCAGCACGCCCTCATCAGCGGAGCATCCTTTTAAGGAGATTCCATTCGTATCATCGGACTTGCGCGAAACGCGGGGTCTTTTTAACGATAATTGAGGTTAGTCTTTTGAAGTACACTGGAAGAGATATCGCAATCTGGCTCGGTATTGGAATGTTTATTTTATTCCTATTCCAAGGCTTTGGCAGTAGCGGTGGAAGAGAAATTAGATACTCTGATTTCCTCGATCAAGTCGATCGTGGACAGATTAAAGAAGTGACAATTACCGGGTCAGCCATTGATGGCGTGACCAATGATAATCGTCGTTTTTCAACCATCAGCCCGGAAACAGACAACGGTCCAATGATTGATACATTGCGCCAAAATAAAGTCTCTTTTGATGGGCGTTCGATGAAAACGCAAGGCGTCTTATTAAGCGTCTTTTTAAACCTATTGCCGATCTTACTCTTGCTCGGTTTCTTCGTCTTTATGATGCGCCAATCCTCAGGCGGGGGTAAAAACCCGATGAGCTTTGGTAAATCAAAAGCACGAATGTTAACGCAAGATCAGATCAAAACCACCTTTGCCGACGTTGCAGGGGCTGATGAAGCGAAACAAGAAGTGGGCGAAATCGTTGAGTTCTTACGAGATCCATCGCGTTTCCAAAAACTTGGGGGCACAATGCCGCGCGGTATCTTAATGGTGGGATCACCTGGTACCGGTAAAACTTTGCTCGCAAAAGCGATTGCAGGGGAAGCGCGCGTTCCGTTTTTCACCATTTCAGGCTCTGACTTTATGGAGATGTTTGTTGGGGTTGGGGCATCGCGTGTTCGTGATATGTTTGAACAAGCGAAAAAACATGCACCATGCATTATCTTTATTGATGAGATCGACGCAGTTGGTCGCCATCGTGGTGCGGGATTAGGCGGCGGTCATGATGAGCGTGAACAAACCCTGAACCAGCTACTCGTTGAGATGGATGGATTTAACGAAAATGAAGGGGTGATTGTAATCGCAGCGACGAACCGTCCTGACGTATTAGACCCAGCGCTCCTTCGTCCGGGCCGTTTTGACAGACAAGTGGTCGTACCGCTTCCGGATGTTAAAGGCCGTGTGCAAATCTTAAACGTCCATATGAAGAAAATTAAAGCGTCGAGCGATATCAATGTTGAACACATTGCCCGCGGGACACCTGGATTTTCTGGGGCAGACCTTGCAAACCTTGTGAACGAAGCGGCTCTTTTTGCAGCGCGTCGTGATCAAAAAGAGGTCTACATGAAAGATATGGAAGATGCGAAAGATAAGATCATGATGGGCGCTGAGCGCAACTCAATGGTGATGACCGAAGATGATAAACGTTTAACGGCGTATCATGAAGCGGGGCACGCCATTGTTGGCTATCGCCTTAAATCGGATCCGGTGTATAAAGTGACGATCATCCCTCGTGGACGAGCGCTTGGTGTGACGATGACGCTTCCTGAGCGTGATCATGTGAGCGTTCCGCGTCGCTGGCTTGAAAATAAACTCGCAATGGTGTTTGGTGGCCGAATTGCTGAAGAGATTATCTTTGGATACGATGCGGTTACAACCGGTGCGGCGAGCGATATTCAGCACGCAACGAGCTTAGCGAAAAGCATGGTTACCAAATGGGGTCTTTCCGATAAACTCGGATTTAGAACCTATTCAGACGATAGTGATGAGCCATTCTTAGGCCGCTCTATGGGCGGTGGCGCGAATGGTGTATCGGATCAAACGGCTCGTTTAGTCGATGAAGAGATTCGCGCTGTGATCGATCGAAATTATGAGCGTGCTGAGCAAGTGCTCAAAGATGATATCGATAAACTTCACAAAATGGCAGAAGTGCTCTTAGAGCTTGAAACGATCGATGCGGATCAAGTTAAAGAGATTATGGAAGGCCACCCTGTGACCGGTTATTCAAAAGATAACGAGGGCAGTGATGATGATCTAAGCGATAGTGATGTTGCGGAAGAGAAAGAGTTCCGTGCACCGCCAAAGCTTGATCCGATCTCGTAATTTGGGACACACTTAAGTAACGACTGACTTCAAATAAAAAAAGAGCGCCATCTTGAATCCAAGGTGGCGTTTTTTTACGCCTAAAGATAATTTATAGGGGCGTATGTCGGCTCGATTGCTTTATTAAGGAAGCGTGTTAGGATTGGTAAAGAACGCTGTTTTACTCCGGTAATTGCGTGAATCAATTAACCTCGTTACACACTAAAAAAATCTGCCAAAAACCCAAGGAGAATTTCCATGTCACACGCTGATGACGCCCCCATTATTGATCCTGAATCCGCTCATGAATTGACCGCTATTATGGCGCAACTTAAAGCCTGGCAACCGCTTGCTAAACGCACGAGACAAGCGATCCATCAGGCGCCCGAGCTTGGCTTTCATGAACATAAAACCCGCGATTTGATCATTCAAAAATTGACAGAATATGGCGTCGATGAGATCGATACACGGTTTGGTGGGACGGGCGTTGTTGCGGTGATCTATGGCGATCCAAAATCAGCTGATCAAAATGAAGGGCCCACCATCGGACTTCGTGCGGATATGGATGCATTACCGATTGAAGAGGAAAACACCTTTTCGCACATCTCTACCCATAAAAATTGCATGCACGCTTGCGGGCACGATGGGCATGTAACGATGCTTCTGCTTGCGGCAAAATACTTGGCCACTTTCCGCGGATTTAAGGGTAAAGTGATTCTCTATTTTCAGCCAGCTGAAGAGGGTTTAGGCGGTGCGCGCCAGATGATTGATGGTGAAAAGCTCTTTGATTTTTATCCCGCTGATCGCGTCTATGCGCTCCATAATTGGCCTGGGATTCCGGCCGGGAAAATGGCCTTTAAACCCTATAATGTGATGGCCAGTACCGATAATTTCACCATCTATGTGGAGGGCGAGGGCGGGCATGCGGGGATGCCACAAACCTCGAACGATCCGCTCTTAATGGCGATGCATATCTATCAAGGGATTCAAGGCATGGTGAGCCGTACCTTTAGTCCGCTCGATCCGGTTGTGATCTCGGTAACGCAAATTCATGGCGGTGATACCTTTAATGTGATTGCCGATTCCGCTGAGATGAATGGGACGATTCGTACCCAATCTGATGAGGTCCGTGAGGATCTGCTCGCTCGCCTTGAGACGTTAATTACCCATATGGCTAAAGCCTTTGGTGGGAGCGCGCGCTTTGAGCTTTCGGATCTTGAAAATCCGGTAGCAGTCAATGATCTTGAAGCGACGCATGAAGCGACAACGATTGCGCGAAATCTTTTAGGCGATGAGAATGTATTAACGGATATTGAGCCAATGATGGCCGGCGATGATTTCTCCTACTTTTTGCGCCACATTAAGGGTTGTTACGCGTTTATTGGAAATGGATCAGACAGTGCGCCACTCCATAATAGTTTCTACGATTTTAACGATGAGATTTTGCCGATTGGCGCGGCATATTTTGCAGCGCTAGTGTATGGTTCGCCGTTACAAGCATAAATTAACACTTAAAGCAAACGTAAAGTATTCGTAACTCATTATTATGCCGGTCAAACTCATCATCGATATGGGTATTTACTTGATGATGAGCGTATTAAACGGCCGTAATAGATGGGTGAAAACCCTTGCAAATACTGCTTTATGTCATCTTTCTGTAAGGTGGTTATAGTATGATGAAGTCAGGTAGAAAACTTAATTAACGTTCATAAAGGAGTATCGCATGGTTAAAAAGCGTAAACTTTCGTCTACGATTACAAAAGGTTTAGGCATCGTAGCTTGCTCTGTTTCGTTACTTCTCTCAGCATCTTATGCTCAGGCACAAACGCCGCGCAATGAGATTATTAAACCGATCCCAGCGCCGGTTGTGACCGATGAAGCAAAAGTTGAATTAGGGAAAAAACTTTGGTTTGATCCACGTTTATCAAAATCAGGATTTATCTCATGTAACTCGTGCCACAACTTGAGCATGGGGGGATCAGATAACCTGCCAACGTCAATTGGTCACGATTGGCAAGAAGGCCCAATTAACTCACCGACCGTTCTGAACGCAACGCTTAACTTCGTACAATTTTGGGACGGACGTGCAGCGGACTTAAAAGAACAAGCCGGTGGCCCGATTGCAAACCCTAAAGAGATGGCATCAACGCACGAATTAGCGGTGGATGTAATTTCATCAATTCCACAATATGTAGACGAGTTTGAAGCTGTCTACGGTGATCGCGATGTCAATATTGATCGCATTACCGATGCCATTGCGGTGTTTGAAGAGACGTTAGTAACGCCCAACTCGCGCTTTGACAAGTGGCTCAAAGGTGATGATAACGCCATTACAGCAGAAGAGTTAGAAGGGTATGAAATCTTCAAAACAAGCGGCTGTATCGCATGTCACTACGGTGAAAATATCGGTGGAAGTTCATTCCAAAAAATGGGACTTCTTGAAGAGTACAACACTGAAAACTTAGCACAAGGCCGTGCCGATGTAACCGGTAAAGATGCCGATCGCATGATGTTTAAAGTGCCAACGCTTCGTAACGTTGAACTCACCTACCCCTACTTCCATGATGGGGCAGCAGAGACACTTGAAGATGCAACCAAGCTGATGGGTCGTTTACAATTAGGCCGTAACTTCACTGAAGATGAAGTAACAAAAGTCGTTGCATGGTTCAAAACCTTAACCGGTGATCAGCCACAATTAGTAATGCCGATCTTACCACCATCCAACAATAACACTCCAAAACCTGAGCCGTTTACTAAATAGTATTGCCCTCAGTACTCGCTTAAGGTGAGTGTCAATAAAAAGCCCTCGAACCATTTGGTTGAGGGCTTTTTTTATGCTGAATGTTAAAGAAATAAGGCTACATCAATCCAATAGCGATGAGGCTAAAGAGCAATAGGATAAGCGCAGGAACAATATAGAGTGTGCCAATGATGATATCCCAGAAATCACCGGTAAACATACTGGAAAAGGCCCGTCTAATCACAAAAAGTGAGAGCCAGGCCATCATAAACATCAGAAATTTCATCGTTTATTTTACGTTGTCGTGATGCTCGTTTTCTAGCGCTCCATGTTCTTTAAGATCGGTGGTGAGCTGGGTGATCGCGGGATTTTCGCTTTCGTTATAGGGAACGGGATTTTTAATATCTTCGATGGAGTGTTTTTTGTCCAAGATAATAATATCTTTTGTCCATTCGACGCGATCAACAAAGCGGCGCTCGCGATGCACACAGGCTTTCAGCGGACAAATCTCGCACGATTCAGGCAGGCAATCATCGGTATGAACAAACATCTCGAAATTATTGCCAAATTTTGAAAAGAGAATTTTCTCAAAGGCATCGAGTTCTTTATGAGCGTCACGAAGCGTTAAATACCACGGTAGCGTCAAATGGCAATCAAGATGCATGTGATTGCCATATTTAATAAAACGGACTTTGTGGAGATCGACCCAGCTTGATTTGCGGTGACGATTCACCTCATCGACAAAGCGCTCAATGAGATCTTCATCCGCTTCGTCCATAATGCCGGCAATGGAAGAACGAATAATTTTAACGCCGGTATAGATAATGATTGAGCCAAAGATCAGCGCGATTGCCGCATCGAGCCACGCAATTTTTGTGATTAAAATCAGCAGCAGCCCGATCATGAGTCCCGCCGTTGAATAGGCATCGGATTGAAGATGTTTTCCGCCGGCAACAAGGGCAAGTGAATTACTATGACGACCTTTTTGAACTGCAATAAATCCAACCAGATAGTTGATCACACCGGTGATGCCCACAAGAACAAGTCCCGCATTCATCTGACCTAAAAGTTGATCAATATTGGCGTCTTGGAAGAAGAGGCGTTTAAATGCTTCGTAGAGAATAAAACAGCCGGCAACGACAATTAATGTGCCTTCAATGCCGGCAGAGACAAACTCAATTTTCCCGTGCCCGTACGGGTGATTTTTATCCTGCGGGAGGGCGGAGAGATAGAGACTATAAAGGGTAAAACTCCCGGCTAATATATTGACGATACTCTCTAATGCGTCGGTTAAAATGGCCACCGAATCGGTGAGGTACCAAGCGGTGATTTTAATGCCAAAGAGCAGGACACCGACGGCCACAGCGACCGCTTGAAAGTTGAAGTTGGAACGATCCTCGAAGGTCATCATTTCGATTCCTCTTAGGTTAAGGGATTAAACTGCAGATCACAAGATCTCGGAAATCACCCCTAAAGTTACGGTCGTTGCGTCGGATCATCTCTTGCGTCATGCCAAGTTTTTCCATAACACGGCCCGATGCCGGATTATTGGTATCATAGACGGCAAAAATTCGTTTAGCATTGAGATGATGAATTGAGAAATCGATCAGTTTCTTCGCAGCCTCGGGCGCATAACCACGACGCCAATAATTCTTATTCAGGGCGTACGCGATCTCTACCGCATCTTCCTCTACATTAGGGCGAATATTACATGTGCCGATCATCTTACCACTTTCTTTTAATTCAATGGCAAAATTTCCGAGCGGGCTCTTCATAAAGAGATTAACGATGGTTTTTTTCGTATCTTCGATCGAGGTGTGTGTCGGGAAAATAAAGCGCGTTGTCTCCGCATCTTGCCCATATTCAAACATATCGTCCGCATCCTCGAGCGTAATCGGGCGAAGAATAAGGCGCTCTGTTTCCATTACACGGTGTTTTGCTAATTGATAGTACATAGTTATGCTCCTAAAACAGGCCCGTTACTTTATTGCAAGCACGGGCTATCCAAGCCCATTTTCATGGGCTTAAGAGAGATTTATTATTTTTTTAGAAAATTTTGGAAAATCCTAGCGAGGCATCATTAATGAGGCTTAATGCTCAGAAACGATATAGCTATGGATCACGGCATCGCGCAGTTCACCGCAGAGGTTTTTACGCATGCGAATCACACCTTCGTGCGTCATCCCGATCTTTTCCATTACACGGCCGGACGCATGGTTTTCGTAGTCATGCGCGGCCCAAATACGTCGGGCTTTAAGGTGTTCGATTGAGAAATCGAGAAGTTTTTTTGCCGCTTCCGGAGCAAGACCTTGGCCCCAATAGCGCTTATTGATTGCGTAGGCAAGCTCGACACTTTGTGCGGTTTCATTCGGGCGAATGTCGCAGGTGCCGATCATTTTTCCGCTCTCTTTTAATTCGATGGCAAAATGGCCAAGCGGATTTTTCATAAAGAGATTGGAGATTACCCAATTGGTTTCATCGATCGATTGATGGGTTGGAAACACGTGGCGGGTATTGTCGATATCGCTTGCATACTCAAAGAGATCATCTGCATCATCAAGTGTAATTGGGCGCAGAATTAA
This sequence comes from uncultured Ignatzschineria sp., assembly GCA_945619025.1. Taxonomy (GTDB): domain Bacteria; phylum Pseudomonadota; class Gammaproteobacteria; order Cardiobacteriales; family Wohlfahrtiimonadaceae; genus CALZBJ01. The sequence continues at coordinate 6,865 of CALZBJ010000012.1, read as the reverse complement.
ACGTTCTGTTTCCATCACACGATGTTTCGCTAATTGATAATACATAAAGACTCCTTTTTTCGGATGATAATTTTAAGCGTCTATCATACACATAAAATTTGAGGTAATAAAAAGGTAGTCTACCTAAAAAATAGGCAACGCGGCACTTTTTTTGTAAAAATTTTAGACAAAAGCAGATAAAACAGCGACTTTTCAGCGAGATAAAAAAAGAGAGATTGCCGCAGTTAACGGATCAATCTCTCGGGGTAATTTTCAAAATTTATCGTTTATTTAACTAAATTTTCACTAAATAACCGATCTTTTGCTCATTTTTTGAAGGATTCATTATGAACGATCAATCTTATCGAGCGAAATCCCTAGTGCCGTTGCCACGCCTTCACCATACGCAGGGTCTGCTTTATAGCAGTTATTAATGTGGCGTAACTTAATTTTCTCTTCGGCATATCCCATGTTGCGCGCGGTATTGTCAAAGAGTACTTGTTGTTGCTCTGGGCTCATAAGGCGGAAGAGTTTCCCGGGCTGCTCGTAATAATTATCATCATCTTCACGGAAATCCCAACGTGTGCCGTAGCCATCAAGTGCTAAGGGTGGCTCTGCATATTGCGGTTGCTCTTGCCATTCGCTATAACTGTTCGGCTCGTAAGTAATGCGGCTGCCATTATTGCCATCGACACGCATCGCACCATCGCGGTGATAATTATGGAAGGGGCAGCGGGGCTGATTCACCGGAATCTGATAGTGATTAACGCCAAGACGATAGCGCTGGGCATCGCCGTAAGAGAAGAGGCGACCTTGTAGCATGCGGTCAGGCGAAAAACCAATGCCCGATACGATATTGGCAGGATTAAACGCTGCTTGCTCAACATCGGCAAAGTAGTTCTCAGGATTGCGATTTAATTCAAATTCACCGACTTCAATGAGCGGGAAGTCTTTTTTGTACCACACTTTAGTGAGGTCAAACGGATTAAACGGCATATTGTTCGCTTCTTCTTCCGTCATCACTTGAATATAGAGCGTCCATTTCGGGAAGTTGCCTTCTTCGATATTGGTATAGAGATCGCGTTGGTGAGTTTCACGGTCGCCCCCAATTAATTTCGCTGCTTCCTCATCGCTTAAGTTTTCAATCCCTTGCTGTGTATGGAAATGGAATTTCACCCAAACGCGTTCATTATCAGCGTTGATCATACTAAAAGTGTGGCTTCCAAATCCGTGCATATGACGATAGGATTTTGGAATTCCGCGATCACTCATGGTAATCGTCACTTGGTGAAGCGCTTCCGGCAGAAGACTCCAGAAGTCCCAGTTCATATTAGGGCAGCGGAGGTTTGTGCGAGGATCGCGTTTCACCACGTGGTTAAGATCGGGGAACTTAAGCGGATCTCTAAAGAAGAAGACCGGCGTATTGTTGCCCACTAAATCCCAGTTGCCTTCCTCGGTATAAAAACGCATGGCAAATCCACGGATATCACGTTCAGCATCGGCGGCACCACGTTCACCGGCAACGGTTGAAAAGCGCACGAACATATCGGTTTTTTTGCCAATTTCAGAGAAGATTTTCGCTTTGGTATATTGAGTGATATCGTGAGTCACGGTAAACGTACCAAATGCACCAGAACCTTTGGCGTGCATACGTCTTTCAGGAATTACTTCACGATCAAAATGAGCTAGTTTTTCTAAAAACCAGACATCTTGAAGTAACATCGGACCGCGTTTTCCCGCAGTCATCACATCTTGGTTATTGGCAACCGGCGCGCCGGCAACGGTGGTTAATTTCGCTTTTTGATCATGATCGTTTGCCATGGTGAATCTCCTTGTTGTTGTGATAAGTAATGATTATCATTTTATGGAAATCAATTTAAAAGACTAATTAAGCTTCTTTATCTCTCTAATTTATGAGGATCGATAAGGAAAAGGCTCCTATTAATATAGTCAATAATGGATGGTTTATAGATATAAACAGGTGGTTATATTGATGATAGGTCAAAAAATCAGCGAAAAAAGCCTCATTTAAAACGATTATGATTCTCTTTAGGGGAAATAAAAGAAGAAATAAAAGAGCTCCCCATCGTAAGTCTGATTGAATATACGATGAGAAGCTCTTATGTTATCTACTATCGATTTGTTTAATGGTTGCGGTTAATAGCCGAGGCTTAAATCATCAGCGGTTCTTGGGTCGGAAGCGCCGTAAAATCCCTTGTCATCTTTCATGATGCTTTGGGTGCTCCCCATGACAGGCTCGATCTTAACGGCGTGACCTTTTTCTTTTAACCGGTCGATCGTGTCACGGCTAATCCCATTTTCAACACGAATGTAATCAGGCAACCATTGGTGATGAATACGAGGAGCGCTGCTTGCTTCAGCAATATTCATCTGATATTCAAGCGTGTTAAGAACCACTTGCAGCACGGTGGTGATAATTCGGCTGCCGCCAGGGCTTCCCGTCACCAACACGATATCCCCATCTTTAGTAACAAGCGTAGGGGACATGGATGAAAGCGGGCGTTTGAAGGGCTCAATGGCATTTGCTTCACCGCCAATTAAGCCATATACATTGGGAACGCCGGGTTTGCTTGAAAAGTCATCCATCTCATTATTGAGTAAAATTCCCGTCCCTTCTGCAACAATTCCCGTACCAAAATTGGTGTTGAGAGTGTACGTAACGGCAACGGCATTGCCTTCAGCATCAATCACCGAGAAATGGGTGGTTTGATCTGACTCATAGAGTGTTAAATCGCCCGGTTTGATCATCTCAGACGGAGTAGCTGTCTTTAAAGAGATCGAGTCTGCGATGGTTTTAGCATACTGTTTGTCGAGAAGCGCGTGCGTTGGAACATCGTTAAAATCAGGGTCGCCAAGATATTCGGAGCGGTCTGCATAGGCTCGTTTCATCGCTTCACTCATAATATGAATGCTATCTGCACTATTATGTCCGAGCGCGTTTAGGTCAAAGTTTTCTAAAATATTTAAAATTTGGATGATATGAATGCCGCCGGAAGAGGGAGGCGCCATTGAATGAATGGTGTAGCCTTTATAATGTCCTTCAACGGGCGCGCGTTCGATGGCGCGATAAGCCTTTAGGTCTTGCAATGTAATTAGTCCATCATGCTGTTCCATCTCTTGGACGATTTTTTCAGCGATCTCTCCTTGGTAAAAGGTTGACTCTCCTTGATCGCGAATTAATTTAAGCGATTGCGCAAGATCTTTTTGGATAAGCCGTTCTTGATAGCGTAGAGGTCGCTCTTCTTTATAAAATATGGCGCGGCTTGCTGCGTGATTTCCCATCACCTCATCGGCATAGTTTTCTAATGTATCACTCAACGCTTTTCCAATGAGAAAGCCCTCTTCGGCGAATGTAATGGCCGGGTTGATAGCTTCATCGCGTGGTAGCGTGCCATAGGTTTCAAGGGCATAGAGGAGACCTTTTACAGTGCCAGGAACCCCAACGGCCTTATGGCTTTTGAGTGATTTATTGGAGTCGGCCTCACCGTCCTCATTTAAAAAGAGATCGCGGAATGCTGCCTCAGGCGCCATTTCTCGGAAGTCAATCGAGGTGGTTTTACCGTCTTTCGTGTGAATTAGCATAAATCCGCCACCGCCGATATTGCCGGCTTGCGGATGGGTGACCGCTAAGGTAAATCCGATGGCAACGGCAGCATCAATGGCATTGCCACCATTTTTTAAAATGTTCACACCCACTTGCGTGGCGTGCGCTTCTTGGGTTGCGACCATGCCATTTTTAGCATAGACAGGATGATGTCGAGCATGTTCAACGCCATAAGAGACTTGAGCTAAGGCAGGGTTAAGAGTCGTAAATCCGAGAATAAGCGTAAGTGTTGCAAATGATTTTCGTAAAATCATAGATGCCTCCAAAGTTGTTATTATTGTTATCAGTTATGGATTATTGTGGCGCTAGGCCTATATGCAATTTACTTTAATTTTTCAATTGAGTAAATCAAATATTGGAGGCTATACGTTTAGGCGGACAATAAAAAGCCCTATCGGAGCGAGTCCAATAGGGCTGATTTACTATATACAAATACGCTTAACTAGAAGCAGTCAGCGTGTTATGCAATACCATCGATGATAGCATTGAGTGCCGCGCTTGGGCGCATCGCTTGGCTCACTTTTTCAGTGATTGGCATGTAGTAACCGCCGATATCCTGTGGTTTGCCTTGCGCGCTAATGAGCTCGGCATTAATGGTGGTTTCATTGTCGTTAAGTGCTTTATAAACCGGTGCGAACGTTGCTTTTAACTCTGCATCGTCATCTTGGTTGGCAAGCGCTTCAGCCCAATAAGTAGCGAGATAGAAGTGTGATCCGCGGTTATCGATTTCACCGAGTTTACGGGCTGGTGATTTATCGTTTTGCAGGAATTTACTGTTTGCTTCATCGAGCGCTTTCGCTAATACCGTCGCTTTTGGATTATTTTGCGTACGGCCTAAATGATGGAGCGATTCTGCAAGCGCTAAGAATTCACCAAGCGAATCCCAGCGGAGGTAGCCTTCATTGACAAACTGCTCAACGTGTTTTGGTGCAGATCCACCCGCGCCTGTTTCAAAGAGCCCGCCCCCTTTCATTAATGGGACGATGGAGAGCATTTTCGCAGAGGTACCGAGCTCTAAAATAGGGAAGAGGTCCGTTAAATAATCGCGAAGTACGTTACCGGTGACCGAGATCGTATCTTGACCGGCGCGGATACGTTTGAGCGTGTATTTCGTTGCTTCAATCGGCGACAGGATTTGAATATCAAGCCCGTTTAAATCATGATCTTTAAGATAGAGATTCACTTTTTTGAGCATTTCACGGTCGTGAGCGCGATTCTCGTCAAGCCAGAAAATTGCAGGCGTTTCTGAGAGACGTGCACGAGTAACAGCTAATTTAATCCAATCTTGGATTGGCGCGTCTTTCGCTTGACACATGCGGAAAATATCGCCTTTCTCGACTGTTTGACTCATTAAAACTGTGCCATCTTCTGCAACGACATTGATCGTGCCATCGGCTTCCGCTTGGAATGTTTTATCGTGAGAGCCGTATTCTTGCGCTTTTTGCGCCATAAGACCGACGTTTGGCACCGTTCCCATGGTTTTTGGATCAAGCGCGCCGTTTGCTTTACAGTCATCAATGGTCGCTTGGAAAACGCCCGAGTAGCAGCGGTCTGGAATAAGGGCGATGGTATCTTGAGTTTTGCCCTCTTTATTCCACATTTGGCCTGAGTTGCGAATCATTGCCGGCATCGACGCGTCAACGATCACATCTGAAGGAACGTTTAAGTTGGTGATGCCTTTATCGGAATCCACCATGGCAAGATCGGGGCCTTGCGCAATAATCGCATCGATATCCGCTAATACTTCAGCCTCTTTCGCGTGACCTTTCACTTTATTAATGACATCGCCAAGTCCGTTACGAGTATTTACCCCAAGCTCTTTAAAAAGATCGGCATATTTTTCGAAAAGATCTTTAAAATAGACCTCAACGATTGCACCAAACATGATCGGGTCAGAGACTTTCATCATGGTCGCTTTAAGGTGTGCTGATAAGAGAACGCCGTCCGCTTTGGCATTTTTAATTTCTTTGGCAACAAAGGCTTTAAGCGCGTTGAGATTCATCACAGATGAGTCGATGATTTCACCTTTTAAAAGTGGGGCTTTGCCTTTTAACTCTTTTTTACTGCCGTCAATCCCGACAAATTCGATCGTGTATGAGGTCTCTTTATCGAGAGTCACCGCTTGTTCGGTCGCATAGAAATCGCCTTCGCTCATGGTACCTACGCGTGTTTTTGAATCCTGACTCCATGCGCCCATGCGATGAGGATTCGCTTTCGCAAACTCTTTAACCGCTTTCGGTGCGCGTCTGTCTGAGTTTCCTTCGCGAAGAACAGGATTTACGGCAGATCCCAATACTTTTGCGTAACGGGCTTTAATCGCTTTTTCATCATCATTTTTAGGCTCGCCCGGATAATCAGGAATGTTAAAGCCTTTTTCTTGCAACTCTTTAATCGCGCGCTCTAATTGCGGGATCGATGCAGAGATGTTGGGAAGCTTAATAATATTGGTATCGGCTAATTGGGTCAGTTCGCCTAGTTGTTTTAACGCATCTTCTGTCTGCTGATCATCGTTTAAACGCTCAGGAAAGAGCGCTAAAATACGGCCTACGAGTGAAATATCTTTGAGATCCACATCGATATTAGCCGTTTTGGTAAACGCTTTTACGATCGGCAAGAAGGAATAGGTTGCAAGCGCCGGTGCTTCATCGGTCTTGGTGTAAAGGATTTTCGAATTGTTTGACATAATTACACGTTCTCATTTGTTATTGTTTCAAAAGGCAGTGCCTATATAGATAGTGTGCAGAGCATTTCGTACATATAAACTATCAATATAGCCAGAAGATCGCCATTTAAAGCGAGCACTGCGCGTTGTAGGAAAGGTCTCTCCGTGCCTCTCCAAAGAGTCCATTTTACAAAACCATATAATGTACCGCTAGCAGTATATACAATCAAAGTGACGGCTTTCAACTGCGCCTATTTGCGGTGCCTATATATCGTTATGTATAGAGCTAGCTAGAATATAGGGGTTGTTTTCGGAATTTCAAGGATAACGGTTTTTTGTTGGAGCAGAAAGTAAAATTTCTCTATCAGAATCGTTTAATACCTCTTTTGACAATTGGTTATGGAGTTGTTACATTGATTGTTCATTTGGTGATCAAGCGAATGTTGATCGGGCTCATTCATTTGAGCTGTATTATATAAAACAACGTGATAACGGTCAGTGATGCGCAACTTGTAAGCAAATGTGAATTTATTTCAAGTTTAGTGTTGACGTATCTTAAATCTTCGCTATAATTGATCACCTGTTTCGGCAGAGAACAA
>CALZBJ010000011.1:0-61276 GCA_945619025.1 uncultured Ignatzschineria sp. | reverse complement strand
ATTTAAGATACGTCAACCCCGATTTAAAAGAAAATCGAAAGATTGTCATAAATCCGCAATAAGACCATGATTTATAGAGGAAAGAATTTTGAGGGTTTTTGAAAAAATCTCTAAAAAGCTTTTAGCGAGGCTTTAGCATTCCATTCTGACCCTCTACCCGTGCGCTCTTCCTCCCCCACTCTCTTCTTATTACCTTATATATAGACCTTTATATATAAACACCCCTCGCTTAAAAACCCTTTATCTATATAGAGATAAATAAAGATTCGTTATTTAACGCAAACTTTTATTGCAAAAACCGACAGAAAACACTGATTTATATATCAATTTAGGTATAATGTTTCGAAATATAACAATCAACTACCCATTACCGAGGTGTTTTATGGCACGGCGCATTCAAATTTCGCTGTTTTTATTCTTATCTGCTCTGCTGTCGCCGCTCTTTGCCGGCATCAGCTCCATCAATCTTGCCACCATTGAAGATCAGCCCTCGATTGCGATCTTTTTTGATTCCCCCGAAACCTTTAATGAAGCCGCTCTTCCCGCTCAGTTTTCCATCGATGAGATCGTTGATTACGATTATCACACCGGCGAAGAGATTAAGAGGCCGCTTTCAACTGGGAAATGGCACGCAAGTAAAGATGGCCGATATATCTATTACACACCGATTAAAACCGGTAGCTATCTTGTGACGCCGAATGATTATACTAATCACAATTCGCGCTTTAATACGACCTACATCTATTCAGGGCAAGCGCCTGAAGTAGTGAATATTATCGGTAAAGGCCCGGTTATGCCGCTCACTCAACGCTCACTTCCGATTGAATCGGTCGGCGTTAACGAAGTGGATATCGAGTTTTTCCATATTGATAACCCGGCGCAATTCTTAGAAAATTACTATCTTGGTAAAACCCTCGATTATTGGACGCTTCGCGAGATCAGCCGTAATCACTTAAAGCCTAGCGGCATTTTCCGTTATGTGATGCCCAATGATGTGGATCTCAATAAAAAGACCGAACATCGCATTCCCGTCGATAAAAACATCACCTCCGGCGCTTATGTTGTTACGGTAAATCCTGCCGGACAGATCAATCGTACGCTCGATGCGCGCATTCTTTTCATCTCGGATATCGGGATGCATGTGCGTCAATATAGTGATCGTGCGCTCGTAATGGCCAACTACTTTTCAACCACCAAACCGCTCAATCACGGCACGCTTGAAATTTGGCGTCAAGAAAAGGGCAAGCTCGTAATTCAAGAGGATGTTTGTCAATTTAAAGAGGGACTATGTGAAATTCCTCGTGCACTCAAACAAAATGAATTGTTAGTTGCAAAAACCAATAACGATATCTCAATGTTGCCGATGCGTGAAATTGCGCTCGATCTAAACGATTTTGCCATTGCAGGTGACCGTTTCCAAAAAGCGCCAGCGCATCTATATAGTAATCGCCTGCTCTATCGCCCCGGTGAAACCATTACCGTTAATGCGTTGCTCCGCGACCAAGATGGCGGCATTCTACCTTCGCAACCGGTAGAAGTAAAACTGATTAATACCGAAGGGAAAGCAGTCCAAACGCGCACGCTTACCGCAAAAGAGAACGGTTTTTATCAAACGGATTTCACCACCGATCACGATGGTAAAACGGGGATTTGGAAAGTTGAGCTCCGTACAGACCCTTCACTTGATATCCCAAATGGCTCGCTTACACTCCATATTGAAGAATTTATGCCTGAGCGTATGGAGCTTATTTTAAAGCCTGAGCATACAAAACTGACCGCCCGCGATACGCTTCAATTTGATATTGCGAGCCGCTATCTCTTTGGCGCACCCGCTGCGGGCAATGAGGCGAAAATCACCACGCGTTTACAGCCGAATCTCCACCCCTTCCCCCGCGAGAAGGATTGGTATGTGGGCACCAACGAATATTTCTATCAATCCCTTGATCAATACTCACTCTCCATGAATGAGATTTTATCGGATGAAGGAGAGAAAACGGCACGCATCTCGTTACCGCTTTCAGATATAAACAATCTACCGAAGCAAATTATTCGCGCGATGGTGGATGTGAGCGTGCTCGATGGTGATGCTACCGGCATTAATCGTAATTTTACCGCAGACTTTTGGCCGCAAGAGATTGTCCCGGTGGTGCGCCCGCTCTTTAATTCCCGCGATCTTGGATATGGGCAAAAAGCCGACTTTGAGATTTTCGCCGCTGATAGCGATGGTAATATCGTTCCGCGCGATCTCACCTTAACGCTGAGTTTTACCTCTAATTGGTGCATTTGGGTCTACAATTCAGGACGCGGTTGGCGCTGTCATGAAAATGATAGTGCGACGATTCAAGCGCTCAATACCATCGATAAAGACGCCGGCATCTATCGTTTTAGCGTTGATCCTTACAGCTGGGGGCGTTACGAACTTTCGATCGTTGATAATGAGACCGGATTTGAGACCGTTTACCCCTTTAGCAGCAGTTGGGATGACGGGCAAGGCGATCAATTACCCGCCGCGCGTCCGATGAGTCTTAATTTAACGCTCGACAAAGTGGCCTATCAAGATAACGACACCATGAAAGTTGAGATCGATTCACCCTTTACCGGCACGCTCATGCTGCTGGTTGAAGGGGATTCACCGCTCTATAAAAAATCGCTTAAAGTGAAAAAGGGTAAAAATAACCTTTCGATTAAACTTGATCCTTCGTGGAAACGTCACGACCTCTATTTAACCGGACTCCTTCTCTCTAAAAATAGCAAAGAAGAGATTGTCCGCGCCCTCGGCATTCAAGCGATTCGCCTTGATCGTCACGAGCGCTCATTAAAGGCAGAGCTCAGTTTTGAGCCCGTTGCCCTGCCTGAAGCGCCGGTTAAAATTAAGGTGAAAGTGCTCGATCCAAAGCCTAATGAGAAACTCTTTGCGACGCTCTCGATCACCGATCAGGGCATCTTAAATATGACGCCAACGCAAAATAAAAAGGTCTTTAATGCCTTCTTTGCGCAGAAACGCTATAACATCGATATTATCGATTATTACAATCGTCTCTTTGGCAATAGCACCAAAGCGCTCTTAACGCCGAAATTTGGGGGCGACGGCGAAGTGAGTGAAACCGAGGCCGACCTCAATCTTACCGAGATGAAAACTGTCTCGATCGCAACTGAACTTCTCGCGTTAAATGATGACGGTGAATATGAAGTGGAATTGATGCTCCCTGATTTCAATGGGGAAGCGAAGGTTCTTGCGACGCTCTTTTCCGATACGCGCATGAACGAAACGGAGAAACAGCTCACCATTCGCGCGCCGATTATCGCCGATCTCATCACCCCGAATTTTATTCGAGTGAACGATCACAATCACTTCTCACTCTCACTTCATAATATGAGTGGCAACGAAGAAGCGGTTCGCGTGCGCCTTGAGAGTGATTCCCTTGAAACGGCGTTTGATAAAACCTATACGCTTAAAGATAAAGAGAGCCTCAATGAGCTGATTCCGGTGCGCCTCTTGGAATATACCCATTATGCGGATGTGAATCTGATTATTGAATCCGATGTCTTTTCAACGACGCGCAATTATCGTATCGGCACCATTCCTTATGCGGAAAAAGCGATATTTTATGATCGCGCGGAGCTCTCCGTCGATCGTCCTTGGAATAAGCTCAATACACAATTTAGCTCAATGACGGGCAATGTCTCTGAGTCACTTCTTGTGTCGCGCTACCCAATTATCGATGTGCTCACCTATACTAGCAATCTGTTTAGCTACCCTTATGGCTGTACCGAGCAGACCACCAGCCGCACGTTCCCATGGCTCTTCCGCTCGCATCCGATCTTAGATATGGAGAAAAAAGCGTTCTATCAAGAGTATCTCGATCGAGAAAAAGCCAGTGATCGTAGTACCCCGCTTGAGTATGACGCGTGGGAGTATCAATTGGTGGAAAATGCGATCAATCGAATTTTAATGCGTCAAAATCGTAACGGCGGATTTAATCTCTGGTCGAGCGATTACCACAACATTGCCGTATCAAGTTATGTGGCGGATTTTCTCTATCAGGCTGCACGACAACATCCTGAACTAGTCCCTTCGAAAACGCTTGATGAGGTGAGTGCGTATATTAAAAAATCGGTTACGGATATGAGCCGGAAATTAAATTACGGCCATCACTACTATCTGCTCAATGACACCGTTTACGGCGCTTGGATTTTAGCCCGTGAAGGGAAACTCTTTAGCGCGGATCTGATGATTTTCAATAAACATACCGATAAAATGAGCCCGCTAAGCCAAGCGTATTTAGGCGCTGCGAATCTTGTCGCCGGTAATCAGAGCGTCGGTGAAGCGATTCTCGATAAAGTGACGTTTACCAATTGGAATAGCTATTATGGGTATTATCATACGGACGTTGCGGAAATTGCCCTGACGATCGATCTTATTAACCAGCTCACCGCGAAAGGCGTATATACCGCGCCCGAAGGTAAGGTAAAAACGTTAATGAATCTGATGAATAAACGCCTCGAAAAACGTACCTACTTTAGTACGCAAGAGCGTTATGCGATGATTAAGATCGGCATTGATACGCCCGATGATGACACGCCGATTAAGCTTATCGATCAAGATGGAAAGCGCGTTGATGTGATGCCCAATACTATGATCGATTCGAAAGGTTTTACAGAGCTACGCAGCGATGAGCCGCTCTATCTCTCCTATAAAACGGAAGGATTCCCGATGAAACGCACCTCAACCTCTACCTTTGATGTTGAGATTGATCGCCAATACCAACGCCTTGGAACAACCGCGAATGTTGGCGATCGTTATTTAGTGGTGCTCACGATAAAACCAAAACGCTCGATTAAAAATGCCCTCATTGAAGATGAAATCTTAGGAGGCTTTAACCTCGTCAATCCGAATCTTGTGAGCGATAACGTTTCTGAGTTTTACCGCTCCTTTAATATTCAAGCAGCGGATAAACGAGCGTCTAATATGCATCACGAAGAGTTCCGTTTTGATCGCTACGTGGCATCGCTTGATCTTGATATCAACAAAACCTACACCTTTGTCTATGTGATCGAGGCGGCGATTCCGGGGGATTATGAGGTGCCGAACACCTATATCGAAGCGATGTATCTACCCGAGCTCCGTGCGGTACGCGCCTACTCAGGCAAAGCGCCGATCAGCATTTTAAAAAGCCGATAGGCCTTCCCTTTATTAACGCAACTAAAGCGCCGGTTTATGGATTAAATCGGTGCTTTTTTATTGTATGATTCATACTACATTTTAGTTTTTACTTTGCGCCTCTCTATGAAAAAATGGCTTAAACGAACCGTCTACACCGTGATCATCCTCTTTTTGAGTCTGATCATTGGGTTTAAAATTCTCGATCATCTCTATCCTCTCCCGGAGGTCAAAATTGATGTCTCCCCCGTTGCGCTCGATCGTAATGGAAAGGTTTTGCGCCATTTTTCCAGCGAAGAGGGCGTTTTTCGTCATTGGGTCACGCTCGATGAGGTAAGTCCGCTCTATATTGATGCGCTTCTTGCCTATGAAGATCGCTTTTTCTACTCGCATTTTGGTATCAACCCTCTTGCGACGCTTCGTGCGACGTTTCAATGGGCAACTCACGGGAAAATCATCTCCGGAAGTTCGACGCTCACCATGCAGGTCGCTCGCCTCCTTGATCCTCACGAACGCTCCATCTCAGGGAAATTTAAACAGATGTTTCGTGCACTGCAGCTTGAAGCCCGTTATTCAAAAGATGAAATCCTCACCTTTTATCTCAATTTAGCGCCGATGGGCGGTGCGATTGAAGGCGTGGAAACTGCTAGCTGGCGTTATTTTTCAAAACATGCTCGCGACCTTAATCACAGTGAAAGCGCGCTGTTAGTCGCGCTTCCCCAACGCCCGAGTCTCTACCGCCCCGATCTCTATCCAGACAATGCGCGCATGGCGCGAAATAAAGTGCTCGATCGAATGACCGAACGTCAGCTTATTAAACTGCAACAGGCAGAGCAGATTAAAAAAGATCCGCTCGATTATCGCCCGCAACCGACGCTCTTTCTCGCCCCGCTTTTAAGTGAACAATTACGCAATCAATATCCCGACGCGCATCGCCTTGAGACGACGATCGATAAATCATTGCAGATGCAGATTGAACGCTATATCGCGCGCGAATCAAAACGCTGGCAACCCGCACTTTCTACGGCGGTAGTCGTCATTCATAATCCCACTCACGAGGTCTATAGTTATGTGGGCTCTGCCGATCTTTTTAATCAAGAACGCTTTGGTTATATCGATATGGCGATGGCAATTCGCTCACCAGGCTCAACCCTTAAACCCTTTGTCTACGGCATGGCGCTCGATTATGGCATTGTCCACGAGGCGAGTCTTTTGACCGATATCGAACGCAATTTTAATGGCTATATTCCCAAAAACTTTGACAATCAAGAACGGGGCGCGGTGCCGCTTTATCGGGCGTTACAACAATCGCTCAACATTCCCGTTGTGCAAGTGACTCACCATTTAACCCCCGAGCTCTTTATCAAAACGCTCCGCGATAGTGGCATCGATATTTTGATCGATTACCCCAATCTCAGCGTCGTACTAGGTGGTGTCGGAATTAATCTCATTGAGCAAGCGCGCCTCTTTTCAAGCCTTGGGACGGAGGGAAAGCTCTACCCTCTTCACTTTCTCAAAGATCACCCGCCTTCAAATGCCACCGGTTCCATTATGAGCCCCGAAGCGAGCTATCTTATCGGCCGAATTTTAAGCGATGTTCGGCCCAAAAACCGCTATACAAAACGGCGCATTGCATGGAAAACAGGAACGAGTTACGGTTACCGCGATGCGTGGGCACTGGGGGTGAGTCCCGATTGGACCATTGGCGTTTGGATTGGCCGGCCCGATAGCGTGCCTAATGTGGGGACACTTGCGAGCCAATATGCGCTCCCGATGCTCTTTGATCTTTATAATTATCTCCCGAACGATACGCGTGATTTTCCCAAGCCAAACACTATCACCCGCGAGACCATCTGCTGGCCGTCAGGCATTTCCAAAAAACAAGCAGATCGTTGTGATGAAGAATTTACCATCGACACCGTTCGAGGCATGATTCCACCAACGCTCTACGATGCGCCCGGAGAAATTCGCCACAACGGTTGGCCCGCGGCATTAAAATATCACCCGAATACGATACAAGATGCTAAAATTATCACCTTTGCCGATGAGAGCATCATTTTTAAAACTCATCGCACACTCACCCTCGAAGCGCGCGGTAAAGCCCCTTTTTTATGGTATTTAAATGGCGAATTACTGCCGAGCAATCAGCTCGATATCGGCGCAATGCCTGAAGGCAATAACGTGCTCACCGTTGTCGATGCCAATCAAAAACGCGATCGTGTCCGCCTTGAAGTCCGAGAGTATTAATCAACGCAGGCGCTAACCCACATCCGAGCAGAGTGTCCTACTATTTATATATAGGGCGCGCTATAGAGCGATAGACATTGCCGCAGAACTTTTTGCGAACGCAATTTGATAAATAAAAAACCATCCCCATATTGCTTAATAGACCCAAAAGAGCAAAATAGAGAAAAGAATTAACATCATTGCATATCGATTTTGATGTGCTGATAAGGAGATTACATACATGGCGATCGATGACCGCGATCTTATTCCAACCCATCCACAAAGCGACAATCAGGACGCAAACGAGCCGCAAAGTGGAAACCACGAGATCATTATCGAAGGGGATACGATCTCGAATATTATCCATGTTTTGCCGCTCAACGAACGCCCATTTTTCCCGCCCCAAGTGGCGCCGCTTGTATTAAATGAGGAACCTTGGCTCACAACGCTCGATTCCATTATGGATAATCGTACCCGCGTTGTCGGTCTTGTGCTCACGAAAAAACAACCGGGCCCATCGCTCGATCCGGATGATTTTTACGAATATGGAACGCTCGTGCGCATTCATCACCCCCACCGCGAAGATGGTCGGGTGCAATTTATCGCACAGGGGATTCAACGGTTTCGCATTAAAAAATGGATCTCCACCGAGATTCCGTTTGTAGCGCAAGTGGAATATTTTGACGAAGAAGATAAAAATAGCGAGGAGCTTCGCGCCTACTCAATGGCCGTCGTGAACGCGCTCAAAGAATTGCTTCCGCTCAATCCGCTCTTTTCAGAAGAACTCAAACATTTCCTCTCGCGCTTTACCAGCAATGAGCCATCGCCCCTTGCGGATTTTGCCGCGAGCTTAACGACGAGCTCTGCGGAAGATATGCAGGAAATTTTATCGACGGTACCACTCCTTGATCGTATGCAAAAGGTGGTTGCGCTTATTCATAAAGAGCTTGAAGTGGCGAAACTGCACAACCAGATCCGCGAGCAGGTAGAAGATAAGATCACCGATCAGCAGCGTCAATTTTTCCTCCGCGAACAGCTTAAAGTGATTCAGCAAGAGCTTGGCATCGCAAAAGATGATAAGACGGCGGATATTGATCAATTTGTCGATCGTCTGCAAGATAAAAATCTTCCCGAACATGCCCAAGAAAAGATTGATGAAGAGCTCGAAAAGCTTCAAGTATTAGAGACGGGCTCCCCTGAATATGCGGTCACGCGCAACTATCTTGACGTAATTACCTCGCTCCCCTGGGGCAATGAAAGTGACGATAATTACGATCTTGATCGTGCACAACGCATTCTCGACCGTGAGCATTTTGGCCTTAAAGATGTCAAAGAACGCATCATCGAAATCCTCGCCGTTGGTAAGCGGAAAGAGGAGATTAAAGGATCGATTGTGGTGCTCGTTGGCCCTCCTGGTGTCGGTAAAACCTCCGTCGGACGCTCGATTGCTCACAGTTTAAATCGTAAATTTTATCGCTTTAGCTTAGGCGGCGCGCGCGATGAGGCTGAGATCAAAGGCCACCGCCGCACCTACATTGGCGCGATGCCCGGTAAAATTATCCAAGCGCTTAAAGAGACCGGCACCGACAACCCCGTCATTATGCTCGATGAGATCGACAAGATGGGCAGTTCCTACCAAGGCGATCCTGGCAGTGCGCTGCTTGAAGTGCTCGATCCCGAACAAAATCACGACTTTTTAGATCACTATCTCGATATTCGTTACGATCTATCGAACGTACTTTTTATCTGTACTGCAAATACGCTCGACTCGATTCCTGCGGCGCTCCTTGACCGTATGGATGTGATCCGTCTTTCGGGATATATCTTGGAAGAAAAGGTGAAGATCGCGCGGCAATATCTCTGGCCAAAACTGCTAAAACGCGCTGGATTTGAAAAGAGTGAACTTCGCATTAGCAATGCAGCCATTAGCAATGTAGTCGATGGGTATGCCCGCGAAGCCGGTGTGCGTCAGCTTGAGAAACAGCTCGCAAGACTTGTGCGGAAAGCGGCGGTTGAATTTGCAAAAGATGAGTCTCTTGAATCGCTCAGCATTGGCGTGAACGATATTAAAACCCATCTCGGCAACCCCATCTATACCCGTGAAAAACCGCTTGCCGGCGTTGGCGTAGTGACTGGGCTTGCCTGGACATCGCTCGGCGGCGTCACCCTTAACTTAGAAGCGGCGAAAATTCACGCAAAAACTCGTGGCCTAAAAGTGACCGGGCAACTCGGGAAAGTGATGCAGGAATCCGCAGAGATCGCGTATAGCTTTGTGATGGCGAATCTCAAACGCTACGGCGCCGATGAAACCTTCTTCGATGAGACCTTTATCCATCTTCACGCTCCTGAAGGGGCGACTCCCAAAGATGGCCCAAGCGCAGGAATCACCATGGCATCGAGCTTACTCTCGCTTGCCTTAAATAAGCCGGCGAAAAATATCGCTATGACCGGCGAGATTACCCTCACCGGGCACGTACTTGAGATTGGTGGCGTTAAAGAGAAGTTGATTGCGGCAAAACGCGTCGGCATTAGCGAAATCATCTTCCCGTACGGCAATAAAAAAGATTGTGATGAACTTCCCGAGTATCTTAAAGAAGATCTCACCCTTCACTTTGTCAAAACCTATGACGATGTAGCGAAAATCTTATTTGATGTCACCGCAAAATAATAAGCGTTCTCAAATTCGGCTTTTTTATATAGGGAAGCCTGAACCCACTTTATAACCATTACTTCTAAAACCTTCTTCATCTTTCGCACAATCGATCGATAAAGAAGGTTTTTTATTACCTGTGTCATTTTTACAACATCAAAATCACTGCTCAATGGAACCATTTATCCGTTTTAATCTGCATTAAATTTCCTCTATTTACGTAAAACTTCTCTTCACAACGAGAGTTTTTCATAAAAATCACAATCAGTTTTTATTTTTCTTCGGATGATTTTAAAAATGTATCTTTTTTGAAACAACAACCTCAGATACAAGTATTAATGAGCCTTCTCGCAACTATAATGCTCGGCAACAATAAATAAAAACACCCCTTTACCACTCCCAATTGTATAAAAAGAACCACTGTTTGTATTAAAAAAACAAAAAAGAGTTGCTTTTTAGATAAAAAAGCGTTTTAATAGCACCCATAGATAGTTTTCTATCTTTCGATTTGATTAAATTTTATTAACAACTTTTCCATGGAGTTCAACATGAAAAAAGGTTTATTAGCAGTAGCAGTAGCTGGTGCACTTACAATGGGCGCAGCACAAGCTGAAACTTCAATCTACGGTTCTATCCGTTACGATTACAATAACTTCAAAACAGATAACGCTACTGAGTTTGAAAAAGACCCTAATGGTGGCATCATTGGTGTAGCTAAAAGCGACAGAGCTCGTGTTTCTGACCTTCAAGACCGTGGTTCACGTATCGGTATTAAAGGTTCTGAAGATTTAGGTAACGGTTTAGCGTTAGTATTCAAAGCTGAATTCGGCTTCAATGGTATGGAAGGCAACAATAGCGGTGATGGTTTCAAAAACCGTTTAGCAATGATCGGTTTAGCGGGTGACTTCGGTACGTTCGCAGTGGGTCGTTTAGATAACCCATTCAAACAAACCATCGTTGACGGTTCAGTAATTGATGACTTCAACAGCCGCTGGTCAAACTCTTCAGCTAACCAAGCGTTCGCATCAGGTTTCACCGCTGGTACCGTAAAAGGCGGTGATTTAGACCGCGTTGGTAATGCACTTGCATATATCTCACCTGAATTCTCAGGCTTCTCTATGAATGCAGCTATCATCATGGATCACAGCTTAGACTTTGATAAAGAGACTGGGGATATCGAAGAGTTAGGCTTCTATGACCGTAATAAACATGTTGACCTTTGGACTATTAACGCTCAATACCAACACGAATTAGGTTTCTACGGTAAAGCAGGTTTCATCCAAGGTAAATTAACTGGCCAAGAGAAAAACTCACGCGCGTGGGGTGCTCAACTTGGTTATAAACAAGATATGTTTGGTGCAACTTTCTCATATGCTGATGGTAAATTAGACCAAGAGAAAAACAAAGGTTGGGACCTTGGTGGTTACTTCGCATTCGGTAACGACTACTCAAGCACTATCCGTGCTAACTACGGTCAAGACAAACCAAAATCAAACGGCGAAAAAGGTGACAAAACTAAACGCTGGGCGCTTGGTTTCCAACAAGACCTTTCAGAGCGTACACGCGTATGGGTTGAGTACGGCTACGAAAAAACCAAAAACGCAGAAAAAACTGATGGTATCTCAATCGGTATCCGTCACGACTTCTAATTTAACGCTCTAACGAGTATTAAATTTACGATAAAAAGCTCGCTTTATGCGGGCTTTTTCTTTGTCTCAAAATTTATCTCAAGACTTTAATAGTCTCTTCAATTACACCTCATCAACTCATTAATCCATAGCGCAAATATGATATACTTAATCCGTTCAACCCTAATGGAAGATAGCAAAAATGAGTGATCTACAACATTATCCAAAAATTGCCGTACTCGGCGCAGGCTCATGGGGAACAGCCCTTGCAATGCATACGGCACTTGAATTTCCCACCATGCTTTGGAGTCACGATAAAACGCACGCCAAAACCATGATCGCGGAACGCGCCAATCATCACTATCTTCCTAATATTCCATTTCCGCCCCTCTTACAGGCCTCAAGCTCATTTGAAGAGACGATACACGATGCAGATCTTATCTTATTAGCGATTCCCTCTACGGCCTTTACCGAGACGCTCAAACGTTTACAGGCGCTTCATTTAGACTCACTTCCCCCTGTTTTATGTGCCACAAAAGGGATCGACCATGATACCAATGGTTTTTTAAGTGATACCTTTGCACATCACTTCCCAAATGCGCAATATGCCGTGCTTTCGGGCCCAAGCTTTGCCAAAGAAGTGGCGCTCAAACACCCGACCGCGATCGCAATTGCGAGCGATTCAGAAGCGACAATCGACTTTTTTATTCCCTATTTCCACCACAACACCTTAAGAGTCTATGGCAATAGCGATATTAAAGGCGTTCAGCTTGCTGGAGCATACAAAAACGTCATTGCCATTGCGACCGGGATTTCAGATGGACTTGGATTTGGTGCAAACGCGCGTGCAGCACTCATTACTCGCGGGCTTGCAGAGATGTCACGCCTTGGCGTTGCACTCGGGGGCGATGTGATTACCTTTATGGGACTTGCTGGCATGGGGGATCTGGTTCTCACCGCAACAGATAATCAATCCCGTAACCGCCGTTTTGGCCTACTGTTAGGGGAAGGCATCACTGCGGAAGAGGCGTTTATCAAAATTGGGCAAGTGGTTGAAGGCACCAATATTGTGAAAAATATTTACACCCTTGGGAAAGAGCATGGCATTGATCTGCCAATCGTCAATCAGGTCTATAACATTTTGCATAAAAATGTCCTCCCAATGACATCCCTTAAAGAGCTACTCGCCCGCGAACAAAAATCTGAGTAGTCTGATCAGTCGCTTTTAAGCCAATATGAGAGTGCGTAAAGAGGCTGTCGATTCACCGAAAAGAGCGTATAATAATCCTTTTGTTCTTTGATAGTTAGATCATTTATGCGAAACCAGTTGACCATTATCGGTAAAATCATGGGGATTTTTATCAGTAGTTTTAGTTTTACCTACTTGATTCCAGTCCTCATCTCACTTATTTACCGTGACCATCAAGCGCGCTATTTTTTAATCACGTTTGCGATTACGCTCATCTTGGGTTTAAGCCTCTATCTGCCCTTTCGCAATGCAAAAACGCGCCTTAAAACTCGCGATGGATTTATCATTGTCACCCTCTTCTGGACCGTTTTAAGTATCATTAGCGCCCTGCCACTTCATCTATCATCGGCGCTCCAAGTCCCGCTCACTCACGCAATATTTGAGGCAACCTCAGGGTTTACCACAACTGGCGCAACCGTCCTTGTCGGACTTGATCATCTGCCCAAATCCATTCTCTGGTATCGCACCCAACTCCACTTTTTTGGCGGGATGGGGATCATCATTTTAGCCGTGGCGATTATGCCTCTTTTAGGCATGGGCGGCATGGCACTCTTTAAAGCGGAAGCCTCCGGCATGGTTAAAGAGGATAAAATCACCCCTCGAATCGCTCAAACCGCGCGAAGTCTCTGGGCGGTGTATCTCATTTTGTTAATTTTATGTGCACTCACTTATCTTATCGGCGGGATGGATCTTTTTGATGCGGTCACGCACGCCTTTACCACCATTGCGACCGCGGGCTTTTCCAATTACGATGCGAGTCTTGGTCATTTTAATAGTAAATTTATCGAGAGCAGCGCGATTCTCTTTATGTTTTTAGGCAGCATTAACTTTACCGTACACATCCTTGCATTTCGCAAACAAAATATTCGCTACTACCTTAATAATACTGAGCTGCGCACCTTTTTCACCATCTGCGTCAGCGCCATTGGCATCATCGGCATTACGCTTTATCATCATGGTGTTTTTCATTCATTTTGGGAGGCGCTCCATCAGGCGGCATTTGCAGTGATGGCAATGATTACGACAACCGGCCTTTCCATCAGCGCGTTTAGCGAGTGGCCCACCTTTATCCCGCTTCTCATTATCTTTCTCTCCTTTATTGGGGGCTGCGCAGGATCAACTGCCGGCGGCATTAAAGTGATCCGCATTATTCTATTAACGAAACAAGCCCTCCGCGAGATTAAACTTCTCATCCACCCCCATGCAAAACTACCAATCAAGATTAATAATCGCCTTATTCCGCACAATGTTCTCGGAAGTGTTTGGGCATTCTTGGGGCTCTACGCCTTCTCAACCGGCGTCTTAACCCTCATTGTAACAGGCTTTGGATTAAGCCCACTCGATGCCTTTTCCGCCGTTGCCGCGTGCTTAAATATCACCGGCCCTGGCCTTGGTGAGGTGGCAAATAACTATCAATCCCTTTCCAATGGAACGCTTTCCACGCTCATTTTCACCATGCTCTTAGGACGACTTGAGATCTTTACCATCTTCGTGCTTTTAATGCCAAGTTTCTGGCGTAACTAGATCGATTCCTTTGGATAAAAAAGAAGGCATTAACCCGATGTTAATGCCCCAATTAGAAGCCGTTGATTTTAGTAAGTCATCGTAATCAACAAACGATGTTGGATTTCAAACTTTCTTAAAACATTCTTATCTGCGACGTGGCGCTTCATTCATACGAGGACAATCCCCTTGCATCTGCCCGCGCATCTGCATTGAACCATTTTTCTGATTCATATTCATGCCTCGCATCGATTGGCCATTCATTCGCTCAGAGCGATTCATGTTTTTCGCGTAATGGCGACCTTGATGATGTTTGTTTCCTTTCATTTGATGGCGATTATTTCCCATCATATTGGCCTTTTGTCCGCGCTCGCTTTGACGATTCATCTGTCCTGAACTGTTTTTACGTTGCCCGCGATTATCTTGGTTTAGATTTTTATTTGGGCGACGATCATTTTGATTGTTATAACGGGGCGTACGATTGCCCTGTTTATAATCATCATAACGCTGACGCATCCGCTCCATCGCATCTTCTTGGTTATCTTTGATGATTTTACGTGCAAGATTTTCATCAAAGGTATCGCCATCCATCAAACGCTGCATATCAGTACTCATACCGCGCGCAATGCGCTGTGGGCGTTCCGCATTTCGCGTCATCATCTGCCCGCGTTGTACCGGTTGATTCATCTGATTAAACCCACGGTTTCCCTGTGCGTTTTGGTTTTGCCCTTGAGCACTTGGCCCCATCCACTGCGCTTGCGCTAAAAGTGAACTACCGGCCATTAAAAGAATTGCAAGTGATACTTGTTTTCTACCCATCTTCATTTGATTTCTCCTTTGATCTTAATTGATCTTGACTCTAGTCTATCGTTCAATTCGTAAATCAGGGTTATAGGCTTGTAAACTTTGGTAAATCTCCGCTATGCTAGATGATGAATCGCTATAATTGATCCAGGAGAGAAACTATGACCCATGTACTATTTGTTGATGATGACCTTGAGTTGCAGAGCCTCGTTGAAGAGCTCTTAACCATCGAAGGTTTCAAGGTTTCGATTTGCGGGAATGGCGTGGAATGCCTCGATTTTTTAAGCCATACACTTCCCGATATTATTATCCTTGATGTGATGATGCCCAAGAAAAATGGCTGGGATACGCTGAAAGATATTCGCAAAGAATTTCCGAGCCTGCCGGTTCTGATGCTCTCGGCAAAAGGCGATAGCATTGACCGCATTTTAGGGCTTGAACTTGGCGCCGATGACTATATTTCAAAACCGTTTGATGATCGGGAACTCATTGCCCGGATTCGCGCGCGGATGCGTATTTTAGAACAAAATCGCCCAGAAGAGAGTGACGAGGAAGATGAAACCATCATCGAAATTGAGGGTTTAAAACTGAATAATGCTCAGTTTAGAGCCACTTTTGAGAGCACCAATCTTAATCTCACTAGCACCGAATTTTCACTTTTATATTATATGGCGCAACACCGTGGGGAGACCGTTAGCCGAGATGAGCTAAGTCGCGAGGTCCTCGGGAAACGTCACCAAGCCTTTGACCGCGTCATCGATATGCATTTAAGTAATATTCGCAAAAAGCTGCCCGATCGCCCGAGTGGCATCGCATGGTTTAAAACCGTTCACGGCCAAGGCTATCTCTTTTTAGATAATTAGGAGTTCTCTCTTTCATGATGAAGCGTTCGCGTTTTCTCCTCTCAGACCGGCTTAGTACGCGGGTTTTCTGCACGATTTGGCTTAGCATGGCGATCATGATCTGGCTCACCGTGCTCATTCCCCGCTTTGATCAGCGCCGGATTTTACCCTTAAGCACCGAAGAGGAGGAGATCTATCAAGAGCGCTTTGTCAATCGATTAGTGGCCGAAGAAATTCTCGCCAATCAAGAAGGCTTTCGCCGTGGACACGATCGTAAATCCCGTGGCGGTCGCCAATTGATCACGATCCCGAATAATGTCGAAGGCCGTTATTCTGCGATCCATAGCCTCCGCAATGATGGCTTTACCAATTTTATTATTAACACCATTAACGGCAAACGTGCGAGCCAACAATCGGTGGGAAAAGAGCTCATTGTCGGCCCGTTTCATGTTTCTGCAACACCAGATTATCACTATTACATCGTCGCCCACGCACCGCCGCAAGCCTACTATCTCTCCCGGCTGTTTGACGCTCCGCTGCTTCTTATTATGCTGATGACAATCATCAGTGTGCCCTTTGTAATTATGCTCACCTGGTCACTCTCAAAACCAATGGAGTACTTTAAAAAAGCGGCCGAACGAGTGGCTGAAGGGGATTGGTCAGTAGACAGACGACTCGAACAGGGGCCGATTGAATATCGCACCGTTGGGCGCAGTTTTAACCGCATGGTGGAAGCGCTTACCAGTGCTGAAAATGAGAAAAACCGGCTCTTTGCTAATCTTTCCCATGAGCTCAGAACCCCGCTCACGCGCATCCGCTTGACCAATAGTCTCATTCGCCGTAAAGGCAGTGATGATATTTTGCCGGAGGTAAAGCGCATTGAGGATAATCTTATTTTGATTGAAGATCGGATTCAGTCGATGCTATCGCTCTCTCGCGAACTTATTATCAACCGCGAACGCTTCGACGAAGTCTCCCTTGTCGAGCTCTTAACGCCGCTTTTAGAAGATGCGAAATTTGAAGCAAAAGAGAATCATATTAAACTGAGCTACAACCGGATACCGAACCTAAAACTTGCACTCAATAGCGAACTCTTTACCAGCGGGCTTGAAAATATTCTGCGCAATGCGGTCTATTATGCGAGCAGTGAAATTAAGGTCAATATTTATGAGCGCGGAAAAAAACTGATTCTCAATATCCATGATGATGGTCCGGGCGTAAAAGCGGCCGATCTTGATCATCTCTTTGAGGCATTTTATCGAGGCGAGCGCCCCGATGGTCTCAATGATTACGGCGGTTCGGGACTCGGGCTTTCTATTGCAAAACAGATGGCGCTTAGCCATAAAGGCGAGATCAGCGCGGAAAATGATAATGGGCTCTCCATTACGCTCACCTTTCCGCTTGCGGAACTGCGCGCAAAAAAGCCTCGCTTTCGTGATGGAATGCCTAATCACACCATCACAGAAACACCGCTTTGGGTCATTGAACCGAAAGAAAAAGCTGAAACGATAAAAGAGAACGATCCCGATCAGGATAAAGATCGAGGTATAGATCAAGATATGGATCAAGGCAAAGATAAGAATCCGTAATTACCGATATAAGAATTACGGTGCGGGGCGAGTAATCGGACGGGTCACGCCCCAGATCCCAACGAGGGGTTTGGCTTTCCAAAAAGGCGCGCCGTAAGTTTTCCCGCGATGATAGAGCCTTGCTAAGGTGCCATCTAAATAGAGCGCGTCTTGGCAACCAATTTCATCTTTAAAATAGGTGGCAAACTCAAAAAAATTGACGCTATCTTCCGTCACCACAAAATGGACTTTTTGACCCATCACACAGACGCCACTGCGGATTTTAAGGCTACGGGAATGCTCAATAAAACGGTGATTATAATCACCATTAATGAGGAGCATCGGCCCTGATTGCGTTGCATATTGAATCGGTTTATGTTGGCTAAATTCGGCAAACTTATCGGTGGTTTCAATGTAGGCGCGATTGTGATCGTCCACATAAAAAACCCCATTGGGAAGAAGCGCAAAATTTCCCTGCCCTTCATTAAAGGTCACCGTATTGAGCGGGACTTTGGTAATGCCCTTTTCGATAAAGAGCCCGAGCGGGGTGTAATGCTCCGCGTATATGCCGCTGTTTACCGCAAAGAGCAATTCCTCATACCGGTCAGCACTTAAATGTCGTGCAAGCGTTGGAATCGAGGCGAAATCTTGCTCGGTCTGTTCGTTTTTCCAATAGAGTTTTAACGGCTCATTGGTTAAATCAACGATCCCTTCCACATAGCGATGCCCTTCATAACGCGCGGTTTTAAGCTCAAGCGCACAGACATAAGAGAGCGTACTGCTTACAATAATTCCGAGCGCACAGCTAAAAAGCATCTTGCGTTTTAGTCCACGTAAGATGCTTTTTATCGATTGTGTTTGACTGAATCTGCTCGCAATTGCGCTCAATTTCATCCTGCCCTCATTATTTGAGCGCGACTAACATCTCTTTTAAAAGACGCGGTGCAACCACCACAATTTCGCCACTCATTAAATTCTCTTCACTGCCACGGAAATCGGTTACTAATAGACCGGCTTCACGGGCAATTAATACCGCGCCGGCGATATCTTCTTCCTCAAGGTGTGCGCCTGAATAAAAGCCTGACGCTAAACCGCGCGCAGTCTGAATAATATCGCCTGCCACATCACCATAACACATGATCGATTTCGCGTTTCGTTGAAGCTTTGCAAATTGCTCATGATCAACAACGGTACGGCCAATTTTAGTGAGGAGGTGTGCATTTTCTAGCTTACCATCATTTTTGGGAGCGCGTAATTTTTGATCGTTAAAGAGCGCGCCTTCGGTGCGGGACGCTACCGACATCTCATCGAGTACAGGATTATAAACCACCGCGCTTTGAAGTTTTCCACCCATCTCATAGGCAATCGAGACCGAGAAATTTGGTCGGCCAGCACGGAAATTCTCTTCTGCCGTCATACCGCTAATATACCAGCGATGATAAGAATCATTTTCACGGGTATCGTGATATTTCGCTTGAATGGTGTGGCTTGGATACGCGCTACGAATACCGGCGATTAGCTCTGATTCGATCTGCTCGTAACAACGTAAAAAGAGCTCATCATCGGCTCTTTGCTCGGGGTTTAACGCCTCAAGACGGAAATAGATAGTACGGATTGTACGGCTTGCATCGCGTGCAACTTGTTGTGCTACTGTGGTATGTGAATTCATCTCTACAACTACTCTTAAATATAAAAAAATGATCGTTTCGGAACGGTGTTACTCGCTTCGAATTAATCCTGTTCAATCTTGGAAATTAGGGATTCAAATAGGCTCGACGCACCAAATCTAAAATGATCCGGCGTCCCCCACTCGCTTCCCATAGTGGCAATCACAAGCTCAAGATAGATAAGCGCTTGCGAAAAGGTGCTAATGCCCCCTGAAATCTTAATGCCCGTGCGCGCTTCCGCTTCTGCGCTTCGAATCGCGGCGAGCATTGTTCCAACCGACTCCACCGACGCCCCTTTTGAGATGCGACCGGTCGAGGTTTTAATAAAATCAGCGCCAATACGAATCGCCATCTCTGATGCTCGTTTGACATAGCCTTGGGACTTTAATGCGCCCGTTTCTAAAATCACTTTAAGGATTTTATCGCCCGCCGCCTCTCGTACCCCCCGCAAAAAATCTTCACACAGACGGGCTTGATGATTTAAAAAAGCAAAATATGGAAAGACCACATCGATCTCATCAGCGCCATCATCAATCGCTTTTTTCACTTCCGTGCAGGTGCGATACAAATTGAGATCGCCACTTGGGAAATTCGCCACGGTCACAATTTTTACCTTGCTGCCAATCCGCGCGTTAAGCTCTTTGACATATTGCGGCAACACGCAGACCCCAGCGACCGTTCCATAGGGCGAAATCGCTTTTTCACATAGGGCATCAATATTAAGGGCCGGCGAAAAATCGGTGAGATCTAAAATCCCAATCATCTTCTCCGCCACTTTCATTTCAAATTCTTTCATCGATTATCCCTCATTTGATTCGCGATTGTCAGCCGTTTCTGTTGCCTCTAACGGATCATCCGTTTTCGGTTTACGGACCGGATTTTTCATCGGATAGGCGACATAGAGCCACGCTAGCACCAATAAAATCGCTGCAAAAAAGACCACAAGCGGACTTTCAAAACTGCCGCGAAGCTGCATTCCAAGCTGACCGCCCACCGCAATGCCGATAAATTGGCTCGAGGA
Organism: uncultured Ignatzschineria sp.; assembly: GCA_945619025.1. Lineage (GTDB taxonomy): Bacteria > Pseudomonadota > Gammaproteobacteria > Cardiobacteriales > Wohlfahrtiimonadaceae > CALZBJ01. The sequence continues at coordinate 40,957 of CALZBJ010000011.1, read as the reverse complement.
GAAAATCCCCATCACCATGCCGCGATTATCTGCCGGCGCAAAGCGCGACATAAGCGAGGGTTGCATCGCTTCTAAAGTATTAAACCCTAAGAAAAAGAGCATCATCACCACCAATAATCCGCCATAGCTGATCTTAAAAAAGGTGAGCATAAGCGCAAGGCCGAGTAACCCGATCGCCATTAAAAAGACTTTCCGGTGATGGTAAAAACGTTCTGCAAATCCCACGATCGGGAAGAGCAAGATAATCGAAATTAAAAATCCGGGCACATAGACGCGCCACGAAACGGCATTATCAAAGCCATGATTGATGAGATAAAACGGAAATGCGGTAAATGCGAGCGTTAAAATCATATGCACCATCATTCCGCCAAAATAGAGCCGATTGATGTTCCCATCTTTAAAGGCCGCTTTAAAATTCTCAAGACCGCCCGCCGCTTCCGCTGCGCTACGATCAATTTTAGGCGGCGTTGGTAGCATAAACCACGCCAATAAAATCCCTAAAACACCTAAAATCGCACAGAGAAGAAAAACCCCTAATCCGCCGGAAAAGCCAAGACTTTCAGTAAAGGCATAGAGTTTTGGCGAGATAAAAAAGGCAACCCCGAAGGTAAGCCCAATTGTAATGCCGATAATCGCCATCACCTTCGAGCGCACCTCTTCACGGGTCAGATCCGTGGCAAGGGCCAAAATCACCGCCCCAATCGCACCGGTTCCTTGAATGATTCGCCCTAAAATTGCCACATGAATGTTGGAGGTAAAGGCAATAATCGCGCTCCCAATCACAAAAAAGAGGAGTCCTGCTACGATGGTCTCTTTGCGCCCAAATTTATCAGAGAGCATTCCGAAAATCGGTTGAAGAATAATTTGCGTTAGCGCATACCCGCTCATAAATAAGCCTGCGAGAAACGGCGTCACGCCCTCAAGCGAGGCCGCATGTTGTGCAAAGATCGGAATAATAATAAAAATTCCGAGCATCCGTAACGAAAAAAGACTCGCTAAATTGAGGCTAATCCCACGCTCAGCGCGGGTTAAATGATGCGATTGGGTAGTCATACGATTCTCAATTCCTTCTGGTTAGCTATGGCGTTTTTCCTCGATTGCTCTGACGCTTATTTTAATGTTAATGCCATCTCATAGAGTCTGTTTTTGGGCGTTGCCGAGAGTTTTGTCGCGACTTTCACCGCCTGTTTCACAGGAATCCCTTCCGCAAGTAACGCCGTTAATAACGCCTCATCACTCACGCTCGATTGATCGCTCTCAGACTCAGTCACCCCGCCAATGGCCACCACAAATTCACCGCGCACTTTATCGCTGTGATCGGTCAAATAAGTTAACAGCTCGCCCAGCGTTCCGCCACGATACTCTTCAAAATGTTTGGTCATTTCACGCCCGAAAAAGGCCGGATGATGCTCACCAAACACCTCAACGGCATCGCTTAACATCGCAGTAATTCGGTGGCTTGATTCATAAAAAACCATCGTTCGCGGTTCGCTTTGAAGGTTTAAGAGCTTTGTTACACGCTCCCCTTTTTTGGACGGCAAAAATCCTTCAAAGGTGAATCGATCGGTGGGAAGCCCCGAGACCGAAAGTGCAGTAATAATCGCCGAAGGCCCGGGAATGGGAATAACATCAAAATCGTGCTGACGCAGATGCGCGACAACCGGATAGCCAGGATCTGAGATAAGCGGTGTGCCCGCATCGGAAATAATCGCCACCGACTCGCCCTCTTCAAGGTAACGCACCACTTGCGCTGTGCGCTCACGTTCGTTATGCTCATGAAGTGAAAGGAGTTTTGCCGAAATCCCAAAATGAGATAATAATCGACCCGATACGCGAGTATCTTCCGCAAAAACGACCGTCACACTTTTTAAGGTTTCGAGCGCGCGTTGACTTAGGTCCGCCAAATTTCCAATCGGAGTTGCTACGATATAACAGATCGCCATAGATTTTGATTCAATTGTAAAATAGTAAAAATATAAAGAACCATTATAGCAGGAGTTTAGAGCAGATGACGAACTCAATCACAGAAGGACGGCGCGGAGAATCCATTGCGCAAAAGTTCTTAGAAAAGCAGGGGTTTTCGCTAATTACACAGAATTATTATGCCCGTTATGGCGAGATTGATTTAGTGATGAGCGATGAAAAAACACTCATTTTTGTAGAAGTCCGCGTGCGCAATAATCCCTATTATGGCTCTGCCCTTGAAAGCATCACCGATGCGAAGATGGAAAAAGTGCGCCAAACGGTGGAACTCTATCTTCAAGAACATCCCACCGATCTGCCCGTTCGCATTGATGTGATCGGCATTCAAGACTCCCACATTCCCAATCCTGAGATTGAGTGGGTACAAAATGCGTTCTAACAACACACGTTTTTGAAAGGGCTCGACGTTAGACTAAAAGAGAGGCTTTAAGCGCTTCAAAATCGCGGCGTAAACGGATATTGGTCTCGAGCTCTTCTTGAATTCGCTGACACGCATGCATCACCGTTGAGTGATCGCGAGAAAACGCACGGCCAATTTCGGGAAGACTATGATCGGTCAATTCCCGTGAAATATACATCGCTAGCTGACGTGGGCGCACAATATTGGCTTTACGGGATTTACTCACAAGGTCATTCGCATCGAGATCAAAATAGCTCGTCACCGTTTTTTGAATATTGGTGAGCGTAATTTGACGGTCTTGAAGCTCTGTTAAATGTTGTAGCGCATCTTGCGCAACTTCAAGTGATAACGGCATTCCTTTAAAACTTGCGAGCGCGTTGGTTTGTTTGAGCGCCCCTTCGAGTTCACGCACATTCGCCCGGACTGTTTGCCCGATAAAAAACGCCGTTTCAGAAGGAAGATCAATGCCCCACGCTTCCGCTTTTTGCATTAAGATCGCAATGCGGTGCTCAAGTCCTGGCGGTTGAATATCCACAATTAATCCTGACGCAAAGCGCGATTTAAGGCGCTCTTCCATCGCATCGAGCTCTTTTGGATAACGGTCACAGGTTAAAATTACCTGATGCCCCCCGTCAAGCAGCGTATTAAAGGTGTGGAAAAATACCTCTTGCGAGCCCTCTTTCCCCGATAATAATTGAATATCGTCAATCAATAACGCATCGAGCGTTTTATAGAAATGGCGCAATTCATTAATGGTATTGTTACGAATACTGCGAACGATGTCTTCGATAAACCCATCACAATGCTGATAGATAAGACGTGCATCAGGATAACGCTCTTTAATGGAGTTCCCGATTGCGTGCATTAAATGCGTTTTACCAAGCCCTGTATTGCCATAGATAAAGAGCGGATTATGGGATGTCCCTGGCTTTTTGGAAACTTGCGAGCAAGCCGCAAGCGCAAAGGTATTCGATTTTCCCTCAACAAAGTTGGAAAATTGAAAATCCTTATTTAAATTGCTTGTCTCAATCGATTGCTCGCGCACCGAATATTTGGTTACTTCTCGAGCTTTACCGCTACGCTCACGACGTTTTGAGCTGCGTTTTTGAACCTGATGATCTTCATAATCCGATTCGGTTCCAACGCCATACCGCAGTTCGATTTCCGCGCCCAATTCTTCTTCAATCGCCGCTAATAGAAGGTCTTCAAACTTGGTTTGTACCCCGCGAAGAACGATCTCATTGGTGGCAAGAATCATGGCGTGATCATCTTTCATGACCACGTTTAATGGGGAAATCCACATAACAAACTCGTCTTGAGTCATGTGTTCTTCCAAGTAGCGTAGACAATTTTCCCAGTTAAAAATACCCATAAATTCTAAAAATCCGACCTTCTAAACTTAAACTTTTAACTCTAACCAAACAAGATTGCCGTTAGAATGAAATCCGCCACTAAGATTAATAATGACGCTATAACAACTGTACTTGTGGTGGCTCGAGCGATACCTCCCGCAGTAGCGCGACCGTGTAAACCGGTGAAAAGCGCTACGAGGTTGCTTATAATACCAAAAACAAAACTTTTTAATACTATTCCTTGGCCAATATCGCTGCTTAAATTTACCGCAGACTTCATTTGCGACCAATATGCGCCGCCGTCCACTCCAAGCGAGAGCGTTGCCACCAAGTATCCACCGATGATTCCTACCGCACTAAACATCAGTGCAAGCAGTGGCACCACCAATACGCCCGCCCAAAAGCGCGGCGTTAAAATATACTGAATCGGATTAATCGCCATCATCTCATAGCTTGCCCACTGCTCCGTTGCCCGCATGAGACCAATCTCCGCAGTGAGCGATGAGCTTGCGCGCCCCGTATAGAGAAGCCCGGTTAAGACCGAACCCAATTCGCGAAAAAGCGCCAAGGCGACAATCGTTCCGACCGACGCTTCCGCGCCAAAATTTACAAGATTAATATAGGCTTGAAAACAGAGCACCATCCCCACAAAGAGGCCGGCGAGCAAAATGATCGGTAACGACAAAACGCCAAGTTGATAGACTTGACGTGTAAATAGAAATGGCTTTTTAAATAGATACCAGCTCTCTTTTAAAATCGTGAGCAGGAGAAGTACGGCTGCGCCTAAAGCAAATACAAATCGCCGCGTCCCTGCGCCTAAATTTTCGATGGCTTTAATCAAAATAATGCTTCCTTCAGTGGAGTCGTCGGGAGATGAAATGGCACCGGCCCATCAAAATATCCATGAATAAACTGCCTCACCCAGACGTTGTCGCTATTGCGAATCTCATCGGGCGTGCCGCTCGCAGCAATGGTATTTTCCGACAAGATACAGACATGATCGGCAATGGAGAGCACTTCGGCAACGTCATGGGAGACCACAACACTCGTTAAGTTGAGCGCATCATTGAGATTTTTAATCAATCGTAATAAAACGCCCATCGAGATCGGGTCTTGCCCCGCAAACGGCTCATCATATAAAAGGAGCGTTGGATCAAGTGCAATCGCCCGTGCAAGGGCTGCTCGTCTTGCTTGACCGCCCGATAGCTGATTCGGCATTGAACCGGCTAATGCGCGAAGCCCCACGGCCTCAAGTTTTAATAAAACCAGCGTACGAATCATCGATTCACTCAGATCCGTATGCTCGCGAAGTGCGAACGCAATATTATCAAAAACGGTCATATCGGTAAAGAGCGCGCCCGATTGGAAAAGGACTCCCATCTGTTTTCTAAGCGCGTAAAGATCACGGTTTGAGATATCGGTTAGCGAGTGCCCCATCACCGTCACATCCCCTTTATTGGGCGTGAGCTGTTGGCTGATCAATTTCAGCAGGGTAGTTTTTCCCGTTCCCGATGGCCCCATAATGGCCGTAATTTTCCCCTTTGGGATTGCAACATCCATCTCCTTAAAGATGATTCGCTCACCAAATTTAAGGGTAATGTCGCTCATCGTAATGATCGATTCTTGCATATACACTCCGTTTTCATCACTTCATAGTATCAAATAAAACGGTTTTGATTTGAGAAAAAATATCGGTAAATTCCTGTTTCACCTTTGCCACAAACGCCGCATCATATTTCGGCGCAGTAATCAGACCGTGCTCGATCTCATTGAGGCGATCGGCCAGCAGGTCCATATTGATCAAACGAATATTCGCTTTGAGCGTATGGGCAATCCGTGAGAGCGATGAGATGGTATCTTTTGAATAACTCTCCGCATCTAAAAGTGAATTTGCTTCCGCCTCAAGCTCTTTCGTTTCATCGGCGATCGCTTCAAGAAGTACCGTATCACCAAAGATATCCGCCATCTCTTTTCCGCGCGATGAGATCGAGCGCTCTTTCTGTTTAACCGGAGCACTCGGCGCTGCTTTCGCTTTGGGTTTCGGCGCTGCTTTCGCGATCGGCGTTAACCCTTCAGTACGGCTGCTCGCTTGCGTTTCTTTACGCATCTTATCATTTTTTTCAAGCAGTTCTGTTTCAGCGGTTATTTTTTTTTGAGAACCGCTGTTTCCCTCTGCTTCATCATCTCCCGTCATTAACGAAAGCCCATTGACTCGATCGTTATTGACCTTAAGCTGCGGCGCTGAAGGCTCGCCTAGATCAACCTTCGGTACATCGGTAATCTTCGCTGGCTTTTTCGGTTTTGCATCCGGATCTTCAAGCGAGAGATTTAAAAATGAATCACTCACTTTAAGCGGATCATTTTCCGGCATCAAATCGCCAATCTCTTGGGTTTTGGTATGAAAATCAGGCGCGGCTTCAAAGAGCGCATCGTCATCTAAGAAACTTAAATCTGGCGCAGTGATTTCACCGGTTTCCACTTTCGGAGGCGCAGTGATCGGCTCGATCTCATCATCGTGCATAAATTGCAGATCAAGATCCGCTGTTGGCGCCGTCAGTTGCATAAACGAAGGCTTTTTACGATCTTCCGCCTGATTGTTTAACGACGCGGCCGCCGCATCAAATTCCTCAGTGAGCGAGTCCTCTAAATCATCGCCAAAATCGATGGTGATCTCTTCAATTTCAGGCGCGCTTGACTCTGCCGTCATCTCTTGCGCAGGCTGAAATACCGGTGCGCGAGGGGATTCCACGTTTGGCACAGGCGCTGATACAGGCTCTGGCGCTTCAACCACGGCTGCTGCAACGGGCGCTACCACCGCTTGTGGCGCAACATTCGGCGCCGCTTTAACCGCTGGAGCTTCTACCGGTTTTGCTGTAGGTGTTATTTTTGGAGCAGCTTTCGGAGCTTCTTTTGGAGCAGATGCGGGCTTGGCCGATCCACTACTGTTTGAACCGGACGCTGAACCCGATGCCGGCGCTTTAGGGGGCACGGGTTTATCATTATTAATACCCAAAAGCTGATAGGCATCTTTTAGAATCGCTGGCGCAATCGGGCTGCTGGTACTGTTTTTATTAGCAATATATTCAAGCGCAAGCAATAATGTTTCGAGCTCTTTAGGATTAAAGAGACGTTTTAACAGAACATCCAACGCCGCACGAAGCAACGGATTTTCAGGGCGCATATGCGTTTCCGCGTAGCAGAGTAAAAAGAGCTGTTGCTGGAGCGCTTTCGCATCCACTTGCCCACTTTTCACTTGTTCTGCTAAACCGTGATAGCGCGTTGCAAGCACTCGATAGGCCTCCCGTTTTGAGTTCATTAAGCTCCATGCACTGATCTCTTCCACACAGACCGGCACTTCCACATCATTGAGCTGATAGAGATTGGCAATGGAGTTTTCAAGCGACCAAACAGAGTTTACCGTCGCGTAAAAGCCTTTTTTATCGCCAGGATTGGCGAGCACTCGATTGATTTGATCAAGCACGGTAAAGGCCAACTTACTCAAACGCGCAAAACCCATCAGATGGAAGACTTGCCCAAGATCGAGAAGCAATTGTTTATTCGCTTCAATTTCGTCCGCTTGGCTTGAATCGAGATAGAAACGCTCGAAACTTTCATGGAGTTTTAATAGTTTATCGCGCAGTGAATTACTAAAGCGTGAATAGACGCTCGCGCTCACATAGGTGCCCGATGAACGAAGATTGGTGGTGAGCCAATGATAGCCATTGGGCAAACGGCGCACCGCATCCATTAGCTGAGGCAAAAAGGCCTCTTTAGGCGTTTTAAGCTGTAATACGCCCGCGAGTTTTTGATCGAGCAGTGCTAAAATTTGGAAAAAGGCTTTTGGCCCTTTTGGTGCAGGGTTCGCCTCATATTGAGAGAGATAATACTCAAAGGCCTGCCATTCGTTGTGCATGCCTTTCGGAAGTTCATCAATAAGGTCACCGACAACGCTCTGAAGCGTCAATAATCCTTCATTGAGTTGCCCGCCACGAATCATCGCGAGCAGCTCTTTTTGATAGTGCGTTCGTAGAATTTTAACAAGCCCGTAATTGATATTCTCTTCGATCGTTTGGCTACCGCCCGCAAGGGAGAGCTCGCTTAAAAGAGGAATGAAAAACTCATCGTCCACATCGACGCCCAATTTCTCCGTCGCGATAAATTCTTCGAGCAGAAGGCACAATAGTAATACGCCCCGCTCGTTTTCGCTCTCGCCAAACTCTTCAAGGAGATGCACACGCTCAAGCGCAAGGTCAATGAGCGCGACCGCCTTATCAAATTTTGCCGCAGCAAAGACATTTTTAAGCTCGGTTAAGCCATGCTCGATATCCTGACGCTCTTCCGCCTCATCGCTGGAATCTTCAAGGAGTGTCTCAACATCCTCATTTAATTGGGTTACTAATTCTTCAATGTGTGGATATAGTTTACTCATTCTCTTTTTCCTTTCTCGAGGTCACCTCGTGAAGATCGGACATATCAAAATCGAGCATCGCAAAGAAATCGTCATCGGTCGGCATGGTAAAACGTTCCACCGCCTCGTTGAGTGCTTTCGCGAGCCCTAATAATTCCGCATTATATTCTTCAACACTTTTGATGATATTACTGTACTTCTCAAAATCTTGCGAGAGCGCAACAAGCTCATGATTTAAGAGTGACGCATTATCAAAGACTTCGACCCCTACCCCTGACAAAATATTAAACGCATGCTCAAATTTATTGAGCTGATCGCCGGGGAGATGAACCCGCCCAATCTCAATCAATTGACGCAATATTCCGTCCGATTTATTTAAATAGTCAAAATATTTATTAATGATATTGAGTTTTGCCGTCATGTTCTCAATATCCTTTAAGAGTTTACGATATTCCTGATGCTGTGTGCGTTCATATTGAACCACTTTTTCAAAGATCTGATCGCCATCGATCACCATCTCCACGATGCGGTCTTCAATGCGATTCACCCGCCCAACAATCATGCGAAGCTCTTCAACGGCGACGTTAATACTGTCCGCAATCACCCCGGTTGAGTCGTGCGTGACTGTCATTTCGGCGCTTAAATCCCCTTTCGCAAGGAGCGCAACCTCATCAACAAGACGCAAAATCGCATTTTCATGATAATCATTACGGGCTTTTTCACTTGTCGCCTCAAAGTTTAACAGCGTTACCCGGCGTTGCAGTAAAATAGCAACAAGCACCAATAAGAGCCCCAGCGCACCCATCGCACCCATCAATAACCAGTTCGATCGGCTCATAAATTGGGCCGCTTCATGATCTTGTAAGCTCGCCGCAAGCATCGATTCACGCAATTCATCGTTAACCAGACGGCGCTCGGCATCAATGACGCTCATCACATTTTTAAGCGCCACCAATGAGCCCGCATTTTCGATCAGTTCTGTGAGCTTATCGCTCATCGAAGCAAAGACAAACTCCGCTTCCGTTAAGATCTCATCGTAAAAGCTGCCCGCTAAACTCTGCACACCATCGGCATAACTCCCATGTTTTAGGGCATTTAAGCCTTGATTGAGCGAGTTTAAGTGGTTGGTCATGTTGGCAAGCGCAATGGCGTGACTTGAGCTCTTTTCCGACAACAGATTCATCATATCCGCTTCAATTTTAAGCGTATACGCGATTAAAAGATCGGCATAGCGCACCGTTTCCACGGAAAATTCACGCGTACTACGAAGGCTATTTGAGAGCGACAACAACAATTCGTTTAAGCGCGAAAGCTCGCCTTTGACTTGCATCTCAAGGCGCGGCAACTTTTGCACTAACTCTTCTGAGAGCTCATTTCGACCAAGCTCCGTCTTAAGTAGATCCCAATGTACTTTCGCCTCTCCCCCATCGATACCGTGCGTTTTTAACTCTTCAAACGCACGATCGACCTTGCTCGCCTGTTTTAGAACGCGGTCATAGGAAAAAGGCTGCTCGTTACTCGTTAAATTCAGATCGCGTTCAAGCACTTCTACCTCGCGCGCAAGCCCGTTAAGCGACACAAATCGCTCTTGAGAACTTCGCTCGGGCGTTGCCCAAAAAAGGTAGATAATAAGCGCTAAAACCGCCACCAAAACCAGACTAATCAATAAGATTAATCGGTTTCGGCGACGGTCTTTTGGCAGAACCACTGAAATTGCAGCGACCTGCCCACGTTCTTCTTCCGTTAACGATACATTAGACGTTACTCTTTGACGGGTCAAAATATGCCCCCTTTATCTGTAAATTAATCAAGAATGACGCTCGATTGCATTTACAATCTCGTCACGCGTAAATGGTTTGGTAATGAAGTCATCACAACCCGCTAGATCACCTCTAGCTTTATCAAACGCGCCATCCTTGCTCGTTAACATAATAATCGGGATTTTCGCCACATCGTGAGGCGATGATTTTAAAATTTGACAGGTATCGTAGCCATCAAGATTGGGCATCATCACATCCATAAAGATAATGTCGGGTTTAATGCGTGAGACATTCACCAACGCGTCAAACCCATCTTCGATACCAACGACTTCATAATTCTCTTTTTTCAGAATTAGCTCAGCGGTTTTCCGAACAGTGCTACTGTCGTCTACCACCATCACTTTTAGTCCGTAATTACTCATCTATCTCTCCTAACACTCAATGGAATTTAGAATTTATAAGGCGATGCTAAGCGGGATAAAACGCCCCGACTTATCAATCGCCTCGATACTGCGTTACTTTATTTTTATTAGCGTTTCCACTCAATCCAGTTATACACGATTCCTGCGCCACCAATCACTAAAAACGCAAGGAACGTCCACATCGGAATGGATAATCCAAATAGAGCCCAATCGATCTTGGTGCAATCACCTCTCGCAAATAAGAGCTCTCGCACAAAATCAAAATCTAAAAACTCTTCAATCTTCATGGTCGTTTGACGGCATGAATCAATCTCATCGTTGTGGGTCAATTGCAGCCACGAATGCTTGCCTGATAGAAATAGCCCAATCATCGTCGCTACCCCAATCAATCCGGCATAAACCTTCGCGCCCCACCCTTTCGGATGGTGAATGCCCGCCACTAAAAAGAGCCCGCCCAATAGCCCAAAGGCCAATCGCTGTAAAATACAGTATGGACATGGCTCTAGCCATAAATAGTTTTGGAAATAGAGAATCGCTATCCCAATCGCTACAAATGAAAATCCTGCCAAGGTGAGATTAAACCAACGTTTTGATCTAAAAATTGATCGCATATCCGCGCTTCCCTTGAGTCATTTATATATGACTCGTTATTCTACCTTGATTTCAAATCAAGACGTATTCAAATCAATGAAATCTTAATATCTATCAATAAAAAAAGCCTGCATCCAAATGAATGCAGGCTTTCGTATGATTGGCGTCCCTACGGGGATTCGAACCCCGGTTGCCGCCGTGAAAGGGCGGTGTCCTAGGCCTCTAGACGATAGGGACATGTGTCTTGGTGGAGCTAGACGGAATCGAACCGACGGCCTCTTGCATGCCATGCAAGCGCTCTACCAACTGAGCTATAGCCCCAGACGTTGTCTGAGGATGACTATAATACTGAAAGGCCTATCCTCTGTCAACATTAACTTTGCGCAATTTTAAGCCAATTAACCTGCACGAGATTTTTCTTTCTGCTCTTCAACCTCTTTACAGTCAATACAGAGCTCTGCAGTCGGGCGCGCTTCAAGACGTTTAATGCCAATTTCGATGCCACAGGTATCGCAATATCCGTAATCATCAAGGCCTAAACGACGTAATGTTTTTTCAATTTTCGCCAGCAATTTACGCTCACGATCACGCGTTCTTAATTCAAGCGAGAAGCCCTCTTCTTGCGTCGCTCGATCGTTTGGATCTGGAAGATTGAGCGCTTCGTCCTGCATATTATTGACGGTTTTTTCGCTCTCGCGCATTAGCTCATCACGCCAGCCTTCCAAAATTTTGCGAAAATGCTCTTGCTGAGCTTCGTTCATATACTCCTCTCCATCCGCAGGAATATATGGTTTAAAATCTTGAAACTGATCTTTCATAATATTTAATCCTCTAATACGATCGTAATTTCATTTAATCTCTAAATTAAATTTTAAAGAGAGCTATTGTAATCAATCTGAAAATTATTCCTATCTTTATTTCTTAAAAAAGATAGCGTGTATCAATTTTCTATTAAAAACTACAGCTCCTTGTATTCACCTTCATATAAATTGCCGCGACGATCATTCTCGCCATCCTTTGGTGATGATTGCGATGATTGTCTCATCTCGTCATAAAACTTTGTTTGAGCGGCCTGCGCCTCGTCCATCTGCGCTTTTAAGATTTTGCGAATTTGGCGAGTACGCCACCAGAAAACGAGCGCGCCGATACTGCCTGCAATCAATAAAAAGAGCAAGATCACAGCGCCAAATGTGAAGGTAAATATTAACGAAACAATGCCTATCCCCGCCATCAGAATTTTCTGCCACAGCGTTGCGGGCTTACCATTAATGCGTAATTGACTCATTGCGTTCTCCTTATGGTTCGGGGAGGGAATCTATCAATGTAGGGGCTGATTTGGCTTTTTTCAAGTTTTAGCCAAGATTTAACACGTCATACATCGAATAAATATTAGGCGTCTTTTGCTCACTTAACCACGCCGCTGCGCGAATCGCCCCTTTTGCAAAGAGCGTGCGATCAAACGCGACGTGAGTAATGGAGATCGACTCCTCTAAACTGGTAAAGGATGCGGTGTGCGTGCCGGCGATATTGCCGCTTCGCTCCACGGACATCCCAATTTTATGCTCTTCACGGGCGAAATGGCCGGGCGTGTAGAGTTCATAATTAAGATTGTAGGCCTTCAATTTTGCGTTAATCATCTCTTCGGCGAGTGATACTGCCGTTCCTGAAGGGCTATCGACTTTAAAACGGTGATGCTTTTCATGGACATCAATATCGAAATCTTCATCCAAAATCTCCGCCATTTTTCCGGACACATAGCGCTGTAAACAGGCGCCGACACTGGTATTTGACGCCACAATGACGGGAACCTTTTCAGATAGCGCTGAAAGTTTATCTGCCATCTTTTCAGGACTCCAGCCGGTCGTACAGATAATGAGCGGCTTTGGCGAGCGCAGCGCTGCGGATAAATTGGCTTCAACTAGCGACGCATGGGAGAAATCGATCACGAGATCATTTTCTTGAAACACACGATCAAGGGCGGCATCGCCTGAGTTTTCCATGCTGTAGCCCATCCCAAGCTCAAAGCGAGGATCTTGCCCAATCATCTCTGTCAAAATAGAGCCCATGCGCCCCGTTTCACCAATTACTCCAACCGTTGTCTTTGCCATAATCGTGTCATCTCTTATATTAAAATCGTCGTACATTGAGTTGTGCTGATTGCGCTTTCATTCGCTTTCATCTGCTTTCATCTGCCTCTATCAATGCCATCAACAATTGATGGGATAGGATAGCGTGAAAAATGTAAAAAAACGCAAATCGCCTAAAAACTCTCGATAAAATAATCAACTCTACACTATACACAGTTTTTGAAAAAAGCGATAACTCTATCGAAAACACTTAACTGTCTCTCTTTCGCTTTAGCAATTTCATCTAAAAGCGCTTACTTTACCGAGGTGTTATGACCGCCGTGTGACGCGATGGATCATCAAAAAAAATGCCCGATAATCCCACGCAGAAATCGCCCCTATATATACTATGTAAGATCCACAACAACAAAAGCCCCACTGAACCATCAGCAGGGCTTCTCTTCGTTCTGAGAAATCGCAAATGTAATTGGAGAAAATTACGCGACTTTTTTCGCCATATCCACTAGGAGCATGCGGATATCGTTCGGCGTTTCAGCTTCTCGCTCAAAGAAGAAACGATGGAGCGCCTCTCCCATCGCGATAATAAATCCATATTGATCGATCGCCACCATCTTAAGCTCGGCATTTGGAAGCACTTCCACGCGGGTTTTCATAAAACGGACGATGGTATCGTGATGATCCTCATTCATATGATCGATCATGCTCGCTTCGGTTTCGGCATCAAAGGGCGAAGGCTGTAAAACGCGCTCCGTATCGACCCAGTGAATCTCCCCAAAACCGTGAATATAGCGATATTTTTTCGGGGTGAGTTGATAAAAATTAAAATCGTGCACCTCATGATAACGGCGGCTCTCACCAAAGAAACGCTCATACCGATCGGCAATATCATCGTACTCGCTTGGATCGATCGGCGTAATATCGCCAATCACCGTTAAACGCCAACCTTTTTGAATATTATCTTGGTCAATATTGTGAATCATCAGCGAGGCTTTCGGATTCTCTTTGAGGTTTTTTGTATGCTGTGCAAGATCGCTAATAAGCAAGATCGGCTCGCCACGAGAGTTAAGGCAAAATGGCACTACAGAGCCAAAAGGATAGCCCTCTAGCCCGAGCGTATCACGCATCGTCGTCGCTAATACGCCATTAAAGGTTGAAAGAAGTTGCTCGCGAGAATCCGCGGCTGCTTGATCTTTGGTGTACACCTGCACAAGGTTGTTTTTTGTAATCTGATCGGTCATTATTTTCTCCAAAATAGTTCTCAGTAATGATGATAAAAAAAGGAATTCTCCGTCCTAGCGTCGCTACGACAGTAGATATGAAAGTGCTGAAATCTCAGCATTATCGGGGTGATAGAGCGTTATAAAATCAACGCCAAACACCTCGTTTAAAAGGGTACTTTCGCGCAGCTCATCGGGGGTGTAGACGCCGTGAAGCGTTCCGCGCGCCATCAGTACTAATCGATCTGCCGATTGAAGTGCTTGATTGAGATCGTGCATCACGCAGATAATGGTCATCCCCGCTGTTTTGAGCTCTTTTAGATAGCGCAATAGTTTTTGCTGATGGTAAAGATCGAGATGATTAAAGGGTTCATCGAGCAACAATACCCGCGGCTGATACGGCGTTTCATCACACGCAAAGAGTGCTTGCATTAACACGCGCCCAATCTGCGCCCGATGTTGCTCCCCGCCCGAAAGCGTTTGATAGGTTTGATCGAGTAGATGCGAAAGTTCAAGGTGGGAACAGATCGTTTCAAGAAGTTCAACCACCCGCGAATCGCGATAGCTCACCTCAAAGGGCATCACCCCCATTAAAAGCACCGCGCGCACATTGATCGCAAAGGGAATATGTTGGGTTTGCGGTAACACACTCCGGCGGTAAGCAAGCTCGCTAATGCTGTAATCATTGAGCGGCTTCCCCGCAAGGAGCACCTCGCCGGTTGTCGGCATTAAATCGCCCGCAAGGCAATTCAGCAACGTTGTTTTCCCGGCACCATTTGGGCCAATTAATGCGGTAAATTCGCCCTGATGCAGCGTTAAATTGGGCACATTAATCAGCTCTTTCTGAAAGCGCTTTTGACGAACGCTCACCTTGATATTTTTTACGGTAAACATCCTCTATCTCCCCTGCTTAAAGACGAGATACCCCAAAAAGGGTGCCCCAATAAAGGCGGTTAAAATACCGATCGGCACTTCACTAGGCGCGGCGAGCGTTCGCGATAATCCATCGGCCACCATTAACAGCATGCCGCCCAATAGATAGGAAAGCGGCAAGACAAAGCGATTATCCGAGCCAAACAAAATGCGAATAAGATGAGGAATCACAAGCCCGACAAAGCCAATCCCGCCGGAAAACGCTACCGCACTGCCCGTCATAATGGCAACGCCCCAGATCTGCTGTTTTTTCAGCTTTTCTACATGAACCCCAAGATGGCGCGCCTCGCGCTCCCCAAGCAGCATGGCATTCATCTCGCGCGCTTTTAGGAGTAAAAAGGGAATGATCAACGCCTGAATGCCCGCTAAAATCGCGATCTTGTGATAATTAAATCCGCCCAAACTTCCCATCGACCAAAAGGTGAGGGAGCGCAGCTCTGTTTCACTCGCGATAAAGGTTAAAAGCCCGATCATCGCGCCAGTAAAGGCATTGATCGCAATCCCAATTAAGAGCATGGAGCTGATGCTGATCGAATGCCGGCTTTTTGAAAAATTGTATAAAATCGCCGTCACCAACCACCCACCAATGCACGCCGCAACGGGAAGCGCGTAATCGCCGAGCGTTTCAAATAGATTTGGTAGCCACTTATAACCGAGCACAATGGTAAACGAGGCAAAGAGCGCCGCCCCGCTTGAAACCCCGATAATCCCCGGCTCAACGAGTGGATTACGAAAGAGTCCCTGCATCACTGCGCCAGAAATCGCAAAAGCCCCGCCCACCAAGAGCGCCGAGAGCACCCGCGGTACGCGCACATTCCAAAAGATGTAATAATCGATGGAGTCCGAATTAAACAGATTGCTCCACTCAATCGCCATCGCGCCCTGCCACATCGCGCCACCAACAACCACGCAGAGCGCCGCAATGCCGCCAAATACGAGCATTTTTTGATACTGTTCAAAGAGCTGACTATTCATCTACTTTGCCTCCGTCATGCATGCATCAACCGCCTCTCGAAGCGCGAGCACTTCATCAAAAATATGGATTCCGTAAACCAGATATCGGCTCATATCGAGCTCAAAGACGCATGTTGGCTGAAGCTTTACAGGCCACTCTTTCATCCCTTTTGTGAGATGCTTAAACGGCGCAATTTGATCCAGGCTCTCAGAGGCAAAATCCCGGCGACTCCCGATAAAGACAAGGTCGGGACGTTTTTCCATCTGCCCTTCCATGCTCACCGATTTATAGTTATTAAAATCACTGCCAAATAGATTTTGCACCCCCAGAAGCGCCAGCATTTTATCGGCACTGGTATCGCGACCTGAAATGGAGACACTCCCCTTGCCGCCCGCTTCTTGCATAATAAAATACCCGCGATAATTGGGGCGCTGAGCAACCGTCGATTGCAGTTGTTCCGCAGATGTTTCCACTGATTTTGCCAGCCGTTCACCGCGAGATGCAACGCCTAACGCCGAGCTGATTTTTTCGGTCATCGCAACAATATCTTCCACAGAATTGAGCTCATCGATCATCAATTGCGGTACCTTCGAGCGAGCCACTTGATCGAGCACATTTTGCGGCCCTGCGCCTTCAGCGATTAAAATCAGCGTCGGTTTGAGCGATAAGATCCCTTCCGTTGAGAGCGCTAAACGGTAGCCAACATCCGGGAGCTTTTTAAGACTCGGCGTTGTGCGACTCGTAGTATCAACGCCCACAAGTTCCGCCTCTTTTCCGAGCGCAACCACCACTTGGGTAAGCACATTTGAGGTGGTGATAATGCGCTCTTTTGGCGGTTCAATCTCCGCAAACGCCATCGTCTGCATTAATCCAGCACTCGCAATCAATGCGAGCACCGAGGTTGAAAAAAAAGGCCTGCCCGATTTCGCTTTTTTCTGAAATCGTCTCTTCAATCGAATCGTCATGGAATGCTCCACTTTTCCTTAAAAATCAATCTTGATCGAAAGCGCTGCATTAATGCCGGGTTTACTGCCACGCTCAATCAATCCTGGAGAGGTTTGCGTCATGCGATCGCCCCAACTCCAATGTTTTTTATCAAAAACGTTATAAATACCGGCATTGATGGTGATGTCGTCGGTTGGCTTATATTCCGCTACAAGATCAAGCGTGCCATATCCGGGAACGCGCCCAACGCCTGTCTCTTTCATACTTGTCGAGATCTCGCTGGCCTTTTTCGCCTTCACCATTTTGACCCGTGCGCCCACATAAAAAGACTCATCAAAACGATAATCAAGCCCCATCGTCAGCGTTAACGGATCGACGCCATTAATCGGCTCTTTCGTCTTTTTATCTTTGCCTTTTGCGTACGCTGCGCTAACATTGAGCCCGATGGAACCGTGCCCATTTTGCACTTCCATCAGTTCAAAACGCGCCTTCGCCTCAAGCCCGTAGATATAGCTTTTATCGAGGTTAACTGCCTGATAGACGAGATATCCCGACGCCGGATCTTTCCCCACTGAGCTCAGCTCATCAATAAAATTGTTATAGGTAGTGTAAAATCCGGTAAGCGCAACGGAATGTTTCTCATCGGTGTAGTTCCAACCAAGCTCGTAGAGCTTACTGGTTTCGGCCTTTAAATTAGGATTGGAGCGGCTCGTGTAGCCAACAGCTGGATTGCTAAAACCGACATTCACCGCTCCAAACGTGGGTGCTCGGAATCCTTCGGAATAGTTAACGAAAAGGGTGTGTTCATCATTGGGGTGGTAGAGAAGCGCAAACCGTTTCGAAAATTGGCTTTTGCTCACTTTCGCCGGCGGTAAGACACCGGGGTTTGCGCTCTCATACGCTGTGCCTGTTTTCGGATTGAGGCGATAATGATCAAAGCGTAATCCTGCGATCAGCTCGATTTTATCCTCCATCAATCCAATGCGATCTTGGATAAATAGACCGTATTCACGAATCGTTGAATCGGGGAAACTTTTATTGGGGAACGCCTCTCTCTCCATCGATTGCCCGCTCGGACGCATTCTCGTATCGCCGGTACGTTCGGTACTTACGCGATTCTGCCGAGCACTTAATCCATAGGTTAGATTGTGCGTAATGCCATTTTGAGTCTCGAGTAATTTAGTAAACTCCGCGCCAAACCCAAGACTTTTATTATCAAACGTAGAGAGACGATCCCGCTCGGTGACCATGCCCCCTTCAATCATTTCACGCACCTCAAAACTGCTCTGCTCGACACTATTTTTCTGGAAATAGAGTTGCCAAAATCCTTGATCAAAGAGCTGCGTTTTTAGATTAAAATCGTGCCTAAAGGTGAGCTGTTGGCGCTTATTAATATCGTTGGTTTCAAGGGCTAATTGCTTAAACATCCTAAAGGCAATATCGGGAATATCGCCGATTTTTGCTTTCGGATCGACATCCACATCTTCCTTAAAATACTCATAGGTCGCGCTAAATTTGTGCTCGCTATTGGGTTCAAATACCCACTTAGTCAGTAGATTATTGACGTTCGAATCGGAAGGATCGGGATGAAGGCGATTTGGCCCAAGCTGTGAGTTCCCCGCACCATCGCCGTGATGATTAGCGCGCTCATGCTGTTTTTTGTACGTCAGGCGCAAAAATGCCGAAAGATCATCGTTAAAATTTGCCGCGCCCGTGCCAGATAGCAAGGTTTCACGTGAAGCCGAGCGATATCCAATCTTCGCCTCACCGCCATATTTTTCACCAGGTTTAATGTAGTCGCTTGGATCTTTCGTCATCATGAAAATACCGCCCGCGAGCGCACTGCCGCCATAGAGCGTCGACATCGGTCCTTTGACAATATCCACCGATTTCATCGCATCGAGATCAAAATAATTTCGATTCGTTCCAAGATAACTGCCGAAACTATAGGTCTGTGGCAGCGGCGCGCCATCGACTAAAATAAGGACGCGATCGTCACCAATCCCGCGGATACGAATATCACTCAACCCCCCAGATTTACTCTCATCCACGCTCACGCCAGGTTCATAAATCAGCAGATCACTGAGCGATGTGGCATTGAGTCGATCGATCTCGCTTTCACCAAAATGGGCAATGGTCGCGCCACTATCTTCAATGGCAAGCGCCTCTTTCATCGCGGTAACGATGACGCGGTTGAGCTTTAATTCAGGGGCTTGAGCATTTTTATCGAGTGCCTCACTCGTCCCATCGACCCCGTTAAATGGGGCGTTCGTTTTCGTTTGGGTAGGCTCCGCCGCTGCTTGCGCCATTAATAAAGACGCAAGCAGAAACGGCAGCAGTTTTCTTTTTCCTAACATCGGTCCACCAAGCTGCATAAATGTAAATGATAATTGTTCTCCTTTGGCTATTATTGCTTTTTAATGATTATTGTCAATTGCAAATATTTACTAAAGTGAGAAATGATTCATCTACACCGCTAGAAGTGTTCCTGAAAACTCAATTTTCAATGAGTTATATCGGCTTTTGATTTGCCAAAGATATCGATATGCTATTTTCAATTTAAATTATTAATGACAAATAACATAATTTGTCCGTAAATCCGCACATAAAAAAAGCGATCCGAAGATCGCTTTCTCATTTTATATCGTACGTTTTATGTTAATTTTGAGGCGCCCAACGCTCTAACCTCACTACACCCATTCAAGCGCAACGAGATTATCGCAGGCATGGAGCACACTTAACGCCGCTAACATTGAGGTTTTAGGGTTTTTCGCTAAGGGATTGCCCTTGATGGTAATAGTAAAATCGCCAAAGACACCTTTAACATCGATGGTATGGCGGTTTTTGATTGGGTTGGGGTCACACCAAAGCTCCACATCGGTGGCCTCAAAGCCCGCTCCGGCTAGCGCAATGGTTGCGGCAACGTTGGCATTTTTCGGGAACAGTGTCGCCGCTTCACGGGCCGATCCTTTAAAAAAGCAGGTCGCTTCCGTGACGCTATCAAGGTCTATTAAATTTTCCGCATGAGTGCCACGCCAACCTTCGATCGATTTTAAACTCTGATACGAAACATGCTCAAGCCCCGTGCGTTTTGCCGCCGACAGTGCATCAATCCCGCCAAGTGCCCCAGGAAGCAGCCAGTAACGGCTATTGCCCTCTTTTGCGGCCTGTTTTAAATTATTGTGAAATACCTCATCTGCAAGCGCGCCGACCGACACAATCGTGAGCGGCCAACCAAAGCGAAGCACCGCTTCCCCATGCATTTTTAGCGCTGCCTGCCCCGCGGCTTCTAAAACTAAATCCGGCGTCATCGAGAGATCATTAATGCATGAAACCACCTCGATCGGTCTACCGGTAAAACGCGCCACAAGCGCCGGAATATTCTCAGGAACTTCCACCACAGCGGCCAACTCAATCCCTTCTGGAAGATGCTCCGCCACATATTCACCAATCGCCCCAAATCCGATCAACACTACTTTTTTCATTCTGCCTCCTTATCGCCCGCGGCGCCGTTTCGCTCGCTATTTCCAGGCGTTTTAATTAATGCTTTCCCTCAGAATAGCGCCTTTCGGGCAATGCCTCCAGCCCTTTCCCTAAATAATATGATGTAGGCCGTAAAGAGACCGATTTTTCGCTCGATCATTCATTTAATCAAAGTTAATCAATCATTATGATGGCGTTTCAGGCGTTTTCTTAATCTCATAATCACCACGCTCAATGATCGAAATCACCTCATCAATATTGTTATTGCTTGGATGATGCATACGATACTCCTTCATCACCTCAAGCGCTTTTTCATCTTGATCTTGGCTCAAATAGACGAGCCCAAGCCCGTAATATGAGTGGGTATCACCAAGCTCAATGGCGCGCTTAAAGTGCATTTCCGCATTGTCATACTGCCCCGTTGAGGCTTGGAAATTGGCGATAAAATTGTGAAGGGATGGATCATCCTCTTTAAGCTCAAGGAGTAAATTGGCTGTTTTATCAAACCGCTTTAGACTCTCAAGCGGATTATGATCGAGATTATAGGCCACCGCATTAAGACGCAAAAAGAGCTGCAGCGTGCCGATATCGTTATTAAACGGATAGATCACGCTGAGCATATCCACCAAAATC
Organism: uncultured Ignatzschineria sp.; assembly: GCA_945619025.1. Taxonomy (GTDB): domain Bacteria; phylum Pseudomonadota; class Gammaproteobacteria; order Cardiobacteriales; family Wohlfahrtiimonadaceae; genus CALZBJ01. The sequence goes on along the minus strand of CALZBJ010000011.1, from coordinate 19,788 downwards.
ACATCATCAATTGCTTGTTGCTGCTCCATGCGCGAATCAAATGTCACTGGATAGGTACGCGCATGCTTTTCAAAATTGAGCACCGCCGTTTGCAATTTCTCTAGGTCAAAATTGACGAAATATTTACCGCCCTCTTCTCGAATCGATAAAATCTCTTCAAGACTTTTAATCGGCGTATACGGCTCCGCCATCGCCCCACTCAACATTCCCACGCATAACAGCGCAATGCCCCACAACTTTTTCATCTTTGGTCCTTGTCGTTAGCTTAATAAACTTCAAATTTATTAATACCAATATACGCCAACTGATATTGTTTAATAAAAAAACCTGCCAATGATGACATTGACAGACTTACAGGAATTAACGCCGTTTAAGATTTGAGATCAATTTCATCTTTAATGATAATTAACGGCTTAAATAACTTCATAAATGCACTCTCCGCTACCCCTTCAAAGGCATGCACAATAGGACGATTTTCTGTAGGTCCTGAGCATAGCGTCTGAGCATTTGAGATATCCGGATATGCATCGATATAGATAATTCGCTCAATCCCCAGTTGCATCGCTTTTTTAGCGCACAGTTGGCAAGGGCTATCGGTCGTGTAGAGTGTGCCACCCTTTAGTGATCCTCCTCCCACTTTAGAAGATTGTAAAAACGCATTTTCTTCGGCATGAAGGGCTCGTTCACGGGTAGGGTTTTTAAAGTTTTTCGTGAATTGATGTTCCAAGTATTTTATAAGATCATCATAACGTTTCTGATCTAACTCGCAATTAAGACTCGATAACTTGGGATCTTGCTCAATTGCTTTAAATTTTTCTTCCGCATTGCGACTATTTTCTAAATCCTTAAAGCAAAACGGCTCCTCTCTCAAGCGAATCTTACTCGCAACATACTCAGTGAAAATTGGACTTATTTCGTAATCACTAAACTCTGGGGCCTTTTTATGATCCGACAATAATGTCTTTGCTGAGCGATAAAGACAGGGAATCGATCCTTCTGGCACATCATTCCAGCCAATACCCAGAACATATCCCTCTTTCCCGACCACACAAGCACCGACTTGCCGAGAAATACACCCTGAGTTATAACGCGCAGTCAGTGCAATCTGCATGTTTCGCTCATCTTTTGATGGAGTAAATAATCCGGGCTTTCGAATCAATGAGACATATTTAAGTAGATTATATTTAAGGGCATCACATCCTCGTTCATTATTCGTAATAAATATATCACCACCGCTTAAACATCGATTAATATCCTGATTATGCAAGCCTTTCTTTTCCGTCTCTCTGGCTACGATTTCGTTATAATCCGCTTCATTAAATGAAAAACCATCCATGACCCGCATTTTTCGAACTTCCTTTTCAGCCTGAATCGCAAATAGGTAAAAATTGGAATAACGCGCCTTAAAAAAGTTTATTTCATGCACATTTCGTAACGCATCAATCACAAAAAAGTCTGTGCCTTCCGCCTTTAACTTTTTTATCATCTTATTAATCAATTGTGAGATAAGAAACACATGCGCTACCGACTTCATCGACGTATATTGAAATGGAATCTTATTAATTACTTCTCCATGTTCGCGCAATGATGATCCGATTTCTTGAAAGTCACATGTATAATTTTGATTTGATTTTTTAACTTGGTTTTGAATCACATAATCTAACCGCTCTAAATGTTCTGTAAGGCGTTTAGTATTGTCATGTCGACGCACATCATCATGGGTAATCAGATCCAAAATCGTCTGACATAAACGTTCTACATCAAGATACTTTGAATCTTCTGTTTCAGAAAACCAAGAGGATACATGTAGCTTTTCCGACTCATACGCCTCGCGATGGGCAAATAAAATGGCAAAGAGTAAATTGGACACTTTTACTTGATAAAAAGGCTTCCACTTCCTTTCTTTAATAAAAGTCTTTATTTTTCGCGCTCGATACGGTTCAAGGCTATCAAATGTCTCCTCGTTTAGATGAGACTCAAAGTGTTCAATATCTGACTCGGTTAATTCTTCAGATAATAGCTCAGCAATCGTGCTACACCCGCTTCCTATCGCACCGGTTAATCCGACCACAACAAATCCTTCGCGAAGATCTTGATAAATATTATCAATACTATTTTCCATGATGACTCCTCTTAGTGAAATTAATATGATCAACAAACTATCTGTAGGATATAGCAAATCACATATTATTAACGTTTGCGCCGATTATGATCAGATTTATCTAACTCAGCACATCCCGTATACTAATCTCTATAGTTAAAATCATAGAGCAAGTATCAAGGAATCATCACAATCATCATGGATATTAAAGTTAACGGCGTGACACTGCATTACACCAAGCAAGGATCGGGCGATCCGCTAATTTTATTGCATGGAAATGGGGAGGATTTAACGATTTTTGATCCGCTTGCGGAAAAACTCGCGGAGCATTTTACCGTCTACACGATCGATAGCCGTAATCATGGAAAGAGTGAGAAAACCGATCAGTTTCATTATGAAACGATGCGTGATGATATTTTAGAATTTATCGAGGCTTTAAACATTGAAACGCCGCATGTGCTCGGCTTTAGTGATGGCTCGATTGTGACGATGTTGATGGCGATTAAGGCGCAAAATAGACTGAATCGCCTCATTTTGCTTGGGCCAAATCTAACCCCCGATGATCTCACCGACGCGTGCCTGCGTTATGTGCGAATCTTATATACCAAGACTCAAGATCCGCTCTATAAAATGATGATGGACGAGCCCAATATTACGCCCGATGAGCTTAAAAAAGTGCAAAACCGGACGCTCGTCATCGGCGCTGAAAATGATCTTTACAAACCAATGACCTTTGAGCGGATCGTCGGCGCACTACCTCATAGCGAGCTAACCATCATCAAAGGTCATGATCATGGAAGTTATATTGTCAATAATGGTCTCATTTATGAAGACGTTTTTACCTTCCTCACGCAAGATTAATTATTTTTGCTCAGCATCGTGAACAAGCACATTTGCTTGCCAGATGCGATATTTTACTTCAGTGCCTTCAGGGGTATAGACCACAATCGGAAGACGGCTGTTATAGCGTACGAGATCTTGCCCTTGAAGCGTCACAAACTCTTGTTTTTTATCGGCATCCGCACAAGCCATTAAGGTGCTCATCGGGCCTTTTAATTCAGCCACTTCATAATAGTTATAGCCAAATCCTTCAACGGTTTTCTCGGTCATTTCACCACCAAAAAAGTGGCGATTGCAATCGGTTTCCATCGTTTTACCCACCAACAATTCCACTTTCACGGTGTATTCATCAGGAAGCGCGGGAAGCTCAATCACATGGCGCACCTGCCCTTCGCCGGCTTCGGGAAATGATTTTAAAGTATCGGCATCTGCCGCCTGGCCATAGGACATAAAAAAGATTCCTGATAACGTTAATAATGTTTTTGAAAATTTCATATTTGCCTATCCTTCTATTGTGGATGAATCGTACGGCGCGCCTTTTGAGCACATTTACGTACGCGATCCCTTCAGTGTAAACGGTTTTCCGCTCAGTTTAAAGAATTTTATGCGGGAAACAGTGCGTTAATTTATAAAACAAATCATGCCGGGTTAAAGAGATAATTCATTAAATTACGCCAGAGCGACCCCTCTTCAAGCAAAACGCTGACAAACTCCGTCTGAAAACAGAAATCAATCGACGCAAAAAAGGGATAGAGATACAGCGTCACAATACCGATAAAATTCCCGCGAGCAGTGAGTGTTAAAAGCGCTTCATTTGAGACCATTTGCGGGATAATCAGCCAACTGAGCATCTTTGAAAAAAGCACAACGAGCCCAAAGGTCACCACCAAGCGAAGCAGGAAAATAGGGAGCGTTCGCCGCGTGATTTGATTAATTTCCGCCTGATGCGCCCACCTGCGCCACTCTCCTCGACCGGAAATCCACTCGATAAATCGCGTCAACATCCCAGGCTTTTCAAGACGATGCACCTCCGGCATGACGATCACCATTTTATAGGCTTGATAGAGATTAAAGCGATTTTTAAAGGTTTCGATCACAATGCGAGAGACATTATAAGTATGGCGTGGCACGCTAATTAAACAGAGCGCCATCACCCCATATTGTAAAAACTCAAGTGAAAAGCGGATTGAAATCCAACCAAAGAGTAAAATGAGAAGCAGTTTTAACAGAAAAAAGGCGAGATCAATCACGGTTTTCGCCATGAGCACATTCATCACGCGCCCATAAAGCGTCCCTTCACTCTGCCAGAAAAAGGTATCGCGTAAATAGCCTGAAAGCCCCTTTGTGGAGCGCTCATTAATATAATGGGTTCGCACCAAAAAAGTACCAAGTCCCACAATAAGAATCAGCGCCAATACAATAATCTTTGAATATCCCATCCGCTCAAAAACCGCTTCTCTTCATTTATTTGAGGAGTTTTATACCATGTTTAGGGGGCTTGAGATAATAAAAGACAAAAAAAATCTAATAAAAAAGCCCTCTGCTAGTTACCTAACAGAGGGCTTTAAATCTGGCGGAGGAGGAGGGATTCGAACCCTCGATACGCTATGAACGTATACCCGCTTTCCAGGCGAGCGCCTTCAACCACTCGGCCACTTCTCCTTTTACACAAGGGCTATAAGATACCCTATTTTTTATGAAACTACAACCTATCGGTGCCGATTTTGGCTTAGCCGTTGATCAGTTTTAAGGTTTTTGCGTGAACCTCAGGCGTTGCCGCTAAAATACTGCTGGTTTCAAGGGAGAGTTTATCCCCTTCTAAGGTGGTCACCACCCCGCCCGCTTCTTCCACAATGATTGAAAGTGCGGCGATATCGAGAATATTGACATCTGATTCCACAATAAGATCGAGCGAGCCTTGCGCTAATAGATGATAATGCAAGAAGTCACCAAATCCGCGCGTTGAGTTCACTTGTTTGATGAGTTCGCCATAATTGTTCCAGCGTACCGCATCTTGTGCAAGCGATTTTAAGTTCCCCGATGAGAGTACCACGTTTGAAAACTCGGTAATATCGCTCACCGACAAACGTTCACCATTTTCACGGAATGCTCCTTCACCCCGCACTGCATAAAATTGTTCGCCATTATTAAACGACGGCGCCGTTGAGACCCCTAAGATGATCTCCCCTTTATACATGAGCGCAATTTGGCATGAGAAAAATGGACGGCGACGCACAAACGCTTTGGTGCCATCGATCGGGTCAACGAGCCATACATAATCGGAATCGATGTTCGATTTCCCCTCTTCCTCCCCGAAAAATCCGTGGTCTGGAAAGTGCTTAGAGATATGCGCACGAATCGCCTGTTCTACCGCGACGTCCACTTCGGTAACGGGCGTCATGTCTGCTTTGATGGTAATCTTAAATGCATTTTTATCATATTCAGTTGCAATAATATTACGGGCAATGGATGCCGCTTCTTTTGCGCACTCTAAAAATTTTTGCATAGCTCTCTAGCCTTTTTTCTCTCATAGAATAAATAACAATTATAGAAATAATGCTCTAAAGAAAGGGGACTTAATCAGAGTCAAGCTCGGCCCGATTAACTCTTAATTTCTTATGCATTTTCTTAAAAAATAGTCTATCATGGTTAAATCAATATATACATAGAGCAGACCGCGTCGGCCAATTTTTATTGTATGTTTTAGCTTTTAAACAAAGGAACCGTTTTATGTCATCGATCTCTTTTTCTATTGCCCCAGATGTCTCACCACAGCGTCTCCCTGGTTGGCATTTGTTCAGCAGCTGGCTCCAACGCAAAACTGGCGAAGGAATCAGTGTATTGGAGTATATTTCGTTTGATGATCAAAAACAGGCACTACTCGACGGTAAAATCGATCTTCTTTATGCAAACCCTTATGATGCGGGTTGGTTAATTCGCGAGCAAAAATTTATTGCGCTTGCACAGCCAGCGTCGGATGTTGCGGAAGTGACCATCGTCACTAAAAAAGGTGGCGAGATTACAAAGGTTGAAGATCTCCAAACGGATCTTAAAGTCTCTGCAGCGATGAACGCAGACCTTCGTACCTTAGGTACTATCCTGCTTGAACCTGCAAACTTAACCAAAGATGACATCACGTTTATCGATACATCAAACCACATTTTAGCGATTAAAGAGCTCTTAAAAGGCAACTCGCAAGTGGCGATGCTTCCAACGGATATCTATCGCGGTTTAAGTAAAATTGTTGCAAGCCAATTAGAGAGCTTAGTGGCAACAGAACCTGAAGATATCGCAACGGTTGCGCACTGTTTTGTGCTTTCACCTGCGTTTGCAGAAAAAGCAGAACTCTTAAAAGAGACGCTTCGCACCATGCATGAAGATGATAACGGTAGATCAGTATTAGAAGACTTAAAAGTGGATCACTGGAAAATTTTAGACAGTGAAGACGACATCACCTTTATGATCGACCTAATCTATACCTTACAGATTTAATCGAACACACGATTTTCGTGTACAAGATGCCAAGAGCCATTGAGCAATCAGTGGCTCTTTTTTTATGCCTAAATTTATCTAGCGACAGAAAAATCAGCGGGCAATAAAAAAGCGATCTCTAGTCAGAAAGACTGACTACGATCGCTTTTTATGAATCTGATAGAACGAACTCTAATTAACCGCGCTCTAACATCGGGAAACCCATCTTTTCACGAGCCGCATAATAGCTCTGCGCTACCGCACTTGCCATCTTGCGCACGCGTAAAATATATGATTGACGCTCGGTTACCGAGATCGCTTTACGTGCATCAAGTAAGTTAAACGCATGAGAGGCTTTGAGCACCATCTCATAAGCGGGGAGTACTAAATCCGCTGCAAGTAGACGCTCCACTTCTCCTTCATAAAAGGTAAATGACTTAAAGAGATAATCGGTATCGGCGTGATTAAAGTTGTAATCCGATTGCTCCACTTCATTTTGATGGAACACATCGCCGTAGGTAATTTTACCAAAAGGCCCATCGGACCAGACCAAATCATAGACGCTTTCAACGCCTTGAACGTACATTGCAAACCGCTCAAGTCCGTAGGTAATCTCGCCGGTAACCGGCTTACATTCTAAACCGCCCGCTTGTTGGAAATAGGTAAATTGGGTCACTTCCATTCCGTTTAACCACACTTCCCAACCAAGCCCCCACGCGCCAAGCGTTGGTGATTCCCAGTCATCTTCCACAAAACGAATATCGTGCGTTTCAGTATCGATGCCAAGCGCTTCAAGCGAGCCTAAATAGAGCTCTTGAATATTGTCCGGCGAGGGTTTAATCACCACTTGGAATTGATAGTAATGTTGCAGACGGTTCGGGTTTTCTCCATAGCGGCCATCGGTCGGACGGCGAGAAGGTTGTACATACGCTGCCGCCCATGGCTCAGGCCCGAGCGCGCGTAAAAAAGTGGCTGAGTGGAATGTTCCCGCGCCCACTTCCATATCGTACGGCTGTAAGACTGCACAGCCTTTATCCGCCCAATATTGTTGTAGCGTTAAAATGATCTCTTGAAAGGTATTATTTTTCATCTTGCTTTTCTATTTCTTCAGTCTCTAAAAATGGGTCATCTTCAGGAAGATCATCCTCCTCGAAGATCATGTTCTCTTGCTGTTTATAGCGCGTTACCGGTAACGCACTCCCCTCACGAAAGCGGAGCTCACGCTGAGGAACAGGTATTTCAATATCAAACTCGCGGAGCGCATTATCGATCGCCCACATATAGGCCGCGCGAACGCCATTAGGGCGCTTTACCGCACGCGCCGTGAGCCACACCACCAGCTCAAATTCATAATAAAACTCGGCAAAATTGGTGAGCCATACCGCAGGGTTTCGTCCGGGAATCCCTTTTAAGGTATGCGGAAGCGCTTCTGCTGCCGCTAAAACGGCCTCGCGCACCAACTCTTTATCGGTTCCATAGGCCACTTTAAACGGATAACGCATCCGGCGATGGGGCTCTTTTAAGGTCCAGTTCATCATTTTTGTGTTGATGAGCTCGGAGTTTGGAATCACGATATCGACATTATCATTATCGCTAATGATGGTCGCGCGTACGTTAATCTCTTTTACCTCGCCCCACAGCCCGCGATCTTGTAGCTCGATAAAGTCACCGACTTTAATGGAGCGCTCAAAGAGCAAAATCAGGCCTGAGACAAAGTTATTGACGATCGATTGTAACCCGAAACCGAGTCCGATCGCCAATGCCCCCGCCACTAAGGCAAAGTTAGTGAAGTCGATGCCGATTGCGGTGAGTGCATATAAAAATCCAAATAAAATGACGCTGTAATAGAGGAGTCGCCCGACAATATAGTAGGCCGGAAGCTTCTCATCGCCGCGTTTATTCCCGATCCGAAACAGAATCTTATTGAGCCAAAATGCCACCCACCAGCAGATAAAAACAATCAGTAAAAACTGGGCAAAACTGAGCGGGGTAATTGGCGTATCGCCCACTTTAAAGAGCGCAGTGCGCAATAACTGTTTAGTATTGCGCCAACCGTAACTGAGCGTACTTTTGGTGCGATTAATCCAATTAAAAAAAGGCCCTTGATAACTTAAGAGCTGCTTTTCAATAATGCTCGAGAGGAAATGAACGTCCGCCATCTCCGTCTGTAATTTTTGTAGCAGTACCGATGTTTCTTGCACTAAGACTAAACGATCTTTCGCAATGCTCGCTAAAAACGTATTGTGATCGGTACTGCCTTTCGATTCCACATCGGCTAAAAAGGTATTTGAATTGGCCCGTTCGAGCTCATTTTGATTAAACCAATCGCGCCCGACCACGGTAATCTCTTGGAGTTTACGCTGCCGATCCGATAACCGTTTTTGAATGCGCTCCACATCGAGCGTCTCATCTTTCGCTAAAAGGCTGAGGGAATCGAGCTCATTGAGATAGATATAGAGCCGCGTTTCAAGCACCGCAAGATTAATCTTCTCTTTAAGGGCTTGCTGATTGCGAAGACGCATCACCGCTCGGTCTTCCGCAGTCTCTTCTGGTGTTAGTAATACTTGAGATTGCGCCCGGAGAAGCCGAGTATTGGCTTCCTTTAATTCACGTTCAAGACGAGTTGCTTCTTGCTTTAATGCTGTGCGTTCATCTTCAGTAAAAACGAGTCGTTCAACTGCGCCATCACGAAGTTTTGAGGCCTCAAGTAGACGATTTTCCTCAATCAGCAGATTTTTCCGCTGAATGCGTAACCGCTCATCAATAAGCGCAACTTCTGTCTGCTGTAAAATAATCGCAAGCGCCTTATCAAACCGCCCTGCCGCATTGCTCGGAAGCTCGATAAACGACACCATCAGACTGTTGAGCTGACGGCTCAATTCACGATACTGCTTCTCTTGATCGCCGATATCCTGTTTGGTTCGATTAACCTGTGTCTGCACTTCCCGCTCGTGGTGAATCACCGCCATAAGATCCGACAAATTGTAATGATCTTTGATCATCTCTTTAGGAGGCGCAATGGGATTATCACGGGTTTTTAGGGTGACATAAGCGGCAAAGTTCGCCTTTAAATGGGAAATTTGCGAGGTATATTTTTGCTGTTCGGCTTCCCCAACGAGCGCGACTTGATTATCGATCCGCTCTAAAAATGCATCAATGCGTTTTTGTAAGTCATCGCCCTCGGCGAGCTCAAAATATTGCCACCACGCCGCGGTTAGACGAACGGGGTCGGGAAGCTCTTGTTCGGAATTATTCGTTTGCGAGGAGAGACCGCCTTGGATCACACTGTTTAAGGGATGCGTCTGCGCGCCAACCCCAGACAGCGAGACAGTGAGCATGATTAAAATCAGCCCCAAATATCGATAAATCGGATATTGTCTGCCCATGTGTCCCCTTATTATTTAAGACCCGTTATTATGATCGCCCGCGATCGCACCCGCAGCATAATATATTTTGCATATATTAAGCCCGCACCTTAGAATAGTACCCACCATTATATAGTTTTAAAGGAATTTTTGTGACGGAAAACGAAAAAAAATCTCCGACAATTGAGGCGCAACTGACGCAGCTCGCGGAAATTGTGGAAAAACTAGAAAATGGCGATCTTAGCTTAGAAGATTCGCTAACCTATTTTGAACAAGGGATTGCGCTCACAAAAGCTTGCCACGGCACGCTTGAAGCGGCGGAAAAAAAGATCCAACAACTGACCGATGAACGTGCGCGCGACGACGCATAAATTGTAGACTGAAATTACGAAACCGATGACCTTATTAACGCCTTGGCTCAATGAGCAGCTTGCTGCATTTGAAGTAGAGTTTGACCGATATTTAGCGTCCATTGACGCGCCGAAGAATCTAAAAGAAGCGATGCGTTATAGCGCCTTAAATGGCGGAAAACGGCTCCGTCCAATGCTCTTAATTGCGGCCGGTCATCTCTCCGGTGCTGATGCAAAAATCCTCTATCCATTAGGCATGGCGATTGAGATGATTCACGCCTACTCGCTCATTCATGACGATCTTCCGGCGATGGACGATGATTCACTACGCCGCGGAAAGCCGACCTGTCACATTCAATTTGATGAGGCCACCGCCATTTTAGCGGGCGATGCGTTATTAACGGAAAGTTTTGTGATTTTATCCCATCTTGAGGGCATTTCGGATAGCGCGAAAATCAAGCTCATTCAGCTCTTTTCCCATTCGGCGGGAGCCTCTGGTATGGTGGGCGGGCAAATGATGGATTTGGAAGGTGAAGAGCGTAAAATCACCTCCGATGAGCTCGTTGCAATCCACCGTTTAAAAACCGGTAAACTGATTAAAGCCTCGATTCTTGCGGGCGCGATTGCGAGTAATGCTGATGAGAAAACCCTCATGCATTTAACGGAATTTGCCGATAATATCGGCCTTGCGTTTCAGGTTAAAGATGACATTTTAGATGTCACCGGCACCTCCGAAGAGCTTGGTAAAACTGCGGGCAAAGATCTTGAACAAGAAAAATCCACCTACGTCACACTGTTAGGTTTAGAGAAAGCGACCACCATTTTAGATGAATTGATTGATAAGGCGTTCGATAATTTGAATGCACTCGGCGAGAAAAACGCGCCGCTCCTCAATCTCACCGCCTATGTGGTCAAACGTAATTATTAAGGCAGACTATGGACAGATATCACTATTTAGACCAGATCGACACTCCTCAGGATCTTAAGAAATTAACTGTCAAAGAACTTAAAACGCTCACGGAAGAATTACGTCAATTTTTGATCGATAGCGTCTTAGCGAGCGGCGGACATTTTGCTTCTGGCTTGGGCGTTATTGAATTAACGGTCGCGCTGCACTATGTCTTTAATTCTCCGGCAGACCCGATTATTTGGGACGTAGGCCATCAAGCTTATCCCCATAAAATCCTCACCGAGCGTAAAAATAGAATTAACACCATTCGGAAAAAAGGCGGCCTTGGCCCCTTCCCCTCTCCGTTTGAAAGCCCCTACGATGCCTTTGGCGTTGGCCATTCCTCTACCTCCATTAGTGCAGCGCTTGGAATGGCGATTGCCGCGCATGAGCTTGGGCATGAAGAAAAGCAGATCATTGCCGTCATTGGTGATGGTGCGCTCACCGCGGGACAAGCCTTTGAAGCGCTCAATCACGCGGGTGATCTTAAAGCGAATATGCTCGTTATTTTAAACGATAACAATATGTCGATCTCGCCGAATGTTGGCGCGCTCAATAGCATGTTAACGCGAACTCTTTCCAATCCGTTACTGCAATCGGTGCGCACTGAAGGGGCAAAAATTCTTAAAAATCTTCCCTTTGGCAGCGCGGCAAACATTGCCCGCAAAACGGAAGAGCATCTCAAAGCGTTTGTGGAAAATGAGAGCACCATCTTTGAACAATTTGGCTTTCAATATTTTGGGCGCATCGATGGGCATGATCTTGAAACGCTGGTCAGCACCCTTCAAAACCTTCGTCATAAAAAAGGGCCTAAATTCCTTCACATTACGACGAAAAAAGGGAAAGGTTATAAGATCGCCGAAGATGAGCCGGTAACCTATCATGCAGTGTCGGGTAAAAAACCAAGCACGTCGACAGAATCAAACGACGCGCCAAAACCGGTCGATCACGCGAAAAATTATACCCACGTTTTCTCAGAATGGCTCTGCCATATGGGCGAGCGTGAAGCGGATCTTGCAGCGATCACCCCGGCGATGTGTGAAGGGTCAGGCCTCACAGAATTTAGTAAGCGCTTCCCCAATCGATATTTTGATGCTGCCATTGCCGAACAGCATGCGGTAACGCTCGGGGCAGGAATGGCAATTCAAGGGCTGCGCCCGGTAGTTGCGATCTATTCCACATTTTTACAGCGAGCCTATGATCAGCTCATTCATGATGTGGCGATTCAAAATCTCCCCGTGGTGTTTGCGGTCGATCGTGCGGGCATTGTCGGCCCGGATGGCGCAACTCATGCCGGCACCTTTGATATGGCGTACGTGCGCTGCATTCCCAATATGATGATTATGGCGCCGAGCAGTGAAAAAGAGTGTTACCAAATGCTCACCACCGCCTTTTATGCCAACGCGCCCGCCATGGTTCGTTATCCTCGCGGAAAAGGGATTGGCGCGGAATATGATCCCAATGACTTCACGACGCTCCCTATCGGGAAAGCCAATGTAATTCATGAACGCTCAAATATTCTGGTGATCGGCGTTGGAGCAATGCTTCCGCTTGCCACAGAGATCGCCGATCATTTTAATGGATCGCTAGTTGATCTTCGCTTTGTTAAACCGCTTGATTACGACACGTTAACGCGCATGGCTCGCGAGCATGATCTCATCATCACCATCGAAGATGGCGCCATTGCAGGCGGTGCAGGGTCGGCGATTAGTGAACTTCTTAATGAAGCGCGAATCTATAAACCGATAAAACATTTTGGCATTAGCGACCACTTCCCTGAACATGGCGAGCGTGAAGAGATTCTCCACGATTACGGACTCCATAAAGCCGGCCTCGTGGAAGAGATCGATCAGATCCTTGCCGAATTATCACCTTCTAAATAAGCTTCTCTAAATAAATTCCACTAAGTAAAAATTCTAGCAATAAAAAAGCCGCTCGCACGATCATCGGGAATGGCTTTTTTAAATCTCTTATTTGAATTTCTTATTTAAATCTAAATTCTAGATTTGCGACCTATTAAAGTGATGCTAGCACTTCATTTTGTTTGGCAATAATATCGCGAATTCCTTTATCTGCAAGCCCTAAAAGTGCAGTCAATTCATCGTATTTAAATTCATTAAGCTCCGCCGTTGCTTGGATTTCGATAAATCCGCCATTACTATTCATCACAACGTTCATATCCGTATCTGCGGCACTGTCTTCTGGGTAATCAAGATCAAGTACCGGAACGCCTTGATAGACACCGACCGATACCGCTGCAATTTGGCTTTTGAGCGGATTTTCAGGTAATGTGCCATTTTTAACGAGTGCATTTAATGCCATCGCAAGAGCAATATAACTGCCGGAAATCGCCGCAGTCCGTGTACCGCCATCGGCCTGTAATACATCACAGTCAAGCGTAATGGTGCGCTCGCCTAAGCCTTCCAAATTAACTGCTGCACGAAGTGAACGACCAATCAGACGTTGAATCTCTTGAGTGCGCCCGCTCTGTTTACCGCGCGCTGCTTCACGATTGGAACGGCTATGCGTTGAACGGGGCAACATGCCATATTCCGCCGTAATCCAACCCGATCCCTGCCCGCGTAAAAAAGGAGGCACACGCTCTTCAACCGATGCCGTGCAGAGCACTTTGGTATTCCCAAAACAGCTCAATACCGAGCCTTCGGCATGCATAGTGAAATTAGGAATAAATTCTAATGACCGCATTTCATCGGCGTTACGTCCTGATGGTCTCATAGTGTCTCTCTCTTTTTTGAAATAAATGAAGCGATAATCATCCCTCCGCGCGCGATGCTCAATAAGAGCCGGACGGAGGGCAAATCTCTACTCTATTATGAGCGAAATATCGCGGGAATCAATTCCGATATTGAATCAATGATTGTTAGGGGGGATTCTGTTTTAAGTTGCGCAGGTGTATGAACGCCGTAGGAGACGCCGATCGAATCCATCTCGATGGTGCGCGCCATTTTAAGATCAAAGGTAGTATCACCGATCATGACCGCCTCACTTACATCCAGCTGAAGCTCATCTAAAATCTCTTCGAGCATTAATGGTGAGGGCTTGGATGCCGTTTCATCACCGGTACGGGTGGTGATAAAAAGATCCTGAAAATGCGGATTGCGTTTAAAAACGGTATTTAGACCACGGCGGGATTTCCCTGTAGCCACGGCTAATTTTAAACCTTCCTGATGGAGCGTCTTAAGCACATCGAGCGCGCCGTCAAATAGCGTCTCTTTATGTTGATTCGCAAGCGAGATCTCCACAAAGGTATCGACCATTTTTTGGTACGTCTTTGCATCACGCTCAGGATAGAGAATGGGAAATATTGTGGATAAATTTAACCCCACTAGCTTCAAGATTGCCTCGTCGCTTGGTGGGGTCAAATTAAGAATTTCAGTTGCGTCTTTCATATTGCTGACGATGGTCGAACTTGAATCATTCAAGGTGCCATCCCAGTCAAAAATAACGCATTTATAGTGAGTCATCCTATTAAAATATCCTAATTTTAAATATGATGTCTATTCTTTAGAAGGATCGCTTACTTTCCGCGGTAAACAATACGACCTTTTGTGAGGTCATAGGGTGTTAACTCAACTTTTACGCGGTCACCGGTTAAAATACGGATGTAGTTTTTACGCATTTTACCAGAGATATGAGCTGTAATAACATGGCCGTTATCCAGTTCTACTCTAAAACTTGTGTAAGGAAGTGTTTCAACAACCGTTCCTTCCATTTCGATATGATCTTCTTTTGACATATATCCTTCTATCTTTTGTTCTAAAATTAAATGGTCGGGACAGCAGGATTTGAACCTGCGACCCCTTGCACCCCATGCAAGTGCGCTACCAGACTGCGCCATGCCCCGCCAAAAAATCGATGTTAAGTATAACCCACTACTTTTTAATTTGCAACTCAGGAATATATTCTTCACCTGCCTCTTTTACAAGGCCTCCCCCGAGCGCCGCATAAAGTGCGATGCCGTTGAGGGTTTTCTGATGATAAGTGGTTAGAAGCGCTTGGCGAGCACTAAAGAGGCTTCGCTGTGCATCTAACACATCAAGGTAGTTGGCAATTCCGTTATTGTAAAGCGTCTCTGCAAGATTTAACTGCTCGGCGGTAGTGTTGACTAAATTTTTCTGTGCGCGAAGCTGTTTTTCAAGCGGTTTACGCGAAACGAGTCCATCGGAAACTTCTCTAAAAGCTGTTTGGATCGTTTTCTCATAATTGACCACCGCACTATTTTGACGAACGTGCGCTAAATCGAGATTCGATTGAATTTTACCCCAATTGAAAATCGGCATTGTGAGCGATGGGGTAAAGTTCCAACCACTTGTCACCGATGAGAAAAGATCATCAAAGTGTTGTGAGCTTGATCCGACTGTCGCGGTAAGTGAAATGCTAGGGAAGAATGCAGCACGCGCGGCACCAATATTGGCATTTGCGGCGCGGAGCTGATATTCAGCCGCCATCACATCTGGGCGAAGTAATAATACTTCCGATGGAAGGCCGGCAGGTACGCTGGTTAAGAACGAATCACGCACCGATAATCCTTTAGGAAGATTGGTCGCTTTCACACCGACTAATTCATACAGCGCGTTATTTGCTACCGCTAAACTGCGCTCATAGACCGCAACTTGAACGTTCGCCGAATGCACCTGACCGAGCGATTGGGCAAGATCAAGATTATTGGCAATTCCCGCCTCAACCTGCTGTTTCACCAGATTATAAGATGCTTGGTTTGAACGAAGCGTGTTACGCGCGAGCGCTAATTGCTCTTCGGCCAATACTTGTTCCGCATAGCTACGAGCGATCTGTGCAATCAGAGCGATCTGCGCTGCTTTTTGCCCCTCATAAGTGGCTAAATAGGTGTTGAGCTGTGCATCGGTCATCGATTTTACTCGACCAAAGAAATCAAGCTCAAATTGGCTAATCCCCGCGTTAACACTGTAGGTCTGTGAAATGTTTGATGCGCCACTATTAGGCGTACCATCTGGATACGTTCCCAATTTTGAACGAGATTTTCCGCCACTTGCATTAATCCCCGGTAAGCGCTCACTCTTTTGAATGCCATAAGCTAAGCGCGCCGCTTCCGTGTTAAGGAGTGCCGTTTTTAGATCGCGGTTATTATCGAGCGCGAGCTCAATGTAACGATGAAGACGCGGATCTTTAAAATACTCTTTCCAACCGATCTGATAGGCCATCTTTTGCGCTTGCTTTTCCATCGCCTCAGCCGCTGGAAACTGATCATCCACAGGCATGCCTGGGCGCTCATATTCAGGGGCTAATGAACAGGCCGCTAAGACTAAAGGGGTTCCCATGTACAGTAGTAATTTCTTCATAGCGTATTAACTTTCTCCATCGTTCCGCAAGCAGTGTCTCGACCTCTCAGAGAATCGGTTTTTCTGAGAAATTGCGCCCAATTCAGCGCGTTTCATAAACGTAATATTATAGCGATTGACAACCTAGTTGTCATCTTTTTCTTCACAATGCCACTATAATGGTGTCTAATTTAAGCTCATCTTATCAATAATCTAATGATCGCTCCAACCTATTTCAGCGAGAAATGACGCCTTTTTTAAGCCGTTTTTGAATAAATGTAAAAATTCAATAAAATTTTCGAAAAAAAAAGGCCGATTTGCTATAATCCCCCTTTGATAAACTCTCAATACAGAAGGGGCTATTCAATATGAATCAGTATCAAGCCAACAAAATCTTAATTGTTCACAGCAACCATCAAGAGGGTCAAAAAATTGCACGGGTTTTGCGCAATTTAAACTACTTCTCTGAAGTGTTGCAAATCAATCACGTGAAGGCCGATGCGGCAACGCTTCCTAAAGGCATTATCACCGATAATCCTGACGCCATTCGCGAACTCTTTGCTACTGAAAAAATTACCGTCCCTCCTACCTTTAACATCGCGTCTCTCGACATCTCAAGCGATGACACTCAAGCCTCTCTTGAAACATTCCTCACAAATGAAGCGAAAGCTGACGCCGTTTGGACTCTGGAAAATGTGGTCGATTTCAACATCAACGACATTCGCGAACAAGTGGGCGATGAAGAGGTGATCCTCGGACTTTCTGGCGGAGTTGACTCATCCGTGGTTGCAGCGCTCATTCATAAAGCGATCGGCAAACAACTGACCTGTGTCTTTGTTGATACCGGCCTCCTTCGCTTAAATGAAGGCGATATCGTCATGGAAACCTTTGCGAAAAACATGGGGATTCATATTATCCGTGTCGATGCTGAAGCGCGCTTCTTAGAAGCCCTTGCTGGGGAATCAAATCCTGAGAACAAACGCAAAATTATTGGTGAACTCTTCATCCGTATTTTTGAAGAGGAATCGCGTAAACTTCCAAGCGCTAAATGGCTTGCGCAAGGCACGATCTATCCAGACATTTTAGAATCTCTCAATACAAAGGATGGCGTTGCGGTAAAATCGCATCATAACGTCGGCGGTCTTCCGGAAGATATGGATCTTCAATTATTAGAGCCATTAAAATCACTCTTTAAACATGAAGTGCGCGAACTTGGCGTTCATTTAGGACTTCCAAAAGAGATGGTGTATCGCCACCCCTTCCCGGGCCCAGGTCTTGGCGTTCGTATCGTTGGCGAGATCAAAAAAGAATATGCCGATATTTTACGCTTAGCCGATGATATCTTTATCCAAAATCTTCGTAAAGCGGGTCTTTATGATTCCGTTTCACAAGCGTTTGCGGTATTTATCCCAGTAAAATCTGTGGGCGTTGTGGATAATAAACGCGTTTACGCTCACGTTATCGGCCTTCGCGCCATTGAAACCGTGGACTTTATGACCGCGCGCGCAGCTCATCTTCCCTATGACTTTATTGAAGCGGTTTCGAATGAAATTATTGCAAAAGTCGACGGGGTGTCACGCGTTGTATATGATATTTCGAACAAACCGCCTGCAACAATTGAGTGGGAATAATTTTCCGTGTATTATGGAAGCTTAAGTTTGAAATAGGAGAAAACGTAATGCGGGTAATTTTACTAGGAGCGCCAGGATCAGGTAAGGGCACTCAAGCAGAAAACATTGTAAACAAATATGGGATCACCCATCTATCAACCGGTGATATGCTTCGTTCAGAAGTTGCGGCAGGTACGCCACTTGGGTTAGAAGCGAAAAAAATCATGGATGATGGCCAATTAGTTTCTGATGAGATTGTCTTAGGCATGATCAAAAACCAAATTGAAAAGGCAGAAAATGGCTTCCTACTCGATGGTTTCCCTAGAAATATTAATCAGGCGCAAGCGCTCGATGAGTTACTTGAAGAAATTGGCGAACCAATCCAAAAAGTAATCTATTTCGATGTACCTTTCGAAGTGATCAAAGATCGTCTACTATCACGTGGCCGTTCAGATGACACCGAAGAGACCATCAAAAAACGTCGTAAAGTTTTTGAAGATGAAACCTTCCCACTTGTTGACCACTATACGCGTCAAGGCAAGCTTCAAACCGTTGAAGGAGTGGGCGACATCGCAGAGATTGGTAAAACCATCATTGACGTATTAGCACCGCTTGCGGACTAATTGTTTGATACTTGATATCTATCGGTTTGCTGATCACTTAAATATTCAAAATTAAGCAAATAACGTATCATAAAGGCTACTCCTCCTCTGGGTGAGTAGCTTTTTTCTGTCTAGCAATTTTTATTAATGAACGGCGCTGTGCGCTACCATTTCAGATGATTTAGAGATTTTATATGAATAACAAACGACTATTCGCCATCGTAGGATCGGTACTCTTTGCCGGGCTTTCGGTCTATTATGCAACGCCCGTCTTCGCGCCACAGATTGAAGAGCCGGCACGCACACCCTTTTGGGAAGTGACTGTTCAGCCAACTCTCAATAGCCCTACTGTCTTTAATACTACGCTCAATCAAAGCACCATTAAAGATGCGATCCGCACCTTTGGCAATCGTCTAAGCCTATCGATCTTTGAAGAGAAAGGGAAATTAACTTTAGAGGGTTATTTTAGAGAGACGCTTGCAGGTGGATTATCTGGCCGCGTCGCCTTCACCCCTGAAGAAGATGAGGCGCTTTTTAGAGAGCTTATTAGCAATCTCGAACCTCATAAACGTTCAACCTCTGAGCGCACAATCTATGATCTTCCTAAAGAGATGCAAGCGAAAGTCGAGCATCTTAAAGTCACAAGTCTTGCCTTTATTCCATTGGCGGTCCAAGTAAAAGAAGAAGATATCCTCCGGAATTTCGGCCCGACTGATTATATCTTCGATGATAAACGAAATTCTATCACCCATTACCTCTACCCGGCAATCGGCGTCGATGCCACATTAGATCGTAGCGGCAGCAAGGCCTCTTATATTCAATATAGCCCATTAGAGAGCTATCACGAACGGATTATTGAACCGCTATTGCAAAATAAATCGATTATTAAACGTGCAGTCAAAAGCGATACGACTAGCAACGCAGAGAACTCTCAGTAGTTTCCTTTCTCTGAGTTAAACACCTTTCACTGAATCCCATATCTATAGCCTCACCTTTAAGCGTGGGGCTTTTTTATGCCTGTTCGATATTAACAATAACTCCCTTGATTCTTCCGCCCTGCCCCTGCCTCCCTTACACTTCCAGCCTTTCACTTTCCTGCAGACAAAGAAAAAGCCTCTAGCTGTATAAGCTAGAGGCTTCGTATTAAGCCCTGGAGATGACCTACTCTCACATGGAACATGT
>CALZBJ010000010.1:0-67050 GCA_945619025.1 uncultured Ignatzschineria sp. | reverse complement strand
ATGTTCCATGTGAGAGTAGGTCATCTCCAGGGCTTAATACGAAGCCTCTAGCTAACGCAGCTAGAGGCTTTTTCTTTGTCTGGAGGAAAGTGAAAATAACAACGATAGACTGGAAGTTAAAAATAGAAGGAGTAGATCAACTTGTCTATTTATCTCTCATCCGATATAAAAATCGAGCTTTTAATATATTAAAAAACAGAATATTTGATAAAATAATGACTGGTCTGATTAATTATAAAAATGAGATTTAGCACTATGAAAAAATTATTAATGTCGAGTCTGTTATTGATGGCTTCTTGGAGTTTTGCAGCCGATGATATCGGTATGACGGCACAAGAGGTCTATGAGTTAAAGACAAAAAATGAAACGGCAGTTTTATTCATTGATGTCCGTGATCCTGTTGAAATCATGTTTGTTGGAAGCACTGATGTTGTCGATTTAAACATTCCTTTTATGACGGTTGATCGCAACAGTTGGAATGATGAAAAGAGCGTGTTTCAACTCAATAAAAACGCCGGTTTTGCAGAGCAAGTGGAAGAGGCGTTGACCGCTCGGGGTCTTTCAAAGGATACGATGGTTGTGACGATGTGCCGATCAGGAAGTGAGCGCGGTAAGCCAAGTGCGGATGTGCTTCGCGAAGCAGGATTTAACAATGCACATTACGTGATTAATGGTTTCCAAGGGGATGTGATTAAAGAAGGTGAGCAGAAGGGATTTCGTTTGCAAAATGGTTGGCAAAACTCGAACTTACCTTGGGGACAGAAAATGAGTGGCGATAAGATTTATCGCACCGATAAATAATGGATAGAGATTAATCCTTAATCTAGAGAGCCTGCAACAACCGTTGGAGGCTTTTTTATTTTCTTGTAAAATAGGCTAATCCTCACATCTCACAAAGTTATCTTGTATAATCGTTCTATGAAACAGCAACCCATTATTTTAAATGCGCTCGAGGCATCGCTTGAGGGCAACATATTGATTGAGGCATCGGCAGGAACAGGAAAAACCTATACGATCACCTCACTTGTGCTTCGATTTTTGCTTGGACTGACCGAAAAAGAACGTCCGTTAAAGCTTGAAGAGCTACTGATTGTTACCTTCACCAATGCCGCAACGGCTGAGTTAAAAGAGCGAATTTTTAAGCGAATTGTTGAGAGTAAAGAGTGTTTAATTTCGCAAGAGGTTGATGCCTTTGATGAGACGCTCGTTGCACTTCTTGAGCCTTTTCTTTTTAATGAAATAGCCCGAAGAGAGGCAATTCTTTGTTTAATTGAAGCCGAACGTACGATTGATCAGGCGGCGATTTTTACAATTCATGGGTTTTGTCAGCGGATTTTAAGTCAAAGTGCCTTAGCGACGGGGCTTGAGTTTGAATTTGAGTTAAATAGCGAGCTCAATGACCTGCTTGAAGAGAGTTGCCGCATTGTATGGCGTAAAGATTTTTATCGCTTCAATCCAGAGCTTGTGGCTTGTGTTCTCGATTATTTTGGCGAGCCCGTTGCGAATCGAATGGATGCGCTCCCCTTTGCAAAGAGTAAATCGCTCTTAGGAACGGTGCGGCCTTATATTCAAAATCCAAAACTGTTTGAGGATGAGCCCAATTTAATCACCTCATTTGAGACGCTTGATGCCGGTCTTCATGAATATCAAACCAAAATGGCGACACTTAAAGAGAATTGGAAAACCTTTGGGGAAGAGGCGGTTGCGATTATCCAAACCTCGGACATTAAAAAACGCAGTTATTCTGCGAAACACTTGCCAAATTGGGCCAATAAGGTGCTCGATTTCTGTCAAGAAGCGGGGTTTAATTATCCAGATGAACTCTCGCGTTTTTCTCAAGAGGTATTGTATGAGAAGACGAAAACAGGGGGCATGCCTCCTGAACATCCGCTTTTTAATTTAGTCGATCAGTTTTTAGAGTTTGCCCATGCCTTTAATCTCGAAAAACGGCTTAAACTCTATGCAGCGTATCGGGTTTACCATGAATTTGAAGCGCTTAAACATGAGGCGGGCGAGCTCAACTTTGATGATATTTTAATCAAACTCGATGGCGTACTCGCAAAACGTCCAGAGCGGCTTTTAGCCCATGTGCGCGAGCAATATCAAGCGGTGATGATCGATGAGTTCCAAGATACCGATTATTATCAGCTCTCAATTTTTCAGACACTATTTGGTGAGGCGAGCCAGATTCCCTTTATTATGATCGGGGACCCGAAACAGTCGATCTATAAATTTCGCGGCGCTGATATTTATGCCTATCTCAGTGCTAAAAAAGGTGTCGATCTTCACTATACGCTCGATACCAATTATCGTTCCTCCTCAAAAATGATTGAGAGTGTGAACCACTTTTTTGAAGCATCAACCAATCCTTTTTTAGAGGAAAACATTCCCTTTTATCCCGTTCAATATCCTGAAAAAGCGCTAGTTGAACATCTCTATTTAAAGGGAGATGAAGAGGTTGGGATGCGCTTTTTTAATCTATCGGCAGAGGTAAATCGTGAGGAATATACCGAGTTTTATGCCAACTTTTTTGCCGATGATGTGGTGGAACTTCTCTATCATGGTGAGATTGAAGCTAATGGCGATCGGCGTAAAATTATTCCGGCGGATATTACCTTTTTAGTCCGTAGTGCTAATGAAGCTCGGGTGCTAAAAGAGGCGCTTTTTAAGCGCAATTTAAATGCGGTCTATCTCTCGGATCGAAGCAATGTGTTTCATTCGGAAATGGCTGACGAGCTCGCACTTTTCTTGGAAAGTCTGCTCTATTTTCGTGATTTTTCTTTAACCAAGCGCAGTTTTGCCTCACTTTTATATGGATTATCGCTTGATGAATATTTTGAGGTGATGAGCGATCCCGAGCGTTACGAAGCGATGCTTGAAGAACGTCATGAGCTCAAAGAATTATGGGATCGCATTGGTGTACTTGGAATGGTGCGCCATTTTATGATGCGGGGCGATCGGCTCGCTCGTTTACGTGCTTTGCCCGATGGTGAACGCTTAATTACCGATCTTTTCCACCTTGCAGAATTGCTCCAAGCGCAAAAAATGGCAACCGATGAGTTGTTACTTGCGTGGTTTAAGGAGGAGCGCGAGCGGGGAGAGACGGAAGAGGTGTATCACCAGCGGCTTGAGAGTGATTTTGAGGCAATTAAAATCCTTACCTATCATAAATCCAAAGGGCTCGAATTTCCCATTGTCTATCTGCCATTTGCGGTGAGCCCTGTGAGTTACCGCGATCCGGTCTCCTATTACGATAAGGAAAAAGAGCGGATTCGCTACAGTTTTACCCCATCGGAAACGATTAAAGAGCAGATTTTAGATGAGGAATTTTCGGAAGCGGTGCGCCTTTTATATGTGGCGATGACTCGTAGTAAATTCCATTGTCGGGTTGGCTTTGCGAGCCATCTTATGTCCCGGCGTTCAAGCGTAACGCACCAAAGCGCGATCGGCTCAATTTTGGGGTTAACGGAGGTAAATGCAACGCTTCCTAAAACGCTCATCAAGCCCGGTATTATTGATATTACTGAGGTGCCAGAGCAGATTTTAGATCGCGTATTTGAAGAAAAAACGGCAGAACCTGAGTTAAGTGCAGCCCGCATGAATCGCTATATTCCTAATATTTGGCGTTTTACGAGTTTCTCGCATCTTTCGTATAAAGCGGAAGTGACCCATTTCCAAGACGAACGTTTTGATGAGATGCCGATTCAGGAGGAGAGAAACCTCGATCAGACCGAAATTCAAACACCACTCCCGAAGGCGCAACTTCATTTCCCGAAAGGAGCGGTTGCCGGAACATTTTTACACGATCTTTTAGAGAATTATTCACCGCTTGAGCTTAGTGATGAGATGATTTTAAGCGAGGCGATTAAGCGCTCACCGCTCTATCTATCTCTTGCCGATGAGCTCGATTCTGCAGCGCTTGATCTTAAAGATTGGTTTGCCGGAATTTTGCAAACGCCATTAAATCAAGATAATGAAATGATGACGCTGGGTACGATTTTATCAAACGATCAGCACATCAACGAACTTGAATTTTTATTCCCCATTCGCCGTGATATTACTCCCGAACCGATCAATCAATTTTTGATGGAAAACCGCACGCGGACACTCCCGGCGAAGCTCACATTTAAAGCGCTTACGGGAATGTTAAAAGGATTTATTGACCTTACGTTTATCTGGGAAGGAAAGTATTATATCTGTGACTATAAGAGTAATTTTTTAGGGGAATCCTGCGAGGATTATCAGCAAGAATCGATGCAAACGGCGATGGATGAGGCTTATTATGATTGGCAATATCTGCTCTATACCGTGGCGCTGGTGAAGTTTTTGCGCCTTAAAAACCTTGAGTTTAATTATGAAACCGACTTTGGTGGCATCTATTATCTCTTTTTGCGCGGAATGCGGGGCGATGCGAGCGGCGATGGCGTGTATCATCATAAACCGGCGTGGTCTGTGATCGAAAAGATCATGGATTATTTTGATGCGAAGTAAGGATTAATTATGATGAAAGAGACGATTCTTGCCATTGTTACCGCGCATTTTCAAAATAAATCCTATGCAGTCGGGACACTCTTTACCGATTGGGAAAATCCATCCGGTGGCGAGTATTATTACGCAACATTTAGCCAACAGGATCAGAGCGATCAGCGCTCATTTGTGCGCGAAGTGCCGGTTAAAATTGCGATTTTAAAACAGATTCCAAAGGCAATTAAGATCGATGTGATGTTGATTGATCGCTGCGTCTACGAGCGCACACGAGCAGGGCAATATGGCGTTGGGCTCTATCTTTATGATTATCTTCTGCGAAAAATCCCGGTGATTGGACTGACGAAAGAGAGTTGTGGCGGGCATCGATTTATCCATAAAAATACGTTTGAGAATGGGGCAGTTTTTTATTCAAGCGCGGTGGGCGTTAAATCAAGTTGGGCGGCAAAAAAAGTCGCGCTACTCCCTGTTGATCACGATTCCGTTGCGCTTTTAAGTGAGCTAACAGACGCATTACAACACTATATTGAGAAGGAGAATACCGATGCTAACCAATCAATTCGCCATTAATTATGGTTTGGAGGCCGGCGTATTTTCTGAGCTCGATTATTATTTTGCAAAATTGATTGGGGAGCAAGATAAAGAGTTACAGCTTCTTGCTCTTTTGGTAAGCCGCGCCTATCGATTTGGGCATACGCTCGCGACGTTTGAGTATCTTAATGCGCCGGCAAAATGGTTTAGTGAAGAGCCCGATGAAACGGTGCGAAACTTAGGGTTTGAGCTGTTAAAAGAGGCGAATCTCTCACTAGAAACCGATTGGTGTGATGTTGTGATTGAGAGTCCTGCACTGATAAAAAGTGAGTGGGGTATTTACCTTGCTAAAAATTATCAGCAAGAGGGGAAAATCGTCGAGTTTGTGCTAAAGCATCAGGTGGATACTCAATTTTCAGCAGAGCGTCTAACGCGTTATAAGAGGCTTTTAGATCGTTATTTTGGCACAAGTGATGCACAATCTGAGATCGATTGGCAGAAGGTGGCGGCGGCCAATAGTCTGATTCAATATTTATCGGTTATTTCAGGAGGACCTGGAACCGGTAAAACAACGACTGTATTTAAGATTTTAGCGATTTTACAGGAAGCGGCGAAAGAGAGCGGACAAGCGCCACTTAAAATGGTGTTAGCGGCGCCCACAGGGAAGGCCGCTGCGCGATTAACCGAATCGATTAATGAACAAAAAGCGTGGGCATTAACGGAGATTGAGAGCGATATTTTAAAGCAGATTCCGAGCGAAAGTTATACCATTCACCGCCTACTTGGGATTCATCCCATTAGTAAAAAAACGCGCTATCACGCGCAAAATCCATTGATGCTTGATCTCCTTGTTGTCGACGAGGCATCGATGATCGATCTCCAGCTTTTTGTGGATCTGATTGAAGCCTTACCCGCTCATGCGCGCATTATTTTTCTCGGCGATAAGGATCAGCTTGCCTCGGTTGAAGCGGGCTCGATCATGAGTGAACTTGCCTTTACGGAAAATTATACGAGTCGCCATAGTCAAACGATCGAGGCGCTTACGGGCGTATCGCTTCCGGTCAATTCGGAGATTTATCCGGCGAATTATTTCTCTTTGTTAAAGAAAAGTTATCGTTTTGATGATGCCTCAACACTGGGGCGATTGGCCAAACGGATCAATACCTATACCCATAATTACTTTGATACTCAGCAGAAAATTCGTGATGTTATGGGGATTTTAATGAGTCATGATCCGCTAATTGGATATCATACGCTCCCGATCGAAGAGAGTACCTTATCTACGGAATTACGCAGCTTTTATCAGCCCTATCTCGATGCGATTCTCGCTAAAAACAGCACGAAACAAGCGATCTTTGCTGCGTTTAATAGTGCACGCGTATTAGCGATTCAACGGCGTGGGGATTATGGCACGGAGCGCCTCAATCATCTTATTGCTAAAACACTCTTTCCGACCATCTATAATATGGCGTTTTATCATGGGCTCGCCATTATGATCGAAGAAAACGATTATGAATATGGACTCTTTAATGGGGACATTGGGCTGATTTTAGAAGAGGAAGGGCGACTGCGGGCATTTTTTGAAATTGATAACGAACTTCGCGCTTTTTCGATTCATTCCTTACCGCAATTTAATCATGCCTTTGCGATGACGGTGCATAAATCGCAGGGAAGTGAATTTGAGCGGGTGATGCTCTTTTTAGCCGAATATGAGTCGGCTTTTTTAAGTACCGAGCTTTTCTATACAGGGCTGACCCGGGCGAAAAAAGAGGCGATTATCTTTAGTTCCGAAGGGGCGATTCGTGCCTCATTAATGCAACGGGCACAGCGGTTTAGCGCCATTCAAAAACGGCTTTCGGTCGTGCTTAAAAAGCCAGAGTTTTTAGTGGAACCGGCTGAAGAAGAGCTGTCAATCGAGTCGCAACTTTCACTTTTTTAACGGTATAAAAAATCCCTCAGAGGAAGTCTCATGAGGGATTTTTGTGTTAATGGTAACCCTATTACTCGGCTTCGCTAAAATATGCTTTCACTTCCGAGAGGGTTGGCACCGACGATTGCGCGCCTTTTTTCGTCACCACAAGGGCGCTGACTTTCGCGGCAAACTGTAACGCCTCACGGGTTGGAGCGCCTTTTGCCAGCATATAAGCAAATGCGCCAATATAGCTATCGCCCGCGCACGTGGTATCAACGGCATTGACCTTATGAATGGGGATATGCAAGGCTTCATCGGCTTTAACAAAGTATGATCCATGCTCCCCAAGCGTGACAATGAGTGCCGGAATCTTATGGGCTTTTTGCAACATTTTCGCCGCCGCAATCGCCTTTTCGGGCGTGTTGGTGGGAAGACCACTTAAAATTGCGAGCTCTGTTTCATTTGGGACTAAATAGTCGGTATTTTGAAGCAGCTCATCGGAGAGTTTTGCCCCGGGCGCCGGATTTAAGATCACTGTTTTCCCATTATCTTTGGCATATTTCGCGAGCGTTTCCACCACCTCAAGCGGGATCTCAAGTTGAAAGATAATGATCTCTTTCTCGTCGATCACCGCTTTAATCGTATCGATATAATCGGGCTCAAAATGAAAGTTTGCCCCGGAATTGACAATAATATGATTATCGCCATTTTTCGCCACCACAATATTGGCAATCCCCGTTGTGAGCTTGTCTGTCATTGCAATACGATCAACGGCGACCTGGCCATTATGCTGCAGATTGTGTTTTGAGGTGCGCCCGTAATCATCATCGCCCACAACGCCCATTAGCTCAACATCCGCACCAAGCCGACCAGCGGTAAAGGCTTGATTCGCCCCTTTTCCGCCGAAATGCGTTTCAAAATGCTTGGCAAATAGCGTCTCCCCTTTGAGCGGAAGATGCTCGGTATTAAAGACTAAATCCACGTTAATGGAGCCAATTACAAGAATTTTTTTCATGAAATCTCCTTAGGCTGCAGGGTCTGATTCGAGAGCAGGGCTCGGGATAATAAATGAGACTAAAAACGCCACAATCGTGATCATTAACCCAAGCATCATACCGTTATAATAGCCTACTATTGAATCCTCCGCGAGAAATTGCACCGCCGGAAGAAGCGCAAAACTTAAACCTGCCCCAAGGTGAAACGCCGCTGCATTCATGCCGGGAAGAAAGCCCGGGTTTTCTTTCGGAGAGAGCACAACGCCAAGACCATTTAAGATAATATTGGCCGTTCCTGCGTAGGTGATCCCTAAAAGAAAGGTCATGCCGGCTAAAACGGGGAAGGAGTTTAGTCCGTATTGCATCATAATAAAGACGCCGATGGCACTGCCTAAAAGCCCGAGTCGAAGGATGCGATTATAGCCCAATGAGGGTGCTAAACGGCCCATAAAAGGCCCGACTGCCCAGCCAACAAGTGCGTAGGGAGTTAGCAGAAGAAGGGCCGATTTATTGGCGGTAAATCCAAAGCCAAAATCACTATTTTGCGCGAGCGAAACCGCAAGTCCATTGACCACTGCAAAAATCCCGGTCATGGTGAGAATTGTGGTGAGAAGGAGCGCCCAGGTTGAACGGCGTTTTAGATGGGGAATAGTCACGAGCGGTTCAGCTTCGCTTTTTTCAGTGCGG
The DNA here is from genome assembly GCA_945619025.1 of uncultured Ignatzschineria sp. Lineage (GTDB taxonomy): Bacteria > Pseudomonadota > Gammaproteobacteria > Cardiobacteriales > Wohlfahrtiimonadaceae > CALZBJ01. Next base: position 58,440 of record CALZBJ010000010.1, on the reverse strand, counting down.
AGGAAGAGGATAAAGGCGACAATGGCGATGATCATTGAGATCACGATAAAGCCCCAGTTGGCATTGGCAAGTTTCCCTGCTTGATTGAGTGCCATTAAAAATCCAGCGAGCGAGGCCACTAAAAAGCTAACGCCTTTCCAATCCATCCGTTGCCCCTCTGAGGGTTTGGATTCAGGCGTACCTTTGGCAATAAAAAAGAGCGCGATCACACCAACGGCAGCGATAAAGCAAAAAACCGGGCGAAAGCCAAAGTTTGTGGCGATATAACCACCTAAAAAAGCATCAATCCCGGCAATGCCCCCATTCACCGCGGTAACAATTCCCATTAGCATGCCGTAGCGTTTAGGGTCATCAATTTCATGATGGAGCATCAATAAGCAAAGCGGGACGACAGGGCCCGATACGCCTTGAATAATCCGCGCGACAAAATAGAGCTCAACGTTAGGCGTGATCGCCGCTAAAACTCCACCAGTTGTGGTGACGGCAATCAGGCTAAAGAGCATCTTTTTGCGCCCAACGATATCACTTAACCGGGGCACAAAGATCGAAAAGAGGGCCGCCGACATAAAAAAGGCGGTCTGCGTTAAACCGATCGTTGCCTCATTGGTATTTAAACTTTCAGTAATGGTGACGAGCACCGGATTGAGCATACTCGCATTGAGTTGGAACGCCATGCAGGCGACCAAAAGCGCGATCATTAAAGGTACGACGCTTTGGGATTTTTCGTGAACGGGGGCGTGACTCATGCATCCACCTCACCGATTCGCTCTAATGCATCGACAATCAGATCCCAGAAATAGCCGTGATCGAGTTTGACCGCCACTTGCGTATGGCAATCGGGCTCGGGGGGATTTCTAAAATCGGCCACGGTCATGCCTAAGGTTAAGGTGCCGGTCAGCTCAATGTCTACAGGCACTTTGCGCGTTGTCATTACATTGGGGTCGATTACGTAGGCCACAGCGCAGGGATCGTGTACCGGAGGATGGTCAAAGCCTTGCGCTTTTTTATACATTTTGCCAAAGCATTCCAATAATTCCACTACAAATTGAGCGGGTTTTGTGCCGATCGCGCGGATTTTCTCCACCACTTCCGGCGTTGCCAGCGCTTGGTGCGTTAGATCGAGTCCCACCATTGTGAGCGGCCATTTTTCATTAAAGACAATGTGAGCCGCTTCAGGGTCGATTTTGATATTAAACTCAGCGACGGCACTCCAATTCCCAACGTGATAGCCACCGCCCATAAGGACAATCTCTTTCACCCGCTCAACAATGCGCGGCTCTTTGCGGACCGCCATTGCGATATTGGTGAGTCCGCCAGTGGGCACAAGTGTCACCGTTTTTGGCTCATGACTCATAATGGTATCGATAATGAGATCGATGGCGTGACGCGGATCAAGTGGTAATTCCGGCTCGGGAAGTTCTGGTCCATCAAGCCCCGATTCACCATGAACGCTCGGCGCAATTTCAATCTCACGGACAAGCGGACGCACGCATCCTGCGGCAAAAGGCACGCCGGTAATATTGGCAATTTTCGCAATGGAGCGCGCATTTCGCGTTACTTTTTCAAGGGTTTGATTGCCCACAACGGTGGTCACCGCAAGGAGTTCGATATTAGGGTTTCCATGGGCAAGTAGAAGGGCAATGGCATCATCGTGGCCAGGATCGCAGTCGAGAATAATTTTACGCGTCATGATTATTTCCTCTCAAGTTAGCTATAAATCGGCATAATATTTATTATAGTAAATGAAATTGAAGAATCTTTAACATCGGTTGAGATAATAGAGAATAATCAAAAAAATGTATAAAAACGCCATAAATGAGGAGGGGTAATGAGGGAAACTATGAGTCAAGATCCAAAGAAAAGAGTGTTGTTGATCACTACCGGCGGGACGATTTCCGCGCACCATCAATCCCCGCTCGATCGGGCGCAATATCGTTCGGGCCATTATCTTGGTGAGGACTTTTTAAAAGCGCTTCCAGAGGTAAGCAAACGTTACGACATTACCGTGAAAAATTATGCGCGAATTAGCAGTACCGAGATGGGCACCGATGAGTGGATCATGCTGAAAACGGCCTGCGATAGAGCGTTAAACGATGATGGATTTGATGGCGTTGTGATCACGCACGGCACCAATACTTTGGAAGAGACGGCCTATTTTCTCCACTTAACATTAAAGAGTGATAAACCAGTGGTATTAACCGGCTCGCAACGCCCCTTTACTCATCTAAGTTCCGATGCGCTGAGCAATCTTTACGATGCATTTTTAGTCGCCGCAAATGATTCATCGCATGGGAAAGGCGTATTGGTAGTGGCGAATAATCGGATCTATTCTGCCCGCGATGTTACCAAAACCGCTACCTATCATTTAGAAACCTTTCAATCGCCTAATACAGGTCCGATCGGATCGATTGAACCCGGTGGCGAGGTCAATTTTACGGCGATACCGATGAAATGCCATACACTCAATAGTGCGTTTTCTACGCTCCCTTTTTTAGGTACTGACGGGAAACCACTAAAGCTCCCGAAAGTGGCCATTAGCTATTCCTATTCAGGGGCAGAGGGTGTGATGATTGAGGCGCTATTAAATACCCATTATCAGGGCATTGTGGTCGCGGGAACAGGTGCGGGGCGCGTCTCAAAGGCGGAAGCAATGGCACTTAAAAAGGCTCAACAACAGAGGATTGCACTGGTGATGAGTAGCCGGGTAGGAAGCGGGCATGTGGTAGCGATCGAGAGTTATGACGATCTATTCATTCCTGCGCGAGATCTTAATCCGCAAAAGGCGCGAATCCTATTAATGCTCGGGATTTATGCTGGATATTCTGAGGCATTTTTACAGGATTTATATCACCGTTATTAAAATGAATAATAACTGCACTATGACTTATTATTGATCAATAAAATGGGTTTATTCTCCCCGTTGAAATTATTATTTCGGTATGATTAACAGTTTATTAAATAATGAATTGATCGAATAATAAAGGTGGATTATGAAGCGGACCCGATTATCCCTGCTGGTGGGATCTTTTTTCTTAGCAACGAGCATGCAGATGGGCGTTGCCGATATGGCCGACGGTCTCAATGCCTATTATAGTGGCGATACGACTGCGGCGTACGAAGCGCTTCTTCCTTACGGTGATGCCGATGCCAAAAGCGCGTTTTTGCTTGGCATGCTTGAAATGGACGTTTCGCCGAGTGCTGAAGGCGTGGAAAAGATGCGCAAATGGCTTTTAATTGCCGAAGAGAAAGGGATGATTGAAGCGACCTATAATCTCGCGCTGATCGATTATTTCAATCAGGTTGATGAGCCTGAAAAGGTGCTCGAGCGCTTAGAAAAAGCCGCTGACGAGGGGCTTTCTCAAGCGGGGATTTTGCTTGCCGTTCTCTATCTTGATATCTCACAAAGTGGCAATGATCTCTACCCGAAAGATGCCAAAAAAGGGATTGCTCACCTTGAGAAACTAAATGCAGAAAAGAATCCGATGGCGGCACTTTTACTAGGATTAGTGCACTTTGGCGATCAAGAGGATATGCCACCGCTTGGCGATTTTAAACAAGATTCTGCCAAAGGGATTGCTTACCTAGAATCGGCGCTGAGCGATGAATTTATTATGCCCGCGATGGTGCTTGCCGAGATCTATGCGGAAGGTCGCCATGACATTAAGGCAGATGCTGAAAAGGCGCAATATTATAAGGCGTTTGTTGAAGAAAACTTTATGCAGTTTTTCTTGATGGAGGATCCGGCGAGCCCATCACTGATAAAAATTGACGCACTGCTCTCAGCTGAAGAGATCGCGAACACCTTACAAACCCTCGAAGAGAAAGCAGCGAGTAATGATCTTGAAGCGATTATTCTACTGGGGAATATTTATCGTGCCGGCGTGATTGTCCCTGAAAACACAACGCTTGCGCTCGAATATTATAAAAAAGCGGCGGATTTAGGCGATATGACGGCGCTTTTTTATGTGGCCGATTCGCTTGAAGGCGATGAGCAAATTATCTATCTTGAAAAAGCGGCAGAAGGCGGATCCGTCCGAGCATTACGCTCGCTTGCAGAGATTCATAACGCCTATTATTCCGATTATTATGATGAAAAACGTGCCTTTAATTATCTGTTAAAAGCGGCCGATTTATCCGATGTTGATGCGCAATTTCTCGTTGCCAATACCTATTTAAAAGAACGCCATGATAAAAATTCACAAGCGCAAGCGGTGAAGTGGTATGAGCGAATTATTGCAGAACAGTCAGAAAGCGATGCCCATCAGCGTCAAGCCCATCTCAATTTAGGCGATCTATATGCCGATGAAGAGGGCGTGCTTTATAATATTGAGCTTGCCAAAGCCGCTTATGAAAAGGCCCTTGAAGTCGGTGATCCTGTGGGATATGCGGAATATCGTCTTGCAAAAATTGAAGAGATGAATGACCTTAAAAAAGCCGTCACGCGTTATGAATCAATTTTAGATAAAGCCAATCCCGAATCAGAAGAAGTGCGTGGATTTACCGCGCTCAGACTAGGAAAAATTTATCGACAAGGCGCTGAAGGTGTGGAGAAAGATCGCCAAAAAGCCCACGATTATTTTGTCACCGCGCTAGCCTATGATGTGACGGCGGCCAACTATTATCTTGGTGAAGATTATTATGACGGCATCGTGGTTGAAAAAGATTTAGCAAAAGCGAAAGCCTACTTTAGAGAGGCGAGCTCTGAGTATTATGATGCGGACTATCACTATCATAAAGTGATCGTTGAGATGGGCGATCCAAAAGAGATTGCAGCGATTCGCGAGAAGCTCCTTGATAATGCCCATTATCGCGGGAATGGACAGCCTGAGTATCTCACGCTTGCTTTTGCCGTATTAGGCGATACGCCCGAGGATTTGGCGTGGCTCTACAATTATTACTATTGGAAAGAGCAGCCAAAAGCGCTTGAAAAATTAAAAGAACTCGCAAAAACCTCTGATTTAGCCGAGCACTATTATGGGTATGCACTGATTAAAAAAGGCGCTCCCTTTGATGAAGCGATCGCGACTTTAGAAAAAACGGCGGAAAAAGGTGTTGTGGAATCGATGACGCTGCTTGGATCAATCTACCGTCAAAATGAGTGGACCATTGGGCGTTCGATTGAGTTTAACCCTGAGCGCGCACTGCATTGGTATGAAAAAGCGGCGGAGCTTGGGGGCGATAAAGAAAAAGAGAAACTCGCTGAGATCTACTTTAAGGAGGAGTATCATTTTAGAGATTATCGTAAAGCGAAAGCGGCGTATGAATCGATCTCGCCTGAGTGGAAATATTATGATTCCGTGCAAAAAAATCTGGCAACCATTAATGAAGCGCTCAAAGAAGTCGATGCCGTAGAAGCGCGCTATAAAGCGGGCGATCTTGATGCGGCGTTAGAGCTGGCTGAGTGGCATTTGTCCGGTAAAAAAGGCTTTACCAGCGATGAAAAAGGGCTAGAACTCATTAAAGAAGCGGCTGATAAGGGCCATCGAGATGCTCAATTTCGCTACGCCCATTACCGCAACTATGATGATACACGTCTATCGAAAGCAGAGCGTTTCCGCTACTATCTATTAGCGGCTGAAAATGGTCACGAGGAAGCGGCGGGCGAAGTGGCAGAGCGCTATTATAAGGGCAATGGGGTTGAATATAATCGTGAGGAAGCGCGTAAATGGTTTAGCGTGGCATCGCGTTATTCGATCAATTCTCCGGCGGCACCTTACTATCTCTCGCACATCAATAAATTTGACCAAGCGCTTGAAAAGGCGGATGCTGGCGAGCTTGAGAGCATTTATCAGGTGGCGATGTGGTACAGTTCTGGCTATGGTGTGAAAAGCGATCCATTAAAATCGATCGAATATTATCAAAAAGCGATTGATAAAGGGCATACGGATGCACTCTATCGCTTAGGGCAACTCTATATTAATGGCGATTTAGGCAGGTTTGATTGGGAGTTAGCGCTCCCACTTTTCCAAAAGGCGGCTAAAGCGGGAAATAATCACGCCACCGAGATGCTTGAGCATTATGAAAAGGATGTGAAAGCAGCGCTTGAAGGGGATTTAGAAGGGCGCGTTCATTATGCAGAATATCTCATTAACGAGATTCGCAGTTATTCAGAAGCGTATCAAAAACCTGAGTTTGCCTATGCCCTTGGATTCCTTGAAAGTGCGCAACAAGAGGGAAGTGGCCGCGCGAGCTATCTCCTTGCTGAACTCTATGGTGGCGATTATGCCGATCGATTCTTTGAAAAAGAGGACAATGCAAAAGAGCGTTATGTTGAGCTTTTAAAAGAGGCGGTTGAGCGGGGTGATGCGAGTGCAAAAGTCGCGCTTGGGAATTATTATATGAGCGATGAATCACTTTCAGCTTCTGAGCGTGCAACACTCCTTGAAACGCTCTATCTTGAAGCGCTTGAAGAGGATAAAGAGGCTTTTGAATCGCTGATGAAACTCTACGGTGGAAAGATCGAAGGCGTTCCGGCAAACTTTGAAAAAGCGAAAGCGCTCCTTTTTAAAGAGTGCGGTGCTGAGAACAAAGATGCGTGCTATCACCTTGCGGATGCCTATAAAAATGGTGAGTATGGCATGGCGAAAAATTGGCGTAAAGCAGCGGGGGTTTTCACCGGTGTCGAGGATGATGATGCGGTCTATGCTTATTTAGCAGGGCTCTATTTACAAGGCGATGAGACGCTTCCGCAAAACTTCGAGCTCGCATCGACCTATTATGAAAAAGGATTGCATCTCCTTGAGGCGAAAGAAGCGGCGATGACCTCGGAAAATACGCTCTGGTTTGGCGTCGATTCCGCAGAACTCTTTGCTTATCGTGCTGCAAGATACTTTAGCGAATATCGGGATCATTCACCCGAGGCGAAAGCACTGACGGTGGCTTGGTGGGAAAAGGCGTTTGAGTATAATTACTATGAAGATGGCGCGCATGTTTTAATGGAGCATTATCGTGACGCGAACGACTTTGAAACGGCTTACTATTACGCTCTTTTAAATAATGAGAGTGATCCTTATTTCCGCTCGCGGATCGATGAGGCAAAACAGGCTGAGATTGAAGCCGCAGCGAAAAAATTCCGTAATGCAGCGCCCTTTTTAAAATATAAAGCTTATATGAATGCCCGTATTGAAAGTGCTGAAAAGAGCGGTGAAGGGCGTGATTATTATTATTTGGCGCGAGTCTATCTTGAAAAACGCTTTACCCCATTTGATTTTGACCAAGCGGTGGCCTATTTCGAAAAATCGGGTGAACTCGGTTATTCGAGTGCCTATAATTATTTAGGCGGACTCTATCGTGATGGCGATTATGATCAAGCGAAAGATATGGAAAAAGCGGTCTACTATTTTGATCTAGGCGCGAAGCAGGGCGATAGCAACTGTGCGCACTTAGCGGGCGATGCCTACTATTTTGGTCAAAATGGGCTGACGATCAATTACTCGAAAGCGGCGTACTATTTCGATCTGACTAAGATTGATGATGGTGCGCATCATGCGCTAGCGAAATTTAAGCTTGGGAATATCTACTATAAAGGCTTAGGCGTTCCGCGCGATCTCAATAAAGCCTATGAACTCCTTCAATTAGCAGCAAAATACCATGACGGGTTCGCGATTGAAGCACTCAACGAGTGGGATTTTAGTGAGATTGGTAAATAATCGCGCTGAATAATTAGCGAGTAATTCGCAGATAAAATAAAACCTCTTAATGGATCGGGTACTTTATAACCCGTGGCATTAAGAGGTTTTTTTATTGGTGTAAATTAATGGCTTTAATTAACGTCAATATTAAATTGAGTATTAGCGCGAGAATTAGAGCGGGAGGCTCTCAATATGGTGGCGATAGCGATCCATAAATTCTACAAAGGCACGTACCGTTGGGTAATTGAGCGTCTCTTCATGATAAAAGAGCCACGTTTCGCGGGTGATGTTATTGCCTTTTTTATCTTTGAGCGGCTCTTTAATGAGCGTCTCATTATCAAGGAGACACACGCCCGGAAGCACGGTATATCCGAGCCCTAAATTGGCCATCGCTTTACTTGTTTCAAGCGTATCGACCTGCATTAAGATCGAAGGGGGTTCTTTAAAGTGCATCTTCCACCAATTATTGACGATATCTTTGAGATAGCGGTCCATTTTATATTCAATGGAAGGTTGTTGCGGAAGCTCAGAGAGCACAATCGCATTTTGTGAGGCAATATAGAGCGGCTCTTCACAAATCAGCATTTTCTCATCTTCCCAATCATTGACGCCCCGTAAGATCGCGACGTGAATATCCCCATTTTTGAGATATTTAGTAAGATCGCGGCTAAGACCTGTGGTGATTTCGGTTTTAACTTTCGGGAATTCTTTTAAAAACGCTTTTAGCAGCGCCGGCATGAGATATTGCCCGAAGGTTGAGGCAACGCCTAAGCGGATCGTGCCTTTAATTTTCGATTGAATTTGCACGAGCTTACTGCGAAGATGATCAAATTGTTGCATAATTTTGCGCGCATCTTCCACGACAATCTCTCCCTCGACCGTTGGGTGAATCCCTAAGCGGCCGCGGTTAAAGAGCTTCGCGTTCATCTTTTTCTCGATCTGTTGAAGACGATAGGTGAGCGCTGGCTGAGTCATATAGAGCACTTCAGCAACGGTGGTTAAGCTACGATGTTTTTCAATTTCTATTAAAATTTTTAAATCTTTTTCATTCATGGCGGTTGTCGTTATTATTTTAAGAGCATGGTTTCATGACACTTCTCTAGTTGTATCACGAATCATCAATAAAATATATCAATCGTTGATATCTAAATTTTTAAGTATTGTTTTATATCGATAAATTTTTTTTAAGCTGACTTTAATTTATTTGATAGATGACGCTTTGTAGGCGCATCGCAAAACGTCCAGCCCATTTTTTTGCCATACTCACGGCAATCAAAGAGGCGATTTTCCTCGTCAATTTTCTCTAATGTCTTGTCTTCAAGCGCTTTAATTTGGCTTGAGAGATCATCGCACGCCAGGCGTTTTCGCCCTAAACGTTCGATCTCTTTTTTAAGCTCTTTGAGATAGAAGATATAGATCGCTTCATGATGTTCTTCATGATCTAAAATTTTACGATATTCGCGATTAAAATCGCTGGTAACGCTGTAACTGTAGTTGTAATGCGTGTTGAGCTTCGGTAGATAAAAATGGGAATGAAGCGTAATGTCCACGCGGGAAACGGTACAACGTTTAAAAAGATGGGTGTTAAAGTGAGTTTCAAACTCCACTTTCGGTTGATATTCGCCCAAAGTTGAGGAATTTTTTTCATTTAAAAATTGATGAGACGACGGCGGTGCATCACGGACGATACTATCGAAAATCGCCTCACCGGGATTTGGTGTCACCGTGTAATAGGTCACCTCTTTCTCGACTTCAATGGCAAAGAGCGGGGAAATCAATCCCCACCCTAAGCTAATGAGTATGCATTGCAGCGTACGCATTATTGATTATTTCACCACAATGTTAACAAGGCGGTTCGGAACAACAATGACGCGTGCAATCGCTTTACCATCGATAAATTTCTGCGCGTTTTCATTCTCTAGCGCCATTTTTTCGATCGCTTCTTTCGCACTTTCCGCCGGCACCATAATCTCGCCACGGAGTTTACCATTCACCTGAACCATATATTTGATCTCATCGGCAACAAGGGCATTCTCATCGACTTCCGGAAGGTCGTAGTTAAGAATGTCATCGCCATAAATTGATGACCAAATGGTATGAATCAAGTGGGGCACGATCGGGCTTAAGAGGCGTAACATAATTTTGTAACCCTCTTGTTTGACCGCGTTATGATCAGCACTATCGTCAAGCTTATTGAGCGCATTTAAGATGATCATATTGGCCGATACCACGGTATTAAAGTGGAAACGATCGTAGTCATAGAGCGCTTTTTTGAGTTCGCCATGAATCTCACGGCGGATCTCTTTCGCTTTTTTGTCTTCAATCGCAGTCACATCTAAAACGTCACCTTTTAAAACTGCTTGATTGTCGTAGGCAAAATTCCATACGCGTTTCAAGAAGCGCTCAGCGCCTTCAAGTCCAGCGCTTGACCATTCAAGTGATTGCTCAGGAGGTGAGGTAAACATCATAAAGAGGCGCGATACGTCCGCTCCATATTTATTGACGATCTCTTCAGGATCAACGCCGTTATTTTTCGATTTACCCATTTTTTGGATGCCATCGTAAACCACCGGTTCACCATCGCCTTTATAGAGGTAGACGGTCTCGCCATCTTTCTCAACGGTTTCGATATCTTTTACGTTAAACCATTGGTAACCCTTGCTTGTGTGACGATAGAAGGTGGGTGCGACCACCATGCCTTGGGTTAATAGCGCTTTAAAGGGCTCGGGGCTCACTTTAGCTGGGTCGCCTAAAAGACCTTCGTTACGCATCAATTTATGGAAGAAACGTGAATAAAGAAGGTGTAAAATCGCATGCTCAACACCGCCGATATATTGATCAACCGGTAACCACGCTTCGGCGCGTTCGCTATCGATCATGCCTTTGTCGTAATCACTTGAAGCAAAGCGCGCGTAATACCATGAGGATTCTACGAAGGTATCCATGGTGTCAGTTTCGCGTTTTGCAGGTTTGCCACATTTCGGGCACTCCACATTGATAAAACTATCGAGCTTATTGAGCGGATTGCCTGAACCATCGGGGATACAGTCCGTTGGAAGCACCACCGGAAGATCTTGCTCAGGCACAGGAACCGGGCCACAGCACTCACAGTTGATGATCGGAATTGGGCAACCCCAATAGCGTTGACGTGAGATCCCCCAGTCGCGGAGGCGATATTGCGTTCTCGGTTTTCCAAGATTACGTTCTTGTAAAAATGCGCCGATTTTCTCAAAGGCTTCTTCAAAATTTAAGCCAGTGAAATCGCCAGAATCAACGAGCGTTCCGTGCGCGGCATAGGCTTCTTCCCAAACGGTGTAGCTCGTATCTTTTGCGCCGCAATCGATCACAGGTTTAATGGGTAAACCGTATTTATGGGCAAAGCCAAAGTCACGCTCATCGTGAGCAGGAACCGCCATTACCGCGCCGTCACCGTAGGCCATTAAGACATAGTTCGCGACCCAAATTTGCACTTTTTCACCGGTAATCGGGTGCGTTGCAAAAAAGCCTGAGTTCATGCCTTTGGCTTCTTGGGTTGCAAAGTCCGCTTCTGAGGTACCGGTTTTTTGGCACTCTTGGATAAATTCTTTTAATGCAGGATTGGTTTCAGCGGCTTTCGTTGCGATCGGGTGTTCCGGTGCAACGGCGACATAGGTCACCCCCATTAAGGTATCAGGGCGAGTGGTGAAGACGTTAAATTGACCGCCTTCGTAGGTGAAAGTCACCTCCATCCCTTCTGATTTGCCGATCCAGTTCGCTTGCATGGTGCGCACTTGCTCAGGCCAGCCACCTTCTAAAATATCAAGATCTTTTAACAGCTCGTCAGCAAAATCGGTAATTTTGAAGTAATACATCGGGATTTCACGACGCTCAACCAGCGCATCCGAACGCCAGCCACGACCGTTAATCACCTGCTCGTTTGCAAGGACGGTTTGATCCACAGGGTCCCAGTTGACAATCCCGTTTTTACGATAGATGACGCCTTTTTCGTAGAGTTTGAGGAAAAACCACTGCTCCCAACGATAATATTCAGGATCACAGGTTGAAAATTCCCGTGACCAATCGAACCCAAAGCCGAGTTCTTTAAATTGGCGACGCATATAGACAATGTTTTTATTGGTCCATGCATAGGGTGCCACTTGGTTATCGATCGCCGCATTTTCAGCGGGCATTCCGAACGAGTCCCAACCGATTGGTTGCATCACGTTGAAGCCCTTCATCATTTTATAACGGCTAATCACATCCCCGATCGTGTAGTTACGCACGTGCCCCATGTGCAGTCGCCCGGACGGGTAGGGGAACATCGATAAACAGTAATAATTGGGTTTATCGGTCTTATCTTTGGTAATGAAGGATTGATTCTCTTCCCAGTACGCCTGGGCAGCCGCTTCAATGGCGGAGGGTTGATACGTTGGCTTCATCTTTAAACGATCCTTTGTAGTCAAACGAGATTAATAAAAAATCTTACAAGCCTTCCATTATACAAATTTTGGGGCAAGTTGTCTGACTTCTCGAGGCGAATGATGGTAAATTATTTTGTCAGGTGAATGTGCGCTGCACAATGTTGATTTAAACGGCCATAATAGGGATATTTTATTGCGTCAAAAACCACCTAAAAAACATCTAACAAAAAGACAATATATCTTTAGATCGATAAAAGTCATTGATTATACAAATCTTTTAACTAAAATAGTTTCAAAAAGGGGCTTGCATTTCCATTTTCGGGGTGCTAAAACTAATACTCAGTGATTCGGCGGTAATGGAAGAATCATTACAAAAAATTAGAAACTTTTTACATCCCATTACCATTTGTTACACAGTATATTATTCACACTCTCAATTAGGAGTAGTCATGGCTACGCAAAACGTACAAAAAACCATCGTTTCGACCACCACTTTCAATGTGCGTGCGGCGATGTGTATGTGTTGCTGTTCCATGATGATGTGTTGTTAATCTCTAACCACATTTGCGCTCCATTTTCCAAATAATTACATTTTACATTTCAGATTAATCGATCGTTTGATTCACGATGATATCTGCGCATGCATCGGCGTTACGCTTGGGTGTTGCTTTATGGTCTGTGAACTAGGCAGTTTGCCGTCACGACTTTAACGCACCATTTTTGTAACTCCGAGGGCATTTTTGCGCGGCTATGATTCCCGTGAGTGGACGATTGTGCCTAAAAAAGGAGGATCATCGTGATCACTGGGCTATTTATAGGAATTGTTTTTGGCTTTATTTTACAGCGGGCTCGATTTTGTATGACGGGCGGCTTTCGCGACATCTATCTAACGCGCAATAACACCATGCTCTACGCATTTTTGATCGCTATTTCAGTGCAGGCCATCGGCGTTTATGCGCTTGTGCAAACCGGCTATTTAACCCCTAAAGTAGGGACGTTTTCTCTCTTAGGATCGATCGGCGGAAGCCTTCTTTTCGGTATTGGCATCGTCTTAGCTGGCGGATGCGCCACCGGAACGTGGTATCGCGCGGCAGAAGGATTGATCGGCAGTTGGATCGCGCTCTTTTTCTATATGATTTTTGCGGCGATTACCAAATATGGTGCGTTAAAAGGAGTCTATAGCGAGATCGCTTCGGTGGGCGTTATTAATAACTCTGTCGCTGAAACGGTAGGGCTCTCTCAAGGTCTGTTGATTGCGATTTTAGTGGCGGTGACCGGATTTTTCACGGTGAAACATCTGCGTAAACCAAAAGTAAAAATCCCTTCACTTCCCCCGAAAAAGAGCGGTATCGCACACCTTTTATTTGAAAAGCGTTGGCATCCCTTTGTGGCAGGCGCAGTGATTGGATTGATCGCACTTGTGGCGTGGCCTTTAAGCACGGCAAGCGGGCGCAATGGTGGGCTTGGCATTACAACGCCATCGGCCAATATTATTCGATTTTTAGTGACGGGCGATTTAGGCGTGATTGATTGGGGTGTCTTTTTAGTCCTTGGAATCTTTGTCGGTTCATTTATCGCCGCGAAAGGCAGCCGAGAATTTAAATGGCGCGTCCCGAGCAGTGAGATTTTAATCTCAAGCGCAACAGGCGGCATCTTAATGGGCATCGGCGCAAGTTTTTCCGGCGGATGCACCATCGGAAATGGCCTAACCAATACTGCCATTATGACCTGGCAGGGCTGGAGCGGACTTGTTTTCACCATCATCGGTGTCTGGATCGCCTCTTACTTTGTCTATGTCAGACCGCGTAAAAAAGCCGGACGTAAAAAAGGCTTAAACAAACAACCTGCATTAAACACAGCGCCCGTTATCAACTAAATCAAATTAAATCACCCCATTCATCATTTTATAATTCATACCCATTTAGGAGACCCAATTATGGCACTTTACGAACTTAAATCCCTCGGACTTGTCTGTCCTTTCCCTCTGATTGAAGCGAAAGAGAAGATGGCGGAGCTTGAGATTGGCGACGCGCTTCGCATTGAATTTGATTGTACTCAAGGGACCGAAGCGATTCCGCGCTGGGCAGCAGAGGCGGGGCATGATGTCACTGAGTATGCCCAAATCGGAGATGCCGCTTGGACCATCACCGTGGTAAAAACCAATTAACTTAAACTTATTTGATCGTTATCGATCTTGATTGAACGGCTCTAAACCGGCCGTTCAAACCCGTTCCCCCATGATCTCTGCACACTCCATATCAAATGTCAGAGATATCTCTTGAGGCTCTTAATGTTTTCTGGCGACTCCATTAAGGGCCTCCTTTCTATTTTAGCGCCGACGATTTTTGCTCGCGCGTTTTACCTCCGGCAGAGTGATTTGAAGCTTACCCAGTGCCGCTTCACTCTTATTTAAAGGTGCGGGTAATAATTTAGGATCGGCCGGATTATCCGTTGAAATTGTGCGCGTTTTGGGATCCCAAACAAATGGTTGATTGGTAATACTATTGACGGCACGGCGTTTTTCTCGCTGTAAGAAAGCCCCAATATCGCGGTCTTGAATACGATTTTTCGCGATGATATATTTAAGGCGCAGCAATTTATGATAGTTATGTTGCACAATTAATTGCGTGTAATAACGCTGATCAAAGGGGCTATTTAAGCGCGTTTGCAGGGCAATCATTTTTTCACTCGGATTGAGAAGCGAATCGTGATTTAAAAGCGCGATATACTCATTCACCTCATCAAAATAATAGGCGCGAGCACTGGTAAACGGCATGGTTTTAAGCGTCTCATAGAGCGGACTTTTCTCAAACATCTCGATCATATCGCGTATCTCTCGTAGGGAGCGAGTCGCTTCATTTTTACGTTGTAACAGCTCAACATCAAAGGTATTGGGCGTGCCGATGAGTTCGATTAGCTCCTCAATTTTGGGCTTTTGCAGGGTAAAGAGTTCCTCAAGCGTCATTGTCTCTAAGGCTTTTTCATCCATGCCATCGCTAATCGGGTCAAACAGCGCCGCGGACCAAAATTCCGTTTCATAACGTGCTCGTTCGGTCAGCTCAAAGGAAACCGCTTTTGTAAGGATTTCGAGAATATCGAGGCGTTCTTGCAATTCAAAAATGGTTTCCAGCGCCGGATCGTTAAGTACGGGATCGAGTGCATTTTCAGACAATAACGCATCGAGCGTCTGATCAAGGGATTGGCGAAGCGAAACACTCACCATCAGATCGACTAAGAGCGGGGATTGTTTCGATTCTGTGAGAAGCTCAATAAAATGATCGAGCGATTGCAGTGTATGGAGTGCATTTTGTTGCTGATTTTCTCTGTGGTGACGACTAAAATCGAGCGCCATATTGGAGAGCTCAAGATGAAACAGATCGATCATCAATTGATGATTATTAAAGGGAATATAGGCAAGCGCAATCGGCGTATCGGGGATTAAAACGGTGTTGTGCTCGCTCTCCTCGCGGAGTGTTTTAAAGCGCTGTAGTAACGTTTCATTATTATTGATGAGCGTGTTAATGATCGGCTGACGGTTGTTAAGCGTTTCCAAACACCCCGTCACCGGATAAACTCGGCAAGGCGTAATCTCTTCGATCGTATAGGCCGCGCCATCTTCTTTAATGTAGCGATTAAAGTGCAAAAGCGCGCCATTTTCAGGCAGGTAATCATGAATCGATTTGAATTTAGGCGCGTTTCCCGCTTCCCAACTATCGCGCTGATCAGCATTATTTTGATCAGATTGATTGCCGATAAGCGCATTGTGGCGTACCAGTTTTTCGCCGATTTCTAAATAATGCTCCCCAGGGAAATTGAGTGTAATGCCATGCAGATAAAGATTGTTTTTAAGCAGAGTCTCGATAGGCTGATTCTCGTCAGGTAGCGTAGACTCAGCCAATACCAGGGATGTCGAGAGCGGAATCAACATCGACAACGCAAGAGTTAAAAGCGATTTATTCACACGGGGCACCATCATTCAATCCTCTCCATTATGATCGTTATTGGTATCAGTTTTATTATCATGTCATTAAAGCATCTCATTGAATGAGCGTCCATTGAATTTACTTTAATGCAATTAACCATTATTTACGATAACAGATTATTTTTAACAATTGAGTGACAGAGTATTGGGCTAGGATTGCGTGTTCAATTGTTTAATAATTCGATTACTCGATGATATGTCCTAAAATCTCCCCCGCCTTTAGTGCCATCCAAAGTTCCACAACATCGGCGGTTGAATTGAGCTTTCGTCCGGTGATTTCTTCAACTTTATGGATGCGATAGACGAGCGTCTGCTTATGAATATGGAGTTGATTCGCGGTCTTCTCCCAAGCGCGGTCATTTTCTAAAAAGGCTTTTAATGTATGCAGATAGCGCGTATTTTTGCTTTGATCTTGCTCATAGAGTGCGCCCAAATTAAATTCAAAAATGCGTTCGGCTTCTTCAAGACTTCGAGGGAGGGTATGCGTTGCATAATTTTGATTGGAATAGTGTTGGATGGGGTATTCCGGTGAGCTATTTTTATAAGCAAGCATCGCCTCTTGAAAAGCATCATGAATCCGCTTAATTTCAACAATCGGATCGCTAATGCCAAGCTGGGGAAAGAGGCGGATCAAGGTGTCGATGTGGGGCGCTTCGGTAATGAGAAGGAGCCGTCCTTTTTTTAAAAGCGCCATTCCCGAGACATTATATTTAAAGAATTGTTTTAGATAATGATGATTAGCCTCGAGGGTTGTAATAACGGCGTAGCAAGGCGTTTGCTCCATATCGATCTTAAAATTAGGCAATTTCTGTTCGATATAGGCGCTACTTACGCGCTCATTTAAAATATCGTCGAGAAAGTCACTGCTGAGTCTAAAACGCTGATAACAGGTCTCTTTACGATTTTCAATGCAGAGGCTAAAGAGCATGGCAAGATTTTGCATCAGCTCGTGATTGATGGAATTGTCGATCACGATAAGCAATAGGTCTTGCGCTTGTAGCGGAATCATATGGAGTGTCGGCGCTGAAGGTTGATAGATTTTCTGAACCTCTTTTAGCGTTAAGGGCGTTTCCTTAATGGCTGCAAGTACGCTCTTCGGAAGGGGCGCTAAATTAAAGAGGGGAATTGTCGGATCGATGGGATCCATCAGATAGATCGGCAGATTTAAAAGGGCACTCACCCGCTCTAATAGCGCATTGATATCATGCTCTTTAATCAGTTCTTTCGTATGATCGTATAAAAGGTTGACGAGCGCGTTATTAACCGCATCTTTTTTCCCTTTATTGGCCTCAATAATAATTTTAGCCACCTCAATAAAGGGGACGTGATAGTTAATAAAAAGGACGGGAAAGTCGTGTGCATCAGCGATTTCAATCAATTTTGAAAGATTATCGGGCGCATTCATCTCATCTGAAATCATTAGTCCCGCTAAATCTGCATCAATTAAACGCATAATATAATCGTGCTGTTTCTTTTGATGCTTGGGAATACCAAGCCCTGTCGTCATAATCAGATAGTTGGGTAAAACCCAAGCGCTTGGATCTTCAAGCTCGGAAGTGTGCGCCCACTCGATAGTGCGACAAAGCCCATTCTCTCCGGCTATTGGGCGTATTTTCAGTTGAGGCATTTCAACTAAATCACGAACGGTCAATTGCATGGCAATCCTTTTTGGTTAGAGGGATTATCCCATTATATTCATACGATCGTATGAATGGGTAGAAAATTTCATTATCTTTGTCTAATTGTCATGAATCGTAGAAATCCATATGATCAATATAAGACGTAAATTTTATTATAAGTAAAACAACTGAGTAATTTACGTGAGACTTCGAAAGCGCGAATAAGCGATCAATTATAAAAATATCCAAACATATTATTGACAATAAAAACGAAGCTCATCGAGGAATAAGGAGAGGAAACAGTATGAATTCTACTAGCGTAGAAGGTTTTATGGAGCCGTCTGGCGGATTTTCACGTGCAGATTCTGATGTGATATCGTCTAAAAAAACGTCTGAAAAAGAACTGACAAGCGACGAGGCAACAGAGACACTTGTCGCGAAAAAACTCACTCTTTTAGAGGGCATTGCGATGATTGTCGGTACCAATATCGGTGCGGGCGTTTTAGCGATTCCCTATGCATCGCGAAACTCAGGGTTTATCCCCCTCTTTTTCTGGTTAATTGTGATCGGAATTATCACCACGATTACGATGCTCTATGTGGCCGAATCTTCACTACGGACGCGCGCGCATTATCAGCTGAGTGGGCTAGCGCGTAAATACGTTGGAAAGGTGGGATCGTGGTTTATCTTTATCTCCATTTTTGCCAATAGTACCGGTGCCTTAATTGCGTATATGGCAGGAAGTGGGCGCTTGATGAATGAGCTTTTCGGCATTCCCAACCAGATTGGGAGTCTGCTGTTTGCCATTCCAGCCATCGGGATTTTATATGGTGGGCTAAAAGCGATCGGGAAGGGGGAGAAATATATCAGCATTACGATGATTTCGATGATTCTGATTCTCTCATTTGCAACGCTTTTTAATGTTAATACCAAAATTGAGCATCTGATGGAAGGGCAGTGGTCCTACATGATTCCAATCATTTATCTGGTGGTGTTTAGTTACTCGGCGCAATATATTGTGCCTGAGATCGCCCGCGGTTTTGTGCATCAACCTAAACTGTTGCCAAAAGCGATTGTGATCGGGATGCTCTGTACCTTTTTACTCTTAACAACGGTGGCGCTTTCGATCATTTCACTAGCAGGAATTGATAATGTTGATGAAATTGCAACGATCACCTGGGGGCGTTATTTAGGCCCATGGGCCACGTTAACTGCGAACCTCTTTGCACTATGCGCGATGCTAACCTCCTATTGGGGATTAGGTGGCAGTTACCTAACGAATATTTATGACCAATTTAAACTGGGCTCAGAAACGCGCAAACTTCGCCGGGCGATCGTGCTTGCGGTGATCTCCATTCCTCCCTTTATTTTGGCGTACCGCGAGCTGGTTTCATTTGGAAGAGCCTTAGAATTTGCCGGCGCTGTCGGTGGGGTGATTTTAGCGATTTTACCCATTTTAATGCTGAAAAGAGCTCGTAAGATCGGCAATATTGTGCCCGATTGGCAGTGTAACCGCTGGATTACGAGTGCTCCTGTGCAAGGAATGATTATTGCACTTTATAGTTTCGCGGCGCTCTATGCGGTATGCGATCTGCTCTACAACACCAACCTTTTACCTGCCTCAATTGAGGAGATTTTGATCGGCTTAAATGTATTCGTTCCGAAATAGGCCCCTCATTGTTTAACACTTAACATCCAAATCAAAAAGAAGATCAATCAAAGGAGATTTAACATGAGTACTTTACAACAATTGCGTGAAAAATATGTAGCACGCGGGGTGAGCAACGGGAATTTAAATGTTGCGATATCCGCTAAAAATGCCACTGTGAAAACGGAAGATGGTCGTGAGTTTATCGATTTTGCTGGCGCAATTGGAGTGATGAACGTGGGGCATAGCCATCCAAAAGTAGTAGAGGCGATTAAAAAACAGGTGGAAGAATTTACCCATCCTGGATTTAACGTCGTGATGTATGAAGGGTATATCGCGGTGTGTCAAAAACTGTGTGAGATTACCGCCGGCGATCACGAGAAAAAGGCCGCACTCTTTAACTCAGGGGCAGAAGCGGTAGAAAATGCGGTGAAAATTGCGCGCCGTTATACCGGAAAGCCCGGTGTTGTCTCATTTAACCGCGCATTCCATGGTCGTACCAACTTAACCATGGGCATGACCAGTAAAGTAAACCCCTATAAAGTGGGATTTGGTCCATTTAACTCAGAAGTGTATCAAGCGCCATTCCCATTTGTGTATGAGCGCCCAAATGGTATGAGTGAAGATCAATATATTGATCAGGTGATTGATCGTTTTAAAGAGTTTTTTAAAGGCACAGTGTCGCCGGATAATGTTGCTTGTGTGGTGATGGAGCCTGTTCAAGGAGAGGGCGGATTTATGATTCCTCCGCAACGATTTGTGGAGTTTGTCTATAATTTTTGCCAAGAGCATGACATTGTCTTTGTTGCCGATGAGATTCAGACCGGTTTTTGCCGTACGGGGAAAACATTCGCGATGGAAAATTATGGCATTGTGCCCGATCTTATGACTACGTCTAAATCACTTGCTGCAGGTATGCCATTGAGTGCGGTGGTGGGGCGCGCTGAGATGGTGAACACGTCCAATCCCGGTGAGCTTGGTGGTACCTTTGCAGGAAATCCCCTTGCCTGTGCGGCAGCTTTAGCGGTATTTGAGATTATTGAAGAGGAAAACTTAAACGATAAATCTGAAATCCTTGGTCAAAAGCTTGAAAACTTTTTAAAAGAAGCGCAAAAAACGCATGCATTTATTGGTGATATTCGCCGTTTAGGTGCGATGGTTGCAGCGGAAATTGTTGTGGATCCTCTTTCGAAAAAACCGGATGCCGCGCGCACGAATGCGATCGTCAATTATGCCAATGAGCATGGTTTACTGCTTTTATCAGCAGGGCTTTACAGCAATGTGATTCGTTTCTTATCGCCCCTTACGATTACCGATAGCGAGCTTGAGAAGGGCTTAGCCATCTTAACAGAGGCCATTGAAGCAAGTGCAAAAGCATAACACTTCAATAAGCGCATTTTAAGTGAAATAGAGGTGGGTAAATAGCGAACCATTTACCCACTTTTTTTATGAAGGTTAAGAGAAAAGGATCTGAAACGATGACTCAATTAAAAGTACATAATCCTGCCACAGGTGAGCTACTGGCAACGCTCCCCATTGATTCTAAAGAGGCGATTATTGATAAACTTGCTCGCGGGAATGAAGCGTTTAAAACATGGCGGAAAACCTCGGCGTATCACCGCGCAGAGCTTATTTTTAAATGGGCAGAGCTCATTATGCGGGATAAGGAATCGATCGCTAAAGTGATGACGGAAGAGAATGGCAAGCCCCTTCAAGAATCTCGTGGTGAGGTTAATTATGCGGTGAGTTATTTAACGTGGTATGCCGAAGAGGCAAAACGTATCTATGGGCGCACAATTCCGGCAAATGGGAGCGATAAACGCATTGTCGTAACGCGCCAAGGAATTGGGCAAGTGGCAGCCATTACGCCATGGAATTTCCCTGCTGCAATGATGACCCGAAAAGCTGGTCCTGCGCTTGCGGCGGGGTGTACATTTATTGTGAAACCGGCAGAAGATACGCCGATTACGATGATTAAACTGGTGGAGCTCGCTCATGAGGCGGGGATTCCCGAAGATGTGATTCAATGCGTGATTGGTCATGGCTCAGAGGTTGGCCCTATTTTCACGGAAAGTGAGCATGTGCGCAAAATTACCTTTACTGGCTCAACGCCCGTTGGGAAGCGCCTAATTAGCGATAGCGCCTGTACGGTAAAACATGTGTCGATGGAGCTAGGTGGGCATGCCCCGTTTATTATCTGTCAAGATGCAGATATTGATTTTGCGGTGACGCAAGCACTCGCTTCTAAATTTAGAAATGCAGGGCAGACCTGCGTGTGCGCGAATCGTTTCATTGTCCATCAAGCGGTCATTCAGGAATTTAGTGAAAAATTTGCCGCCGCGACTAACGCCTTAAAGATGGGAAATGGCCTCGATGCGAAGACCGATGTTGGGCCGCTGATTAATAAGAAAGGGTTTGATAAAGTGGTGTCTCAAATTGAGAATGCTAAATCGAACGGCGCGACTATTTTAGCCGGTGGCACCTATCAAGCGGACGATGATAAAGGGATCTATTTTGTCGCACCGACGGTGCTTGGTAATGTCACGCTTGAGATGGATATTATGTCTGAGGAGACCTTTGGTCCCGTCGCTCCCATCATCGCATTTAATACTCTTGATGAAGCGATCGAAATCGCCAATGGCACGCCTTTTGGGTTAGCCGCGTACTATTTCACGAACGATTATAAGGCGGGTATTTATCTGCAAGATAATCTCGATTTTGGAATCGTTGGTTGGAATGATGGATTGCCGAGTACGGCGCAAGTACCCTTTGGTGGCTTTAAAGAGAGTGGCATTGGTCGCGAAGGGGGAATTGAGGGGATTGAGCCCTATTTAGAAACAAAATATCTCTCCATTGGAAATCTATAAAAGGTCGATCTTTTTCTTTGAGCGTTGCGCTCTTAGCGTTTAGAGAATTTGATCGACCCTAAAGTAGAGTGTGTGATTCGTAGTCGTTTTGTTGACCTCGATATTGATTGCATAATGGGCGCGTCGTGCGCTAAAGAATCACACTCCATGAGTGATATGGCGTAAGAGCGTGTCTTGTTGAGATAAAATCAGCAGGCACGCTCTTTTTTATTGTCAGATGAATGATTGGGAATTAATCCATCACCACCGGAATTGAATGGGTGATTTTGATTTCGCTTGGGGATAATTCGGTGCCGTATGCGATGATTTTTACACCGGCTTTTTGCGCAAGGCGAAGCGCTTTTCCGTACTCAGGGTCGATCTCATCGGCGGGGCGAACGGCGGTAATCCCTGAGAGGTTGACGCAGTAGAGCAGGATCGTTTTAACGCCATTTTCAGCAAGGCGCGTCAGTTCACGGAGGTGTTTTGTCCCGCGTTCCGTCACAGCATCGGGGAAGGCGGCGGTGGTGGAATCATGAAATCCGAGCGTCACACTTTTTACTTCAATATAGGTGAGCGAATCGTCCTCGTGAGTTAAGCAAAAATCGATGCGAGAATTTTCTTCCCCATATTTCACCTCACGGCGGAGCTTTTTAAAGGTACCTGCTTCTTTGATAAGTCTCTCGCTCAGCGCCTCTTCCACAAGGGTGTTGGCATAATGGGTATTAATATTGGCGATGCGTCCGTGGGGCGTAGTCGCAAGCACCCAAGTGCCTTTAGTTTTCCGATTTGGGTCGGTAGAAGGGAGATACCACGCCTGACTTTCTGGCACTAAGCAGTTCATCATCGAGCCAGTATTGGGGCAATGAATGGTAATCGTTTCACCGGATTCAAGGCGGATATCGGTTAAAAATCGGCGATAGCGTTTAATTAACGTCGCTTGAATAAGTGGGGGATTGAAAATCATAAAGCGCTCCTCGTTTTAGGCATGATGAGCGAACAGTATAAGAAATTAAGCGTTCATAGCGCAACAAAAAGCCCAGCATGAAGGCCGGGCTCTCGATATGAATATTTCGATCTATATTTAAAGGGTGGCGAGTTTACGCAGGTTTTTTCGTTAAGATGACGGTTTCGCGAAATGCGTAAAATTCATTGGAGTTAGGCCAAGGAATATCAAGCAGTTCGGAGGGCTCAAGATCGACGAGCTCGCCATTTTTATAGAGCTCCATCACCGGCATTTCACCGGGAGTATAGACGAAATTGAAATGGAACCAGAGAAATTCTTCCCCTTCGGCATTATCATAAATGGTCTCAACGAGCGCCTCAAAATAATCCTCAGGAATATCAACCAGGCCGCTTTCGGTCGCAATTTTGGCATTTTCTGCGCCAATTTCATTGGGTTTTCCGGCTTCTCCTTCACCGACGACATTGCCAAGGCACGCGCGATAGAGATCGGGGCCAACTTCCCACTCCTCTTCTTGAATATAGCCCGCTTCATTGATGTTCCAAATGGCGAGCAAAAGTGGGTCAAGCGCCGTATGCGAAAAGGCCTGATAGGCATCTAAAATCGCCTCTTCTTCTGAATGGGCATAGCCTTCAAAATTTTGTGAAAAGGGTTTAAATCCTTCGCGCGCAAGGCGAATATGGAGCGTTACCGTCGATAATTCTTGACGTTCTGCGGGATTTAATTCGATCAGTGCAGCAATTTTTGTTGGTGTCTGTGAACTCTCAATCCACCCATCGTTATAGGTTAATCCGGTGACCCCTTCATTTTCTAAAATAGTGTGGAGAAACTCGCAATCATTTAAGTGCTGCATATTCAATATATCCTTCGACAAGCCAAAATGTGTCCCAATTCTTCCCATTCTCCGCCCTTTTAATTAAATAGCAATTTAATTTTTTTAATGAGCGCCTATCAATTCAATTAATTAAGCTGAGATTCGGTAGGGATTTGAGAAAATAGCGCGCGCGGGGAATCTCTTCGATGTTTTATTTGGCCGATACTGCTATAATGCCCCATTGATTTTAAAATAGTTTACAGAGATTTATGAAACAGACGCCAGCATTAACTATTAAAAATATCCATAAGTCCTTTGGTGACCGTGAGATTTTAAAAGGGATTTCACTTGAGTTGCAAAAAGGGGATGTTGTCTCGCTTTTAGGGGCTTCAGGTTCAGGAAAAAGTACATTTTTACGCTGTATTAATCTGCTTGAAAAACCCGATCAAGGGGAGATTATTATTAATGGTGAAGCGTTAAAATTGATGCCGGGCGATAAAGGTCTTGTCGCTGAAGATCCGCAACAGATGCGCCGTCTTCGCACTCAGCTTGGCATGGTGTTTCAAAACTTCAATCTCTGGAGTCATATGACGGTGCTTGAAAATATGATGGAAGCACCGATCCATGTATTAGGATTATCGAAAAAAGAGGCGAAAGCACGTTCGCTTGAGCTTCTTAATAAAGTAGGGCTTTCAGAGCGCGTTCATGATTATCCGATCAATCTATCGGGCGGTCAGCAGCAGCGCGTTGCGATCGCTAGAGCGTTAGCGATGGAGCCAAGCGTAATGCTCTTTGATGAGCCCACATCTGCGCTTGACCCGGAGCTTGTGCACGAGGTCTTAACGGTGATGCAAGATCTTGCCAAAGAGGGCATGACCATGGTGATCGTGACTCACGAGATGGATTTTGCGAAAAATATCTCCGATGAGGTGGTCTTTTTCCATGAGGGACGCATCGAAGAGCAGGGCCCGCCTGAGGAGCTCTTCACTAATCCAAAATCAGAGCGTTTCCAACAATTTATTAAGCACTATCGCGGCTAAGCAAATCCTTTCGAGTGATTTGGTAAAAGCGTTATAATAATTCGCGAGAGTTCGGCTCTCGCGTTTTTGTTTCGTTCTATTTTTCAGGCCCGATACCTTTAATCCATACGTTTAATTTTCCGTTCACAATCTAGGATTTCCATGATGAAAAACGATCGATTTGTCTATCTTGATTATGCAGCCACAACGCCTCCCGATCCCCGCGTGATCGATGTGATGGTGAAGACGCTTCACTCCAAGTGGGGGAATTTTACGAGCCATCATCGGGCGGGGTTTGAAGCAAAAGAGGCGCTTGATCAGGCCCTTGATTCGATTGCGGCCTTTTTACAGGTGAAACGTAATGAGCTCATTATCACAAGTGGCGCAACGGAATCGATCAATCAGGCGATTAAGGGTGTTTGCCACAGTCAAACAAAAAAGCATATTATTACCTCGACGGTGGAGCATAAAGCCACGCTGCAAACGGTGCAGGCGCTGATGAAAGAGGGGTATAAAGCCACGTTTATTTCGCCTAATCGTCAAGGGCTGATTACCCCTGAAATGGTTGAAGCCGCGATCACTGATGATACCGCGATTATCTCGCTCATTTGGGTGAATAATGAGACGGGCGATGTGATGCCAGTTGAAAGCATTGCCGAAATAGCCCGCGCGCGGAAAATCCCTTTTCATGTGGATGGCACGCAAACCGCGCCTCATCAACGAATTGATGCCTCTCAATTTGATCTTTTAAGCATGAGTGGGCATAAATGCTATGGGCCAAAAGGTGTCGGGATTCTCTATCGTCGCCATTTTCCTCGTTTACCGTTAACCCCTTTAATTGATGGGAGCGGCGGACAACTCGGGATTCGTTCTGGCACGATGCCGAATGAACAGATCACAGGGCTCGCCGAAGCGCTCGAACTTTGCGCTCATTCATATGAAGAGGAGCAGGCGCGTCATACGGCACTTGCCGATAAAATCTTAACGGAACTTGCTCCTTTTGGCGTTGAGCGAAATTGTGGGCGGATCGATTCAGAAAGTCAAACTCACAGGATTATTCCATCGATTCTTAATCTTTGGATTCCCGATGTCCATGCCGATGCGCTGATTCATTATCTGCCGGAGCTTGGTTTTGCTAAGGGCTCGGCGTGTAATAGCGATGATACGCTGCCCTCGTATGTCTTAACGGAGATGGGCTATTCAACGGAACGCTCGCTCCAGAGTATTCGTCTTAGTTTAGGGCGTTTTACTAATCTCGATGAGATTGAATTTGCGCTTCTGCGCTTTAAAGCGGTGATCGGGCTTTTGCAATCCCTTGCAACGGGAAAATCTATTGATCTTTCGATAGGGCAGAGCGAAGAAGGTGAAGGTGCGTTTCAAGAGATGTCGCTGATTCTCAATAATCTTAAATTACTTCACGCCATGTCAGAAAACCCTAAAAGAATCTCCTTAATCCGTGAAGCGCATCTTAATGAAGAACATTTAAAGGTGACCTTTAAGGTTCTTCAAATGGATGGAAAACTCCGCGTCGTAGCACTCGTTTCCGGTGTGCCCTATATGATTGATGCAGTACTCACAGTGCGAGAAGCGTTAGAACGATTATTGGCAGGTGGATTTACTCAAGGTGATTTCAGCGACTTTTCCATTGAGGCGCAATTTGATGAAGGTGTGCCATCTCGCTATCTGCGCGATCTTTTAAAAGTGGAAGGCATTATTCGTACGCTTTAAAATGAAAAATAAAATAATAGGCAATAAAAAAGCTCATGGGTTTAATGTTAGGCCATGAGCTTTTTCGTATTCGGTTTAATATTCGTGAGTCTTAGGCGCTTGCGGGGCGCAGTGCTTTCCAAGTGGCGTAGAGATATTGAATCATCGACCAGAGCGTTAACACCGTCGCGGCGACTAATAAGATAAGGCCAATGGTAAAGATCGGTAGTCCGAAGAAATCTTCTTTAAAGAGTAGGCAGCCGATGGCGAGCATTTGGAAAGCGGTTTTCCATTTACCGATCCACGATACCGCAACAACGCCGCGTTCCCCCATGGAAGCCATCCATTCGCGAAGGGCCGATACGGTGATTTCACGACTGATAATAATCATTACCGATAGGGTTAAATACCAGTGGGTTGGGTTACTTGCCACAATCGCAATGAGCGCCACTGCAACGAGTAATTTATCGGCAACGGGGTCTAAAAACGCCCCAAAACTTGAGGTTTGATTCCATTTACGAGCGAGATAACCATCAAGCCAGTCGGTGATCGACGCGATGGCAAATAAGATAAGAAGAACGACGTTTGTCGCGGGGAAACCCCAGAAATGACCGTTTAACTCAATTAAGAAAACTGCGATGAAAATAGGGATGATTGCGACCCGAAAGGAGGTAATCATGCTGGGGATATTCATGATGATGAGACTCCAAAAGCATTTCTAATAGTAAATTGTTCGCATTATAGCAAAAAATGAGAAAAGCGCTATAAATTAGCTATCCTCTCAGATTTCTATGTTAGAATAAAGGACTTTAATTTTTAGCTTTCGAAGCCCTTTTAATATCAGTTTTTTAGGAGACACCAATATGCTTAGAGTGATGGAACAAGGATTAACCTTTGACGACGTTTTACTAGTACCGGATTATTCAGAAGTCATTCCAAAAGCGGTGTGCTTAAAAACGCAATTGACTCAGAAAATCGCGTTAAACATCCCACTTTTATCAGCGGCGATGGATACCGTAACTGAGAGCGCAATGGCGATCGCGATGGCGCAACAAGGCGGAATCGGGATCATTCATAAAAACTTAACCCCCGAAGAACAGGCGGGCGAAGTAGCGAAAGTTAAAAACTATGAAACCGGGATCGTATCAGACCCAATCACCGTGACCCCGGACACGACAATTTTCGAATTTAGACAATTAATGCGCGCCAATAAAATCTCAGGTGCGCCGGTACTTGATAATGGCAAAGTGGTGGGAATCATCACCAACCGTGACGTACGCTTTGAAGATGATGCATCGAAAAAAGTGGTAACCGCGATGACCACCCGTGATCGATTAATTACCGCGAGCGAAAGCTCAACCCAAGAAGAAGTGATCGAGCTTTTAAAAGTGCATCGTTTAGAGCGTCTACTCGTTGTCAATGAAGCAAACGAACTTTGCGGTTTAATCTCGGTTAAAGACATTTCACACACCGAAAAATACCCAAACTCAGTCACTGATGCCGATGGCAACTTAATCTGTGGCGCGGCAGTTGGCGCGGGCGCAGGTACCGAAGAGCGTATCGAGCGTTTAGTAGACGCCGGCGTTGACGCGATTGTTGTGGATACAGCGCACGGGCACTCAAAAGGGGTGATCGATCGCGTACGTTGGGTGAAACAAACTTATCCAGAATTACAAGTGATCAGCGGTAACATCGCAACGGCAGAAGCAGCAAAAGCGTTATTAGCGGCGGGTACTGACGGCGTTAAAGTCGGGATTGGTCCAGGATCAATCTGTACAACGCGTATCATCGCAGGGATCGGTGTTCCACAAATTACTGCAATCGCAAACGTTGCCGAAGCTCTTCGTGGCACGGGCGTACCAGTGATCGCAGATGGTGGAATTCGTTACTCAGGCGACATGGCAAAAGCGTTAGCGGCAGGTGCATCATCAATCATGGTGGGCTCAATTTTAGCCGGTACTGATCAATCACCGGGCGAAATCGAATTCTACCAAGGTCGTGCGTATAAATCATACCGCGGTATGGGATCACTTGGCGCAATGAGCGCTGGATCATCAGACCGTTATTTCCAAGAAGGCGCAAGCTCAGATAAGCTCGTTCCTGAAGGGATTGAAGGTCGCGTTGCCTATAAAGGCTCACTCGTTCCAATCGTTCACCAATTAATGGGCGGTGTGCGCGCAGGTATGGGCTATGTTGGATGCGGCACTATCGCCGAAATGAACACAAAACCACGTTTTGTACAGATCACAAACGCAGGGATGCAAGAATCGCACGTTCACGACGTAACGATCACAAAAGAAGCACCAAACTATTCACGTTAATTTAACGGACAAGATGTAAAAAGGTAATCGAGGCGATGGGGAAACTCATCGCCATTCACTTTGATTTAGACGGAAGATTATGACGGATATTACACAAAACGCAGATATTGAGATGAATGAAAACCACCTAATTGCGGAGCGTCGCGAGAAGCTTGCGAAGATCCGTGATGAGAAACAGGTTGCGTTTCCCAATGATTTTAGAAAAGACACGGTCTCAACGGAACTTCACAAAGTCTGTGAAGGGTTAGATCGCGATGCGCTAAAAGAGAAGGGAATGCACGTGAAGATGGCGGGCCGCATGATGGCGAAACGTCTTTTCGGTAAGGGTGGATTTATCCAATTGCGCGATAAAGCCGGTGATATCCAGCTCTTTGTGAATACCAAATTAATCGGTGAAGAGGCGTTTGAAGAGTTCAAAACATGGGACTTAGGTGATATTGTTGCCGTTGAAGGGGAAGTCTCTCGCTCAGATAAAGGGGAGCTAACCGTTCGCGCCCAAACACTGCGTCTTTTAACGAAATCACTGCGCCCACTTCCGGATAAATTTCACGGTTTAACGGACGTTGAAGCCCGTTATCGTCAGCGTTATCTCGATCTGATTATGAATCCTGAAACGCGCGAAACTTTCAGAAAACGCAATCTTATCCTACGCACCTTACGCAATTTCTTCGATAAAGAAGGCTTTGAAGAGGTGGAAACGCCAATGATGCACCCGATTCCTGGAGGCGCAAATGCAAAACCATTTGTTACGCATCATAACGCGCTTGATATGGAATTTTATCTTCGTATCGCGCCAGAGCTTTATCTAAAACGACTCATTGTTGGCGGAATGGAAAAAGTCTTTGAGGTGAATCGTAACTTCCGTAACGAAGGGGTATCAACCCGTCATAACCCTGAATTTACCATGGTTGAGTGGTATTGGGCTTATGCCGATTATCAAGATATGATGAACTTTACCGACGAGCTTATGAAAGAGATTGCGCTTGCGGTCAATGAAGGCGAAAACGCGCAAATTCATTATCAAGGCTATGATATCGATTTTGGCAAACCGGCTGAACGCATGACGGTGCAAGAGTCGATTATTCGTTATACCGATGATGCGAAAGAGTTTGATCTTAACACGCGTGAAGGCGTTGCCGCGTATGCGGATAAACACGGTATCCACTATGACAAAAATGATTGTTGGGGCAAAATCCTGATGGAGATCTTTGATGAAAAAGTGGAAGAGCAATTATTACTTCCAACCTTTATCACAGGTTATCCATTAGCAGTATCACCGCTTGCGCGTCAAAATGATGAGAATCCTCTTATCACCGACCGTTTTGAGTATTTCATTGGTGGCCGTGAAGTGGGTAATGGATACTCGGAGCTTAACGATGCGGAAGATCAGCACGCACGCTTTATGGCGCAAGTAGCTGATAAAGATGCCGGCGATGATGAAGCGATGCATTACGATAAAGATTTCGTTACCGCGCTTGAATATGGTATGCCACCGACCGCAGGTGAAGGAATCGG
Organism: uncultured Ignatzschineria sp.; assembly: GCA_945619025.1. Classification (GTDB taxonomy): domain Bacteria; phylum Pseudomonadota; class Gammaproteobacteria; order Cardiobacteriales; family Wohlfahrtiimonadaceae; genus CALZBJ01. The sequence continues at coordinate 27,974 of CALZBJ010000010.1, read as the reverse complement.
CGTGGACCGTTTAGTGATGATCTTCACGGATTCAGAATCGATCCGCGACGTGTTACTTTTCCCTCACATGCGGGTAAAATAATTTATACATAGACGTATAATAGAGATATCTACCAAACCCTGTGTCCTTGCCGGCACGGGGTTTTATTTTGCTCGCGCATCTTCTTCTCGTATCTTTTCACTTCTTGATTTATCTGATACATTGAATGAATGGTTTCCATAAAAAGCCCTGAATAAACGGGCTTAATCGCATATTTTCATGGGCATCTATTGGAGTCCTAACTGAAAATGGATGTCCATACTAAAACCTCTCAAGCGGGTGAATCGGTCATGATTGCCTCATCTTGAGAGGTTTCTTTTTAAGCGGAATAAAGGGGCGATTACTCCGGCAAATATCTAAAATGGCCGACAATTTTCCATTCGAACAGCACATCTTCGGCGATCTGTCCTTGGCCGATATTATGGACTACAAGCGGGCGCTTTTTATCATGTGATCGCTCATCGATAACAATGCCGATATGGGGCAGGCCGTTATGTAAGCGCCAAGAGACAATGTCACCTGCTCTGTAATTATCAGGGTTTTGCGTGATGGGAAGACTTGCGCCTTGGCGGGTTAAAAAGGTTTCAAGATTCGGCACGCGGCGATGGTCAATATTTTTATCCGGTTTTGAAAGACCCCACATGCGTTGACTCGGATAAGCATTAAAGTGGGCGCGCATATCATTATGAACCGCCGATTGCAGATCGATATTGAGTGTACGATAGGCGCGGACAATGACATCAGAGCAAACACCCCGATCTGCTGCAACATCCCCATTGGGATAGGCGATCGATTGATAAGACCCATCGTAAATCACGCTCGGATCAATAATGGATTTCGCGGCATTTGATACGGGATTTTGGGCCCATCCGATGCTGGAAAAACTCATGATGCCGATCCAAATCAGGCCGGCGAGTGTCTGTTTTTTATTGAGCTGCATGTTTCGAATCTCCCATAAAGGCGCGTTGTAAGGTGTCAATCTCTCGTTCGAGGCTATAAAATCCTGGAATCGTGGGGATGATTTTCGGGGCTTCCATTTCATCAAATCTAGCAGAATTTGCCAGCGTTTCAAAGAGATAAAGTAGGGTAGCAAGCTCATACTCTGAGAGCTCCGGGCGCGACTTACTTTCGGCTGCGCGTTCGAGTAAAAAGGCGAGCTTTTCCATCGAGTAGATAATCGGCCAATAATATTCGATCAATTCACGTTTTTTCGGGATTTCACCAATTGCGGCATCGTAGAGCGCGGTGAGATTGGCAAGGTTAGTGCGCATTTTAACAAGACGCGCTTCAATTTGGGCTTGCGTGCTCGCTTTCTCTTTAGAAAAGAGCAATAAAACCATCTGTGATTGGCTGCGAAGGGTGCGCATTAAAATTCGTGGGATTCTCGATGAAGCGGTGCGTTTTCCCATAATGATTACACCTAAAAGACCGATCGCACTTCCGATCACAACGTCAATAATCCGCGCGGTTGAGAAGTGGAAAAAGGCAAATTCGCCACCGGTAATGGTTTCTGCAAGAAGGAGCGCATTTGGAGTAATAAAAATCACTGCAAGGCCGTAGTTTTTAACGATGCAGAGCTCGGTCACTGCGGTAAAAAAGAGAATGAAAAAGGCGATGGGATAGCCGGAGGGTTTAAAGTAGAGAATGCTGCTCGCGATAATAATCCCGATTAGCGTCCCGATCGAGCGCTGTAACGCGCGGTGAAAGGTGGCAATCATCGTTGCGCCCGACATAATCGCAACGCACGATAGCGGAATCCAATACGAGCGAGTAAAGTCGAAACTATGGGCGACTAGCGCGGCAATGGTGGTAATTACGCCAAAACGAAGAGCGGTAATAAAGACAAGGGAATTGCGATCAAAGGCGTTCCCTAAAATATCAAATACGGTGTAACGGCGCTCAAGCGTGATCGGTTTGAGATTGTGGATCGGGTGTTTTAATGCCACTTTCATCTTTTCAAAATGGCGGGTGAGTTTTTGATCGGGCAGCGTGGGAACATTGAGTTCGGTCACGGTTTTGAGATTGTGTTTGAGCTCCTGATCGACCTTTTCTAAAAAGAGCATCGCCTCTTTTGGAAGCGCTTCCTTTTCATCAGCGTAACGATTGACAAGATAGAGAAGATATTCATTGCCCTCAAGCGCAAGATGAAGCAGGCGCGTATAGGTTTCCGATGGTGACCAAGGGAGTTCGCCCGCCATGAGCGTCTCTTCAACCTCTTTAAAAGCCGCCATCGCGAGGTATTTCTCATGTTGAAAATGGGACGTTCCCACACTTTCGGTAAGTTTCATTAATTGACGATAGGCCCGTCTTAACGTCTGAATTTCAGGGCGATGGGGATTGATTAAAAAGCCGCTCATGGCGATGGTCCACGAAAGTGTCGCCCCGAGCGCCACTAACCCCGCGCGAAATAGGGCACCGGATAATCCCACTTCTGGCATATCGGCAGTTAATGCGAAAATGAGCACAAAAAAGATCGACGAAGGGCCGATAAATTTAAGCGCGTTAAAGATAAAGAGCATCACCGCCGAGATAAACCCCATAATGATGGCGACTGCGACGGGATAGGGGGAGGAGATCGAGCCTAAAAATGAGGCGAGTACGATTGATGCGCCGACAAAAAAGATCCGCTTGGAGAGATGTGCGTAGGGGAGTCTGAAGGCGTAGAGGTAGGTAAATCCGCCAAGTCCGGCGATCAGTCCATATTGCAATTGCCCGAGCCACAGTCCAATAAAGATCGGCAAGGCCATCGATAATCCTGCGCCCACTGCGCGCTCCCACGGGAACGACCGCTCATTGACGGCTATCGCTTCTCGCAACATCGACCACACTTTCTCTTTCACGCTCATACGACTCCTTATTGTTGGGTAAAAGGCGTATTATACGGGATTTTCAGCAATCGCGCTTGAAGAAGGGCGTTACTTTTATTGGTTAATGTAAGGTTATTTTAAGTAGTATTTTGAATTGTATGGTGGTTTCCTCTACCGTTAACCCAAATCCTTAAACGGATCGATTAGTTCAATGAGATCAAACGCCGGCGTTTCATAGGGATGGGCCTTTTTAAGTGCGGTGATCGCCGCTTTTGCGAGCGATTTTTCTAACACAAGCTCAACGCGCCATTCTTCACAGCGGGAGAGATTGCCTTGAATGCCAGAAAAGGGATTACTCCCCTGAAGCGGCTTAAATTGCCCTTGCCCAAGGGTTTGCCAGGAGCAATGCGAGTAATTGCCAATTTTCCCAGCGCCCGTTGCAAAGATCGCTTCTTTCACCTCTTCCACGTGAGAATCGGGAACAAAAAAGACCAGTTTATACATTGATTAGACTCCTATGAACGTTTAGGTGTTAGCCGATCGTATCATAAAGTTGTGCTAACCTTTAATAAGGATTGTAAAAATTGATAAAAGGAGCGATACGATGTTAACTCTTGAATTAGCCCAGTTAAAAGCCGTTGAAGGGGATGTAAAAGCCAACCTTAAAAAGGCTTGTGATGCGGTGCAAAATGCCGGCGATAAGACCGATATTATGATCTTCCCTGAGGTCTTTTTTAGTGGATTTCCAACACCTGAAAATATTGAATCGATTGCAGAACCGCTCGATGGGCCGATTATTCAAACGCTCCATCAAGTCTCAAAAGAGACGGGCGTTGCGATCGTAGTCGGCATGGCGGAAAAAGCGGGCGAGCATTATTACAACACCTCCGTTTTTGTCGCGCCAGAGGGACTCTTAAATTACTACCGTAAAACGCAACTGTGGCTGACCGATAAAGAAGTTTTTCAGGTGGGCGATCGCTATACCACCTTTGAATATAAGGGCTATCGTATCGGGATTTTGATCTGTTTTGACATTGAATATCCCGAAACCGCCCGAGCGCTTGCGATGCTCGATGCCGATCTTGTTTTGGTCACCAACGGCAATATGGATCCCTACGGCTATGTTCACCGCGCAAATGGCATCAGTCGTGCGCTCGAAAATCAACTCTTTATCGCGATGGTAAATCATGTGGGAGAAGATCGTTATGGGCATAATTTTGCCGGCGGTAGCTGTGTAATTAATCCCCTTGGCGAGGTGCTCGGCGAGCTTGGGCGCGTGGAAGGGCGTTGCCATGTCACCATCGATAAAGCTGATCGGGATCGTGCGCGCGAGGTCTATCAATATTTAAATGAAGTGCAGGTAACGCTGCCCGGAACGATTCAAAAACATGCAAATGGGCATTACGACTTCATCATTTAACCGTTATTGGTCAAAGTAAATAAAGCTGGCAAATCTTGCGATAAGGCGTATGATAATAAACGTTATTTTAATTTTGCTCAAAATGAGTATAAGTCGATAATCATCATAATAAATAGACGAGGATAGGTTGAGATGATCGAGTTTTTGCATAAAAAAGGGGTGACGCTCTCCCCGCGAGATTATTTTATTACAGCGCTCAGTTATATGGCGCTTGGGCTGTTTTCATCGCTCTTAATTGGGCTTATTATTAAGACGCTCGGCGAGCAGATTGGCGTTGCGGATTTTGTGGAGATGGGGAAATTTGCCATGGATCCGAAAATCGTTGGCGCGGCGATTGGGGTCGCCATTGCGGCAAGTCTTAAAGCGCCGCCGCTCGTTCTCTTTTCTGCGGTATTTGTCGGCGCGTTTGGTAATCAGATTGGCGGGCCGGTTGGAAGTTATATTGCGGTTTTAATCGCGACCGAACTTGGGAAAATGATCTATCGGGTGACGCGCGTTGATATTATCGTCGTGCCCTTTACCGTCTTTGTGGTGGGTTTTTATGTGGCAAAATTTGTGGGCGTGCCGATTCAAGAATTGATGACGGGGCTTGGCGAGCTGATTAATTGGGCAACCACGCAACGTCCCTTTGTGATGTCGATTTTGGTGGCCACCATTATGGGGCTTGCGCTCACAGCACCGATTTCAAGCGCGGCCATTGCCTTTATGCTCGGGCTTGATGGTGTCGCCGCGGGAGCTGCTGTGATCGGGTGTTCAGCGCAGATGATTGGCTTTGCCTCGATCAGTTATCGTGAAAATGGAATTGGCGGTTTCATTGCGCAAGGAATCGGTACCTCGATGCTCCAAATTGCGAACATTGTGAAAAATCCGATGATTTTAATCCCTCCGACGGTGGCCGGAATTGTCGCTGCACCGCTTGCCATCACTATCTTTGAGATGACCAATAATAAAGCCGGTGCCGGTATGGGAACGAGCGGTCTTGTAGGGCAATTTATGGCGTTTGAATCGATGGGCTTTTCCATGCGGACCTTAATTCTAGTCCTGGTGTTTCATGTGGCGATTCCGATGATTGTGAGCCTATTTGTCGCTGGAATGATGCGCCGTGCCAATCTAATTAAAGTTGGCGATATGACGCTGACTTACGAGTAATTAGGTCTTATTTGATAGTCATCTTGTTTTATAGATTATAACCTTTTAACGCCTCCTGCTATGTGAGGCGTTTTTTGAGCCTGTTTTATTGGTTTTATGGGAATTTGAGTGCGTCGCGGGAAAATTCGTTATAGTAAGAGGATGTTTAATCGGAGTGATATTGAAAGGAATCCCATGCCTGATTTAAGTAAATTAACGACGGAAAATCGCAATCCTCGCACCACAGCGATTGATGCACTCGATACTCGTTCATTGGTGGCTTTAATTAATAGCGAAGATCGCGCGGTGATTGAGGCGATTCATGCTGAAATAGATGCAATTGCGGCGGCGATTGATCTTGCGTACAGTCGTGTTAAGGCGGGTGGGCGTTTAATTTACATGGGGGCCGGTACGTCGGGGCGTTTGGGCGTGCTTGATGCCTCCGAATGTCTGCCAACCTTTGGCGTTGGGGAGGAATCGGTGATTGGCATGATTGCGGGGGGCGACCGTGCGCTCCGTCACCCAGTGGAAGCGGCGGAAGATAATCAAACGGCGGCGCGGGAGGATCTTGATCGCATTAACTTTAATTTACGTGATGTGATCTGTGCGATTTCATCCTCTGGTAGAACGCCTTATTGCCTTGGCGCACTTGAGTATGCGGCCGAAAAAGGGGCGGCGACGATTGCGATTGCCTGCGTTAAAGGAAGTGCGATTGGCAAGAAAGCGGATGTGGCGATTGAGGCAGTTGTCGGCCCCGAGGTGATTACCGGATCAACCCGAATGAAGGCCGGTTCGGCGCAGAAGATGATTCTCAATATGCTTTCAAGCGGGATTATGATTAAGTGGGGCAAAGTCTATCAAAATTGGATGGTCGATGTGCGGGCGACTAATCAAAAGTTAATTGAGCGTTCTCGGCAGATGATTATGGCGGCAACGGGGTGCGATTATCCCCGTGCGACGGTGCTGTTAGAGGCGAGTGGTGAGCATGTCAAAACCGCCATTGTGATGGAGTTTTTGGGTGTTGATAGAGAAAGAGCGCAGGCGGCGCTTACGGCTCATGAAGGACGAATTCATGCGGTATTATCAGCCTATGGGAAGACTCAAAACGGGAGCGAGCGCGAGGAACAACATGCGGATGAGTAACAAAGAACGTAAACTTGCAATCGGGCTTATGTCCGGCACATCACTCGATGGGATTGATGCGGCGCTCGTCTCAATTGAAGGCGCGGGCGTGACCACTCAATGCGAGCTCCTTCACTTTTACGCCTATCCGATGCCTAATGAGGTGCGTGAGGCGATTTTGCGCGTTAGCCATCCCGATACGGCAAAGGTTGATGAAATTTGTTCGCTCAATACTGAGCTCGGGTATCTCTACCAAACGGCAGTGGAGGCGTTACTTGCGGAAGCCTCTCAAAAGCAAATTATCTCGCCCGATGAAACAATTGATTTTATCGCAAGCCATGGGCAGACGATCTATCATCAGCCAAACGCAACGAAACCTTTTGTGCCTTCAACGCTGCAAATTGGTGATCCATCGCCACTTGCGTACTACTTTAAAACGGCGGTGGTATTTAATTTTCGCATGATGGATTTGGTGGCGGGCGGCGAGGGCGCGCCGCTTGTGCCTTATACGGAATATCTGCTCTATCGCTCTGAGACAAAAAGCCGTCTACTGCAAAATATTGGCGGGATTGGCAATGTGACGATTCTTCCGAAAAATTGCGCGATGAGTGAGGTCTCCGCTTTTGATACCGGACCTGGGAATATGATGATTAATGCGGCGATGATGCGGTTATTTAATCAGCCATACGATCATAATGGGGAACATGGCAGAAAGGGGCGTTTGATCGAAGCGCTGTTTGCCGAGTTAAAAACCGATCCTTACCTTGAGATGATTCCGCCGAAATCAACGGGGCGCGAGCATTATGGAGAAAGCCGCGTTGCAAAGCTTTGTGAGCGTTATCGCCGCTTGAATCAATCGGATCAAACGCAATATGAATATGATCTTATCCATACTTTAACTCGATTTACCGCTTATACCATTGCAGAGAGTTATCGCCGTTTTATCTTTCCGACGTGCCGGGTGGATGAAATTATTGCGGGCGGTGGCGGTGCGTATAATCCGTTACTGATGGAGATGATTCGGGCGGAACTTCCGGAATATTCGGTATTAACGCAAGAGGATTTAGGGATTTCAAGCGATGCGAAAGAGGCGATCGCCTTTGCCATTTTAGGCAATGAAACACTTAACGGACTCGCGAGTAATATGCCCGGCAGTACCGGAGCGCGCGAGCGAGTAATCTTGGGGCAAATTATTCCAAATCCTTGGCCCCAGAATGAAGGATGTTAATAGATCGCTTCAAATTCCTGTAAACAGGTGCGGACGTTATCTTCGTGGGTGTCAAAATCGAGAATGGAATCGAACCACGCGAGGCGCTCATCGCTCACATCTTGGCCATTTTGCAGATCGTAAATGGTATTGTAATCTTCATCGGGGAGCGCGGCTTTGTCGAGCATATCGCGAAACGATCCGGCAACGCAGCGGCAGAGCTCTTCCGACTGATCTTCTAAGCAGACCGACAGCATATTGTCGTGGAGTTTATCGACGATGGGATGGGCCGATAGTGCGAGCGGGAAAAAGATCATGCTGCATAGCATCAATAGGCGGTTCATAGTTCTCCTTAGATTATGTGTGGTATGACGAAGTCCTTCGTTAAAATCCCATCAATCCACTGCCACACTGCCGATGTGATACAACGGGTAGTAAAACAGTGAATTGATAGGATAGTGAAGATTTTGTATTTATTGCATTAAACCGCTGGAATTGGTAACTCTTTGATCGGTTTTAGCGTCGCAATCCCATCAACGACATGGATAAATTGTGTCGATAGACGGTGGGCTTCTTTGGCATTATGGGTCACATAGAGAATCGGAATCCCGGTGGAATCGATAATGCGTTCAAGATATTGCAAAATCTCCTCTTTACGCACCGCATCAAGGGCTGCAAGAGGCTCATCCATCAAGAGAATTTGAGGTTCACGGAGCAGGGCACGGCCAATCGCGATCCGCTGTTTTTCTCCGCCGGAGAGATGGGCAACGCGCTCATTTAACAGGTGCGAGATATCAAGGAGATCCGCAATCGCTTCAATTTTCCCCATCTCTTTTTGCTTCATGCCATATTTGAGATTTCCCATCACCGAATAGTGGGGAAAGAGCGTCGCCTCTTGGAATACATAGCCAATATTGCGTTTATGCGGTGGCAGATTGATGCGTTTTTCGGTATCGAGAAGCGTATGCTCGCGCACAATAATGCGTCCCTTTTTCGGCTTTTGTTTGCCGGCAATAAAGTTAAGCAGCGTCGTTTTACCGCAGCCTGATTTCCCGAAGATGGAGATCGCCCCTTTGGCCTCAAACTGAAGATCGGCACTAAAGGCGAAATGTTTTAACGGATGTGAGATTGAGAGTTCGATCATCGTGTTTCTCCTAAACGGCGGCGGTGGGAGCGATTGAGCCACTCAGAAATTAAGAGTGCGCCGAGTGAAATAATAATCGCAATCACGCAAAGGCGCATGGTATCAGCTTCACGGTTCGGGATTTGAATCAGCGTATACATCGCTAGCGGAAGGGTACGGGTTTCGCCGGGAATGTTGGAAACAAAGGTGATGGTCGCGCCAAATTCGCCAAGCGAGCGGGCAAAGGCAAGCACCACCCCTGAGATAATTCCTGGGATCGCGAGGGGTAACGTGATGGTAAAAAAGCTCTTTAAGAAACTTGCCCCAAGTGAGCGCGCGGCAAACTCGAGATTTTGATTGATCGATTCAAAACTTAAGCGAATCGAACGAACCAGAAGCGGGAATGACACCACTGCCGAGGCAAGTGCCGCGCCTTTCCAGTTAAAACTAAAGGAAAAACCAAAGAGCTGATCGAGCCATTTCCCGACGTAGCCATTTTTCCCCATCGTCACTAATAAAAGATACCCAATGACCACCGGCGGAAGCACGAGCGGCAGGTTAATAATGCCATCGACGAGCGATTTTCCATAAAAATTATAGCGCGCTAAAATCCACGCGGTCACAATGCCAAGCGGTAGGCTAAAAATGATGGCCACAACGCCAATTTTCAGGCTGAGCCGGATCACTTCCCATTCATACGGACTTAAACTAAACATACTGTCTCTCTTTGTTTAACGTGTCAAAAACGTGTATCAAAACGGATGAGTGCCATTAAGGCGTCGAAAAACCGTGCTTTTTAAAGACCTCTTTCGACTCATCACTGAGGAGGTAATGATAATAGGTTTTCGCCATCTCTGAAGGGTTTTTACCTACAAGCGCAATGGGGAAATCAATCGGTGCGTGCACGCCTTCGGGCAGTTTCGCGAGGATTTTCACTTTATCGCTAATCACTACATCGGAGAGATAGACAATGCCAAGATCCGATTCTTTACGCTCAACAAGCACCAGTGCCGCGCGAATGGTGGGCGATGCCGCGACTTTACGCTCTACCACATCCCAAATGCCTAAATTGGTAAAACTCTCTTTAACATACATACCGCCCGGAACGTGATCGGGGTCGCCAATGGCAAGGCGTGTATTTTTAAGCGCATTTTCCCAGAATGATTTGGAATTAAAATCGATCTCAATATCAGGATTATCTTTATGGGTAATCACCGCGAGTTCATTTTTAACGATATAGGGCGGCTCTCTGGATCGATCTCATTATTTTCAGCCAAATAATTCATCCAGCGCTCATTCGCGGAGATAAAAAGGTGCGCAGGAGCGCCTTCAACGATTTGGCGAGAAAGATTTGAGGCGGAATTATAGGAGGCCACAATTTTTGTTCCCGGATGGGCATTTTCAAAGGAGACATTAATCTCATCGATCGCATTTTGTAAGGTCGCGGCCGAGAAGAGAATGATCTCTTCTGATTGTGCGGTTTGGAAGGGGATAACAAGGGCGGCGCAAAAAAGAAGCGTGCGTTTAAGAGTGGTCAGCATCGGGAAATATCCTCTATCAGTTGAGTCGATCGGTTCTCTCGATCGGTAAATTCGGCAAAAGAAAAGGGCGCTAGAATTGTTCGAGCGCCCCTTGGTGCATAACGCCGGGCATGATTTATGATCGGCGTATGTGACAATCAATTTATAATGCGGGGCGAACTAGGGAGTCGCGAAACCGTATTTTTTGAAGATTGCTTTTGCATCATCACTTAAGAGGAATGCGTAGTAGGTTTTTACCATGTCGCTGTTTTGCTCACCGATCATCGCAATGGGATATTCGATAGGATCGTGGAGGTTTGCAGGGAAGGTTGAAACGGTTTGCACTTTTTCGCTGATGCTTGCGTCTGATGAATAAACGATTCCGACGTTTGCTTCATTGCGCTCAACGAGTAAAAGAGCTGCGCGAACGTTTTGTGCTGCCGCTACTTTCGGTGCAACTACGTCCCAAACGCCTAATTTTTCAAAGCTCGCTTTTGCGTACATGCCCACCGGTACGTGATCTGGGTCACCGACAGCTAAGCGTGTATCTTTAAGCAGCTCTTTCCAGAATTCTTTTGATTCATAGGTCACTTCGAATGCAGGATTATCGGCATTGGTGATAAGCGCAAGTTCGTTTTTCACGATGTTTGCACGGCTCTCAAGGTCGATTTTTTTATTGTCTTGGAGGTAATCCATCCAGTTTTGGTTCGCTGAGATGAAGATTTGTGCTGGCGCGCCTTCATTGATTTGGCGAGCAAGGTTAGAGGATGAGTCGTAGGCAGGCAAAATAGTGACATCAGGATGCTGCTTGATAAACACTTCATTCACTTCGTCAACGGCGTTTTGAAGCGATGCTGCGGCAAAAATCGTAATATCTTCTGCTTGAGCAAATGCTAAGAGGGTTGCAGCAACAAAGAGCGTTGCGCGTTTAAATAGTTTTAACATAAATGACTCCTATAAAAAATCTATGAATAGATTAAATGATGCGCCTCTAGTCTACCAAATTGCAAAGAAGGGTAAAGCATTTTCGATCGAGTTGTGGGGAATTTCCCCAAAAAATGCTAAAAATTTAGGGGCGCTTGGTGTATTGTAAAAGGGAATTATGATTTGCGTTAAAAATGTGAATCAAATCTGTTTTAGCCAACATTGAAAAAGGAGCCAATATGTTTGGTCAGCCCGCTACGCATCTGTTGTGGCATCATTTTAAGAAAATGAACGATATTCCACGCGCATCGAAAAAAGAGGCAGCAATTCGCGCCTATTATCGAGAGTATGCAAAGACCCACGGACTTGGGTTTGAAGAAGACGCGATCGGCAACGTGCTTATCACAAAACCTGCCACAAAAGGCTATGAAAATGCCCCAAAAATTGTAATCCAAGGGCATATGGATATGGTCTGTCAAAAACGCCCAACGAGCGCGCATAATTTTGATACTGACCCCATCGAACTCATTGAAGAAGATGGTTGGATTCGTGCAAACGATACCACACTCGGCGCGGATAATGGAATTGGCGTTTCTGCGGGAATGGCGATTTTAGAAGATGAGAGCGCGGTTCACGGGCCGATGCAGATTCTAATCACCGTTGACGAAGAAGCGGGCATGGGCGGAGTGCGCAATCTTGAACTGAAAGGATTGGACGCGGATTATCTCCTAAACCTCGATAGCATGAAGTTTGGCAAATGTTGCGTTGGCTGTGCGGGCGGGGTGGATATCCTGATGAATCGCGAGCTTGCCGATTATTACCGTAGCGATGTGCAAGGGCTTTTCTATGAAGTGACGATCTCTGGCTTGCAAGGCGGACACTCAGGCGTTGAGATCCATAAAGGGCTCGGGAGCGCGAATCAGCTTTTAGCGGAGTTTTTAACGGAATTTTCACACGAATACGCGCTTCGTTTAGTCTCCTTTAAGGGCGGCGAACTGCGTAATGCCATTACTCGGGACGCAACGGCAGTGATCGCGATTACTGCTAATCATAAAGAGGCCTTTTTAGCCGCAGTTGAGGCGTGGAAAGTGAGCCTTAAAGAGCGTTTTGTCAAAGTGGATGAGGGCGTAACGATTGAAGCGAATGAAACTGCGATGAGCGATACCCTCGATACTGAGATCACGATGACGCTGCTCGACTTTTTAACGCTTCTTCCCCACGGCTCGATTCGTCAATCGGCGCTTCTGCCTGTGGTGGAAACGAGCTGTAATATCGGGGTAATTGAGCTTGATAAAGAGAATGGTCTGCATGTTGGCCTTCTTGCACGCTCGCTCAATACTAATGGTTTAGATGTGATTAAACGCCGTGCGAAAAGCCTTGCGTATCTAGCGGATGTGGTGATCGAGTTTGATGGGGAATATCCTGCTTGGGAACCCAATTTAGATTCAAAACCGCTACAGGTATTAAAAGAGACTTATCGCGAGAATTTTAATGACGAGCTGCAAATTCAGGTGATTCACGCGGGGCTTGAAACTGGTCTGATTGGGGAGCAATATCCGCATCTACAGATGGTGAGCTTTGGCCCAGATATCGTCGGTGCACATAGCCCGGATGAAAAGGTCAATATTGAGAGCGTTGATAAATTTTATGCGCTGTTAAAAGCCTTACTCGCGAATCTTAAATAAGGCGTAGCCGAAGTAAATCAGAGCTCTTCAATTGTGTTATCGCGGTTGGAGGGCTTTTTTCATTCAATTTTTATCACGTTTTTTGACAAAAATATTACCCCCGTGGCACTGAGCTGATACACTCAACTTAAATAAGAATCGCCCCGATCGGTTCCCATTCATATGGATTAATTTTAATTGATCGAAGCGCGTGAACCCATTAATATCGACGAACATAACGAATCTTGATGCGCGTTTTAACGCACGAACGTATTCATGTAAGGAGAGAGACAATGACGACCCCATTTAATTTTGATGAACTGCACAATCGCCGTAATAACAACTCAGAAAAGTGGACCCGTTACGCGGAAGAGGTGACGCCTCTTTGGATTGCGGATATGGATTTTACTGCGCCACCGGCGGTGATTGAGGGATTGACGCGGATTTCTCAAAATGGGATCTACGGCTACGGTAAGGCACGTCCGGATCGTGTGATCGATGCGATTACCTACCGCATGAAACAGCTCTACAATTGGCAAATTAAACCGGAATCGATCGTGTTATTGCCAGGCCTTGTGGTGGGCTTTAATATTGCCGGAAATATGATCCGTCGCCGGAATGCTTCTGCAAATTACATTGCCATGACGCCGGTCTATCCTCCCTTTTTACAGATGGCGGAAAATCACGATATCGAGTGTAAGCGTCTTCCGCTTGCGTGCGAGGTAAATGACGATCGGGTGATGGAATACAGTCTTGATATCGATGGGCTGGTGATTATGCCTGATGACAATACCGAGCTTTTGATGCTGTGTCAGCCGCACAATCCGGTGGGGCATATCTTTACCGGTGAAGAGTGTCATGCGATCGAGCGTGTGGCCGTTAAAAATGATCTTGTGGTGGTCTCCGATGAGATTCACGCCGAACTCACGTTAGAGGGGCAGCGTCATTATCCTTATGCGCTTACAAGCGATGCCTCGCGCGAGCATACCATTACTCTTTTTGCGCCGAGTAAAACCTTTAACGTTGCCGGTCTTTCGGGCGGATTTGCCATTATCGAAAATGAAGCACTTCGCAATGAGTACCTAAAAGCGATGCAGGGCATGGTGCCAAATCCCAATATTTACGGCATGAAAGGAATGGAGCTTGCTTTTGATTATGGTGATGAATGGCTCGTTGAGGTGCGCAAATATCTCAAAGCGAATCGCGATTATATAGTAGAAGAACTGAAAAATATGCCGGGGGTGCGTTATACGATCCCAGAATCGACGTTTTTGATGTGGCTTGATTTTTCCGATACTAAATTGAAAGATAACGCTTATGAGATTTTGCTCGAACATAACGTCGCCTTGAGCGATGGTCGACCATTTGGTGCGAGCGGTAGTTGTGTTCGATTAAATTTCGCGGCACCAAAGGTCCGATTAGTCCGTGCAATCAATAGCTTAAAAGAGATTTTTAACCTCTAGTCACTTGACTTTATTGTAATTTACATTACTTTAGTCTTATAAATGTTTTAAAATAAACTATTAATTAATTTTAATTTAATGTGTGAGTCATTTACGTTTATAGTATGACTCAACACTTAATCTGATAAATCAATTATTTAGTTTTTATAGCGAAGCGGAGTAATCCGATCAGATTAGATTGAGTGGTTACACTTTATTGATTTATAAGGATAAAGCGATGAAAAAATCATACTCAAATCACAGTGTTAATGTTCGTAAAATTAGCCTTAAAGGGGACGTTTCGGAAGAAAAGATCCTCTCTGAGGAGAATGAGTTTGAAGAAATTTTATCGACAACTAAAAACCCTTACGAGAATCGAGAAAATATCTTATCGACTTATTTTGCGGAGATTGGCGAATACGATCTTCTAACCCCTGAAGAGGAGTTGGAGATGACCATTCGCGCGAAAAAAGGGGAACAAGTTGCGATCGACACAATGATTGAGAGCAATCTTCGCTTGGTGATTAACGTGGCGCGTAACTATGAAGGACGCGGTCTTGATTTCCTTGATCTGATTTCAGAGGGGAATTTTGGGTTAATCCATGCGATCGGAAAATTTGAACCTGAAAAAGGGTATCGCTTTTCGACCTACGCCGTGTGGTGGATTCGTCACTACATTGAGCGTGCGATTATGAATACTGGCCGTACCATTCGTCTGCCGATTCATATTAATAAAGAGATCAACTCTCAACTTAAAACTAAACATGAACTAAGCGCAAAACTCAATCGTGAGGCAACCCTTGAAGAGGTGGCTGAAGCGCTCAATAAATCGGAAGAAGATGTAGTTAACCTGATGAAAGTCAATGAATCTACGCTTTCTTTGGATGCGGAAATTACCGATGATAGCGGTTCGTTTCACGACTTTTTGGAATCGGATCGAAGCGTTGAACAGTCGCTCAATCAAATGGCTGAGGTGAATTTATACGGAGCACTCTCTGAAGGGCTCTCGCAGCTTGAAGATATCGCGCGTAGCGTCATTGAGATGCGTTTTGGTATTCACGGCTATGATAAGCACACGCTCGATCAAACCGCCGAAGCGCTTGGAATCTCGCGGGACAAAGTCCGTAAGATCCAGATCAACGCCCTTAAACGACTCAAAGTGATTCTGCGTGATGAAGAGGATATCTACGACGAGCTCATTGCGTAATTTTAAAAAGCACGTTATTCTACACAGAGGCTTTCGGGTAGTACGGAAATGTACTATCTTGAAGGCCTTTTCACGCTGAAAAAAAGAAAAAGCAGACAAACTATGCTATAATTGATGGTTTGAGATATTTTCATTTGATTCTTTAAGATTGAGGGTGCCATTCGATAATTATGAGTAATCAGCCAAATATTAAAAAGCAGCAGGAGCAGATCAAGAAATTGATCGCACATGGTAAGGACCAAGGTTACCTGACCTATGCTGAGGTGAATGACCATCTCCCTAAAGAGATTGTT
This sequence comes from uncultured Ignatzschineria sp., assembly GCA_945619025.1. Classification (GTDB taxonomy): domain Bacteria; phylum Pseudomonadota; class Gammaproteobacteria; order Cardiobacteriales; family Wohlfahrtiimonadaceae; genus CALZBJ01. The sequence continues at coordinate 12,077 of CALZBJ010000010.1, read as the reverse complement.
GATCCTGAACAGGTCGAAAACATTATTGGCATGATCGCCGATATGGGAATTCCCGTTCATGAAGAGACACCAGACGAAGATACCTTAATGCTGAGTGAGTCGGTAGATTCCGACGACGATGCGGTAGAAGAAGCGGCTGAAGTGCTCGCAAACATCGATAACGAAGAGATTGGACGCACCACGGACCCAGTCCGTATGTACATGCGTGAAATGGGGACAGTAGACCTCTTAACGCGTGAAGAAGAGAAAGCGATTGCCATCCGAATCGAAGACGGTCTGCGTGAAGCTTTAAGTTCGTTAGCCCTCTATCTGCCTGCGTCTTATCACTTAATCAATACCTATGAAGAGACCGTTAAAAACGAAGGTCGCTTAACCGACATTGCTACCGGGTTTATCGATCCTAGCTTCTTCTTAGAAGATGAGGAAAAAGACGATGAAGAGGTGGAAGTGGTCGATAATGGCGATGGTCCCGATCCTGAACTCTTTGCAGAGAAAGTCAAAGAACTTAAAAAGACCGTTGACAAAATCGCCAAATTAAAAGGCAACAAAGATAAGTTAAAAGAGATCGGTGCGTTACGCGGAGAGCTTCGTGACCAGTTCATGGAATTTCAACTTGCGCCAAAACTTCAAGAAGAGATGTATGCACTGCTTCATGATTGCATCGAGCGCATTCGTCCGAAAGAGCGTCGCATCATGCATATCTGTGTGAACCTTGCGAAGATGCCACGTCGTGAATTCTTAAAAGTATTCCCACGTCATGAAGCCGATAAAGCCGTGTTTGAAGAGGATCTTTTCAAACGCAAAGCGAAATATGTTGAGGCGTTATTAGAGCACAAAGATCGTATTTACGACTATCAAGAGCGCTTAAAACAGATCGAAGAAGAGACCGATCTCACGATCTATGAGATTAAAGAGATCAACCGTCAAATCTCGATCGGTGAAGCGAAAGCACGTCGTGCAAAACGTGAAATGATCGAAGCGAACTTACGTCTTGTGATTTCGATTGCGAAAAAATATACCAACCGTGGCCTACAATTCTTAGACCTGATCCAAGAAGGAAACATTGGTCTGATGAAAGCGGTGGATAAATTTGAATATCGCCGTGGTTATAAATTCTCAACCTATGCAACCTGGTGGATTCGACAAGCGATTACCCGTTCGATTGCCGACCAAGCGCGTACGATCCGTATTCCGGTTCATATGATCGAAACGATCAATAAACTGAATCGTATTTCACGTCAGTTACTGCAAGAACTCGGCCGTGATCCAACGCCAGAAGAGATCGCAAAAGAGATGGGAGAACCTGAAGATCGCGTTCGTAAAGTGCTTAAAATTGCCCGCGAACCGGTGTCAATGGAAACCCCTGTCGGCGATGATGAAGACTCAAGCTTAGGCGACTTTATTGAAGACGTTTACGCGGTTTCGCCAATCGATTCTGCAACGGATGAGGGCTTAAATGCGGCAACGCGTGATGTGCTTTCAACCTTAACGGCTCGTGAAGCGAAAGTCTTAAGAATGCGTTTTGGTATTGATATGAATACAGACCATACTCTTGAAGAGGTGGGTAAACAGTTTGACGTAACCCGTGAGCGGATTCGTCAGATTGAAGCGAAAGCATTGCGCAAACTTCGTCATCCGAACCGTTCTGAGAGCTTAAGAAGCTTCCTTGAAACGGATTAATTCGGACCGTTAACAGATCGTTAACTAAAAACAGTGCGAGCGGATTGAGATTAAATCTCGCTCCGATTTGAATATCGGAATCAGCTTGTGAAATAATAGTATCCCCTCCGACGAGGGGATATTTTTTATTGCCCATTAATAATTAGCTTTTTGCATGGATACCATGACCGAAACACGCCCCCATACTACTTATGCCGCGACTCACCCCTATCCCAAATTTAGCGTTGCGCCGATGCTCGATTGGACCGATCGTCATTGCCGTTATTTTTATCGGGTGATGAGTAAACACGCGCTCCTCTATTCTGAAATGGTCACGACCGGCGCGATTATTCACGGGGATCGGGATCGCCATCTCTATTTTGAAGAGGAAGGCCCGGTAGCGCTCCAATTAGGGGGCTCAGATCCCGCTGATCTCAAAGAATCGGCGAAAATTGGGGAGGGATATGGTTATAGTGAAATTAATCTTAACTGTGGCTGTCCGTCAGATCGCGTGCAAAAAGGGCGTTTCGGGGCCTGTTTAATGACTGAACCTGAGCTTGTCGCCGACTGTTATAGCGCGATGGCGGATGTCGTTTCGGTGCCGGTCACGATTAAAGCGCGGATTGGCATTGATAATGAGGAATCCTTTGAATTTCTCGATCGATTTATCCAAACGATTTCAGCGGCCGGTTGTACAACATTTATTTTGCATGCGCGTAAAGCGTGGCTTTCGGGATTATCGCCGAAGGAAAATCGCGATATTCCGCCGTTAAATTATGAGCGTGTCTATGCGATGAAAGAAAAATATCCTGAGCTCACAATTGCGATTAATGGCGGGATTCCCAATTTAGACGCGTCTAAAGCGCACCTTAATTATATTGACGGGGTGATGCTTGGCCGTGCGGTCTATCACGATCCTTATATGATGGCGTCGGTAGATCGTGAGATTTTTAGCGATAATCATGAGATCTTAAGCCGATTTGAGGTTTTGATGGCGATGGAGGATTATATCAATCGTCACCTTGAAAATGGCGGGCGACTTAATCATATCGCGCGCCATATGCTCGGGCTTTTCCATGGCATTCCGCGGAGCCGTATTTTCCGCCGTTACGTCAGTGAGCATATCCATTTAGAGGGCGCTTCTTTTAAAACGCTAATCGATGCCTATAAAGCGATGGAATCGGCATAGTGTCTTATTAACGCGAAGAAATATAAACATGTCTGCATACCCCACTCAAAAGGAGAATACAATGCCTAAGCGCCCCCTGATATCGTGCGCTCTCTTGGTTTTTAGTCTGCTTGGATTGATCCCCATGGCGGTGGCAGAGATTTCACGGCCGGATAATCGTGGGCTGTTTGAAGAGGAGATGCACCGCATGCTTCACGCCATTGAAGCGAAAAATTTCTCACCCTTTATGGGGAGCGATGAGGTGATGATTGCCCCAAGCTTGACTGAATCTTCCGGGAAGCCGCATTTTTATCTCGATTACCAATTAAAATCCTCGCTCTATTTCCCCTTTTTGGGCATGTGCCATTGCCTTGAAGCCTCGCGGAGTAATCGTGTTAATGTAGAGGCCTATCGCCATGCGCGAAGTGAGACAGAAAGTGAGGGAGCGCTCACCTTTTCCCTTGTCTGTACCGATCAAACGCGGGATACGATTCCCCTTGTGACCGGGCTAAAAAATCGCGAGATTGTGCGTAAAGAGTTTTTTGAGTGGGAGCATGAGGTTATTCAGCCACAAAAAAGTGAGATGGCGCTGCGTTATCACGATCAATCCTTTGGCGCGTTATCGCTGGAAGGCTTTCGTTTAGAGCGTCTTTTCAAATTTACCCCTGAGTTTACCGAGCTTCGTCTGCGTCATGGTGCGGCGGGTTGGAATGCGCTTACGTGGGTACTCAATCAAGATGAGAAAAATGAAAAGCGGGTTACGGTGAATCAATTGCTCGGTGAGGCGTTTTTCGATTATGAAACGCAACAATATCGCTCATCGCTGATGGTCGATTCCCTTTTGATTAAAGATCGGCAGAAAAACATTGAATTTAGCCATATTTTATCGGGCCTTGATGCTGAAGAGAGTGACGATGAGCCTTTTTATCTAAGTGCCCATCTATCGGTGGATGATCTCTATCTTTCCCTTGCGAAAAAACCGCATCTTAATGTCAATTTAGGGGTGATTGAGCTTGGGCTTCAGGCTGAAAATATGCACAGCGTCGCATTGGAACCGACTACAAAAGCCTTAAAAGAGTGGGTCAAAACAACTTGGCAGCGCCCCGATATTTTTACGAACTTTTCCCTTGAATCGTTATTGCCGATGCCCTTTTTAAAGCCGCTCAGTGAGCTTGTGCAGGGGGATACGCAGATCAATTTCCATTTTGAGAATCGGGTGATCAATCATGCGATGTTCACTGTAGATTTTATGGTGAACGTCAGTGAAGAGTTGACTGAGCGCTTAGCCGATCCCGCGGGGTTTGAGCTTTTACTTAAAGAGGAATCATTTTCGATGTGGTGGGATCGCTATATCGATGAAGCGACGATCGAAATTGTCCTGCCCGTTCTCTATTTAGAGGCGCAAAAAGATCAGCTATTACGGCTCTTTGAAGAGGATGAAATGCTTGCCTCGTGGGAGGCGGCGACGCAAAATTTAATTGAGGCGGCGATGATGACTTTTATGCTCACCGAGCCTGAGCTTGCGCGTTATATGAATTGGAGTGCTGATGAGGTGAGTTTGATGTGGCATTACGATGAGAACCGGTGGCGCATCGGGAATGAAACGATTACGACAGAGCAATTAATGCGCGCATTTAATCGTCAATAATCAATTAAATGGATCAATTTTTACAGCAAAAAAGCCCGATTTTGTATATAGTAAGGGCACGTATTTAAACAAATGAATCAGTTGAAAAAGCGTTTTCAGCACGACTTTAAGTTCTAAAAGCTGATCTCAAACGGGATTTAAAAAATCATAAAAAGGGTAGATTATGGGTAAGAAAATTTTCGGATATTCCGCACTATTTATTGCGATTACCGTGGTGATGGGGAATATCTTCTCCGCCTCGGAAAGCGGGCCAACCGCGTCATTAACAGAGGCCAATAAAGCCACCCTTAAAGAGGATTATCTTGCGGTGAAAACCTCCGGGATTTCAGTGCTCGATAACTTTTTTGATGTGGCGCACGGCTATACCCATTTTCTTGAAACGGAAGAGGGGGCGGAATATGCGCTCTCATCAAGCGTTCCGTTTGTGGTCGACGATGCAGGAAATACCATCATTTTTAAAAATCGCGAAGCGGGGCGCGTGACGTTTGCCGATGCAGTAGGATTAATTAATTTTGATGCGCAAGCGGATTTTATCGCAGAAGTGCATCAAGATGGCGGGCTCATTGGCGAGGTGGATCTTTTACCGCCGCACAGCGTGACGGGCATGTTAACCCCAAGCAAAAATCACTTTGGAGCAACGCACTATTTTAAAGATGTAAACCACACGATCACCGCAAAAAATTATGAAAATCGCACCGATGGTGAATTTGATACGATTCCGGTCGCGCTGCTTCGTTTTGGTGAATTAAGCCTTGAGCGCAATGTCACTTATAGCAAACCCTATAGCGAATTAAAAACCAGTCTGCACAACTGGAATGGGGTGAATTTAGGCTTCCGCGTCTCGAAAATGAGCGGTGTTAACATTCAAGAATCGCCCGATTTTGTTGATTTTAGTGTTGAGAGTCTAGCGCTGAGTTCAGATTTTAATGCTGAAACGCTCGATTACACCTTTGAAAGTACACTTAACAATGTCGTTGTTTTAACCGAAGAAGAGTCTTGGTTTAGCGAAGAGATTGAGCGCACGCACCTACAGCTTCCGGTGGTTGATAGCACCATGACGATCAAAAAAGAAGCCGGTGAAGGCGTGGTGGAGTATAGCGGTCACGTTTCTGATTTTGTGCTCAATTATAATGGTAAAAAAGGCTCGTTTGGTAATTTTAAAGTGGCACAAACCACAACGGGGATGAATGTCGATGAGCTCCAAGCTTATTATGCATTTTTAGGCACAAGCCTCCGTGCGGGGATTGAGGAAGAGCTCTTCGGTGAGGTGAGTGAAACGCTTCGACTTGAAGTGGCTGAACTGGTGAAACGCATGATGAGCGACAAGTTTGTCAGCGATTTCTCGATGGTGTCAACGCTTGAAAATGGCAACAGCGCGTCAATGAAAGGGGTGATGGATCTCAATGAAAATTACGCCGCCGTTGTGCTTGATGATATGGCAGATTTTGGCGCATTATTGGAAGCCGTCAACAGCATGCACATCGAGATTTCAGTACCAAAAGCGTATATCGTTGATCAAGTGTTCACTGCGCAAACGCTTTTTGATGACGACTTTGAGAATAAAGACCCTGCGGCCGCGCGTAAAGAGATCGACGAGGGCATCACCATGGGTTATATGTTTATGGCGATGATGCTCCCGCAAGATTATAAGCTTTATGATGCAGCGAAAGAGACCTTTAGCGTTGTGATTGATTACGATGGTACGGTGTTTACCATCAATGGCGTTGCGCTTGATCTTGATGAAGTTACACGTCTTTTTTAATCGGCATTCAGAATGAAAAATTGGCTTGCATAACTTCTACAGGAAAAAGTTGTAAAAAAAGAGTAGAATAGTGCATGGCACATAACCAAAATCAATAAGCCCAAAGCCATCTGGTTTGGGCTTTTTTCATCATAAAAAAGGAAACAGACATGAACTTAAAAGATCAATTAAAAGACGATATGAAGACCGCGATGCGTGAGAAAAATCGTGCCAAGGTCACCGCGATTCGCTCAGTTCTAGCTGAAATTCAATCGATGGAAATTGATAAACATGGCGAGCTCTCCGAAGACGATTTCATCACGATTTTAAATCGTATGGTAGCGCAACGCCGTGAGTCGATTGATCAATTTAAAAAGGCCGATCGTCAAGACCTTGTGGACGTTGAAGAGGCCGAGCTTGGCTTTTTAGCCCCCTATCTTCCTGAGCAATTAAGCGATGAGGAAGTGCTTGCCATTATTGACGAAGTATTGGTAGAAACTGGCGCTTCTGAAATGAAGGATATGGGGAAAGTGATGACGGCGCTTCGTCCTAAACTTCACGGAAAAGCCGATATGGGTGAAGCGAATAAAATCGTTCGCAGCCGTCTTGGTTAAGCGCTCGCTTAATTTTAAAAGGCCTTCTAAAAGACTTTTGAAGTAATACAAAAACGCAGGGGCATTAGGCATTCTAAGCGCCCCTTTTATTAACTACTTATCGTTAATTAAAGATAATAAGGATTGGCAGTTAATGGAAAAACGAGGATTTATTCCACGGGATTTTATCCAAAATTTGGTCGCACGAGCGGACATCGTTGCGGTCATTAATATGCGCGTTCCTTTGAAGAAAAAAGGGAAGAATTACACCGCGTGTTGCCCATTTCATGAAGAGAAAACCCCCTCCTTTTTTGTCAATGAATCCCGTCAGGCGTATCACTGTTTTGGGTGCGGCGCGAAAGGGACGGTGATCAACTTCTTGATGGAGTATGAGCAGCTTGAATTTAAGGAAGCGGTGGAAGTGCTTGCTAGCCATGAGGGGATGGATGTGCCCTATGAGCGGGGCGCAAATTACGATCCGCAAAAGGCTGAAAAGCAAGAGACGTTAGTGGATGTCTTAGCGCGCGCGAGCCAATTTTATCAGGCGCAGTTACGCAGCAGTAGCGAAAAAGATCATGCCATTTCCTATCTTAAAAAACGGGATATCAGTGGTGAGATCGCGAAGCGCTTTGGGCTTGGATTTGCGCCAAGTGGTTGGAGCAATCTGCTCGACGCGCTCAAAAAAGAGGGCGTGAAAGAGTCGATGCTGATGGAGGCAGGATTGTTAAGCGAATCGCAGCGTAACAGTTACGATCGTTTCCGCAATCGCATTATGTTCCCCATTCGTAATCGTCGTGGTGATACCATCGGCTTTGGTGGTCGGGTATTAAGCGATGAAGATTCGCCTAAATACCTCAACTCGCCAGAAACGCCGGTGTTTCATAAAGGCTCGGAAGTCTACGGGCTCTATGAACTACGAAAATATACTCGCCATTATGATGAAATTATCGTGGTGGAAGGCTATATGGATGTGGTTATGCTCGCGCAATATGGCATTGGCAATGCGGTGGCAACGCTTGGAACGGCGATCGCGGCACGGCAAATTGAGATGTTGCTTCGTTACACTTCCCATCTGGTTTTCTGTTTTGATGGGGATCGGGCGGGGCGTGCGGCGGCAAGTAAAGCGCTTGAAGAATCGCTCGGGGTGATTCCGGCAGGGAAAGAGCTCTCATTTCTCTTTTTACCCGAGGGAGAGGACCCGGATTCTTATGTCAAAGAGCGTGGCACGGAGGCGTTTAAAGCGGCAATTGAGTCCTCAGATTCGCTCTCGAAATACCTATTTGAATCGCTTAAAGAGAATTTTGATACTAAAACCCTTGAGGGGCGGGCAGCAATGCTCGAATCGGCGGCAGAAAAAATCAATCGAATGCGCGATATTCCCCTTCGAGATCTGTTGCGTGAAGAGCTTGCGAAAACAACAGAAGTTTCTGAGTCGCTCCTTGAAAGACATGTGCGTAAAGGGCGAACGCCGCAGCAGCGTAGGTATATCGATCTTCATCAAAACTTAAGCATTACCGACCGGATTGTGGTGCTTTTGTTAAATGATCCAAGCTTAATGAATGAGATCGGCACTTTTCAATTTCTGCTCGAAAGCGATGATCGGGATCACCGTAGGCTCTACTACATTATGAGCACGCTGCAAGATTATCCGACGATTAAAAATGCGGCGCAGCTTCTCTTTCATTTTGAGGAGGAGAGTTGGATCGATTGGCTTAAAAATTTAAGCGTGAGCGAGATGATGCTTGAGGCGCGCAAGGAGCAATTGCTTGAGCTTCAAGATCTATTGCAGCAGTTAGCAAAGCAAGAATCGCCGATGAAACGGGTCTTGCAAAAGCTTCAACTCGGCGAACCGCTCACCCCTGAAGATGAGGCGATTTTACGGGGCGGGCATTAGGTTTAAAAGCGATACCCATAAAAAGTTACGCCGATTCATTTAAACGAAAAAACTGAAAAAAAGTAAGAAAGCGAGCATTATTCCACATTAGCGGGGATTGAATGCTTGCTTTTTTTGTGCTCATTTTAGCGATAAATTTTTTAAATGAGCATTTTGAAAATATGGGCGTATACTCGCGCTTGTAACGTATAAAACGCTGATCGTGCGACGTTACACTCTCTATTCACTTCACGATAACAACGAATATGCCGGCAGTTAAGGCGCTTGATATTGCAATGATGTCAAAGAAGTGGATGTTCATATAACAATCGAACTCTCGGTTATTTTTCGTAGAACACATTAGCACCAAACTTCGCCTTTTCGCGCTTAAATTTTAGCGATAAAGCTTCAGTTTGTCAGATGTTATCGGGCTAATGATAAGGGATTTCCCTTCCGAAAAGTACGAGTGAGAGCGCTTTTTTTGGTGGAGGAATACCGATATGAAGCGACTTAACTTTTTACACAAAGCACAATCCCCATTTCCTCTTAAAGAGGTGGTCATCACATCGCTCCTCGTTGGTGCGATCGCGCTTCCCATTGCCTATGCGAAAGATAAGGTGGTGCGCGTCTATAACTGGAGTGATTACATGAAGCCGGAAGTGCTTGAGGATTTTACTCAAAAAACCGGCATCAAAGTGATTTACGACACCTTCGATAGTAATGAAATGCTTCTCGCGAAAACGCTCGCAGGGGGCAGTCAATACGATATCGTGGTGCCTTCATCCTTTACCGTAAGCTATCTGATTCAAGCGGGAAAACTCGAAAAAATCGATTTTAATAAGCTTGAAAATCGCGATAATATTGCCCCATTTGTGAACGAACGACTCGAAGCGCTTCCCGGCGTATCGGATTATTCGGTCGCCTATATGTGGAATTCAACGGGCTTTGCCTATAACGTCAAAGAGGTGACTGAGCGCCTTCCCAATGCGGATACCGACTCATTATCATTGCACTTTGATCCACAAAATGCCAAAGCGCTCGCCAGTTGCGGAATCTACGTGTTAGATACGCCAACGGAGGTGATGCCGCTTGCGTTAATGTATTTAGGGCTCGATCCAAATTCCACCAAGGATGAGGATTTAGCGAAGGTTGAAGCGCTCTTTAAAGATATTCGTCCCTACATTAAAAAATTCCACTCATCGGAGTATTTAAACGCGATGGCAAACGGCGATGCATGCCTTGCAATCGGTTGGTCGGGCGATTTTTATAATGCAAAAGCGCGCGCAAAAGATGCCGGAAAAGGCGTGGATATTCGCTATGTGATCCCGAAAGAGGGCAGCATTGTGGGATTTGATCAGCTCACGATTTTATCGAGTGCGGAAAATAAAGCGGAAGCGTATCAATTGATCGACTTCTTAATTGATGGCAAAAATAATGCCGAGATTGCGAACTTCCTCGATTATTCAACGCCCAATCAAGCCGCGTACCCCTATTTAACGGAAGCGAGCCGCAATGATGAAGGGCTCTATCCGCCGAAAGAGGTAATCGATCGCATGCAGATGTTTAAACCGCAGACGCAAAAAGAGCAGAAAAAGATTATGAAACGCTGGCTCAATATCACCATGCATAAATAATGGTGAGTCTAGCGAGTTACAGTTGATTTGAAAAAGCCCGAATAGCTCCGTAAATGGAGGGTTATTTGGGCTTTATTTTGCCTGATGCGTTCTTTTAAAAAAAGATAAAAAACGTAAAAAAGGGTGAAAAAAGAGTATCTTCAGCGGGAAAATAAGGCTATACTCATGCTCACGTAGAGTGTCCTGCCATTTTATTACACTAGAACAAAAACGGCGACGACTCTACACTCTCTATTCACCTCACGATAACAAGAAATAGGCTCCAAAGCCGCTGATATTGCAATGATGTCACAGAGGTGGATGTTCATAAACGATGGAACTCTCGGTTATTTTTCGTTCACGCATTGACGCAAAAACGTAGCGGTTTGTGTTGGTTATCGGGTCAATGAAAGAGGTTTTCTCTGCCGAAAAGTACGAGTGAGGGCGCTTATTTTGGTGGAGGATACCGATATGAAGCGATACACATTTTTAAATATGGCTGCGCCGCAAAGTGCAGGTTTTTCATTTACCATTCGCGTGCAAAAAAGCATGCTAGCCGGATTATTAGCCGGATCGCTATTGATGCCTTTGGCGTTCGCTCAGAGCGATCATGCGGGCAAAGCGAGTTTGGGTGAGGTGCGCGTCTATAATTGGAGCGATTATATCGACCCTGATAAATTGACCGAATTTACCGAAATGACGGGGATTCGCGTGATTTATGATACGTTTGATAGTAACGAAATGCTCCTTGCAAAAACGCTTACGGGAAATGGTCAGTACGATCTGATTGTCCCTTCGGCATTTACGGTAAGTTATTTGATTCAAGCGGATAAACTCGAAAAGATCGACCGCTCGCAGCTTGAAAATCTCGATAATATTGCTCCTTTTGTCAATGAGCGTTTAGAGGATCTTCCGGGCGTTGCCGATTATTCGGTGGGCTATATGTGGGGATCGACGGGGCTTGCCTATAACGTCAAAGCGGTGGAAACGCGTCTTCCGAATGCGGATCATGGCTCGATGTCGCTGCTCTTTGATCCTGAGAATGCTAAAGCACTTTCGAGTTGCGGAATCTATCTGTTAGATACGCCGACAGAGCTCTTTCCGATGGCGCTCACCTATCTTGGGCTCGATCCCAATTCCACTCATAAAGCCGATTTAGATAAGGCGGAAGCGCTCCTAAAATCGATTCGTCCCTATGTGAAAAAGTTCCATTCTTCTGAGTATGTAAATGCGATCGCTAATGGCGATGCCTGCTTAGTACTTGGTTGGTCGGGGGATCTCTATCTCGCGAAATCACGGGCAAAAGAGGCGGATAATGGCGTTGAGATTCGCTACATTATTCCGAAAGAGGGCGGCCTTGTAGGTTTTGATCAGCTCGCGATTTTAAAAGATTCCCCTAATAAGGTAAATGCCTATAAATTGATCGATTTTCTGATTGATGGGAAGCACAATGCCGACATCACCAATTATCTTGATTACGCGACGTCCAATCAGACGGCGATGAAATATCTCAAAGAGGAACTCCGTGAGGATACGGCGCTCTATCCGCCAAAATCAGAGATTGATCGCTTACGCATTATTAAACCAATGACGCAAAAAGAGCAGAAAAACTTGATGAAGCGTTGGCTCTCGATCGTCAATTCCAAATAATTTCAGGTCGATCATCACAAGCGCAATAAGTGCATGAAAATAGATTGCATAAACCATTGTAGAAACCCTCTATTTGAAAGTATATAGCAGATTTTGTGTAATCAAGCCGGTGAGTGAGTGAGTGCCTTGCAG
>CALZBJ010000009.1:0-69516 GCA_945619025.1 uncultured Ignatzschineria sp. | reverse complement strand
ATCTTTTCCATAGCTCATAGGGTGTATTATATAGGAGTTTATTTATAAATAGCTATATCTTGTTAATACGATAATCTTTCATTTTTCATGGCGTGCTCGCATTAATCCTTGCGGTTTTTAACTGGCTCTTGATAGAAATTATCGCGCGCATGCTTTGCCCGAGAGAAGATCTCTAAAATCGTTTCGCGATCGTTTTCATCTAACGCCTCTTTTAAGGTATCGAGCTTTTTCTGATAGGCGACCAGCACCTCCAAAATCGATTCACGATTCTGCAGGCAGATATCCGCCCAGAGCGCTGGGTCTGATGCGGAGATACGGGTAAAATCACGAAAGCCCCCCGCTGCAAATCGGAAAATCTCCGCCCGATCGTCTAAATTTGCGAGCGTATCGACGGTACTAAAGGCCAACAGATGAGGAATGTGCGAGGTTGCCGCTAATACCTGGTCATGATGTTTTACGCCCATCTCTTCGGTAATCGAGCCCGCGGCTTTCCACATATCGCGAATGATCGTCACCGCTTCATGATTGTTATTGATGTGCGGAATAATGAGCGTACGACGCCCGTGATAGAGCGTATCGAAACTGTTTTCAACGCCGTGCTTTTCCGTCCCGGCAATGGGATGAGCGGGGACAAATCGTCCAGGCAATTCGCCCAATCGCGCCTCAATATCACGCACCACCGAGCCTTTCGTTGAGCCCACATCGGTAATCACTGCTGTCGGTTTCACTACCGGAATAATGGTCGCCATCACCTCCGCCATAGCGGTAATCGGTGTTGCGAGCACAATAATGTCAGCGAGCGCCGCGGCTTCGGCTAAATCGGTATAGATCTCATCTGCGACTCCCAACTCTTTCGCTTTCGACAGCGCCTCTTCATTGGCATCATAGGCGATCACTTTTCCCACTGCGTTGGCGCTTTTAAGCGCTCTAGCGAGCGATCCGCCGATCAAGCCGATCCCGACAATACAGAGCGTCTCTACAAAAAAAGGTTTGGAGAGTTCTATCTTCATGAAAATTCTATCCTCTATTGATAAGCGATCGCCACAAATCGTGGCAGACAATGAATTTAAAGTGTACTCGATTGAACGCCTCTCTGCCAATCTTTCCACCCCGTTTGACCATAAAAAAGCCCCGCAAGCGAGCTCACAGGGCAATTAATACATATGAATAAAGCGTACCAATTACAGATCGTGGAAGTCACCTGGCTCATAAAATGAGCGATCCGCTAATTGAATGTGCGTCCCTTTCGGTACCCAAATATCGGTTTGCGGGGGAATCGCACGGCGGTTATTACGAATATTAGCAAGCCACGCAGGATTTAAGCGAATCAATTCCGCATCCTCAATCCCGATTTTTGACGAGAGCTCTTGCACCGTCATCGGTTTAGTTAGGCGAATCCCCTCTATCGCGGGATATTGTTTGGGATTAATATCGGCAAAATAGCGCTCTGGGGATTTTGCAATCTTCTTCGCCGCTAAAAATTCGGCATAAAAGTTCCGTGAAGCAAAGCCAAACCGATCCCCTTTATATTTCCACACAATTTCACCAATATCATCGCCATGAGCATCGCGCGCTTTTAATACACCGCCCAAACCATGATTGTATGAGGTGATCGCGAGCGGCCATGATTCAGCCACCGTATAAGAATCTTTTAGATAATTGACCGCCCCTTTCGCTGCGACAAATGGGTCAAAACGCCCATCGTAACTGCCGTGATGCATTGGCATATAGCTTCGTGCCGTTCGCGGCATAAATTGCCACATTCCCCCTGCGCCCACCGTTGAGCGAGCATGATTTTGGAACGAGGATTCAACGTGCGGGAGATAGGCAAGTTCTTTGGGGAATCCCGCCTCTTCAAAGAGTTTTTCAAAATGAGGAAGATAGTAATAGCTCTCCTCTAGTCCCGCTTTAAAGGAGTTTTTTAGCCCGCGCTGTGTGCGCAATCGATCGGCAATGCCATCAAGTTTATCGCCGTGCCCTTTCGATTTAATCAGCTTTAATAGTTTTGCTTCGTCCGGTGTTAAGGGGATTTTCGAGTGTTGTTTCTCTTCTAAACTTAAGAGGGTATTATAGAGCGCGTCACGTTTTTGGCTAATCGCCACCTTCTCAGAGCGAGGCAGTTTTTCCGCCGCGTAGACAAGATCCATATAGGTATGATCGTGAAAAACAACGGTATCTTCATCCCATTTTGAGTAGACATCTTCCCAAAACGTCACCATCGGTTTCATCGATTTTGGCTCACTAAAATGAGGCTCTTTCGTACTGCACCCCATCAAAATCAGCGCCCCTACTCCGGCGCATAACAATTGCCACGTCCGCATCTATTCCTCCGCGTTTATTGCTCATTTTATGCATGAGACAATCCCTCACACATACCCAATCCTCTATTATATCGCAAAAAGTAAACGCACCCCGAAAGATGCGTTAAGTTCTCTATGATTTTGTCAGATCGACTGTTTTTAGATCATCTCTTTTGCACGCTCAATCGCAGCTAAGACCTGTTTGGGCGCCGTACCACCAAAGTGATCACGGGCAGCAACCGAGCCTTCAAGCGTGAGATAATCAAAGACGTCATCGCCAATTAAGTCCGAGAAGCCTTGCAGTTCAGATAGACTCATCTCTGCTAAATCGCGTTTTGTATCAACGCCTAAACGCACCGCATTTCCCACCACTTCGTGAGCGTTACGGAACGGCATGCCTTTACGTACAAGGTAATCAGCAAGGTCGGTTGCGGTCGCAAAGCCGAGTTTCGTACGATTGTACATGTTCTCTTTTTTACTTGAGATCGCCGGAATCATATCGGCAAAGGCGCGCACGGAACCGAGCACCGTATCAACGGTATCAAAGAGCGGCTCTTTATCTTCTTGGTTATCTTTATTATACGCAAGCGGCTGGCTCTTCATTAGTGTTAAGAGCGAAAAGAGATGTCCGTATAAACGCCCTGTTTTACCGCGCACTAATTCAGGCACATCTGGATTTTTCTTTTGTGGCATGATCGATGAACCAGTACAGAAACGATCAGGCAGATTGATAAAATCAAATGCCGGCGTTGCCCATAACACGAGCTCTTCAGAAAAACGTGATAAGTGCATGCCTAAAATCGATGCGGCTGCGGTAAATTCAATGGCAAAGTCACGATCGGAAACTGAATCGAGTGAGTTTTCAGTCGGCCCATCAAAGCCTAACAATTTCGCACTTAAATGACGATCGATCGGATAGGTGGTTCCCGCTAAAGCTGCTGCCCCTAAAGGCGAGCGATTCATACGCTGACGGCAATCGGCAAAACGTGAACGGTCGCGCTTAATCATCTCAAACCACGCCATTAAATGGTGACCAAAGGTGATCGGTTGCGCGACTTGTAGATGAGTAAAGCCTGGCATAATGGTGTCATATTCACGCTCAGCCACGGTTAAAATACCCTCTTGAAGGCGTTTTAATTCAGCATCAACACGATCGATCTGATTACGCAGCCAAAGACGGATATCGGTGGCCACTTGGTCATTACGTGAGCGCCCGGTGTGAAGCCGTTTTCCCGCAATACCAATCTTATCGGTTAAGCTCGCTTCAACGTTCATGTGAACGTCTTCAAGCTCGATCGACCAGTTAAAATTTCCGGCTTCAATCTCAGCTTTTACCGCCGCTAATCCCTCTTTAATGAGATTGAAATCCTCTTCCGTAAGAATGCCTTGGGTGTAGAGCATCTCTGCGTGCGCAAGCGATCCCGCGATATCTTCGGCATACATGCGCTGATCAAAATCAACCGATCCTGTGAACGCCTGCACAAAGGCATCGGTACTCTCCGAGAAACGTCCACCCCACTGGGTATTTACTTTTTGTGACATAATTTTAATAAAACCTTTTAACTAATAGTGTAATGGGAGATGCACTTCAACGGTGGTCCCCCGTTTTTCGCCCCCAGAATGGATTGCAATCGATCCATTATGCTCTTCAACAATCTTCTTCACAACGGCTAATCCTAACCCAGTTCCCTTGGTTTTTGAAGAGACATAGGGTTCAAACATCTTTTCAGCGGTCTCTTGGCTAATTCCAATCCCATTATCCGCCACTGAAAGTGCGAGCGTTTTGTCATCAATTTGGTCAAGCGAAACGATCACTTCACCATCAGTCGCGCCGGACTCTTCAAGCGCCTCGACGCTATTTTTTAAGAGATTGTGCAATAGCTGGCGCAACCGAATTTCATCGCCAATGGTATACAGAGGCGTAGGGTATTTTATAAGCTTTGTACTAATTTTCGCAAGTGAGTCCTCATAAAGATAGAAGACATCTTCCACAAACTGGTTCATCTCAAGCTGTTTGAGATTTAATTTCGGCGCACGGGCATATTGGCTAAAGGCGTTGACCATCTCTTTCATAGCGTTCACTTGCGTAATGATCGTTTTGGTGGATTTCTCAACGAGCGCTTCCGATTTTTCATCAAGTTTACCGGCAAGTTTGAGTTGCATGCGTTCGGCGGAGAGCTGAATCGGCGTTAGAGGATTTTTAATCTCATGAGCAAGACGGCGCGCTACCTCACCCCACGCGGCTTCCCGCTCGGAATTAATCAGCTGAGTAATATCATCAAACACCACAATAAAGCCAATTAATACGCCCTCAGAATCGCGCTGTTCTGAGACGCGAATCGTTAAAATTTGGAGCATGCCATTGACATTGCGGGTGATCTCCGTGCGCTGATTCTCTTTGGTATCTACTTTTGAAATAAGTTGTACGAGCGTCTCGATAAAACTGCTCAGCCCCTCTGGAATCGCCTTTTGCTCATAGACATGAATCGCTTGGAGCGCCTCTGATCCTACCGATAAAATCGACAGCGCCGCCTCATTAAAGGTCCGAATATAGCCGCGATTGCTAATGACTAAAACCCCTGATGAGAGATTTGAGAGAATCGTCGCAAGGTAAGCTCGCTGCGCTTCAAGAAGGCGTTGAGAAGATTTTTCCGCATCGTGAGATTCGCGCAATTTTAAGACCATCTCATTAAATGAATGAGTTAAAAAACCGATCTCGTCATTGGATTTAACGCGAATGGTGCGGTGAAAACGCCCCTCAGAGATCGATTTTGTAGCAAGCGATAGCCGTGTAATTGGATTAACAAGACGACGGGAAGCAAAAAATGAGCCCCCGAGCGCGAGTAAAATCGAGAGAAAAGTCACCATCGAGAGCAGGAACAGCATATTGTCTTTTAGTGGCCCTCGAAGCGCTTTATATTGTTTATATTTTTCAACGGACTCCTGAGTCGATTCGCCCAGCGTTGTGTAATATTGCGGAATTTCATAAAAGGCCTGAATGATACGCGGATTGTCCTGCCCCACTTTAATAATCACGCGAACGCGCATATCGCCATTCACAAGCGGCTCAAGCCAGACATAATCCATGCCCTGCATCACCGAGATCAAAATGACGTTATCGGGGCGTTCTGGCAAAATCTGATTAATATCTTTCGAACTTGCGGCAAGATAGCGCCCATGCTGATCAAACACCGCGATATCCATCGCATTAACCTCAGAGCGGAGGCTCTCAATTTGATAGGCCAAATCCAAATAGGAGAGATAAGCGACGCGATTGCCCACATATTGGGTAATCTGTAATGCATCTAAGCGCCGAGTTTCCAGCGCTGATTGCGCAAGGGCGAGTGCATCATCAAAGCCTTTATCGAGCGATTCATCAAACCAACTATCAATGCTGCGTGTTAAGAGTGCACTCGAAAAGACAAAAAAGAGCACGATCGGAATGATCGAGAGCCCCGAGAAAAAAAGCATCATCCGCGCATTTAAACGCGAACCCACCCGCCGTTTACGGACGCTCGATACCAGTTGTAATAGATAATAGAGAATCTGGAAAAGAAGCAGTAAAAAGAGCACCACACCGGCGATTACAAGCCAGGTGTAATTTTTCGTGTAAAGAGCAACCGATTCCATCGAGCGCGCCATCAGCGCTAAAATCACAATGAGAAAGACTGACAGCAGTAAGAAGGGGACAAATCCGTTTTTCTTCAATAGTTTCATTACGGCACACTCCAACGATACCAGCCCGAATTTAATCCCCAGCGACTCGACAAATAGGCCGGAATCCGTAGCGGTGCGGGAAGCGCTTCAATATCAAGCCAAAGCTTTAAAAGCCCTTGATATTGCCGATCCTCATCACGCTCTAGGGTAAATTTAAAATTTTGAATTTCAGAAATTTGCGCAAGCGCCAGACTCAGCGTCGGATGGCTCGATTGCGTATTATTAATCAGATCGCGCACCACAAATTGCTTTGAAAGCGCGTGATATTTAAGGGCGTAACGAAATTTATGTTCCGCCACCACATTGGTCAGCCCTAGCACTAAAAGCTCCGAGACTTTTAGCTCGTAATTAAAGGTGAGCGGAATCCCGTTATAGAGCATATCGATCTGCTCGCGGCTCATGGTGATTGTTGAATCGGCTGAGAGCTGAATGCGATTTTTCGGCAACGCTTTTGCCTCAACGCTATTGATCACAAGCTCCGATTCCGCCGCGACTGCGAAAAAATTTAAGGCGAAAAGAGAGAGCATGACCATTAAAAACCCCTGCTTAATCTGCTCTCTCATCGTGATCCTCGTTACGCTTTTTTCTCTAACAGCGCATAATAAAACCCATCCATTCGCGCGGCTTTATCAAAATAGATCGGAAGAATTTGCACCCCGTAATGTTGCGCCTCGCCCCCATCGATTTTGATCGGCACCGAGATTGCATCCGTACGGCCTTCCATAAACTGATAGAGCTGCGCCTCATTTTCCTCTTTTAACACCGAGCAAGTCGCGTAAAGCAGGCGACCACCGGGTTTAAGTAGTGTCCACGCATGCTGTAAAATCGCCAGTTGCGTTTTGGCAAGCTCGGCAATATCACTCTCTTTGCGTAGGCGTTTAATATCAGGGTGACGATGCAAAATTCCCGTCGCTGAACAGGGTACGTCGAGTAAAATTTTATCAAAAAGCGTGTCACTTTCGTAAAGCGAGGCATCCGCCGCTTCAATCGTGACATAGTCCGGCAATTCACCGACTGCGCGAATGATATTCTCTTTCACACGCTCTAAGCGGCGCTCCGATTGATCAATCGCGACAAGTTTTTCAGGCGTTGCGAGCTCTAAAAGTGCAGTTGTTTTTCCGCCCGGCGCAGCACATGCATCTAAAATCGTTTCCCCCTCTTTAGGTGATAAAAGCGTTGCCGCAAGTTGCGCTGAGGCATCTTGAACCGTTACCGCGCCTTTATCAAAATGAGGCAGATCATGCACATTGATCGCTCTATCGAGCACAATCGCACTTTTCACAAATTGATGAGCGTAGGCCTCAATCCCTTCCGCGCGGAGCATAAAGAGATAGATATCCCGAGTAAAAAAGCGCGGATTTACCCGAAGTGTCATCACCGCATGTTCGCGATAGGTCTCACTCATTTTTTCTAAATTGGGGCGCTTCCAGTTTTTCTCTAATTTTGTGGTGAGCCATTGAGGCAGATTATAGCGCCCTGCTCGGCCTTTTGGCTCAGGCATTCCATCGCGTAACACACCGCGTAAAATCGCATTCATGAGCCCTGTCGCCCACGCTTTATCCATTCCCTTAAGCAGCTCAACCCACGAATGAACGCCGGCATAATCCGCCGTTGCCATCTCGGTCACTTCAAACAGCGCTAAAATAAGGGCAACGCGCACCTCGCGCTCTTGATCTTTAATGGGCGTTTTAAGCAGTGCATCGAGCACATCATCAAGATAATCATACTCACGGAGCGCACCATAAAGAAGATGGTGAGCAAAACGGCGATCTTGATCCGATAGATGATCTGACACGCGATCTAAAATATCGGCCAGTGAATCGCCCCCGAGTACTCGGCTAAGCGCATGAACAGCCACATAGCGCGGAATCGTCATGAGCGTCTCAAAAGGCAACACATCGCTCACCGGCTCAGGTTTTCTAACAGGACGATTTCGATTGAAACCTCGATTAAATCCCCCTTGTCTGCCGCATTGATTATCTCGTTGGTTGCCCCATTTCGAACCGCCTCCACGGCGATCATCACGACGAGAACCACTCCGATTGTCGCGACGATTTTCACCGCGCTCGTTACGATTTGATCCGGCATTGCGGGAAGATTTTGGTTTATCAAAACTCATTAGTTAAATACCTCGCCATCGATATCGTTCCCTTGAAGAAACTGCTCTGTTTCCATACGGCGACGACCGGCGGCTTGAATGGTTAAAATTTCTAAAACGCCATCAGACGCTTTAACAAAAAGACGTTTATTGATGACACATAGCGTGCCCGCTGCTGCAGACGTAAGCGCTGAGAGATCGACTCCATCATCACTTTCGGCAAATCGCACATCAAATACCTTAACAAGCGATTCTCCTAAGTGAGTGAATGCTCCGGGAACCGGATTAAAGGCATGGATTTTACGCAATAACGTTTCGCGCGACTCAGTCCAATCAATCTCTGCTTCCTCACGGCTAATTTTTTCAGCGTAGGTAACGCCTTCCTCCGGTTGAGGTGTCGGCGATTTTTTACCTTCAATCACCTCAGGGAGGGTCTTTAATAAAAGCTCGGCACCCATCTCTTTAAGCGCATCGTGAAGCGCGCCCGTTGTCATCTCATCGGTAATCTCAATGCTCGCTTCGCTCCACACATCGCCTGTATCAAGACCGATATCCATCTGCATAATGCCGACGCCGGTTTTCGCATCCCCCGCTTCGATCGCGCGATGAATCGGTGCCGCCCCACGCCAGCGTGGAAGGAGTGACGCATGAATATTAAGACAGCCATATTTCGGCGCCTCTAAAATGGCTTTCGGCAGGATAATTCCATAGGCAACCACCACCATCAAATCGGCATTAAAGGTTTTAAATTCTTCAATATCCGCCTCATTTCTGAAGTTTAACGGTTGCACTACGGGGATATTATGAGTCTCAGCCACAGCTTTGATCGGCGTTACCTGAACTTTTTTCCCGCGTCCTCGAGGGCGATCGGGCTGCGTGTAAACCGCAACCACCTCGATCTCAGGGCTATTAATTAGCGCTTCTAACGTTGGAACGGAAAAATCGGGGGTTCCCGCAAAAATGACTCGTATACTCATGCTATCCTTTTCAAACAAGTCTTTCGCCGGCACTTATTTAGGCCATTTGAAAGAAAAACTAAAATTCTAAAACTAAAAACGCCATCGACCCCATCAGAACAGTTTCTCTGATTTCGCGCTGGCGTAGGCACATTTCAATGCGCTTATTATGCGTTAACCGCTTCTTTCTCTTTCTCAAGATCACGCAGGTGGCGAGCTAATTTTTTAAGCACGCGCTCTTGCTTTAATCGAGAGAGATAATCGATAAATAAAATCCCATCAAGATGATCAATTTCATGCTGAATACAGCGAGCTAAAAGATCGTCCGCTACGAGCTCAAAGTACTCGCCGGTTACATCTTGGGCACGGACTTTAATTTTCGCCGCGCGGGGAATTGGGCCACTATACATGCTTGGAAGGGATAAACACCCCTCTTCGCATTCTAAGGACTCATCGGTTGCTTCAATAATCTCGGGGTTCACAAAGACGATCGGCTCATTGCGCTCTTCAGAAACATCGACTACAATCACGCGACGAAGCTCATTGACTTGGTTTGCCGCTAAGCCGATGCCTTTTTCCGCATACATCGTTTCTAACATGTTGTCTGCAAAGGTTTTTAACTCATCGTTAAATTCCGTCACCGGCTGTGCTACTTCTCTAAGTGTCTGATGTGGTACAGTAATAACTGTTAATTTTGACATATTTAAACTTAATTCCATTAAAAAAACTGATCTGGGGCACTAAAAAATGATTTAGTGCAAAAACCTCCTCTATTTTATACTAAAAATGAGATTCTTTGCTCTCTATGTAGTATAAATACACTTACATTTATGATATCTTACAACAATTTTAAGAGTGCAACTAAGGAATAAATTTTGGCTATGAATATTCGAGTTCTTTTTATTTCGTTAGTGCTTTTGCTATCTTCCTTTGCATCAGCATTAACCATTAAGTCCAACGCGCCGACCACCTATACGGTTGTAAAAGGCGATACTCTTTGGGATATTTCCGGGATGTACCTTAACGAACCATGGCGCTGGGGTGAAATTTGGAGAAGTAACCCACAGATTAAAAACCCTCATCTGATCTACCCTGGCGATGTGATTTCATTCCAAAATGGCCGCCTCTCGATCACTCGCTCAAAAGGCGGTATGCGTCATGTAAAACTCACCCCTGAAATGAAAGAAGTGCCGATCGATTTAGGCATTCCTGTGGTGAGCTACAACAAAATTAAATCATCTTTATTGCACCTTAAAGTAGTAACCGATGCGGAAGTAAAAGCACTTCCTTATATCATCGCTGCTGAAAACAATCGTTTAATCGCGCTTCAAAACCAACGGGTTTATATCAATAAACCGCTTAAAACGGGCGTAACCTACGATGTATACGAACGCGGCGAAACCCATAAAGCAACACGTGGCGCACAAAACCGTAAAGGAAAAAGCCGTACTGTTGAGCTTGGCACAGAGATTATTAAAGTGGGAGAAGTTGTGATCGAGCGTATCGATCCATCGGGCGAGACCTCAACAGGGATTGTTAAATCACTTAATCGTCGTGGCATTAACCCAGGTAACTGGTTAGTTGAAAAACCTGCTGCGGGCGTTGATTTCTTCTTTGAGCCAAAACCTGCACCTCACGGTGTTGCGGCTGAAATCATCAATCTTCCAAACGCATTCCAAAACGCAAGCAAACGCTACACTGTAGTATTAGATCGCGGTATGGATGCAGGTCTTGAGCGCGGACACACCCTTCTTGTACAAAGTGATGAGAAATATGTAAACGATCCGCACACTGGTGAAAAAGTAAAACTTCCGTCAGAAGCGCTCGGCACCATTATGATCTATGAAGTATTTGACCAAACCAGCCTTGGATTAGTGATGGATGCAAAAGATCGCATCAAACTTGGCAACATGGCGGTCACTCCATTTTCTGGAAAATACGCAAAATAATTGATGGTTCTCGGAATCGTCTAAAAATCGCACAAGGGCATCGTTTGATGCCCTTTTTGCTAGGCTCGCCTAACATAGATCAAGCACAACTCTTGCTTTTATACGCAATATCCTTTAATAATTTTATATTAGGTATGCCTATGAAACTCTGCAGCAAGCAGAACCGAGCACTCAACCAAAAACAATGACAAATAGGAGTGATTATGCATTCACTGGTGATCAATTGCGGCAGCTCTTCTCTAAAGTTTGCCCTAATCAAAGCCTCAACTAATGAGACTATTTTAGAGGGCGTCGCTGAACCATTAGGATCTGACTACGCTAAGATCGTCGTAAAATATCATGGCGAAAAGTTTGAAGAATCCCTCGTTGAAGTCGATCACTTCGGCGCGGCAAAGAAAATGTTTACATACTTGCAAGAGTTTGGGCTCTCTGGAAAAATCGATGCGGTCGGCCACCGCGTTGTCCACGGAGCGGAATATTTCAAATCCTCTGTTTTAATCGACCAAGCAACCTTAGATGCGATCGAGCGTTGCAACCCCCTTGCCCCCCTTCATAACCCTGCGAACTTAATCGGTATTAAAGCCGCGATGGAGGTCTTACCCAACCATCCTCACGTCGCCGTTTTCGATACCGCATTCCATCAAACCATGCCGGAAAAAGCCTATCTCTACGGACTACCGATGGAGATCTATCGCAAATATAATGTTCGCCGTTACGGTTTTCACGGCACAAGCCACCGTTTTATCACTGAGCAAGCGGCGATTCGTCTCGATAAGCCAATGGACGCGCTCAATATTATTAGCGCGCACCTTGGAAATGGTGCCTCCATTGCCGCCGTTAAAGATGGCAAATCCGTCGATACCAGCATGGGTCTTACCCCCCTTGAAGGGTTAGTGATGGGAACGCGCTCAGGATCGATCGACCCGGGGCTCTTTAAGTATCTTGAGAAAAACCTCAACTACAGCATCGACGAGATTGACCAATTTCTAAATAAAGAGAGTGGATTACTTGGCCTTTCGGAGCTTTCAAACGACTGTCGCCAACTGCAAGAACACGCACAAAAAGGGCATCGTCAAGCCGCGCTTGCACTTGAAATTTTCTCATACCGGATTGCAAAACAGATTGCCGCCTATCTTGTGCCTCTTGAACGGCTCGACGCGCTCGTCTTTACCGGCGGTATTGGGGAAAACTCAAGCTATGTGCGTAAACAGGTGATCGATTCGCTTGCCTTTATGCGCTACGAGCTCAATGAGGAGGAGAATTTACGCTGTTTTGGTGGCTATGAAGGAACCATCGCCACGAGCCCCGTCTTTGGGGATATTTTAGTGGTCTGTACCGATGAAGAGGGCATGATCGCTCGCGATACGCTCGATATTTTACAAAATGCGGAACTCAAGGAAGCTTAACCTATGAAGACAATTATGATTTCGCCGGTCGGCGCCATTCAAAGCCTGACCTCCATCTCACTTGCCGTCATTGAATCACTCAAACAACAAGGCCTTAAAGTCGGTTTTGTAAAACCCATTAGCCAAGGCGATGATGCGACAATCTTAGCCGTTAAAACGCATTTTGATCGCACGGCACCGCACCCCATTTCAACCCATCATGTCACCACATTAATCAACAATAATCGCTACGACGACATTCTTGAAGAAGTGGTCGGAAAAGTTGATGAAGCGAGCCGTGATGTGGATATTGTCGTTATTGAAGGGCTGATTCCAAGTGCGGACAACCCTTTTATGAATGCGCTCAATATCGATATCTCACGCACACTCTGCTCAGGGATTATCTTTGCAGGCAATGCCGGAAATGATACCCCTACCAATATTGCCCACTATCTCGATCTTTACGGACGACTCTACCAGCGTTCTTGCACCTGGTTTGCAGGCTATTTATTAAACCGCCTAACCGACACCTTAAATCCAACCGCGATCACCGATGCGTGCATGACCGTAGAAGGTAAAGCGCTCGAATGTCTTGGCATGATTCCGGAAGATAACACACTTGAAAATCGTGAAGCGATCTATACTCATATCGCAAACCATATGAGCTTAATTTCACTGATCGAGCGAGCGCAAGAAGAGCGTTCCGACCGATTACCGCCCTCGGCATTTCGCTATGGCTTAATTAAAAAGGCACGTGAAGGCAATAAACGCATTGTATTACCGGAAGGCGATGAACCACGTACGTTAAAAGCGGCCATTATTTGCGCCGAACGACACATTGCAAACTGCGTCCTTCTCGGGAATAAATCAGCCATTTTAGCCGTTGCAGAAAAAGAAGGACTTACCCTACCTGAAACCGGGATTGAGATTATTGACCCTACTGAGGTAGCTGAAAAATATGTCACAGGGTTTGTTAAACGACGTGAGCACAAAGGCGCTACCGAAGCTTCCGCGCGCGAAGCGCTTAAGGATTCTGTGGTTGTTGGCACGATGATGCTTGCCGAAGGCGATGTGGATGGCCTTGTATCAGGCGCTGTACACACCACCGCCGACACCATTCGCCCTGCTCTACAGCTCATTGGTACCGATAAACATTCAAGCATTGTCTCGAGCATCTTTTTTATGTTGATGCCCGATCAAGTACACGTTTATGGGGATTGTGCCGTTAACCCAACACCAACGCCTCATCAGCTTGCCGACATTGCCGTTCAATCTGCAGACTCCGCAAAAGCCTTTGGAATTGACCCTAAAGTCGCCCTCATCTCCTATTCAACGGGCGTATCTGGCGCAGGTCCTGCGGTGGAAGCCGTAGCTGAAGCGACTGAACTTGCGAAAGCGAAAGCGCCTCACTTTGCCATTGATGGCCCCCTACAATTTGATGCGGCGTGCGTGCCATCCGTTGGTAAGCAAAAAGCGCCCAACAGTCCTGTGGCAGGCGAGGCGACCGTCTTTATTTTCCCCGATTTAAATACCGGAAATACCACCTATAAAGCGGTGCAGCGAAGTGCGAATGTAGTGAGCATTGGCCCGATGTTACAAGGCCTTGCCAAACCTGTGAACGACCTCTCCCGTGGTGCGTTAGTGGACGATATCGTGTATACTATTGCGATCACTGCTATCCAAGCGATAGCCCACGCTACAGAAAATTAACACAAAGGATTGTTGTGCCTGTAATTCGTCGAAATAAAATCGAACCTTATAGTGCGGACCAGATGTACCAGCTCGTCAATGATGTGGCGAGCTACCCTAAATTTCTGCCTTGGTGCAGAAATAGCCGTGTTGAAATTGAGACCGAACGCATGATGCAGGCCTCAATTTTAATGGCGAAAGGCCCTTTAAATAAGTGGTTCACCACCAAAAACCAATTGATCCCCGGAGAGCGGATTGAGATGGCGCTTGTCAAAGGCCCCTTTAAACATCTCCGCGGCATTTGGGAGTTTAAAGATCGCCCCGAAGGAGGCTCTGAGATCTTCTGTAATATCGATTTTGATTTCGCCTTTGGCCCAGCAAAGCTCGTTTTGACGCCGATTTTTGAGAGCATTGCCTCGTCAATGATCGTCGCCTTTAGTGAACGCGCAAAGGTGATTTATGGCTAAGATCGACACCATCAATGTGGAATATGCGCTCGCGCTCAAATATGAGCAGCAGTGCGAGATTCAGCAATTTCAGCAAGGGATCACCCTAAAAGAAGCGATTCCCTTTTTTCGCCTCGATCGTCAAGCAAAGATGAAGATTGAAAACCCCATCTATGGCGTTTTCAATCAGGTCGTTAATGATGATTATGAATTGCAAGATGGCGATCGCATTGAAGTCTATCGCCCGCTGGAGATCGATCCTAAGCAAGCCCGAAAAATTCGCGCGCAACGCAATCCTACCGGCATTCGCTCAACGCAAGTGACAGAACTAAAATAAGTCTGTAAGCTATAAAAAAGCCTTCATGATTGAACTGGGTTACATTAAATTTCCCAACAATCGTGAAGGCTTTTCGTTTAAAGCATCTCGTCAAACCCCATTTGACGCCAGACCTCGTAAATCCCAATGGCAACGGTATTGGAAAGATTGAGGCTTCGCCCTTCGTTATTGGCCATCGGCAGGCGTAACCGCATTTCACCGCTAAATCGTTCTAAAACATCGGCGGGGAGCCCGCGGGTTTCAGGTCCATAAAGCAGCGCATCGCCATCTTTGAAATTTGCTTCAAAAAAGTTACGACTGCCTTTCGTCGTCATTGCATAGATGGTCGTGGGCTCAATTGCTTGCAAACACTCATCGAGCGAATCCCACACCTGTAGATCCATCCACTCTCGATAATCGAGTCCTGCCCGTTTAAGCATCTTATCTTCAAGCTTAAATCCAAGCGGCTTAATGAGATGTAGTTTGGCCCCGGTATTAGCGCAAAGACGAATAATATTCCCGGTATTGGGCGGAATTTCTGGCTCGTATAAAATAATTGATAATCGGTTCATTACTGTTTCCCACATCCTTGATAACGTGATCCATTCATGCTGAGCACCACCGTATAGGGATAGCTCTCGCCATTGGCACTGCAGCGGGTTTTAGTGAGATCAATCACCACATCCCCCGTTGATGCGCGCAGACGATTTCCGCCCTCAACGCTCCACCCCATTCGGCGACTCTCTGATGCGGCCATACTGCTAAATTGGAACTGACGCCCACGAATGGTCGCACTCCATGCCTCACGCCCTTCACCGGAAAATTGCCAATTCATATTGGTGGCATCGATGGAAGTTGGCGCTGCAGCCTTCGCACTCGCTTTCGCTTTTTGAACCGGATCGATCGGTGTACTGTGATCAATCGAGCCAATGGCTAAATCCGCTCCCGGTGTTTTCACCGCTTCGGGCGCGGCCCCACTACTGAGATCTATTGCGCACCCTTTATGAGTTAATTGACGGGTTTCAATCACCGCCGTATAGGGATATTGCTGCCCTTCCGCCTCACACGCGCCTTTTGTAAAGGTGAGTGTTAAATCGCCCCGCGCTGTGGTGAAGATTTTGCGCTCGCCTTCTGTGCGGATCTTCCAATTAACGCTGCGGCTCTCACTCACGCCAACAGCTTGAAGATTAAAGGACCGCCCGGATAGAGTTCCGCGCCAAAAACTTGGCTTTTCACCTAAAAATTGCCACGATTCAAGATGGGCTTTCGCTGCCGCTTCTAGCGCTTTCGCATCATCTATTTGCACTTTACTGGCTTTCGTTTCTCGTTCAGACGCGCCATCCGTTGTCACGCAACCTGCCAACACAGATCCCACCAAAAGTACGCTCAATTTGCGCCACATGTTGATTCTCTCCTCATTTATTTAATGCAATAAAAAACCGTGAAGCTCATAGTGTAACAAGCTTCACGGCGAATCAATTCAATATAAATCAAGCATTATTACAACGCTCAATTATTTTTGATGTTTGTACTCAAGCGCCGCTTTCACAAACGCGACAAAGAGAGGATGAGCATCCCGTGGGTTTGATTTAAACTCAGGATGCGCCTGCGTTGCCACAAACCATGGATGACTGTTAAGCTCAACAAACTCGGCAAAATTATTTTCGCCCGTAACGCCGGAAATCATGAATTCGCCATCGTTAAATTGATCTTTAAATTGATTATTAAAGCCATAACGGTGACGGTGACGCTCAGTAATGTCTGTTTTACCGTAGATATCAGCCGCTTTTGAGCCCTCTTTTAATTTGATATCGCGCGAACCAAGGTACATTTCCCCTTTTAATTCACCCGCCACATCTTTCATCGCAAGAAGCTCAATCACTGGATAATCGGTATCCCCGAAGACTTCGGTCGAGTTCGCATTTTTAAGTTTTAACACATTACGCGCATACTCAACTACCGCCAATTGCATCCCTAAACAGATACCAAAGAAGGGAATATTGTGCTCACGAGCATAGGTAATCGCACGGATTTTGCCTTCAATTCCGCGCTCACCAAAGCCGCCCGGAACGATCACCGCGTGCATATCCTTAAAGCGTGCGTTAAGCGCCGCTTCATCCATCTCTTCAAGCTCAACCGCGTCAACATAATTAATTTTTACATCGGTAAGCGTATTGATTCCCGCGTGGAAAAGCGCTTCATTGACTGATTTATAAGTATCGGTTAATTCAACGTATTTACCGACGAGCATGATGTTTACCCGCTCCGTTGCTGAGGCGATATTATCGATCACTTTCTGCCATTCTGAAAGATCCGCTGGCGGCGCTTCCATATTGAAGAAATCGAGCACAATATCGTCGAGTTTTTGATCATGAAGAAGAAGAGGGATTTTGTAGATTGAATCCGCATCGACACATGAGATAACCGCTTCATTGGGCACTGAGGTAAAGAGCGCAATCTTGCGTTTTTCATCAAGGGGGAGCGCCTCTTCAGTACGGCAAACTAAAATATCTGGCTGAATCCCGATCGAGCGAAGCTCTTTAACGGAATGCTGGGTCGGTTTAGTTTTAATCTCACCAGATGCGCGAAGGTATGGCACCAACGTTAAATGCATAAAGAGTGAGTTGCGCATGCCAAGCTCGGTTCTAAGCTGACGGATCGCTTCTAAAAATGGCAGTGATTCGATATCTCCAACGGTTCCACCAATTTCGATAATCGCCACATCCGCCCCTTCGGCAACAGAAGTGATACGATGCTTGATTTCGTCGGTAATATGGGGGATCACTTGAACGGTATTACCGAGGTATTCCCCGTTACGCTCACGTTCGATGACGGTTTTGTAGACGCGCCCTGCACTCACACTGTTTTTGCGTGAAGCGGTCATACGAATAAAGCGCTCATAGTGACCTAAGTCGAGGTCTGTTTCCGCGCCATCTTCTGTCACAAACACTTCGCCGTGTTGGAAAGGACTCATCATGCCTGGATCGACATTGATGTAAGGATCCAACTTCATCATCGTAACCTTAAGGCCACGTGATTCTAAAATTGCGCCGAGCGAGGCCGCAGCGATTCCTTTACCGAGAGATGATACAACACCACCCGTGACAAATATAAAACGCGTCATGAAAGCTTTCCTTGAAAAATAGATGAAATAATAAATGGCTTCAAGGGTGATCATTATAGCCTAAAAGTGTTTTAAATTCGACTACCGAATACTTTTTTTACGCTAAAAAATCGCTTTACAAATCCTAATTTTGGTGAACGTCCGCTTTGTGTGCCCTTCCACTCTTTTTTGTGGCAAAACTTACGAACTTTCACATGAGAAAGTAGGCATCCGCGCTGTAAATGTTTATAATCAGGAGGTCGAATTATTGTTTATTCTAAATAAAGGTTAATTATGGTCTCGATCAATCAACACTGTGCTAATGCAATCCGCGCACTTAGTATGGATGCTATTCAAAAAGCCAACTCAGGTCACCCCGGCGCGCCGATGGGCATGGCCGAAATGGCGACGGTTTTATGGAAAAATCATCTCAATCACAATCCTAAAAATGCAAAATTTGCGAACCGCGATCGTTTTGTTCTCTCAAACGGTCACGCATCAATGCTTCTTTATTCGCTCCTCCATTTAACCGGCTACGATGTTTCAGTGGATGATCTTAAAAACTTCCGCCAACTCGGTTCAAAAACCGCAGGCCACCCAGAATATGGCTTTATTGACGGAATCGAAACCACGACTGGCCCTCTTGGACAAGGCATCGGAAACGCTGTTGGATTTGCCCTTGCTGAGCGCATGATGGCGGCAAAATACAACACTGAAAAACACACTTTGATCGATCATTACACCTACGCATTTTTAGGCGATGGTTGCTTAATGGAAGGGATCTCGCATGAAGTTTGTTCCCTGGCGGGCACCTTAAAACTCAATAAATTGATCGTATTTTATGACGATAACGGTATCTCAATCGATGGCGATATCACCGGTTGGTTTACCGACAACACCGCAAAACGTTTCGAAGCATACGGTTGGAATGTGATCGCAGACGTGGATGGCCACAGTTTTGATGCGCTTGAAGCGGCCGTTGCCAATGCAAAATCCTCAGACAAGCCGACGATCATCATGTGTAAAACTTTAATTGGTAAAGGCTCACCAAATAAAGAGGGCTCTGAATCAACGCACGGCTCACCGTTAGGGGATGATGAAATCGCCGCAACGAAAGCTTCGCTTGGCTGGAATCACGGTCCATTTGAAGTGCCTGAAGAGGTCTACAACGCGTGGAACGCCGTTGAAAAAGGGGCAGAACTTGAAAATAACTGGAATGCACTCTTTGCATCCTATGAGTCTGAAAATCCTGAACTTGCCAAAGATTTCTTACGTCGTCAACACAACGCACTCCCTGAAAACTTTGCGGAAACCTTCCAAAATGCGCTTAAAGCCGCGAATGATGCCGCTGAAAAAGTTGCGACGCGCGCGGCAAGTAAAAAAGCCCTTGATGCGCTTTGCATGGAATTAACCGAAATTGTGGGCGGCTCGGCGGACTTAACTCCATCAAACAACACCTTCTTCAAAGGCAGTGTCGACCTTGATATCGCTAGCGGTAAAGGAAATTACGTGCGTTTTGGCGTGCGTGAATTTGGTATGTCGGCGATCTTAAACGGTCTTGCGCTTTATGGCGGATTTATCCCGTATGGCGCGACCTTCTTAGTCTTCTCTGATTACGCACGTAACGCCATTCGTATGAGCGCCCTAATGGGACAACGCGTAATCTATGTGATGACACACGATTCCATCGGTCTTGGTGAAGATGGCCCAACCCATCAGCCGATCGAGCACGTTGAATCACTCCGCCTCATTCCAAACTTAAACGTTTGGAGACCTTGTGACGCTGTTGAAACGATGGCCGCATGGGGACACGCCCTTCAAGCAAAAGAGACTCCATCGCTCTTTGCCCTTTCACGCCAAGGATTACCTCATCAAGATCGCTCTGAAACCACACTCGCCAACATCACTAAAGGCGGTTATGTGCTTAAAGAAGCAGACAATGCGAAACTCACCATCATTGCAACCGGTTCAGAAGTTGCGCTTGCGATGGATGCCGTGGCTGAGATGGAAGGTGTTCGCGTCGTATCAATGCCCTGTGTTGAGCTTTTCCGCACACAAGATGATGCGTATAAAGCCAGCGTTTTAGGCGACGGTAAAGTACTTGCGATTGAAGCAGGCACCACTCGCGGCTGGTATGAGTTTGCAGACAAAGTGATCGGTCTTGATCAATTTGGCGCATCGGCTCCTGCAGGCGATCTCTTCAAACACTTCGGTTTCACAAAAGAAAACGTAGTGAAAATCGCTTCCAGCATGATCGGCTAATACTGGTAGATCTTTAGATAGATCCTATTTTTAGCGGATTTATTACAAAGCAGAGTTCCTTTTTGGGACTCTGCTTTTTTAATGCCTTACCAAACTCTGTCGACATCTTATGAAAAATTGATCTACATCGCCTATTCCCAAGATCTTTTAGCCGATTGATCTTGAAAACGAGCACCCCGCCCTCATTACTCTTCAAAGCCACGAATTTTTATAAGTTATCGTACGCAAGATAGATAATAAATGGTAATATAGGTCGCTTATTGACTGAAATTTTTAATTTTTATAAAAACTCTAAACAGGGAGATCGTTTATGTCACGCATCGCATTATTAATTCCGTTTTTAATGACGCCTGCTTTTGCGCAAGCAGGGGAAGTTCAAAACCCATGGATGCAAACCCTTTTCATGATCGTACCAATGGTATTGATCTTCTATTTCTTCATCATTCGCCCACAAAACAAACGCATGAAAGAGCATAAATCGCTCCTAGAATCGATCAAACCCGGTAACGAGGTTATGCTCGGTTCGGGAATCGTTGGTCGCGTTAAACAATTTGGCGAAAACTACGTTGAAATTGAAATTGCAAACAACGTTGCGGTACGTGTACAACGTCAAAGCATCGTAGCCCTTCTTCCTAACGGAACAATGAAAGGCGAACTCTAATTGAGTCCACAAAGATCGATCTTCTCGCAAGATCGATTTTTGCTTTAAGCCCTTTCTATTTTTTATTTTTTAACCTAAGACGAAAATATTATGCTTAATCGTTATCCTTTATGGAAAAATCTGCTGATTTTCGGCGTTTTGCTCATTTCAACGATTCTCGCGCTCCCGAACTTATATGGGGAAGACCCCTCGGTTCAGGTCTCAGCAACGCGCGATACAGTGATCGATGAGCCTTTAAAAGCGCGCGTCGAACATGTTCTCACCACCAACAATCTTAATCCTAAACGCATTGATTTCGCGCAAGAGCAGCAGCTTCTCGTTCGTTTTAACAACACAGAAGATCAGCTCAAGGCCAAGGATTTAATCGCCAAAGAACTTAAAAAAGAGTATGTAACGGCACTTAACTTAGCTGCTGACATGCCCGATTGGCTCGCAAATCTTGGTCTACAGCCGATGTATTTGGGGCTCGACCTTCGCGGCGGGGTTCACTTCCTGCTTGAGATCGATATGGATGGCCTAATCAGCCAGCTCGCCGAGAGTTATGCCGATAATATCCGCACCTCACTTGAGAACGAACAGCGCAGTTTTAAAGCCGTTTCCTTAAACGATGACGATACCATCACGATCAGTTTTGAAAACGATATCACAATGAATCAAGCCTTCCAGTTTTTAATGAAACAAGGCGCCTACCAAGAGCTTCGCTTTAGCTCAGAGGGCAACAATCTTAAAGTGGTGATGGGCGATAATGAGATCAACACCATTCGCAAAAATACCGTCACTCAAAACATTCGTACCCTGCGTAATCGTGTCAACGAACTTGGCGTTGCTGAGCCGGTGATTCAGCAACAAGGCCCGAATCGAATCGTGGTACAACTGCCCGGTGTTCAAGATACCGCTCGCGCGAAAGAGATTTTAGGTACCACTGCGACATTAGAATTCCGTATGGTGGATGAGCGTTCAACAACGCAAGCCTTCGATGCGGCTCGCACAGGACGCGCGCCTCTGGGTACCGAGCTTCACTACACCCGTGATGGCCACCCGTACCTCTTAAAACGTCAAGCGGTATTAACCGGTGACTCCATTGTTAAAGCAAGTGCCGGGATCGATCCTGAATCACCCGTCGGCGCTGCGATTGTTTATATCACCCTTGACTC
Source organism: uncultured Ignatzschineria sp. (assembly GCA_945619025.1). Taxonomy (GTDB): domain Bacteria; phylum Pseudomonadota; class Gammaproteobacteria; order Cardiobacteriales; family Wohlfahrtiimonadaceae; genus CALZBJ01. The sequence continues at coordinate 47,480 of CALZBJ010000009.1, read as the reverse complement.
AAAAGGCGCGGATAAATTCAGTATCGCAACAAAAGCAAACGTCGGTAAACCGATGGCGACCCTCTTTATGGAAAACGTGGTCAATACCGTCGTGGATAAAGATGGCAATGAAACAAAAGAAGCCACCACTACCAAAGAGATCGCTAACGTTGCCACCATTCAAACTCAGCTCTTCTCGAACTTTACCATCACCGGTTTAAGCTCACTTGAAGAGGCGAACAACCTTGCGATCACCCTAAACTCAGGAGCTCTAGCGGCGCCCATTCACATCATTGAAGAACGCACCGTCGGCCCAAGCGCGGGACAAGACAATATCGACAGCGGTATGAAAGCGGCAGTCTATGCCCTTTTAATGGTGATGGCCTTTATGGCATTCCGTTATCGCTCCTTCGGGGTCGTTGCGGATGTCGCGCTCTTTGCGAACTTAATTTTAATCCTAGCGGCGCTCTCTGTACTGCAAGCAACCCTCACCTTACCGGGGATCGCGGGGATTGTTTTATCCCTTGGAATGAGCGTTGACGCAAACGTTCTAATTAATGAGCGGATACGCGAAGAACTCAAAAAAGGCACAAGCCCACAAAACGCCATCGACAGCGGATTTGGACGTGCATTTGCCACCATTATGGACGCAAACTTAACGAGCCTTTTCGCGGCGCTAGCACTTTTCTATATCGGTTCAGGCCCCATTAAAGGCTTCGCGGTAACGCTCTCAATCGGGATCATCACCTCCGTCTTTACGGCTGTGTATCTAAACCGCGCGATCATCAACTTTATCTGGGGTGGCCGTCAAATTAAACGTCTCTCCGTTGGTCATCGTGAACTTCTGCCAATTTTAAGCGGCGACACCACCTACAACTTTATGAAACTCTGCAAATTCTGGGTGGTTTCATGCGTTGTGGTAATCATTGTCAGCATCGGTATTTCAGCTACCAACAAGTTCAATTTTGGTCTTGATTTCACCGGTGGTACTGAAGTCGGCGTCATTTACGAAAAATCCGTGGATAACGACACCATTCGTAAACAATTAGCCGAGGCCGGATTTGATTCCGCCGTTGTACAGCACTTTGGCGCCAGTAACGAGGTGATTATCAGCATTAAAACGCCTGAAAATATCGATACTGAAGCCGCTGCTGAAGCCGATATTGCGCGCATTAGTGATGCCATTATCAAGGCGCTCGACAATGACGATAATCCTTTTGAACTTGGACGCGTCAGCTTTGTTGGATCGAAAGTCGGTAGCGAACTTGTGACCGGTGGATTTGTCGCTTCCCTCATTGCGGTGAGCTTAATCTTAATCTACATCTGGGTTCGATTTGAGCGGAAACTCGCCTTTGGTTCGATCCTTGCAACGGTGCACGATACGGTGATTGTGGTTGCAGTCTTCTCGCTCTTTAAAGATAAGCTTGAGTTTGACCTCACCTCACTTGCGGCGATTTTAGCGGTAATCGGATACTCAGTGAACGACACGGTGGTTGTCTTAGACCGAATTCGTGAAAACTTCCGTACTCATCGTACCGGAACACCGTTTGAGATTGTCAATATGTCGATCAATCAAACCTTATCGCGGACCATTATGACCTCCGTATCAACGGCCTTAGCGGTGCTCGCGCTCTACCTCTTTGGCGGTTCAGCGATCGAGACCTTCTCGCTCATTATGTTGATCGGTATCGTCGTCGGAACCTACTCGTCGATCTTTATCGCCGCGGCCGGAGCGCTGATTTTAGGCTTAAAACGTGAGGATCTCCTCCCGCCTGTGGTAGACAAAGAAGCGATCGTTCATGAGGAAGGATATCCATAATCTCACCTCATTTGAAAACAAAACGATGATTTAAGGAGCGCTTGTGGTCTTTTATAGAGGTCACAAGCGTTCTTATTTCTGGGCTAAGCCTTGTTTATTCACGCGATAGCATTAACAGAATCGCGCTTTTTTGGTACTATTTAATCTTTAACCCTGTTGTTATAGGTACGAGAACTAACGTGCAACAAGCTATTTTAAAACCCCACAAAGAGAAAGTTGATATTGTCGGACTCCTAACAAAAGGGATCCGCACCATTGTATTTGGTATCGTTTTACTCTTCGCACTCGCGCTCGCGGCAGCGCTTTACTCCTATCACCCTGAAGATCCGGCCTGGACCAGCGCGCTTCAAAATAGCGACGTGCATAATCTTCTTGGCACAAAGGGCGCCTACTTTGCCGACATTAGCCTCACCATTTTAGGGAAAGCGGCGTGGCTCATTCCGCTCTTTTTAGGAGTCTATGCGTACCATTTAATCTATCTTGGTAAAATCCTTAAAAGCGATGCCATCACGGTGATTCGTCGCCTCATTGGGATTTTAATCACCATCTTTTTCTTTGCAGGCCTTTTGGATCTCACCAGCAATAGCGGCGGCATTATCGGCAGTTTCTTTGGCTCACTTGTAGTCACCGCATTTTCGTGGATTGAAGCCGTATTTGGCACCGATAATGGCAAATTAATTGTCTATCGCTTTAGCCAACTCTTTTTAATTGCACTGACTGTTCTTGGCGCCGCCCTTGCCTCCGGTCGCTCGCCCCTTTACTGGCTCGACTATTTTGGCGGGAAAATTTTAGCGTTAATCGAACGTCTCACCGGCAATATGCTCAACGATCCCGATCGCCCGCAACTCAACTCGGTGAAACATCTGATGGAGAAAGATACCTCCTTTAACATCAAAGATGATCTTGCAAGCAAACCGCTTGAAATCGATGAGATTATGGATCAATCTGATGAGCCAGTGATTAAAAAATCCAAAGGAAAAGCTCGTAAAGCAGCGCCTGAAACTACAGAAACGAATGACTCCAACGCGCCTTTCGATCCCTTTGCTGATCTTAAGCAAGAGCCACAATTTTCGTCTGAATCTTTAAGTTCGGAAGAGACAAACACTATAACGCCGACCGAAACTACCAAAGCCGATGAACCCGCACCGGAAGTTTCACGTCCCACCATTGGTGGTGTAAAAGCGTCCGCCCATAAAGACCAAACTGAAACGCAAACCGAGCATAAAATCCCGGCGATGGCGATGCTACCTAAACAAAAACAGCCTACGCAAACGATGCCTGAAGAGAGCAACGAGCCTGCGTATGAGCCGCCGCAAGATCTTCCGAGCATTATGCAAAATCACCGCCACCCAGGCGGAACGTCGAGCATTATCGATGAGCCGGATACCACAAAAACGGTCTTAGAAATTAATCGCTGGGCCAACGATACCCCCACCTCAACTCAGCCTGTGGTGAGCAATAGCGCAACGACACCCGCTCGCAGTAATGCGGATAATCAAGCCCAGACGCCAAATGCAACTGCACCGGTAAGCAGTTTTACCGCTACAACAAATCACTCAAATCCTGAGCAAAACCCGCATCTTGCGTACTTGGAATCGCCGGATACGCAGCGCTTTATGAATGATTTTATCAATGGTGATTCTCAAGGACCAACCATTGAAGTGATCGATGAGATTCCCTTTAGCGCCGATGGTGATATCGAGCTCGATAACGCGCCTGAAATGCGCCCGCTTGATGATCCGTTTGAGTTTGAAGCGCCAGATTTTGACGCACCGATTGAGCCGCCGATGAATTTTGAAACGCCTGCGTTTAGTGCAGACGAATTCACCGCACCCCTCGAAGCGCCGAGCCATGATTACACGCCGCATCCAAGCGAGCCGATCACTCCCGCCTTTACGCTTAATTTAGAAGAGGATGAGCCTGAATTTTCAGTGGATAATTCTGAACCTACCATTCTCAATTTAGATGATGAGCCAAGCTTTAATAATGAGCCCTCATTTGATGAAGAGTATGCAAACGCGCTAGCAGAGCTTGATCTTCCCGCTGAGGCCAACGAAAGCGCCGACGAGGACAATGGCGACGATTTTGCGCCAGCCTTTGATGATTCAGCCTTTGACAATGCTTTTGGTGAAAACGCCTTTAGTGAGCCGTCATTTAACGAATCTTCATTAAATATTGAGCCGGATAACGCGCCCCATTTTGAGAATGAGCCCACCTTCACACCCGAACCGACCTTTAATGCGGTAGATGATTTTGACGATGACGCGAGCTTTGATGATGAGCCTGATTTTGAAGCGCCTTACTCAGAACCCGCGCCAAGCCCTGCCCGTCCGCAACCGGTTCACGTCGAAGGATTTGCACCGCCGTCACAATTTGATGGCTTTGACATCGATCCTCGTTCAGGCATGCCGATTCCCAAAGAGAAAGCAAAAGTCTATCCGATGGCAGGACAACTTCCATCGCCAGATCTGTTAGGCGACCCTCCACCTCACACCGCTGCGTATGATGATGACGAACTGCTTGATATGGCTGAATTGATTGAAACTCAGCTGAAGAACTTTAACGTCGGCGTCAAAGTGGAAAATATCGAGCCGGGCCCGGTGATTACCTGCTTTGAGCTTGATCTTGCACCGGGTGTAAAAGTTGCACAGATCAACAATCTTGAGAAAGATATCGCGCGCCTTTTATCGGTAACCCGCGTGCGTGTAGTGGATATTATTCCGGGTAAACCCTATGTCGGCCTTGAGATTCCGAACAAAAATCGTGAAACCGTCTACTTTAAAGATGGCCTCACCTCGGAGATTTACAAAGAGACGACTCACCCGCTTACGATGATTCTAGGGAAAGATACCTCCGGTAATCACGTTGTCGCAAACCTTGCGAAAATGCCCCATCTACTCGTTGCAGGAACGACCGGTTCAGGGAAATCCGTTGGGATCAATACGATGCTCTTGAGCCTTCTTTATAAAGCGCGCCCTGAAGAGCTTCGCCTCATTTTGATCGACCCGAAAATGCTCGAGCTCTCTGTCTATAATGAGATTCCGCATCTTCTAGCGCCGGTTGTGACCGATATGAATGAATCGGCAAATGCGCTACGTTGGTGCGTGGCTGAAATGGAGCGCCGTTATCAGCTCATGAGTCAGCTAAAAGTGCGTAACATTGCCGGCTATAACAAAAAAGTACAAGATGCGATCGATGCGGGCCAACCGCTTATTGATCCAACGTGGAATCGTCAAAATGAAGTCTCGGATTATTCGCTTCCACCGACGCTTGAGCCGCTTCCCTTTATCGTCATTGTGATCGATGAATTTGCCGATATGATGATGCTTGTTGGAAAAAAATGTGAGGAGCTCATTGCACGCCTTGCTCAAAAAGCCCGTGCATCGGGGATTCACCTTATTTTAGCCACCCAGCGCCCATCGGTTGATGTGATCACGGGACTGATTAAAGCGAATATTCCCTCGCGGATCGCGTTCCAAGTCTCAAGCCGGATCGATTCACGCACAATTTTAGACCAGCAAGGGGCTGAAACGCTGCTTGGCCACGGAGATATGCTCTATCTTCCACCAGGCCTCCCGCAACCGATTCGAATTCACGGCGCATTTGTTGATGACCATGAGGTCAATCGCATTGTGGAATTCTTAAAACAGACCGGCCCTGCCGACTATATCGAAGAAATTCTACGGGAACCCACTGAACCAATCCCTGGCCTTTCTGAAGAAGCGGCCGGCGTTGCTGCGCCCGATGATAGCAAAGACCCTCTCTTTGATGAGGCGGTAAAAATCGTTGTGGAATCGCAGCGCGCGAGCATCTCTTATGTGCAACGTCGCCTACGGGTTGGCTACCAGAGGGCCGCTCGAATGATCGAAGAGATGGAGAGCCTTGGCTTTATTTCAGAAGATTTAGGCAATGGAAATCGCGATATTTTAATCAAAGCCTTTAGCGATGATTAGCCCCATTTGCCACGTACAAACGCACGAAATATAACTGATAAAATTAATACGAATTAATTAGAAAGGAACTTAGATGGATACCACGATGATTGAAGCGCTTTTTACAACTCAGGCTGCCAATGCAATTCCCGTTCGAATTGTAAATTCCGCCTTCAGTCACCCCAATGCTTTTATCACCAACTGGGTGGAAGAGCGTTATAGCGACGCCAAACCTGGGCCAAGTGAGAGCTGGCTAATCCCAAGTGAGAGCGGAAAGCTTGCCGGCGTTGTCGTCGGTGAAAATAGCGATGAACCGCTCTTTACCCTTGGAAATCTCTACAAAGCGCTTCCTGCAGGAAACTATCTACTAAAAGATGATCTTGATAACACCTTCGAGCTTTTATTAGGGTACGCACTTGGGGCTTACCGTTACGATCGGTATAAAAAATCAGACGACAAGGCGGTGAGATTTTTGATCGATCCTGCGATGAAAGCTCGTCTTTACCGCGCGATCTCTGCTCATTATCTCGTCCGCGATCTTATTAATGAGCCGCCAAACAGCTTAACGCCGGATAATTTCTCTGCTGAAATTCGCGCCCAATTTAGTGGCCTTCCGGTTAAACAGACCGAAATCGTCGGTGAAGCGCTCTTAAAAAATAATTTCCCGCTTATCTACACCGTCGGTGCTGGCAGTAAATATAATCCGCGCCTTGTTGAGATCACCTATGGCGATTTTGACAATCACCCGAAACTAACGCTCGTTGGGAAAGGCATCACCTTTGACACCGGCGGACTTGATCTTAAACCCTCATCGGGCATGCGTCTGATGAAAAAGGATATGGGCGGCGCGGCTCATGCGATTGCTCTTGCAAAATGGCTGATTGAAAATGAGGCACCGCTTGCGATTCGTCTCTTAATTCCCATTGCGGAAAATGCGGTCTCCGATCGCTCAATGCGCCCCTCCGACATTGTTAAAGCACGTAATGGCCTTACCGTTGAGATTGATAATACCGATGCCGAAGGCCGATTAGTGCTAGCCGACGCACTCGCCTACGCAACGGAAAAAGAGTATGATGCGCTCCTTAATTTTGCGACACTCACCGGCGCTGCCCGCGTAGCGCTTGGTCCGGAAGTTCCCGCACTTTTCTCAAACAATGATACACTGACGCAGTCTTTAACTAAAAAGAGTCGCGAACTCTCCGATTTAATGTGGCCGATGCCACTTCATTCGCCCTATCGCGCGTGGATCGAATCGAAAACGGTGGACCTTGTCAATTCGGCGTCCGTACCACAAGGCGGCGCAATTACCGCAGCCCTCTTTTTAGAAAGTTTTGTAGACAAATCCAAACCATTTGCCCATATTGATGTGATGGCTTGGAATATCCGTAACCGGACAGGTCGCCCTGAAGGCGGCGAAGCAATGGGTCTTCGCGCGGCATATCACGGCATTTTAGACTATTTTCGACACGAAGTATAAGTAAAATCTATGCGAATTCAACACCGTACAACCTATCTTGCGCAAGGTGTTTTAATGCTCCTTGCGTTTCTGATTCTTACCCCGCTTGCTATGGCAAGCACGGGCTTTTCCGCCTATGTGGTTGAGCATAAAACAAAACGCGTTCTCTATGAACATAGCGCCGATGAACCGCGCTATCCCGCCTCAATCACCAAAGTGATGACGCTCTATCTTGTTTTTGAAGATCTTAAAAAAAAGAAAATTAACCTCAAAACACCGGTGAAGTTTTCCGCTTATGCCGCAAGTACTGAGCCCTCAAAACTTGGGGTCAAAGCAGGCGATTCCATCTCAATGAAGCTTGCCATCGATGCACTCATTGTAAAATCAGCCAATGACGTTGCTGTTGCCGTTGCTGAAACCCTTGCCGGTTCTGAAAAAGAATTTGTCAAACGCATGAATCAAAAAGCGAAACAGCTTGGCATGCGCAACACCACATTCCGCAATCCTCATGGTCTTTTCCACGCGGAACAGGTTACCACCGCTCGCGACCTTGCCACGCTTGGCATTGCCATCTATGAGCATTTTCCTAAATATTACGATTATTTTTCTACCGAAACCGTCAGCTACGGCGGGATTACCCATAAATCGCACAACCAAATCACCAAAACCTTTCCCGGCGCCGATGGGTTAAAAACTGGGTACATTCGTAAATCAGGCTCGAATCTTTTATCGAGTGCTAAAAAAGGGCGTAAACGCGTCTTTGCAGTGGTTTTAGGCGGGCGAAATACTAAAGAACGCGATGGCATTATGGAATCGCTATTGACGGAAAGTTTTGCGCCGGTGCGTCAATATCGCCAGCAAATCGAATATGCGGTTGTGATGGATCAAACGGTACTCTTCACCCCACGTAAGGGCGTAAATAGCGATAAAACCGTACTCCGCGATGTGAAATCTAAAACGCCTAAATTTGAACCAAGTCCACAGATTAAGCTTGCAGCCAAACCGCAATCAAATCCTGCTCCAACGAAAAAGCAGATCGCTAAACGCCAAGAGCTCCTCGCCGGCGATGCGGTGCAAGTCGGCGCATTTACCCACTATCAAGATGCCCAAAACCAAGCGCGTTTAACGGAACGCCGTACTGGGATTGATCGCATCTCCATCGTCCATGAAGGCGGGCTTTATAAAGTGTGGCTTACCGGATTTTCCAACAATGAAGCCCATAGCACCTGCGAGCTGTTAAAAACCTATCGCTCAGCATGCTTTGTAGTGAGAAATCCATCAGTAAATTAAACGCATAAAACCTCCTTAAAAATAGAGAACAACGTAAACTAAAAAAGCGTATCGAGATGAGAATCCAGATACGCTTTTTTGATGAGATCAACGATAAAGTGGCCTAATTATATTTAGGAATGAATCGCCCAATCAATTGGTGACAGGCCGTTCTCTTCAAGATATTGATTGGTTTGAGTGAAATGCCCACACTCAAAAAATCCACGATAGGCTGACAGCGGTGAGGGATGCACAGAGGTCAACACAAGGTGGCGATTTCGATCGATTTTCGCCCCTTTTTTCTGTGCATGTGCGCCCCATAATAAAAACACCAACTGCTCGCGCTTCTCATTGAGCTCTGAAATCAGGCGATCGGTCAACGTTTCCCAACCAATTTTCGCATGAGAGTGAGCCTTTGATTTCTCTACCGTCAAAACCGTATTTAACAGCAGCACGCCCTGCTCTGCCCACTCCATTAAATTGCCGTGCTTTGGAATATTAAACTCGGGATATTCATGTTTGAGTGTCTGATAAATATTGCGCAGTGATGGCGGCGGCGTAATGCCCTTTTGCACCGAAAACGCGAGCCCGTGCGCTTGCCCCTCACCGTGATACGGGTCCTGTCCCAAAATCACCACTTTCACTTTATCAAAAGGCGTTGCCGAGAGGGCATTATAGACCCACTCATCTTTGGGAAAGATGGTTTTCCCTGCATCACGCTCACTTTTCACAAATTCGCGCATCGCTTGATAATAAGGCTTTTTGGCCTCGTCTTGAATGATCGACGTCCAATCTGTCATACCCGCTATTTCTCCTCTTCGTGACATATTTTTGCAAAGAGTAGTATATCGGAAAACTCGCCCTCTGCGATCTTTTCATAGTCGTGAAGGCAAGCTTCTTCAATAAATCCTTGATGCTTTAAAAGCGTGATGGAGCGCCTGTTTTTTGGATGCACCAACGCTTCAATGCGGTGACAATTAAGCTCACGCCGTGCATAACGCACCATTTGACGCACCACCTCAGAACCAAGCCCTCGTCCCCACCATTTTTTAAGGAGCTCATAGCCGATCTCAATGCGGTGATCCCATTTCGAATAATGATCAAATCCGCAACTGCCAACCACCGTATCGCCATAATAGATCGCATATCGGCTCCCGCCAATCACCTCCGGCGCTTGCTGAAAATAGCGGATCATCATACGCACCTCATCGAGGGTTGTGTAGAGCTCCGTATTCATATATTTCCCGACACTCGGGCACGACCAAAGAGCAAAAAGAGGCTCCAATTCAGTCTCGCTGATGGGCTTAAAGTAGAGTGCCGTCCCATCGATCGGCACATTTTTCTGCTGCGTCATATCGTATTACTTGCTCATTTTCATGAGCACTCTTAAAATCGTGGCTTCTGATTCCTCTATCTAAAGAAATCTGGCCCGTCTCTTGAAGTTTTTCCCGTTTTGCCACATCATAAACCTCTCTTAACCAGATAATTTGTGAGGCTTCATGACGTCTTTAGTTGAAATTACCGAACGTTCTCACCCAGTGAAAATCGAACTTCACTATGCCGATGAGCGTAATTTTACTGGCAAACCGATCTACCAAACGCCCCGCTGTTTTCTCCATCCTGATGCGGAAAAAATGCTCAATCATGCGATTGAACAAGCGGATAATTTAGGATTACAGTTTATCATTTACGATGCTTATCGTCCGCCTAAAGCACAGTTTGTCCTCTGGTCCCATACGCCCGATCCTAACTTTTTAGCCGATCCACATCGCGGCTCGCCTCACTCTCGCGGGGTTGCTATCGATCTGACGCTCGCGGATAAAGAAACCGGTGAGATCCTCGATATGGGCACGCCCTTTGATAGTTTTGACCCAAAATCGTGGCACTATAATTATGAAGTGAGCCGTGAAGCGCAGCGTAATCGTCTCATCTTGCTTGGAATTATGACCAATGCCGGCTTTGATAATTATCAGCACGAATGGTGGCACTATCAGCTCTTTAAAGCGCGCGAAACCTATCCGCTTGTTGACGATGAATGGTTAGGCGTCAATGAATACGATTGGGAAAACCTGCGGTGATCCACAATGGTTATTAATGTTTTGGCGGTCGCGCTCGGCTCTGCCATCGGGGGTGCGCTTCGTTACGGCATCACGCTTTGGCAAAGTAGAGCCGATCTTCCCTTTGCGCTAGGTACGCTCAGCGTCAATCTTTTGGGCGGATTACTCATCGGGATGCTCGCCTATTATTTTACTGCCCACAGTGAACACTCTCTGTTAAAACTGCTATTAATCACCGGCTTTTGTGGCGGGCTCACCACCTTTTCAACCTTTTCATTGGAAGTGATGGAGCATCTTACAAGTGGCCAGATCGGACTTGCAGGAACCGTGGCGTTAATGCATTTAGTGGGCTCTGTCAGTGCAACGATTTTCGGATTTTGGCTCGTTAAAGCGTGCTTTTCCTAACTTAAGAATCAACTGTTTTAAAGTACTCAAATACAAAAAGCTCAATTCAAATAATCTGAGAATTGAGCTTTTTTACGCTTTATTAACTATACGGAATAGATACTATTATGGCTCAACAACCGTGGAAATCGTGTCTGCCTGCGCATTGTCGGAGAGAATTGTTCGAGGCGCAGCCTCAGCCATAAAAAATGGAATAAACGATAGCAAGATCAATACCCCTGCTATTAAAGGTAAACGATGACGTTTATCTAATCGTGGCCACATACAAACACAGTTCCTCTGTTATTAAACACCATTTCACTATAGCGCGAAAAAAGGTAATTGCCTAATTATTTATCGATCTTGTGATGTTATCCGTCTTTTATTTCATATAAAACCAGACAAAAAAAGCCCTGAACCCTCTCTTAGCTTAATAAGAGAGCCGTTCAAGGCATTTTAATTTAACTCTGTATTAGTTGGGATTACACATTAAAACGGAAGTGAATTACATCGCCATCATTTACGATATATTCTTTTCCTTCTAAGCGCATTTTACCCTTTTCTTTCGCACCGGATTCGCCGCCAAAAGCCACATAATCATCATAGGCAATCACTTCCGCACGGATAAAGCCACGCTCAAAGTCGGTATGAATCACGCCGGCTGCTTGAGGCGCTGTCGAGCCTTTTTTAATGGTCCACGCGCGCACTTCTTTAACGCCTGCGGTGAAGTATGTTTCTAGGCTTAAAAGCGCATATCCCGCACGAATTACGCGGTGAAGACCCGGCTCATCAAAGCCCATATCTTCAAGGAACATCTCCTTATCTTCTTCCTCAAGTTGCGAAATTTCAGCTTCGATCGCAGCGCAAATTGGCACTACAAATGAGTTATCATTTTTCGCATACTCTTCAACGCGATCAAGGAAGGGATTATTTTCAAAGCCATCATCATTCACGTTTGCGATATACATGATCGGTTTGATGGTTAAAAAGTGGAAATCACGAATTAACAGTTTCTCTTCCGCGCTAAGATCAAGAGAGCGAATGCTTTTGCCCTCATCAAGCGTTGGAATCACTTTATCGCGTAGAATTTCAACTTGTGCAATCGCCTCTTTATCGCCGCCTTTTGCCACACGCTCAAGACGTTGCAGCCCTTTTTCAGCAGAAGATAAGTCCGCAAGCGCGAGCTCTGTATTGATCACCTCGATATCGGCGATCGGATCGATTTTACCGGCAACGTGCACGATATCATCATTTTCAAAACAGCGAACCACGTGAGCAATCGCATCGGTTTCACGAATGTTTGCTAGGAACTGGTTACCTAACCCTTCCCCTTTTGACGCGCCCGCAACAAGTCCTGCGATATCCACGAAATCCATATAGGTTTGCTGAACACGCTCAGGTTTAACAATGTCAACAAGCGGCTGAATGCGTGGATCGGGAACATAAACACGCCCAACGTTCGGTTCGATCGTACAGAATGGATAGTTTTCTGCATCGATTCCCGCATTGGTCAACGCATTAAAGAGTGTTGATTTACCAACATTCGGTAATCCGACAATACCACATTGAATCGCCATAATTTTTCCTCTAATTTACTTACGATGAAGCTCATTCATCGCCTGTTCATAATTCCCGCTTACAAAATCCGCAAGCAGTTGTCTTGCTCGATAGATGCTATCGAAAATTTGATCTTCTTCCTCTTTAGGCGCTTTTTTGAGCACATAATTGGCCACCATCGAGGCGTGCCCAGGATGCCCAATCCCAATGCGTAGACGCAGGAAGTTGTTTGAGCCTAAATGACTCACAATGCTTTTAAGACCGTTATGACCGCCATGCCCGCCGCCACGCTTAAAACGCACCGTTCCGGGAGGGAGATCAAGCTCATCGTGCACCACTAAAATCTCTTCTGGTAAGATTTTATAAAAATGCGCGAGCGCTAACACCGACTCCCCACTTTTATTCATGTAGGTATCCGGCGTTAATAGGTAGACTTTTTGCGATCCAACCATCATCTCGCCGACCGAACCTTTGAAACGGTTATTCGGGGAAAGATCACTATTTCTGATCGCATCTATAAACCAAAAACCCGCATTATGGCGGGTTTTCGTATAATCGGGACCGGGATTGCCCAGTCCAACAATTAGTTTAATCATTTTGAAAGATTACTCCAGAGTTAAAAATTACTCTGCATCCTCTTCTGATGCTTCTTCTGCGTCATCAGCTTCTTCCGCGTCTGCGTCGTCTGCTTCTTCATCATCTGCATCTTCATAAACGCGTGCTTCAACGATTGACACAACAGGTTGGTCGTTCATTTCTTCAGGGTTCATGATGTCAACATACTCAACACCTTCAAGTTTTGGAAGGTCTGAAATGTGAAGGATACCATCTAATTCTAACGCTTCGATATCAAGTTCGATTACGTTTGGAAGGTCAAGCGGTAAACATGAAACAGCGACTGATGCTAAGTGCTGTAATACTTGTCCGTTACCGTGAACCACACCGTGTGCTTTCTCTTCATTTAAGAATGCAACGGGGATTTCAACCACGATTGCTTCGTCAGCACGTACGCGCATGAAGTCAAGATGCGTAATTAATGGTTTGAATGGATGGCGTTGAACATCTCTTAAGATCGCTTTATCTTCTTGACCGTCAACTTTGATAGTTACGATGCTTGTGAAGATATCTTCTGCACGGAAGCATTTTAAAACTTCGTTGTGGTTTAAAACAATGCTTACAGCGTCTTTATCCGCACCATAAACGATCGCAGGAATGTTCCCTTCGCGGCGTAGGCGGCGGCTCGCTCCTTTCCCTAAGTCACCACGTAAGGTACCTTCAAAAATATAATTTGACATAATTTAATTTACTCCAAAATTGGTAAAAATTGTGTGGGACACCGCGACCAGCGCCCACATTTAAGGCAAGATATTATAATCTTATCCTTCTGGATTTGCAATATAAATCGCTTTTACTTTGAGATTCATCCGGATCTCTTTCCCGCGTTTTCCGCGCTCATCGAGAAGCGTTAACCACTCAGAGGGTGGCATGGTAAATTGGCGTTTACCATATTCAATCGTCACCGAATCGCTCTCAGAAAGTACGATCGATGCGGCTAAATGATCTTCTCCCTTTTTGAAAACCGCGCCAGGCATATGAATCATCTGATTGCCCTTACCGCGCGCCATCACCGGGATTTCACTCATTTTCACTACTAGCACGCGGCCAGTATCACTTATCGCCATCACATATTGGTTTTCAAGATCGGTCACTTTCCGCGGTGGAAGCAGTACTGCCCCCTTATCGAGATTAATGAGCGATTTACCATTTTTCTGACGGGTGAGCATATCCTCATATCGGCACACAAACCCATAACCGCTCGTCGAAGATAACAGATAATGAGAATCGGGCTGATCGAGAATTACCTGCTCAATTTTTGCCCCATCATCAAGATTAATTCGCGTTGTGATCGGCTCGCCAGTACTTCGCGCTGTCGGGAGCGTGTAGGCTTCGGTGCTGTAGCTTCGCCCGGTACTATCAAAGAGCACGAGCTGCTGATTATTGCGCCCGATGCACGAGGTAAGATAGCCATCGCCCGTCTTATAATTGAGTCCTTCTGGATCGATATCGAGGGTTTTTGCGGCACGCACCCACCCCATTTTCGACATCACCACCATCACTGGTTCATTGGAAACAAGCGCTGCTTCATCAATCGCTTCCGCGGCTTCCCGCTCAACCAATTTCGAGCGACGTTTATCGCCATATTTTTCCGCATCGGCCACTAATTCTGATTTAATCAATTCATTGATTTTTTGCGGGCTATTAAGATGCGCCATAATATTTTCAAGTTCGCGGCGTAATTCATCTTCTTCCGCGCGAATCTTCATCTCTTCTAGGCGAGCTAATTGGCGTAAGCGCGTTTCAAGCACATAGTTTGCTTGCGTTTCCGTCAGGGCAAAGCGCTCCATTAGAGTTGCTTTTGGCTCCTCTTCAAAACGGATAATCTGAATCACTTCATCAATATTTAAAAACGCAATTAAGAGTCCTTCAAGTAGGTGAAGGCGTTTTTCAATGCGCTCACGATGGAAGTTAAGGCGTTTAATCACCGTATCACGGCGAAAATCGATCCATTCCGTTAAGATCGAGAGCAGTCCTTTCACTTGTGGACGCAGATCGCGGCCAATCATATTAAGATTTACGCGGAAGGATTTTTCAAGATCGGTAGTGGCAAAGAGATGATTCATCACCATCTCGGTATCAACCCGGTTTGAACGCGGCATTAACACAATGCGCACCGGCTCATCATGATCCGATTCATCGCGAATATCATCAATCATCGGCAGCTTTTTCGCCTGCATTTGGGCCGCGATATCGAGCTGGATTTTCTCGCCTGAAACCTGATACGGGAGCTCATAAATCACAATCGCCCCTTCTTCAATGCGATAACGCGCACGCACTCGCACCGAACCTGTCCCGCGCTCGTAAATTTTTAGGAGGTCCTCTTTCGGCGTAATGATCTCACCGCCCGTCGGATAATCCGGCGCGGGAATATATTTGGTGAGCTGTTTAAGCGTGAGCTCGGGATTATCAAGCAGCGCACAAGTGCCCTTCACCACTTCATTTAAGTTATGAGGCGGAATATCGGTCGCCATCCCGACGGCAATCCCCGATCCCCCATTAAGGAGAATATTGGGAACACGCGCCGGCAATAATGAGGGCTCATCAAGAGAGCCATCAAAATTTGGCACCCAATCGACCGTTCCCTCGCCAAGCTCTTTTAAGAGAAGCTCTGCGTACGGAGAGAGCTTTGATTCGGTATAGCGCATCGCCGCAAAGGATTTGGGATTATCGAGCGAACCGAAGTTTCCTTGCCCATCAACCAGCGGATAACGATAGGAGAAAGGTTGCGCCATCAAGACCATCGCTTCATAACAGGCAATGTCGCCGTGAGGATGATACTTACCAAGCACATCCCCCACCGTCCGCGCGGACTTTTTATGCTTTGAACTCGCGCTTAAACCGAGCTCACTCATGGCATAGATAATCCGGCGCTGTACCGGTTTTAGACCATCGCCAATATAGGGCAATGCACGGTCTAAAATCACATACATCGAGTAATCGAGATATGCTTCTTCGGCAAATTCTGCCATGGAACGAACTTCATAGTTTTGATTCGCTAAACTTCCCATATTTTCCTAATTAACTACCTATTTTTCTCTACGATAAAAAAAACCCATCATAGTTGATTCGATGGGTTTTGCGCGCTGACTCATAAAAGAGGATTAGAATACAAATTCTTCCTTATCTTCAAAGCCGACTAAGCGCTCTAATTGGGTTTCAAATACCGGTTCTTTACGAATATCATCGGCATATTTGTAATGCAAGGTGGCACTCATTGCGTTCTCTTGACCCACAACCGCAAGCAAACGGCCGCCTTCGCGAAGTAGAGAATACCACTCTTCCGGCACTTCTGAAAGTGAACCGGTGACCAAAATCGCATCAAATTGACCTAAGCCATCTACCGATTTTGAGACATCTAAAATTTTCAGCTCAACATTTTCAACGTCTAACTCTTCAAAGGCTTTTTTCGCGGTATCGTGCATTTTAAGATCAAGATCAACGGCTACCACATGATCGCCTAACGTTGCGCAACACGCCGTTAAAAAACCGCTTCCTGAACCAATCACTAACACTCGATCGTGATGATCAATGCGAAGTTCTTGCAGTAAACGGCCTTCGATAATCGGTGAGAGCATTTTCACTTTTTCATTCAGAGGAATGCGCATTTCTGAATAGGCAATGGATAGATACTCATCTGGCACAAATCGGTCACGTGGGATAATTTTAAAGACATCCAACACCCGTTGGTTTAAGACATTCCAAGGTCTTAACAGCTGCTCAATCATGTTCGCTTGAGCTTCATCTGCATCATATTTTCTCTCTACCTGCATAGTACATTCCTCTCGTTATCGTTCTCTTTGATAATGTAAAGCTATCTCCATAGTATACTACCATAATCGCTAAAGATTAAATCATAATAATTATTCGATAAATGCAATAATATGTCTTGAAAGCTTTCCCCAAAGCCACTAAACTTAATTCCAGCCCTTTTTATCAACGTATCTGTTTTTGAAGGAAGTATGATGTTTACAAAACGCTCTCTAAATGAGTTTGATCCGGAACTCTATCAATCAGTTATCAACGAAAACCAACGCCAAGAAGACCATGTTGAACTGATTGCCTCAGAAAACTACTGTTCACCCCTCGTAATGGAGCTCCAAGGCTCTCAATTAACCAATAAATATGCCGAAGGCTATCCTGGCAAACGCTACTACGGCGGTTGTGAATTTGTGGATATTGCAGAAAGCCTAGCGATCGAACGCGCGAAAAAACTCTTCGGAGCGGATTATGCAAACGTTCAACCTCACTCAGGTTCACAAGCAAACGGCGCGGTCTATTTAGCGCTTTTAAACGCAGGTGATACGGTTTTAGGCATGAGCCTTGATCACGGCGGTCACTTAACACACGGCGCAAAAGTAAACTTCTCAGGCCGTACCTACAATGCAGTGTCATACGGCATTAACGATGAAGGGTTAATCGATTACGATGAGCTTGAAGCCCTCGCACTTGAGCACAAACCTAAAATGATCGTGGCAGGCTTCTCTGCATACTCTCAAAAACTTGATTTCGCACGCTTCCGCGAAATCGCTGATAAAGTTGGCGCATACCTTTTCGTGGATATGGCACACGTTGCCGGTTTAATCGCCGCAGGCCTCTATCCAAACCCCGTTCCGTTTGCAGACGTTGTGACAACTACCACGCATAAAACCCTTCGCGGTCCACGTGGCGGTCTGATTCTTGCGAAAGCCAACCCTGAGATTGAGAAAAAACTTAACTCAGCGGTATTCCCTGGCATTCAAGGCGGCCCTTTAATGCATGTAATCGCAGCCAAAGCGGTAGCATTCTTAGAAGCGCTTCAGCCTGAATTTAAAACCTATCAAGAACAAGTGATCAAAAACGCCAAAACGATGGCCACCGTATTCCAATCACGCGGTTATAAAATCGTTTCAAGCGGCACTGAAAATCACCTCATGCTCGTTGATCTAATCGATCGCGGTTTAACCGGTAAAGAAGCGGACGCAGCTCTTGGTCGCGCGCACATTACTGTAAACAAAAACAGCGTACCTAACGATCCACAATCTCCATTTGTGACCTCAGGCATTCGCGTTGGAACGCCGGCTATCACTACTCGCGGATTTAAAGAGCAAGAAACCGAACTCTTAACCAACTGGATCTGTGACGTATTAGACAATGTGAACGACGACGAAGTGATCGAACACATCGCGAAAAATGTACAAGGTCTTTGCCGTAAATTCCCCGTATACGAAAACTAATTAATCATTAAATAATTAACATTTTTCTTAATACGAAACGCAAAAACCTCGGTCATAACGATCGAGGTTTTTTAATGTCCGGTTTTAAATGCCTGTCATTAATATCTTGTGAAACTTTCACGCTCCACAAAGAAGCCTGACCGAACTATGTTCGGTACGCTTCAATAATATCGGGAATCTGCATTAAGCGCTCCAACAATCGGCTAAGCTGATCTAAATGACTAATCTCAAGGGTAAAATCGAGTAACAGACTATCATTTTGATCGCTCTTCATCGTCATGCCGGTGATTTTAAGCCCTTCATTTGACGCAAGCACACTCACCTCTTTTAATACATCTGAAGAAGGCGCTGCGGTCACGTGGAGATTGGCGAGCACGGTTTGCTCACTCTCAAGCCCCCAATCGACATCGATGCGGCGCTCTGGATTTTGCTCAAGCATATTTTGATAGTTTGAACAGTTAATTCGGTGAATACTCACTCCGCGATTGAGCGTGATATAGCCCCCGATCAAATCTGGCGGCGCAGGACGGCAACAAGTCGCCATATTGATGAGCAAACTTCCCACGCCTCGCACTTGAACGCCCTTTTGGGTATCCATATCTTTTGATTTCGGACGAACAATGGAATCCGGCGTTACTTCCTCTTTTTTCTGTTTATCAAAGGAAGGAAGACGCGTTAACACTTGATTGAGCGTCACATCTCCGGAGCCAATATTAGAATAAAGCTCATTCACCCCACCAAAATGCAGTCGGCTCGAAAGACGTTGCAACTCTTCAGGCGCGAGATGGATATTGAGTTTTGTGAGCTCTTTTTCAAGCATCTGTTTTCCGGCTTGAAGATTGTTCTCTTGATGCTGCGCTTTAAACCACGCACGCACTTTTGCTCGCGTACGATTGGAAAAAGTATAGCCCAAATAAGGCGACATCCAATCGCGACTTGGCTGAAGCTGTTTACCTGCTAAAATCTCCACTTTGTCTTGATTATTGAGCACATAGGTGAGCGGCACAATTTTGCCATTGACCTTCGCCCCGCGGCAACGATGCCCAAGATCGGTATGGATTTTATAAGCAAAATCAAGCGGCGTTGATCCGCGCATCAATTCAATCGGTTCACCCGCCGGCGTCATTACATAAACATAATCGTCAAATACGCCCTCTTCGAGCTCATCTTCATTAATCTCCTCGTGCTCTTCGAGCTCTTTATGGAGAAAATCACGGAACCAATTGAGATGTTTTTGATCGATCGACGCGCCACTGCCCTCTTTATAGCGCCAGTGAGCCGCCACCCCTAATTCAGCACTTTCATGCATTTGATAGGTACGAATCTGGATCTCAAGGGTTTTATTTTCAGGCCCCAAAACAGCCGTATGCAGGGATTGATAGCCATTCGGTTTCGGGTTAGCAATATAGTCATCAAACTCTTTGGGAATCGGCGTCCACAATTCATGAACAAGCCCCAAAACAGCGTAACAGGTGGCCACATCGTCCACCATAATTCTTACCGCGCGCACATCAAACAGCTCATCAAAATCGATGTTCTTTTTCGTCATCTTTTTCCAGATGCTGTAGATATGTTTTACCCGTCCCGATACCGAGCCTTCGATGCCATTTTCACCTAACAGTGATTTAAGCCGCTCGATAATTTTCTCAATATAGGCTTCCCGATCTTGTCGCTTCCCGTCAAGTTTTGACGCAAGTTGCTTATAGGTATCGGGCTCTAAAAAGCGCAGACTAAAATCCTCAAGCTCCCATTTTAAGCGAGCAAGACCCAGACGATTGGCAAGGGGCGCAAAGATCGCCGCGGTATTTTTTGCAATGAGGCGCTGGGTTTCAGGATCAAAATCTCGCGCATTTCGCATTAAGATCACCTGATAAGCGATCATCACCACAATGGCGCGGACATCATCGGCTAGTGCGAGTAACATCTTACGCAATGTTTCTTGAGATTTTGAGCGCTCTTGCAGCGTCGAAAATGAGCTCAATTTATTTAACGTAAAGAGATTATCAATAAATTTGCGCAGATCCTCCGGCTGATCTTCCTGAGGAATCCCTAAAACGAAAAAAATCGCAGAGACCTGCGGAACCGTCGTGACATGCATTCGATCAAGCAAATACGCCGTCTCCAGCGCACGCTTATAGAGCGGGTGCTCAGCGTAGGTGATAATCGAATCGTAATGTTCTGGTTTCCACTCTGTTTTCTGCTCTGCCAACCAGCTTTGTAGGTCAGCTAGTGTAATCGTTTTAGACACGGCAAATTCCTAAATATCCTCAAAATAGATCTCGTTATTTACGCCATAACGATCCGGCGTAATCGGCTTTACATGGCAGTATAGCAAGGTTCAACGCGCAACTTCACCTAATTTCCTGATTATTTTCAGAAGAACGGCGCTAAATTGATCTATTTCAGATCGCGCTCAATGGAAAGGATTAAAAATCCACCCATTTCATCTAAAGGATCGCGCTTAAAGCGAATATTAAACTCATAGAGTAACACGCCATAAATCCGCTCCGGATCTTTGTGGAATTTCGGCGTCGGGTCTTGCGCAACCACGCCCTCAATTAAGGGTTTTAACTGAGGATAACGTCCCACTAAAATCGTAAGCGTTTTTTCCGCATCATCGCTAAAGCGCACGTTAAATCTAGGCGGCGCCTCTTCAGCAAAATCGCTCGTGGCATCTAAATTTGAATCGCTATAGGGGATGTAGGGTTTGATGCAGTAGATCGGCGTCCCATTGACAAGATCATGGCCTGAAATAACAATCTCCACGCGCTCATAATCGACCCGCTTAATCTTTACCGCCGATAGCCCCAATCCATTCGGGCGAAAGGAGCTTCGCGTTGCAAACACCCCCATCTTTTTATTCCCGCCAAGCCGCTGTGGGCGTACCATCGCCTGCCCTTCATGCCAACTGTTTTGATGAAAACCAAAGGTGAGCCACAAATGGGAATGTGCCTCAATGCCGCGGATAAAATTCTCATGGCGATACGGCTTTTCAAAAATAATGGTCGCTTCCGCCTCCGGCACTAAACTTGGCTGACGAGGAATGCCAAACTTTTCCGGATAACAGCCCTCAATATGGGCAATGGGATCAATCTCCACCTAATTACTCCTTCTCGTTTTCCGGCTGTTCTGTTCCGGGCTCTTCCAATTCAAACTTTTCCTCTGCCATCTCCGGCGCTTTTGGTGCATTGAGATTTACCGAGAGATATTCAAAGGGATTCCAACCTTGCACGCCTTTCACCTCTTTTAAGTAATAGCTGTAATTAGCCATCGCTGAGAAGAAAAAGGGCACCAAAATAAGGAGCCAATAGCCATTAATGCCAAACATACGTAACGGCATATCAAAAACCAAAACTGTGATAATCGTCGCAACAAGGAGCGTTAACGCCTTTTTCCACAGCCCCAGCATTAAAAAGTGAATGACCGGCAAGAAAAACGACCCCAAATTAAAGAGAATTAGAAAACGCTCTTTTTCAGGGCGCTCCATAATCGCTTGCTTCGCCTCATGTCGCATCGGCCCGCCATGCTGATCAAAAAACTGAAAACGTGTCTGCCAGCGCTCACTTACGTTGTTTGTGGATTTCGTTACTTTCATCGTCTCTCTCCTCTTTTCAATTCGATTCGACTCAACTCAATTTAATCAGCGTTCTATCGCTTCCCATGGGTTTTTAATAACTCAATAAATTCCGCTTCCGATTTCACCGGCACGCCCAGTTTCTCCGCTTGCGTGAGCTTACTGCCGGCCTTTTCACCAGCGAGTAAAAAACTTGTATTACTCGAGACACTGCCGGTCACTTTTGCGCCAAGTTCAAGAAGTAACTCTTTCGCATCGCTTCGCCCAAATTCTGCAAGCGTTCCAGTAATGACCCAAGTTTCACCTTCAAGAGGAGATTCACTTACTTCACCTGCCTCTTTTTTCGCTTCATATTGAATCGTAACGCCGTAACTTAAGAGGCGCTCAATCATCTCACGATGATCACTAAGGGCAAAAAAGGTGACGATATGTTTAGCTACAATGGGGCCGATATCATCCAAGGTTTGAAGCTCTTCAAGGCTTGCCTCCATGAGCTCATCGAGGGTTTTGTAATGCTCGGCAAGCGTTCTTGAGGTCGCTTCTCCTACCTCACGAATCCCGAGCGCATAGATAAAATTGGCAAACTTAGGCGTTTTACTTTTTTCGATGCTCGCTAAAATATTGCTCGCCGATTTTTCACCCATGCGAGGCAGCTCAAGCAGGCGCTCTTTACTCATCACAAAGAGATCTTCAATGCGCTCGATCACTTTTTCTTGAAGGAAAATTTCAAGCCAGCGTTCGCCAAGCCCATCAATGTCCATCGCTTTTCGGGAGACAAAGTGTTTTAGGCCTTCTAACTTTTGCGCTTCACAGATAAAGCCGCCACTACAGCGTGCAATCGCTTCCCCTTCAATGCGAACAATGGGCGAGTGACAGATCGGGCACTCTGTAGGAAATTCGATCGCTCGAACAGCGTCCGGATCACGATTTTCCACAACCGCACGCACCACTTTCGGAATCACATCGCCAGCGCGGTGAACAATTACCTCATCCCCAATCATCACCCCTAAACGTTCAATCTCATCAGCGTTATGAAGAGTTGCATTTGAAACCGTTACCCCGCCCACTTCCACTGGCTCCAGTTTTGCTACCGGCGTAATCGCGCCTGTGCGCCCAACTTGAAATTCTACATCGCGCAGAATGGTTCGTTCTTCCATCGCCGGATATTTATGGGCAATGGCAAAGCGTGGCGAGCGGGCAATATAGCCAAGCGTCTCTTGTTGCGATAGCGCATCGACTTTATAAACAACGCCATCAATCTCAAAGGCTAGACCATCACGTTTTTCACCCATATCACGATAATAATCGAGAAGCCCTTTCACATTAGTGACCTTTTTATTTAAGGTACAGACCGGAACGCCCCAAGATTTCACCGCCTCGAGCCACTCTGAATGAGCCTGAATCTCGCGCTGATTGCCTTCATTAACCCCAACGCTATAGCAATAAAAACTTAAATTACGTTTAGCCGCAATGCGTGAATCGAGCTGTCTTAAACTCCCGGCGGCGGCATTTCGTGGATTGGCAAAGGGTTTTAACCCTTGCTTTAATTGGCTTTGATTGAGCTTTTCGAGCACCGCTTTACGCATAAAAACCTCACCCCGCACCTCTAAACGCGCCGGATAATCCCCTTGCAATTGGTGAGGCAGGCTCTTAATGGTTTTAATGTTTTCGGTAATATCCTCGCCGGTAATCCCATCGCCGCGAGTTGCGGCAAATTGAAGGCGACCCGCTTCATACATAATGCTCACCGCTAATCCGTCAAGCTTTGGCTCAGCGTAATAGGTGATTTCAGAGGTACCAAGACGCTCGGCAATGCGCTCATCAAATTTACGCACATCCTCATCATTAAAGGCGTTACTTAACGAGAGCATCGGCTTTTCATGGGTGATTTCATTAAAGCCCTCAAGCACGCGCCCACCGACTTTACGCGAAGGAGAATTCTCTAAAATAAGATCGGGATACGCCGTTTCAAGGGTTTGGAGCTCATGGAAAAGCGCATCAAACTCATGGTCGGGAATTAAACTCTCATCGAGCACATGATAATGATAGTTGAGCTTGTTTAAATACTCGGTCAGCTCCGCAATTTTGCGCGCTGCTTGATCCTGTGATAATTGCATATCCGTCATCTTCTTATCTCGTTTTTACTCTCAATCTCTAGGAATAAAAAAAGTGCTTTGTGAGTAAAAGCACTTTCTTTAATATTTGCTGTAATCTCTCTAAACCACCGATTAATAGTGGTTGAGTGCGCGATCCCATTCGCGTTTATCCAGTTCTGCGATCTCTTCACGAATGGCCGCTAACCCTTCTCGATCAACAGGACGTTGCGTCTCATCGTAAAGTGTCCCGCCCAGTGCATTACCAAAATGAGCTGCCGCACGAATGAGGCTATCGATCGTTGAAATTTCAGGATCGGGCCCTGGAATTTGTGAAAAGAGCAAAATGCCCGGCACTTCAAGCTCAAGGTCACGAATAATCTCGCCCCCTTCACGGAAACTGCCTGGCTCTAACAGGTGCGCAACGCTATACATCGGCTCATCGCCATAGAGCGTTGTGGTTAAATAATCGAGATAGCCCTCTTCGCCCACAAGAAGCTGCTGCTCCGCGCCAACTTCTAAAATCTCGCGAATGGTATAGGGCTGATCTTCCGGCGCTTTGAGTAAAAAAGCCACTGTACGAACGGCCGCCGGGCGAACAAGCGCTTCTAAATGCTCATCAGGATGCGGCGCATGCTCTTCGTCTTTGTTTCGCTTAAAGAGGCTCTTAATTTTAGAAAACATGTTCGAAGGCTCCTCTTCGGCAAGGTGTCTTAATGGGGTCGGCGTCGTGTCGATGGCATTGATCGTTCCGCGATCATCGGCCGCATTTTCTTCGGCAAATGGATCGGGCACGGGGCCTGTATACGAGCGCTCTTCATACTCAACGTCTATCTCCGCAGTCGAAGGATTGTCTGATCGATCCACGTTAAGATCCACCTCCGTTTTTTGAACGGTGATCTCTTCAAACATATCTTGCAGATCCGGTTCAACCCGCTCCACAAACTCTTCTTCTTTAAACTTGCGCTCAAGGAAAATCCACAATCCAATGGTTCCTGCCACTAAAAGCAGTGCAAGCACTAAAATAGCCGTTGTCATAATTACTCTGTTACCTTAAAAATATTCAAATCATTATAAACAAACTCTGTGAAAAAATCTTAAGCATTCAACAAGCTCATGATTTTAATTGATTTACATCGTCCGCAACCCGTTTTAGCATCAATTCATCGAGTACCGGGTCATAACTATCGAGCCACGCCTCATGCGCATCGCTCATAACAAAATTCTGAGGATTAAAGATCGCCTCAAATTGAGACGCCGCATCAATGCCCTCTTTATGCTCAACAAATTGTGCCATCAGTCCGCAGACTCTGTGCGCCGCTTGAAAGCCCGTTTCTAGGGATTCCGTCCGCGTAAAAATCTCATCTAAAAAGGTTTGATAACGCTCATGATCGGTAATAAATTGGCTGCGATCGGCAAAGTCCGCCATCGACAATTCCGTTTTCCCCGACGCATGGCGCGCAAATCCCCAACTCCACTTTGAGATAAAGAGGATCTCTTCTAACGCATCAAGCTCTGATTCTTCGACAATTGTGGCATACATCCGCGCATATTCAAGCACAATCGCGGAAAATATTTCCGTGCCTTTTTGTTCCAAAAGATCGGCTAAACAGCGAAGGGCGAGCACATGATAAGGATCTTGGCGGAGCGCTTCATAAATAAGTTTTGCCCCGAGTGCGTGCCGGCCTTGATATAAAAAGAGATTAAAGGCGTGTTCTGCAAGTGCATCAGCGCCAAGTTCACGATAAACAAGCGCTTTTCCAGATCCTAAATTGACAATATCGGTCATCGATTAACGCTCTCCCACACAGGTTCCGGCAATCCGATCGTAAAATGTTTGGCTTAAACCGCTCTTATCAAAGCGCGCCATCCCTAAACTTGCTAGAAAAAGGAGCGAGCCGAGCATAGGAATCATGGAATCTAACAATCCTTGCAACACCATCATCACCACCGCAAGCGTCACCGTGCGTAGCGTAATTTGATAGAGCGTCGGCACCGGCGATGCCACCGAATAGATTCGGATATTTAAAAACTGTTTTCCAAGACTATTATTGCCGCGCATCACCCCTTCTAAAATGATGAAGTAACCGCAATAGACCGCCATCATCAGCGGAATCACTGTGTAATAGATCGCGCCGAGCGCCTCTTGAATCTCCTCATCGGAGGGGCGCGCCTCTTCAAAATAGATATTGGTGATGAGCTGAATGGTCTCTTCGCTCATAAATCCCAGTGGAATAAAGACATAGGAGAGTAAAAATGAAAAAATAATGCCCACCATAAACATATCGATCACATAAGCAAAAAAGCGTTTATGCAGCGGCGCGGGGCGGAAAATCATCGCATTGGGATTCTTTTCGATCGCCTCTTTTAACGCATTTAAGGAATCCGCAAGTGCCTCTTCCGCCGATTGGAGATCGCGCTTAAAATCTGCCGCTTCAGGGGGAAGATCCTCGTCATTGTCTCTATTTTCATTGCGTGGGCGTGTCCAGATCGATTCTTCCTCGGGCTCATCTTCCTCAGGTTCTTTTTCATCGATCGTCTCTTCTGTCGCACCATCGAGTTCGATTACTTCCAATACCAGCCCAAAATAGCTTAAAAACTCAACGATCTCCTCTTTTTCAGCCTCGTTTGCCTCCTCACGAAGAGTGATTGCTTCGCCGGTAAACCATTTTTCGATCTCGGCCTCATCGACCTCGTACGCCGCCGCAACACGACGAATCGCTTCCGCTTCTGAAATGCCGTCGGAGAGTTTTCCGCTAAATTGAACCTGATATTTCTTTGACATGTTCCCTCTATTTCGTTGCGGGGTCTTTTTCGCCCCACTTCATCATTAAATTGTGCTCAATATCGAGCTGATCTAAAATTCGTGCCACCATAAAATCGATGATCGCATCCACCGATGTCGGTTTATGATAAAACCCCGGATTGGCCGGCATAATGAGCGCTCCCATTTGGCTTAGTTTTACCATATTTTCCAGATGAATGGTGTGAAATGGCGTCTCGCGCACCACTAAAATTAAGTTGCGTCGTTCTTTTAAAATAACGTCCGCGGCTCGCTCAATGAGATTGTTCGATTGCCCGGTTGCGATCGCCGCCAAACTCCCCATACTACACGGACACACCACCATATGCCGCGGGGTGTTTGAGCCCGACGCTAAGGGCGATGTCCACTCTTTTTCACCGTAGACATTTAAAAGCGCACTCGCCTCTTCACCAAGGCCAAACAGCTCTAAAAGACGCGTCTTTTGTAACGCGGTAGTTTTCCCTAATCCAAGATCCATCTCAAGGGCCAATACCACCAGCGCCGCTTGCGAAAAGAGCACGTTCACTGCGTGCCCTTTTTTAAGCAAAACCTCAATGAGGCGTAGTCCATACTGCGCCCCAGATGCGCCGGTTAAGGCGATGGTAATGCGATCTTTCATCTTAATCATTAATCTGATGCACCGCTCTCTGATTCTTCCGATTTAAAGAGTGAGAAATCAAGATCCGCCTCTTTAAAGAGATAGCGTTTACCGCAAAATTCACAATCGACAAAGAGGGCATCTTCTTGCTCGGCTAGAATCGATTTCACCTCATCTAAGTTGAGCTGATAGATCATGCTAAGGGTTCGCTCTTTTGAACAGGTACACTCAAAATGATAAGAATCGGGCTCAAAAACACGAATATCATCTTCCGAATAGAGTCGATACAGAAGCTCTTTTGTGGGAAGCTGTAATAGCTCCTCATCTTGCATCGTCGCCGCTAAATGATTCACCCGATTAAAGGCATCTTCATCGGGCATTTCACCAGGAAGACGCTGCAATAACATCCCTGCCGCCGCTTGATCGCTTGTAGCTAAATAGAGCGTGGTTTCAAGCTGCTCGGAGGTTGCAAAATAGCGCTCAATCGCCTCTTTAATACTGTTATCAATGAGCGGAATAATCCCTTGATAAGGCTCTTTAAAGGTCGGCGCATCGATCGTGATTACGATATGCCCTTCCCCGCAAAGCTCTTTTAACCCCTCTAGACCGGCGACGCCTTCTTTATCAAAACGCGCGACCGCTCGCACCCCTTTGAGATGGCTAATTTGCACCACTAACAGATCGAGCGCGCCTTTGGCTTGCACTTGCACAGTGAGCTTTCCTTCAATTTTGATGGTGGCACTTAAAAGTGCCGTCGTTGCCATCAATTCACCGAGCAGTTTTTTCACATTGTCAGGATAGGAACGGCGAAGCAACAATTCTTGCCAACTATGCTCTAAAATCACGCGCTCACCGCGAATCGGGAGTTCGTCAAAAATAAATCGATCTAAATAATCGGTTTTTGGGCTTGTGCCGTTAATCATCTACAACCTCTACTTCGTCGTCACTCTCAGGAATCGGAGTGACATTGACCATTAAAATACGTTTATCGTCCACATCGGTAACGGTAAATCGATACCCTTTGGAATCTAAATAATCACCTGCGTGTGGAAGCTCATCGAGCCGATCAATAAGGAGTCCGCCGAGCGAGCTATAATCATCGTCATCATCGACAAGCCCGCGAATCCCAAGGGTTTGCTCCACAATGAGTAAGTCACATCCCGCATCGATATTCCACTCGGTATCGGAGACTTTTTCCACCGATAAGGTTTCGTCCTCATCAGGGAATTCCCCCGCGATTGCCTCAAAAACATCCAAAAGAGTAATCACCCCTTGAATCCCGCCAAAATCATCGGTCACAATCACCATATGCACTTTCGATTCACGGAAAATATCCATCATCTTCAGCACACTTGTTGAGCGGTGAGAAAAGAGCGCTGGACGCACCGAATGCTCAAGATCGATATAGCCTTTTTCTAGCAAATCGGTAGCGATATCTTTCGCGCGCGCGACCCCTTTCACATCATCGAGCGTTCCATCACAGATCGGAAATTGATTATGGGGATTGGCATCGAGGCTTTCAAGAATCTGCTCTTTTGAATCGTTAATATTGATCCAAGAGATCTCGTTTCGTGGCGTCATAATGGAGCGAATTGTCCGGTCACTTAGCGTTAAAACACCACTCACCATGTTGCGTTCCTCTTCACCGAAAAGCTCGATCGGATCGTACTCCTCGGGATGCTCTTCCTCTTCATCGTGCTCATGATCGTCGTAGAGTTTCGTCCCTAAAAGACGCAGAATCATATCAGCAGTACGTTCACGGCGTGACATCTGATTTTGGAGAATCTCTTGGCGGCGATGAATCCACTGGTTCATAATCTCAATAAAGACTGAGAATCCGATCGCAGCGTAGATATAGCCTTTCGGCACTTCAAAGCCAAATCCTTCCACCACAAGGCTAAGCCCGATCATCAGGAGAAAACTTAAACAGAGCACCACAACGGTCGGATGACGATTAACAAACTCCGTCAACGCACGCGCCGCAAAGAGCATCATCGACATGGATATCGTCACCGCTAAGATCATCACCCAGAGGTGTTTAGCGATACTCGTTGCTGTGATCACCGCATCAAAGGAGAAGACCGCGTCTAAAATGACGATCTGCAATACCACCGGCCAAAATTTAGCGTAATTCTTCGATTTCCCTTCTAAATGACTGCTCCCTTCGATTCGTTCGTGGAGTTCACGCGTGGCTTTCTGGATTAAGAAAAAGCCCCCGAACACCAAGATCAAATCCCGTAACGAAAACGGATGATGAAAGATCGGATCGATAAAAACAGGATCGGTGAGCGTAATGAGCCAGCTCATCATCGCGAGCAGCCCAATCCGCATTAAAAGTGCTAAAGATAGCCCCGCAAACCGCGCATGACTGCGTTGGTGAGGCGGGAGTTTATTTGATAAAATGGCGATAAATATGAGATTATCTATGCCCAAAACCACTTCTAACAGAAGTAAAATAACTAGGGAAACCCATACCGACGGCGAAAACAGGCCAATCGAGGGATCCATCAACCATTCCATAGCGCTCCTTTTGATAGCTCTTGGTCGAACACAACATCAAATGTAAACAAATTTCCCCCTATTTTATTCTGATAGTCGATAAATTACCAATAAATGACACAAACGATGACAATCAATCCTGAACACACCCCGATGATGCAGCAATATTGGAGCATCAAACAGCGTTATCCTTCGATGATTCTCTTCTACCGAATGGGTGATTTTTACGAGCTTTTTTACGATGATGCCAAAAAAGGGGCGCGCCTCCTTGATATCACCCTGACAAAGCGCGGAAAATCCGCTGGAAAGCCGGTACCGATGGCAGGGATTCCCTATCACGCCGCCGAAGGGTATTTAGCGAAACTGGTTAAAATGGGGGAATCGGTTGCGATCTGTGAACAGGTGGGCGAGGTTTCTAATAAAGGCCCTGTTGAGCGGGATGTGGTGCGCATTATTACCCCCGGAACGCTCACCGATGATTATCTCCTTGATGCGCGCTCTGAGAGCATTACCGCTGCCATTTTTAAAGCGCCTTTAGAGAATGGTAACGCGCCATCAAATAATCCCAAAGAGGGCAAATGGGCGCTCGCGTGGCTCAATCTTTCAAGTGCAGCGTTTTCGCTTATGCCGCTTCTCTCGTTTGATGAGCTTCTCTCGGAACTCCTTCGCATTAAACCCTCGGAAATTATCTATCCTGAAGAGGAGATCATTCATCCGGCGATCCGCAATATGTCAACGATTACCGCTTTTCCTGAGTGGCATTTTGATATCAAACGCAATTACGATCTGCTTTGCGATCATTTCCGCGTTCAGAGCCTGCAAGGGTTTTCACTTCACCCTGGCGATACAATGCTAAGCGTTGCCGGAGCGCTCTTAACCTACGTTAAAGAGACCCAAAAAGATACGCTCAGCTACATCGATACGCTTACCCTAGAATCCCTTAATGATGCGGTGATTTTAGATGTAACGACGCGCCGAAATTTAGAGATTGAAAAGACGCTCACCGGCGAGAAAAAGCATAGCGTTCGCGATCTCCTCGACCATACCATTACACCGATGGGTTCGCGACTGCTGTCGCGCTGGCTCAATCGTCCGCTCCGCGATCATCGTCTCTTAAATGAGCGCCTTGATCTTGTGGAAGCCTTTCAAGGGGATCAAACCTCAATTAAATCGCTATTAAAACCGATTGGTGATCTTGAGCGATTAGTGACCCGCGTTGTGCTTAAAAGTGCCCGCCCCCGCGATCTCACTCAAATTCGTACCACACTGCAACAGATCCCGGATTTAAAAACGCTTCTAGCTCAAAACGAGGCGCTCGTTGAGATTAATCCGCTCTGGCTCTCCTTTTTGGAAGAACTTCCCGAGCTTCGCACCCTGCTTGAAACGGCGATTATTGACGAGCCACCGGTGCTGATTCGAGATGGCGGCGTGCTGGCACTTGGCTATTCCGACGCCCTTGATGAGTTAATTACCATGAGCACCAAAGGCGATCAATTTTTGCTCGACCTTGAAGTCCGCGAACGGGAGCGCCTCAATATTCCCACGCTTAAAGTCGGTTACAATCGTGTCCACGGCTATTATGTGGAGATTTCGAAACAATATTCGGACAAAATGCCCCCGGAATATGTGCGCCGTCAAACGCTAAAAGATGTGGAGCGCTACATCTATCCGGAGCTCAAAGAGTTTGAAAATAAGATTTTAAGCGCGAAAGAGCGCGCCCTTGCCCTTGAAAAAGAGCTTTGGGATGAACTCATTGAAAAAATCATTCCCTATCAAGCCCAACTGCGCCTCTTAAGTGATGCCCTTGCAACGCTCGATCTTTACATCAATCTTGCGGAAATCACTACGCGCCTACGCTGGAATCGCCCGCTGTTTAAGGAATCGATCGGGATCAATATTAAAGCCGGTCGCCATCCCATTGTGGAAAGCTCACTTAAAACGCCCTTTATCCCCAATGATCTTACTTTAGAGCCGAGCACGAATCTTCTTGTTGTGACCGGACCGAACATGGGCGGGAAATCCACCTATATGCGCCAAACGGCTCTCATTGTATTGCTCGCGCATATCGGCTCGTTTGTGCCGGCTGAAATCGCTGAAATTGGCCCGATCGATCGGATTTTTACCCGTATCGGCGCGCAAGATGATTTAAGCTCGGGGCAATCAACCTTTATGGTGGAGATGACCGAAACCGCCACAATCCTTAATTACGCCACTAAAGAGAGCCTTGTGTTGATGGATGAAGTCGGTCGCGGAACATCAACCCTCGATGGGCTATCTCTTGCGTGGAGTGCTGCGGTCTATCTCTCTCAAAAAGCGCGAGCGATGACGATCTTTGCCACGCACTATTTTGAGATGACCGAGCTTGAAACGCTCTATCCTGAAATTAAAAACGTGCACCTTGACGCCGTTGAACACAAAGATGAGATTATCTTTATGCATCAAGTCCGACCGGGGGCTGCG
Organism: uncultured Ignatzschineria sp.; assembly: GCA_945619025.1. Taxonomy (GTDB): domain Bacteria; phylum Pseudomonadota; class Gammaproteobacteria; order Cardiobacteriales; family Wohlfahrtiimonadaceae; genus CALZBJ01. Next base: position 15,169 of record CALZBJ010000009.1, on the reverse strand, counting down.
TCAAAAAGTTATGGCCTTCAAGTTGCGGCGCTCGCAGGTGTCCCCAAAGGGGTGATCGAGATGGCGAAAACCAAACTCTCCGAGCTTGAAAAGAGCTTTGAGCATCTTTCAGTTCTACCAGAATCAACGCAAACAAGCTCTCACCAAAAAACACCCGATATTCAAACGATTCATGAGCCGGCGGAACAATTATCGCTTTTTTCAAATGAACCCTCAGAAATTGAAGAAGCCATTAAAGAGTTAGATATCAATCAATTAACCCCCATCGAAGCGCTCAATTTAATTGCAACGTGGAAAGAAAAGATATAAAAGTCTGAATCCGCTAAAATAGTGGTTGCAGGGCATTCTAAAAACGCCTAGAATGCCCTTCTCTTTTTATCCCATTGGATTAATTTTACGCACTAATCGCCCGATTAGTTTTTAAATTCCCAAAAGCGAGTTCCTAACGACTACTCAATTTTAAATCACATTATTTGCATGCAATAGGAGGTCTCTATGCACCCTAGCCAATTACATAAACATGAACCTTGGCGTGACCCCAATTCGGTTCCCCACGTGGAACTTATCGATGTTGTAAAGGTTTTTGACGACCATATTGCGGTGAATAATATCTCGCTAGACATTTATAAAGGTGAATTTTTCTCTCTGCTTGGCCCATCGGGATGCGGTAAAACAACGCTTCTACGGATGCTTGCCGGCTTTGAAACGCCCACCTCAGGGAAAATTCTTCTCGAAGGGGAAGATATGTCCAAAATTCCGCCCTACGAGCGCCCGGTCAATATGATGTTCCAGAGCTATGCGCTTTTTCCGCATATGACCGTTGAGGACAATATCGCCTTTGGTCTAAAACAGGATAAAATTGCGAAAGCGGAGATACGTAAACGCGTCGATCAGATGCTTGAACTGGTGCAGATGGGGAAATACGCCAAACGTAAACCTCACCAACTTTCAGGCGGTCAGCGTCAGCGGGTTGCCCTTGCGCGCAGTATCGTGAAAAAGCCGAAACTCCTTCTTCTTGATGAGCCTTTAGGCGCGCTCGATAAACGTCTCCGTGAGCAGACGCAATTTGAGCTAATGAACATTCAAGAAGAGCTTGGCATCACCTTTGTGATCGTTACCCACGACCAAGAGGAAGCGATGACCGTTTCGAGCCGAATTGCCGTCATGGATACCGGTGAACTGGTCCAAGTAGCAACACCGACCGAGATTTATGAGTATCCCAACTCGCGCTATGTGGCAGAATTTGTTGGAGACGTGAATATCTTTGAAGGGGTTATCTCCGATATTTCGCCAAAACAAACCACGATCGAAAGCTATGAAACCGAAACGCCGCTTGTCTGTAATCAAGGGGTCGGTGCGGTGGTTGGCGCGCAAGCGTGGGTGGCGGTTCGTCCTGAAAAGCTCGATATTTCGCTCACCCCGCCAGAGGATATGACCATCAACTGCGTTGAGGGTGAAGTGTGGGATATTGGCTATCTTGGCGATATGTCGATCTATCACGTGAAACTCGATAACGGCAAGATGGTGACTGCGTCACAGGTCAATCATAAACGCTTAACCGAACACAAGATCAACTACGAAGATCGCGTCTATATTAGCTTCGATAAAGATTCTGGCATCGCTCTAATCTCATAATTTCAAGGGGAAGAGAATGGCACACCACAAACACGAGATCGGCTTCTTAACGGGAGCCGCTGCGGAGTTGATCTCCCGCCTTAATTTTACGCATCGCAAATGTTTACGCTTCTGGCCCTATCGCTTTATTGTGAGCCTTTTTAGCAGTCGTAAACTGGTGATTGGGGTTCCTTTTATTTGGTTAACCCTCTTCTTTTTAATTCCGTTTTTAATCATTTTACGCATCAGCTTTACTGAAGCCGAGATCGCCTCACCTCCCTTTACCAATCTGTTGGAATGGGTGGAAACAGGGATTTTACAGATCACGGTGAACTTCCAAAACTATATGGATATTTGGGAGGATTCGATCTATGTGAGCGCCTATTTAAACAGTGTGAAAGTGGCCTTTTTCGCCACCTTTTTTACGCTCTTAATTGGCTATCCGATCGCTCTGGCGATGGCGCGCGCGCCTAAACAGTGGCACCTATTTTTAGTGATGCTCATTATCCTACCCTTTTGGACCTCATTTTTAATCCGCATTTATGCCTGGGTCACGATTCTATCGCCCTCTGGCATCTTAAATAACGTGATTAATGCGGTCGGCGGATTTATAGGCCTGATCGATCCAGCGCACCCTGTGGATCTTGGTATTTTGCACACCGATCTTGCAGTCTATATCGGTATTATTTATGGCTATCTGCCCTTTATGATTTTACCGCTCTATGCAACGCTCAATAAGATCGATGAAACGCTCATTGAAGCCGCACAAGATTTAGGATGCCCGCCGATTAAAACGTTTTGGACGATTACCTTTAGACTCTCGCTTCCAGGGGTTTTAGCCGGGTCGTTCTTAGTCTTTATTCCAGCACTTGGCGAATTTGTGATCCCCGATCTGTTAGGCGGATCGAATGTCACCATGATTGGTAAAGTGCTCTACGACACCTATCTTAAAGGCATGGATTTACCGCTTGTATCGGCGATTTCAGTGATTTTATTGTTGCTGGTGATTATCCCAATCTATGTATTTAACCGCGTTCAAGAGAAGCAATTTACCTAAGGAGCCATCATGACGAAAAAAATGACTGTAATGAATTGGATCGCCTTAATCGGAGGCCTTCTCTTTCTCTATATTCCCATCTTTTTGGTGATTGTGTATAGTTTCAACGAATCGAAACTTGTCACCGTATGGGGCGGATTTTCCACCAAATGGTATCCTGATCTTTTTAAACAGGCGGGCATCTGGGAGGCCGCGAAAACGAGTCTACTACTGGGCTTTTTCAGCTCTACCTTTGCGGTAATCTTGGGAACAATGGCGGCATTTGCGCTGGTTAAATTCCGCCGATTCCGTGGGAAAACCCTCTTTTCAGGAATTGCCTATGCGCCGATGGTGATGCCGGAAATTATTATGGGGAGCTCGCTTGGGCTTACCTTTGTGGCCCTCAATATTAATACCGGTTTTTTAACCATGATGATCGCGCACATCACCTTTACCATGTGTTATGTGATTGTCGTGGTGCAATCGCGCTTAACCGGGTTTGATCGCCACATTGAAGAGGCGGCGATGGATCTTGGCGCTGATGGCGTACGCACCTTTTTCTACATTACGTTGCCGATGATTCTACCGGGCGTATTAGCGGCGTGGCTGCTCTCATTTACGCTCTCGCTTGATGATCTGATTATCGCCACTTTCACCACCGGCCCCGGCGCGACAACGCTACCGATCTGGATCTATTCGAAAGCGCGTTTAGGGGTAAGCCCCAACATTAACGCCCTTTCAACCATCATGATCGGGATTATTGCAACAGGCGTTTTCTTGGTGACCATGATCAATCACCGCATTGAGAAGAATCGTTATCTCGACCGTCGTAATGCCGAGAAAGAGTAATCCACAAACACCCTAAAATAGAAAAGCCACGTTGACCGATGATACGGGTTCGTGGCTTTTTTGTACGCGTTTAAGACAATACTTCGCTGATGACACTCTCGCTTAAGACTTATGCGGATAGTAGAGCTTTTGTAACCAAACCCGCGATTGAAGCGGCCGGCCTTGCAACAGAGGTTCATAGAGGTAGCGCATCATCATTTTATAGGCTCGCGCCTCTTCTGTGTTGAGATTAAAATTGGGCAGATCGGCTTCAATTTTTTGGATAAAGCCACCGGGAAGTGGCAACGCATCATGGCGAGGATATCGGCTAATGCCCTCATCACGGCGTAAAAAATAGGTGCGATGGGATTCAATCATCTGATCCTCATGATCGGAACTCAGATCCGGAAAGATCCCGAGATGCATCAATAATAATCGCTCAAAAAAACGCAGCGCCGGCTCAATCCGATAGTTGGAATCAAGTGCTTTAAGCGCGAGCTCGTAGGCGGCATATAAGCCCTCATCTTCCTGATATTCAGGAAAGAGACGAAGCAGTAATTCATTGAGATAATAGCCCGACCAGATCAATTTTCCGCCAAGACGAATGCTCTCTTCAAGATCAATCGCATCGGCAAAAAAGAAGGTGCGTCCCGGTTTTAGCGTCCACTCTGAACGCGAAAAGAGCTCTAAGTTCGCACTGTAGCGCTTTTGAGCTCTTCCCTGTTGTAAAAATAGTTTCACCCGCCCGAGCTTTTCCGTTAGAAGATCAATCATAAAGCCGCGTTCTTTATAGGGCTGTTTACGAATGATATACCCGGGGGTGATAATGATCGAATCGACCATATTATTTGATCTTAGTCCGCCGCTGACCCGCCTGAGGTAAAGCTTGTGAGAAGCTGATTTACCAGGCGCTCCATCACAAATGCCCCTTGCGAATGACGAATGCGATCGCCATCTTGTAGATCGTCATACGATCCACCGGGATCAAGGGCAACGTATTGCTCACCCACAAGTCCTGCAGTATAAATTACCGCGCTGGTATCATTGGGGATTTTATATTGTGCATCGATATCGAGCAGCACTTTCGCCTCAAAAATTTCCGTATCGAGCGCAATGCTTTTCACCTTGCCAACCCGAACGCCTGAGATCATCACCGGCGCATTGATTTTGAGTGACCCCACATTATCGAAACTCACCGAGACGGTGTATTTTTTATTAAATCGGCTACCGGTATCGCTCGCATTAAGACCAAGCCATGCAAACGACAAAATGCCGGCAAGCACAAATAGACCGACCACAAAATCTAACCAACGTGGATTTTTCATAAACTTATTATCCCTTCATATCGTCTGTGAGAATCACACAATAGTTTACTATGATTTCTCAAAAAAGTCCTACTTCGCCAAAAGTTTGCGAATCGGCGCAAAGTCACGGCGGTGATACTCCGTTACCCCATGTTTTTCTAAGGCTTCCATATGCGCTTTCGTGCCGTAACCCTTATGTTTTGCAAAGCCATATTCGGGCAAAATTTTATCAAGCGCAATCATCGCTAAATCACGCTCCGTTTTCGCTAAAATACTCGCAGCACTAATCTCCGCATGGAGCGAATCCCCTTTCACCACGCATTCAGTTGGCAGGGGAATTTTAGGATTTTGATTGCCATCGACGAGCACTTTATCAGGCTGAATGGCAAGTCCTTCCACCGCACGGCGCATCGCAAGCAGCGTGGCTTGTAAAATATTGAGCGTTTCAATCTCTTCTAACGAACTACTAGCAATGGAGTAAGCGAGCGCTTTTTCCATAATCTCTTCGCGAAGGGCAAACCGCTTCTTCTCGGTGAGTTTTTTCGAATCCATCAATCCTTCAATGGGGTTATCGGGATCTAAGATCACCGCCGCCGCATAGACATCGCCGCATAACGGCCCGCGCCCGGCTTCATCAACGCCGGCAATGCGCCAATCGGCAAACATCTCTGTATCAAACAGTGGGATTTCTAAATTCACTCGATAAGCTCCTTCACCGCTTGCGCAGCTTTTTGATCTGAGTTAAGACGAAGCGTGGTATGAAGCGCGTAAAACGTCTCAATTAGCGCGCTGTTCTGCGCGGGATCGAGCGCTTTTTCAGTGAGCTCAACGATTTTTCCAACCGTTACCGCCTCTTGAAAAAGCTCCGGCACAATCTCTCGGCCGGCTAAAATATTGGGCAGCGAAAAGAGGCGAATATTGACAATTTTAGGGGCAAGCCACGCGGTCAATCCGCTAAATTTATAGGCCACCACCATCGGTTTTTTAAGCAGCATCGCTTCCAATGAGGCCGTTCCTGAGGCAAGTAACACCGCATCGGAGGCTTCCATCGCTTCCCGCGACTCCCTATGACGCACCGATACTTTTAGTTGCGTACTTGTTGGCAAGCTCGATAACGCATCTTCGATCGCCGCATAGATACGTTCATTCGCCGCTGGAATTACAAAATGAAGCTCGGGATGTTTTTCAGCTAACGCCCCAATGCTTTCGGTAAAAATTGGCAATAGTCGCGTAATCTCGCCCATTCGGCTTCCCGGTAACACCGCTAAATAGGGTTTATCCGTCTTAAGCTTTAATGCTTTTTTTGCCGCCGTAGGATCAGGATCAAGAGGAATTTCATCGCCTAAGCGATGGCCTACGCAGATCGCATCGACCCGGTATTTTTGATAGAGATCCACCTCAAAAGGAAAGAGGCAAAGCACCCGATCAATATATTTTTTAATCGTTTTTGCGCGCCCTTCACGCCACACCCAAATTGAAGGAGAGACATATTGCACCGTTTTCGTAATGCGCTCTTTTGTGAGTGTTTTCGATACCCTAAGATTAAAATCTGGCGCATCGATTCCGATAAAAATGGCAGGTTTACGCGCTTTCGCTTCCGCAATGAGGCGCTTTTTAATGTTAAGGAGTTTCGGAAGATGCTTAATCACTTCCACTAAGCCCATAATGGAGAGCGACTCAATGGGCTCGATTGTTTCCAAGCCCTCATCAATCATAAGCGGCCCGCCGATCCCAAAAAAGCTCGCGTTCGGATAATCCGCTTTAAGCGCTTTAATTAATCCTGCACCTAAAAGATCGCCGGATAACTCTCCGGCGACCAACATAAAAACAGGCTGTGATGCCACCGAAGTGGCACTGGATTTAGCGGACGATTCCACGATCACTCTCTGCACGTAAAAACTCAATGAAATGATCTAAATGGGGATGCTCTTTGGCAATCGTTTCGATCTCAACAATGGCATCATCCAAACTTAAATCTTTACGATAAAGGGCGCGATAGGCATTTTTCGTGGCGCGAATTGCATCGCTTGAAAAGCCGCGACGACGCATTCCTTCGGCGTTAATGCCTGCAGGGGCTGCGCGATATCCAGCCGCTGTGATTAAAGGTGGTACATCGCGATGAATGCCCGATGAGAAACCGGTAATCGCTCCTTGACCCACGCGACAACGCTGATACACCATGGTATATCCACCTAAAATCACATCGTCTTCAATCACCGCATGACCGGCAAGCGAAGCGCCATTTGCGAAAATAGTGCGTGATCCGACGATGCAGTCGTGGGCAATATGGCAGGTCGCCATGATCCAGTTATCATCGCCAAGTTTGGTATAGCCTTGGTCTTGAACCGTTCCGCGGCTAATGCTCACATATTCACGAATCGTGTTGCGATCGCCAATCTCTAAGAAGACCTGATCGCCCTCTTTATATTTTTTATCCTGTGGCACATCACCAATGGAAGAGAATTGGAAAAAGACATTATCTTCCCCAATTGTCGTCGGTCCTTGGATTACAACGTGGGCTTTAAGCTCGGTCCGCGCGCCAATTTTCACATTCGGCCCAACAATGCAGTAAGGCCCAACAATGACGCTCTCGTGGAGTTCAGCCGTTTCGTCGATAATCGCGGTGGGATGAATGTTTCCTTGTGTCATATTAATCAAACGCCTCACGTCGTGTACACATGATTTCTGCCTGGCAAACCACTTGTCCATCGACATACGCTTTGCCTTCAAAGGCCCAAATTCCGCGTTTTGCTTTGATAAATTTAACGCGAAGATCTAATTGATCCCCTGGCTCAACAGGACGGCGGAAACGCGCCTTATCGATGCCGACGAAATAATAGATCGTGTCATCGGTCGCATCCGGATCTTCCATCGATTTAAAGCCTAAAATGCCCGTTGCTTGCGCAAGCGCTTCTAGGATTAATACCCCTGGCATAATCGGTTTAACTGGGAAGTGCCCTTGGAAAAATGGCTCGTTATACGTTACATTTTTAATCGCGTGTAACTCACCCATCGGTTCATAATCGATCACTCGGTCGATCATTAAAAACGGATAACGATGGGGAAGAAACTTCATGATTTCGTTAATATCAATCACTTTATTGTCGTTTGTAGCCATTTATTTACTTCTCTTTCTCTTTCAATTGTTTTTCTAATTCTTTCACTCGATCAAATAGATCTCCAAGACGTTTGATGCGCGCCGAATTCACCAGCCAATCGCGCGTTTCCATAATGGGCGCAGGCGATGAGTAGGAGTGCCCTTTTTTGAGCGAATGCGATACTTTTGTTCCACCGGTGACAATGACGCCATCTTCAATATTGATGTGGCCATTAATGCCCACTCCACCAGCGATAATTGCGTTATTACCAATCGTTGTCGATCCTGCAATGCCAGTATAGCCCGCCACAACGGTATGCTCGCCGATCACGCAGTTATGCCCAATTTGAACATGGTTATCGAGTTTTGAGCCCTTACCAATCACCGTATCTTCAATCGCGCCACGGTCAACGGAAGTGCCTGATCCGATATCGACATCATCATGAAGCACCACGCGCCCAATTTGAGCCACTTTGATATAACCCTTACGCGTGCGTGCAAAACCAAAACCTTCCGCGCCGATCACCGCATGAGGATGAAGGACTACACGATCCCCTAACACGCAGCCGTAACGAACGACCGCATGGGAAAATAGATAGCAATCCTTTCCGATGGTGACATCTTGCTCAACCACGCAATGGGAGTCGATATAGGTCCCCGCGCCGATGGTTGTATTTGCCCCGATTACCGCATACGCGCCAATCACCGCCGTAGGATCGACCTGCGCCGTTTTATGAATGACGGCCGTTTCGTGCGTCTCTTTAAAAGATTGATAATCATGATCGAAAAGCTCGGCAATATGAGCCCACGCTTCATGCGTTTCATCGCACACAATGGCGCTTCCTGATACCGCGTCAGCGTTTCGCTCATTGACTAAAATGGCGCTCGCATCACTCTCTTCTAAAAACTTGCGATAGCGCGGATTATTTAAAAAGGAGATGGTGCCTTTTTTACCGTGTTGAAGGGTCGAAAGACCGTTAATTTCGATGTCAGCCTCCCCTACTAATGTCGCGTCTAAGCCGGAATCAATAAGGTGCTGGAAAATTTCACTTAGTTTCATTCGTTTCTTCTTTGTTGATCAATTCTTCCAAGATTTGCCCGGTAATATTGAGCTCCTCTTTTGAATAGATTAAGCCATACTCAATGATCAAATCGTAGTTATTACGATTGGCATAATCGAGAATGGCGTTGTTAATGGTTTTCTGAATTTTGTAGAGCTCTTCATTTTTACGGAGGTTCGCTTCCTGACGGAAATCTTCACTCATCCGCTCAAGCTCTCGCTGGAGATTGGTGATGGAGCGCTCAAGATTGCGCTGTTCATTCTCTTCGCGGTCAAAGCGGAGTTCTTCCCGTAAACGCAGTAATTCACTCTCTTTTTTACGGAGCGATTCATAGAGCGGAAAGAGCTCTTTATCTAAAATATCGTTGACGTTTTTAATCTGTGCGTAACGCTCAAGCAGGAGATGCGTATCCACCACACCGACTTTCACAATGCCGTTTTGTTCCGACCCCACCGGGTCCTTTGTAACACCGCTTCGCTTCGGGAGTGTTTTCGTCGGCTCAGGCGTTTCCGCCTTATCGCTTTTCTCAGATTTATCCGCATCATTTAAAGAGGGTACCGCCTCACCTTGATCACTCATCACCACCTCTTCCGCGAGCGCATGGCTCCCGATAAATAGGCTAAATAGCAATGTGATCGTGACAACTGTCAGTCGGTGCAAACGGTTCATACCCTCTCCTTATGCCAAATGATAAACGCTTTGATTAGAATGGGAATCCAATGGTGAATTGGAAGCGCTGTTTCTTATCACGCTCTTTATCGTTTAATGGCGTTGAGTAAGCAAAGTTAAGTGGCCCTAATGGCGATAACCATGACAGGCTTAACCCTGCGGAATAGCGAAGATCCCCAAGATCGTAATCACCCGGTTTATCAAAGACCTGTCCCGCGTCCACAAAGGCGCTCCAGCGAAGATTGTTATTATCTTCTAGACCTGGCACTTTCATCACTAACTCAGCAGTTCCGTTGATGCGCATTGCACCCCCGCGCGAGTCATTATTTGAAAAGCGAGGACCAAGCGAGCTGCTTCTAAATCCACGCACCGAGCCAATCCCGCCGGCGTAGAAGTTTTCATAAAATGGGAGGCCATCAGTTCCGCCATATCCATAACCAGCGGCAACGTCGGCACTTAGCGCTAATACGAAGTTATCGTCATCGGTAAATGGGGTGAAATAGCTCTTATGGCTATACATTAATTTGTAAAATTTATCTTTCGATCCGGGAAGCGTTCCGTTAATGCCTGCGTAGTTGTACGTTCCTGAGGTTGCAAAGACCGTACGGTCACGGGTATCACGGTCGATTCCAAAGCGGAAACGATAGAGATTACGGCGATCTTTATAACGTGGCGTGCCATCGATACAGGTGCCGTTTGACGCGTGCTCACATTTCGTGCCGCTTAACATCTCGGTAATTTCCCATGGCGATTCGGGCGTTGTGCTTAAGCTTAAACGCTCATAGCCAATCCCACCGCTAAGAGAGGTGTATTCCGTTAATGGATAGCCGAGTTTGAGCATCGCGCTATATCCGTCGGCGATATAGTTACCGGTATCGTCCCAGTCATGCTTACGTTTGCTGTATTGAAGCTCGATTCCAACGCTTAGACCGTTGTTGGTAAAATATGGGTCGGTATAGCCGATTGAGAAGGTTTGCCCACTCTTGTCAGTTTCCGCATTGACGCTTAAATCGTGTCCGGTCCCCATGAAGTTTGGCTGATTAAAGCCTGCCATGATTCCGAATTTAGAATCCTGACCATAGCTCACCCCAAATTGTACCGATCCCGCGCTACGCTCTTTCACTTTATAGGTTAAATCAACTTCGTCGTTGCTCACCTGTTCAGTCTGAACATCTACTGCTTCAATGTGTGGCAATCGCTGAATACGAACGCGCGAACGCTCGATATCATTCGTTGCAAAGGGCGAGCCTTCCATCTGACGCATTTCACGGCGGAATACCGCATCTTGAGTACGGCTATTTCCGACAACATTAATGCGACGAACATAAGAACGGTCCCCGCCATCAACGGCAAAGGCAAAGCTCACGGTTTTATTCTCTTCATCGATGGTTGGAATCGCGTTCACGCGCGCAAGCGCATAGCCATCATTTCCAAGACGGTCGCTAATTGCTTTAACGGCATCATCGACATCAGATTTCTTATAGAGTTTACCGGACTCGATCTCAACGAGTTTTAGTAATTCCTCTTTATCAATAATGGTATTTCCCACCACATCAACGCCGGCAAAACGGTAACGCTCGCCCTCATCGACATGGATATCCACGTGCATATCTTCACGATCTTGGCTCACCGTCGCAAATGAATAGCCGACGTTTACTTTTAAGAAGCCGCGATTTTGATAAAACTCGTTAATTTTTTCTAAATCTTGATCGATGGTGACCGGATTATATTTATCACCACCGCTTAAAATGGTTTTGAAGCTCGAAACCTTGGTTCCCATCTGATTGCGCAGTTTGCGATCGCTGATGGAGTTATTGCCGATGAAGTTAATTTCACGGATTTTAGCGGTTTTTCCTTCAGAGATTTTGAAGATCACGCGCACACGATTACGAGGGAGTTTTTTCTCCACCACATCGACTTTGACGTGATATTTCCCGCGGGTTTCATACACTTTTAGAAGTTGGTTGCGCATCAGCTGAATTTTCGCGGGGCTATAACTGCGACCGGGCGCTAGATTCATGCTCGAAAGCACATCTTTAATCTGTTTATCTTTAAGGTCTTTATTGCCCTCAAGCACCACCTCATCGATGATCGGGAATTCCTTCACCGTCACAATGAGTTTATTGCCACTGCGGCCGATTTTGATATCTTCAAAAAGATCGGTGGCGTAGAGTCTTTGAATGAGCGCTTGCGCATTACCACGGTAGGTGCGATCAGCGGGATCTACCCCCATCGCAGCAAAAACGACGCCAGGCTCGAGTTGCTCAAGTCCATCGACGCGAACATCATTGACTTGATAATCTTGAGAGTAGCTCACTCCGGATAAGAGTAAGACCGACGAGAAGAGAATTGTATGTAATTTACGTGGAAACATGCTCGCTCAATCTGTTCAACGGGTTAAACATTAAGACCGCCCTATTTTTCGGGGATCTCAGACTATTTTTGCGCCCTCTCAATAAGAGTTCTCTCCTATCGGAAGCGCTTCTTTTATTTACTTTAAACTGTTTAAGTATACTCTAAAGCGGATATTAAGGGCAAAAAGATTCCAAACTCACCGCCCTTCCCACTTAAGCGCCGTCACGGTTTGCTCTTTCAATCACGGCTCGGCACGCTTCTGTCATTATAGTGCCGTTCGCATTTCTAATCTTAGCGGGCGTCAGCTATTACTCAATAAGGCTCAATAAGGGCTAAGGGATATATTGAAAAAGATCGTTTAAAATCACAAATCCCATAAAAAAGAGAACCAGCATCGCCCCAAATTGAAGCGTCATCATCGAGAGTTTTTCTGGAATTTTGCCGCGCCCGACCACCTTTTCAATCAGGAGACCAACCAAACGCCCACCATCTAAAACCGGAATCGGGAAGAGATTAATCACCCCTAAGTTAATGCTAAACATCGCCATCAAACTAATGAAATAGACGACACCAATATTGAGCGTTTTCCCGGCAACGTCGGCAATCGTCACCGGTCCTGCCATATTATTGACATTGACGCTCCCTTTAATCATCCGACCGATAAATTTAAAGATCATTAGCGAATCATCTTTGGTTTTTATCGCCGCATATTTAAGTGCTTTAATCGGCCCATATTGAGGGATTACTTCCATTCCCTTAATTTCCGCTTGCATCGATTCAGGCAGATCCTCAAGGGTAATGCCGCCAAGCCCAATCCCAAGTTTAAGCTCTTTTTGCACAGCTTTCTGCTCTGCCGTTAAGTTCGCCGGAAGCGTGACAAATTGAGCGCCACGTTTAACTACAATCTCAAATTGATTCACCGCCGGATTATTGCGAATGGCGTTAAGCCCCTTTTCAAGATCGCCCCAATGATTGACCGAAACAGTGCCAATTTGTGCGATTTCATCGCCCACTAAAATCCCGCTATTGGCCGCTAGACTTTCATCGAGAATAAAGCCCACGCGCGCGGGAATATCGGCATCGGCAAGGTCTGGCTGATAGAGGCGAAGCCCGAGTACGTGATAGATATTTTCAGAGCGATCAAGCTTAATCGGTTCTGCCAAATCAATCGACAGCGTCTCATAACGGTTATCGCGCAGTACGGTTACATTCGCCTGCCCCGAGCCATTTAAATGATCGATCATCTTCATACCAAAATCATCGAGGGTTACCACCTCTTTACCATTAACGCTCGTGACAAGATCGCGGTTTTGAAAGCCTGCTTCGGCAAAGATCGAATTTTCCGTTGGCGCGCCTAGATAGGGTTTTGTTGCGGGAACGCCATACATAAAAAGCCCCCAAAGGAGCACAAATGCGAGCACAATATTCGCCGCTGGCCCTGCTGCAATCACGCAAAATCGCTTCCAGATTGGCTTAGCATTAAAGGTGAGATGCATCTCGTTTTCAGCCACTTCATGGGCACGCTCATCGAGCATCTCCACATACCCGCCAAGTGGAATCAGCCCGAGCTGATAGTTTACTCCGTCCTTTCCATGACGATTCCAAACCGCTTTCCCAAAGCCAATTCTGAAAGTTAAAATTTTAAAGCCTAAGCGTTTTGCCACATAAAAATGGCCAAATTCGTGGATGGTCACCAAGATGCCCATCAACACAATAAATCCGAAGATGGAATTAAAAAATGATGCAATCCACTCAAACATAATTAGAGACTCTCTTTAATCAACTCGCGCGTTTTAACGCGAATATAGGAATCGTACGCCAACAGATCGTCCACACTGCCAAGCGCAGTGGATTCGACACTTTCAAGAAGCGTTTCCAAAAATTCAGGAATTTGATGATAGGCAATCATCTCATTTAAAAAGGCATTAACAATCACCTCATTCGCCCCATTTAAGGCAACGAGATGAGTCGCTCCGGCACTCAATGCCTCTTTGGCTAATCGTAACGCCGGGAAGCGAACAAGGTCCGGTTTTTCAAAATGGAGCGTTGCAATCTCAGTTAGATCAAGACGTTTTGCCCCCGATAACACTCGCTCAGGATAACCAAGTGCATGGGAGATGGGAATCGCCATATCCGCCTCGCCAAGTTGTGCTAAAAAGCTGCCATCTTGGTATTCAACGAGCGAATGAATAATGCTCTCAGGATGCACAAGCACCTCGATTTTTTCGGCAGGCATATCAAAAAGGAAATGCGCTTCGATAAATTCAAGACCTTTATTCATTAAGGTTGAGGAATCGATCGTCACCTTCGGGCCCATATCCCAATTCGGGTGTTTTAAGGCATCTTGCAGGGTAACTTTTTTAAGATCCTCTTTAGAAAAGGTGCGGAACGGACCACCGGAGGCCGTTAAAATGAGCTGACGCACGCCTTCTAAATGAAACGCGCCTGACTCATCTTTTGGCAAACATTGAAAGAGCGCATTGTGCTCACTATCAATCGGAAGAAGCGTTGCGCCATGTTTTTTCACCGCATCCATAAAGAGCGTACCGCCGACGACGAGCGACTCTTTATTGGCAAGCAAAATTCGCTTGCCGGCAAGAACTGCTGCATGACTTGAAACAAGGCCTTTTGCGCCTACAATTGCCGCAACCACAAGATCGATTTCAGGCTCTTTCACAAGCGAAACAATCGCCGCTTCGCCGCCTAACACTTCAGTCTTTAATCCGCCGCGCGCAACAAGTTTACGCAGATCATCCGCCGCTTCCTCATCCGCCATTACCGCATATTGTGGGGTAAATTCTTGGCAGATTAAAAACATCTTATCGACGTTTTTATGGGCGACCACTGAATGCACCGCAAATTGTCCAGGATTACTGCGAATCACCTTGAGCGTTGATCCACCAATGGATCCGGTTGCTCCTAAAATCGAAACCTGTTTCATGAGCTCTCTTTTATTGTTGCTGCTTAGAATTACTGCTTAAACGAAAATTTGTTTTTTTAGCTTTGCTGCCTATCGAGCGATTAAAGCCCCATTAAGAGCATACCGCTGATGACAACGGGCGCGGCTGCAGTTAATGCATCGATACGATCGAGGATTCCACCATGCCCAGGAAGGAGTTTACCGCTATCTTTAATCCCGCGATGACGCTTTACGACGCTCTCAAAGAGATCCCCTGAGATCGACACCGCCACCACAATGACGGTA
>CALZBJ010000008.1:0-71182 GCA_945619025.1 uncultured Ignatzschineria sp. | reverse complement strand
CTAAGCGCCAAACCGCATCGAATTATTTACAAAAACTTTGTGATATTGGTGTGTTAACTGAACATTCGGAAGGTCGAGAGAAGTTGTTTATTAATAATAAGTTGATTGATTTGATGGAGCGGTAATAATTGATATGTAGAGTGTTGAAGAACACTTAGCTGTGTGGTCGTATCAATTGTGTGCAATAATATAAAACATTTTTGGATAATAGATTGGGTATATATGTTTGATAGCATTCAAGATCCTGAATTGGAATTAGAGGCCTTTGGTGATGAAGAGATTGAATATCCTGATGTAACAATTAGTGTACACAGAGATCAGTATTCGGTTTTTCAACTGAAGAGAAAAATTGAACAGGAATTATTAATAGTTTCTCCTGAATTTCAGAGGGCAAATGTATGGAAACCCAAACAAAAATCAGAATTAATTGAGTCGATTTTAATGGGAATACCAATACCTGTTTTTTATTTTTTTGAAGATATTAATGGTAAACAACAAGTTGTAGATGGAAAGCAAAGGATTTCAACTTTATTGAGTTTCTTAAATAATGATTTTAAGTTACAAGATTTAAAAATATTAGGTAAAAAAAATGGAGATGACTTTTTCAATGGGAAAAAGTTTAATGAGTTAGAGCCAAAGTGGCAAGCAAAAATTGAAGATTATCAATTGACCGTTTTTGTTATCAGACCTCCAACTCCAGAAAATATTAAATATGATATTTTTGATAGAGTGAATCGTGGTGGAACACAATTAAACTCTCAAGAAATAAGGCATGCTTTATATAATGGTCAAGCTACTAAATTCTTAGAAAAACTAGCGCAAGATAGTTATTATGAGAAGCTCATAGGAAGAAAAGATGCAGATGATAAAAGAATGAAAGGTAGAATGATGATTCTACGTTTTATCGCGCTATATTTGACATATGAAAAAAAGATTCACATAACCTATACATCAGATATGAATGATTATTTAGCAAATATCATGCAGTATCTTAATGAGGTTGATGAGACAAATTTGAATGAATTAGAGCGTATATTTATTCTTTCTATGCAGAATTGTTATACTTTATTAGGTGATGATGCATTTCGTTTTGCAAAAACATCAGAGTCTAAAATTCGGCGTTCTATAAATATGGGATTATTTGAAATGATCACATATGCTTTAGCTTGTCCAATACCTCAAATTCATGAACAGAGAACAAAAATTGTTCAATTACTTGATGAAAGTAAAAAATATATAGATGAAAACAAATTCTTTGCAAGAATCGAATCAAAATCTATTATTGATTTACGCTGTGATATAGCACAACAGATTCAAAGGAAGATTACAGAATTATGATTACTAATGTACAAATAGAAGGCTTTAAAGCAATAGATAAAACCTCTCTACTATTCAAACCCATTACTATCTTAACTGGTACAAATTCATCAGGTAAATCATCAGCTTTACAGGGTATTCTTAAGGTTCAAGCGGGTATTGAAGGTGCACGTAATTTTGAGAACGGTCGTGAAAGAAATCAAGATATGTCTTTTACGCAAAATGCTAATGCAATAACAAAATTCAAGAATGTTATTCAGCCAATGTCCGAGATTCGTAATAGAATTACCAACTCAAAGAAAATTAAAATTAGTATAGGTTATCATAATCAACATGAGATTATTTTTGAACAAAAAGAAGATGTATCACATCAACTTGGTTTTAGTTCTGGGAATGATTTTAGTTTTTTTACAGAATTACACTATTTATCTGCAAATAGAGAGCCGATCGACAGGGATACTAATATTGTAGGAATGCATGATGGATATGTAGATTCTTTAGGGCAGAACACCACTTTTGTTTTGGTAAAAAATAGAAATCTTTTATTGAGAAATGCTGTTTGTCAGAATCAGAATGTTAGAACTTTGGATTATCAATTAGATTATTGGCTATCTAAAATTGTTCAACAAAAAATAAAGTCTATAGCTGAATTAGTTGAGATTAAAGAAAGTGTTACATTTTTTTATGAAATGAATGATGTTTCTAACATTGCGCCAGATTCTGTAGGCACAGGGCAGAATCATATAGTGCATATTCTTTTAATGTGTTTGTTAGCAAAAGAAGGCGAAATAGTAATAATCGAAAATCCTGAATTGCATTTACACCCTAAAGCACAAGCTGCATTAAGTGAGTTTTTTACAATGATTGCTAATGCAGGTATTCAGTTAATAATTGAAACTCACAGTGAACATATCATTCATAAGTTTTGTCACAAGGTATTTAAAAAAGAATTAGATCATAATAATATTATTATTCACTATAAAGAATCTGTAGAGCAAGATTTTGAGACGATCTATATTAATAAACGAGGTCATTATTCTGATGAAGAAGGAAATGCGGTTATGTTTCCTGGTGGTTTTTTTGATGCCACTTTGATTGAGATTTTAGAGGTATCCTAGAGCTATGAGTCAATTTCAGTTAGTACTCGATGATAACCTTCTAGCATTTTTTTATAAAATTAAGAGTGGTGCTGTTTCTCCTGATGAATTAAATACTCAACAGCTTTCTGATTTTTTTAAATTTTATAGACCGCATTTAACAAATCTACAACAGATAGAACGGTTAGAGAAAAACAAGGTTCTTGCTCCAGAAATTATTTCACGTATAAAGCCTGTGCTTGCAAAACAAATGACCCAATCACGGTTAGAGTTGGGTGATTTATTGAAACATACTGATTTAAAGTTAGTTTTAACAGAGGATAAAGTACTAACAGACTCTCACTATGTTGATATTCATAATACAATGTTCGATGCACATTATATTATTTCTGTTAAAAAGAATGCTTGTAGAAATAACTTATTAAAATATTTAGAAAGCTTGCTTTTAGAATGTAAAAGTGAGCTTGTGATTCGAGATAAGCATATACATACGAAACCTTTTTTTTCTGATTTTTTTAAATTATTTCCTTCAAAAAAAATAAACATTTATCATTCGCATTTTGATCAGACCACTTGCACAAAAATGAAGAAGCATTGCTCAGCATGGGTAATTAAGCCAGATACTATGCATTATAGTGATTTGCATGATAGATACATAAGGATAGATAACAAGATAGAAATAATTGTTTCTAGTGGTGTTGATTATTTATTTGATAAATCGAAAGAGGTTACTTGTGTATTTCGCTGCTTGTAATGTGCTCTGTGTATCATTACGAACGTGTCCCGATCCTGTCCACTCAATCCAAAATTTGATAAATGAGTGTATTGAGTGAAATATAGGTTTATCAATGGGGTAAGTGGTTTTGGAGTAGTCTAAATACCACTGACTTTCCACCTATGTCCACCATGCAAAACGCGAAAGCCTGCTTTTGAGCAGGCTTTTTTGTTGCCTGAAAAAATATACGTTCCATTTTACGTACCATTTATATCTGATTTTTATTTTTTGAATCATATCTTTTCGTTTAGAGATTAGCTTAATTACGCTCTTCGATATGAGTGTCGATGTGATCGACACATGATAAAAACGTGTCGATTTTTCACTGATTTTTAAACATAATAAAACCCCAAGCCAGCACTTTAAAACTCATGCGGATCACTTGGGGTTTTTGAATCGGGATTGACCAGATTTAGTTTTCTGGACGTTAATTAATGCTGCGCGTGAACGGCAGTGATTGCGTATTTTTTGATGGTGTCGATCATGGCGGAAAGACCGGTGGCGCGTTGGGGGGAGAGGTGGTCTTCAAGGCCGATCTCTTTAATGAACCAGAGATTAATGGTAGGCACATCTTCAAGTTTTTGGCCGTTATAGGTGCGAATTACAAGGGCAATGAGGCCGGATACAATTGCGGCATCGCTCATGCCTTGGCAGAAGAGTCGTCCCTCTTGATGATCGCATTTAATCCAGACGCTCGACATGCATCCGAGCATCCGATTCTCTTCGGTGCAAAATTCTTGCGGCACGCCTTGGAGCTTTTTCCCAAGATCGATCAGATAACTATACTTTGAGTACCAATCGGGAAAGATGGAAAATTCGTTTACAATATCCTGTTGAATCTCGTCGAAATGTTTATAAGTTGTCATCGCTTTTTGAATCTATCTGTCTGGTTAAATCGGAATCTCTCTATCCTACCATTTTTGCTATCGCTTCGGGTAGTATTCTCTCGATTTTGGCGTGATGCTGACACTAAGAACCCTCTATTAGCGGATGCCAATAGAAGGTTCGTTATGATGACATTTATTCTATTTTATTGTGTTTAAACTCGGTTTATTTCGCGGTTTGAAACATGCGAATATAGAGAAATGCGGCAATTAAGAAAGTCGCCCATGCCAGAATTAAAACGATTGTATCTCCCATTGTTTTCCTCCTATTATTTGCCTCTGCGAGTGCAGAAATTTTATATTGGGTAGTTATCAATATAATCAATCCACTCCATTAAAACAAGTCACTACTTATTAGATCATCTATAAAAAATTTTGTTCAATGAGCTCTTTTATGTGTCTTTTCGATAGAAACTCTCTCCTTGTGCCTAAAACTTAATTTAAGGCGTGGTCCAACTCTTGAATTTATTTTTATTGTGTTAAATAAGAACCAAAATATGCGTAAGGATTGATCAGTCATCGGGAGTGATAGTTGCACAAAAGATAGATTGTTTAAGGTTTTTGCAGTTCTAAGCAATATTATTGATCAATTTAACGTCATTTGGATCATAATATTTTTGTATTTTAATCTGATCTCTCCTCGGTAAAAGTGATTGTAATTACGGTAATTTTCTTTCGACCATTCTTGATTTAGGTCTATTTTCTAAGCAATATTAGCCAATTTTTTAATCATCTATATTGAAAATTGATATTTATCAATCAAAAAAATCTATGGTATGATGCGCCCCTATTATTTTTAAGAATCGTAATTAGCAGGGATGCTGAGGAGGTACACATGGGTATTTCACGTAGAAAATTTCTTTTAGGTATGGGTGCTGCAGGAGTTGTAGCTGGCGGAGCGGCTGTGGTTCCTATGGCTCGCCGTGAAGGGACGCTCGTAGCGGCTAAATCGAGAGCGTTATTTGTGCCCGGTACGGAAGGCGCGCTGCCTAAAGAGGCGGACGTTGTCATCATCGGTGGCGGTATCCAAGGGGTGCTCAGCGCGATCAATTTAAGAGAGCGTGGCATGAGCGTTGTGGTATGTGAAAAAGGTGAGATTGCGGCCGAACAATCGGGCCGTGCCTATAGCCAAATTATCAGCTATAAAACCTCTCCTGAGATCTTCCCTCTGCATCATTACGGTAAAAAACTGTGGCGCGGTATGAATGAGAAAATCGGCGCGGACACAAGCTATCGTACCCAAGGCCGTGTTGAAGCGATTGCGAGCGAAAAAGAGTTAGAAATCGTTCAAGATTGGATCAAACTCAATTCCAATCCCGGTTTTGGCAGCGGTCTCAATACCCGTATTATCCAAGGTGCTGAATTAGCTAACCGTCTTCCTAATGCCCAAACCGAGTGGCAATTAGCAGGTTTTGAAGAAGACTCGGGCAGTGTTGACCCAGAAACAGGGGTACCGGTATTAGCGCGTTATGCAAAAAGCATCGGCGTTAAAATCTTCACTCATTGTGCAGCGCGTGGCATTGAAACAGCGGGCGGTAAAATCTCCGATGTTGTGACGGAAAAAGGATCGATCAAAACCTCATCCGTAGTGCTTGCGGGCGGGATCTGGTCACGTCTCTTTATGGGTAACATGGGCGTTGATCTTCCGACATTAAATGTCTACCTTTCACAGCAACGTGTGTCAGGTGTTCCCGGCGCGCCAAAAGGCAACGTGCATCTTCCAAATGGCATTCATTTCCGCGAACAAGCCGATGGAACCTATGCCGTTGCACCGCGTATCTTCACGAGCTCAATCGTTAAGGATAGTTTCCTTTTAGGGCCTAAATTTATGCATCTTTTAGGCGGTGGCGAGCTTCCACTTGAATTTAAATTAGGTCCTGACCTCTTTAATTCATTCAAAATGGCCACTTCTTGGAACTTAGATGAAGTGACGCCGTTTGAGAAATTCAGAACCGTGACGGCAACGCAAAATAATGCGCATTTAGATGCGGTATTTGATCGAATGAAAGCGGAATTCCCGCAATTTGAAGCCTCTGAAGTGGTTGAACGTTGGGGCGCAGTTGTGAGCCCAACGTTTGATGAATTACCGATCATCTCAGAGGTATCAAAATACCCAGGATTGGTAATCAACACTGCAACGGTTTGGGGAATGACCGAAGGCCCAGCATCCTCTGAAATCACCGCCGATCTCATCACCGGGCAAAAACCTGTGATCGATCCGAAAGCGTTTAGCCTTGCGCGTTTTGATAAATAACGAGTACTATAGGTAAGTCGTACCAATAAACCATTCACTTAATTGAAATGTAAGGAGTTTATGATGCGTTTAAAACAATTATTATTAGCAGTTCCATTTGTCATGGGCGTTGCAAGTGCCGATGTAAATCTAGAAACGGAGGGCTTTGTGGCTCATAAATTAAATGGCATGCCAATCGCGGAATCCGTTGAGATTAGCGCAGGGAAAAACATCATTTTCTTAAGCGGAAAAGTTCCAACGATGAAAGAAGCGGGGCTTCCAGCGACAGAATTAGCCTCATACGGGGATACCGAAGCGCAAACCGTGAATGTGCTTGAGCAGATTAAAGTGCACCTTGAAGAGCTCGGTTTAACCATGCAAGATGTGGTTAAAATGCAAGTCTTTTTAGTGGGCGGTGAAGAGAATGACGGTTTCATGGATTTTAAAGGATTCATGAACGGCTATACGCAATTTTTTGATGGCGAAAGCGATAAACTTCCCGCACGTTCAGCGTTTCAAGTGGCAAAACTTGCAAACCCTGCATGGCGCGTTGAGATTGAAGTGACGGCGATTCGTCCATAGTCGTCGTTACCATGTGACAATCTGACTATCTATATATAGAAGGCGCAAAACGTCTTTATCAAAAACCTCGGTATGAATGTTTCGCCGAGGTTTTTTCTTAGGGTTTTCTATAAAAATCTTGTCTTATAGGCTACCCTAATGTAAGGTTTCATTTTTTTAAGTAAACGAGGGTGAGTCTATGACCGATCTTGTTTTTGGATCACTGATTTTTTTGCCAGGCATTTTAAAAGTGCTGATTCTCGGCTTTTTCGTCTGGCTCTTTGCACGGGGATTTTATCGTAAAAAGCTCTACGCCGGCACAATTTGGCACCCCAATTTGGTAGACATTAGTGTCTATTTTGTCTCTCTTTATATCAGCCACCTGATTCTTCTATTTATACAAGGCTTACAAGGTTAGTAAATGAACGCGACATTAAAACGATATCTGATTACGGTTGTGATGGCTTTTATCATGATTGTAGTGGCGTACCAGCTGTGGAATTTCTACATTTTGGGCGGTTGGACCCGTGATGGAAAAATTCGCGCCAATGTGATTCAAGTCTCGGCGCAGGTTTCAGGGAAACTCGTATCACTTCCGATCGTGGATAATCAATATGTGGAGAAGGGCGACCTTTTATTTGAGATCGATCCCACCGATTATGAGATCAACCTGAAAAACTCTGAAGCGCAGCTCAAACAGCTTGAAGTGCGCCAAGAGCAAGCGAAACAACAGTATGAGCGCCGTACCAGTTTAAGTAACGCCGCCGCCATCTCAAAAGAGCATCTTGAAGAGGTGAAATACAATTTAGACCTATTAAATGATCAGGTAGAGCAGGCTCAAATTGCGGTAGAAAAAGCAGAACTTGATCTAAGCCGCACGAAGATTCACGCCGAAGCGAGCGGCTATATTACCAATATGAATATTCGCGAGGGGAATGTGATTCCCGCAGGGCAGCCGCTATTTGCCCTAGTGGATAAAGACAGTTTCCATGTGGTTGGGTATTTTGAAGAGACTAAGCTTAAACATATTGATGTGGGCTATCGCGTTGAGATTATTCCCTATAATGGCGCGCCGAAAATGTATGGCTATATCACCGGTTACGGGCGGGCGATTTTTGACCAAAGTGCGCAAACGGCGGAGCAATTATTGCAATCGATTCAGCCCAATTATCCATGGGTAACCCTTGCGCAGCGGATTCCGGTAAAAATTGCCTTCGATCACAGCAGTGCGGAGATTGATGAGCGCCACCTCATTGCCGGAACGACGGTCACGATCATTGTGCTCGATGAGAAACAAGCAAAGAAATAGACATCTATGAAGGATCTTGATGCAGCGCCGAGAGCGCAGGAAACAACCTCGACAGATAGAAGAGGAACGGGGCGTGAAAAAGGGCTCGCGATGCTCAAAGGGCTTGATCGCTTTTTTGCGAGCCTAAATTATTCCTACGGGTTAAGAATGATTGTAGGCATTGCGCTTGCGTGGTTTGTGGCATTTCGTCTGCAAACCGATAAACCCTATTGGGCGATTATGACGGTGATGATCGTCACTCTACCAACGCAAAGTGAGCTTCTCGAGAAGTTTATTGCGCGGCTCATTGGTACGGTCGTCGGGGCGATTAGCGTTAATATTATTGCCGCTTACGCGCTCGATGATCAGTGGTTATTTGTGATCTATATGGCATTTTGGCTCGCGCTGTGTGCCTATTTAGCGAGTGCGCGCAGCTCGATGCTCACCTATTGTTTTTCGCTGTGTGGTTATACCTCGGCGATTTTAGGGTTCAGCCTCTCGGTGATTCCATCGTCCTATATGGTGTTTCAAATTTCACAAGCGCGGATTTTAGAGATTTGGATTGGGCTCGTCACCGCCTTTTTTATCTCAATGTTGTGGCCTGCTTATTTAGAGCATCGCGATATTCGCCATAAACTCCGTGCAAAACGCTTTAAAGTGCGCGCGCTCTATGAAATGTTATTAACGCCGGGGCAGGATCATAAAGCCTTTGCGATGCAGTATCAATCGACGCTTCAGGATCTGATGGATTTTCGCGATCGGGTCTTTCAGAGCTTTTTATCGGTATCGACGGAGCGCAATGAAGTGCTCTCGATCTATCAAAATGGCCATCGCTTAATTACTGCGATGTCCGGCGTGTTATCGCTTGAATCGATGAAGCATGACCTGATCGAAAGTGATCGGGAAGCGATGATTGATTATCTCGATAGATTGCGTGAGTGGTTTTTAAAAGGGCAGTCGCGGGAGCGGAAATTGGCCACAAAACCGATCGCGCCGGATGCGTTGCTTTCGAGCAGTAAAGGGCGTTATTTTGTCAAACAGCTCGATGATAAATTGATGGATCTGCTAGCGTTAAGAGCTCCCGATAGCGATCGCGCTGATCTCTATATTCCGAGCATTCGCATCTATTATAGTGACCGTAAAGAGGCGCTCATTAATGGGGCAAGAACGTTTTTAAGCATCATTGCCGGGATGGCGTTTTGGATGGGGACGCAGTGGGAAACGGGCTATATTCTGCTCGTTTTAATCGGGCTGATCTGTACGCTCGGGGCGACCTATCCGATGATCAATAAACTCCTCACGGTGACGCTCGTACTCACCATTTTTATGACGGTGCCGGTGGCCTATATGCTTAAATTTGGCGTGTTGATTAAAGCGAATGGTCTATTGCCGGCAATGTTGATTGTGCTCCCGATCTACTTTTTTGCAGCGATGATTAAGATCCGCTCGCTCATTGGTTTTCTGATCGGTTACGCCTTTATGCTCTCGTCAGTATTTTTGATCGGGTTTGCCAATCCGATGACCTATAATTTCGCCCAATTTGCCAATAACGCGCTCTCGGTCGTGATTGCGCTGGTGATTATTTTGATGATCTTTAATATCATTCGCCCAAGCTCCGATGATCGAAAAATTGAACGCATTTTAGAGAGCATTAATCATCAATTTACCCTCGTTGAAAAGAATGTCACGCCGAAAGCGGTGCGGGATTATGAGGCGTATCTCTATAGCGCGATCTATAAAGCGCGTATCATTCCAGAATCCCACGGCAAAGCGCGGTTCTTATCTTATGCGTTTTTAACGCTCGTGATTTTGCGTCAACAACTCGCACTTTCCAATAACGAGGTGCGCTGGGCACTCCCCGATGCGCTCCAAACCGCCATTCAATATGAGCAATTTGAAGAGGCACTTTCTTTAATCTCAGAGTATGAGAAAAACGCCCATAATGACGCCGAACGCATGAACTATTGGGAACTCTCCGCCGCGATTCGAGCGCTGTTGGTGTTTTTAGAAAATAGACAAGGGGAGTAATGATTCGATAAAACAAGGACTTCCGATTTTGTAATTGATTTTTTAATGCATCTCTATGAAACTTACTTATAATTAATATTATTTAAGATAACTTAACCAGGGATCAATGGCACAATTACCGAGTTTAGAGCTCTTTTTTATCGACTTAGAGATTAATCCTGAGACCGAGCAAATTTTTAAAGTGGGCGCGTTGCGAGTCCACAATAGTTTTCAGCCATCGGAACGATTTGAGCGTTTTGAAGAGGCGGTTTTAGACAAAGCGTCGCTCTATCAAGTATTAGAGAGGCTAGATGTGCTCGCATCTGGCGCGGATTATCTCGTTGGGCATAATATTATTGAGCATGATCGTGCGATTTTAAAGGCGCTCCGGCCAGAGCTTGAGTTTCTAACATTGCCGACGATCGATACGTTGCAATTATCCCCCTTAGCTTTCCCGCGAAATCCGTATCATCGATTATTGAAGGATTATAAATTAATTCGAAGTGCGCTGAATTCACCGCTCCATGATTGTGAATCAAGTTTTACGCTCTTTTCCGAGCAACTTGAGGCCTTTTATACATACGCAGAGGAAGAGCCCCATCTTCTTGGTTGTTATCAGACGCTGCTTTCCCGCGTTAATGCAGGGTATGAGTCACTCTTTAAGCGAATGACCGGGCGTGAATCCCTCGACCATGATGGATTTACTCAAGCGATCTATAAGGTGGTTGAAAATCGCGACGAAATGCTTGCTATCACGCATAAAGTCTGCGTAACGCAGCTTGAAACGCTGCTTGATGAGGATCTGCTTCTTGAGGCGGAAATTGCCTTTCCTTTTCTCTATACCTTAGCGTGGCTGAGCGTTTCAGGGGGAAATTCGGTGCTTGCACCATGGGTGCGTCATCAATTTCCAGAAACTCACCATCTAATCTCTATTTTGCGGGAAGAGCGCTGTGATTCTGAGGCGTGTAGTTACTGCACCAATATCCATAATCCGCGTAAAGAGCTGCAACGTTATTTTGGATTTGATGATTTTCGCTATGAAGATTATGAGAATAACGAGAGCATTCAGCGAGATGTGGTCGAGCTTGGAATGCGTGGGGAAAATGTCTTAGCGATTTTACCAACCGGAGGAGGGAAGTCGCTCTGTTATCAAATTCCGGCGCTAAATCGCTATTTTAAAAATGGCAGTTTAACGGTGATTATCTCGCCGCTTCAATCGTTGATGAAAGACCAGGTCGATGGATTGTTGCGTAAAGGCATTCAATGTGCGGCGGCGTTAAATGGATTATTAACACTCCCCGAGCGCTCTGCGGTTTTAGAGAAGATTCAGATGGGGGATATCGGTATTTTATTGGTATCGCCTGAGCAGTTCCGCAGTTCGCGCTTTAAACGGGCAATTGAGCATCGTCAAATTGGCGCGTGGATCTACGATGAGGTGCATTGTCTTTCAAAGTGGGGCAATGATTTTCGGCCTGATTATCTCTATGTGGCCAAATGCATTAAAACGCTCTCTGCCAATGAAGTGATTCCGCCGATTGGTTGCTTTACCGCGACGGCGAAACAAGATGTGATTGAAGATATTAAAGCGCATTTTAACGAGATTTTAGCGATCGAATTTATCGAGAAAATTAGCCATAAAGAGCGGGAAAATCTCTCGTTTGATGTGCGTTATTGCGATAAGCATGACAAAATTCCGATGATTATTGAACTGCTCAATCAACACTTAAGTGAAGAAGATGGCGGGGCGATTATTTTTGTGTCACGGCGACGGATTGCAGAAGAATTTGCCGCCCAGATCTCAGCGCAAGGGTGGGAGAGTTTTTTCTTTCATGCGGGGATGGGCGCTCACGATAAAAAGGATATTCAATCGGATTTTATCGCCGGTAAGATTCGCGTGATGGTGGCAACCAATGCCTTTGGAATGGGTGTTGATAAAGATAATGTACGTCTTGTGGTGCATGCCGATATTCCAGGTTCGCTTGAAAATTATCTGCAAGAAGCCGGTCGTGCGGGCCGAGATCAGGGCGAAGCAAAATGTGTTTTATTATATGAGCCCAATGATGTTGAAACGCAATTTATGTTAACGGAATTTTCTAAGCTGACCTATGGCGATATTAATGCGATCTACAAGAAAATTCGCGCTGAACAAGAGAAGCGTAAAAAGGCCGAACTTGTCATTAGCTCCGGCGAGATTTTAAAAGATGCCCTCGTTGAGACCTTTGATAGCAGTGATAATAATGCAAAAACCAAAGTGATGACGGCGATCGCTTGGCTTGAACGGGCGAATTATCTCGAGCGGACGGATAATGTCGTGCGGATTTTCCCCGCCTATTTAACCATGACGTTAGATGAGGCGGTGGCGACCGTTGAGTCGGAGCGATTAAGCGAGCGGACTAAGCAAGAGTTTATTAGCATTTTAAATTATATTGCGGAGCAACCTTCTGATAAGCCCGTCGATACCGATCAACTTGCCGAATTGATCGCTGGGACGATCGAAGAGGTTTCGACGATTTTACAAGAGTTACAACGGCTTAAAATCTTAACGAATAATACGCAACTGACGAGCTATGTACGCTATGGGGTGGAAGACTCTTCAAAACGGCGTTTAGAATTCACCTTTTTATGTGAAAAAACGATTTTATCGCACCTACAGGAATTGAGTCCTGATCTTGAAAAAAATATGGAGCTAGCGCTCGATATTGCGATGCTGTGTGAGCTATTAAATGCACATTTTTCAGGGCATCAGTTGATGGGGCAGGTGAAAACGTATCTCACCAAAGGGAAATTTCATCCACTCGATGTGAATCGAATTTTACAGGCATTAAGCGAGGATCGTGAGATCGATGCGGAGGCCTATGGCAAAAATCAGCGCCGTTACCAAAAGAGCATCGAGTTAAAACCCTCGATTAAAAAAGAGCATGTCTTATTAAAAATTAATCATGCTAGCTCATGGCAACAGATTGAAGAGAATGCGCTTTTCCGGCAAACGATTGCAGATAAAATCTTGGATCATTTTTTATCGAAAGTATCGGGGCAAGCGGGCAATAATGTCTTGGTGGAAACCACCTTTGAAGCGTTGCAACAGGCGGTGTTTAGCGATCCGCTGTTAATCGCGCAAATTCCGGATATCGATGAGCAAAAAGAGATGGTGAATCGTGGCTTACTCTATCTGCATCAGCTACAAATTATCACGCTAAATCACGGGATGACAGTAATGCGCCATGCGGTCACCCTCAATGTGGATCAGTCGCGCCGAAGTCACTATCTAAAGCAGGATTATAAACTACTCCAAACCCATTATAAGGAGCGCCGCGGACAGATCCATGTGATGCGAGAATATGCGGTGTTAGGGCTTGAGCAGATGGGGGAAGCGCTCAAATTTGTCTATGAGTATTTTAGCCTCTCTCGGCAACAGTTTACACGCCGCCATTTTAAAGGGCGCGAGCATATTTTATCGCTCGGAACGAGTGAAGGATCGTGGAAAAAAATTGTTGAACCGCTTAATGACGTGCAGCGCAAAATTGTCGAAAGCGGCGAGGAAAATCATCTTATTTTAGCCGGACCCGGTTCTGGAAAAACGCTGGTGATTGTGCACCGAATTGCCTATCTACTACGAGTGGAACGCGTGCCTGCTCACGCAATTATTGCGCTGACCTATAACCGCGCGGCCGCCAATGAGATTCGCAAACGCCTCTTTGAATTGGTGAAAGAAGAATCGTACGGTATTACGGTGATGACCTATCACGGTATCGCGATGAAAATGACGGGCAGGGTCTACCGAGATGATCAAAATGATCTCTCAAGCGATGAGCTGCAAGCGACATTTCAGAGCATGATTAGCGACGCCATTGAGCTTTTAGAAGATGATACAGCAGAGTTAGAATTGGGGCTTACAGAAGAAGCGGAAGAAGATCAGTTACGGGCAAAATTACTGCGCGGGTATCAATATATTTTAGTGGATGAATATCAAGATATCGATGAAGATCAGTACCGATTAATCAGTGCATTATCGGGGCGTAATCGCTCTGAAGAAGAGGGCAAATTAACGATTTTAGCCGTGGGCGATGATGATCAGAATATCTATGCATTTCGCGGTACGAGTAATGAATATATCGATCGATTTACCGCCGATTATGATGCAAAAATCAGCTATCTGGTTGAAAATTATCGTTCAACTCAAGCGATTATTGATCTTTCCAATGCCGCCATTGAGAAAAATCAGGAACGCCTTAAAGCGGATCATCCCATTGAGATTAATGAGGCGCGTAAAAACGATCCCTATACGGGCCGTTGGGAGACTCTCGATCCGAAACGTCAAGGGCATGTTGTGGTGCGCGTATTGCAAAAAGCGTCCTATAAAACTCAAGCTTTTTTAGTGTTGCACGAATTAAAACGGCTCCAGGAGATCGATGCTGAGGCGCTCTACAGTACGGCGATTTTAGCCCGAACGCATGAGGCGTTGATGGTGTTTGCCGGCGGGCTTGAGGACCTTGGATATGATTATTATTACGAGAGTGATAAAGATAAAACCTTTCATACGCGGGCGCATCGTTATTTTAAACAGTTACTCGATTTTGTTGCGATGCGAAGAGAGCCAGAAACCGCGCTCACCCTCTATGAAGCGCTGCAAACCAGTCAATTGTTAGAAACAATTCCCTCCCGTTGGCAGCTCTATTTCTCAGAGATGTTTGAGCAATTAAGGCTTGAGTTTGGTGGGCTTGTGTTACAGCCAGCGAGCGTCATTCAGTGGATAAAAGCTTATGGGCATGAAGTGCCGATTGCCATTCGCAAAGGGGTGTTTTTAGGCACGATTCATTCTGCCAAGGGGTTGGAGTTTGATCATCTGTTTTTAATCGATCATCTAAATAAGCAATTTCAAGAGATGGAAGAAGTGGAGCGAAGGCTCTATTATGTCGGGATGACGCGGGCAAAAGAGACGTTGATGATTTGCAGTTTCACCGAAAATAATCCATTTATTCCAGAACTTGAAACTGTTAAGAGATCGATCATTACTGATCATTATAATCAAGAGGGGCTCGCAAAAGAGTACCTACTTTTAGGGCCAAAAGATATCTATATGGATTTTCTCGGTATGCAGCGCAATCATCGCGCGCGAGAGGTGTCTCTAACCTTGCATGAGGGGGATGCGTTAACGGCAACGTGGCGTAATGGGCATTGGTTCTTTTCAGATCCTCGGACTGGCATTGATGTGGCTCGAAGTTCGGCAAATTTTGTGCGCAATCATTCGTTTACTGCAAGCGATATCGCTGATTGCCGTGTCCATTCCATTACCGAAAGGGAGCGGGATCTGATTAAAGATGAATCATTTCGTGAGCGCTGCCAGGGCGAGACTTGGGAGGCAATTCAGCCCTTAATTATTTTATCGAGAGAGAGCCATTAAGATAATGGAAAATCATATAAATCCCCCAGCAACCCTCGTCTGGTTTCGTCGAGACCTTCGGGTGTTTGATCATCGTGCGCTTCAATATGCCGTTCAGCAAAAAAGACCGATGGTTGCGGTGTTTATCTTTGATCGTGAGATTTTAGACCCGCTCCCAAGTGATGATCGAAGGCTTACCTTTATCTATGAAACAGTTGCAGAATTAAAATCCGCGCTTGCTGAAAAAGGCGTTCCTCTCTATGTTTTGGAGGGTTTGCCAAAAAACATTATTCCGGAATTGGCAGAAAAGATAGAGGCGGTAGAGGTGGTATCGTCCGAGGATTATGAGCCGAGTGCTATTATGCGGGATGCTGAGGTTGCTCATCATTTAGAGGCGAATGGAATTGCGTTTACTCAGGTAAAAGATCAGGTAATTTTTGCAAAAAATGAGGTGATGACGCAAAAAGAGACACCATTTCATGTTTTTACGCCCTATTATCGCCGCTGGATGGCAAAACTACATGCGGGTGCGATCGATTGTCAACAGGATAATTGGGCGCAATTGGCAGACAACCAAAATGCCCTTCCTACAGCGCTTCAATCACCTCCTGAAATGCCAACGCTTGAGGCATTAGGATTTACGCCGCAAATTCTGCTACTTAGCGGGGGTGAGACAAGTGCACAAGCCTTATTGGCAGATTTTTTAACGCGGATCGATAGCTATCATCTGGCGCGAGATTTCCCCTCTAAAAAGGGTGTTTCGTATCTGTCGGTGCATTTACGGTTTGGGGCGTTGTCAATTCGGCATCTAGTGACTCTTGCGTTAGAGGCGGATAGTGAAGGCGCGCAAATTTGGCTGAAAGAGCTTGTTTGGCGCGAGTTTTACCAACAGTTTTTAACCCATTATCCCAATGTGGTACGAGAGAGTTTTAAAGAAGAATATCGCGATCTTAAGTGGGAGAATAATGATACGTGGTTTGAGCGCTGGAAAGCGGGGCAGACCGGTTATCCGCTCATCGATGCGGCGATGCGTCAGCTTCTTCATAGTGGCTATATGCACAATCGTTTACGCATGATTGTCGCGAGCTTTTTAGTGAAAGATCTCTTAATTGATTGGCGTTGGGGCGAGGCGTGGTTTGCTAAAATGCTGCTCGATTTTGATCTTGCGGCCAATAATGGCGGCTGGCAGTGGGCGGCAAGTACCGGCTGTGATGCGCAACCGTATTTTCGCATTTTTAATCCCATTACCCAATCAGAAAAGTTTGATCCAAGCGGTGATTTTATCCGCCGATATGTCCCTGAAATCGCCCATCTTGATAATAAATCCATCCACGCCCCGTGGCTCAGTAAAACTCATAAAAAACCGCTCAACTATCCGGATCCAATCGTTGATCATAAAGCACAACGGTTAAAAGCGTTGGAGCTGTTTAAGGTGTAATAGATGTTTATAAGGTTATAAAATATGAAGATAATGCAGTCGGGTAAAATCATTGAAATTGATTTAGAAAAATTCCCATTTTATTGGCTTACACTTACAAGTTCGCGTTATGAAATGGCGTTGGAAGAGCCGTTAAAAAAGTTAGGGCTAGATAATTCTAAGCGTAGAATTTTAGTGTTATTAGCGTCCCATCCTTTTTTATCCGTATCAGACATAGCTGAGCATGCAATCTTAAAAGTCCCCACTACAACAAGAATTATCAGTCGTATGAAGGAGGATGGCTTGGTCGAAATTTCAGCGAATCCCAAAGATGGAAGAAGTATCCATGTAAAAATGACTGCATTAGGGCATGAAAAATTGTTGGCGTTAGAAGAAGCCACTCATGAAATCTTAAATGAAGTCCTATCTGTGCTAACAGAACAAGAAATCGATCAGCTTAACGACTATTTAAAAAGCATTTTTAATCGACTTTAATTCAATTTTTATAGGAAATATTTTGAAATTTCGTATTAAATTCCCGTAAATAACAACTAAAAACTACACATTTCAAAACCATTAAATTAAATAATATCAATCAACTAGATATTGATAAGTATCATTTTCTGTAAAGTCTAAGTCTTATTATGAAATTTAGTTGACGAATCAACTAACTCAGATTTACGATTGAATCAAATCATGTTGTTGTGATTTTAATTATAAGAATAATAATTTTAATGCTGAAGGTTGTTTGAGAGTTATCAATCGTGGATTGCTTGGTCGATATCAATATCGTGTAAAGATCATAAGAGGATAACTCTCAAATTTTTAAGCAGCCAATTTACTTGAATTTTCAACTAATTTAAGTAAACACCATTTTACCAATAAGAACGATAAGAAGGTAAAAGGAGATGAAAATGGATTGTGTAAGTAATAAAGATTTTAATGACTTTTTAGATGACGTTCGCACCAGAGGTTTATCGGGGGAGTTCGAAACGCAAGGCTATATCTCTTCGGATATTGTGGAAGGATTTAAGAAGTATGGAATTTATCGAGCGATGGTTCCTAAACGTTTTGGGGGGCTTGAGCAGTCTCCAGCAGAATTTTGTCGCTTAATTGAAAAAATCTCAGAGGCAGATGGATCAGCGGGATGGGTGGCAAGTTTTGGTATGAGTCCTGCCTACTTTGGCGCATTACCTGTCAAAACATTAGAGAAATTATACTCAAAAACGCCCGATATTATTTTTGCTGGAGGCATTTTTCCTCCTCAGCCCGCACAGAAATCTAACAATCAATATTGTGTCAGTGGTAGATGGAAATTTTCTAGTGGTTGCATGAGTGCAGATATTGTCGGTGTCGGAATTATGCCGATGGAAGGCGAAAGTGCTCTTGGTCTACCACGAATGGCAGTCTTGCCTAAACAAGATGTTGAGATTGATATGACGTGGGATACCGTAGGCTTAAGAGGGACGGGAAGCCATGATTTAGTAGTGAATAATCAATTTGTTGATGAGGATTGGACGTTTATACGAGGGTCAGCATCACAATTGGATGAGCCTTTTTTCCGCTATCCGTCGCTCTCCTTTGCAACACAAGTGTTAGTTATTACGGGGGCAGGTATAACACAAGCCGCGATTAAGCAATTTAAAAGTATGGCTGAAGGTCGTTCTATTACGGGAGGTGTCAAAATGGGGGAGCGTCCCGTGACCCAATTTAATTTTGCACAGCTCGTTGCACGTTTTGAAGGTGCTCGCAGTTGGTTTTATGAGGCGATCAATCAAACTTGGGAGAGTATTTTAGCCGGAAATGCTCCATCTAAAGAGCAAATTATGCAGATGCGCTTATCGAGCACTCAACTCACAAGAACATGCTCGGAAGTTACCCGTCACTTACAGCTGATGGCTGGGATGAGTGCTATTTACAATGGTCATCCTTTAGCGCGTTATGTCAATGATATGAATGTGTTAACGCAGCATGCCTTTATGGGGGATTTAACCTTTCAAAATGCAGGGGCGGTGTTGTTTGGGCATGAGCCTACGCCCGGTTTTCTGTAGTGAGAATGGTATTTTTACGCCAGCAATATGATTTCGATTTTAGGAGATAAATAGTATGAGTAAGCAATCATTACGAGTCCTTTTGTGCATAGGAATTAATCAGAATTTCTTCGATGCCCCAGCAGAAGAGGCAAAGCAGGTTTGGAGTGCCTTTGGTGATATGTGGGAAGGAATCCATACACTTGAAGGAGTGCAAGTATTAGGTAATTTAGATGATGATCAAAGTATGGTTGGGCCCAGTTTTGGTTATCCATGGACAACCTATATTCTTGCGGATTTTCAAAATTTAGATTTGGTGCATCAAGCGTGCAACTTATTTAGAACGACACTGGTCGGCGATGGAACGTATAAGCTTTGGCGGTACTGCAAAGTTGAAGCGCGTATCGGTCGAGAATTAGTGATTCAGAGATAAAGCCTATGTGTAACGATTTGACGCTATTACAGGCGCGACTTTTACGCATAGAAGCAGAGTATAGTATTCGCCAATGTATGACTGATTATATGCGCCTTTGTGATGATGTGAGTAAAGGGCGGGCGGATGACTTAAAGGAACTTTTTTCTGAGGATGCGATCTGGGAAGGAGTTGGAGAGCGTTACAGTGCTTTGTTTGGCCGAATTGAGGGTAAATCCGAAATTCATAAGATGTTTAAAACCTATGAGACAGGGCAGCCTCATTTTCGTTTAAATTATCATTTTTTAACAGCTGAATCTGTCTGTATTCAGCCATGCAATACTAAAGCTGAGGGAGAATGGATGATGCTCCAAACCTCAACGCTTAACAATAACCAATCATATTTAAATGCAGCCAAAATTCAAGCGACGTTTTGCTTGCAAGACAAGCAATGGGTCATCTCTCATTTTAAGACGAGAAATTTATTCAGTAAGCCAGTGGATGCTTGGGACAGTGCTGAGTTATTTAGTGTTCCGAAATAATAATTATAAAACTAACAATAAGAGATAACACTATGAGTAATTATGTAAAAAATAATCTATTTTCAAGCGAAGTGATTCGTGAACTAGTCCAAGATGATCGAGTTCATACCTCTCTTTATACCGACGAGGCGCTTTTTCAAGAAGAGTTAAAGCGTATTTTTAGTCAAACATGGGTTTGGGTTGCGCATGCAAGTGAACTCCCTGAAGCGGGGAGTTATAAAACCATTACGATTGGTAATCAACCCGTTATTGTTACAAGAGATCGTAAGAAAGAGATTCATGTTCTGTTAAATCGTTGTCGTCATCGCGCGGCAACGGTGTGCGAGCTCCACAAAGGTAAAACCAATAGTTTTGTATGTCCTTATCATGGTTGGAGTTATGGTTTAGATGGTTCATTACGCGCCATTCCGCACCCTGATAGCTATGGTGATTGCATTAATAAAGACGAACTTCCTCTCGTTCGTTTGCGTACAGAGCAATATCAAGGAATGGTTTTTGCAACGTTTAATAATGATATTGAGCCATTAAGCGATTTTTTAGGGCCGGCAAAAAAATGGATTGATCTATTTATGA
The DNA here is from genome assembly GCA_945619025.1 of uncultured Ignatzschineria sp. Lineage (GTDB taxonomy): Bacteria > Pseudomonadota > Gammaproteobacteria > Cardiobacteriales > Wohlfahrtiimonadaceae > CALZBJ01. The sequence goes on along the minus strand of CALZBJ010000008.1, from coordinate 50,666 downwards.
AACAGGGGGCTGGCTATCCTATTAAAGTATTAGGCGAGCATCGCTTTCGCTTTCCAGGGAACTGGAAGATTCAACTTGAAAATACAACGGATGCCTATCACTTTCCCTTAGTGCATAAATCGTTTTTGAGCTCTGTGGATAATCAAACAGAAGAGCAATTTGATTTCGTTGAAGGAGCGGGCTTTGTTGAAGATTTAGGAAATGGGCATAGCGTGATGGTAATGATGCCGCAATTAGTGGACTTGGAAGAGGATTTGGAGCGTGACATTCCGGGGCGTTTCGAGGCTTTAGCTGAAGCACTTCGTAGTGAAGGGCATGAGGAGTCGTCTGTTCGTAAAATTGTACGCGCTGTCGGTGGAACCGGGTTTAACTTAAATATTTTCCCCAATATTGCCTGCTCAATGTCTTTTTTTAGAGTGCTTCAACCCATCAGTGTTAAAGAGACGGAAATTCATCATTGTGCGATTGTGATGGATGGTGGGCCAGACATTGCCAATCAATATAGAGTACGACTGCATGAGCATTTTCAAGGTCCTTTAGGCTTTGGAACGCCGGATGACTCAGAAGCCTGGGAGCGAGTGCAAAAAGGCGCATATGCCGGTAAGGACTTATGGATTATGCTAAATCGCGGCTTACCCAATGAAGTTAAAACCCCCGATGGACTAAAAAGTGATGTGAGTGCTGAGACCGGTATGAGAGCTGCATATCGTCAATGGAAAAAACTCATGAGTGCTGAGTAATTGATAAGAGAGATACGATATGACAAACAATATTTTTTTACAGGCCGTTGAATTTATTTGGCAAGAAGCGGACATGCTCGATCATGGTGAGCTAGATGCTTGGTTAGATCTTTGGGATGAAAGTGGGCTTTATATTATTCCGATTAAATCAGATCTCTGTTCTGAAGAGTATATTAATCATTTAAATTATGCATACGATAATGCGACGATGCGGCAATTACGAGTGTCAAGATTACAAAATGGGGAGTCAATCTCTACACATCCTCCAGCAAAAACAGTGAGAACCATTGGCTCATTTCGTTTACTTGAAAAGGATGGGCAGAGCGTAAAAATTCGTTGTGCTCAGCATCTACGAGAGTATCGAAAAGATGCATTAAAGCTCTATTCATCTCACATAGAGTACCAACTTATTTTAGACGATGGACAATTCAGAATTTTGCAAAAAGTGGTCAAGCTTGTCAATTCAGACAATGCCTTGATGGGGATTGGTTATATTCTGTAACAACATAAGGAGCGCTTATATGCTAACACGTCATGTTGTAATAACAGGTGCTGCGCAAGGTCTTGGGCGTGCCATTGCTAAGGCCTTTATTAGTCAAGGCTATTCAGTTGCTGTAACAGATATCAATTTAGCCGCAGCTGAGAAAACGGTAGATGAATTATTAGAGCATCGCATTGATGCGGCGCAATCAATTATTCCTATGCAGCTCGATGTTACAAAAAAACAGGATTTTATCACCGTTCGAGATGATTTGATTCAACGCTGGGGCTCAATAGAAGCGGTCATTAATAATGCGGCGATCACTGAAACTACAGCATTAATGGATATTTCTACGGATGAATTTGTTTCCGTTTCATCAACGAATCAATTGAGTGTTTTTTTGTCATGCCAAGTGTTTGGTGAATATTTTAAGCAAATTCAATATGGACGGATTGTTAATTTGTCTTCACTAGCCGGACAAAATGGTGGTACAGCAACCGGGGCTCATTATGCAGCCTCTAAGGGAGCGATTATCACGTTAACCAAAGTATTTGCAAAAGAGTTTGCCCCCTTTAATATTACGGTAAATGCCATTGCGCCAGGGCCTCATGACTCTCCAGCAGTTGCCAGTATCCCAAAAGAAAAACTCAATAATATTATTAATACAATTCCGGTAAAAACGCTTGGGAACGTCTCTTGTCTACTTTGCTCTGATGAGGCGAGTTTTACAACGGGGGCAACATGGGATGTCAATGGCGGGTTATGGATGCGTTAATGAGGAGATAAGTAATGGAGAAATTATTAACAGTAACAATCCAAAGCTGTGAAAAGCAGGGAGATGATATTTTAGTTTTGGAGCTCGTTTCTGATCAAGGAGTGCCGCTACCACAAGCTGAAGCAGGGTCTCATATTGATCTGCATATCAATGAGTCAACGATACGTCAGTATTCGTTATGTCAATCTGTTGAGCAAGGTAATATCTATCGGTTGGGCATTTTGAAAGATCCGTCGTCTCGAGGAGGGTCAAAAACCATTCACGATACATTTGCTGTTGGGCAGCAACTTACAATTGGTTATCCCAAAAATCTATTTCCTTTAAATACCGAAGCATCTCATAGCGTATTGATTAGTGGGGGGATCGGTATAACTCCTATTTTATCCATGGCGTATGCGTTGGAGCACGAAAATTCATCATTTGAGCTCTATTATTGTGGTCGTGATAGTCAAAAGGTTGGCTTTGTTAACGAGTTAAGAGAAGCAAGTTTCCAAGATCGGGTCACATTTTTATTTCATGATTGTGGCTGCGATCATAAGAAAGAGTTACCAATCCAATTAAAAAATCAACCTAAAGACGCACATTACTACATTTGTGGCCCTCTGGGGTTTATTGAATGGGTTGAGGATGTTTTAAATAAAAACGGCGTCATAAAGCAAAATATTCATAAAGAGCTGTTTGCAACGGATTTGGAATTAGGTGGCGAGGCGTTTGAAATTGAATGCGTTCGCAGCCAAAAAAATATTCAAGTGTCTCAAAATGAGAGCATTTTAGAGGCTTTAGCGCGAGAAGGCATTAAGATCGAAAAATCGTGTGAGCAAGGTATTTGTGGCGCATGTTTGTGTGATGTTTTAGAGGGTGAACCGGATCATCGTGACGTTTATTTAACAGATGAGGAAAAAGAGAGTAATGAGCTGATTTTGGTTTGTTGTTCTCGGTCTAAAACGGAAAAATTGGTTTTAGATATCTAATATTTTAAGAGGAAATTTGAAATGATTAACACACATGAATTTAGAGATGCTATGAGCTTACTAACAGGCGCGGTCAATATTATTACGACAACGGGTGAAGAGGGCGATTATGGGCTAACAGCCTCCGCGGTGTGCAGCGTAACAGATGATCCACCGACACTTTTAGTCTGCATTAATCGATCGTCAGCGGCTCACTCGCATTTCAATAAAAATAGCCATCTGTGCGTCAATGTTTTATCCGCGGAGTGTGAATCAATTTCGAAAGCTTTTTCGAATAAATCACTTTCGATTTATGAGCGTTTTAGTGAGGGAAATTGGTATCACTTAAGCAGTAAAGCACCTGCACTTAAAGAGGCATTGGTGACATTTGATTGTGAAATTGTCGCGAAACATGATGTTGGAACACACACTATTTTTTATGCTGAAGTGATTGCAACCGCGATTGCGAAAGAATCACCTGAGGCGTTGAAAGGATTGATCTATTTTAATCGTCGTTATCATCAGGTTGAACATGCAAGAGAAAGTGCATAATCGCTAAGTAGAAAAGTTTAAACATCGATTTATCAGAATAAAAATAATAAGGAAGAATCGATATGATCGATATTATTGTAGATGCCAAATCGGCAAGTGAGGTTAACTAAAATGCATAATCTCACACAAAAACCATTACACAAGTTGCTGACGCTAATTGAGCATAAAGAGCTTAGAGTTGAATCGGTTATTGAAGCGTATTATCAGCGCATTCAACAAAGAGAAGATGAGGTGAATGCTTGGCAATACTTGCGGTCATATGATGATTATTTAGCTCACTATTTAGCTCATAAAACGTATTATGAACAATCTATTCTTAAAGGATTACCATTTGGCGTTAAAGATGTGATTGATACGATGGATATGCCTACAACGTTAGGGGCGGATATCTATCAAAATCGGCAGCCACTTCAAGATGCAGTGAGTGTAAATTTGCTCAAGCATTATGGTGGCATTGTCATGGGAAAAACAGTCACAACCAGCTTCGCATTTTTTAATCCAGGAGTAACCCGCAATCCTAAAAAATTAGATTGTACACCGGGAGGATCGTCAAGTGGATCTGCGGCAGCAGTATCTGATGGCATGATCCCTTTTGCCTTAGGCACTCAGACAGCTGCATCGGTCATTCGTCCTGCCTCGTATTGTGGCTGCATTGGGTATGTAGGAACGCATGGCGAATTTTCAATGAGAAATATTCAACCATTAGCGCAATCATTAGATAGCTTAGGGATACTGACTCAAAGTGTTGAAGATGTCATGTTGATTCGGGATTTGTTATTAATGCGTCCGAAAACAGAGCTGCAACCCATTGACTTATCAGAATTAAATATCGGGATATGCGATGGCGAAATGCTAGGGGAGATAGATCTTGCTATGCAGCGAGTCTTTTTGACTTGGATTGAATCATTACGATCTCAAGGGATTAATTGTGTTCATTTACCCAATGAGCTTGATATTAAAACAATAGCGGAGCAACATTATTTTATTATGGCTTTCGAGGTCGCGCGAAACTTATCCATTGAGTATTTTAATGGAGAAATAGATGCTTTGTTAGCCGATTTAATAGAAACAGGTTTAACGTTTTCTTATAAAGAATACTGTACGATGAAGCAGGATTTATGTGAGCAAAAAGAAGCGTTAAAGCAGTGGCGCGGGCAAAATAATATTACGGCCATTACAGCGCCTTCAGCACCAGGAGTTGCCCCAACCGGAATTCAACATACGGGAAAACCTTTTATGAGCCGGCCGTGGCAAGCGTTAGGGTTTCCCGTCATTACGTTGCCGATTGCAGAAGATCAACTACTACCTCTAGGCGTTCAACTCATTGGACTAGAAGGGGATGATCGGCTGTTGAATTTAGCTTATTCATTATTTGATAAGAAAAAAGAGATTTAAACAAAAACCCGCCTCATCGGATGAACGCGGGTTTTATTGTGTCAGTTAAATGGTCATGAACGCTCTAGGGTGCATTTACAGCGTACACGCACCGCCGGCGCAACCGGTGTCTTCGATCACCTCGGGGCTATCGGCCGCGATGGGATTATCGGAGTTTTTTGGCACATCTTTGTAGAGATCATCTAAGTCGAATTCGAAGTCTAAATCGTCATTATTGCTCATGGAGTCTCCTTATCATTAATAGGGGATCATTGTACTGAAAAAAGAGGGGCGGGGGCAAATAAGAAACGATTCGTGGATAAATATAGATGGAGCTCAAGAAGCGGGCGATTCGGGCTTGAGTTTTCTTGCGATCTCCCATATAGATCAATGTGTCATACTTTATTTTCATCCATTTTAAGTCTGCGCCAGTAAGGGGGAGTGATGCGTCTTTTGCCCATCTCGATATTATCGGGATTATCGATACTGTTTTATCTCATCATTGCATCAGTGGATTATTTTTATACCGCGATGACAACTAAAGGGGTTACGTTCGCACTTTCGCAATATGGTCACGAAGTTTTGCTCTCAGGTGGGGCGATGGCGTTATTTTTGGCGATGGTGTTGTGGGTGATTGGTGTGCATGAGCGGGTTCAAATGTTGGATGCGCGCAGTGTCGGTTATGCATTGGTGTTTTCGCTGCTCACTTACTTCGGAAACATACAATTAAAGGCGCTTGAGGGGTGGGCGGTCTATCTTGTTTTAGGCATTGAGTATATGGCCTATCCCCCGTATATTTTGGTGATGCTCTCGATGATTGCTGCGTTTTTATGGGGGCTTATTATCTGGAAAGTCTTTCAGTTTCTTTCGGCGACTTGGATGCATATTTGGCGCGCTGAGAAAGAGGTTTTTACTCTTGAAAAACGCCACTCAATCACCGCATTTTCACTCACGGCGCTACTCTTTTTGGGCTTTTTTCGATTGGAAGGGGCTACGATTATCTCTGCATTTTTCCATAGTTTAGTAAGCGAAAATCTTAAAAATGTGCTCATTATTTCGCTCCTTATTTGTATGGCTGTCGGAGTCTTTTTCTATCTGCAATATCTTGCTTGGCGAACTGTCTTAACGGGGGTGCGTTATCAGAAAATTTCTATTCTGCGCATTTTTATTACGGCGATTATCGCGGTGATCCTCACGCTCGTATTTGTCGTGGTGTCACATAAACTCATGGGAACGGGCGAGGTTATCGTAACATCGAGTGATCTGCTTTCGATCGATCTTTTTTCCAGTATTATGATGAATTTTGTGGCGTTTGGATTAATGCTCTCTTATTTTGAAACATTAAAAAAACATTTCGTGCCGAAAAAGCCCTGCAGAACGGCGATTTTACTCTTATTAGGATTGACGATCGGTTGTGGCGGCGCGCTATTTTTGTTAACGGGCGACCTGAGACAGACCTATTTGATTAGCACCTATCTGCTGCTTGTGTTTGGGGCGTTGATGCTGCTGCAAATTGAGCTCGCTCGCATCATCACCCCGATTACCTATTTTACTACTGTACGTGAAACGACGCGGGTGAGACGTTAATGCGCGGAACGCCCTTATATTCCTCAATTTTCCCGTAAGCGCACACCTCAAAATATTTTAGTTGATAGGGTGAGGCGTTTTCACGAGTGATGGCGGGAATATGCTCCTCCCAGATCACAAAGGTGGCTGCTTGATTGGGGTAGTTTTCTTCTAAATTAAGATATATGCCTTTTTTAAAGTCGCTCACTTGGACGACTTTCCCGCAGACCTCTTTGGTTTGCCCGATATAGTGGCGCGCATTTTTAGCGCTGATTGAGGCACGTTTGATTGGTTGAATCGGGGCGGGTGCATTGGCACTTGCCTGTACCGGCGTACTCTCTTTTTCCATATTTGAGAGTTTAAAAAAGACAGCGCCGAGCGCGATCACAATGATCCCCGTTAAAATATACATGGTGCGGAGCATCAGCTGATTTTCCTTTTTTGTTTTTTTGAGATTAAGTTCGGTATCGTCTTTCGCTTTTTGGAGCTGTTCGGTGCGATTTTGAGCAATCTTTTCGGCGGTCTGCTCAAGGGTTGCAAGGTCGCGCTCATATTTTGTTTCAAGAGATTGTTTGGCGCTTTCCATCGTGTGGAGGCGCTGTTGCATCTCGTTATAGGCATCCGGATTGATGGAATCTTGCGCCGATTTTGATTTCTCTTTTAAGGATTTTAGCTCGAAAGTGGCTTGGCGGAGCGATTGTTTGAGCCGATAAGTTTCGCTCTCAAGGGTGTCGTGTTGTTCTTTGAGCTGTTTGGCTTCGAGATGTTTTTGCGCTTGGCAGTAGAGCGTTTTATTGATGCGTTCAATGATCGCGTTTGAATTGCGAAACATCTGACTATTGGAAAAACGTAATAGCGGGCCAACCTGCTCTAAGAGATCGTTTTGACGACTTAAGAAATCCGCCCATTGCGCTTGGAGCTCATTTTGACCGCGTCGAGCGCCATCGAGTTCAATGGCTAGAAAGTGCCCTTTGGTGCCATTTTGAATGACAAAATCAATGCGGCGATTGCGGTTTTGGCCATCAACAAAAGGGTATTGCGGGGTGACATCATCGGGGGAGACGCTGCTCAATTTTGAGAGCACGCGCACCACAAAATCGAATTCAAATCCGTCTGAAATTGCTTGCCGATGGCGTTGTACCCAGCCTTGCCATTTGGGATCTAAGCATTGAAATGAGTTGTTTTTCACTCTGCGTCCTTGCGTTACCGTCAATCCTCCTATTTTAAAAGTTTGGGCGATCGATTACAAATAAATCACTGAAATAAAACCCCATTTTTACATTCAATTTGAATGGTCGATGACAGACACTCAAATAATTGATTTATCTTTAGGTAAATCAGCAAATTACACAGTAAGATGGATTCATTCGATTGAATCACCTAATTAGAGGAGGCCGATTATGAAACGTGATCCACGTCTAATCCCTTTTTCACAGGAACATCACGGCGCATTAAAATTGTCGCTAAAACTGCAAAATGAACCCACTGACGAAGCAACTGCGGAATTGCTAATGGCTGAGCGAGAGGGGTTACTTGTCCATTTTTCCGAAGAGGAGCAGCTGATTATTCCGATCCTCAATAGCATGTCCTCAAGCGGTGCGCTGTTGTTGCAATTTTTAAATGATCATCGCGATCTCCGTCATCTCTTAACGGAAAATGATCCGGCCACCTATGTCGAGCTTGGGAAGCGGTTAAACTCACATACGCGCTTTGAAGAGCGGGAACTGTTTCCGGCGATTGAAGCGTATTGGGCAAAGGTCGAAGCGGGAATGGAATAGCCCATGGAATAACGGGCGTTACGCGAAACCCTTATAAAAACAGGAAGAGTGCTAAGAGCGCTCTTTTTTTGTGCCTAAAATCGAGATGCTAATAGTGACGTTAATAAAGAGGTGAAAAAGGGCGCGTTGCAAAGCGGTGACATTGGCGTTTTACACTCATGCTAAAAGGACTAATCACAAATAATTAGATGGACTAATTATAAAGATTCGATGATTAGCTAATGAGGTCAATATCTTAGATTGACGCAGGTTGGTAGAGTAAGACCATCATTAATGTAATGAGTAAGGAAAACGAATATGAGTCACTTTTTAGATCGTTTAAACTTCTTTATTAAGAAAGAAGAGAGTTACTCCGACGGTCACGGTACGGTCAGTAACGAAAACCGTGATTGGGAAAAAGGTTATCGCGGTCGTTGGCAACACGACAAAGTAGTGCGTTCAACTCACGGAGTGAACTGTACCGGTTCGTGTAGCTGGAAAATTTTCGTGAAAAATGGATTGATCACGTGGGAGATGCAGCAGACCGATTATCCGCGCACGCGTCCCGATCTTCCCAATCATGAACCGCGCGGCTGTCCTCGTGGGGCATCGTACAGTTGGTATGTCTATTCAGCACAACGGGTAAAATATCCGATGCTGCGTGGAGCATTGGCTGAAATTTGGCGTGAAGAGCGTCAAACTAAAGATCCGATCAGCGCATGGACGGCGATCTGTAACGATCCGGAAAAACTCAAAGCCTATAAATCCCAACGGGGTTTAGGCGGTATGGTTCGCTCAAACTGGGAAGAGGTTTATGAACTTATTGCAGCAGCAAACGCATATACTGTTAAGCAGTACGGCCCTGATCGTGTTATCGGGTTTTCTCCTATCCCTGCTATGAGTATGGTGAGCTACGCTGCCGGAACGCGCTATCTGTCGCTTCTTGGTGGGGTGCCGCTCTCGTTTTATGACTGGTATTGTGACTTACCGCCAGCAAGTCCGCAGGTATTTGGTGAGCAAACCGACGTTGCCGAAAGTGCCGATTGGTACAACTCAAACTATCTTTTAGTCTGGGGTTCAAACGTTCCGATGACCCGTACGCCTGATGCTCACTTCTATACTGAAGTGCGTTATAAAGGAACCAAAACCGTTGCGATCTCCAGTGACTTTGGTGAGATGGCAAAATTCGGGGATATTTGGCTTGCACCAAAACAAGGGACCGATGCTGCTCTTGGTATGGCGATGGGGCATGTGATTTTAAAAGAATTCCACATCGACAATCCTTCTCCATATTTCCAAGATTATTGCCGCCGTTATACCGATATGCCGGTGTTAGTTCGTTTAGTTAAAAATGGCGAGACTTATGAGCCCGAGTATTTCTTACGTGCATCGCATTTAGCGGGCGAGGTGAGCGAGCAACAAAATAGCGAATGGAAAACGCTTGTAATTGATGAAAAAACGGGCGAACTTGTGGTGCCAAATGGCTCCGTTGGCTTCCGTTGGGATGGCAGTCAGCGCTGGAACTTAGAAGAACGTGCCGGCGAGCGTGAGTATCAAGCGCAATTATCGGTGATGGATCGCCATGATGATGTGTTAGATGTGGCATTTCCTTACTTTGAGAAAGACCAAGATGAGATCTTAATTCATAAAGTGCCCGTTAAACGCATTACCGATCATGAAGGCAATGAATGCTTTGTCACCACAGTGTTTGATTTAACCGTAGCCAACTACGGCATCGATCGCGGACTCAATGATCAAAATGCTGCGAAAGATTACTTTGATGACGCAGCGTATACGCCAAAATGGCAAGAGAAAATTACCGGCGTTAAACCGGAAGATGTGATTCAAGTAGCGCGCGAATTTGCGCAAAACGCTCATGATACTAAAGGACGCAGTATGGTGATCGTTGGGGCAGGTCTAAACCACTGGTATCACATGGATATGTCCTATCGCAGTATTATCAATATGTTGATGATGTGTGGTTGTATCGGTAAAAGTGGTGGTGGCTGGTGTCACTATGTGGGACAAGAAAAACTTCGTCCGCAAACCGGTTGGGCACCGCTCGCATTTGGGCTTGACTGGAACCGTCCGTCACGTCAAATGAATGGTACGTCGTTCTACTATAATCATACGGGCCAATGGCGTCATGAAACCTTAGGGGTTGACGAAATTATGGCACCGAATCAGATGGGCAAAATGGAAAACATGAGCCTAATTGATTACAACGCGAAAGCGGAACGAATGGGCTGGTTGCCAACCGCGCCTCAATTGACCACAAACCCACTTGATGTGGCGAAAATGGCGAAAGACGCTGGTAAAGATGCCTCGAGCTTTGTGGCGGAGCAGTTAAAATCAGGCGGATTAGATATGTCATGTAATGACCCGGATAATCCGAAAAACTTCCCACGTAACCTCTTTGTATGGCGTTCAAACCTCTTAGGATCATCGGCCAAAGGGCATGAGTATTTCCTTAAATATCTCTTAGGAACGCAAAATGCGCTCGATGAGAGCCACGCGGATGGCTGCATTGAACCAAAAGAGATTAAAGTGCGCCCAGCGGTTGAAGGGAAACTCGATCTTCTCGTAACACTCGACTTTAGAATGTCCACTACCTGTCTATATTCAGATGTGGTCCTTCCAACGGCGACGTGGTATGAAAAAGACGACATGAACACTTCGGACATGCACCCCTTTATTCACCCCTTATCGGAAGCGGTCAATCCTCTTTGGGAAAGCCGTACCGACTGGGAGATCTATAAAGGTCTTGCGAAGAAATTCTCTGAGCTATCGAAAGATTACTTAGGCGTTCGTGAAGATGTGGTTTTAACCCCGCTCATGCACGATACTCCCGAAGAGCTCGGTCAACCCTTTGATCCAAAAGATTGGAAAAAAGGTGAATGTGATCCGATTCCAGGGAAAACCATGCCGAAAATTACCGTGGTTGAGCGGGATTATGGCGCGATTTATGACAAATTTACCAGTGTTGGACCGCTTCTTGAGAAGGTGGGCAACGGCGGTAAAGGGATGAATTGGAAAACCGATAAGGAAGTCGATTTCCTCCGTAAACTCAATAAAGTTAAAGGGGGCGACAGTGTTGCCAAAGATCAACCTCGCTTAGATACCGCGATTGATGCAGCTGAGATGATCTTAACACTGGCACCCGAAACGAATGGGGAAGTGGCGGTGAAGGCGTGGGATGCGCTCTCTAAAACCACAGGACGTGATCACTCGCACCTTTCTCACCCGAACGAGCATACTAAAATCCGCTTTAGAGACATTCAAGCGCAGCCGCGTAAGATTCTCACCTCGCCAATTTGGTCAGGGATTGAGAGCGATGAAGTATGTTATAACGCAGGGTATACCAACGTTCATGAGCTGATTCCATGGCGTACCATTACCGGTCGTCAGCAGTTCTATCAAGACCACTTATGGATGCGTGGCTTTGGGGAACAGCTCTGTGTGTACAAACCGCCGATCGATCTGAAAACAACGCAGAAAGTGATTGGTCAATATGACAATGGCAATAAAGAGATTGTGCTGAACTTCTTAACGCCGCACCAAAAATGGGGCATTCACAGTACCTACTCTGACAACATTCGTATGTTAACTCTTTCACGCGGTGGCCCACACGTTTGGATCAGTGAATCGGACGCGAAAGCGGCAGGCATTGTCGATAACGATTGGATCGAAGTCTTCAACGTCAACGGAACCTTAACGGCGCGTGCGGTGGTGAGTCAGCGGATTCCTGAAGGAATGACCATGATGTATCACGCACAAGAGAAAATTATTAACGTACCCGGTTCTGAAATTACCGGAAATCGCGGCGGAATTCACAACTCAGTGACCCGCGCGGTGACCAAACCGACCCATATGATTGGGGGATATGCACAGCTCTCTTATGGGTTTAACTACTACGGAACGGTCGGGGCAAATCGCGATGAATTTGTCGTCGTTCGCAAGATGAATCGTGTGGATTGGCTTGATGAGCCGGCGGATTCGAAGTAATCCGCTTCCCACCCACGAATCTATAGATAGTATGAATGAGGTATAAAAATGAGAATTAGAGCTCAAATAGGCATGGTCCTAAACCTAGACAAATGTATCGGTTGCCACACCTGTTCGGTCACCTGTAAAAATATCTGGACAAGCCGTGATGGCGTTGAGTATGCCTGGTTTAATAACGTAGAAACCAAGCCAGGCATCGGTTTCCCGAAAGAGTGGGAAAACCAAGAGAAATGGAAAGGCGGTTGGGTTCGTAAACGCAATGGCAAGATCGAACTCAAACAAGGGGTGCGCTTTAAAGTTTTAGCGAACATCTTTTCAAACCCCAATATGCCGGAAATTGATGATTACTATGAGCCATTCACCTATGACTACGAGCATCTTCAAAACGCGCCATCGATGAAAACCTCACCGGTTGCGCGTCCCGTATCGGTATTGACCGGTCAAAAAATGGAGAAAATCCATCACGGGCCAAACTGGGAAGATGATCTTGGTGGTGAATTTGAAAAACGCTCGAAAGATCAGCTCTTTGAGGGTATTCAAAAAGAGATCTACGGTGAATTTGAACGCACCTTTATGATGTATCTGCCACGTCTTTGTGAGCACTGTTTGAATCCGGCGTGTGTGGCATCGTGTCCATCGGGCTCGATCTACAAGCGTGAAGAAGATGGTGTGGTACTCATTGACCAAGACAAATGTCGCGGTTGGAGAATGTGTGTATCGGGCTGTCCGTACAAAAAAATCTACTACAACTGGACGAGCGGCAAAGCGGAAAAATGTACGTTTTGTTATCCCCGTATTGAAGCCGGTATGCCAACCGCCTGTTCAGAATCCTGCGTTGGGCGAATTCGTTACTTAGGCGTAATGCTCTACGATGCCGATAAGATTGAAGCAGCGGCGAGCGTTGAAGATCCGAAAGATCTCTATCAATCGCAACTTGATCTCTTCTTAGATCCCAATGATCCAAAAGTGATTAAAGCGGCGCGTGAGCAGGGCATTGATGAAGAGTGGATTAAAGCGGCGCAAAAATCACCGGTCTATAAAATGGCGATGGAATGGAAAGTGGCGTTCCCGCTTCACCCTGAATATCGTACATTGCCGATGGTTTGGTACATTCCGCCACTATCTCCGATCCAAGGCGCGATGAATAAAGGCGACATTAAACGCGATAAAGATGGCATTTTACCCAATGTTGACGAGCTTCGTATCCCGCTGCGCTATCTTGCAAACCTGTTAACCGCAGGAAAGATCGAGCCGATCGAAAAAGCGCTCAACACCATGATTGCAATGCGTCAATTTAAGCGTGAAGAGTCGGTCTTTAATCGTAAAAATCCGGAAATTTTAACCGGAACTGGATTAAACGCTGAGCAGATTGAAGAGATGTATCAAGTGATGGCGATTGCGAACTATGAAGATCGTTTCGTTATTCCAACGAATCATAAAGAGCAGGCGGAATATGCCTTTGACGATCAAGCAAGCTGCGGCTTTAGTTTTGGTAATGGCTGTTCAGATGGCCGTTCTGAAGCATCGCTCTTTGGCAAACGCAAAAGTTCACCGATCATTTTCCACGATCTTCGTGCACAAATTAAAGAGCTGAAAGCCCAAAAAGCGGAAGCTAATAAGGAGTAAATCATGCATCTACTGTTTAAATTAGTGTCGATTTTACTGCGCTACCCAAGTGAAGAGCTTAAAACGAGCCTTCCTCAAATCCGCCAGGCAGTCTCAGAGCTGCCTGTGCTCAAGGCCTATGAGACGGAGCTTGATAAGGTGTTAACGCATCTTGAAGAGACCGAGCTTTTAACGCTGCAGATGGAGTATGTGAATGCGTTTGATTTAAATCGCGCGCAAGCGCTCTATCTCTTTGAGCACATTCATGGTGAAAACCGTGACCGTGGCGGGGCGATGGTGGATCTTGTGGCCGCTTATGAAGCGCATGGATTAATCCTTGAAGCGAATGAGCTTCCCGATTATCTTCCTCTTGTTTTAGAGTTTCTCTCCGAGGTGGATAATGAGGTGGCGAGCCGGATTTTAGCCGATGCGGTGAGCGTGATTAATCATGTGGGCGGTAAACTTAAAGAGAATGGCAATCCGTATGCACCGCTCTTTGATGTGATTGTCGATATGAGCCCGTGTGAACCCCGTCCGCTTATTGATCCGCCGGTGCGCGATATGGATGAGGCGATGGATATGTTCGGCGTGAGTAATGAGGGGGTTGAACCGCTCTTAACGCCAGGGCTTCCGCCTTGTATCCAACGCCATTAAATGTTCGCTTAAATTAGTAGGAGCTTAGCATGAACACACTACATCAATTCGTTTTTGGAATTTATCCATATATAGCGCTCGCGATCTTCCTCTTTGGCAGTTTAGTTCGATTCGAGCGTGAGCAATATTCATGGAAGTCCGAGAGTAGCCAACTCTTATATGAGGGCAATCTCCGCCTTGGAAATAACCTTTTTCACGTAGGGATTCTCTGTATCTTCTTTGGGCATTTAGTGGGATTATTAACCCCGGTTGCGGTTTGGGATTTTCTCGGCGTGAGCCACGGTCTTAAACAGATCGTTGCGATGACCGCCGGCGGTATCTTCGGTTTAATGACCTTAATTGGACTCGCTATCTTGATCCATCGCCGTTTTAGTAACGACCGGTTAAACATCAATAGCACTTGGCGCGATAAACTCGTTCTAATCTGGCTGTTAGTAACGCTTCTCCTTGGATTGAGCACAATCTTTGTGAGCGCGGGCCACATGGACGGGGAAGAGATGGTGAAACTGATGAACTGGGCACAACATATCGTCACCTTTAGAGGCGGTGCGGCGGGCTTTATTGAAGGCACTTCCATCATCTTTAAATGCCATATCTTTATGGGAATGTCGCTCTTTGTTATCTTCCCATTTACCCGCTTAGTCCACATTTGGAGTGGCTTTGCATCGGTGGGCTACCTTGGCCGTAAACGCCAAATCGTTCGCCGCCGTTAATCGATTCCAAAGCCTTTATTCGGTTAACACGAACTAAGCAGGCCACCCCTTACAGGCCCGTTTTAGAGGATCACCATTCAGACTTAAATCGATCCAGACGATCTACATAAAAGGATTAATCTCACCGAGGTTAGTCCTTTTTTATTGCTTAGATGAATGAGTGGAGGAATGAGTGGCGCGTATGGTTAATGTGGCTCGATCACCGATCAGCCTGTTTTATCTAAGGCGCTGTTATGGAATCGTCATCTCGGCTGATTAGACTCTGCAGAAGAGCTAATCCGAAGTAATTAGTAGGACTAATCATAAAGATTCGCCCATTAGCTAATGAGGTCAATATCTTAGATTAACAGGGGTTGTTACAGTAACCCCATCAAGCGAAAAAGGATTGCTCGCTCGATAAACACAAACCATAACCCTCGAATAGGCCTGTTACGCACCGGGCCTTATGCGGCACCTTAGGTTCTCATCGGCTTAAGGTGTCGCACCCCTCATTAACAATTGAGGATACGTTCTGATAGACAAGAAAAGGAACCCAATTATGTTATTGAATCGTAATCAACTCTCAGACAACTTTAAAAGGTATTCTGTCCTTACGAGCAGTACCTTTGCATTTACCATGTGCTTCATGGTGTGGACCATGTTTTCGGTCATTGCGATTCCCATTAGTGAAGAGCTTGGCCTCAATGAATTTCAATTTGGACTTTTAACCGCGATGCCGGTGTTATCGGGATCGCTTGTTCGTATTCCCCTTGGCATGATGACCGACCGTTTCGGCGGGCGTAAAGTCTTTCTTTGGCTCTTAGCGCTCTCAATTGTGCCGATCTATATGATTCAATCGGTGAGTAACTTCTACGCACTTCTTGGGATCGGCTTAGTAATGGGGCTTGCCGGCGGATCATTCTCCGTTGGAACGCCGTATGTGGCAAAATGGTTCCCGCCACACCGTAAAGGCTTAGCGATGGGAATCTTTGGCGCTGGAAACATGGGGTCATCGATCAATACACTCATTGCACCGACGTTAGTTGCGCTGGGCACCTGGCATTTAGTCCCGAAAGTCTATGCCGGTATGATCGCCTTTACTTTTGTCTTTTTCTTCCTCTTTAGCTTTCACGATGAAAAACATATTTCGCACGCAAATTCATCGCTTAAAGATCAATTTAAACTCTTAAAAGACCCCAAAGTGCTCTGCTATAGCCAGCTCTATAGTGTAGTATTTGGCGGATATGTCGGGCTTGCGCTCTGGTTAACAAGCTATTATCGCGCGGAATTTGCACTTCCTTTAACCACCGCAGGTTTCTTAGCGGCATGCTTTTCAATGCCGGGCGGGGTGCTTCGCGCCTTTGGTGGATGGCTTTCCGATAAATTTGGTGCCTATCGCGTAACCGCAGCGGTGCTTTGGATCTGCTTTATCAGCTTCTTTATTCTCTCTTACCCAAAAACTGACTTTATTGTGGAAACCACTCGCGGGGATATGGGCTTCCATATATCGCTCAACATCTACGTCTTTACCGCAATCCTATTTGTGGTCGGCGTTGCGATGGCGGTGGGGAAAGCGTCCGTTTTTAAATTCATCTCGGACAATTACGATGAAAATATCGGCGCGGTATCGGGCATTGTGGGCTTAGCAGGCGGTTTAGGCGGCTTCTTACTCCCCATCTTATTTGGCTTTGCGTTAGATTTAACAGGCATTCGTTCATCGTGCTTTATGCTTCTTTTTGGCACAACCTGTGTGGCGCTCATTTATCTTGCTTGGTCACGCAAAACACTCAATGAAGAGTAGCCCAGCACGGTTAAAAGAATAATTAAACACTCGACGAGGAATGATGCCGATTTTGAGACAGGGCGCTCAAACGGTTCATTCCTCAGGCTCTTTCAATACAACGTTTCAAGCCCTAATTTTTAGACTCAATTATGAGGACATTTACCATGAAATATCTATTAACTGATTGGCGCGTGGAAGACCCCGAATTTTGGGAAACCACCGGTAAAAAAGTGGCCCGTCGCAATCTCTGGATTTCAATCTTTGCACTCGCACTCGCGTTTATTGTGTGGCAACTTTGGAGTGTGACCGTGGTCTATCTCCCGCAGATCGGCTTTGACCTCACAGCCAATCAGCAGGCGTGGCTCATCGGGGCGCCGGCACTCTCTGGGGCAACGCTTCGGATTCTCTACTCATTTGTGGTACCAATCTTTGGTGGACGGCGCTGGACGGCGTTTTCGACGATGCTGCTCTTAATTCCTGCCGTGGGTTTAGGAATGGCGGTGCAAAACCCCGAAACAAGCTACAGCACGCTCTTAATTCTCGCACTTTTCTGCGGTTTTGGTAGCGGTAACTTTAGCTCAAGCATGGGTAATATCAGCTACTTTTTCCCCAAAGCGAAAAAGGGGACTGCGCTCGGTCTGAACGCAGGGCTTGGGAATTTAGGAATCTCAATTATGCAGTTCTTAATCCCCATTGCAGTTGGCTTTAGTATCTTTGGCGCACTTGGCGGAAGCGGGCAAGAAATTGTCACAAACGGCGAAACGCACACCATTTGGTTACAAAATGCCGGCTTTATTTGGGCTCCTTTTATTGTGGTATCGGGCATTTTAGCTTGGTTTGGTATGAACGATCTAAGTCTCATGAAAGCGAGCGTAAAAGATCAGCTCTCGATTTTGAAAAGCAAACATAACTGGTTTATGTGCTGGCTCTATCTTGGTACTTTTGGCTCTTTTATCGGATTTTCAGCAGCCTTTCCTTTCTTACTTAAAAACCAATTTGCCGATCAAAATGCGCTTCATTTAGCCTTTTTAGGACCACTAATTGGGGCGATTACCCGTCCGATGGGCGGCTGGATCTCCGATAAACTGGGCGGCGCGCGAGTCACGCATTGGGTCTTTATTTTAATGGTCTTTGCGGTATGCGGCGTCATTGCATCACTCCCAACGGCAGGTGCTGCCGGTAACTTTGTCGGCTTCTTCGCTTCCTTTATGGCACTCTTTGCGCTGACTGGAATTGGTAACGGTTCAACCTTTATGCAAATTCCAATTATCTTCTCAAAAGTTCATGGCTATCGCGCGGAAGCGGGATTAGTAACACAAGCAGAAGCGGAAAAAACCGCGGCCAAAGAGGGTGCAACAGTGGTTGGATTTAGTGCGGCGATTGCAGCGTATGGCGGATTCTTTATCCCGAAAAGCTACGGAATTGCACTAGAATTAACCGGAAGTATTAGTACTGCATTAATTGGCTTTATAATTTTCTACATCAGCTGTATCGTATTAAATTATTGGTACTATGCACGTAAAAATGCGCGTTACAAATGTTAAAGGATAAATAATATGGCGTTTACTGAGCTACCCCTCCGGAAAAAGGTTTCAACCAAACTTTTTATCCTCACCACAATCTGGTGGCTCGGTGCTTTATTGGCGATCTTCTTCACCCTCTCTCTGCTTTGGCAGCTTGAGGGGGCGGGAGGCGCGATCAACGATGCCGGTAGCTTGCGAATGCGAGTCTATCGGCTCGTCATTTTAGATCAATCGGACGATAAAGTACCTGTACTCGATGCGGTCGAGGATTTTACCAATGTATTAACCGGGATTGTCGAAGGCGACCCGAAACGGCCGCTGATGCTGCCCCAAGAAGATTCCATCTATTGGCAGGCAGAATCGGTATTGCGGATGTGGAAAGATCAAATCCTACCAGAGCTTATTATAGAGGATGGCAAACCCTTCACTTACACTGAGGCCAATGCCTTTATCAGTGAGATTGATGCGCTTGTGAAAATGGTGGAAACGAGCAATGCATCAACCTTAAAACGGCTTCACTTTTACCAAGATCTTTTAATTGTGTTAGTGGTTGCCGGCTCGCTGACGATGCTCTATATTCTGTTTCATCTGATTATTCGCCCGCTTCAGCGCCTCAATTATGCGCTCTCATTGGCGGAAAAAGGGGATTTCTCCTATCGTGAAACTCTAAATAATCGCGAGGATGAATTTGGGCTGTTAAGCATTGGATATAATAAAATGGCTACTCGCTTAGAAGCGCTCTACCGCGGGATGGAAGAGACGATTGAGGAGCAGACCCAAGATCTCAAACAGCGCAATTCTGAGCTTGAATCGCTCTACACGATCACCTCATATTTGCACAATCAGCACGATATTAAGATCATTTGTGAAGGCTTTTTAGCGAGCATTATGCCGATTGTTCATGCCGATGCCGGCGCGATTCGTCTGCATGATTATAATGATCAAAAGATGACGCTTGTTGCAGAGGTCAATCTCTCGGAAGATCTGCAAAACTCGGTGCGCTGCCAACATTTTGACCACTGCTATTGCGGTAAATTTGCGCAGACGGAATCGATTTCAGAAGAGGCGGCGATTCAAAACTTGCTTGAAAAGACCCCGCCATGCCAAGAAGGCGCGTTTAAAGCACTCAATATCTTCCCGATTTTTTACGATCAGGAGAAGATTGGGATTGTGACGCTCTTTAGCCACGATGGAAAAGTGTTCCCTGAGGCGAAGAAAAATCTACTCAATTCACTAAGCAATCAGTTAGGCGTTGCGATTGGCGGCGTGCGCTTGATGGAAAGATCGCGTAAAATGGCGGTATTAGAAGAGCGTAATATCTTCGCGCAAGACTTGCATGATTCCATTGCGCAGATTTTAAACTTCCTCAATTGGCAGGTGCAAATGCTTGAAAAAGCGCTTAAAAATGGCCATAAAGAGGAAGCGCGAGAAAATCTTGCCTTTATTAAAGATGGAGTGAAAGAGAGCTACGAAAATGTGCGACAACTACTGTTAAACTTTAGAACGCCGCTTCGTCTTGAATCTTTTTCGCACCATTTAGAAGAGCTGATTAAGCGTTTTAAAGCGCAGACCGAGATTGAAGTCAATGCGATGGTGGATGCGTCCAATATTCACCTTTCCGATAAGGAAAAATTGGAGGTGGTCTTTATTATTCAAGAGGCGCTTTCCAATATTCGCAAGCACGCCAACGCGACGAAAGTCTCGCTCCAGATCTACACTGATGAGAAAAATTACATCATCCGTGTGACCGATAATGGGCAAGGGTTTGCAGAAGAGATTTTAACGGAGAAATCCTTGGAACACGTTGGAATCTTGATTATGGAAGAGCGGGCGCAGAAGATTGGCGGGCAGTTGGCCGTTCTTTCTGAACCCGGTGAGGGCACCGAACTTCGTTTAATTATTCCAAGAAAAGAGGCAAAGGCAGAGCATGAGTAATAATCAGAAGATTAAGATTTTAATTATCGATGATCACACCCTTTTTAGAAGCGGATTAAAGTCGCTCATTCAGCGTGAATCTGAGTATGAAATTGTTGCCGAAGCCGCCGATGGCCTCGAAGGGATCAAGCAGATGGCCAAACACAATCCGGACATCGTTCTGCTCGATCTAAATATGCCGATTATGAACGGAAAAGAGACGCTTGCGCAGGTGATGAATATCAATCCTGAACAGGTGGTCTTGATGCTCACCGTCTCCGAAGATGCGAGCGATCTGACCGAATGCATGCAACTTGGGGCGCGCGGATTTTTGCTTAAAAATGTGGACTCTGATTTTCTCCTTGAATCGATCAATAAAGCCTTAAGCGGCGATACGGTCTTTTCACCAGAGATGACGCAAAAGCTCGTCAATCAGCTGATTTCAAAAACCGCAAAGCCAAGCGAGAGCGTGGATGAAGCGGAAACGGATGATGAGGACGAGGCGAAAGTGGCTGAATTAACCAGTCGCGAGCGCCAAATTTTGGGCTATATCGCCACCGGTGAGAGCAATAAGCAGATCGCGCGGATTTTAGATGTGGCCGAAAATACCGTTAAAGTTCATGTGCAAAATATCTTAAAGAAACTTGGCGTTAATAGCCGTGTCCAAGCGGCAGTGATTGCGGTAAGGCTCAATATTCAAGCGGATTGATTCATCGCAGATTTAGAAAAAATTAGAATCGATTCATAAAAAAAGCCCTTCCAGTTTTGTAAAATCTTCTGAAAGGGCTTTTTTGTGTCTGCTAAATCTAGCATTAATTCAGATTACTCTAAGTATGGTTTAGAGCGCTTTAATGTGCGATCCAATTTGTTCACGAACGCGCTCAACCGTTGCGGGCGCTTTAAAGAACTCCACATCCATCACTTCTTGACGGGTAAAGGGAATGCGGTGCGATTTAAAGAGATGCTCTAGGCGGAGCGTTGTGGTGCGATAGGTCTCAAAGTTTTGTTGATAGTCACGCATTGCCTCATCAAAGATCTTCTCGTGCGCGGTTAAAATCACCACCTCATCGAGTTTCCAATAGAGCACATGGCCGCTGCCGAGGGTTTGCAATTCTTCACTTAAATTAAAGATCACTGCTTTAATAATATGCCACAACTCTTCAAGTCCGATCTGGATCAGTTGCGCCGCAAAAAGCCCGTTAATGTCGGCGAGCGTTGCGATACTGATATTGTCGATCTCAAGACCAAAGAGGCTTTCTAGGCGCTCGGTCATCGCGGTTGAGAGTGGGGTGTTGGTAGTGAGTGATTCATTGAGTTCATCGAAAAAAGCGCGCGCTTCATCGTTATCGGGCATCACCGTTAAAAAGGGAAGTACTTGGAGCACTTCTTTAAATTCGCTCGTCTCTTTATTGAAGATATCGATATCAAATTTCTCAGCTTCTGTGCCGATCCCAACGATTAGCGGTTTAAAGTTTTTCGCGCGGAAACGCACTTTAGCAAGCTCAAAGAGTTGCGTATAGATGGGGAAATTGGGGCGAATGATCTGGTTTAAATGATAGATCGATCCGATGCCGATAAGGCCGGTTTCCTGCATTTTAGGAAATTGCGTTGCGATATTTTGTCCGATCTCTTGAAGGAGCGCATTGGTCTGATCCTTATCTAAATAACGCGGGGCATCAGTTTGGCTCGATTCCTTATATTGAATTACAAGGCAAAACTCTAACGGAAGTAGATTGGTGGTTGTCATGAATAGCTCTCTCTTTAGGGCAAAACCGATCGAATCGCCCGACATGGATAGGGTACAAAATAAAACGAATAGGTTCGATTGTACGTCTTTTTATCGCAAAAGCACAAGGGGCGGCGCGAGGGATTGGGGAAAATCGCGCCTAAGATCAAGCGGGGTGCGCTAAAGGGTTAAGATCGGTCAAGAATGGGTAAAGATTGTTCGGCGTGCATACTCAAATGGGGGAATGTTTAGTATAATTATTCTTTTGCTTGACTCATTTTGAAGGATGGTCGCGGTGGCGATCAAGAAGGAAATGGATTTAAAAAAACATATCAAAAGCGTGCTCGATTACCCAAAAGATGGGGTGGATTTTAAGGATATTACTCCGCTTTTTAATAATGTGGATGCGCTGCAATATACGATCAATGCGATGTCGGAATTTGTGAAATCCTGTGGCGCGAATGTGATCGTAGCGCCGGAAGCACGCGGGTTTCTCTTTGGGCCGGCGGTGGCGTTTAATACTAAAACACGCTTTGTCCTTGTGCGTAAACCGGGCAAACTTCCGCGAGAAGTCCATTCCGTTGAGTATGCGCTCGAATACGGTACCGATGAGCAGCAGATGCATAAAGATGATTTAAATCCTGGCGATAAAGTGGTGATTATCGATGATATTTTAGCTACCGGTGGCACCATGGAAGCGATCATTAAATTGATTGAGATGCAGGGCGCTACCATTGAAGGCATCAGCTTTTTAGCGGATTTAGAGTATCTGCACGATCCTGAGTTTTTAAGCGAATATACAACCCAACGCTTAGTCTCTTACGCCGATTAAGAAGAATACGAGAAAAGCCTGAGATGATCAATTACGCACTCAGGCTTTTTTTATGGCCCATTGTTTGTTGTTTATTAGCTATGAATTCGAATCCCGGCCTTGGAGCGGGGCAAGCCGTTTGACTTCCTGGTCAATCTCAGCAATCTCTTGGTCGATCTTTTTGAGCGATTCACTCATCTCACTCTCTTTATGGCGCTTTTTCGCTTTTAGTTTTTCGATCTCAAGCAGAATATAATTACGTTTCTTTTCACTCTCCTCAAAATCAAGTAACGAGGTGAGAGAGGCAACCATATCGTCGCACAGTTCGATTACTTCAAGGCTATTGACCTTAGTATGATGGCGGATATCACTCAAAAGCAATTGCCGGCTCATCAGATTGTTTTGATAGGAAAGTTTCTCTTTGGTGTGATCGAGCTCTTTGCGCGGTTTGACAATTAAAAAGACCACAAGTGTTGCCACCGCGATAATAAATGCATAAAACATGAGAACCTCCTTTTAGGTCACAGGCGCGTAAAAATGGGGTATAATCGCCTCTAGTGTATACGTTTATTTACAAAAAATCTGTAATCCTAGAAACGTTTAATTCTATCAACTTAGAAGTAGCATAACGATGAAATTACTAAAAAATCGATGGATCCTCCTTGGCGGAATCGCCCTTATTGCGCTAGGTGCGTTTTTTCTATTTCGCGACAAAATGGTCACCACCTATCTAAGTGAGCCGGCGACAAAAGGGGATATTGAAGTGAATATTCTCTCTGATGGCAAGATGGAAGCCTTTGAGCAGATTGAAGTGGGCGCGCAGGTTTCAGGCCAGATCAAAAAGATGCACGTTAAGCTTGGGCAAATGGTGAAAAAGGGCGATCTCATTGCAGAAATTGATGACCTTCCCCAACAAAATGCGGTGAAAGATAGTGATGCTCGCCTTAAAAATGTAATCGCTTCGAAAGTCGCAAAAGAGGCGCAGTTAGTTAACGCGCGGATTAATTATGAGCGTCAAACTCGCTTGATTAAAAGCGGGGCGACCACTCAATCAGATTTAGATGTGGCGGAAGCGAATCTTAAAGTTTACGAGGCAGAACTTGAAGCGCTCGAGGCGCAAGTTGCGCAAGCACAGATCGCCTTAGATACCGCAGAGCTTGATTTAACCTATACTAAAATCGTCGCGCCCATTGATGGGACGGTTGTGGCGATTGTGGTCAAAGAGGGGCAAACGGTGAATGCGGTGCAGACAGCGCCGACCATTGTTAAAGTAGCAAACCTTTCTAAAATGACCATTAAAGCGCAGATTTCCGAGGCAGATATTCCGAAAGTGGATCTCGGAATGCGGGCCTATTTCACCATTTTAGGTGAGCCGAATGAAAAATATGAAGCGATCTTAAAACAGATCGAACCGGCGACGGAAAAATTCCAAAATAGCACCGGAAACACACTGACCGATGTGAATGAGGCGATCTATTATAACGGGCTTTTTTACGTTGATAATGTCGATCAAACATTTTATATCGATATGACGAGCCAGATCTATCTGGTGATCGATGAGGCAAATGATGTGCTCACCATTCCGACGATGGCAACGCGCTATAAACCAACGAGTATTGATAAACCTGAGAAGCGTCCGGGCTATCAAATCGTATGGGTATTAACCGATAAAGCGAATCAAAAAATCGAACCGCGATACATTAAAACCGGCATTTCCAATAATGTTGTCACTGAGGTGAAAGAGGGCTTAAACGCAGGCGAGCTGGTGGTTTTATCTGAAACGGAAGTGAAAAAATCAAAAGCGGTGATTAGTCATCCCCGTGGAATTCGCCGAGGATTTTAATCATGACGGCACCACTCATTCAGCTCGATCATCTAGAGCGTTCGTTTCAGACGGGCGAGGTTGAAGTTCGCGTTTTAAAAGGGATTTCACTTACCGTTGAAGAGGGCGAATTTTTAGCAATTATGGGCGCGTCCGGCTCGGGGAAATCAACGCTGATGAATCTGATCGGCGGGCTCGATTATCCTTCCGGTGGGAGCTACTATTTTAAAGGGCGCGAGATTGCTAATTACTCCCAAGAGGAGCTCGCGAAACTGCGCCGTGAACACTTTGGTTTTATCTTCCAGCGCTATCATCTTCTGAACACATTAACCGCGAAAGGCAACGTTGAGATGCCGGCGATCTATTCCGGCGTCAGTGCTGGGGATCGGGATCGCCGTGCGCGCGATCTTTTAAAGGCGCTTGGGCTTGGGGATCGGGTGGATTATTACCCAACGCAACTTTCGGGGGGGCAGCAACAACGGGTGAGTATCGCGCGGGCGCTCATGAACGGGGGCGAGATTATTCTTGCCGATGAGCCGACCGGTGCGCTTGATAGTGCGAGCGGAAAAGCGGTATTAGAGATTCTTAAAGAGCTCAATGCGAAGGGGCATACGGTGATTATAGTGACCCATGATCCGGACGTTGCCGCCCACGCAAAGCGAGTGATTGAATTAAAAGATGGGCTCGTAATTCGCGATACCCAACAAGCGCCGCCACCGGTTACGTCAAATCATATCGATCTACATGAAGAGGCGGAGCCGAAAAAAGTTGGGCTCTACGGGCAGCTCCTACAGCGGATCAGCAATGCCTTTAAAATGGCGGTGATCTCCATGGCGATGCAACGGATGCGTACCTTTTTAACGATGCTCGGGATTATTATCGGGATCGCCTCGGTGGTACTGGTGATTGCGCTTGGACGCGGAACGACCGATCGAATTTTAGAAAATATTAACGCCATGGGCACGAGTACGCTTACCGTATTTCCCGGGTCGGGTTTTGGAGATCGGCGCTCAGGGCGGATTCAGAGTCTTCGCCCAAGCGATGTGGCGGTGCTCGAAAAGCAGAGTTTTATTCATAGTGTGACCCCGGTGGTTTCTCATTCGGTGAGTGTGCGCTATCACAACATTACCGCGGTCAATGTGAGCCTTCAGGGGGTGGGTTTTCAATATTTTGATGTGGAAGGCTACGATATCACCCAAGGCGTTGGCTTTGATCGTGAAAGTGAAGATGAATTAAAACTTGAAGCAGTGATTGATGAAAATACGGTGGAAACGCTCTTTCCCAATGGCGAAAACCCGATTGGCGAGGTGATTATGCTCGACCATCTTCCGGTACAGGTGATTGGCGTCGCCACCTCGAAATCGACGGGGATGCGCGGCAGCAATAATATGAACGTCTGGGTGCCGTATTCAACTTTGATGAAGCGGATGCTCGGGCAGAATTATTTGCGCAATATCACCATTCGCGTTGATGAGGATGTGAATCTTAAACTTGCCGAAAAGAGCATTACGGATATCTTGACGGTTCTTCACGGAAAGCAGGACTTCTTTATCTTTAATGCCGATACCATTCGCGAAACCATTGAAGAGACGACGATGACGATGCGGATTTTAGTCACCTCCATTGCGCTCATTTCGCTTCTTGTGGGTGGGATTGGAGTGATGAATATTATGCTGGTGTCGGTGGCGGAACGAACGCGCGAGATCGGCATGAGAATGGCGGTTGGGGCACGTCAAAGCGATGTTTCTCAACAATTTTTAATCGAGGCGGTACTGGTCTGTCTTTTAGGCGGGGTGCTTGGGTTAAGCTTAGCCCTTGGCCTTGGATTTATTATGGGACAAGTCAACACAGATTTCCCCCTTCGATTCTCCATGAGTTCAATTATCCTTGCATTTTTCGCTTCCTTTTTAATCGGTATTATCTTCGGATATTTCCCAGCAAAAAGAGCGTCAGAACTCGCACCAATAGAGGCGCTTGAGCGATCCTAGGTCGAGAATTGATTAAAATGGTTAAAATATGATAATTGTATTGCAAGTTTACGGATAACTTGGCAAACTTGTATGTTGTAGTAGTTGTGTTGTATTAAAATTTTATTAACTTTAAGGGGGACACTTTATGAGTCAAAATAAACGACCATTATCGCCTTTTATGTTAGGGGATGCGTATAAGTTCCAAATCACTTCGGTGATGAGCTTTTTACATCGTCTTTCAGGGATCGCGCTCGTTTTCATCATGTTCGTCATTGCAGCTTGGTTTGCGGGTATCGCAGCTGGGCCTGATGCGTATCAAGCGGTACAAGGATTTTTAACCAACTGGTTTGTGTTGATTTTCGTGTTCATTGGTACGTTTGCGGCATGCTATCACTTCTGTAATGGTATCCGTCACCTATTTTGGGACGCGGGTAAAGGAATTGATATGGATTCAGCACGTAAATCAGCGCGTTTAGTTCAAATCGGTGCGATCGTACTTGGACTTATCATCATCGTTGCTGGTTTTATGGCATAAGGAGAGCGAATAATGAGACATCAAACAGCATTAGGCCGTGTAAAAGGCTTAGGATCTGCTCGTAGCGGTTCGCGCCAATGGGTTGCACAGAAAGTGAGCGCAGTGGTGTTAGCCGTTCTTTTTTTATGGTTTGCATTTAGTTTTGCAACAAACCTCACAGCAAGCTACAGAGACGTTGTAACGTGGTTAGCAAAACCGACCACCACAGTTCTCGTCATCACTTTTATCGTGACTGCGTTTTATCACGCCATTTTAGGATTACAAGTTTTCCTTGAGGACTATATTGGGAAAGCGTGCGTTCGCCTAATGGTGGTTAACGCGATGCGTGTAATCATGATGATTATCGGCCTTTCAGCAGTATACGCGGTTGTGCGTATTTCATCTGTTGCGAGCGTTTTAGGTTAGTCATTGGGATAAAAGAATCGATACAGGATTTTGAGGTTAACAAATGAATTTAAAAGAATATAAAGATTATAAAATTACCGAACACGTGTATGACGTGGTAGTTGTCGGTGCAGGTGGTTCAGGACTTCGTGCAACGCTCGGTATGGCGGAAAAAGGCTTTAAAACCGCTTGTGTAACAAAAGTGTTCCCAACTCGTTCACATACTGTTGCGGCTCAAGGGGGCGTATCGGCTGCTCTTGGAAATATGGGTGAAGATGATTGGCGCTGGCATATGTATGACACCGTTAAAGGGTCAGACTGGTTAGGTGACCAAGACGCCATCGAATATATGTGTCGTGAAGCGATTCCTTCAATTTTAGAGCTTGAGCACTACGGTCTTCCTTTCTCAAGAACCGAAGAAGGTAAAATCTATCAACGTCCATTTGGTGGTATGACGACTCACTATGGTGAAGCACAAGCACAAAGAACGTGTGCAGCCGCGGACAGAACTGGTCACGCAATGCTTCATACGCTCTATCAACAATCTTTAAAACACAATGCAGAATTCTACATTGAGTACTTCGCAATCGACCTAATTATGGAAGAGGGCGAGTGCCGTGGGGTGATCGCATGGAACTTAGCGGACGGTACGATTCATGTATTCCGTTCACAAATGGTGGTATTAGCGACGGGCGGTTACGGCCGTGCATACTTCTCAGCAACGAGCGCGCATACCTGTACTGGTGACGGTAACGGAATGGCAGCACGTGCGGGAATTGCTCTTCAAGATATGGAGTTCGTACAATTCCACCCAACCGGTATCTACGGCGCAGGTTGTCTGATTACTGAAGGGGTTCGTGGGGAAGGTGGTTACTTAACTAACGCCAGCGGCGAACGCTTCATGGAGCGCTACGCACCTAACGCAAAAGACTTGGCATCGCGCGACGTTGTTTCACGTTCAATTCTTCTAGAAGTGCGTGACGGACGCGGTGTGGGCGAGCATAAAGACCACGTATATCTTAACTTAATGCACTTAGGTCCTGAAGTGATCGAAGAGCGTTTACCAAGTATCGCTGAAAGTGCGCGTATCTTCGCAGGCGTTGACGTTCGTAAAGAGCCGATTCCTGTTATCCCAACCGTTCACTACAACATGGGTGGGGTTCCAACGAACTATCACGCAGAAGTGGTAACGCTTAAAGATGGCGATCCTGACTATGTGATCCCAGGTTTAATGGCCATTGGTGAAGCGGCGTGTGTATCGGTACACGGGGCGAACCGTTTAGGTTCAAACTCACTATTAGACTTAGTGGTATTTGGTCGTGCGGCGGCAAACCGTTGTGCTGAAATTTTAGAGCCTAATGCCTCGCAAAAAGATCTGCCAGAGTCTGAAATTATCCGTATCTTAGATCGTTTCGACAGCATTCGTTACGCGGATGGAACTATCTCAACGGCGGATCTACGTGATAAAATGCAGCGCGCAATGCAACGTGATGCCGCGGTATTCCGTACTAAAGAGACCCTTAAAGAAGGGGTTGTGGCGATCACAGAAGCGTTCAAACTCTTTAAAGACGTTAAAGTGCATGACCGCAGCTTAATCTGGAACTCAGACTTAGTTGAAACATTAGAATTATCAAACCTTCTCATCTCAGCGTTAGCGACGATCGTTTCAGCAGAAGCACGTCACGAATCACGCGGTGCACACGCACACGAAGATTTCCCGAAACGTGATGATGAAAATTGGATGAAACACACTCTTGCTTGGGTAAGCGAAGAGGGTGACGTGGAGCTTGATTATCGTCCGGTGCATAACTACACCTTAACTGATGAAGTCGAGTATTTTCCGCCTAAAGAGCGTACCTACTAATTGTGGTGGTATGGAACTTTAGGAATCATCATATTTGAGATAGAGGAAAAATATTATGGCTGAATTTAAATTACCAGAAAATTCAATCGTTCAAAAAGGACAACACTTTGCGGACGATAACGCAACGAATAAATGCGTATTTAAAGTGTATCGTTGGGATCCCGATAGCGGTGAAAACCCACGTTACGATACCTACGATGTGAACTTAGACGCGTGTGGTCCGATGGTGCTTGATGCGCTTTTATACATCAAAAACAAAATCGACCCAACCTTAACGCTTCGCCGTTCATGCCGTGAAGGGGTGTGTGGTTCATGTGCGATGAATATCGGCGGAACGAATACGCTTGCATGTACTAAAGCGACAGCGGATGTACCGAAAAATCGTCAAGGCGAGGTGGTGATTAATCCGCTTCCCCATATGCACGTTGTGAAAGACTTAGTGCCTGATTTAACGCACTTCTACGCACAACACGCATCGGTACAACCTTGGCTTAAAACTGATACACCAAATCCTCCGCGTGAGCGTCTACAATCGATTGAAGAGCGTAGAAAAATCGACGGATACTATGAGTGTATTCTCTGTGCATGTTGTTCAACTTCATGCCCAAGCTACTGGTGGAACTCTGAGAAATACTTAGGTCCAGCGGTATTACTTCAAGCGTATCGTTTCATCGTTGATACTCGTGATGAGCATACGGGTGAGCGTTTAGATGAGTTAGAAGATCCGTTCAAACTTTATCGCTGTCACACCATTATGAACTGTACTAATACCTGCCCGAAAGGCTTAAATCCTGCAAAAGCGATCGCAGAGATTAAGAAATTAATGGTATTACGTCACTGATCTTAAAGCGATTATAATCTGATAAATAAAAACTCCAGTCGGTATCAATCACTGACTGGAGTTTTTTATGAGCTCATTTTTAAGGATCTGTTTTTAAGTATTCAGCGCGAGGCGTTAATTGCCAAAATTATAGCCGTAACGAATACTGCCATAGACTTTTGGGCTCGAATCGCGGTCACTGCTGACTTTTTGGCTCGCCGAAACGCCAATATCACCATCGGTGGAAGCGCCTGTGGTGGCACTGCAAGCAGTGAGTAATCCGAGCATAAGCCCCGCAACAAGAAGGGTAAACGATTGCTTCATCTTGACTCCTTTGATTAATGCGTTAATCGTTTTAGTGTAACAAGATCCTCAATCATATTGAAAGATGTTTTTCAAAAAGGCTTTGGCTCGATCGCTAGGATCCCCTTCAAAAAAGGCCTCTTTTGAGAGATCATCATGGATTTCACCGCCATCAATAAAGATCACCCGATCCGCCACTTGTCGAGCAAATCCCATCTCGTGGGTGACGCACATCATCGTCATTCCGCTTTGTGCAAGCTCGACCATCACCGCTAACACCTCATGAATCATCTCAGGGTCAAGGGCAGACGTCGGCTCATCAAAGAGCATGACAACAGGATCCATCGCAAGCGCACGAGCAATCGCAACCCGCTGTTGTTGCCCGCCTGAGAGTTGAGTGGGGTATTTTCCAAGATGATTTTTAAGCCCCACACGATCTAGTAGACTAATTGCCTTTTCATAGGCTTCGTCTTTGCCACGTTTGAGCACTTTTTGTTGCGCAAGCATCAGATTATTCTCAATCGACATATGCGGGAAAAGCTCAAAGTGTTGGAACACCATGCCCACCTCAGAGCGAACTTTTGAGAGATTCACCTTTGGATTTGAGAGCGAATGGCCATTGATGATAATCTCGCCTTCTTGATAGGGCTCGAGACCATTAGCGCATTGAATCAGAGTGGATTTTCCTGAGCCAGAGGGGCCACAAACAACCACCACCTCTTTCTCAGCAATCTCAGTGGAGCAGTTGTTGAGAACCTTAAAATCTCCATAATATTTACTCACGTTTTTGAAGGTAATCATATACGTTTTTTCCTTGTTTGCAGATATCTCACACCACTTGAGAGGGTAAAACAGATGATAAAATAGATAAATCCGGCAAAGAGAATCAGTTCCATTTTGGCATTATTGTTGTAGCCGATAATGTCGGTTGCGCGGAAGAAATCATTGAGACTCATGATGTAAACAAGCGAGGTATCTTGAAAGAGAATAATCGCTTGGGTTAACAGAAGGGGCACCATATTACGAAGCGCTTGCGGTAAAATGACGTTGAAAATCGCTTGTAACCGAGTCATACCGAGGGCAAGTGCGGCGTTCATTTGCTGTTTGCGTACACTTAAAAAGCCTGCGCGAATGATCTCCGAGTAGTAAGCCGCTTCAAAGAGTGAAAAGGCTACAATCGCCCAGATTAAACGAACGCTTGCACTATTATCGAGCCCGAAAAGATGCTGAATGCTTGGGCCAATGGCGATATAGAACCACATCAACACCATAATCAGCGGAATGGAGCGGAAGAGATTGACATAGCCAGTGGCAAGCAGCGCGATCGGTTTTGGTGCATAGAGGCGAATGATGGTTAAAATTGTTCCCCAAACGATGCCGACAATAATGGCGATCACGGTGATCTGTAAACTCACCGCCATCCCTTGCCATAAAAACGTGCGGTTCTCATTGAGGAGGGTGAATAGATCAGAAAAAGGAAGAAGATCCATATTACGCTCCTTGTTTTAACGAGGGAATTGGGGAATAGTGTTCAACCGCTTTCATAATCAGCATTAAGGCTAAGTTAATAATGATGTAGGCGATTGTGACCACGATAAAGGACTCATAGGCTTTTGCGGTATAGTCGTTAATTTGCGCCGCTTGACGGGTTAATTCCGCAAGGCCAATTGTCTGTAAGACCGAGGAGTTTTTAAAGATATTGAGTAACTCGGAGGTCATGGGTGGAATAATAATCCGCAGCGCCTGCGGTAAAATCACATAGCGGTACGCTTGGGGAAGGGTGAGCCCGGTTGCAAGCGCTGCCCGCATCTGTCCGCCTGCAAGCGATTCAATGCTTGAACGAACCTGTTCGGCAACTCGCGCCGAGGTAAAAAGCCCCAAACAAAGAATCCCCGCAGTCATCATTTGTACGATCGGATCTTGCGTTTTAATCCAGATCTCAAGGGGTTCTGGGAGCATATTTGGCCAGACGTAATACCAGAAAAAGAGCTGAACAATCAGCGGTACGTTACGCAGACATTCCACATAAGTTGCACCGATGAAACGAAAAAAACGACTCGGTAGGGTACGCATCGTTCCCACGATAATCCCGAGCGTTAGGGCGAGAAACCAACTCGCGCTTGAAGTGATAATGGTCCATTTTGCCCCTTCAAACAGCCAGTCGAGGTAGGTCTCGTTGATTACCGCTTCTTGGAGCAGAATTGAAAAATCTAATCCAAACATAGGTCGATCCTTTCTAACCTGAAATTTATGACATGACCACAAAGAGGCGAGGGCTAATTATAGGCCCTCACCCGTTGTGATTAGAGAGTTGACGGATTGATCCGTTTATTGGAAAGGTACGTCGCTTGGGTTTTCAAAGAGTTCGCGCATGCTATCCGATAGCGGGAAATCTAAGTTGACATTGCGTGGTGGAATTGGATTCATAAACCATTTGTTATAGAGTGCTTCCATCTCGCCGGATGTTGACATCTCCGCAATAACCTCATCCGCGACTGCTTTAAACTGAGCATCGCCTTTACGCATCATACAGGCATAGGCCTCTTTCCCTTGAGATTCACCAACCACAACCCAGCGATCCGGTTGAGGCGATTTTGCACGCTCTCCATAGAGAAGGGAGTCGTCCATCACAAACGCCACGCCACGTTTATCGGCGAGCATCATAAACGCATCACCATGGTCTTTCGCTGCTTGGATACGCATACCCATTTTTTTCTCAGCTTCCATATTGCGTAAAATACGCTCTGAGGTGGTGCCGGCGGTAGTGATTACGACCTTTTTAGCGAGATCATCGAAGCTTTGAATGCCCGAGGCTTTATCGGTAATCATGCGAATATTGATGATGAAAATTGTGTTACTGAAATCGGCTTCTTCGGCGCGTGAGGTATTGTGCGTGGTTGAGCCACACTCAAGGTCAATCGTGCCGTTTTTCATTAACGGAATACGGTTTTGTGAGGTGATGGGCGTGAGTTTTACATTGACTTTTTTACCCAATTTTTTCTCAACGCCTTCTACAATTTTTAAACTCACATCATGGGAATAACCAATGACATTTTGCTGATTGTCATAGTAAGAGTAGGGAATCGATGATTCACGGTGACCGAGGGTAATCGTACCGGTTTCATCAATCTTTTTAAGGGTTCCAGTTAATTCTTCTGCCATGGTTAAACCAGGCATACTCATTAATCCACACACAGTTAGGGCTAACAGTGACTTTTTCATGCTTCCTCCAGATATAATCGTTTTTTTTGTTTATTATTATTCAAATAATGACGCATTAATTATTGATTTAATTGTCACAAGCGTCTTATTTAGATATAGATCACTCTAAGGAATAATTCAAGTACTTTTGCTAAAAATAGTAGGATTAATGGCAAAAAAGGGATAGATTATGCGATCTATCCATTTGAATGTTGAATCTAATTGTGTGAGATGGGTTGCCGGGTTAGAATCCGCGGTAACGATATCCGGTAATATGATCTTGCAGGAGAGTATCAGTACTTTGGCCGAAACTGCCCATGTTTTTAAGGTCAAACATCAAATAAAAGCGCCACTGGGTCTCTTTCGCTTGAGGCGTATCTCGATAATAACGAGTAATCGCTTGGACGCGCACGCAACAGGTATCGTATTGGAAACCGGCCATGGTATCGATCATTTGATTATTATTGAGTGAATGATTATATCGGCCAATGAGACTCCATTTTTCATCGAGCTCCCAAAATCCAGAGAGATCAATTTGATTGATGGTGTTATCGGGATTGCCATCATTTCGGGTATAGCGGTAACCGAGATTAAGGATTCTATCTTGCTCAGGTTGATAGCGTAGATCAAAGGTGGTTTTTGTGGTTTTACTCTTTTTCGGAGACCATTGCCAAGTGAGATTGGTATAGAGTTTTGGAATCACTTCAAATTCTCCCTCCATGAACCATTCTGAGCGGTTCTTATTGGCCTCTTCTTCACTTAAATCATCGCCTAAGCGGATACGATTTTTCTCAAAATATTGAATTTGCCCGGCAGATAGTCGAAGTTTTTCTACGCCACTATTGGCATTAATAAAGCGAGTTGTCAGCGCGGTCGTGACTTGATTTGCATCATTTTGACGGTCAGCGCCGGTAAAGTTGGTCGAGTTGAAGAGTGCTGAATAGCTCGGGCTATAGAGCGATGTATCAAACATCGGGATATGTGATTGCGTGCGGTAGGGAACATAGAGATAAAAGAGGCGAGGCTCTAACGTTTGCACATATTCGCCGCCTCCAAAGAGTGATTTAAGCTCTAAATCACGTTCAAAAAAGAGTCCGGTATCGACACTAAAAATGGGCATCGAACGATGGAAACTTTCAGGATCATTGCGCGGATTTTTTCGATGGTCGATCGAATAATCAGTATAGCGGAAGGCAATTTCAGGTCTAAAAAAGCCCCATGAATTCTCTAAATTAAGACGTGCATAAGGTTTAATATCAAATCGATCTCCCCCTTTTGCGCGGGTATCATTCTTGCCAAGCTCGGTGATAAAGCGAGTAAATTCAGCACTCACCCCATATTCAAGTAGGCCATAGGTTTGATGGCTCGCCACCGAAATTTGCGGCAGGCGTGAATAGGGTTTCAGGCGAATCGCCTCTTTATCGATAATTTGGAAATCTTGGAAACGAATCGAGGCGCTCACATACTCATCGTTATAAGTCAGAGAGGCGTAACGCTCTAAGTTTGTTTTCGATAAGAGGCCAATGGTGTCATCGAGATCTTTAAGATAATCATCATCAGAGACCTTTTGATAGAGAATCGCACCGCTTAATCGATCGGTAAAGGTTAGATTTTGATTAAAGAAGAGTGACCAGCGTTTTTCATCATTTTTCTGACGATCTTCAGGAATGTATTCAAGGTTTAAAATCGAATTTTGCCACTCATTTAGATAACGCAGTTCTCCATCAAAAATAAAGCCGCGTTTACTCATCACCCCAACGCCAAGCGTTGCATCCATATTCGGCGCTAGATTGAAATAGTAGGGGAGACGAAAGGTAAACCCATTATTACGATCAAATTGCACTTTCGGCGATAAAAATCCGCTATGACGCTGCCCATCAATGGGGAACGAGAGATAGGGGAAATAGAGTACCGATTGCCCACGCACCGCAAAAAACGCGTGTTTGGCAACGGCGCGTCCTGTGGCATGATTGATGCGGAGATTTTTACTCTTAATGGTCCACGTTTCGTTATCCACTTCACAGGCTGAATAGGTGGCTTCCTCAAGATCTGAGCGTTCCTCGCGCGCCTCATGATGCATGGTTTTAGCACGTCCTTGAGCCGGGCGATCACCGCTTAAATAGTACTCGCCGCCGATGAGATCGGTGATTTCATCATTAAGATAATGTTTGAAGTTTTCTCCGCGAACCGCAACGGCATCGGAGCCATAATAGATCGGGTCATCTTTTGAAAAGATCACATTATTAACCCGATCTAAAAAGAGCGAGTCGGAGTAGAAATTCCCCTCCTTTTCCTGAACGATGACATTCCCAAAAAGCGCCCCTTCCGTTGGGGTAATCGCCCCATCATCGGAGAGTAAAATCATCTCATCTTTTGGCAGATTATTGGGCGAATCGAGAAGATAATCTGCAAGGGGGGAGATTTTACAACTTTTTGGCGCAGCATAAAGCGGCGAAAGACTCATCGCAGACGCAATAGAGAGTGCAATTAATGTATGGAGGACTAGGGGTTTTCTACGCACGAATTGATCTATCTATACAGGGGCCCGTGGGCGTTAACGTGATTATAATTTAGCTTCAATAATATCAGTGCGATTATAGCAGGTCTCATGGCGATCGGCATATTTTGCAACGGTTTTACTAGAAGTGATTAATTTTTAAGCAGTCTAGGTGATCCGATCATTTGAGGAAATAACGTCTGAAAATAGGAACTTTTGCAGGAAATTTATATAATAGGCGAGAAAAATAGGATTTGGGCAGGATTTAGGAGCGCGCTGTGTTGGATGAATTGACAAAACTTGAGAAAAAACCGATCACCAAAGAGCGGGTAAATGCGCTTCTTACGCGGGTGCGCCGGCATTATATTTCGCCACTATCGAAAGTATATACCGAGATTGAGGCATTTGAGCATCTGTTGGGGCTCCGTCCGTTAACCATTCAAGTAAATGATCCC
This sequence comes from uncultured Ignatzschineria sp., assembly GCA_945619025.1. Classification (GTDB taxonomy): domain Bacteria; phylum Pseudomonadota; class Gammaproteobacteria; order Cardiobacteriales; family Wohlfahrtiimonadaceae; genus CALZBJ01. The sequence continues at coordinate 13,907 of CALZBJ010000008.1, read as the reverse complement.
TTTTCATGGCGCCATCTTGATACCAAAGCGGATCTGTCGGGCATCTCAAAAGAGGAGGCGTTTGCGCGGCTCTCACTTATTGCTGATTATCTTGAAAATGGGCATTATCCCTTTAGTGGTGATAGTCCGCTTGAGCTCGGCGAATCCTTCCCCTATTTTGAATGGATTAATCAGGGCGAGCAATACACGCTAACGCAAGGATTGGGCAATTGGCAGCTCATTGTGCTTGAGCGAAAAGAGCAGATGGCCAATCTCAGTACCATTTTTGAGCTGCTTGAAGATGATAAACGGCTCTTTACTGGGCGCATGTTAGTGGTCGGTAAAATGCCGATGGGATTATCATCGACGATTTTAGCTCATTTTGAGGCGCTGCGGAATCAGCTCTATTGGATCGAGCCAAAATATCTGCCGGCCATTCAAGAGGAGGGTGGATTTGGGCATTCAAAATCCTTTGCCTCGCTCTTTAGAGGGGGATCGCAAATTCTCGTCGTGGATCCAAAAGGGCGCTATCATGCGGGTTTAACGCGTTTGGATTTACAAAAACAATTAACAGCACTGTTTACCGAAGAGGAGAGTAAGGAATGATCTATTATGAAGTATTTGGCGAGGGTGAGCCGCTTATCGTTTTGCATTCAGGGGGCATGAGTCACGAAGAGTGGTTGCCGCAGATTAAGGCGTGGGAAAAGCGCTTTAAAGTGATTGCAATCGATCAGCCTGGCCACGGCTGCAGTGCATTAAAAGGCGAAAAACTCTCCATTTCTGAATGCGGGCACGCCGTATTAGAGGTGATGGAAAAAGAGGGTGTGACGAGTGCGCATTTTTGCGGATCGAGCATGGGCGGTGCGACGGCGCTTTGGGTGACGATGAATCGGCCGGAGCGCGTTAAAAAGCTTGTGCTCTATCGCTGTAATTATCGTAAAAATATGGCAACGTTTCGCAGTACCACCTCGATGAGCGACCCCGATTATTGGATTAGTTTGGGCGTGGATCGCTATCTGTCGCGTCTTCATCGCGGGCAAGGTGGGGATGAGGCGTGGAAAACGGTGATTACGCGGGTGAGTGATGCGTTAAATCCCGATACTACCGATCATGATTATCGTCTCTCAGCGCTTGAAACGATCGAGTGTCCGGTGATGATTGTCTCGGGCGATCGCGATCCTTTGGTGCCGATGGAGGATATTATTGCGATGTATCAAGCGATTCCCACCTCATCGCTGTGGGTGCTTCCTCATGCAAGCCATGTTACGGCGACAAATACTTGGCGCGCCACGATCTTTGCTGAAGAGGTAGAACGTTTTTTAACGCGAAAACGCGAGCTTACCATATAAGATTATATAAATTATGCGATAATAACCTCATTAATAACGGGTTATCAACCACTGTATAAAAATGAGAAAGAGGGTGCTATGGGGCAATTTGAACGGATATTTCAGCTAAAAGCGACGTCATTTCGCCTGATTGCGCTCTTTGTGCTCTCGTATGCCTTTATCTCGCTATTATTATCGGTCACGGTGACGGCGGGGATCTTTTTCTTTTCTCCGAAACAAGCCGATCCTCATTATGTCGGCTACTTTTTATTGATTTTTACCGCTTCGATGCTCTTTATTTTTGGCATGGTCTATTCAAAATATCATGCGCTTAAAGTGGGCGTTCCGTCAGTGATGGAGATGCTGGGCGCAGTGCGCGTACACGGGCTTCAACACAATGAATTGTTGCGCCGGTTTCATCAGGTGACCGAAGAGATGGCGCTCGCTGCCAATCTTAAAACGCCGAAAACCTATCTTATTAATTCGATGGATATTAACGCGCTTGCGGTGGCCTCAAGTGAGGAAGATGTGGGGATCGCGGTAACCGAAGGGGCAATCACGAGGCTATCTCGCGAGGAACTGCGGGCGCTGGTTGGGCACGAAATGAGCCATATTCTCCATAAAGATTGCCTGCTCAATTTTAAACTTGTGATTTGGCTCTATGGGCTGCAATGTGTATATCTTTACGGGCGCGATCTCTTTCATTCCATTACCGATATTTACCCCTTTTATCTCGATCGTCTTTGCCTTGGCTATGCGCCGGAATTTCAAAAAGGGAAGAGTGCAGGCTCGTTCAGTATTTGGTATTTCCCGCTCTTTTTTATCTCGATGATTGTGCTCTGGATTGGTTCGATGGGAGCGATTATTGCGCGTCTGTTAAAATCGGCGATTTCGCGTAAGAGAGAGTTTTTAGCCGATGCAGAATCGGTGCGATTGACGCGAAGCGATGCCATTGTGGATGTATTAAAAAAGATTGCTTTTTTAGAGGTGGATGATGAAAGTCTTGCGATGCGCTCGGAATCGGTCTATCACGAATTTTCTCATTTTTATTTAACTGATTATCAAGATCTGGAAACGCCCGGGCGCTTTGATACTCATCCACCCATTATTGCGCGGATTCGAGCGATTGATCCCGAGTTTGAGCTCCCAACGGATGCGGAGCTCATTGCGATGAATCGATACTATTATCATGATTTTTCCGAAGAGAGTGACGAGCTTGTGAGCGCTCATGGGCGGTATGCTAATACGAAACTGCATGGGCGGAAACGTTCGCGCGGGTTTGATGCGCTTTTAGGAAAACCCATTGAATATGATCGCTTGCAAGGGGGCGTAATTGCGGTTTATCAGCTCTTTTTAAGTGATCAGCGTCTCATTGTTAAAGCGCAACTTGAGTATCTAAAAAGTGCGCTTCCGGCGACATTATTTGATGAATTGAGTCAGACTCTCGATGAAGTTGTGGCGCTTCCCAAATTTGATAAGGCGGTGCTATTAATTAAAAGCGTCGATCCGATCCGCGAGCTCCACGAGGCCGATCGCGAGGCTTTTGATGAGAAACTTAAGGTATTACGTCGGCTCAATCGCAGGCACTCTCGCCTTTCCGTTGCGATGGGGTGTTATCTCGATGAAATGCTGCATCGAATCGATGTAGATCGCCATGAAGATGGGCTTGCCTTTGAGCTTAATGAAAAGACGCTCTTTGATGAAAAGTCAGCGGTGGTCTTCTTTTTTGAAATGTTACTTGGAAGTGGGAAGCCTCACACCTTTAGCACACGATTTTTAACGGAACTTGCAGAAAGTCTTGCGCTTGAAAACCATCCTGCAACGCCACTTGAATCGCCCAATCAGGAGGCATTGAAGGCATTTTCGGAGATGATCTCTTTTTTTAGTACACTCAATCTCGCTAATCGCAACCAGTTAAGCACATGGTTTGATGAGATCTATCGGCACGAAGTCGCCACATCTGAAACGCGGGCGCTTATCTATCTTATTGCGCTCACGGCCAAATTAACGCTTCCGATGGCGCTGCGTCTAAAAAATGAGCCGGATCAAAAACCGGTTAGCAGGCTCAATTTTATGAGTTAAATGGGCAAACTCAACGAATAATCATCTAGCATCTAGCCGATTGTTTGTTGATAACGGCCTGAACCGATATTGGTCACAAACCCTTCAAGCTCTAATGTCAGGAGGGTGGTCATTAAAGTAGAGGTATCAAGTTCTAAACGCTCGACAAGTTCATCGATAGTAAGCGGAGTTTGCAGTGTCTCAAAGAGTTTTCGTTCAGTGGGATCACTCGGGGCATTTAGGGGTGCATTTGGAGGTGCACTAATCGAACTATTAATCAATGATGGTGCCGGTTTTTGTCGCGAATTAGGCTCAATGTTAGGTATGGATTCAACAGATCTGGATTTAGATTTCGACTCAAGCGTGGGATCATACCACCCGCTCAGTTCCCGCAAAATATCTGCGACCGATTCTGTTAGCGTTGCGCCGTCCCGAATGAGTTGATGGGTGCCTTTGGCATGCGGATTATGAATCGATCCGGGAATGGCAAATACTTCACGATTATACTCAAGGGCAAGCCGTGCAGTAATCAGCGATCCTGAGCGCTTTGCTGCTTCAACCACGAGCGTTCCCAGGCTTAATCCTGCAATAATCCGATTTCGACGGGGGAAATTGGTGGCTTTTGGCGGTGTTCCAAGGGGAAATTCACTCACAAGGGCGCCGCCTCGATCAATCATTGATTCACTGAGCGATTGATGACGTTTAGGATAGATCGATTCAAGCCCTGTGCCTAATACCCCGATCGTTCGATTATTCGCTTCAACCACTGCGCGATGTGCCTCACCATCAACGCCCATGGCAAGACCACTTGTGATGACAAATCCGCGCATGGAGAGTTCTCTCGCAAAGGCGTGACTATGGCGTTTCCCCTCTTCCGTCGGATGGCGCGTTCCCACAATTGAGAGTTGCGGTTCACTTAAAATGGTGGGATTTCCTTTAATAAAGAGCAGCGGCGGGGCATCGGGAAGCGTCTTTAACAGCGGCGGATAGAGCGCATGATCGAGCGTAATAATATGATGAAGGGGTGACGCGTTTAGCCATGCAAGACTTATCTCCACTTCGCGCGCAATTTTAGGATCATCACGGCGAGATTGCGCACTTTGCGGAATTCCGATCGCTTGCCATGCTTGATTATCGGCACTTAAAATTTCATGAATATCCGTAAAGGATTGTAAAAGATGGTGAAATCGGCGAATCCCGATCTGCGGGGTAAAATAGAGTGTGAGCCAATCTTTAATCATAAGAGAATACCTGCTATAACTATAGGTAAGAGAAGAATTTCGTACATTATCGATCCAATCAATCAAATAGATTATTAGGATAGATATAAATTTAAATAAAATCAAAGAGTTAACTATTATGAGCAAAATTGATTCTGCTGTTTGGAGCCAATCGTTCTCCACACAAACCGACTCTCTTACCCTCTCCGCGCTCGACGCAAAGCACATTGTGCTCTTTTTCTACCCAAAAGATAATACGCCTGGTTGCAGTAACGAGGTGCAGGATTTTAATGGGCTGTTAAATGAGTTTTCAATGCACGGAGTTGAGGTGATTGGCGTTTCGCGCGATAGTGTTAAATCGCATCAAAAATTTGCGGAGAAGTTCTCCCTTCATTTCCCTCTCATTTCCGATCCCGATGAGACCTTATGCCGAGCGCTTGATGTCATCAAAGAGAAAAATATGTTCGGTAAAATTGGCTTTGGAATTGAGCGTAGCACCTTTATTTTGACGGCGGACGGAGAGATTGTAAACGAGTGGCGCAAGGTGAAAGTCCCGGGCCACGCCAATGAGGTATTGGAAGCGGTAAAAGCCCTTTAATTACTTAAAAAAGAACCCTTCGATTTGCCCAATAATTGATATTTATTCCCGCTTATTGTGATCAACAAGCGACTCACACGAGGAGAAACCAAGAGTATGACAACGCTAAAACCCCATCGTTCTAAAAAGATTTTTGTTTTAGATACTAACGTTTTAATGCATGATTCCACATCGATTTTCCGTTTCCATGAGCATGATATCTACTTGCCCATGATTGTGTTAGAGGAGCTTGACCGCAATAAGGGAGGGCGCTCGGAACCATCGCGAAATGCTCGTCAAGCGAGCCGTTTTATCAATGATATGCTTGAGAATTTTGATGGTGATCTCAATGATGGCGTGCCGATTGTTCCGCAAATTCAAAACGATGATTGTAAACTTTGTACCGGTCGCCTTTTCTTCCAAACTCGTCCGCTTGAAGAGACGCCTGAAGGGTCGCGCCTTGTAAAAGGGGTGAATGATAATATTATTCTGCAAGTAGCCTTGTCGCTCGAAGAGCAATATCCTGAGCGGGTGATTTTAGTCTCAAAAGACATTAATCTTCGCATTAAAGCAGCGATTGTTGGCATTGAAGCGGAAGATTATTTTAACGACCAAATTCTCGATGATGCCAATCTTTTATACAAAGGGTTTTCCGAATATGACACTCATTTTTGGGAGCAGTTTGATACCAATTTAGAGTCGTGGACCGAAGAAGAGGGCCGCAGTTTTTACAAAGTGCAGGCTGATGAGGTGAAAAACTGGATTGTTGGGCAAGGGCTCTTTGTTGGCAGCGATAATATGGATTACATCGTCCGCGATAAAGAGGGCGACACCGCGATTATTGAGCCGCTTCACGATTATCACGATAATGGCGTGTGGGGCATTAAAGCGCGTAACAAAGGGCAAAATTTTGCACTTAACATCCTGCTCGATCCGGACATTGATTTCGTCACACTCCTTGGCGCAGCGGGAACGGGGAAAACCCTTCTGGCGCTAGCGGCGGGGCTGCATGAAGTTTTAGAGACGAAAAAATATGATCAAATCATCATGACCCGAGCAACGGTATCGGTGGGTGAAGACATTGGATTCCTACCCGGTACGGAAGAGGAAAAAATGGCACCGTGGATGGGCGCACTCATGGATAACCTTGAGGTATTGATGGGCGATCATCAAAAAGATGATTGGAGCAAAGGCGCAACGAATGATCTCTTAGCGCATCGCATCAAAATTAAATCGCTTAACTTTATGCGCGGACGGACGTTCCAAAATAAATGGGTGATTATCGATGAGGCGCAAAACCTCACCTCAAAACAGATGAAAACGCTCATCACGCGTGCCGGTGAAAATACCAAAGTGATCTGTCTAGGAAATATCGGCCAGATCGATACGCCGTACTTAACCGAAACCACATCTGGTTTAACTTATGTGGTCGAGAAATTCCAAGGCTGGAAATACAGCGCGCACATCACCTTACAACAAGGTGAACGTTCACGCTTAGCGCTCTACGCCTCTGACAATCTGTAAGATTCAATTAATTAGCAATAATAAAAGCCCCGACCTGTCATCGTTACACGTCGGGGCTTTTGATTGATCTGTTTTTGTTTTTATCTCTACATCCCAATCGTTGGGCGTTTTAGGACAACAAGTAACACCACTGCCACGATAATAATTGAGGGGATTTCATTGAAGAAGCGGTAGAATTTGTGCGTTTTTTTGTTGCCATCAACGCGGAATACCATCATATAGTGATAGCAAAATCCGTGGTAGACAAAGAGTAAAAAGATGAGCGTTAATTTAATGTGCATCCATGGCATTTTAAGCAAAATCGGATTTTTCATCAGCATAATCAGCCCAAAAATCAGCGTCAGCGTGCCTCCGATATGGGTCATAATCATCAATTTTCGCTCCATCACCTTAAAGGTTTCGATGGTTTTAGTATCTCTATTCATCGCGTGATAAACATAGATACGCGGGAGGTAGAAAAGACCTGCAAACCAGGTCACCATAAAGATGATATGAAACGCTTTGTAAGTTAGGTAGGCCATGGCACCGCTCCTTATCGGATTATATAAAATGAATATTTCCCCAATTTACCACAAAGAACGGCTAAATGATATGCACAGCAACGGGCTTCGGTGATAACGCTTCTTATTAGATCGCTTAATGCTATAATGACACGTTAACTTTATTATGACGAATGAATAGGGAAAGGATTTATTCATGGTGTACTCCATAAAACGTAGAGAAACCAGTCAAGTCATGGTGGGCAATGTGGGAATCGGCTCTGATCATCCCATTCGCGTCCAATCGATGACCAATACCAATACCGAAGAGATCGATGCGACCATTGAGCAGATTATTGAGCTTGCCGATGCGGGCTCTGAGCTTGTGCGCGTGACGGTCAATACGGAAAAAGCGGCGAAAGCGGTTCCTCATATTGTTGAGGGGCTCGATAAACGGGGCTATCAAACGCCGGTTGTGGGCGACTTTCACTTCAATGGGCACCGTCTATTAGCGGCGGAACCGGAATGTGCGAAAATGCTAGCAAAATTGCGGATTAATCCCGGTAACGTCGGCCGCGGCGAGCGTAAAGATGAGCAGTTTAGCGCGATCATTAATGAAGCGTTAAAATATGATAAACCAGTGAGAATTGGGGTCAATTGGGGCTCGCTTGACCAGAGCGTTTTAAAACGTCTGATGGATGAGAATTTAACCCGCACCAATCCGTTAACCAATGATGAGCTTATGTGCGAGGCGATGATTGTCTCCGCCCTTGAGAGCGTGAAATTTGCGAAAAGCCTTGGAATGACCGATGAAAAGATGATCCTTTCCGTCAAAGTGAGTCAATCACAACAGCTGATTAAGGTCTACCAAGATATCGCAACGCAAACCAATCTTCCGCTGCATTTAGGGCTTACCGAAGCGGGCATGGGAATGAAGGGAGCCGTTGCTTCAACGGCGGCGCTTTCGGTGCTACTTCAGCAAGGGCTTGGCGATACCATTCGCATCTCCTTAACGCCAGAGCCGGGCGCATCGCGCATTGAAGAGGTGCTCGTTGGAAAAGAGATTCTCCAGAGTTTGCAGATTCGTAATTTCTCCCCGAAAGTGGTGGCATGCCCGGGATGCGGGCGGACGAGCAGTGATTATTTCCAACATCTTGCGCAAGAAGTGCAAGGCTATTTGGATGATAATATGCCGATCTGGAAAGAACAATATCCCGGTGTTGAAACCATGGTGGTCGCCGTGATGGGGTGTGTTGTAAACGGGCCGGGTGAATCGAAATTGGCCGATATCGGTATCAGTCTCCCGGGAAGCGGTGAGCGTCCGGTTGCGCCAGTTTATGTTGATGGCGAACGCCTTGTCACCTTGAAAGGGGATGGGCTTGCCGATGAATTTAAAACGATTGTAGAAGAGTATGTCATTAAACGTTATGGAAAACAGTAAAGAAGTGAGCATGGAAGAGGAAAAGAAGCACCTCCGGACGATCCGTTCGTTCGTTAAACGTGAAGGGCGCCTAACAAAAGGCCAAGAGCGAATTTTGGAAGAGAGTCCTTATCTCATTCCCCATGAAATGGTGGAAAGCGAGTGGGATCTTGATGCGCTTTTTGGGCGTGAAAATCGTGAGCGTACCTTAGAGATCGGTTTTGGCAATGGCGCGTCGCTCGTTGAAATGGCAGAAATGCATCCTGAACGGGATTTTTTAGGCGTAGAAGTGCATCGCCCGGGCGTTGGTCATCTTTTGCTCGCCGTGGAAGAAAAAGGACTGACAAATCTTCGCGCAATCGATTATGATGCTGTTCATATTATCGACAAATGTCTGCCAGCGGAATCGCTTGAATGTGTGCAAATTTTCTTCCCCGATCCTTGGCATAAAAAGCGTCATAATAAGCGCCGATTAGTGCAAGTGCCCTTTGTGAATAAATTATTGCGCGTCTTGCAACACAATGGCCGAATCTGCATGGCAACCGACTGGGAGCCCTATGCGGAGCATATGATGGAAGTGATGAATGAGATCGATGCGCTTGAAAATGCGTTTGGTAGCGGATTTGCGCCCGATAGTAATCATCGCCCGACTACCAAATTTGAGCGCCGCGGCATTCGTCTTGGGCATGGTGTCTGGGATCTGATTTTTAAAAAGATACAATAAATCCAAAAAACGCGCTAATCTTAGGCAGTGTTAAATGTATGTTAATGTAGTTAAAGAAAGGTAAAGAGATGGATAATTGGGTATTAATTGCAGGGAGTGGGATCATCGTGCTCCTCATTCTTGTGATTGTTTTATTATTGGTCTCCCGCGGAAAAGCCCCTAAAGTCGAAGCTGCGCCCAATGCAGCACCCGACGAACTACAGATTGATCGCATTAAAGCGCTAGTGGTTAAATCGAAAAAACGGATTGACGAGCTTAAGGCTGAGAGTGAAAAATTGCGGGATCGCCTTAACATTACCCTCATTGAAAATGAGAAGTATATTGACGAAAATCGAGATCTTGCAGCGCGCGTGCACTTTTTAGAAGAAAACGTTGTGGGCGATGTCGATACGTTAAGTTATCGCCCCAATGATGTGGTAACCTCAAAAAGGATCGCCGATGCAGTCGCTGAATGGCAGGATAAAGTGATCGAGCTTGAGACTAAAATCAGCCTGATGTCGATCCAAGAAAATACTGACTCGGACCTCTTAAAGCGCATTAAAGAACTGATGATTGAGAATGAAAAAATTAGCGTAAAAATCAATCAAAAAGAGGAAGAGAATGTGGATCTCACGCTTAAACTGACGAAAGCCGTTTCTGCCTACGATAAACTCAATAAGCGCTATAGAGAGCTCATTCTCGGACGCCCGTCAAAATAATCCCAGTAAAATCCCGTATGATGGGAACACACATTTTATTTGATCGGCTATACATTTAAATCTATGGATAAAACGCAGTCACAAAAGAGACGTAAACAATGGGTCGCTACGGGGGTTATCACGCTTTCGTCAGCGCTTTTTGCGTTTGCGGATATCTATATGTATATCGATGATGAAGGCGGTAAACATTTTGTGAATCACTATGTGCAAAATGCGGAGCTCGTTAAAAAAGTGTCGCCCATTATCGCAAGTGACGATCAGCATGGCTCTGATACGCAGACGCTGTTAGAGATGCCCCGTTTTAACCGCACACCGTCAGTGCAAGATCAGCAGGTGGGCAGTTTTCAAGGGAATTTCCCCAATCGTTATCTCTTAGGGCCTGAGCGTAAACCGGCTTATTTAGAGAACTTCACTCAAAATCATAAAGCGAAAAGTGAGCTTGTGAGTGCAAACTTTGCCAATCGCTCTATTTATACGCCTTTTATTGATCAGATTGCCAAAGAGATTGGGGTTCCGCCGGCGCTTGTGCATGCGGTGATCTCCGTTGAGTCCGCTTATAATCCCAAAGCTCGTTCACACGTTGGAGCGCAGGGACTTATGCAGTTGATGCCGATGACGGCAAAACGCTTTGGGGTCGTCGATGCGTATGATCCGCTCCAAAATATTCGCGGGGGCACCACTTATTTGAAGTTTTTATTAGAGAAATTTGAGGATGTGGAACTTGCGCTTGCGGGGTATAACGCAGGCGAGGGGGCGGTGATGCGTTATGGCAATAAAATTCCGCCCTTTAAAGAGACGCAAAACTATGTGCCGCGGGTGATGGCGTATTATTATCGCTACCTCAAGCAAGAGCGTGAGGCGCGACTGTACGGGCGTTATTAGCCGTTATTAATTATAATTACAGATTACTGTGAGCTGATACGGTTAGAAATTTAGAGCGGTTTATATTCAATATCAACGACTAAATAGCGTACCGGACCGGTTTCAAGTTTTAGCAGAATCTCATCATCGAACGTCTTCCCAATCAGCGCTCTCGCTAAGGGCGAATTGATCGAGATATAGCACGGATCATTATCAAACTCATCACTTCCCACAATGCGCACTACGCGCTCTTTTCCCGCCTCATCCTCGAGGGTGATATAAGCCCCAAAGAAGATCTTATCTTGATTTGCGGGAAGGGCATCAACAATGGTGAGCTCATCTAAACGCTTACTTAAAAAACGCACGCGACGATCGATCTCGCGGAGCATCTTTTTTCCGTAGATATATTCAGCGTTCTCCGAGCGATCGCCTAGCGCGGCGGCTTCACTGACCGCTTGTGTCACTTTAGGGCGTTTATCTTTCCAGAGATAATTGAGTTCATCCGAAAGTTTTTGAAATCCGTGTTTCGTAATGTAATTCATCGTCGTCCTTTCATGCAGCAGTTGCGCGCGATCGTTGCGCGATTAATGATTCCCTTTATTGTTGTTGGGATTATTATTTCGGCGCGGGTTGCGTTGATTGCGGCGGCGCTGATTATTTGAGTTTGAATTGTGATGGCTATTGGGATTATGATTCGGGCTACTCTCTTGAGTAAAGAGATTGCCATGATTTTGAATATTACGCTGCTGATTTGAAAACACTTGACGCATGCGATTTTTATTCACTTTCGCAATGTTCGCTTCAAACGAACCGCTCTCAAAGGGGAGGCGATTTTTATTCACGATATTGAGTTGCTCATTGCCCTCATCAATGCGGTTAAAATTCGGCTCATCTTGATAATCGTGTTGCTCACGGCGCGGTCTACGCGTTTGATTGCGCGAAGTGCGTTTAGTGTCGCGATTATCTCGATTGTCTCTATTATCTCGGCTCTCCCGACGATCTTGTTGCGAGTCGTTGCGATCATTTCGATCTTGGCGACGACCTCGATTTTGTTGCGGTCTACGGCGGTTATCGCGTTGTTCACGCTCTCTTGTTGGTGTTTGAGCGTCCGTATCCGGTGCATTCTCTGATTGATTCTCGGTGCGTGCTTGATTATCAGCGGATTGACGACGTTGTTGCGCGCGATTTTGCTCGGGGCGCTCACGACGATCACGATTTTCCCGCGGTTCACGCTCTTTACGAGCGGAAAGAGGAGTAATCGTGAGTTTTAGATCAGGACATTCCTCTTTTAAGGAGGTGACCCAAACCTCTTCATTTTCGCTTGCGAGTGATAGCGTTGTTTTTGGGGCAAGGCGATCCATGGCATCGCTTAACCGATCGGTAAATTCCACATACGCCACCGGAAGCTGGTAGAAAATAACTTTGTTAACACCTTCCACTTTCCCTTCAATTAGATTGATATCACGCTGATTGAGGATTAAGACGGCGATATTGCCATGATTAAAGCGCTCGATAAAATTCTCGCGGGCATCTTCTTTGAGACGCTCGTGCAAAATACGCGATTGAATGCGCGCACGATAGAGATAATTGCCAAGCTGTTTTGAATGTTGGCGTGAATGGCTAATGACCACAACGCGGGTTAAAGATTCTGAACGGATGAGATCGCGGATATATTGGCGCTCAAAGTTCTTTTTCACAAAGGCGACTTCATGGGAGTCATCGGCGGGAAGTTCTTTCTGAGCCACCTTTCTGCTTGCGGTTTTTTCAGCAGAAGCCTCTTTAGGCGATTCTTTTTGTGTCTCCGTTTTTTCGTTACTCCCCGTTACGGCACTGTCGGCTACTTTACTTTCGATCGCATCAGGCGCAAGCGTTTTCTTTGCTTTTGATTTAATGCTGATCTTCGCTTTTTCAGATGCGGGCTCGTCCATGATCTCTTTTTTCACAGGTTCAGCATCAAGAGTCTCTTTGCGATTGAGCGAGATCTTTTTCGCAGGAACAGGGACTTCCTCGGTCTCAGTTAACGTATGATAATTAAGCGGCACGAGGCAAAAATCGCCCAGGCGTTTTTCTTCATGAAGGTCGCTTAATAATTTAGACGTTGAGAGTGAGAGGCGGGGGAAGGTATTAAAGAAGAGGCAATTGAAAGTGCTTAAATCGAAGGATTCGTGCGTAGTAAGCTGCGCATTGATGGCGGGATAGAGAAGGAGCTGTACGCTCTTTTTAATCTCAATCTCTTGGTGCGGTAACAGATAATCGATCTCAAGACTCGGCATCATCGCTTCAATTAAATAGCGCAGTGTGATCGCATCGCTGACCGAATCGGTGACCATGAGCGCTTTTTGCTCCGGGTGCTCTTTCAGCGTTTTTAGGGCGCTTGAGAGAAAGAGAAGGGTGTGCTCGATGGTGAGCGCGATCAGTTTTTCCTGCTGGACTCGCTTCGTGTCGATAATTTTTTTAACATGAGCCGAGAGGTCCTCCCACGATTTAGGGAGGTGAGAGAGAGTCGATTGATTCATAGATTATATATTTAATTTCACAATAGAAGTTAATGGGTAAGTTTTCTTCGACATTGTATATGGCTAATAGTGACCGGCAATTGACCGGTGTAATCGTTAACGAGCGCCCAAATAATGCGGATTGACGAAGTATAAGAGTCTAATTTTTTTAATTATGTAGAAGTGGGAGCAAAGCTCACCACAATAAGAATCACTTCGGCTTCGTTGCAAGGCGCATAGCTCGATAATATGAGGGTTAGGGCATCCGTTCCGCTAAATTTCCTTTATAATTTACCATGAAGCAGGTAAAATGCCAAAATATATCTTATTTATTAAATGAGTTTCATCGACACCAGATGCTTTAGGAGAGTATGCAGTATTATGAAAAAGATCGCTTTTTGGGCCAAAATTGTTTTAAGTCTTCTCTTTCTCTTAGCATTATTAATGCTCTTTTTCCAAAACCGTGATACCGCCATTGTTTTCAACTATTTAGCGGGCAAAGGCGAGATCCAACTGACAACGCTCCTCTTCCTATCGTTTG
>CALZBJ010000007.1:0-83490 GCA_945619025.1 uncultured Ignatzschineria sp. | reverse complement strand
CCCCAGTTAAGGGGGTTTTTATCAAAATTACACAGTTCTATGTACTATACAGAATAAACGGAGGGTTTTTTATTACCCAAAATATCCCCTAAGAATCACGATCTGCCCACGATTAAGACGGCGGAAACTGCGAAAATATGCTATTTTATAGCTCGTTTATTAACTTAAGAGATGAAGGTTTTACATTGCGTTTAAGTAAAGTAAAGTTGTCAGGCTTTAAATCCTTTGTGGAGCCCACAACGTTCGTACTCAACGGGCGTTTGAATGGGATTGTCGGCCCCAATGGGTGCGGAAAATCGAACATTATCGACGCGGTGCGTTGGGTGATGGGGGAATCCTCGGCAAAACAATTGCGCGGGGAATCGATGAGCGATGTGATTTTTAACGGATCAACCCATCGGAAACCCTCGGGATTTGCCAGCATCGAGCTCATTTTTGATAACCGCGAGGGGTTACTTGGTGGCGAGTGGGCGACCTATGCGGAGATCAGTATACGCCGATTATTGGATCGCGATGGCAAGAGCCAATATTTCTTAAATGGCACTCGTTGCCGTCGCCGTGATATTACCGATATCTTTATGGGAACGGGGCTTGGTCCGCGTTCCTATGCGATTATTGAGCAGGGCATGATTTCGCGCATTGTGGAATCGCGCCCGGAAGAACTGCGCACCTTTTTTGAAGAAGCGGCGAGCATTTCTAAATATAAAGAGCGCCGCCGTGAGACCGAACTTCGCATTAAACATACCCGCGAAAACCTCGATCGTCTTTCCGATGTGCGCGTTGAGCTTGGTAAACAGCTTGAGCGGCTTGAAAAGCAGGCAGAAACGGCGATCCATTATCAAACCCTTAAAAAAGAGGAGCGTTCGCTCGATTATTGGCGCATTAAAGCGCAGCGTGAATCGGTGCTCGAAAAGCTAGAAACCCTTACCGAAACCGGGCAACAAAAGCATGATGAATTTCAAGCCTCTCTTGAGACCTTAACCCAATTAACCGAGCGCTTATCGGAAACGAAAGCGGCGTTTGAGGCGGAAGAACGGGCGCTTGAGGCACAAAATCGCACCTTTTATCAAGAACAGCAGGCAATCGAATCGTTAAAACATTCGCTTACCATGTTGCGCGAGCTTAAAATGCGGGACTCAAAGAGCTTAGATGAGTGGAATGAGCGTGCGGATACCCTTAAAGCGGAGATCGCTAAACTTCGTGAACGCCTAGTGATTTTAACCCATGATGAAACAGAGCTCGACACAACGCTCATCATGCAAGAAGAGGCGCTTTTCGCGAAAGAAGAGGCGCTACAAACTCTATTAAATCGAGCCGACAATGAAACCAAACAGGAGCGCGACCTTAAAGCGGCACTTTCCAAACTTGAACATACCATCACCTTAAATAAACAGCGCATGCAGTTTGAAGAGGATCGCATTGCTCAGCTCAAAGAGGCGGCGCGTCGTCTTGAAAATGAGCGCGATAATTTGCCGGATCTAAAAGTCGCGCGAGCAAACGAGGCGGCACTGTCTGACGAGGTGGCGATCATTGCCGATGATTTGGTTGCATTATCCGCCGATGAGGGAGAGCTTGAGGTTGCGCTAAATGAGAGTCTATCGCTCCTTGCGGCGCACAATCGTGAAAAGCAGACGCTTCTTAATGAACGCTCCGAGCTCAACGGGAAGGTGAATGCGCTTAAAGCGCTGATGGCTGAGCGGGCAAAACGCCACGCCAAAGTTGAGGCACCACTGTTTGAAAAGATCACCATTGAAGGCGGTTGGAACAAGGCATTTGACCATGTGTTATCTCGCTACTTAGAGATCTCAACGGATAAAAATCGCCCAAGTTTTATCGGCGGTGAGTGCTCGATTACCTATCAGGAGACGCAGCTTGGATACTATCTAAAAAGCGATCTTGAACTTGGCGCACTACTGTCGCACGTCTATCTCTTAACGGATGCAGAAGCAAACGATCCTGCAGCAATTAAAGCGCGTCAAAACGCGTTAAAACCCCATGAGTGGCTCGTCAATAAAGCGGGCGATCTTTTCGGAAAAGATTGGCAGATTGTCTTTGATGATGCGAAGGGAATTGAGAGCATTTTAGCGCAAGAGGGCGAGATTGAAAGTGCCGAAGAGCGTGTTTCTAAGATCGATCTTGCGGTGTCACTGCTTGATGAGAAGATTGCCCAGCTAGAGGATGAAAAGGCGGAACAACAGGCAACGCTTGGGCAACTTAAAGCAATGATCAAAGCGCGAAATGACGAGCGATTTGAAAAAGAGAAAGCGCTTAGCCTAATTAAACAAGAGACAGCGCAAGTCGATCGTGAACAAAAGCGTATTGAAACCGATAGCCATCGCGTTTCCACTCAATTAATTGATGCGCAAAAAACAATTAGTGATCTGTTAACCGATACCAGCATTCAGCATGAATCGTTGTCAGATGCGGTGATGGCGCATGAGTCTTTTGCTGAAACCTTAGCCAAAACGCTGGAAAAGGCGGAGACCGAACGGACACAATTTGATCACGAAAAATCGAGTTTTATGGAGAAAAAGCATCAGCTCGACCAAATTCAGCGAGAAAAAGCTCACGTTGAAGCGGGAATTAAACGGGCTGAAACAGAACTTCAATCGATCCATCAGCGGGTATCGGAAACCGATATTCGGAGCGATTATGATGACAAGATTGAGGAGAAGGAAGCGAGCTTAATTTTAGCGGAAGAGTCCTTTATGGCGCTTACAGAGCGTTTGGACGCTGACCGAATTGCTCTTGAAGAAAAGCGCGAGGCGATCAAAGCCGATGAGGCCGCAAAAGAGGCTTCAGAAAAGGCGCTTGAGAGTGCGAAAAATACGCTCCAAGGCTTGATGATTAAAGAGGCGGAGCTTAAAACGCAGCACGAGATGGTGGAAGCGAGTTGGTGCGAATTAAATGATAATCTCACCGATGAGGAGCGCGCGCTTTTAGATGTAGAGCATGAATCGCTTACCGAAACGGAGCTTAAAAAGGCGCTCACCTCAGTGCGTGAGGCGCTTAATAAAATTGGCGCGGTAAACCTTGTGGCGATTGAAGAGAGTAAGACGCTTCGCGAGCGGAAAACCTATCTTGACGCTCAGGATGAGGATTTAAATCGGGCGCTTACCACCCTTGAAAATGCGATTAAACAGATCGACAAAGAGACGCGCGAGCGCTTTATGGAGACCTTTAATCAGGTGAGTAAAGATTTTTCAACGCTCTTTCCGCGTCTATTTGGTGGAGGGAAAGCCTATCTTCAGCTTACCGATGATGATGCGCTTACGAGTGGGGTTAATATTATTGCCCATCCGCCGGGTAAAAAACCGGGTACGATTCACCTGCTGTCCGGTGGGGAAAAAGCGATGACGGCGATGGCGTTAGTGTTTGCGATTTTCAATCTCAATCCCGCGCCTTTCTGTATGCTCGATGAGGTGGATGCACCGCTTGATGAGGCGAATGTCGGCCGTCTTGGCGATCTTTTAAATGAGATGAGTGAAAAGGTTCAATTTATCTTTATTACCCACAATAAAGCGACGATGAGTATTTCCGATTCCTTAATCGGGGTCACCATGAGTGAGCCGGGCGTGTCGCGCATTGTGTCGGTTAATCTTGCCGAAGCGCTCGAATATTCTGAGCCAGCGTGATTTAATAGAGAGAAAAAAGGGAGAAATAAGGCAATGAAAGCATTAATTCAGCGGGTTAAATATGCCAATGTAGTGGTCGATGGAAACACGATTGGTGCCATTGACGAGGGGATTTTAGCGCTGATTGGCGTTGAAAAGGGTGATGATGAGGCGAAGGCCGATAAACTGTTACATCGTCTGCTTAATTACCGTATTTTCTCCGATGACGAGGGGAAAATGAATCGCTCGCTCATTGATATTGAGGGCGGTCTGTTGCTCGTATCGCAGTTTACCCTCGCCGCTGAAACTCATAAAGGATTACGTCCCGGATTTTCAACCGCAGCGCCGCCAGCAGAAGGGGAGCGTCTCTTTAATTATCTGGTTGAAAATGCCAAAGCGGGGCACAAAAATGTTGAAACTGGTGAGTTTGGCGCGGATATGAAGGTATCGCTCTTAAATGATGGGCCGGTAACCTTTATGCTTGAGGTATAAAGAGATAGGCAAGCAGTCCAAACAGTAAAAAGAGCAATAAAATCCCAGCCCATTCAAACGGTGAGCTGGGTTTTTTATGGACCTCAGAAAGCTCGCAGAGTTTTCCGCTACAAGCTTTCTCGGAGGGTTGAGAGATTTTAGGTGAATCCCTTTGGTTCTCTTGATTGATCATAATGGTGTGATAATGGAGATGGATCGTTCCTAAACCACATGCGGTTCATTCGGTTTGGTGAGCGCATTACGAATGAGGCGCGCAAAGGGAATGATTTCGCTTGCGGTAAGTCCAATTGGGCCAACGCCTTTCGCGACGATAATATCGGCGGCTTTCCCGTGAATCCAAACCGCTGCAGGCACCGCTTCTAAAGGTGGAATCCCCTGCGCTAACAGCGAGCCAACAATCCCTGCGAGTACATCGCCCGTTCCCGCTGTCGCAAGGCCTGCGTTGCCACTTGGATTTTGCCAAATAATCTTATCTTGATAAGCGATAAGGGTTTTCGGACCTTTTAACACAACGATGGCGCGGTAAATTTTCGCAAGTTGCAGTGCCGCGGCTTCTCGATCGGCTTGTACGATTTCGGTCGTGCTACTTAAAAGTTGTGCCGCCTCTTTTGGGTGGGGCGTTAGAATCGTCATCCCCTCTTCGCGGGGCACCCATTGGCGACGATTAATGAGATTGAGCGCGTCGGCATCGAGCACAATTGGCACATTATTATGAAAGAGCACCTGCTGTAAAATTCGGCGAGCTTCCGCGCATTGGCTCAGGCCAGGGCCCACAATCCATGCATTCATGCTATCGCGAAATTCAACGATGAGATCTTTTGCCGTATAGAGCATCAGCTCCGGCATTGAGGCGATATAAGGGATGGGGAGGGTGTCTTGATTAAAGCCAACGAACACCCGTCCTGCGCCTAATTTAAGCGCAGCCATACTCGCTAAAATGGGCGCGCCCGTCATGCCGCTGCCACCGCCTAAAACCCCGATCGAGCCATGGGTTCCTTTATGGCTCTCAGGATCGCGGGGTGCGCCTAAGCTTGGGAATTGAGTTAAAATCGCTTCTTTTTCGCGCGAGGTAAAAGGGGTTTCGTTGGCTACCATAGGGACTCCTGTCACTTACATTACTTTACATTGTAAAAACAAAGACTCCCTTATTTTAGCATGGGACTAATCTCGTTGGTAGACCGATTCTCCGGCAACGAGGGTTTCTTTCACGGCGCGGTCATCAGCGAGCGTCATCTGTACGAAAAGCGCCTCTTCGAGCGAGTTTACCGAGTTCATACGATATTCAATAATCGGAGTTGATTTGAGATCAATCACCACTAAATCCGCCTCCATTCCCGGTGCGATGGTGCCCACTTTCTCTTTTAAGCCAAGTGCTTCAGCGGTGCCGCGCGTTGCAAGGTAAAATGCGTGGAGTGATGAGAGGGCGTAGCCATTCAATTGCCCGGCTTTATAGGCTTCTCCCATGGTTTGGAAGATTGAAAACGAGGTGCCAGCACCTAAATCCGTACCGAGTCCAACGTGGATTGGGCGATTGGCTAATTTTGCTTTTTTGAGATCAAACGCGCCAGAACCTAAGAAAAAGTTTGAGGTTGGGCAATGGGCGACAGCGGCGCCACGCTCGTAAATAAGCGCTAATTCATCATCGGTTAAATGAATGCCGTGGCCATAGATTGCCCGCTCGCGCATTAATCCGTAATCGGCATAGACATCGGCGTAGCTTTTCGCGTTTGGAAAGAGAGATTTCACCCACGCCACTTCATCAATATTCTCAGAGACGTGTGATTGAATTAGCGCATCGGGATGTTCTGCCGCAAGCGCGCCGAGCATCTCAAGTTGTTCGTGAGTTGAGGTGGGCGCAAAGCGCGGGGTAATTACATACTCAAGACGTTTATGTCCGTGCCAGCGATTGATCAAGGCTTTTGAGTCATCATAGGCCGATTGCGCCGTATCGAGAAGCCCGTCGGGCGCATGGCGATCCATACAGACTTTTCCGGCCATAAAGCGCATATTGCGTTTTTCGGCCGCTTCAAAAATGGCATCGACCGATTGAGGGAAAATGGTGGCAAACACCGTCGCGGAGGTGACCCCATTTTTAAGTTGTTCATTGATGAAAATCTCAGCCACTTCATCGGAATGCTCGCGGGATTTGAAGTTTTGTTCAGCAATAAAGGTGTAGTTATTGAGCCAGTCGATCAGCTGCTCGCCGTAGGCACCAATAATCTCGGTTTGCGCGTAGTGCACGTGGCTATCGATAAAGCCGGCGCTGATAATCGAGTCCCTGTATTCGCTGATCGTGACCGTTTCTTTTTTAAGTTCCGGCAGTAAATTCTCTGCATTATCCACTGCAGTAATCAATCCGTTTTCGATCACAATAATGCCGTCGCTCAAGAAATGGAGACATTCATCCATCGGGTGAAGGAATGGGTCATTTTTGAACGTCAAAATCTGTCCACGAAGCGCTTTTTTCATGTTATCCTCAAAATTTGGTTGAAATCTTTACAAAAAGATTCTTAATGTTAAGATAATTTTTTACCCCACGCAACTATTCTATTTGAGTACAATATGGGGAGTGATTGGAGCAAATAAGGGACTTTATAATGCATGATGATTTTGTAGATCGATTACTCATTGATTGGTATCGACACTATGATGAAGCGGATTTAAAAGGCGCACGAATTACCGCTCGTTTGGTGCGTTTGGAATCGTTTTATTCAAAGCGGGTTGATCAAAATTTGGCCCATTTTGATATCACCATTGGGGAGTTTGATGTGCTCGCCGCGTTAAAACGCTCAAAAGAGGGTAGACTCACGCCGGGCGCGCTTCTTGTGGATACATTAGTCTCCTCAGGCGGGATGACCAATCGCATTAATCGTCTTGAAAAACGCGGATTTATCACCCGAAATCCCGACCCTGATGATCGCCGAGTGGTGCTTGTGGAATTAACCGAAGCGGGCGAGGAGATGCTCAAGCGAGCAGCGCCAGCGCACTTTGCCGTTGAACGCTCCTTTTCCGAAACGCTCACCGATGAAGAGCAAGATATTTTGATTCGCCTCCTTAAAAAACTGCTCCTAGCTGAAGAGGCACGAAGTTAAGAAAACGATACTAAAAACCCCATCACGATCGATGGGGTTTGTTTTTTGTGGGGTTACCTCAATCTATATTAACAATCGTTTAATCAGCTCGGCAAATTGCTCGGGATTCTCTTCAGGAAGAAGATGGTGAACGTTCGTAATTTCTCCAGAGCCTTTAATTAACTGCGAAGGATCGAGAGCATCGAGAAGCGCGTTTGACGCAAGTTTAAAGATCGCGCGGGATTTCTCGCCCCAGAGAATGCCGATCTTTGCCGGAATGGCTTTAATCGTGTCCGGAGTAATTGGCGTGGGATTCTCTTGCGATAAGAGAAGCGGTAATGTGTGGAGATTATCACCTTTAATCGCCTGCACGCGGGGGGATTGCGAATCGAGAGTCGATTCATTATCACTGCATGCTAACGCAAATTGGTTGGCTGCCTCAAGAAGATTGCCGCTACGAATCGCTTTTATGGAGGGCGCCATCATGCGAGTAATATCGCGGGTGAACGCCTTCATTTTATCGCGCGAGTTTTCAAGGCCGTAGCTCGGCACAATGCACTCATAAAGGAGGATTGTTTTGAAAAGATCGGGTCGTTTAATTGCGGCAAGCAGTACCGCATGGCACGCATAGGACCATGCCACTACTTTGATCTCGTTAAGTGAGAGCGCATCGCAAAAGGCAATGAGCTCATCAGCGTGAATGGCGGTATTAAACGCCTCTTTTGGCGTATTTTCATTCTCTTTGCCAAACCCAGCAAGTGAGTAAGCGAGAAGATGATGAGTTTGGTTAAACTTCTCGTCGTTGCAGAGCGTTTCCATCACTGGCGCCCACGTCTCTTTAGCGCCTAAAATGCCGTGCAAGAAGAGCAGCGGGGTGCCATCCGCGCTACCCATTTCAAGATAGGGTTTAATGGTGCCATTCATCAATAGTTGTGCCATCTATGCTAAAAACTCCTTAAAGTCCGGGCGATTTAAGAGATTCACTAAACTGCCGGTCAATTGACGGAGTTCTTCCTCTTTAATCACATAGGGCGGCATGATATAGACGAGTTTATTAAAGGGGCGCACCCAGACACCATTTTCAACAAAGTAGGCCTGCATCTTTTCTTGGTTAATCGGGGTTTTAAGCTCGATCACACCAATAGCGCCAAGGACGCGAACATCTTCAATATCTTCGTGGCCTTTTAATACGAAAAGCTCCTCTTTAAGTTGCGCTTCAATGCGGGAAACATTCGATTCCCATGCGCCATTATCAAGGAGTGATAGGCTCGCTAAGGCAACCGAACACGCGAGCGGATTTCCCATAAAGGTCGGGCCGTGCATAAAACATTTTGCCTCGCCATTACTGATGGTATCGGCGATGTGGCGCGTGGTGAGCGTTGCAGATAGCGTCATATATCCGCCGGTAATCGCTTTTCCCACGCACATAATATCGGGGGCAATCTCGGCATGTTCGCAGGCAAAAAGTTTTCCGGTACGCCCAAAGCCCGTTGCGATCTCATCGGCGATCATTAAGATGCCAAAATGGCCGCAAAGTTCCCGAATCGTTTTGAGATAATTGGGGTGATACATGCGCATTCCGCCCGCGCCTTGCACGATTGGCTCCACAATAATTGCGCTAATGTCATCGGCATTATCTTCCACTAAAGTGAAAAGATCATCCACCGCCGAATCATCCCATTCATCATCAAATCCAAGGGTAAAGGTTGGAGCAAAAAGATGCTCAGGAAGATATCCCTCATAAATACTATGCATGGAGTTTTTCGGATCACAGACCGACATCGCGCCAAAGGTATCGCCGTGATAGGCGTGGGAAAGGCTCACGATTTTGTGACGTTTTTCCCCTTTAGCGTGCCAATATTGAAAGGCCATTTTAAGCGCGACTTCAACCGCGACAGACCCCGAGTCGGCAAGAAATACGCACTCAAGCGGATCGGGCGTCATTTCGACTAGCCGTTTACAAAGATCCACCGCTGGGCGATGGGTAATGCCACCAAACATTACGTGGCTCATTTTATCGAGCTGGTTTTTGATCGCCTCGTTTAATACGGGGTGATTGTAGCCATGAAGCGCCGCCCACCAAGAGGACATTCCATCAATCAAGGTGCGACCATCTTCCAGATGAAGTGTCACACCGCTTGCCGAATCAACAGGATAGCAAGGGAGCGGTTCACTCATGGAGGTGTAAGGGTGCCAAATGTGGCGTGTATCAAAGGAGGTATCGATTTTTGTCATTCTTTCTATTTATCCTATTCTTCCATTGAATAAAGCAAACGAAAGTTTACATAGTACTACATTTTCATCTATCATGAGCTCTGATTTGTTGTAATAATAAAATGGAATAAACAATGACAAAAACAATAAAATGGACCGTTGAACAAGCGTTAGCGCTTTTTAAGAAACCTCTATTTGAGCTGCTTTTCGAAGCGCAACAAGTGCATCGCGAACATTTCGATCCTACAAAAATTCAGGTCAGCCGTCTGCTTTCAATCAAGACTGGCCGCTGTTCGGAAGACTGTAAATATTGTTCTCAAAGTGTGCGTTATGACACCGATGTCGAAGCTGAGAAGCTGATGGAGGTCGAGAAGGTGATCGAAGCTGCGAAAGTGGCAAAAGAAGAGGGCGCATCGCGATTCTGTATGGGGGCTGCGTGGCGTAATCCTAAAGCGCGCGACATGCCGTATATTAAAAAAATGATTGCTGAAGTGAAAAACTTAGGCATGGAAACCTGTATGACGCTTGGCCATTTAACCAAAGAGCAGGCGGATGATTTAGCCGATACAGGCCTTGATTATTACAACCACAACTTAGACACCTCGCCTGAATTTTACGGCGATATTGTCACTACTCACACCTATCAAAATCGTCTTGATACCTTGGATCACGTGCGCAATTCCGGCATGAAGATCTGTTCGGGCGGAATCATTGGTCTTGGTGAGGAACTCAAAGACCGTGCATCGCTTTTAGTGCAATTAGCGAACATGGATAAAGCGCCAGAAAGTGTGCCCATCAATCGTTTAATCCCGATTAAAGGAACGCCGCTTGGAGAGAATGATCCGGTGGATGATTTTGACTTTATTCGCACCATTGCCGTTGCGCGTATTATGATGCCAGAATCGATGGTACGCCTCTCAGCCGGCCGTGAAACGATGACGCCTGAACTGCAAGCGCTCTGCTTTATGGCGGGGGCAAACTCAATTTTCTACGGAGCGAAATTGCTCACAAGTCCAAATGCCGATAAAGATGATGATAATGCACTTTTCGAGCGTTTAGACTTAACTGCAACTGACAACCCACGCATGCAGACAGTTCAATAGACCGCAATGCACTTTACACAACGTATAAAAGAGACGCTGGCCGAGCGATCGGCTAGCGATAGCTATCGTCAGCGCAAAACCACTAAAGCCACTGATCTTGGTCGCATGATCGAGATTAATGGGGCGCGTTATCTCAATTTTTCCTCCAATGATTATCTCGGCTTAAGTCAAGCGCCGGAGGTGATTGAAGCGTGGAAAATGGGTGCCGATCTGTATGGCGTTGGTAGCGCAGGTTCGGGGCATATCACCGGTTACAATGAAGCGCTCGCGGAGCTTGAAAATAAGCTGGCATCTTGGCTTGGGTATGATCGGGCAATTGTCTATCCATCGGGCTTTACCGCCAATCAAGCGGTGATTAAAGCCTTGATTGAAAAAGAGGATCGCATTGTTGCTGATCGCTTAAGTCACGCCTCTTTAATGGAAGCCTCGATGATGGTGCCGGGGCGATTAACGCGCTTTCATCATAATGATATTGATTCGTTACAAAAGCGGATGAATGCGCTTCCGGACGGATTTAATGGGGGCACGCTCGTCATTACCGAAGGCCTTTTTAGTATGGATGGCGATGAAGCGCCGCTCCGTGAGATTTTTAATGAAACGGCCCGTCATGATAATAGCTGGCTGATGGTCGATGATGCTCATGGCATCGGGGTCAATGGCGAAAAAGGACGAGGCACTTGCGATAAGCATGGCATCAAGCCCGATCTGTTAATTGTCACCTTTGGTAAAGCCTTTGGATTAAGTGGCGCAGCGCTCCTTTGCTCGGATTTGGTGGCCGAGTATTTTACGCAAGTCTCTCGTCCGCTTATCTATAGTACCGCGATACCGCCGGCGCAAGCCTACGCGCTCCATGAGATTGTGAAACTCATTGAAGCAGGCGATGATCGCCGAGCGCAACTGCGCCAAAATATCGATCAGTTTAAGACGGGGCTCATTAAAATGGGAATCGAGCCGATCTCAGATAGCGCCATTCAGCCCATTATTATTGGCGGAAATGACGAAAGCCTACAGCTCGCAACAAAGCTACAAGAGAAGGGGATTTGGATTACAGCGATTCGTCCGCCCACAGTACCCCCCAATAGTGCGCGTTTACGCATTACGTTAACGGCAGCTCATACAGAGTCCGATATTGCACAACTTCTGGAGACGTTTGCGAATGTCTATCGTGGATAAATCAAGCGTTGCCATGGCGTTTGGCCGAGCAGCGACGCGGTATGATTCAGCCTCTGAATTGCAACAGCGCGTGGGGAGAGTCTTAATCGATGCGCTCGTTGAAAAGATGATGTTCTCCCCGCACAATCACCATATTTTAGATGCCGGTTGCGGTACGGGCTTTTTAAGTTATGAACTTAAAGCGAACTACCAAACCGTGACGGCGCTCGATCTATCGTCTGAGATGCTTGAGACGGCGCGGATGAAAAATGTGGCCGATCATTATATTAAAGGCGACATTGAAGCGCTTCCCTTTGAGGATGAGTCGTTCTGTTTTGCCGTGAGCAATCTTGCGGTGCAGTGGTGTCATCATTTAGATGTGGCGGCGCGAGAATTAACGCGCGTGGTGAAAAAGCGCGGTTATGCATTTTTTACCACCATTGTGGATCATTCGCTGTTTGAACTTGATGAGGCGTGGCGCGCGGTCGATGATCGAAAGCACACTCTTGATTTTCTTAAAACGGATGCCGTACATGAGGCGCTTTCTGGGCTCTCTTATGAGTTAATTCCCTTTACGGAAACGCTCTATTTTGATGATTGTATTTCGGTTTTACGCAGCTTGCAAAACATTGGAGCAACCACTTTACCCGAACGCCGACAAGGTTTAATGGGGCGCAGTGTCCTCAAAACTTTATCGGACGCGTATCCTAAAAAAGATGGCAAATTTCCATTAACTTATCACCTTGTATTAGGAGTGATTCGACATGAATAATGCCTGGTTTATTACCGGAACCGATACGGAAGTGGGGAAAACCTACGTCTCCTTATTAATTTTACAAACGCTCAATGCGCACCAGCACCAAACGGTAGGCTATAAACCGATCGCATCAGGCGCGGAAGCTACAGAGATGGGTTTTAAAAACCCCGATGCCGTAGCGCATTTAAAGGCCTCAAACCCGGATGTGGCTCTCACGTACGATGAAGTAAATCCTTACTTTTTTGAGATCGCAACGGCGCCGCACCTCTTAAGTCGTGCGGAAAATCGCCCGATCGAATTTAAAGTAATGACACAAGGGGCAGAGCATCTTTTAACGAAATCTCGCTATCTATTAGTGGAAGGCGCGGGCGGTTGGTTTACCCCGCTCAATGAGGAAGGGACCTTTGCCGATTGGGTGATTAAAAACCGTTTTCCGGTAGTGGTTGTAGTCGGTTTGAAACTTGGTTGCATTAATCATGCGCTACTGACCTTTGAAGCGGTGAAGCAGGCAGAACTACCAATTTTAGGCTGGGTTGGCAATCACATTCACGACGGCGATGATCGATACATTCAAGATTATATGGAATCGATCCGCGAGCTCACTGATATCCCGTGCTTAGGCGAAGTCAAACATGGTGTCGAGTTTCGTGAAGCAGATCTCAATATCGCGCCTTTAATTGAATATTATTCCTTATAGTTCTTTACACGAGTTTTAAATTTATTTAAATATCGAAAATCTCCAGAGTCTTGTTTTACTTTATGTTAATCAAGAAGTTTTGGAGGTTTTTGTTTTTTATTTTACAAAGCTTAACATTTAAATTGATTGTTATCCCAAATCTTGCTATCTGTAACATTTGCGTCATAAAACTATGTCACACTACGACTATAACAATAAAATTCGTTAACATTACGAGGGCAAATAATATGGATATCAGTGCAATTTTTTTAAAGAGCGATTGTAGTTATGCGCTGTTTGATTGGGCGCGCGAGCACTTTAATGGTAAAGAATTTCATTTCGTGCAAGGGGATTGCGTTCCATTTGGATTTTTGGAATTTAAATCGATGATCCTCGGGCATTACGGCGAATGGCACTATTTTTTAATCGATCCACACCTTCTTGAGCAGAAGTTTTTTGATGGCGAGCTTGAAGCAGCGCTCTCAAAACTTTCGGCGAAAGGGGATCTTTTTATGATTAAGAGTCATCTTTTAAGCGGTGAGCTCTTATTTGAATATCACCAAGATGGCTCGCTTATGCGTAAATGGCAGGAAGCGAATGAGGCAGTGCTCGTTAATCAAGGCATTCCGCTCTCTGAAGAAGATGGCAGTTTTAATGATGAGTGGGATCCCGATGATTATCGCGACGAATGGTCGCTTGTGGATCTTGCAGAAAAAGTGACGCACATTCACTGGGCCTAACCCAACTAGCTTAATATATAAAAAAGCCTGAATCACCACGGTATTAAATATCTGAGATGATTTAGGCTTTTTGCTGTCTTACGTTTCGATTGTATGACTTTATCTGAGTTCCCTTTACGCCATTTGGCTAATCGTCGAACGGAAGCGCTGATGGGCAAAGAAGAAGAAACAGGAGCCGATAATAAGCAGATAGAAGAACGAGGGCCATACAATCTCAAAGCCGGCACCGCGGAATAAAATCGCTTTCCCAAGCTCAATAAAGTGGGTTGTCGGCGCGGCAAGCATCACGTTTTGAATCAATTCTGGCATACTTTCCCGCGCGGTCATCCCGCCTGATAACATCTGTAGCGGAATTAACACAAGCAGCATAAGCATCCCAAATTGCGGCATATTGCGCGCAAGCGTCGCAAGATAAATCCCCATGGAAGTGGTCGCAAAAAGGTGAAGCGCTGCGCCACAGACAAAAAGCAGCACCGAGCCTTCGACTGGCACATTGAGTACGCCTTGCACCACAAAGGTAAGCGATAAGGTCGAGGCGATTAAGACCACAAGTCCCATCGACCAAATTTTAGAGAGCATAATCTCAAAGGGCGTGAGCGGCATCACCAGAAGATGCTCCACTGTTCCACGTTCCCGCTCCCGAATGAGCGCCGCACCAGTGAGAATAATCGAGAGCATGGTAATAAGGTTAATAATCTCCGTCAGCGCGCCAAACCAAGAAGCAGTGAGATTAGGATTAAAACGCATCCGCTCCACCAGTTTTACCGGATAGAGTGCTTCACTGCGGTAGCGTTGAAGATATTCACTCACCTCACCATTAATAATTTGATTGATAATCACATTCCCGGTAAAGGCCTGCGTCATGCGCGTTGCGTCAATGTTGAGCTGCAGAGTTGGGTGGCGGCCGCCGAGTACATCTTTTTGGAAATAGGGCGGAATGTTCACCACAAAGGTGTAATCGCCTTTATCCATACCATGGTCCATTTCACTTAAAGTAATCTCTTTGGGCGGTGAAAATTGGGGCGGATAGAAGGCGGTTTGAATGCGCTGAGAGAGAGTTGAGCGGTCTTCATCAACAAAGGCAACGCTCGCATTTTGAAGGCCATCAGGCACGGCGGTTGCCGCAGTATAGACCGAAACGGTAAAGGTAAAGGCGATCAAGACCAGTAAAATCGGGTCGCGAATCAGGCTCCAAAGCTCTTTGATGCCTAAAAAATAGATATTGGAAATTTTACGCATAATCATTTTAGGAATCCTGTTTTTTAAGAAGCATCACGCTGCAAAGGACGATAATCGGCGCGGTAATCATCAAGATCACCAGCTCGTTTGAGAGATCATTGAGATAGAGCGCTTTACTAAAGACGCCGCGGGTTGCCGTGAGCATATGCGATGCGGGGTAGATCTCACCAATCACGCGTCCAAAACCATCAAGCGCCGAGACGGGGTTGAGCATTCCGGCAAATTGAATCGCGGGAATGAGCGTGCCGATAATGGTAAAGAACATTGCGCCGATCTGGCTTTTCGTCAGCGTTGAAGCAAAAAGTCCAAAGCCCGTTGAGAAGATGCAGAAGAAGAAGGTGATGATCGTCAGAGTGAAAAATCCGCCCTTCATCGGCACTTCAAAATAGAAGATCGCAAGCCCCACCATTAGGAGATAGTTGAGCATCGAGATAATAATATAGGGCACCTGTTTCCCGAGTAAAAATTCAAGTTTACTGACGGGGGTAACATAGAGATTAATAATCGACCCAAGTTCTTTTTCGCGCACCACCGAAAGCGCTGTCAGCATTGCAGGAATGAGGAGTAGCATAATCGGAATCACTGCCGGTACAATGGCGGTTAAGCTTCGTACATCGGGATTATAGCGATACCGCATCTCCACATTAAAGGCCGGTTTAAATTCATAACCATAGCGATATTTCGCCTCGCTCATCAGCCACTCTTGGTGCATTCCTTGAACGTAACCTCGAATGGTTTCCGCCCGTTGGGGCATTGCACCATCAATCCAAACGCCGATTTCGACATTATTCCCGCGGGCCACATCTCGTGCAAAATTTGGCGGAATCTCGATGGCAAGGGCGATATCGGTATTGCGCATGCGCCGGTCGAGCTCTTCATAATTGTGGATCGGATCTTTTTCGATAAAGTAGCGTGAGCCGGAAATATTATTGGCATAACTGTGGCTCAATGTTGTTTGGTCACGGTCTAAAATCGCGTAGGGGAGATCCTCCACATCGAGGGTAATTCCATAGCCGATCGTCACCATTAAAATGAGCGAGCCAAGGAGTGCTAAGGTGGCGCGAACCGGGTCACGGCGAAGCTCAAGGGCTTCACGCCAGGTATAGCTTAATAGGCGCTGAAGGCTAAAGCGTTGGAAGGACTCATCAGCCTCATGAGCGTTACTCGTTGAGGTATCTAACAGATGGCCCTCTTTTTTCGGCACCGCTTCATCATCGCCCGCGCCCGCATCAAGAAGGTATTTAATAAACGCCTCTTCGAGCGTCTCGGTGCCTTGTTTCTCAATCAGTTTTTCCGGCGTATCACTGTCGAGCACTTCGCCGGCATGCATCATCGACATGCGGTCACAGCGGAGCGCCTCATTCATAAAGTGGGTGGAAATAAAGATGGTGACGCCATCATTTCGCGAGAGTTCAATGAGAAAACGCCAAAAGTTATCCCGCGCCACTGGGTCAACGCCGGAGGTGGGTTCATCCAAAATTAAGAGCTCGGGTTTATGTACCATCGCAACGGCAAGGGAGAGACGCTGACGCATCCCAAGGGGAAGGTCATTGGGGAGCATATCAAGCACATCGCTAAGCTCAAAACGCTCTACCATCTCCTCAATGCGGCCGCTCATCTCTTCAGGCGCTACATGGAAAAGGCGGGCGTGGAGTTCTAAGTTTTGAAAGACGGTTAGCTCACTATAGAGCGAGAACGCTTGGGACATATAGCCAACACGGCGGCGGGTATTAATATCGTGCGAATCGATCTCTTTCCCAAAGAGCCACGCCTTTCCTTCTGAAACGGGGAGAAGGCCAGTGAGCATCTTCATCGTCGTTGATTTACCACAGCCATTGGAGCCGAGAAAGCCAAAAATCTCGCCCTTTTGAATCTCAAAACTGACATTATTAACGGCGGTAAAATTGCCAAATTTTTTGGTTAATCCTTCCGCTTTAATGGCGATCGCGGTATCTTTATCGAGATTAAGGGGCGGTACGATCACAGGCTCATAGCCGATGCGTTTTTCCTCGGGAAGGAGCTTAATAAACGCCGCTTCAAGATTGTCCGATTCGGTACGTTCTAACAACTCTTTCGGCGCGCCGGTTGCGAGAATTTCACCATCGTCCATGGCAATTAGCCACTTAAAACGCTCCGCTTCATCCATATAGGCGGTGGCCACAATGACGCTCATTTCAGGGCGATCTTCACGAATGCGATCGATCAGATCCCAAAATTGCGAGCGTGCGAGCGGGTCAACACCGGTAGTCGGTTCGTCTAAAATAAGAAGGTCGGGGTCGTGAATCAGCGCACAACAGAGCCCGAGTTTTTGCTTCATTCCACCAGAGAGTTTCCCGGCGGGACGATCTAAGAAGGGGAAGAGTCCGGTACTTTTAGTGAGATCATCAATCCGTTCACGGCGCTCTTTTGCATTGTGTCCAAAGAGACGACCGAAAAACTGCAAGTTTTCTTCCACCGAGAGAGTCGGATAGAGGTTTTTCCCAAGGCCTTGCGGCATATAAGCGATGCGCGGGCAGGTGATGTCACGAACGGATTTTTCACCCATATCGCCACCGAGTACGATCACTTCGCCCGTTTGAATCGCGCGGGCACCGGCAATTAACGAGAGCAGACTCGATTTTCCGACGCCATCGGGGCCAATCATGCCAACGACAATTCCGCTCGGAATATCGATGGAGAGATCATCAAGAGCGATATTTTCCCCATATTTTAACGTCACATTTTTGACTGAAACAACAGATTCTTTAACCATCGCGATCGATTCCTTGTTCGTAAACCTACGCCCTTAATGCCTATCTAAATAGGGGAATTAAGGGCTCTTTTCCCATGCTGATTTGTAGAGTGCTAAGGGGTAAATGCTAAGTACCCAGTACCGAGGACTCTATTTTTTGGCTGTATCGGCACTTGCGTCGTTTGCCTCAATCTCATCGAGAAGAGTGACGGCAAAACGCTCAGGCCACTCAGCATTGGGATCGGCTTTGATGTAGGCTTCGCCGGTGACGCCGGTTTTAATATATTTACGATAGCGCTCAAGCAGGCGTGGATCGACTTTCGCTTTCACGCGATACATCAATTTCTGGCGCTCATCTTCAGTTTCAACGGTTTTCGGGGTAAATTGCGCTTCGGGTGAGACAAAGGTTACGCGTGCTGGAATCACATATTCTTGGGCCACATCTAAAATAATGCGCACTTCGGTGCCATCGTTTTCCCCTTCAACGAGTAAACCGGTGTATTGGGTCGGGAGGAAGAAGGTCATGTGGACTTTCGAGAGATCAAGAAGGTTGAGCACTTTACCGCCTGCGCCTAAGACTTCACCGGGCTCAGAGATGCGGTATTGAATGCGGCCTTTTACCGGCGCGACAAGTTTACTGTCTTTAATATCGGCATTGACGCGATTGATGGTCGCTTGCGCCGCTAAGACTTGCGATTCAGCCGCAACGGATTGTGCTTTAGCCGCATCAACAGCAGCTTGCGCTGCGAGCACTTTTGATTTTGCGGTAGCAATTTCAGCGGTGAGAACGCGAGTATAGGCCTCTTGGTCATCAAATTCTTGCTCGGTAGTTGCCCCTTTTTTAACGAGCGTTTCAATTCGTTTCATTTTGCGCTCAGCCGCATAAAGCTGGCTCTCTTTGGCAGACACCGCCGCTTCAGCGGCTTCCTTATCGCTCATACGGGCAGCGACCATCGCTTTTGCAGAATCGGCATTGTGTTTCGCTTGTTGGAAATAGGCTTTTGCCTCTTCAAGCTGTGCCTCAAGAGAATCAAGCTGCATCACCGCAACGACTTGTCCCGCTTCCACATAATCGCCTTCATCGGCCAAAATGGTTTCAATCCGGCCGGGGAGTTTAGTAGAGATATCTAAGGGCGTGACCTCGATTCGACCGTTACTTTTAATGAATCCTTTCATGTCGTCGCGCTGGAGCAGGTAGCTTGCAGTGAGCGCGATAATGAGCGCAATGGCCGCGCCGCCTAGGAAGAGTTTTCTATTTTTGCCTTGTTGCATATTTGACCTCGATATCAAATAGGTTCGCTGATGTCAGCAAAGTTTAATCAGTGATAAAAACGTAAATGTTTTGTGAATTATTGTTTAATATTGATTGTAAATTATCCCCTCATGTTAGCGCAAACCGCACTATTAATAAACATCTCGCGCGCCGGATTGATGCTTAATTGGGCAATCTTAGCGGGATTTACACGAGGATATTTTCCTATCTTTACATTGTCATATGACAAAACGATTATGCCCGTTATAGATCAGATGCGGCGGGCACTTGTTCTGCATCTTGGATTTTAAAGGTGACAACGAGTGGATTATGGTCCGATGCATCCGTGCGAATCACCTCAGAGGAATGCACCTCAAGCCCGCGATAAAAGATAAAATCGAGCGGATGTTTAAAGACATTTTTACGCTCATCATTATCAAATCGTACCGGTCTTAAGCCCATACGGCGGGTAAATTGATAGAGAAGATGGAGGCGCGCGCGGCTCCAAGTATTAAAATCGCCGGCAAAAATCACCGGGCCATTATGATTCATCACATGTTCCGCAAAGGATTTAATCTGTTCGCGATAGATGCCAACGCCGAGGCTAAAATTGACCGCATGCACATTAATCACCATTAAATAGCGCCCATCATGCATCTGATAAAGGGTAATTAGCGCCGATTTTGGAAGGCGCAAAAAGGGCTCGTTTTTACGAAATGCTTTGCAATAGACCGGCGGGACTTTCGATAAGGTCATGACGCCAGAGGTCATATTGGGGAGTTCAATCGCGGGAACTTGGTCGGCCACTAGAAAATTTCGTGTGGCAAAATCAATTAAATTTTGGGTGGAGTGAGCTTCCTGCAGGAGTACAAAATGGCGCTGCTTAGCGTGTTCTTCCAAAAGGGTTAACCAGTCAAGCCGCTGCTGTTTGAAGATATTCCAGACCATCACCGAAATATAACGCAGGTTCGGAAGCGTCTTTTCATGCTCATAATCGGGCGATGGAAAAATGGTTTCTCGGCCGGCATCGGTATAGCGATAGGTAAAATTAGTTTTGCTCATAGGCGTATTAGTAGTAGAATCGTCGTGTAGTAATTGTGTAGTCTTTATTCAAAGGTCATCGTTTTGCTTTGATTATCCCTTCATTTTAGCTGATTTATAGGCAAATAGGGTGATTAAGTGGTGACATTTGGGGGGCTGACTGCTATATATAAAAGAAGTTCATAGTTGAACTCAATAAAAACATAAATAAATTATAAGAAATAAATAATCATATCCGGAGGAAACATTACAAATGTCACCAGATGCTTACGATGTCAGAAAAATTAAGAAGCTGTTAGTTGCCAACCGTTCGGAGATCGCTCTTCGTATCTTACGCGCTGCGTCAGAGATGGAGATCAAAACCGTGGCGATCTATGCGGAGCAAGACAAGCGTTCGACCCATCGTTTCAGAGCAGATGAGAGCTATATCGTAGGAAAAGGCAAACGTCCGCTTGAAGCGTATCTCGACATCGATGATATTATCCGTATCGCAAAAGAGACCGGCGCGGATGCGATCCATCCCGGGTACGGTTTCTTGGCAGAAAATCCAAAGCTCGCTCAGGCGTGTTTGGATAATGACATTGTCTTTATCGGGCCATCCATTCAGGTTTTAGAGAGTTTAGGCAATAAAATTGCGGCGCGTAATTTGGCGATTTCAGCTGACGTTCCGGTGATTCCCGCTTCAAGCTCGCTGCCTTATGAGATGGATGAGATTCGTAAGATTGCAAACGAGATCGGCTATCCTGTGATGCTTAAAGCAAGCTGGGGTGGCGGCGGACGCGGTATGCGAGCGATCTTTAGTGATGCTGAGCTTGAAACGTGCGTTGAAGAGGCACGTCGAGAATCCCTTGCGGCGTTTGGGAGCGATGAGGTCTACTTTGAGAAGATGATCGTTCATGCTCGTCACGTTGAAGTTCAGCTCCTTGGCGACTTACACGGCAACATTGTTCATCTATTTGAGCGGGACTGCTCGGTACAGCGTCGTCACCAAAAGGTGGTTGAGCGTGCGCCAGCGCCGTATTTATCTGATGAAACCCGTGAAGCGCTCTGCCAAAGTGCAATTCAGCTCGGTAAAAAAGCGAACTATACCAATGCGGGAACCGTTGAGTTCCTCCTCGATTCAGAGACCAATAAATTCTACTTTATTGAGGTGAATCCGCGCATTCAGGTTGAGCATACGGTGACCGAACAAGTAACCGGAATTGATATTGTAAAAGCGCAAATTCAAGTGGCGCAAGGGGCGGAAATTGGCACCGACTCCATGGATGTGCCAAAGCAAGAGGAGATTAAGCTCTCAGGCTTTGCGCTTCAATGCCGCGTCACAACGGAAGATCCGCAAAATAACTTTGTTCCCGATAATGGAACAATTATTGCCTACCGTTCGCCTGCAGGTTTCGGGATTCGTCTCGACGGGGGTACGGCCTATTCGGGCGCGGTGATCTCGCCATATTATGACTCGCTTTTAGTAAAAGTGACCACATGGGGCAGCACGGTGGAAGAGTCGATTCATCGTATGGATCGTGCACTTCGCGAATTTAGAATCCGTGGGGTTTCAACGAATCTACTCTTTGTTGAGAATGTGATCAATCACCCGAAATTCCTTCACGGGGAATACACCACGAAATTTATTGATGAAACGCCTGAGTTATTTGACTTTAGGGTCAATCGTGACCGCGCAAGCAAAATGCTCAATTTCCTTGGGGAAGTGGCGGTTAACGGGAATCCCGAGCTTGAGGGCCGTGAGATTCCCAAACATTTTATTAAACCAATTTTACCGGCACCGACCCCAAAACAGATCATTGTGAATGAAGAGGTGAAGGGATCGCGCGAGCGTTTAATTGAGCTTGGCGCGGATGGCTTTTCAAAATGGATGCTCGATCAAAAAGAGGTGCTTATTACCGATACCTCCATGCGTGATGCGCATCAGTCACTCTTTGCAACCCGTATGCGCTCCAATGACCTGTGGGAAATCGCGCCTTATTATGAAAAATTGATGCCATCGCTCTTTTCCGTTGAGTGCTGGGGCGGTGCGACGTTTGACGTATCAATGCGCTTTTTAAATGAAGATCCATGGGATCGTCTGCAAAAATTGCGTCAAATGATGCCCAATACTCTGTTCCAAATGCTCCTACGTGGAGTAAATGGCGTTGGATACACAAGCTATCCCGATAACGTGATTCAGCATTTTGTGAAACAAGCGGCCGAGAATGGTATCGATCTATTCCGCGTATTTGACTCACTTAATATCGTTGAGAATATGCGCGTATCAATGGATTCGGTAATTGAAGCGGGTAAACTCTGTGAAGGGACGATCTGTTATACGGCTGATCTTTTTGATGCATCACGTCCGAAATATCAGCTCCAATATTATGTGGATCTTGCGAAAAAACTTGAAAAAGCGGGCGCTCACATTATTGGTATTAAAGATATGGCCGGGATTTGTCGTCCTCGCGCAGCATCGGCACTGGTTAAAGCGCTTAAAGAGGAGGTGGGTTTACCAATTCATTTCCATACTCACGACACCTCAGGCATTGCATCAGCGAGCATTTTAGCGGCGATTGAAGCAGGTGTTGATGCGGTAGATACTGCGGTTGACAGCCTTTCAGGGTTAACAAGCCAACCGTCGATGGGATCGATTATTAATGCGCTGAAAGGCACTGAAAAAGAGTCTTCGATTTCGCTCGATTCCGTTAATAAAATCTCCACCTATTTTGAAGGGGTGCGTTCGCTCTATGCGCCATTCTCATCGGATATGAAGGCGGGAACGTCGGACGTTTATCGTCACGAAATGCCCGGTGGGCAATATACCAACCTTCGTGAACAAGCCCGCAGTATGGGCTTAGAAGCACGTTGGAGCGATATTGCATCGGCTTATGCGGATGTAAACCAATTGCTTGGCGATATCGTAAAAGTAACGCCAAGCTCGAAGGTGGTTGGCGATATGGCGCTAATGATGGTGACCCAAGAGATCTCGAAAGAGGATGTCTTAAATCCTGATAAAGAGATCGCGTTCCCGCAATCGGTGGTCGGTCTTTTAAAAGGGGAGCTCGGTATTCCCATGGGTGGATTTCCAGAGGATATCACCGCTAAAGTATTGCAAGGTGAAGAGCCGATTCACGGCCGTCCGGGCGCGCATTTGCCACCAGTAGATCTTGAAAAGGTCCGTGAGGAGTTAAGCGCTGAGCTTGAGATCGAGATTGATGATAACTATTTAGCCTCTTACTTGATGTATCCTGCAGTATTTAAAGATTTCATCAAATTCCAAAAAGAGTTTGGCGAGGTATCGACGATTCCGACAAAACCCTATTTCTACGGGTTAGAGAAAGATCAATATGTGAGTATTGAGCTTGAGCACGGGAAAGATATCTTAGTGAAATTGATGGCGATCTCAAGTCCTGACCGCGGTGGAAATTGTTCAGTCTTCTTTGAATTAAACGGTGAAACTCGTGTGATTAGTGTTCCGAAAGCGGGGCTTCAATCGCAAGAGAAGAAACGTCCGAAAGCGGAAGCAGGCAATAAACGTCAAATCGCGGCGATGATGCCAGGGGTTGTCGGTAAGATCCACGTTGAAGTCGGCGATATCGTCAAAGAGGGCGATGCAGTCATTACTCTTGAAGCGATGAAGATGGAAACAACGCTCCGCACCGAGATTGGCGGGATTGTCAAAGAGGTTTCTGTGGCATCCGGTGATGCGGTGGAATCTCAAGATCTGCTCTTAATTATTGAGTAAGGTAATTATCACTTAAGGTCATCGATCATTAATTATTGATCGTGACCCATAAAGAAAGCCTAGAAGTGGCGAGAATGGATTCATCTGGACTCGTGTGCTCCTAGGCTTTTTATCGCTTAGATTCTATTTGGATTTTAGGCAAAGAAAAAGCCCTATTATCTGTTTTTAAGTCAATAGATCAATAGAGCTTTGAATTAAAAGACACCAATAAATGATGTCCTTATTGTGATGTCTTATTGTAAGCGTTCTACCACTCGCGGAAATCTTCGGTGATATCTTCACCTTCTTCGATGGCAAGACCGGCAGCAACGGCAGCGTCCGTCATAAACTCGACGATATTTTCACGCTCGATCGTTTCAATTAAGGCATATCCACAGCTTTCGTTTACATCATTGAGCGCAAGCACTGCAACTTCAATGGCTGTACGGATTTTTCCTTCATTCTCATCGGCTTCACCTAGCGCATCGATATAGGCATCGAGCGCCTCGGTCACAGAGGTAATATCTGCGAGCGTATACCCAACATCATTCGGGGTCTCGCCGATATCATCAATGCTTTCATCATAAAATAGATATTCCAGCATCGTGTGAGTAATCGCTTCGTGATCACGAAAGGGGGCTAATTTGTCTGACATAATAATTTATTTACCTTTTTAGATAATGATTTATATAAATAGATATCATTTGATTATAACAAGATGAGCCGATGTGTCTATGGTTTGGGTAAAGCTTTTCCCATCGCTTGGTACATTCCGTAGCCTAAATAGCGAATTGATTGATCTAAAATAAGTTCATTGAGGACGCGAAGGAGTGATCTGCGCGAAATATTGAGCATCTGCGAGTAGTAATAATCAAAGAGCCGATTGAGGGTAAAACAGTGCGGAAAGGTAAAATAGCGATCGACTAACACCGTTAACCCATCATGTTGGCGGGTAAAACGAATGCCATTATTGCTCTTTTGATAGCTCCAAAATGCATTTTGCAGCACCACAATACCATCTGAAACCGATAAGATCGGAAGATTGCGCAAATTAAGTTCCGGATTGCGCTCTGTGAAGGCGGTAATCAGTTTTGCTTGCAGCGCCGCATAATCAAGCACACTCTTTTTTAAGATAAAGGAGTCAAGCGAGTCTGTTTCACGGGTTATAAAGAGACCGTTCGCTTCAATGTAGATCTGTTTGCGATAGAGGCGAATATTGGTGAGCTCATAGATCATCAAGAAGGGCTCTTGCCAATTAGTTTGCTGTTTGGGCGTCATCTCCGGCATTAAGATCGCTTTAATCAGTACATCGCCAAGCAGTTTTAAAAAACGCTTTGGATCGTGCTCAAGAAGTTCATAATAGGCATTTAGAAGCATCGCATCGTGGGCAGGATGTAAGAGGCGTTTAGGCGAGAGTGGGAGCGAGGAGGTGTGCGCGGCATATAATACTTCAAAGAGCGGGAGCATGCGCTCGGTAAAAGAGCGTTCAGGAAGATCAAGCGAGAGGGTAACACGTTCATTTTTTTGGGCTTCTTGCAGCACGGTATCATCATAATTGAGACGCAAACAGTGGCGCTGCCCAAGGTATTTGGCATCGTGATCGGCATGATTGAGAAGCGTAATACTGAATTGACGTGTCGGCAAAGCGATAAGACTCCCAAGACAAAATTAAAGAACGTGATCTTTAATTAATACCATGAAATCAAGGCATTGTGAAATTGATTGTCTGAGTAAAATCAATAACTTGCAAGATAATTAGTGGGGTAAGGTGCAGATTAAAACGTTCGCTATGGCTAGCTACTTTAAATGCGCTCGTAGACGAAATCTTTTCCTTGAATACTCATGCATTGAGTGCCATCGGGGCCGAGTTGATAGAGTTTATCGTTATGGTAGAGATATTTGGTGTTCGCATCGACGTTGAGAATAATGCGCGTGCCGGTTTCATCCCAGCTAAAATCTCCCTCATCGCCGTAAGTACCATCGGGAAGCCCCACTTGAATAATGGTGCGGCTAAAGGTGCGATCAGGGCGAAGCGTAAGGGTAATTTCGGTGGCCTCGCAATTGGCGCAGGGCAGATAAGCTCGATAAGTGCCGGGATAATCAAGGAGCGCCGCTTGCGGTTGAAACTCACGATCAAATTTTGGCGCGTGAGAGGTATCAACCGGCGCATCACTTTTAACAATCTCTACATGAGGGCGCGACGACGATGTTTCGGATGGCCAAAAAGCCATCGCCAGCAGAGTGCCAAGAAAGATAATAAGAAAAAGACGCGCCATGGGAAAGTCCAAAAGTCCGATTAATTAACGAATAAGACTAAAATTATACCGCGCTGAGCTCATAATCGCATTGATTAATTCAGATTGATCCTTGTTTTCACGGCTGACCACCGAGAGAACTACCATTTTCCCATCATCAAGATAAAGATCGCAGGTGGAAATTTTATCGGCATCGGCCTGCATCACATAGTGAAGATGATCCTCACGGAGTTCAATGGAGCGTAAAATTCCACGACTTCCGAGCTCTTCTTCAATCTCTTTTTGATGATCGATTAAAGTCTTTGCTCGATCGGATTTTGGTAAAATTGCGCTACTGATTAACACGGTGATCCCATGCTTTGACGATTGCTCAAGCAAGAGCGTTCCTTCCGGCGCGCGTTTGGCGGAATAGATATCGTTGAATGAGCTATCGAGCATCATCGTTACCGCGCCTTGGCGAGAGGTGACGACCTTTTCCTCAATGGGCTGGACCATTTTATAGGCCATCACTCCGACAGCGATGATTAATAGAAGGAAAAAGCTCACAATAAGATTTCGTTGATTGCGCATAAAATCGGCTCGTTTCAAAGTAAATTAGGGAAGAGAAGCCCATCATTATAAGCTACATTGCGGAGCTTGTGAACGGCTAGCAGGCTTTGACTTTTAGGAGCGCTTCTAAAATCTCGCTGTGATTTTCATTCTCTTTCACGTAACTCTCGTATGTCGCGCTTAGCGCCTTGCTAAAGATCTTATATTTATGCTGGCTCAGTTGTACATGGAGCGTCTCTTTCATCTCCGGTTTATTAAGACGGCTCACTTCAAGATAGGCATCGAAAATGGGAAGCTGAAGCTGAAAACAGAGCGACAATTTGGAACGCGTTGAACGGTCGGTAAATCCAAAAGATTCAAAGGGATAACATCGATTATATGCCTCATTTCGTGAATTTTTGACGCAAAAACAGTCTTTATGGACGATATAAACCGATTTTCCGCTGACAAACGTGAGGCCGTAAAAGATCATCGCGATCAAAAAGAAGGGGGAGATGCAGATCACGGTGGCAAAGAAGATGAACCAGTAGGATTCAAGTTCAGAGCCTGGATAGAAGAAATCGACAATTGTGAAGATTGGCATAAAGGCTAATAATCCCACCGAAATGAAGATAATAATCAATCGGTGATGTCGGTCAGCCTTGAACTTTAGCGGGTAAGCATCAATCTTCATAGTTAAATTCCTTTTTGTAGCAATCCATAAAATCGTGTATGAATTGTTTACATATTTTAACGATATAATATAAAAAATCTGCCTAAAATATAATCAAGTGGGCGGAAGATAACGTAAAATAGTATTTTTTTCTCAAACCCTATGCAAACTCTGAGCAAATGGCTTAAAGTGAGCACTAAGGTATTCATTCCCTTAAGTGTAACAGAATATATATTAAGGAACGTTAAGAAGCGCGATAAAATCGGGCGTTTAGCGAAAATGGTATCGATTATTAAGCGCATAATCGATATAAATTAGATAGATAGCGTATTTGGCAGAATAGATAAAATGATTTTTCTTACAACACTTTCTTCCGTGTCAATCATGGGGGCGATGGTTTTGATTGGGACGCTTTTGCGCCGCAATTATGCATTCACACCGGACGTGCAGCGCATGCTGATTACGCTGATTGTCAATATCGGGCTACCTTCGATTATTTTGGCGAGTATCTTTAATTTTGAGCTCGATTCGGATCTATTAACGCTGGTGTTTTTAACCTTTGGCTTATCGGTTGCGCTCAATATTACTGGGATTGTGATTGCTCGCTCGATTGCGAGATTGCGCGGTGTACCAAAAGCGGCAGCGAATGAGATAGCCATTACTGCAACGCTTGGGAATACGGCCTTTATCGGGATTCCGCTCTGTGCGATTTTACTTGGCGCGAAAGGAGCACTATTAGCCGCTGTTTTTGATGCGGGGCTCGATTTTGTGATGTGGACCGTGGCGGTCTTTCTGCTTCAATCAGGACAGACCTTTTCGTTAAAATCCCTCCGCGCGATGATTAATATCCCGATGATGGCGATAGTGACCGGGATGACGCTTGGATTATTACAATTTGAAGCGTCGGACTTTTTAAAGCAATTAACCAAAACGCTCGCGGCGATCGCAAGTCCTTTGGGGATGATCTATATCGGGCTTTTAGTGCCTGATCTTTGGCATAAACTCCGCACTCTTAAATTTGGGCGCTTAAGTTTTGGGATTATTTTTAAGATTATTATTTTTCCGCTTGGCGTGCTCGGTATTTTACTGATGCTTCCGATCGATTCACTTGTAGCAAAGGTGATTATCATTCAAGCGACGATGCCCACTTTAACGCTCGCTTCGGTGCTTTTCCAGCGCTATGATGCCGATGTCAATTTTGGTACGGCGATGACGATTGTGTCGGTGATTTTATCGCTCATCACCATTCCGCTTATGGTCTATCTCGCGAGTGACTTGATGGCCTGGTAATTGCGTAGTTAAACATAAAAATAATTGAGAAAATCAGGGCAATAAAAAAGCCATCGGTAACGCTTTAAATTAAAGCAGTCGCCGATGGCTTTATCAATATCGCTCTTTAGAGAATCTTATTGAATCATCTCTAAATAGAGAACCGTTAAACTTACGCTACGCGCTCGTTTACTTTGTCCCAGTTTACAAGCACCCAGTATGATGCTAAGTAGTTAGGACGGCTGTTACGGAAGTCGATGTAGTATGCGTGTTCCCAAACGTCACAGGTTAAAAGCGGGGTTACGCCTTCTGTTAATGGGCAACCTGCGTTTGAGGTAGACATTAACTCAAGTTCGCCAGCTTTGTTTAATACAAGCCATGCCCAACCTGAACCGAAAGTAGTTGCTGCACATTCGTTGAATGCTGCTTGGAATGATTTGAAATCGCCCCATTTAGCGTTGATCATTTCAGCGATTTTACCGGTTGGCTCGCCACCTTTTTGAGGTGCAAGTGATTCCCAGTAGAAAGTGTGGTTCCAAACTTGTGCTGCGTTGTTGAAGATACCGCCTTTTGATTTAAGGATGATCTCTTCAAGTGACATAGTTTCAAACTCAGTGCCCACGATTAAAGAGTTTAATGTGTTCACGTAGTTTTGGTGATGCTTGCCGTGATGATATTCTAAAGTTTCTTTAGAGATATGTGGCTCAAGTGCATCGATTGCATAAGGTAAGTTAGGTAATGTAAAGGGCATAGTTCGTCTCCTTTAAATTTGAATAAGCCAATTAATTAGATAGTATCTATAGTTCTTTGGGTCCGCAAAGCGGATAGCCATAGAGACTATAGGAGATTAATAGATCT
This sequence comes from uncultured Ignatzschineria sp., assembly GCA_945619025.1. Lineage (GTDB taxonomy): Bacteria > Pseudomonadota > Gammaproteobacteria > Cardiobacteriales > Wohlfahrtiimonadaceae > CALZBJ01. The sequence goes on along the minus strand of CALZBJ010000007.1, from coordinate 54,116 downwards.
CAATCAAGGTTAAAAAAAATAACTCATTGATTGTTCATATTAATATTTTTAGCCAAAGTTTACAAAAAGAACTGACGTGACCGGCGTTCGCTTCATTGCAGGACTCGCATTTTGTAGTGTTTTTGTATTGATTTAAATTGTTTATGGTTCCGATTCTGAGTCTTATCCATAAATTTTATGGGGACGCTCTGAACGCCGCATCGAGTCTCTCTTGGTAACGTTTATAAAATTCATAAGCGCCCACTTTCGGGTGGCGGGGATTTTCGGCGATCAAATTAATTAGTTCGCTCAGTTCATCGCTATTAAAATTAAATTGCGCTAAAAAAGTGCTAATTTCCGGAAATTCCTCTTTAAAGCCTTTCCGTGCGACTACAACCATCTCGTCAATGGGGTAGATCCCTTTGGGGTCGTCTAGCATTTTAATTTCGTGCTGCGCCCATTTATAATGAGGTTTCCACCCGGTAATCACAATCGGCTCTTCCGCTGAGATCGCGCGTTTTAACTCGGTAACCATTGCGCTTTCCGATGAGGCCACTTGTTCAAAGTTAAGATTATAGGCCTCAATGGCGCGTTCGGTGCTCGCATAAATGCCTGATCCTGTGCCAATGCCATATATTTTCCCCGCCATCGCCTCTTCATATTGAGGAAGCTCATCAATGGAGTTAATCGGCAGATAGTTAGGTACAACAAGCCCTGTGCTCGCATCATCAAACACTACGCCAAGAATATCGATCGAATCGCCGTAGCGCTCCCAATATTTTTTCTGAGTATGGGGGAGCCACGCATCGACAAAAACGTCCGCACCGCCATCGGCAAGCGAGGCAAATAGAAGGCCAAGCTCAAGATAGGTAGTTTCAACATTGGTGTAACCGTGTTCGTTTAAGACCACTTCCGTTAGCGAGGTGAGTGCAACGGCTTCTGCGCCATCAGGGTAGACTATGCGGATGGTAGGGTTGTCGGCCTCAGTGGATTGATTTACGTCGCTGCATGCCGTTAATAGCAGGGAAAATCCCATAATAATGGTGAGTAATAATCGGTTAATGCCCATAAAATATCCTTTGGTGATAGGGGGTTATTATTGTTGTGGAGTGATGTATCGTGATGGGTCAGTTAAATAAAGATCGCATCGAGTTTCTCTTGATGCTTTTTATAAAACTTCATCGCGCCACTGTAATTGGGGTCTTTGGTCGTTTCTTCGTGAATAATATCGATCAGTTCATTGAGCTCATCGATGGAGAGTTTAAAGTTGGGTAAAATCTTAGCAAGCGCCGGATGATCGTTTGAAAAGCCGTTCCGTCCGATAATTTCAATTCGATCAATGGGGAAAACTTTTTTCGGATCATCGAGCATTTTTAGATCGTACTTATTCCATTTGTAGTGGGGTGTCCAGCCGGTAATAATCACATGTTCACCACTATTAATTGCACGGCGAAGTTCTGCCATCATTGCGCTTTCTGAAGTGTTGAGCTGGGTGTAATTAAGCCCATAGATTTCAATTAGTTCGTTGGTCTTTTTGTTGGTGCCAGAACCGGCGCCAAGGCCATAGATTTTCCCATCAAAGAGATCAACATTATCGTTTAGCTCAAGAATGGAATTGATCGGCGTATAACTTGGAACGACAAACCCGGTGGTGCCATGATCGAAAAGAACGCCAATCGCCTCCAGTTTCGCGCCATATCTATCCCAATAACTCTCTTGAGTGAAGGGGAGCCACGCGTCCATATAGAGATCCACATCGCCCTTTGAGAGCGCCGCCCAAAGCAGCCCGACCTCTAAATAAGTCGTTTCAACCGGGCCATAACCGTGCTCTTCAAGCAAGATTTTGCTTAAGGTTGAAATCGCAATCGCCTCAACGCCATCAGGGTAGACAAGATGAAGTGCTTTATCATTGCCGTGAGGCTCTTGTGTGGTGTCACTGCATCCCATCAAGACTAAGAAGGAGAGCATCATAAGAGAGATTAACTTTTTCATAACATCACCTATGGTTGGAAAATTTAAATTCAAAAAAAAGGCCATCATCACGATGGCCTTAAATACGTCTCTGCGGCGGATTAACCGCCTAAGCCTCATGCTTTATTCATGAGTGTTGCGGGGGAAATTATGAGTTAAACCAGCCATCGATGGTTGTTTTATATTTCTCATAAAATTCTGCTGCACCTTTTTTCGGATCGTTTGATTCTTGGTCTGCTTTGCGCACCATTCCCATCAGCTCATGGAGTTTGTCTGAATCAAGTTCGAAGTTTTGGAAAAATACTGCAAGCGCCGGTTTATCTTCTTTAAAGCCTTTACGTGCAAGAATGTTAATTTCGTCAATTTCATAGACTGATTTTGGGTCTTCTAACATTTTAAGGTCATAGAGATCCCATTTGTAATGAGGTTTCCAACCGGTTACGATTACCGGCTCTTTTGCGTTAATCGCGCGGCGAAGTTCGGCCATCATTGAGCTCTCACTTGAGGTGATTTGCTCATAATCTAACCCATAAACATCGATCGCTTTAATGGTGTTGGTGTGAATTCCCGCACCTGAACCGATGCCGTAGATTTTTCCGCCAAACATCTCAACATTGTCGTTAAGTTCATCGATTGAATCGATCTCAACATAATCGGGCACCACTAAACCGGTACTCGCATCATCAAATACGACGCTTAATTTATCGAGATCTTTACCAAAGCGTTCCCAATAATCAAAGTGAGTGTTCGGTAACCATGCGTCTAAATAGAGGTCGGCATCGCCTTTTGCAAGTGAAGCATAGAGCGGGCCGGGCTCGATTAAAGTGGTGGTAACATCCACATCGTGCGCGGTTAAAACAACGTCAGCAAAGTGAGTCATCGCAACGCCTTCCGCCCAGCTTGGGTAGAGGATCGACACGGATTCTTTCCCGTCTGTCCCTTGCGTGGTGTCGCTACAACCTGCAACGAGTAGACCAAGACCGAGTACCGCCATGGATAAAAGTTTCTTCATTAAATATTCCTTTCTATTGAATTAAATTAATATCTAAAATGTCACAATAAAACTGCTAAATTTGATGATAAAGTGCGCAATTTACGAGGCTTCAGGTGCGAAGCGAGAGCCTTTGAGGAATCACTCCTAAAGGGTCGATCCATTTTTAGATCGTCAAAGGCTCACTAATAATTAACTTCGATTAATTTTGATTAATTGCGACGCATTGTCAGCTTGTGTCTGCGTATTATTCCGCGATTTGATTGCCGTTTTTACCAATGGCTTGGGTAATGCGGTCTAAGATAATCGCAAGGATCACAATCGAAAGACCGGCTTCAAATCCAAGTGCCATATCGGCTTGCTGAATCCCTTGGTAAACGCTCTCACCAAGACCGCCAGCGCCTACCATCGAACAGATCACCACCATTGAGAGGGCGAGCATAATGGTTTGGTTAACGCCAGCTAAAATCGTTGGCATCGCAAGCGGAATTTGCACTTTAAAGAGGGTTTGGCGACCGGTACAACCGAACGCGACCGAGGCTTCCACAATCTCTTTTGGCACTTCATTAATCCCGAGCGAGGTCATACGAACTGCAGGCGGAAGCGAGAAGATCACCGTTGCAATTACCCCAGGTACATCCCCAACGGAGAAGAAGAGGATCGCAGGAATGAGGTATACGAACGCCGGCATCGTCTGCATAAAGTCCAGCAGGGGGCGCACAATCGCTTCAACGCGTTTATTACGAGCACACCAGATTCCAAGGGGAATCCCGATCATTAAGATAATGATGGTCGAGACTAAAACAAGTACCAGCGTACTGATGAGGTGGCTCCAAAAACCCATACCGTTGACGAGCATTAACCCCAAGAAGATAAAGAGCGGGAGCCCCAAACGTTCTTTGGCATTATTGCGGGTGATTTTAATATTGGTAAAGCTCTTTGTAATCGCGAAAAATGCGAGTAGAGCAATGATCACCGCGAATAAAATCGGATGAATTTTACTTAAAAATGATTCGAAAAAATGAATCGAGTTGCCGATCATAATGGCGATCTGGTCAAAAAATGGGCGACCCACTTGCGATAACCAGTCGACAAATTGTTCGACATATTTACCTAATTGAATAGTCATGGATTACGCTCCTTTCTCCAACGATTTACCAAATAGCTTCGCGTCGATCACGGTTTGATCGTCACTGCCAGCCATCATCTCAACCACGCTGATATAGCGAAGGTAGCCCACAGGGCGATCGCGTTCATCAAGCACGGCGATGGGGTAGGTATGGTGCGCAAAGAGCGGTAAGGTTTCCGAAAGTGGCGTATCACTTGACACGTGTGGGATATTAAGAAGAACCGGCGTTAAATCGCGTTTTCCTTCCTCTAATAATCGGCGCGCATCTTTAAGGCGAATATAACCTTGGAAGCGGTTCATATTATCGACCATCGGTAAAAAGTGATGGTTAAAGCGTTCCATCTGGCGCACCGCGTTCGCAGGGCCATCTTTATCAAGGCGAATTCGCTGTTTGAAGGGTTTCATCAGCCCCGCAGCGGTAATCACCTTAGTGGAATCCACCTCATCGATAAAGGATTTTACATAATCATTCGCAGGATTTAGGAGGATATTTTCCGAGGTATCTTGCTGAACAATTACACCATCTTTCATAATCGCGATGGTGTCACCAAGCTTTAACGCTTCATCTAAGTCGTGCGTAATAAAGACTATGGTTTTCTTCAATTTTTGTTGAATTTCAATCAGCTCATCTTGCATTTGTGAGCGGATTAACGGGTCAAGTGCACTAAATGCCTCGTCCATCAGTAAGATTTCAGAGTCGTTTGCGATTGCGCGAGCAATCCCAACGCGCTGCTGCATCCCGCCACTTAATTGGCTGGGGTAGGAGTCTGCATACTCGCTAAGGCCGACCATATCAAGCACTTCACGGGCTTTCTCATGGCGCTCTTTAAGCGGTAGATTTTGAATCTCAAGCCCAAAGGCCACGTTATCTAAAATCGTCTTGTGGGGCAGAAGGGCAAAATGCTGGAAGACCATTCCAATTTTTTGGCGACGAACCTCTAAAAGTCCCTTTTTATCGAGCTTGGTGATATCCTCACCATCCACTAGGATTTCGCCCGCAGTTGGGATATTAAGCATATTTAAACAGCGCAATAGGGAGGATTTTCCACTTCCGGAAAGCCCCATGATCACAAAGATCTCGCCATCATTAATGCTGAAATTTGCATGGTTTACTGCAACAACACTGCGTGTCTTTTGCAGAATTTCGTCTTTCGATGCTCCTTTTTCAAGCATCTTCATCGCCTGTCTTCGATTTGAGCCATAAATAAGGGACAAATCTTTGACTTCTAATTTACTCATAATCTGTATAATTATCCTTTTTGAGCTGATCCATAAATGGGCTGGCAACTAACATGTAAAAACACAAAAACGCCATGCCAGATCAACTTTATCTAACGAGCTTCCGATCAACGAGCCGAAGGGTGGCTCAAAAAATCCATATTTACATCGAGACAATTTGCTGTACAAAGCAAAAACTGACTAAGAAGACGCTAAAAATGCGCTATGTCTCGGGTTGATCTCTCAAACTTAAAGCTCTAAATTTCTCTTTATTTTCAATTAATTTTGAGTCTGTTTTTTACGCAATGAAAAAACGTATACCACCCTAACCTGTATTTTCGGATCTGTCAAATTTTTGGGGTGGATTTTTCGTTTTATAGGGCGCATTTATGCTCAATTCTCCTTAAAATGAGCACAAAAACGAGCATAAAAATAGAGATAAAAAAGGGACGGTAAATCGGAAAAAGAGGATACATTTTATAATACGGTAAAATGAAAAATCCCCCATTCTTATGGGGGATCTCAAAAAGTTTTTTATTCACTTTTCGGCGGGATAATTAAACGAAATAATCTTAAATAGCGCTTGAGTAAAATTAATGGCCCGAATCGATTGACTCAATTTTAGGCAAAAAGAGGGTGAGCATGCCTAAAAGGGGTAAGAATGAGCAGAAAATGAAGACCGATTGGAGGCTTGTTTTGTCTGCCATGAGTCCTAAAAGGGCGGCGGCAATACCGCTCATTCCGAACATAAAGCCAAAGAAGAGCCCCGCGATCATTCCGGTGCGTCCGGGGACGAGTTCTTGCGCGTAGACAACAATTGCCGAAAAGGCAGAGGCGATCACAAGCCCGATAATAATGGTGAGTAAAATGGTGCCGTAATAACCTACATGAGGAAGAATCAGCGTAAACGGGGCGACGCCGAGGATTGAGAACCAGATCACATAACGTCGGCCAATTTTATCGCCTACAGGGCCACCAACCACCGTTCCTACTGCCACAGCCGCTAAAAAGACGAAGAGGAGATTGACCGCATGTGAGCGCGATAGCTCAAACTTTTCAATCAGATAAAAGCTGTAGTAGTTACTCATGCTCGCCATATAGAAATATTTAGAGAAGATCAGCATGCCCAAAATCCCGAGGGCCAGAAAGGTTTTTTTGCGCCCAAAGGGGAGTGGCGGCGGAGTAAAGGTTTTGCGAGCCGCACCATTTTCTCGATTAAGAGAAGCGCTCCAGTGACTTATTTTAAAGAGAAGCAGAATGGCGATCGCACCAAAAATCGTAAAATAGAGGATATTTTCCTGCTTAGCGTGGCGCACAATGATTAAACTCGCAAGAAGCGGGCCAAACGCGGACCCTAAATTACCGCCCACTTGGAAAATCGATTGAGCAAGGCCATAGCGTCCGCCTGAGGCATATCGTGCAAGGCGTGAAGCTTCTGGGTGGAAGATGGAAGAGCCAACGCCCATAAACGCCGCTGAGATTAAAATCATCGAATAACTTTCTGTCATCGAGAGCATCGAGATGCCAAATACTGTTGACATCATTCCAAAGGGTAGCAGATAGGGCATTGGCCGTTTATCGGTAAAATGGCCAATCCCCGGTTGCAAAATGGACGCGGTAAGCTGATAGACAAGGCTAATCGTTCCAATTTGGGCAAAAGTGAGTGCAAATTTATTTTCAAGCAGTGGATAGGTCGCGGTCAACATCGATTGAATCAGGTCATTCAACAGATGGGCCGAGCCGAGCATCAGTAATATATAGACAGCAGGACGTTGATATTTCATGGCAATAGCGGTTATTAATGAGTCATTTAAGGCGCGTCGAGGCGCGCGTTTATTATTATGCGTGCACGTTTTTGCGCACAGAATCTAAGCATATCACGGGAAATGCCGCTTGCCTATCTAGATGAAATATCAACCCTCTGTCGAAGATCGTTTATTTGATAATGGCGGGATAATTATAGTAGAGCTCAAGGAGGTAGTGCATCACCATTCGTTTTTCATAAAGGTGCGCAAAGAGGAGGGTAGCGCCGATAAGGCTAATGATGGAAACGAGAATAAACACGCCTTTTCCGGGAAATTTAAGGAAGATAAAATAGATAATGTGGGCGCTTAAAAAGAAGGCGAGGCCTAAATAGAGGCAATTTGCCCAGAGTGGCCAGCTGCCATAAATGCGAACTGATAGAAGATTAAATGAGAGCATTGTTGCGGTATTAAGGAGAAGGAAAATCGTCACACTTAAAAATGGGGCAATGAGTAGAGCAGCGCTATAGGCTCTTGAGGCGGGAATGCGAAGCGCATTTAGGAAAACCGACGAGAAAAGCGCGATCCAAACATAGGAGGCCAGCATCAGCGTATAGATAACGGCTTTCTCTTTATCTGGATCATTGCTATAGACGAGCCTTGAGAGCGTCCGATCGAGATAGATCGCAAGTACAATGGTTAAAATGCCTAAGATTCCAATGCCGATGAGAAATAGGGGGCGCGTGATTTTACCTGAATGATTGGGCGTGCTGAAATTAAAGAGTGCCATAATCGCGGCAAGTGCTAATCCACAGCTTGTAATGGTGTGAAGCCCGCTCGGAGCAATGGGCAAAATTCGAGGGGCTGAAACCTCAAAGGCGTGCAGCCCAATATAATAGGCAAGCGCTGATAAGAGTGTGATCATCACTAAGACGCGAGCTTTGGGGGATTGAGTTTTATCGTGCGGGCTGTTTTCAGTTGCGACGGTGGCGGTTAAATCGGTCATGAGAGTCTCGTTTGCAATCAATAATTAGAAATAGGTAATGGTGGGGAAAGCTTGTTGGATGGAGATCTTTGTCGGGCGCTTATACTCATCTTCATGAATCGTTTTATCATAGTGATCGCTCGAGCTTCGAATGATGACCTGATGATTTTTATCGACCATTGCGATAAGGATTGCTTCCCCTTCAAATAGCGTCTCGTTGAGATTTGAAACCGTTCCCGATAGCGTCATTTTGCAGTGCGCCGTATCATCGATCTCAGTGAGATCCGCAAGCAGCCATGCATCCATTGAAATGGTATGATCGCCGTGGGAAAAAACATAGAGGTCGTTCGGCTGGATGGCATGTCCCATGGAGAGCATGCGTGGATATTGAGAATAATTTTCTGTGCTAAGCAGGGTATATTGATCGTCAAATTTGAGGCGGCAGTGCATGTTATCGGCATTCACCTGTACGGTAAAATTGCGTATAAATACCTTTTCCGGATCGCGAGTATCGATCACAAAGAGATAAAGGAGAAAGGCGGTGATCGCAATCAGCGAGGTGAGGCTAATTATAAAGGTTCGTATCATATTGTTTTAGATGTTCTTTCGTTGGGTTTAATGGTTTTTTGATCATACATTATGAGATATATTAAGGGGTTATTATGCTCGAAAGTTTGATTTAACCCAGCAAAAAGACTTTCTTTGAGGAATTATTGCCCAAACGCAAAACTTTATTTGACGGAAACGGAAAAATCTCTATAATACCTAATCTCTAGTCCTCGATAGCTCAGTTGGTAGTAGCACTTGACTGTTAATCAAGGGGTCCCTGGTTCGAGCCCAGGTCGAGGAGCCAGACACGAGAAAGCCTAAGAATATATGTTCTTAGGCTTTTTTCTTGCGTGAAACTTGTGATTTATTTGTATGATCTATTCATCTATGACGCAGATACTCTTCGATAAAGCGGGTATCAAAACCGGTGACTTCCATTTTTTGCAGTAGCCGTTTCAGTTTACGGTCGAGTGCATTGAGCGTCATCTCATCGCGATCATCGGTGGATGCGATTAGTTTCGCAAGGGTAACCGCCTCTTGGCGCGCCTCAAGTTCGGGCGGTAAAAAACCACTATTTTTAAGAATTTTATACCCCATACGGAGCGTCTCAGGCGTGCGCGCATAATCATCATCAAGATCGAGTGACTTCCCTTGATTTGGCAGATTATCGAGCTCGCCTTGTTGCTGCGCTTTCGCGATGGCGCGTTCGGCTAATTGATTAAAAAAGAGGCTCATCGGTTAATCTCAATCCTCACGCTTTTCAAATGCATCATTTAACGCTTCCTCCGCCTGTTTTCGGGCTTTTGCGATCTTATCAAAGTCGGTAAACATCTCGGTGGCAAGTTGTTTTTCATCGGTTGAAAGGGCATCAAATAGCGCCTCAAAATCGTTACCATGATCGAGATAGTGACGCTGAAATACCTGCAGATATTCGCGCGTGGTTGTGAGCTCTAAACTGCGATAACCGGTGTAACTTTCGCCAAGGTAACGGGTCTCCCCCGAGCGGCGCAATGATTGATAGGCAAAATAGGCCTCTTTAATCGAGATCCGCCAAATTTCCCCATCGAGATGATCCATATAATATTTGTAGATATCGCGCCCTTTATCGGAATGAAGCAGCTGATCGAGCTGATTGGGATGAAGTGGATAGCGATCTTCCCCATCGATGAGTTGAATCACGGGCTTTCGCTCTAAACTGGTCATATTTTTGATGCCTGGAAGCCCATTAATGCCCCGTAAGCGAATGTGATCGTCAAGAAAATCTTGCAGTGAAAAGAGCGTATTTTGCATGCTCGCCCCATAGAAATAGGCTTTATAAGCAAGCTCGGTAAAGATCGCTTCAATGCAGTTGGTAAAGTGAAAAGTCGCGCTACTGATCTGTGAGCGGTGGAACGAGGCTTTTTGGCAATGCGCCATAGTAAAGTCGGAACGATTAAGCGTTGCCCGTTTGAAATTCGCCCGTTCACAATGGGCAAAGCGGAAATCGACGTAATTGAGCTGGGCATTAGCAAAATTGGTGTCCCGGAGATTCGCGGAAGAGAGATCCGAGCGGTCTCCATGAATTCCTTTTAAAATCGCATGGGAAAAATCGAGCCTAAAATTGAGCGCATTAGTGATCGTCCGCATCTGTGGCAGATCCCGATGGGTAAGGAGATGAAAGAGAATATTGATCTCATTGCTCGGCTCTTCATGATGCTGACTCACATAGACCGAATCCTCGCCGTAATGTTCCATAAAGGGCTTTTGATAGATTTTCCGCGCGATGGAAGGGTAATAATCGAGGAGATAATCCTGCGTATTGGTGAGGCTACGAATATGGCCGCACAAAATATTGAGGATTTGCTCATGGAGTGAATAAGCTTTTAAATACGCATTAATTTGTGCTGAACTTGGGTGATGCTTTTGCAGATAATGGCGCTTTAATTTACTTTGACTTGCGGGGTCGAGGGACTCTTTGGTATCGCGAATATAGGGAATAATCGCCGATTCTTGCGGCTTTTCATAATAGACGTAGCCATGCTTTTGCTCAAGATAGGGAAGCGCTTTAACCGCATCTTTTACAATCTCCCAAAGGATATAGATCGCGCCGATCCGCACCGATTCATTACTATCGCCTAATAGTTTTATCCCCTCATGGAAACGCTTTTCCACCTCACTTTCACGGTCTTGTTGCTGAGTGTAATCAAATTGCTTTTGCGTATGTTCAAATTGGCGCTCGGAGTTTTTAAGATTTTGATTGCGAATATAGGCCACATAGAGCGCGACAAAGACCGCAAAGCTCGCAAAGGTACCGATATAGATATTGAGTAAAAATCCTTTGGTATCGTTCGCGTGAAGGAGATCGAGTGGAATCTCTTTGGTAAAAATCGCAACGAGATCAAAAATAAAGAGCGATACGATAAAGGAGAGCGAATAGCTTACCGCTAAAATCACGAGTGCGACGATAAACCAGAAAAAATGGTGGGCTGCATCGGAGGATTCTTGGCGCGGGCGGCCTTTTAAGGTGGAGTGTTGTCCACTTGTGATCCACGCAAAAATAAGTAGGTGGAGCGTTGTCACAATAAAAAAGATAAAGAGGTAATTGATCACAAGACCCATCACGGTGAGATGTTCGGGCGCGTTGAGATTTTGCCAGATAGTGGAAGTGGCGCTAATGAGTAACGGAGCGGTGATAAAGCTCGCAATCACCCAGAGCGCTTTGGTGCTAAATCGAATGGCGGTCAATAAAATGGTGCTGACATAAAAGGCCGAAAAGAGCAGTAATAGCCACAACGTTAAATCGCCTAAATAGGGCGGTTTTAGGGTGAAAATGTCGCGGTAAGCGATCTCACTTAGAAAGATTTTTCCAAGCCCTAATAAAATAAGCCCGTGCAAAAGCAGGGCAAGCAGGCTTAATCCTAAAAGAGAGAGGGTGTGGCGAAGGCGTGCGGATAGAATCATAGGCAAATAGCGTCCCATTCGGAAAGCATCTCGATTAAACTCAACAAGATAAAGAGGTGAATCAATCACAATCTGACTCTCTATTATAGACCGATTTTTTTGATCAGGGCGAATCGATCTCACGATTGAGATATTTTTCGGGCGTTTTCAGAAGTTTTTAGGGCATAAAAAAGCAGATCACTTAGGATCTGCCATTTGTTTGATTGAATCGAGATTAAGCGAGATTAATATTCTTTTGGTCCCATTTTTCCTGCATGTTGTGCCGCTTTTGCAAGCTCAAGAGGTTTTGGCGTTTGAGCACGCTCGGAGATAACCACCTCACTATAGGGAATGGTCCAATGATGTTTTTGCGCCGCCTTCACACACGCACGCTGCATTAATCGAGGCAGTGAATAGTAGTAATTGAGCGCATTAACCCCCATCGAGGCAATCACCGTATAGACAAGGCCGGACGCACTATCGATCTCGCGGAAATCGACGGTAATCGCATTGATCGCCTTTTTCATGCCCTCATCAACATTGATGGTATGGGCTTCCACGCTTTCCCGAATTTTTTCGATCGTCTCTTCAATATTAAGATCAAAATGGTCGTGGCTCAGGGTGAAATTGATGGTGATGCTATAGCCGTAGGTGAGATTTTTCGGTTTCGCTGCAATAAAGTTCGCCGTTGGGTAATTGATCGTACTGCCAAAGGAATCGAGATAGACCGATTCAGGCGTTTGACGCACCACTTTCGCGTAGGTTCCATCGATGATCACCGTATCGCCCGGGCGGCACGGAAACCAGATCTCATCCATTTTCACCGGGCGTGAGAGCATGCCATCTAATAGATCGACATTGAGGCGAAGTTTACCGTTATCAAGCGCGGGATTGACCAGATAAACGGAGTAAAGATTGATGTTTTCAATTCTCCATGGAATCCCTTGATAGATGAGGCGTTCGCCTTCACGGGCAAGCCCCATATTAAGAAAAGTACGGATCTTTTTAAAGTACGCCGGAATGGAGTTGCGGAAGCTAATTAGGAAGGCAAATAAGATTAAGATTGCAAAGCCAAACAGCACCATATCGCCCGATGAATGCAGAATCACAAGGAGCGCAGTAAAGGAGATGGCAAAGGTCGCAATCTGATAGAGAAGGAGCGTTAAGCGCCATGCAAAGGAGGTTTTGCGATGTTTATATTTCTTCTCATGATAGACCGTGAGGCGATTGAGAATCCAAGAAAAGAGGTAGAGCAGGCCAAAAAACGCCCCGAAACTTAAGAGTAAAATGAGCCCGCGATTGGTCAGAAAATTGATCGTGCCATCGATCATGCGCTCAATAAAAGTGCCTTCTTTCTCAATCTCTTGATATTCAAGCATCACAAGATCGAGTTGATTTTGGAAGTTTGCTTTTTTAATCTCCCAAGAGGCGCGAATTTTCTCTAAACTTTCTTGTGAGGCAGGTGAAAGAGCGGTTTTATCGATCTTATCGAGATGCTTAATCCCTTTATCGATCATTGCTACGCTCTCTTCAAGCGTATTTTTATTGGCTCGAACGCCATCTTTTTTGCGCTGCGATTCGGTGAGATCTTGGAGCGATGAGAAGACCGGTTGAATAATTTGAATCAGCTCTTTTTGCCAATCGTAGGTCTCAGGATCTTGGGATTCTTGCGTGGTGAAATTCTCGAAACGATCGATATCAAGGCCGCCAAGCGCCTTTTTTTCAAACATCGTTTCAAAGTTTTTCTTTTGCAGGGTGAGCTGATCGAGCGTATAGGTGAGCGACTCTTTTTGCTCCGCATCATCCGCTTTCGCGAGCTCTTTTTTTATCGCCTCTTTCTTAGCGATGACATCATCAAGATTGGTTTTAATCTGATTGAGTTCTTCAACCTCATTGGGCACCGTTTGCGGTTGTGCAGTATCGGTTTGCGCTGTGGCAAAGGAGGCGCACATCAGCACCAAAAATGCGATCAGCGTGCGGTATAAACGCGATTGATCTCTCAGTATCGTGAAGGGGTGTTTCATAGAAAAGTCCTTTGGGTTAGAGAGCGGAAAAAGTAAGCGTGGATGGCGTCTCATCCACATTATAGGATTACATAGGGATTATTTGATTACAAATTTCATGACCAATATTTAGGCATTAATTTTTACGCACCTTAACAAAAAACCATGGGCTTATCGAGGCTGTCATCATCTTGTCATTGAGAGCGATTAGGCTAGAGACATTCAATTAATGAGTCACACAATGATGCATTCGAATCAAAAGGAGAATCAATCATGGGTAAGCCAAAAGCAGTCTATCTAAAAGCCGCACACGGGGATTTGATCAGCAATGAGAGTGAAAATACCGTATTTTCAGACGTTCTCGAAAAAGGCGTATCGCGCCGTGATCTTTTACGTAAAGCCGGTGTCGGAATTGGAATTTTAGGGGCGACAATGATCCCGGGAATGGGCGCAGCGACAACGCTCACCGCGAAATTTGGATCCAGTGCAGCCTCTGCGGGCGGACGTGTTGATTTAGCGCGTCTACTACGCTTTGAAGCGGTGCCATTTTCAACAGAAGATACCATCATCGTTCCGAAAGGTTATAAAGCGCGCGCGTTTTACAGTTGGGGCGATGCGGTCGGTTTAAATGGCAATATGCCCGAGTTTAAATTTGATGGCAGCAACAGCGCCGATGATCAGCTCGCTCAGGCGGGAATGCATCATGATGGCATGGCTTACTTCCCGATTGGCGATCATAAAGCCGGCTCGAAAAATGGGCTCCTTGCGATGAACCATGAGTATATCGATAATGGCCTACTCTTTACCGATGGTGATCAAAATTGGTCGCTCGAAAAGGTGCGTAAAGGGCAAAATGCGATGGGGGTTTCCGTGGTTGAAGTCTCAAAATCAGGGGGCGATTGGCAAGTGGTGCGCCCTTCAAAATATGCGCGCCGTATTACCCCGCACACGCCGATGAAAATCTCAGGCCCCGCCAAAGGGCATACCTTAATGCGTACTTTAGATGACCCGAGTGGCGAGGTGATTTTAGGTACCATGCAAAACTGTGCAAACGGGCAAACGCCTTGGGGCACCTATCTCACCTGTGAAGAGAACTGGTCTGATATCTTCGTGAAAAAAGGCGATCGCACAGCGCTTGAAAAACGCTACGGCATCTCCGATAAAGATGAGGTGTATCGCTGGAACGAATTTGATAAGCGCTTTGATGCCAATGAAACACCCAATGAACCGAATCGCTTTGGTTGGGTGGTTGAGATTGATCCATTTGACCCTACCTCAACGCCGGTAAAACATACGGCGCTTGGCCGCTTTAAACATGAAGGTGCGGAGATGGTGGTGGCTGAAAATGGCCAAGTTGCTGTCTATATGGGTGATGACCAGAAGTTTGAATATATCTATAAATTTATTTCAAACGGCACCTATGATCCGAAGAAAGGCACAGAGAATAGCGCACTTTTATCGGACGGAACGCTCTATGTGGCGCGCTTTAATGACGATGGTTCGGGCGAATGGTTGCCGATGATTCATGGTCAAAATGGATTAACGGCGGCGAACGGTTTCCGCGATCAAGGCGATGTGGTGATTAACGCTCGTGGTGCGGCGGATGTGCTTGGCGCAACGAAGATGGATAGACCGGAGTGGATTTCAGCCAATCCTCATCAACAAGGCTCAATTTACTGTACGCTGACCAACAATAGCGATCGTGGTGAGGCGGGCTATCCTGGCGTTGATGCGGCCAATCCTCGCGCGAATAACCTCTTTGGGCACATCATTCACTGGCTCGAGCAGGGCGGTGATGTGACCGGCACGGCATTTAGCTGGAATATTTTAGCGTTGGCCGGCCGTGATCAAGCGGAAAATCGCAATCATGTGGCGAATCACCGTGGTGATCTTTTCGGAAGTCCAGACGGGCTGAAATTTGACCATAACGGACTCCTTTGGGTACAAACGGACGTTTCAACCTCCACCTTAAACCAAAAAGTTTATAAGGGGATGGGAAATAACCAGATGCTTGTTGTTGACCCGAATGAAGGCTACTTTAAGCGCTTCTTAACCGGTCCAAGCGGGGCGGAAGTGACGGGCATTGCCTTTACGCCGGATAACAAAACGATGTTTATCAATATCCAGCACCCCGGTGAACCGCCAAGTGGAAATGCCGATGCGAAAAACCCTTCACAATATTCGAACTGGCCCGATCATCGTCAAGGCGGTCGTCCACGCTCTGCAACGGTTGTGATCGAACGTGAAGATGGCGATATTATCGGCCTTTAAGGCTTACGAAAAAACGAAAAAACAGAAGAGACAGATGTCCCTGTAATCAATGATAGTTTGAATACTTAACTCCTTATCATTGACCTTTTGCCCGAATGCGTAGACCCGTTCGGGCTTTTCTTTTTTTGGAAGATTAGTTATTGATTTTGAAACGATTTAAAAATAGTTTGCAAAAAGACTTGCTTTTTATTTTAAGGCATGAGATCAATATATAGAGCCTTGTAAAAGGCGACAACTTATCAAGAGTGGTGGAGGGATAGGCCCTGTGAAACCCGGCAACCTGGACATATGTTTAAGGTGCTAACTCCTACAGCGATGATCGAATTTTCATCGGCTGAGAGATAAGGAAGATTGGATTCTTAGCCAACACTTCTTGATAGACGCAAAAGTGTTGGCTTTTTTGTGCCAGCACCATTTTGAACGGATCGGTCATTTTGACATTACTGGATAAAAAGAATAAGGAGACAATCATGTCCACAGCTCATATTTTAGGCTTTCCCCGCATTGGTGCTAACCGCGAACTTAAATTTGCTCTTGAGGGCTATTGGAAAGGAACGCACGATCAAAAAACGCTTTTAGAGGTGGCGAAAACAGAAGAAGAGAACGTTTGGCGTGCTCAAGCGGATCTCGATCTACTCACCGTTGGCGACTTTTCCCTCTACGATCATGTGCTCGATACCTCGGTTCTTTTGGGTGTTGTGCCCCCGCGTTTTAATCACCCACACGGCGAGACTGTATCGCTCGATACCTACTTTCGCATTGCTCGAGGCCAAGCGCCGACAGGGGATGATGCACCCGCATCCGAGATGACTAAATGGTTCGATACGAATTATCACTACATCGTACCGGAGATTGAAAAATCACAAGCCTTTACCCTCTCCCATGAGCGCCTTTTTGATGCAGTAACGCGGGCAAAATCCTTTAGTGATAAACCGGTGAAGGCGATACTTTTGGGGCCAGTCACATGGCTCTATCTCGCTCGTGAAAAAGGTGAGGCCTTTGATAAGCTCTCTCTTTTACCCGAATTAATTAGCGCATATGAAAAAATTATCGCGCGTCTTAATCAAGTGGGTGCATCGTGGATTCAGATTGATGAGCCGATCTTAGTGCTCGATCTTGAATCTAGCTGGTTAAATGCCTTTAAAACGGTTTACGAAAGCCTCGGTAAAGTGAGCGACAATCTCATTTTGACCACCTATTTTGATCAATTAGCCGGTAATATTGAGACGATTAAATCGCTCCCCGTTGCAGGGCTTCATCTTGATGGTGTGCGTGGTGATTTAGAGAGTGTTGCGCGTCATTGGCCCGCGGATAAAATTTTGTCCCTCGGGATTGTCGATGGGCGCAACGTTTGGGCAAATGCGCTGGAAAAGAGCCTTGATACTTTAGAGCCTCTTGCGGAAAAGTGGGGCGATAAACTCTGGATTGGCTCATCGTGCTCGCTGCTACATGTGCCGGTTAACCTTGATGCTGAGGTGAAACTCAATCGTGAAGTGAAAGATTGGCTCGCCTTTGGCGTTCAAAAAATTGCTGAAATTGTTACTTTAGATCGGGGCATTAATGAGGGGCGTGAAGCGATCGCTGCCGAGCTTGAGCGTTCACGGAATCGAGAAGAGGCGCGCCGTACCTCAACGAAAATTCATAACGATGCGGTGGTTCGCCGGGTTGCTTCAATTAAAAAGGGCGATGATCAGCGTAATGCCCCGTTTGAAGCCCGTGCTCAAATTCAGGCCGACCGCTTTAATCTTCCGCTTTTCCCCACAACGACGATCGGCTCCTTCCCACAAACGAATGAAATCCGTCAAATTCGCCGTCAATTTAGATTGGGGAATGTGGATGAATCAGCATATCGTGAGGGGATTTTAGCGCAGATTAAATATGCCATTTCGGAGCAGGAAAAACTCGGGCTCGACGTGCTGGTTCACGGGGAAGCGGAGCGCAATGACATGGTTGAATATTTTGGTGAGCACCTCGATGGTTTTGCCTTTACGCAATATGGTTGGGTGCAGAGTTATGGCTCGCGCTGTGTGAAACCGCCGATTATTTATGGCGATATTTCCCGCCCTTCGAGCATTACCGTTGATTGGATTAAATATGCCCAATCGCTCACAGATAAACCCGTTAAAGGCATGTTAACGGGCCCCGTGACGATCCTCTCTTGGTCGTTCCCGCGGGATGATGAGCGTGATGAAATTAGCGCCTATCAGATTGCGCTCGCCCTTCGCGATGAGGTGGTGGAGCTAGAAACGTCTGGAGTTGGGATTATTCAGATCGATGAGCCGGCGATTCGTGAATTGTTGCCCCTTCGCAAAGATCGTCAAACCGCGTATCTTAATTGGGCGGAAAAAGCCTTTAGACTCACCGCATCAGGCGTTAAAAATGAGACGCAGATCCACACCCACATGTGTTATTCCAATTTCAATGAGATTATCCATTCGATCGCCAATCTCGATGCCGATGTAATTACCATTGAAACCTCGCGTTCTGACATGAAACTTCTCGATGTGTTCCGCGATTTTAAATACCCTAATGATATTGGTCCGGGCGTTTATGACATTCACTCACCAAGAATTCCGACGGTGTCTGAGATTGAGACATTGATCGAACACGCCACCGAATATCTCCCGAAAGAGCGCATCTGGATTAATCCCGATTGTGGTCTTAAAACTCGCGGTTGGGAAGAGGTGCGTCGGGCGCTGAATAACTTAGTTGCCGCGACAGAATCCTTGCGTAAAAAGTATGTCGCGTAAAGCGTGCATACCGATCAATATATATTGATAAACGCATACCGATAAACCCCGATGTGGCTAGGCGTTGCCACGTAGAAAATTCTATTAAAACGCCCCTTTTCTGTTTATCCCTTTCCGCCTCCAACTGCCTCCAAGTTGTGAGGCGGTTTTTTATGAAGAATTGCAGTGCTCGGTTAATTTTCTTTAAAAATGCGCGATATAGCGGGAATTGACACAATTATTGCGTTAATTTAGCGCATAACCACGAAATTTATGCCGGGCTGTGTATCTTCGTCTGAATATGTGATATATAGAAAGAATCGGTAAAAAAATTATCGATCTATCTTAACGATTAGCTGATCTACGCTAATTAATAATAAATTCAAAAAAACTTTATAGATTTAAGGAGAAGCCATGGAGCTTTTAGAGCAGGGGAGTGTGACGTCGGTCCCTGGATTTAAAGCCGCCGGAATTGCGGTCGGCATCAAAAAGAGTGGTAAGAAAGATTTAGCATTAATCGTCAGTGAAACGCCTGCCGTTGCGGCGCTCGCATTGACGCAAAACCGTTTTCGCGCGGCACCAGTAGACCTCTGTTTTGATTATCTCCGACGACGTCCATTTCACAGAGCTCTAATTATCAATAGTGGGAACGCCAACGCCTGTACCGGTGATGAAGGGATGGAAAATGCCCAAAAAATGACGGCCAAAACCGCATCGCTCCTTGGAATTGAGGCTGATGAAGTTTTTGTTGCATCCACCGGCGTAATCGGGCATCAGCTCGATATGAATGTGATGAATGCGGGGATTGAAAAAATTATCCCTGAACTTTCAAGCACCGGCGGTATGGACGCAGCAACCGCGATTCGCACCACCGATACCTTCGAGAAATCCTTAGCGGTCCGCGTTGAGATCGAAGGAGTAATGGTAACAATCGGCGGGATTGCCAAAGGCTCAGGAATGATTCATCCCAATATGGCCACCATGATCGGAATTATCACCACCGATGCCAATATTGATAAAGCAACGCTCCAAACGGCATTTTCAGATGCGGTGACCAACTCCTTTAATATGGTTTCCGTCGATGGGGATACCAGTACCAACGATTCAGCCTTTGTGCTCGCCAATCAAACGGCGAAACATAGCCTCATTGATTCAACAGAGAGCGAAAATTATCGTCTCTTTAAAGAAGCGCTCGATTATGTGGCAAAAACGCTGGCAAAATTGATGGCAAAAGATGGGGAAGGTGCGACTAAACTGATTGAAGCGGTGATCGATCACGCCGGCTGTGATAGCAGTGCGCGTCTTGCAGCGAAATCAATTGTGACCTCAAGCTTAGTGAAAGCGGCGATCTTTGGTGAAGATGGGAACTGGGGTCGGATTTTATCGGCGGTCGGTAACTCAGGCGCAGACTTTGAGCCCATCCATGTCAAAGCGTGGATTGAAACGGAAAGCGGTAAAGTTCAGATCGTCGATAAGGGACGAGGCATTGCCTTTGATGAGGCGGTGCTTGATGGATTATTGAAAGATAAAACCATCATTATTCGCGTTGATTTAGGCGCAGGTGAGGCATCTGCAACGGCGTGGGGATGCGATCTTTCGTACGATTACGTAAAAATTAACGCGGACTATAGGACCTAAAATCATGGTGTATAACAATCACGATAAAGCGCAAATTCTCGTCGAGGCGCTGCCCTATATTCGCAAATACGCGGGCAAAACCGTGGTGATTAAATATGGCGGTGCGGCGATGGTCGATCCTGAGATCCGTGCGGAATTTATGAAGGATGTGGTGCTGATGAAATATATCGGAATCCGTCCGGTCATCGTCCACGGCGGGGGGCCCGAAATTAACGCTATGCTGACTAAAATTGGCAAACAGAGCCATTTTATCGACGGCAATCGCGTTAGCGACAAGGAGATTGTGGAGATTGCGGAGATGGTGCTTTCGGCGAAAGTCAATAAGAGCATCGTTACCGATCTACAGCTCGTCGGCGGCATGGCAATCGGCCTTAGCGGGAAAGATGGCAATCTGCTCCACGTGCGCAAAAAATATATTGAAAAAGAGGGAGAAAAGATCGATATCGGATTTGTCGGTGAGGTGACGAAGGTTAATCGCGAGATCATCGATATGATGCTCGAAAACGATTACATTCCGGTTATCTCCTCGATCGGCACCGATAAAGAAGGCAATACCTATAACATTAACGCTGACTATGTTGCCGGCGCGGTTGCCGGGGCGCTGAATGCTCACCGTTTAATTTTCTTAACGGATGTCGATGGAGTATTTCGCGACTTTAATGACCCGAGCACCTTGATTGCCGATATGAGCGTCACTGAAGCGCTCGATCATATCAAAACCGGCGTCATTAATGGTGGCATGTTGCCGAAAGTGGGAACTTGCCTCAAAGCGATCGAAAAGGGCGTGAGCCATGTGATTATTCTCAATGGGAAAACGCGCCACTCCATTTTATTAGAACTGTTTACCGAAGAGGGTTGCGGTACGATGATCTACCGTGACGAAGAAGGAATTGATTAGATGTTACTAAATGTTTATGGACGGTATCCCGTCACGTTTGTTAAGGGTGAAGGGCTCTACCTTTACGACGATCAAGGGCAAAAATATCTCGACTTTGTTTCGGGCATTGCCGTTAATGGGCTGGGGCATTCTCATCCTAAAATGGTGGAAGCGGTGAAAAAGCAGGCCGATACGCTCTTTCATGTATCGAACCTCTATCACAATGATGCGCAAACCGAGCTTGCGAAAAACATTACCGATAAAACCGCCTTTGAGCGTGTATTTTTCTGTAATAGTGGTGCAGAGGCGAATGAACTTGCGTTAAAAATTGCGCGTAAATTTGGCAACAGCCAAAACGCCGATAAAAACGTCATTCTCTATATGAATAATTCATTTCACGGACGCACCACGGGAACGCTCGCGGTTACCGGGCAAGTGAAATATCAGCAAGATTTTGTGCCGCTCATGCCACGCACGGAAGTTTGTGATTTTAATGATATTGAGGCGCTTAAAGCAAAATTTAACGACAATGTGTGCGCCGTTATTTTAGAACCGATTCAAGGGGAAGGTGGCTTGAGCTCGGCGTCAGTTGAGTATCTCAAAGAGATTCGTGAGCTTTGTGATCAGCACAATGCGCTGCTTATTTTTGATGAAATTCAATGTGGCATGGGGCGTACCGGATCGCTGTTAGTCTGTGAGCGAATTGGCGTGCTACCGGATGTAATTACCGTGGCTAAAGCGCTCGGTGGCGGGCTTCCGATTGGGGCTTGCATGACGCGCGGACAAGCAAACGAGGTGATGAAGCCTGGGGATCACGGATCCACTTATGGTGGCAATCCATTTGTGTGTCGCGTTGCCAATACCATTTTAGAAGAGCTGACAACGGGCGGCGTTATCGATCATGTCAATGAGATCGCTCCATATGCGATTAAAAAGCTCGAAGCACTACAAGCGAAATACCCAACGTTAATCGAGGGGCTCCGCGGCGAGGGGTTACTGCTTGGGCTTAAGATGACCGATAAAGTTGAAGCGGGCGAGGTGGTTAAAAAAGCGCTCGAAGAGAAGCTTCTATTAGTGCCTGCGGGCGGTAATGTGGTGCGTTATTTCCCCGCGCTCATTGTGACGGAAAAAGAGATCGATGAATCGATTGTTCTATTAGAAAAAACGCTCAACGCCTTTCTATAAAGAATCGATCAGATAATTATTAAGACAATAAGAAAGCCCCTCGAGGATTTAAGTATCGATCCTACGAGGGGGCTTTTTTTATCTAGATAAAGTATCTATTCTATCTTATGCATCAATCTCATTGATGGCGCGGTGTGCGGCATCAATAGCGGCGTGCATGTATGGGTCCCATTCAGAGTCGGAGTTTGCAATATGAATGCGGCCAAACGGTTGGCGCGCGGTTTCGATAATTTTCTCCGCTTCCTCTTCATCATCAAAGAGTGTATTAACGCAATAGGAATAGCCATGACCCCAGCGATTGACGGTGATGCCGGTAATCATCTCTTCATGATTAAATCCATATTGACCAAACATATTGTCGAGCTGCTCACGAATCATCTCTTCAAAGTCAATAAAGTCGAGGCGAATTACTTTTTTACGCCCTTCAATCGACTGTTCCCGCGCGGTTTTACCACTGCCAGGCAATACAGGGACGTGCACCATGTGAAGAATAATCGGCTCATCGGGCGTATCAGAATGCTCATACCCGCCGATCGAGACCGGATAATCGAGTTTTGTTAAACAAAATGGCGCAGTTGGTGCGTAGAGTTTATGAATGCCAAGCTCTTTAAAGACCTGCCAGTTTTTAAGAGCGACTTTCGCATAGACAAATGGAACGCGAATATTCTCAGAAAGGGCATCGCGCTGCGCTTTTGGCATGGAAGGAACCATGTAAGGAATCATATTGTTGTAGTTCGCCATCACGATGTTTTTGGCGCGAACACGATAGAGCGAATCATTGAGCGAATAGACAAGATCAGCGGTTTGATCACTATTATTTTCCGCATGAATCGCCGTTGCATTAAGGCGTAGGCGCGTTTTCGAGCCTTCCACATCGAGCTTACTATAATCAAATTTAGCGAGCACGATATCATTCATATCACTGCCGGGAGCCACCTCAGGAATCAATTTGCGCACCACTAAACGGGCAATCGAGGCGTTTCCATCAGGGAAGTGGAATACATACGGGTCATTTAGTTCCGCTTCTGATTCCTCATCCATCGGCGGTAAATTCATCGCTTCAAAACCGGGAAGTGCGCAGAGACGCGCGTCAACACATGGAGTTGCATCAATCCCAACGCCTTGGAATTCGGTGGTTTGTTGGGTAAAGAATTTAATCGCCGTATCGGATAATTTCACCTTATCGCGAAGGAATGCCTCGTAGCTTGTGCTGTCGAGATATTCGAGTTTTTCCTCGGTAGAAAGATCGCTTAAATAATCGGTTCTCTCTTCAAAGAGTTCAATGAGCGCCTTTTTATCGGCATCATTCATCGGGAAATCACCAATAAATTCCGCATAGGTTCGACCATTGAGTTTATTGCGCGGAATATCATCGGCCACTTCAAACCCCGGGTCGCCGGCCACAATCTTATTCTCGCCCCAGTTTTTCTTATCAAAATAGACCGCTTTTGAGAGTCCCATATCGGGATAGAGATTGACGTCAAATGCCTGTTCTAGCGTATCGATATCGACGGTTAATTCCTTCATGAAATCCGTTGCAACGGGGCTAAAGATCGAGCGAGGCGATTGAAGCGACTCACTTCCGGCATAGGTCATCATCATGCCTTTTGAGGTGGTAAATTCATTACGCGCGCAGTGACCGCCAAAATCATCGCTATTATCGAGGATTAAAATGCGATTATCGGGGTGTTTTTGACGATAAAAATAGGCAGCCGCAAGACCACTAATCCCAGCGCCCACCACGATGAGATCGTATGTTTCGCTGATCGCCTCTTTTTTAGGAAGATCAAAGGGTTCATCGCCACGCATTAAGCGGTGCGCGGTTTTAATCGAGCTTGGGACATTCCCACGCAGGCCCATTTCTGCCGGCGGATAGTAATTAAAGGGAACATTAAGCTCCGGCATCTCCCCCTCTTTTGTGATGGCAAATGAGAAGTGTGCTAAGGGGGAAAGGGCAATGGCTGCCGCTCCAACGCCTTTTGCAACACCGTCTAAAAAGTCACGACGTGAAATCTTTTTACTCATAGATCTGTCTCCTTTATTTATTTGAGCATACCCTTAATTATAGCAATATAAAGGTAAATGAACGTTAAGCTACGGCAAGTGGGAGTGTTTTTGTTGAGTAAATTTATGGCAAAGTTAACAATCGATAACATTTTTATTGACACCGGTTTTACGCGCGGTTATTATCGACGTTAACAACTGATTACTTTTCAGTAAAATTTAATCAAAATTTAATAAGACTTGATAAAGGCGAGAGGGTCGATGATCAACAGTCAAAGTGAAAAACCATCCAAACCCTTAGGGCTGATCGAGTTCGCCGCATTTGTTTGGGGAGTATGTGAGGCGAGCTTTTTCTTTTTAGTGCCTGATCTTCTTTTGATGGCGATCGGGATAATGAGTTTTAAGCGCGGCCTACGAGCGATCGGCTTTGCCGTGTTTGGTGCACTTTGTGGTGGGATGATGCTCTATAGCGTTGCGGCATTATCACTCATTGAAAGTGAGGCACTCAGCGCGTTTTTACTCGATATTCCATTTATTTCAGGCTCGATGCTGGAGACGATTGATAACGGAATGGCTGTCTCGCCGGAGATGACGCTATTAACGAGTGGCTTTATCGGAATTCCCTATAAAATTTATGCGGTATTTGCGGGGCTGCACGGGATGAATGTGCTGAGTTTTCTCCTATTGAGCGGTTTGATGCGTACCTTGAGGTTCACTTTTTTAGTGCTCTTGGTGGAATTTTTATTAAAACGGCCCCTTAAACGGCACTGCACATTGAAACAGATTTATGTCATATGGGCATTGATTAGTGGCGCTATTTATCTGATTTACTTTATACTGATTGTCTAATTACGAGGAGGCAATGATGGAACAACCTGCTGAAAAACAACAAAAACGACGGGTGTTAAAAACGCGCTCAAATCCACTGATGATTCGCTTTGCAAGCTTTGTCGCAACGAAAAATATTACCCCTAATCAAATCTCTCTGTTGAGCATTCCGTTTGCCATTTTAGGTATGATCGGGCTCTGGACGTGGAATTTAACGGAGCATCGCTTCCTGCAAATTATACTGCTAGTCATCGCGATTATCGGGATTCAAGGGCGACTTGTCTGTAATTTAATTGATGGAATGGTGGCGGTGGAAGGCGGGAAGGTGACCAAAGATGGCGAGCTCTATAATGATGCGCCGGATCGTTTAACCGACATTCTCTTTTTTGTGGGGCTTGGGCTCGGGGTATCGAAACCGTTTGGGCTTGAGCTTGGCTTAACCGCAGGGCTTTTAGCGGTATTAACAGCTTATGTGCGTATGCTTGGATTATCGATGGGTACGCCTGCTTTTTTTGCTGGCCCGCTTGCAAAACAGCATCGCATGGCTCTTTTAACCGCTGCGATTGTAGCAACGATTATCGGGCTTTTTTATCATCTGACCGATGAGATTCTCTATACCGCGCTCATTGTGATCAATCTCGGTGCACTGTTAACGATTATTAATCGCCTCCATTTGATTCGCCAATATGTGCTTAATCGCGACGATGAAGATGCTGATGAAGAGAGAGAGAAAGATGAGGAGGCTGAGGAGCGGGTTGTAGAGGTTAAAGAGGAACCTTCGTTAGAAAAGGATGTGGATCATGTATAGATTTCCACTCAACGCGCTCATTATGGTGGGCGTGCTTCTTGGGATTTTAGGGGTGTCGAGCCTCATTGTATGGCGTAAACAACAGCGCGAACCTGAAAAGGATCACACCGAGCTGATTTTGCGCACGAAATCGTGGTGGTGGATGATTGGGCTCGTGCTCCTTGCCCTTTTTTTAGGGAAACGAGCGACGACGATTTTTTTCGCTTTTGTCAGTTTCCTTGCCCTTAAAGAGTTCTATTCCATTACGCCGATGCGCGCGGTTGATCGTAGGCTTGTGTTTTGGGCTTATCTCGCCATTCCAATCCAATATTATTTCGCCTATATCCAGTGGTATGGGATGTTTATTATCTTTATTCCGGTCTATATGTTCCTCTTTTTGCCGATGCGCTCGGTCTTAATTGGCGAGACGGATGGGTTTATCAAGGCGAATGCGTCGATCCAGTGGAGTCTTATGCTCTGCGTCTTTGCTTTTAGCCACATTGCTTATTTGGCAAATCTTAATCGAATTCATATTAACGCCGGGTTTATGGGGCTTGTGCTCTATCTGCTCTTTGTGACGCAATTTAACGATGTGAGCCAATATGTCTCGGGGAAACTGTTTGGGCGTCATAAGATTATCCCGAAAGTGAGCCCGAATAAGACCTGGGAGGGCTTTTTAGGCGGACTATTGATCACCACCATTTTGGCAAGCCTCCTTGCGCCTGCGCTCACGATTTTAACGTGGCAACAAGGATTATTGGCCGGCGTGATTATTGCGTCCTCTGGCTTTATTGGCGATGTGGTGCTCTCCTCGGTAAAACGAGATTTAGGCATTAAAGATAGTGGATCGCTCATTCCAGGGCACGGGGGATTGCTCGATCGGGTCGATAGTTTAATGTATGCGATCCCGCTCTTTTTCCACTACTTTTTCTATGTGACGAAAGGATATGCGCTATGAAATATTGGCAAAAAATCATCCAGAAAATTCGCGCCATTAAATGGGCAAAAATTCTCTTTTTTGGGCTTTTCGTCAAACCGATTGTCTTAATTGCACTCGGTCTTAATTTGGTTAATCGCGAAAGGCTTCCCGCAGAGGGGCCTGCAATTTTAGCGGCCAATCATACGAGCCATCTTGATACGCTGGTGTTGATGAGTCTCTATCCGCTTTCGCAAATTCATCGGGTACGTCCGGTCGCGGCAGCGGATTACTTTTTAAGAAATCGTTGGATTGCGTGGTTTTCGATCCATTGTCTCGATATTATTCCGATGCGCCGTTATGATCGCGTTGCGCCTGCTGAGCTTTTTAACGAGTGTTATCAAGCGTTAGAGCAGGGGCAAATTGTTATTTTATTTCCCGAAGGAACGCGCTCGCAGACTGAAGAGCGTGAGTTTAGATTAAAGCGAGGCATTCATTATCTGATCGAACACCATCCAGAGACAATTGTCGTTCCGGTAATCTTGCGCGGGTTAGGCAAAGCACTCCCAAAAGGAGAGGCGCTCTTTGTCCCTTTTAATTGCGATGTGATTATCGATCATCCGCTCCCGTTTGAAGCCGATTCAAAGATCTATTTAGAGACGCTTGAATCGCGCTATCAGCTTTTATTGAAACGCTGTATTACTAAATAAAGGGGTACTATGAGCGATGAATGAATAGCAATCAGTCCAAAAACGTCCCATTTTGATACGCGGTAATCGCATCATTAATTTCGTGGCGCTCATTCATCACAAAGGGGCCGTATTGAATCATCGGCTCATCGATGGGAAGAGCGCTTAAAATCATCGCTTCACTGCCAAGTTCGGCATTCATCATCACCAAATCGGAGGTGTGATCGAGTGCGGCGACTTGCCCCTCTTTTAAAATCATATTGCCGATTTTCGCTTGCCCTTTTAAGAGATAGATTAAAACGGTGCGCGACTCCTCAAAAATAAAATGATCGCCCATGGCATCATTAAAGATAAGGTAGTAGATGTGAGGATCGGTCGCAGGTGGGCGGAGCTCGGTTTCTGTACCGTTATAATCACCGCCGATCACATGGAGCGTATTGCCATTTTCCGTGACGGTTTCGCGCGCTTTAAAGCCGTGATAGGCAGGCTCTGCCACTTTTTTTGTTTTCGGCACATTGAGCCAAATCTGCATGCCACGCATTTTTCCTTCCGTTTGTGCAGGCATTTCGCTATGAATAATGCCGCGTCCGGTCTGCATCCACTGCACTTCCATATCGGAAATTGTCCCTTCGCCACCGGTGCTATCTTGGTGGGTCATTTTGCCGTTTAACATAAAGGTGATGGTGTCAAAGCCTTTATGGGGATGCGCGGGGAATCCTGCAATATAATCGCTTGCATCGTCCGATCCAAATTCATCCATCATGATAAATGGATTGGTAAATGGATAGTGTGTGCTGCTAAATACCCGCCGTAATTTGACCCCGGCGCCATCTTCCGTGGGCTGCGCGGTAAAAATGTGGTCGACTTCTCGGCTCATGACAACTCCTATTGTTTGGTAAATATCCTTCAAAGAATGACAGCATGCAGTATAGCGAATCATTTTTTAAGTGATAAGTTTATAGATTAAATAGCGGTGATCGAAATTGCTTACCGATAATCTATTTAAACGTATAGTGTTGAGCTTTTTAAGTAGGCAAAAAAAGACCCCTCTTAAAACAAGAGAGGTCAAAAAGAAGAGCTATTGCTGA
Source organism: uncultured Ignatzschineria sp. (assembly GCA_945619025.1). Classification (GTDB taxonomy): domain Bacteria; phylum Pseudomonadota; class Gammaproteobacteria; order Cardiobacteriales; family Wohlfahrtiimonadaceae; genus CALZBJ01. Next base: position 25,618 of record CALZBJ010000007.1, on the reverse strand, counting down.
GAATATTGAAAAGGTCTGGAGGTAATAGAAAAGCAATATTCCTAAAGATCTTCTTTGAATGGGAAATGATAGGGCAGCTAAGGGGGTATGACCAAAAACTGCCACCATCATCGGCAAGTGCGACGAGGTTGTGTAGTGTGTAGTTGTGTGCGCGTTTGCCATCGGTTTTGTTATCTATCTTATTAATTGATTAACGTTAAGGGTTTGAACTATTGTTTATCGTTACTGCGTGTTACTAAGGTTACTCATTTTTCTAGGTAGGTCGTGTCGAATAATTTATAGAGTCACTTACAAATCGTTCTGCACTCGCTGTTACGGGGTTCGCATCTATACAAATGAATCATCACTTGGCTTATTAGTGCTAATTCTTAAATGAGAATCTGTATCAACTGAGATCTATTATTAATGCGATCGGAGTAAAAGTAAAGCCTTTTTTTAAATTATTTTAGACTTATCATCTATCTATTTGATTTTGAGCGATTTATTTTATTGAAAGTCACCTTTTTTAGGGCTTCCTTTGGCCCTTTCGGAGGGTTTTTCCTCTTCGATTTAAGAAATAATCAACTTGTTAATGCGGTTATTGAGATTTATTCTCATAATAAATGCGAACTCCATCTAAAAACACAATGGGGACGAAAAAAAGATTTTCAAAAACATTTACTTTTCAGAAAAATAAAGCGGTAAACGGGCACGATTTCGCTATACTATTGAGCGATAAATTGATAAACACTCAGATAAGGACGAAAGTAACATGAATGGTGAGTTAATCACGGTTTTAGCGTTGCTCTTTGCGGCCATTGTTGCCTTTTTAATGAACAAACCGCGCATGGATGTGGTGGCGATTATTGCCATTATCGTGCTGCCGATTACGGGCGTGATCACCCTTGATGATGCGCTTAATGGATTTAGCGACAGCAGCGTTATTTTAGTAGCGGCGTTTTTCGTGATTGGAGAGGGGCTTGTGCGCACGGGCGTTGCCTATCAAGTGGGCGATTGGCTCGTTAAACAGGCGAAAAATAATGAGACGCGGCTGATTGTCTTTTTAATGCTCTCGGTGGCGATCTTGGGCTCGGTGATGAGCTCAACAGGGATTGTGGCGATCTTTATTCCTATTGTGCTGAGCATTGCCGCAAAGATGAAGGCCGATCCACGCCGCCTTATGATGCCGCTCAGTTTTGCAGGATTAATTAGCGGTATGATGACGCTCGTGGCAACGCCGCCGAACTTAGTGGTGAGCTCCCAGCTTGAGCAATCCGGTTTAGAGCCGTTTAACTTCTTCTCGTTTACGCCGGTCGGGCTCATTATTCTTGTGATCGGGATTATCTATATGCTTTTTGCACGCCGAATTTTAGCGAAAAAAGCGGAAAAACCGATCGATAAAGCGAAACAAGGGCGCCGTCATCTCTATGACTTTATTCGCGACTATAAACTTACCGGACGAAGCCGCCGTGTGCGCGTTAAGATCGGTTCGATGATGATTGGAAGTACGCTTGGCGAATTGCATCTTCGGGAAAATCATAGCGCCAACATCATTGCCATTGAGCGAAAACAGGGACGATTTGGGCATAATGTGCTCGATGCGGTGCCGGACCGTGAGATTCGCCGAGATGATATTTTACTCATTGATTTTTTCTATCCGGAGCTCTTTGAGGATTTTTGTACCGAATGGAATCTTGAGATGTTGCCCTTTGCCGGCGACTATTTTACCGACCAATCCCGCGAGATTGGGATGGCTGAAGTGATTGTTCACCCGGATTCAGCAATAATCGGAAAGAGCCTGCTCGAGAGTGAATTCCGTTCCCATTATCGCCTAAACGTGGTGGGAGTTCGCCGGGATGATGAGGCGCTTGAGCATGAGCTCAGTAATGAAAAACTGAAAAGTGGAGATATTTTGCTCGTGATCGGTACTTGGAAGGCGATTAAACAGCTCCAAACCCATCTGCAAGACTTCGTTGTATTGAGTATTCCGGCCGAAATTGAAGAGGTCGCGCCTTCCTCAAGCCAGGCACCCTATGCGCTAATTAGCTTACTCATTACCGTTGCGCTGATGATTACCGGGATTTTCCCGAATGTCCTCGTTGCGCTCTTTGGTTGTCTCTTAATGGGGGCGTTTAGCTGCATTAATATGGAAAACGCTTATCGCTCGATCCATTGGCAGAGCATTATTTTGATTGTGGGAATGTTCCCTTTTGCGGTGGCGCTGCAAAAAACCGGTGGGGTAGACCTTGCGGTGGAATTTCTCCTCTCGATGGTGGGCGATTTCGGGCCCCGTTTCTTATTATTTGCGCTCTTTTTATTAACGGCGGTGATTGGGCTCTTTATCTCCAATACCGCTACTGCAATTTTACTTGCGCCCATTGCAATTCAGGTGGCGAACGCGATGGAAGTTTCCCCATATCCCTTTGCGATGACGGTGGCTGTCGCTGCATCGGCTGCCTTTATGACGCCGGTCTCATCGCCAGTTAATACGCTCGTTGTGGGACCGGGGCGCTATAGCTTTGGCGACTTCTTAAAGCTTGGCGTTCCCTTTACCTTAATTGTGATGATGGTGAGTATTTTTGTGCTTCCGGTGCTCTTCCCATTTCATCCATAGGCATTAGCCGCAATAAAAAGCCCTCCGAGCGTTGACTCAGGAGGGCTTTTTTTATGATCCATTAGTCTGAATAATGGAGTTGATCTTTTGATTAGATCTGATTACGCATTCGCTTCTTCGGCATTGTCAGAGGCTTCAAGAGGCTTGTGGCATACAATCTTAAGATAGATAAAGCCTGCAACCGCGGCCACCATCGAGCTCACAAGGATACTGAATTTTGCGTTGTTAATGTGTTCAACATCATTAAACGCGAGCATGGTGATGAAGATCGACATGGTAAATCCAATCCCGCCGAGCATCCCTGCACCAAAGACCATTTTCCAGTTGATAGAACTTGGAAGTGAACAGACTTTAAGTTTGCACGCAATGAATGAAAAGAGGGTAATACCGATCGGTTTACCAACCACAAGACCAAGTAAAATACCAAGGCCGTAGTTCTCCGAAAGGGCGCCGGTACTGCTTGCATCAACGGTTACTGCGGTACTTGCGAGTGCAAAGAGGGGTAGAATAATAAAGGCCACCGGTTTTGCTAGAACCACTTCGATCATATAAGAGAGCGATTCTGATTTAATGCGGTTTGAAGGAATGGTGAACGCGAGGAGTACCCCAGCGATCGTTGCGTGAATCCCTGAGTTAAGCATGCAATACCACGCCGCAATCCCGCCAATTACGTAAGGAAGGAGTGATTTTACACCGCGGGTATTCATGATGAAAAGCCCTGCTAAAATCAAGAGTGCCACCGCCATATAGGCAAGGGATAGATCGTGCGTGTAGAAGATCGCAATGACAATGATCGCGCCTAAGTCGTCAATCACGGCAAGCGCGGTTAAGAAAAGGCGAAGCGCAAAGGGTACATTTTTACCCACTAAGGTAATCACCGCAAGGGCAAATGCGATATCGGTTGCCATCGGGATTCCCGCGCCGCCCATAGTTTCTGCATTGCCGAAGTTGAGCATGATATAAAATCCAGCTGGGATCAGCATTCCGCCCATTGCTGCGAAAATGGGGAGGGCTGCGGTCTTGATATTACGCAGTTCGCCGTAATAGATCTCTTGTTTTAACTCTAATCCAACATAGAGGAAGAAGATCGCCATTAAGCCGTCATTAACCCAGTGTGCGAGGTTCTCGCCAAACATCGGCGTATCCCAAATTTTAAGATACCCTTCACCGACCGGGCTATTGGTGATCGCAAGTGAAAATATCGTACACAGAATTAAGAAAATTCCACCACTTAGTTCGTGATTTAAAATTCGGTAAAGCAAACTCTCCTTGTGAATCATGGTCTTCACTTTCGTATCCATGACTTGTCTCCTTTTCAACTTTATTTTATTCAATTTTGCAGTATAGACCGTTTAATTCCGAAAAAGGAATAGTTGTTTTTATTCAGTGGTCCGTGAGAGTTTAATTTACATCTTGATATAGGATAAAACAAACATTTATCCAAATTGATTGCTCAATAATCAGTCGAAGTTGATGAATCTCATTGATTTTGTTTAAAATTTTTTGTAGATCAATTTTATAGGTTGATGGGTGAGCACAATTTCATGCGGTGCGCTTCCGTGCTTTGACAGAAAATGAGCGTAAAGAGGGGTAAAAAATTAAAAAGATGCGAAGTTTTTGTGCGTGAAAAGTGATCAAACTAAAAAAAGGCACCTTGCCAAAGATGCCTTATTGCTTCAAATCTACTTTAAATTCTTAAAGTGCGACCAAATTATGCCTGTGCTAGCGCGGGATCCGCCTTACGAAGCAGTGCATAGATCTGATCTTTTAATTCAAGCTTTTCGCGTTTAAGTGCCGATAACTCATGGGCGTTAAAGGTGGAAATGGTGCTATTGGTAATTTTCGTGATTTCCGTATCAAGACGGCTATGACGGTTAAAGAGAGTTGCAAAGTAGTTGTCCGTTTTGAGTAATGTTGCAATTAAATCGCGGTATTCAGGAAACATAGTACTTCTCCTTATCATGTTGAATTAAATGGGTAAGCCCCGCTGTTTATCATCATTATTATGGGTGGCTCACTCTTTCATTGTAGGGATATTACGCAAAAATTGAAAGGCACAAATCAACTTTTTACTACAAATTGGCTCGGATTAGAAAAGTTTCTGGCGCCGAGCTTCCCGGGAGAGCGCGGCCATGGAAAGGCAAAATAATCCGCCAAATCCAATCATCAAAAGTGTCGCTGAGAGATCAAGATAGCTAAAGAAGGCAAAGATCCCCATCATGCAGAGCGTTACGCTATTTTCAGCAAAATTTTGCACCGCCACCGCTTGCCCCACGCCATTTAAATCCTGCCCACTTTTTTGCAGAAGGGCATTAAGGGGAATCACGTAGAGCCCACCAAAGACGCCGACAAGTATCAGTAGTAAGTAGATCGTAAATAGGTGGGATTGAAAGGAGAAGATCGCGGTAATAATCCCCATGGCAACGCCCGCCCAAAGTGCTCGGCGTAGGGTTTTAATGGTGATTAAAAAGGAGGCGAGAAACGCACCGATCACTATCCCGACACTGACAATAATATTAAATAGCGCCACGGTATCGATCCCTTTTCCTAAATGATCGCGCACCCAATCGTTTAACAATAATCGAAGCGTTGTCGCAGCGCCCCAAAAGAGGCTGGTGCCTAAAATAGCAAAGCGGGCATAGGGCGAGGCAAAGAGCGCTTTGAGTGTATTAATAAATTCAGGAAGAAGCGAAGCGATAGCGCGTTTTTCGGTAATCATCGGCGGGAGTTTGGGGATAAAGAGATTGCTAATCAGCGCTGCGCCATAAAAAAGGGCGGTAGCAATAATGGCAACGGTGATGCCAAGGGATGTGGTGATTGTGCCGCCAAGATACGCCCCTAAGAGGATCGCCAAAATGGTGGAGCCTTCGATTAAGGCGTTCGCTTTTACTAACAGCTCGCTCCTTACCAGTTCACTTAAAATCCCAAATTTTGCCGGTGAATAGATCGCAGCGCCCATGCCCACAAGGGCGTAACAGAGAAACGGATTAATGTTTAAAAAGAGCAGCAATACCCCCGCGATTTTAAGCGCGTTCCCTCTAAAAAGGACAGCGCCTTTTGAGCGAGAATCGGCAAAATAACCGACGAGCGGGGCGAGGAGAATATAGAAAAAGACAAACGATCCTTGCAGCAGATAGGTGCTGTAACTTGAGTAGCCTTTGGTGGGCAAAAACTCAAGGAGGGCAAAAAAGATCGCGTTATCGGCAAGGGCTGAGAAAAATTGCGCCCCGATCACCATTAAAAGCGGCTTATTCAGAAGGTGCGCTGAGCGCCTATCTTTCTTTATCTCCGGGAATTGAGCGATATCCGTTGAAGTTTGCATCTGCGTGCCGCCTTTTAATGGTGGATGAGGTAAATATTAGAGCATCGCGCTCAGTGCGGGATAGTTGATCTTTCCTGAACCGAGAAGCGGAATCTCCATCAACTCGCGGAAATCTCGAGGAATTGCCAACTCATTGATCCCAAGCTTTTGCGCAATCTCAAGTAACATCTGGCGTTTCGGTGATTTTTGTGTGGTAAAGACCACAATCGCTTCCCCGCGTTTTGAATCGTGACGCACCACGGCGGCATGGGCCATTTCAGGATAGGCTTCTTGCAGGAGCGTTTCCACCACTTCAAGGGAGACCATTTCTCCGGCAATTTTCGCAAAGCGTTTCGCGCGCCCTTGGATAGAGACAAATCCGCGTTCATCCATGGTGACGATATCGCCGGTTTTATGCCAGCCCGTTTCGCCATTTAACTCAGGTTTTACCACTACGCCCGGATTATCGGCAAAGAGATAGCCTGCCATGACGTTACCGGCGCGGACCACAAGCTCGCCGCCGTCTTTGATGCCATCAACTTTAAGGAGTTTTGCATCGATTCCGGGAAGCATTTTGCCAACGGTGCCTTGTTTATAATTCATCGGTACGTTGATCGCGATCACCGGCGCACATTCGGTTACGCCATAGCCCTCTAAAATGCGTTGACCGATCTTATCATTCCAAATTTTGCGCGTCTCTTCTGAGAGGCGTTCCGCCCCCGCGACTACATAGCGAAGCGAGGAGAAATCATAGGGATTGCCGCGTTTAGCATAATTTAATAGGAAAGTTGAGGTACCAAAGAGTACCGTTGCTTGAATCTCATAGATCACCTCCGGAATCACGCGATAATGGAGTGGGGATGGATAATAATAGACCTGCGAGCCGGTCATAAAGGGGAGAATCGTTCCCACCGTCAGCCCAAATGCGTGAAAGAGCGGCAGCGTAATCATAAATTTATCTTTGGCGGTAAAGTCTGCGACGGTACGAATCTGCTCCACATTCGTTAAGAGCGAGCGATGCGTGTGCACAACCCCTTTTGGCAACCCTTCTGAACCTGAGGTAAAGAGAATTACCGCTTCAGATTCAGGGGAGAGTTGCGGGAGATATTTGCTCGGAAAGAGGCGTTTTTTCACAATCTCAAGACGATCATTTAAGGTAATGGTGGATTTGAGATCCTCTGCGTAGACCCAATTGAGGTCGCTAAAGGCCTCCACGATCGATCCTAAATTCGCTTTACTCACAAATCGGCGTGAGGTGATGATGGTTTTAATTTCCGCCGCCGAAATCGCGGCGCCCATGCCTTTAATGCCCGCGGTATAGTTGAGCATCGCTGGCGTACGCTGAAATGCGGAGAGGCCCATAATGGTTTCAGCGGTAATGGTGGCATTTGGTAGAAGCACTCCGACGCGCTCTTTAGGCGCTGTATGGTGAGAGAGAAGCTGGCCAATTGCGATCGATTCTGTAATAAAGCGGTTATAAGTTTTCGGTTTACGTGAGATATCGTCAGCGCAAATTCGGTCTCCGCCAAATTCATTGCGCGCCTTTAAAAATGACGCAAAGAGGGTATCGGGCTCATAGCAGGCAACGCGGAAATCCATGAAGAGTTTATGAGTATAGTCGGAGAGATATTGACGGCGTTCACGACCCATTAAATTCTCTGGCACGGTGATGGTTAACGGGTCAGCCATGGTGATTTTGATCGGGGTGAAAAATCGGCGTTTAACCAATCCTTTAAGACGCCCGAAAAAGGTAAATTCAGCGCCTTCAAGATAGACCGGAATGAGCGGAACATTGGCGCGATAGGCCACAAATGCAGAACCCTCATAAAACTTCATAAAGCTACCGGTAAGGGTGATGCGTCCTTCAGGAAAGACCACAATGCTACGGCCTTCTTTCGCTTTTTCAACGAGATATTTGATTGACATCGGATGCTGACTGTCGATGGTGACATGATCAATAAATTTAAGCGGAATGCGGAAATACCACCGTTTTGCAATGGCTTTATCAATGACAAAAAGCGGCGCTTGCGGCAAAAATAGCCCAAGCAGTAGCCCGTCCAAAAACGATTGGTGATTACATACGATAATCCCTTCGGTATTCGACGCTTTCTCAGAGAGATTTAGCTCGACCTTAAAGAAAAAGCGAAAGATCGCTCGTAACATTGATTTCATGGAAAATACCTCAACCTTAACTATGTTGTTATGTAATTTTTTTGCAGTGATCGATTTGATCTAACCCATCACTCAAGTTAACAATTGTTATCATAAGATGGATTTAAAAAAAATGCACCTTATTTTTTATCATCTAAGAGGGATATAATGGCGCAAGAGGGGCGGATATGCTAGTAAAACTCAATGTTAACGATCGTTATCATTAGGCGGGTTTATGCGACGCTTTGATTAATAATTGATCAAGTTGAGGTCGAAAACAGATCAGAAACAGATTGGGTTTGATTAGAAAAATGTTCCTATTAGGCGATTAAATCCCATAACCTTCATTAAACTGACTGATTTAAAGGCTAAATAAGCCCTTAGAGAAAGATTGATAAAGCCTCTCGTTTAGGCTGAGTATTTCGTGATTACTTTAGTAAAGATCTGTGAAGAAAAAGGGCGCTTTATTGACGTAGATCGACCTTTAAAATAAGGTGAGCTATCCTTAATTATTCAATATAATGAGAACCATTTTAAATTAGAAGCACACAAGGAGTGAGCATGTCAAAAGCGATGTGGGATAAGATTTTTTCAAGCGAAACCTATCAATATGGCGAAGCGCCGAATCAATTTATCTATGAGATGGTAACGAAAAAAGATTTGGGTGGCGTTGTGGCCTGTTTTGCGGAAGGCGAAGGGCGAAATGCGAACTTTTTTGCCTCGCGCGGTGCGGACGTTACCGCCTTTGATCAGTCGCTTGTTGGTCTAGAAAAAGCCCATAAATTGGCAGAGAAAAACGGTCATTCAATCACGATTCATCAGTGCGATCTGGTGAACGATGTGATCCCTTATCAAGCCTTTGATACGGCGATTAATGTCTTTGGGCATGTGCATGAATCGGAGCAGGAAGCCTTTTTCAACAATATGATTAATGCGGTAAAACCGGGTGGGCATTTTCTCTTTGAAGTCTATTCTGAAAAGCAGATCGACTATAAAACCGGCGGGCCACGCAACAAAGCGATTTTATACGATCCCGCGCTTTTATTTAAGGTGATCGGTCATCACGATATTTTGCATTTTTACTGTGGCGAAGCGGAGCGCGTGGAAGGTGAAAAACACACCGGGCTTTGCCATGTGGTGCAGGGCGTAATCCGCATTTGTGAGTAATGCGTAATCTTTAACGAGTCGGAAAACGTTAGGGCGCAGGTTCCGGCTCAATCTCAGGAATTCGGAGTGGGGTGCCAATGGTTGGAATGGCAACACCAAGATCCTCAAGTTTTTTATTTGGGTCTTGAATGAGTCCCTCGAGCGCAAGCTCTTGCCCATAGATGCGAAGGTGCGTCGGGATTGCTTTAACACCACTAAAACTCAGCTCAAGCGCCGCCGTAGTATGCGGGAGGAGCGTAATATCTTTCGTTGAAGTAAAGGTTGTTATGCTGTGGGCAAATCGTTGCGTATCGATCAAGATAAAATTATCCGCGCGATCGAGATTAGTAAGGCGTACCGGCGTATCACTATGATTATGGAGCCTTAAATCAAGGGTATAGTAATGATTGCGCCAGCTTGAGGTAGTCACCGTTTCAAGGGAGAGCCATATGCTGTCGTTAAAGGCATCGTATTCATAAATAATCCGCTCTTCTTGGAGAGATTCGCTCCCCGTCGCGCCTTCTTGAATGCCTTCGATCGTGCCGGAAATCACCTCTTTGCTCTTTTTAATGGTGTTTGAAAAGAAAGATTTCACCCCATCTTTGACGCTAGATTCCTCAGCAAAACTGATCGCGGGGCTCATTAAACCGAGTGCGATAAAAAGCGTGATAGCGCTTAAGCGTTTGAAAGCGTTTGATACAGATATCGATGGAAGAAAGCGGTTCATATCAGTTCCTTTAAAGAAGCGATCGATGAGCGGGTTACAGGGCAATCATACCATGCTTTTTGGGCCTTAAAAAGAGCTCGGACAGCGATTGGAAAATCATAATCAGCGCTCAAAAAGGGGATTTGTTACAATGCTCCTATTTAACTCTTTAGAAGAAGGCGAATTTAGTGAACGAGATTCTCACATCGAGCCAAAATGATCGCGTCAAAGCGTGGCGCAAACTCTCCCAGAAAAAGCATCGGGATGCCGAGAAGGCCTATTGGATTGAGGGCGTGCACCTTTTAGAAGAGGCGCTTCAATCGGGCGCAGATATTAAAGAGATTATCGCGGTGGAAGGGAGCGATCTACAGCTTGCGTGGACGAAATTTCCCGTTACGGTGGTGAGCGATAGTGTGTTTAAATCGATCTCGCAAACGCCCTCGCCTCAAGGGATTGCAGCGGTGGTGGGCTTTGGTGAGCTCGATTATACGCCGCAACAAGGCCATCTTTTACTGCTCGATGCGGTACAAGATCCGGGGAATTTAGGCACGATGATTCGTACGGCCGATGCAGCCGGATTTTCTGCGGTAGTCCTTGGCAAAGGTTGCGCCGATCTTTATAACGATAAAACCATTCGCGCAACGCAAGGCTCGCTCTATCATCTTCCTATCTATAAGGCCGATTTAGCGGCGTTACTTCCAGAACTTAAAGCAGAAGGTTATTACACTTGGGTTACCGATCTAACGGAATCTACTTATTTTCACGAATGCGAGGTGCCTCAAAAGGTGGCGCTCATTATGGGAAATGAAGGGCAAGGGGTGTCAGAAGCGCTCATTCACGCGGCGGATCAAGCAGTGAAAATCCCGATTTTAGGGCAAGCCGAATCGCTCAATGTGGGTATCGCGGCGGCGGTTTTAGTCTATCACATTGCGCTCGCGCACGAATCCGCTAAATAACGTAAATCAACAGGAGAGGGAATGATGACAAAAACGACTCAATCGATTGGCGTTCTATTTATCTGCCTTGGCAATATTTGTAGGTCTCCGGCGGCGGAAGGCATTTTTCAGGCTCTGGTGGAGAAGCGCGGTCTTAGCGAGATTTTTACGGTGGATTCTGCAGGAACCTCGGGGTATCACGATGGGGATTTGCCCGATGCGCGTATGCGAGCTGCGGGAAAAACGCGGAATTATGCGTTTGACTCCATCTCACGGAAATTGGTGGTGGAGGATTTTGATCAGTTTGATTATTTGATCGTGATGGATCAGGACAATCACCGCAATACCTTGACTTTAACGCGCGGGCCAGCGGATCAGCAAAAAGTCTTTCCCATGATCGATTTTATCTATACGATCGATGAGATTGATGGAATTCCGGACCCCTATTTTGGCGGGGCGGAAGGGTTTGAGCATGTGCTCAATCTGCTTGAAGAGGGCTGTGAAAACTTGCTCGATATTTTAGTGGCGCGTCATGGGTTGGTCACGTTATAAGAAGTTATGTAAATGAATTTAAAGAGCGGCGATCATTGTCGTTGATCTTTGTGAAAAAACGAGGATATCAACGAGTCACGACTATTTATCATTCCTATTTTTGCGTGAGTTTATGCTAAAATAGGCTCTGTTTTTTGGAATCAAAATAAAGGAAATTAGTATGGCAGGTCATAGTAAATGGGCTAACATTCAACATCGTAAAGGGGCGCAGGATAAAAAACGCGGAAAAATCTTCACTCGCCTCATTCGTGAAATTACCGTTGCAGTGCGCGAAGGCAAAAATGGTGACCCCGATACTAATCCTAGGTTGCGCTTAGCGATGGACCGTGCCTTAGCGGCGAACATGCCGAAGGATAATATCGAGCGTGCAATCAATCGCGGTTTAGGTTTAGGCGATGGGGAGCCCGATGAAGAGATTCGTTACGAAGGTTATGGCGCGGGCGGCGTTGCCGTGATGGTTGACTGTCTCTCTAATAACCGAAATCGTACCGTTGGTGAAGTGCGTCACGCATTTACCAAACACGGCGGAAACTTAGGCACAAGCGGTTCAGTTGCGTTCCAATTTACTCAGCGCGGCGTTTTATCTTACCCATCAGGGACAGATGAAGACGGCCTCACAGAAGCGGCGATTATGGCCGGTGCTGAGGATGTGATCGTCGATAATGATGGCTCGATGGAAGTATTAACTACGCCTCAAGCCTATGTTGAAGTGCACGAAGCGATGGTGGAGGCGGGCTTTGAACCGGAAGAATCGGAAGTGACGATGTACGCTGATAACACAGTATCGCTCAATGCCGACGATGCGCAAAAAATGATGGCGCTTGTGGACGCACTCGAGAATTTAGACGACGTGCAACAGGTCTATTCAAACGCGGATATCTCAGAAGAGATCTTAGCGGAACTCATTTAATCATATGATTATTTTAGGGATCGACCCCGGCTCTCGGATTACGGGATATGGGGTGATCAGAGTTGAAGGCAATCGCTATCACTATATCGATAGCGGTTGTATTCGCACCGATACCAAGGCAACCATGGCGGTGCGCCTTCACACGATTTTTCAAGGAATTGATCAATTGATCGGGCTCTATAAACCGAGCGTTTTTTCCATTGAAGAAGTCTTTATGCATAAAAATCCCCAATCGGCGATTATTTTAGGGCAAGCGCGGGGCGTTGCGCTCTGTTGTGCGGCGATGGCGAATTTAGAAGTTCATGAATATGCCGCTACCCGCATTAAACAAACGATTGTCGGGCGTGGGCATGCGGAAAAAACGCAAGTTCAAGCGATGGTGCAACACCTTCTTCGCCTCAATAGTACGCCTCAAGCGGATGCGGCCGATGCACTTGCGGCGGCGCTTACTCATGCATTTCACCGTAAAGTAGAAAGGATTATCCAATGATTGGACGTTTAACGGGCATCGTTGCGGAGAAAAGTTCTCCGAATCATGCCATTATTGATGTTCATGGCGTCGGCTATAATGTTGAATTGCCGATGTCGAGCTTCTGTCTTCTCCCGGCGATTGGGGGCGAGGTGGTGCTTCATATTCAACATATTTTAAGAGAAGATGCGAGCATTTTATATGGCTTTATGTCAAAAGAGGAGCGTGAGGCGTTTCGTATTTTGATCAAAGTAACCGGTATTGGCCCGAAAAGTGCGATCGTCATTCTCTCAGGGTTAACCGCAAGCGAGCTCTATCATGTTGTGCAGGCAGAAGATATCAATCAACTGACGAAAGTGCCTGGTATTGGTAAAAAGACGGCAGAACGATTAATTTTAGAGCTTCGCGATAAGATCGATGTCTTAGCGGGAAGTGAAAGCTTCATGAATGCCGGTAAAGATGATCTCTTTGCACAGCCCGCCGATGCCTCTGATGATGCAGTGCTTGCCCTTGTTGCGCTTGGTTATAATCAAACCAATGCCCAAAAAATGGTGAAGGCTGTGGCAAAAGAGGAAGCGGGCGCGAGCGTTGATACGTTGGTTCGTAAAGCATTACAAAATATTATGCGTTCGAAATAACCTGAACCTAATCAGGTTCAATAAATTAGATTAATAAAAAAACCGTATCGAAGATAATCATTAATTATGATGTCTGATACGGTTTTTTTGTGCCTGCCCATGAAGCGAGAGCCGTTAAAGGTCTTGAGACTTTAAAATCCCGCGCGCTCTTGAATATAATCGATAATTTGACCATTCGCTTTCGGGAAATCGTCGATCATAAGGTCGGCTACACTGCGCCACTGGATCTGTTGCTCTTCATTTCCGCGAGGTTTGCCGAAAAATGAGAAGACATTATAGATCAAAAGTTCGACGCTTTTATGAGGATAATGATGGAGAATGCTAAAGGCAAATTCAAAATCATTGATGGCGATATCGAGCTCTTCACGCAGTTCCCGCGATAAGGCAAAGCCATCTTCTTCCAGCGCTTCCACTTTTCCGCCCGGAAACTCCCACAGACCGCCAAAATCTTTCGTCATATGACGTTGGCTCACAAGCACTTGATCGAGCGTTTCATTCCAAATAATGCCCACCACTACTCGCGTTGGCGTGCGCTTTGAGAAGTCATTTAAGCTCTCTTCGAAGGCTCTATCTGTCGAGGTTTCGGGCTGACGGGAAGGGGGTTTTAAATCAGAAATTTTATCGTTTGTTTCCATATAATGTAAGGTTAGTTAGGAAAAATTAAGGTCTTTTTTGTAAATAAAGACGGAGTTGATTTAAGAGATTAATCACCGAAAATCGGCGCGTTTGCCCAAGACTAAAGCTCGGAATGGTAATCTCTTTGGTTAATTGTGTCTCCCCATGATAGAGGTTGAGCGCAAGGGTAATGTTGCGTTCGGTACGGGTGACTTCACTCACATTGAGCGCGATATCAGCGCCAAAATACTCGGCAGTATCTTGTAGTTTAGTAAAAATATCATCGCTATCGTGATTAATCACCGCGCCTTTAAAATAGGGCGTGCTATCGGTGAGCTCATTGAGGCGCGAGGAAACGAGGCCTGCGCTAAAGGTTTCATAGAGTGCGAGGGTGAGTCCCGCTTTTTCAAGGAGATTTGCCACCACTGATTCCATGGAATCCTCATCATAGCCAAAGATATAATCGCCCAAAATCTCCACAACGCGGGCTTTATAGGGATCGATCAATTGATCGGCTTCCGCAAGCGTTCGGTTTTTTGAGGAGAGTTTCACTTTAATGCCATTAATGCCCGATGCGAGATAGGCAAGCTTCGGGTTGTGTGCGTGATCGAGCTCATCATTAATGGTTTTGAGCTTTTCCGCAATGTCCGATTCTGGTAGCCCCCAACATTTCATCGTACGGGTAAAAACTTGCTCGGGATTAGGAAGAAGGTTGAGCAGAAAGGGAATGATCGATTCACTCATCATGAGCTTCATCTCAGAGGGAACGCCCGGCATTAAAAAGATCTGTTTATCGCCGCTATCGTTTGAGATTGTATAGTGAATCCCGGGTGCAGTTCCGGGGTGGGTGGCGAGCACTTTCGCACCTTCTGGGTAATAGGCTTGGCGGAGATTGTTTTCGCTCATATTGCGTCCGCGTTCGGCAAATTTTTCTGCAATGCGTTCGGCAAGTGCCTCATCAAATACGAGCGGTTTTCCAAGGGCTTTTGCAAGGCCATCTTTGGAGATATCATCTTGGGTTGGGCCAAGGCCACCGGTTGAGAGAACGATATCCGCGCGGGATAGTGCGAGAGTAAAGGTATTGGCAATATTGTCTAAATTATCGCCCACTACCGCTTTAAAATGGCAATCGATCCCAATTTGGCGGAGATGTTCCGCAATCCAAGGGCCATTGGTATCGATCGATTCCCCTAACAGTAATTCAGAGCCAATCACAATAATTTCCGCGCGCATATCCTTTCTATCCTTTTTAGGCGTGCGCATGAGCGCGCACAACAGTCGATTGTTCTAGTGTAATCCTCTCAGAAAACGCTGTAAAGCCTTAATATAGGCTTAATCCTCTTCAATATTATGCTTTTTAAGGCGATAGCGGAACTGCCTAAAGGAGATGCCAAGACTTTTCGCCGCTTCGGTTTTATTACGATTATTTTCAAGCGCTTGTGAGATGATTTTATTCTCAACGCGGGCGAGATAATCATCGATATCGGTCACCTCTTTCGGGACGATGATCTCATCATTTTCATCGGGCTCGTAATATTCAGCAATCGCCTCTTGTTTCGCATCCCCCTCTTGAAGCGTCGCATCAATACGGGCGACATCACGGTTGATCACCTGTTTTTGTAAGAGGCCATGTTCTAATCCTAAATCTTCGGGCGTGATGGTTTGATCAAGGCAGAGCGCACTCGCGCGTTCTAAAATATTCTCAAGCTCACGGACGTTTCCGGGGAAATTATAGTGGCTAAGCGCATCGATTGCGTCGCCTGTAATCACTGTTTCACTGCCATTGGCTTCATTAATTCGCTCAAGGAGGTGGTGGCAGAGAATGGGAAGATCTTCCAATCGTTCACGCAGGGGCGGTAAATTAAGAGTAATCACATTAAGACGATAGAAAAGGTCTTGGCGGAACTCTTGCTCAAGCACTAAATGTTCTAAATTTTTATGTGAGGCGGAGATAATGCGCGCATTAATTGAGGTCTCTTCGGTGCCACCGACGGGGCGTACTGCGCGCTCTTGAATAGCGCGAAGGAGTTTTACCTGCATCGGTAGGGGAAGATCGGCCACTTCATCTAGGAAGATTGTTCCATTATTTGCCGCTTCAAAAAGCCCTTTCTTATCACGATCGGCGCCGGTAAAGCTTCCCTTTTTATGGCCAAAAAATTCACTCTCAACGAGCTGCTCAGGAATTGCGCCACAGTTGACCGCAATAAACGGCCCATCCGAGCGGCCACTTTCGCCGTGAATGGCGCGCGCGGCAAGTTCTTTCCCCGTTCCCGATTCACCATTAATGTAGACAGGCGCTTGCGAGCGGGCAAGGCGTGAGATAATCCGGCGCACCTCATCCATCGCTTGGGATTCACCATACATGCCATATTTATTGGGCTTTTTCGTGATGGTTTTTTGGGTCGCTTCTTGCTCAGAGAGCACCGTTTTCGCTTGCACGGCACTTAGCGCTAAACGGCGCAGATGCTCAAGCTCAAAGGGTTTGGAGATAAAATCAAATGCCCCCATTTTAAGCGCTTCAATGGCACTTTCCACATTTCCATGGGCGGTCATCATTGCAACGGGAAGGTTGGGTTTGCGCTCTTGGATATATTCAATAATCTCAAAGCCGTTGCCATCCGGGAGTTTTAAGTCGGTAAAGCAGACATCAAAATCCTGTTTTTGCAGGGCAACAATCGCATCGTTAACGGAATAGGCTTTCACGCAGTCGATATTGATGGACATAAAACTCATCTCGATGAGTTCACATATATCCACTTCATCATCAATGATTAGGGCAGTATATCGGGGTTCCATGATTTCTCTCTTTTAGGGAAAGTGAAACAAAATAAGGCGAATCGAATCAATTCGCAGTCCGCCTTCTATTATAGCGTTTTTTTGTCTACATTGGGGAAGAGAAAATGAGTCTAAAGCCCGATCCTTTCGCACTGTTTGAAACATAATCGATATGCGCTTGATTAATTTCGCAGATCTCTTTAACCAAGAAGAGTCCAAGCCCGGTTCCCTTTACATCAGTCGTGAAAAAGGGCTCAAAGAGATGGGTTTGATTTTTCTTAGAAACGCCAACGCCATTATCGTAAATTGTGAGGGTGGGATTGCCGGCAATCTGCTCAAATGCGAGGGTGATTTTAAGGCTTTCCGGCGGCATTTTCGAATGAATCGTCGCGTTATTGATGAGATTGCAGACCACTTGATGGAAGTGATTGCGGTCGAAATAGACCCATTTAAAGCCTTCATCAATATCGATGGTTAGACACTCTTTAAATTCGGCATGCGTGAGATTAAATTCATGCATGAGCTCCTCTGACCAGGTCGCTAATTCGATGCGTTCAAGAGTTGGATCATCTTTCCGCGCGATCATCAATACCTCGCTAATAATGCGATTTGCTCGATTGATATTGTTGATAATCATCTCAAACAGACGGCTCTCCATCGGCGTTTTTTCCTCTTTTTCATTTAAGAGTTGCGCCGCTTGGAAAACGGAGGTCATGGGATTACGGAGCTCGTGAGCAATCGCCGCGGTTAGCTGCCCAAGCGCGGCGAGTTTATTTTGCTGTGCGCGCTGATTGGCAAGGTCGGTCTCTTCGATATTAATGAGGGTATATTCAAGATTGTGCGTGCGAATTTGCTTGAAATCCACATAAAATTCTTCTTCTTGATGGTGGATCGGCTTTTTATTATTAAAGGTGAGATCCTTCCACAGAAGATAGCGCTCATAGATCGTTTTTGAGTAGAGTTTAAGCGGCATATTGGTGACGATATTGCCCCCAAACCAGATGCGGATATATTCGTTAATAAGCAAAATATTGCCACGATGATCGACGACAATAATACCGCTATTGGCTTGCTGAATCACGATCTCATGGAGGACCGAGGCGTTATGAAGCTCCTCATTTTGCTGGGTGATAATCTTTTCAGAGGCCTCATATTTGCGCAGCCAGACGTTGGTAATCACCACCGCCACAACGGCGATCAAGCTCTGGGTTAAAATCCGAATGAGGTCTTGGTTTTTAAGATATTCAATAAAGCTGTAGTAGTTAAAATAGCGGTTGCTATCGATCCAGAGATATCCCTGAAATAGAACCGCAATCGCCACTAATGAAAGCGCCTGCCATATCGGCAAGAATGCACCGTGAGCCATAATGGAGATCAGCATCATAATGATGAGCGGGCTATCGAGTCCATCGGTGATAAAGCAAAGGACACTCAAATAGGCAAGATCGACAATGGCAAAAATACGGATCGCCTGCATCGTCTGAAAGCGCGGGCGTTTTAAAAAGAGATACGAAAGCAGCAGAAAGAGGAGATAGAGCGTAAAGATGATGTAAAACGTCTGCGATAAGCCCTCATCTGTGGGGATTAAGCGTTTACTAATCAGATAGAGCGCGGCCAAAATGGTGGCAAGAAGCAACCTGAAAATGCCGAGAATTTGCATGGTGGTGCTGGAAAAGCCACTATATTTTCGTTGATCCATCGCTATATTCCTTGATTGCGGAGTACGTCAATAATCGTCTGGCGCAGCTGCTCTTCTGAATAACGTTTTCGTAACGGTACATGTAAAATCGGTAATCCCGCTTGCGCGTACGCCTCATCAACCCACGCATCGCGAAATTGACGATCATCGGCTTCATGAGAACTATCATCGAGCTCAATCACCAGGAGCGGTGCAAATGAGAGAGGGTGGACGAGAACAAAATCGGCATGTTTAGAACGAATTTTGCTAAAGGCCGCGGAATAATCATCGCTTGCAAGCCCGCGGGTAACGCGAATGAGATCGGCAATGCGAGTTTTTCCAAAAAGACGGACCGGAAGCCCTTCAATCGCCATCTCAAGACTCATCATAAAATGTTGCTCTGCCGGGGTAAAAAGCGCTGCTTGACGCTCATACCAACGGGCAGGCGTAGGGCGATCGATCACAGGTTTCGGACGAGTGCGATATTTAAAAAAAAGATAGGTCGCCGTAATGATGATGAGTAGAACAAAATACTTTAAAAACATGGCGGGGCGAAGGCTCCAAACGTTGCGCCCATAGCGCGTATAGATTATGGGCAGGTTAAATAATCACTAATGCGCGCAGGCTTTCCAAGAAGCGCGTGATAGATCATGGTATTTCCAAGCACGCTTTTGACGTAATTGCGCGTCTCATAATAGGGAATGCTCTCAATCCAGAGCACAATATCGTCGATTTCGTGCTTCTTCCACACTTTCACTTTGTGGGGGCCGGCGTTATAGCTTGCTAACAGATAGGGCACGCACGCACCGACATCGCTCTCCACTTTTTTAAGATAGGCGACGCCATATCGGATATTCGCCGTCGGGTTGTAGAGCGATTCCCGTTTCGATTCTTTCAATTCGCGCGAGACAGTTTGTGCCGTCGGCATTAATAGTTGCATCAAACCATAGGCATTTGCCGGTGATTTCGCTTTAATATGGAAAAGACTCTCTTGACGAATGAGTCCAAGCACGAGTGGGGTGGTTAAAATTGGGTCGCGATTGAGGTTGCTTTCAATCGTGATTTGATAGGGCGATGGATAGCGAAGCGAGAGACCGCCGGTGGCTTTCGCTTGAGTTCCGGCCATTAGACTTAAATTATAATAGCCCGCTTTTTCCGCAAGCAGGCTTGCGGCATGTTTGGTGTTGGCATTGGCATTTTTAAGTGCGGCGAGCCAACGTAAACGCCCAAAAAACTCTTCATCGACATTGTGAAGAGAGAGCGCTAGATAAAAATCACTCGGAAGATTATCGGTACTCGGGCGGCTCATGCGCTCTTTAACAAGGGTATTAAGGGCGGTATAGGGCTCATTTAAACGATCAGAGGCTAAAAATCCGTAGAAGGAAAAACGATCTTTAATGGCGCGATATTCAGCGTTCGCGCGTGCGGTATCACCGACGATTTCATAGAGATAGCCTCGCCAGAAACGCCACACTTCATCAGCTTTTGCACTATCGGATAAACGATCTAAAAAGGTGGTGGCAAGGGCATAATCGCCCTCTTGCATCGCAATGCGAAAGCCCCACTCCCACACGGCATCGCTTCCTTCATTGGCGGGAATCGCTTTAAAGAGAGCTAAACGGTTCTCCACGTCCGTTCTACCGGCTTGGAAGGTGGCAAGACGATTGCGCAGATAGCGATAATCTTTGGGTTCAAGCAGATTACGCGCGTGTAAAAAATCGAGCCCTTGCTGCGCGGCAACGGAGTTGTTTTTTGACCACGCATGAATCACTTGGGTGTAGAGCGCGCTTGAATCAGAATAGAAGGTTTTTTCACCCATAACACTGCTCGGATTACGCAGCAATTTCACAAAGTAGCGATAGTAGCCTTGGTTTTTTTGGGGAAGGTGATTGATGAGGCGTTCCGCTTGAGTGATGTAGTTTTTCTCAAGACGCTCCATAATCTTTTGCGTTAATTCGTGAGCCGTCAATTGATTGCTCGCTAAGAGCTTATTTTCTGCCTTTTGGCACGTGCCGGGAATGCCGGTCACCGAGAGCCACTCTTTTTTAAAGTTGGCGCTATCAAATTCGTTATACGCTTCAATCGCCGCATCATAGCCAATGCAACGAAGAGAGAGCGTGTTTAGCAGCGGTTTATTGTCGAGAATGACTTTATAATTGCGCTTTTTAAGTTGCTCGTTAAAAAAACGATTGCTGAGCATCCCGTAAAAATCAGCGCCGCGATGATTCGTTAAAAATTGGGTGATCTCCGTTTCAGGAAGATCATTAACGCGGGCGTGCAGATAATTAAACTCAAGATAGGGTTTGAGGTTTGAGTTACTCAATTGTTGAGCGGTTGATTGATAAAGAGACCAATTCTTTGCGCGAATGGCCTCTTTACCTTTGAGGTACCACTCCTCATGACTCGTGTTTGCGAAACTTAGATTGCAGAGCCAAAAAATGCTCGTCAATACGATGGAAAAGAAACGTAGATCACGTCGAATCATAGGGAGTGCCTCACTTTTTAATTATTCTAATAGGATGACTGCCTTAACTATTCGGCATAAGCCAATAATATCGCTTATTTAGACGATTGGAGCGTTCCAAAAATCTTATCGCCCGCATCACCAAGGCCGGGAAGGATGTATGAGTTTTCATCTAAACCATCATCAACGGACGCGGTATAGATCTCAACATCAGGATGCGCTGATTTAAGCACTTCGATCCCTTCAGGGGCGGCCACCATAAAGAGCGCTTTAATGCGTTTACAGCCGGCATTTTTAAGAAGTTCAACCGTTGCCACGGCTGTGCCGCCTGTTGCGAGCATTGGGTCTAAAATAATCGCGGTACGCTCACTCATTTGAGAGGTGAGTTTTTGGTAATAAGCGCGTGGTTCGTGCGTTGTTTCATCACGCTCAAATCCAACGACTGATACCCGTGCGCTTGGAATCAGATCCAGAACACCTTGAAGCATTCCAACGCCTGCGCGCAAAATGGGAACGAGTGTCACTTTAAGACCTTTAATTTGCTCAACGGTTACTTCGCCGGCCCAACCTTCAACAACGCGCTCTTCCATTTCGAGGTCTTTCGTTGCTTCATAGGTTAATAGCATGGCAATTTCTGATGAGAGGGCTCTAAAATCACGGGTAGAGATGCCTTCTTTACGCATTTTACCGAGTTTGTGAGCAATAAGAGGATGTTTGACTTCGATTACAGACATAATCATTTCCTTTAGTAGGGAGAATCAAAAAGGTCATGGAAAAATCCCACTTAAAGAAGTGGGACTTTACAATTTACGCTTCGTTATTGATGGCTTCTTCCATCATCGCTTTGAGTTCGTTGCGCTCTGCAAGTTCGAGTACGATGTCGCAGCCTCCAACGAGTTCGCCACCGATATAAATTTGTGGGAAGGTGGGCCATTCGGCATATTTTGGAAGATGTTCAAAAACTTCGTGATCATCTAATACGTTTACAAACGCAAAAGGAAGACCGGTATCCGCAAGTGCTTGCGCTGCACGGCTTGAAAAACCGCACATTGGGAATTGTGGGCTACCTTTCATATAGATCACAACGGCGTTGTTGGTTACTTGATCTTTGATTTTAGCTAATGTTGCTTGTTCTGTCATTGAAATTCACTCCAAGTAAGTGTGTGGATCATTGATCTGAAATAAACTTTGGTCAATTATTCTAGCACCTTTTAGTAAAGGTTGCTCCTTTGGATTGGCCTATTTTCGCCCTTCACCATTTCCAAAAACAATATATTTTTGTGAGGTGAGGCCTTCTAACCCAACAGGACCGCGGACATGTAATTTATCCGTTGAGATACCGATCTCAGCGCCAAGGCCAAATTCAAACCCATCGCAAAAACGGGACGAGGCATTGATCATGACGCAGGCCGAATCAACGGCTTGCAAAAAGTACATAGCGCGCGAATGATTTTCCGTTAAGATCACGTCGGTGTGATGCGAGCCATAATGATTAATATGTTCGGTCGCTTCCATCATATCGCGGACGATTTTAATCGCGATAATCGGGGCTAGATACTCAGCGCTCCAATCCTCTTCCGTCGCTAACGTCGCACCAATCCCTGCGGATTTAAGAAGGGGAAGGGTTTTCTCGCATGCGCGCATCTCAACGCCTTTTTCTGCATAGATTGCTCCAATTTTAGGCAAAAATACAGGGGCAATTGATTCATGCACGAGTAGGGTTTCTAAGGCATTACAAGGCGCGTAACGCTGCGTTTTAGCATTGTCGGCCACGGCCACCGCTTTTTCCATATCCGCCGCATCATCAATATAGGTGTGGCAAATGCCATCGAGATGCTTAATGACGGGTACGGTAGCATTATTATTAATGCGCTCAACCAAGGATTTACCACCCCGAGGAATCACTACATCAACATACTCAGGTGAGCCGATCATATAATCAACCATTGAGCGATCGGTAGTATTAATGACGCCAACGGCCTCTTCAGGAAGATCTGCCGCTGTTAACGCCTCTTTTAAGAGCGAGCCTAAATATTGATTGGTATGAAAGGCTTCACTGCCGCCGCGTAAAATCGCACCATTTCCGGATTTTACGCAGAGCGCCGCCGCATCGATCGTTACATTAGGGCGCGATTCATAAATAATGGCAATCACGCCAAGCGGAATACGCATTTTTCCCACTTTGATGCCCGAAGGACGAATTTTAATATCGCTCATCTCGCCGACAGGATCGGGAAGGAGAATCATCTCTTTGACGCCATTGGCCATATCGGTAATGCGCGCGTCATTTAAGCGAAGACGATCTAAAAAAGCCTCATCAAAGTTTTGTGAAGCAGCATTATCGAGATCTTTCTCATTTTCAGCGATGATATCGGCCTTGTGATTTAGGATCGTTTCATAGAGATGCTCTAAAAAGCGATTTTTCTGCCCAGAATTGGCTAGGGCAATGTGGGAAGCGGCTTTTTTTGTGCCACTTGCCAGTTGATTCCAATACTCTTTCACACCATTCTCCTACAAAATTTAACGTCTTTAGCTTATCACAAAGAGTGAGAGAAAAGGGGAGGGGAAGGCTGCTTTTTCTTTAGGCAATTCTGCGGCAATTTACCTTTTTGAAAAGGTAAAAAAAGACCGATTCGAGGGTACTAAGGAATCGGTCTTTGAAAGGTGAAGATTAATCCTGTCATATCCTTACAACAGTGTTGATTAATCTTCCGTTGCCGTCGTGGCAATCATAACGTAACGAGGTGTTATCGTTTTGACGTATTGTCGCTTAGTCAGCGAGTGCAACGCTTACAGAGAAAAGAGTTGCCGCGATACGGATAGCTGATTGAATGCCTTGCGTGCTCACGCCCATGCCGCGTAGGTTTTTCTCGTGTGAATCGATACACATACCACAACCGTTAATCGCTGATACGGCGATTGATGCAAGCTCAAAGGTCTCTTTATCGATCCCAGGATTGCTCATCGCGTTCATGCGTAGACGTGCAGGAAGTTTGCTATACTCACTATCGCTCACTAAGTGAACAAAGCGGTAGTAAATGTTGTTCATGCTCATGATGCTGTTCGCGATTTTCGCGCCGGTCATCTCTTCTTCAGAGAGCGTTGCGCCTGCAAATTCAGTCATCGCTTCAATTAAGCTTGGTGATTTGGTGCTCATTGCCGATGCAAGTGCGATCGCCGCGATCTGTTTGTCCGTTAACCCTGGCGCTCCGGCTTCTGATAATACCGTTGAGAAGTTAAGACGCATATCACGAGCATATTCTGGAAGTTCATTTTTAATTCTATCGATAGGCATTACAAATCTCCTTACAATGTTGTTAATGTCGTTCCGCTAAGGTGCGGACTCTATAAGTAATGATGTTGAATAAGTTTGAAAAGGGTGTTTCAAAATTCTGTGTAAATCTGATGGTTTTCATTTAACCATATTGCCCCGCGCTTTTCATATGGTATTTATTAATGAGAACGATTAATAAAGTTAAATAATGGCGTAAGCCTGCGCCATACAAGGTGTTTCGGTGATCTTATCTCGATAGCTTTTGCTTATCAAGTTTTGAAATTTGATATAAAACTTCAAAAACGAACCGCTATTTTTACTTTTTGACAAGCACCGGAACTGACATAAACGCTAAAAAATATAATTTTAATATGAAGGGCTTATCCATTAGTTTAGTGAGCTTATGCAAAAAAGTTTCACGCGTTCGGTGAAAATTCCCTAAAATAGAGGGATTGACTGTCGACAAAGAACCCTATTAATGCGTGATTGCGTGCGATTTAATGGCGATTCGAGCCAGATTTAAGCGAATCTTTTCAGGGCGATTGACAAACATCGCCCCAAAATAGGGTAGACTACCTAGATTAAATAAGAATCATTATTAATTAGAATGAGAATCCCCATTAGGGATCGACGAAAAATAGAGAAACAGGATTGAAGGGAATGAATCCTCAATCAGAGACTAAAAAAGGAATCTATGAGTAATAATCGAATTGATGCGCTCGAAGGGGCGCCAATAAAAGGATTGTTGTGGCGTTATGCGCTGCCGGCAATTATCGGAAGCTCGGTTAACGCGCTTTATAATATTATTGGGCGTTACTTTGTGGGAAATACTCCCTATTTAGGCGATGCTGCGATGACCGCGATGGGCGTTGCGCTCCCGATTATGATTATTATTGCCGCGTTTGGCATGCTCGTTGGCGCGGGGTCTGCAAGCCGAATTTCGATCTTTTTGGGGCAAGGTTCCTCACAAAAGGCAGAGAAAGTGCTCGGAACGGCGCTGTTATTGACGCTTGGGCTCACGCTAACGGTGTCGCTTCTGCTTTTTGCGTTTTTAGATCCGGTGGTGCGAATGCTCGGGGCAAAAGGGGAGATGGCCTATTACACTAAGGCGTTTTTAAGTTTCTTCCTCCCGGGCAGTATCTTTTCAGCACTCTGTTTTAGCTTTAATAATATGATGCGCGCGTCGGGCTATCCGCAAAAAGCGATGTATATTATGATCTTTACGCTCGTTGTCAATATCATCTTAGCGCCACTCTTTTTGCACACCTTTGAGTGGGGAATTGAGGGAGCGGCTCTTGCGACAGTGATCTCGATGATTGTGGGCACGATTTTGGTCTTTTATCATTTTACCGTGCAATCAAGAACGCTACGTCTGACAATACCATACATAAGAATTGATTAAAAAAATAAA
>CALZBJ010000006.1:0-132694 GCA_945619025.1 uncultured Ignatzschineria sp. | reverse complement strand
TTTTTGCGATTACATTTTACTACTCTCTATTTTTTTTATTTCAAATGTTCAACAGACCCTAGATTGCGTTAAATTTCGATTAACTCTCTCGTCACGCAGGAGTTTTCTTAACAGTGTATTTTCAGAAGAGTAGATTGACTTATTCATTCGATAAGTATATATGGCACTTCTAAATATCCCATTTAAGGATATTAGCTACGTTTTTTGGATTTAGATTGTAAAAATTAACAGCTTGGAAGTACAAAACTAGTTGAGTAGTAATATAAGAGTACAATTTTACGTAATATTTCTATAGGTCTTTGATTTGCTTGCAAAGGATAAGCTGACTAAAAAAGAAGAGCAGGCAGTTAAGCTTGCAGCGAAAGATTTGATTAAATCTTTATTAACAGCCTCTCCTAAGGTTTTAGTTCAAGACTGGTGGAGAGATGCTCATACCAAGGCAAAAGTTAGATCGTTCATCGAAGAGGTTTTAGATGAAGATTTGCCAGAGTCTTATGACAAGGTAACTTTTGAAAATAAGGTAACTTTAGTTTTCGACTTAGTGCAAAGACTAGCGGTGAATGATGAAAGATGGGTAAGTTAGCAACTATAGCCACCAACCAAAAGTGTAAAAAATTTTGCTTAATAGGAAAGATACTTTACAGTAAACTTTACGTTTTATATTTATTTTTTGGAAAATCTAATGCAATAAATGTCTTTGAGCGTATTCCATAAGTCATAGGTATACTTAACCAATCTAGGAATCATTCTCTACCAAATCTTAAAGAGCTCCTCATGGAGCTTTTTTTGTGCCGTAAACCCGATTTCCACCGTTTTTGACTGTTATTGACCTTGATTAATAATGAGGGCTCATGATGATTGCGTTACTGATTTTCTTATTCACCTTAACTCTCGTGATTTGGCAACCGCGGGGATTAGGCATTGGCTGGAGTGCAAGTTTCGGCGCGCTCCTTGCGCTCCTTTTTGGCGTTGTCAATTTAGCGGATCTGGTCACCGTTTGGAGCATTGTTTGGAATGCGACGATTGCGTTTATTGCCATTATTCTTATCAGCCTGCTTCTTGACGCGTCTGGATTTTTCAAATGGGCTGCGCTGCATATTACCGCTAAAGGACGTGGCAGCGGGCATCTTCTCTTTGTCTATCTCATTTTGCTCGGCGCACTTGTATCGCCTTTTTTTGCCAACGATGGTGCAGCCCTCATTCTAACGCCGATCGTCATTGCGATTTTACACGCGCTCAATTTCAGCAAACGCAGCATGCTCGCCTTTGTGATGGGAGCAGGATTTATTGCCGATACCGCGAGTCTTCCGCTTGTGGTCTCAAATCTTGTAAACATCGTTACCGCGGACTATTTCGCCATTCCCTTTGAACGTTACGCCTCGGTAATGCTCCCCGTCAATGGTGTTTCGATTCTCACAACACTCACGGTACTCTACCTCTTCTATCGGCGTGACATTCCAAGAGTGTATGCCGATAAAAGTATTGAATCCCCGAAATCTGCCCTCATCGATCCCCTCACCTTTAAGATGGGCTGGGGGATTTTAGCATTATTGATGGTGGGCTTTTTTATCGCCGAATCTTTCAAGATTCCCATCAGTTTTATTGCCATCGGCGGCGCACTATTGCTGATACTCGTTGCTCGCCGGAGTGGCATCATCGATCTTCACCGTGTCATTCGGCAAGCACCTTGGTCGATTGTGATCTTCTCCCTTGGCATGTATTTGGTGGTGTATGGGCTAAAAAACGAGGGCCTCACCGATTATCTCAGCAACATTCTCAGCTATTTAAGTGAGCAGGGATTAGTGATCGCAACGCTCGGCACCGGCTTTTTAATCGCGCTCTTATCATCGATCATGAATAATCTTCCTTCCGTTTTAATTGGGGCGCTCTCGATCGATCAAAGCAGTGCGACGGGACTGATTCAAGAGGCGATGATCTACGCCAATGTGATCGGCAGTGATCTTGGCCCAAAAATCACCCCGATTGGGAGTTTAGCGACGCTTCTTTGGCTTCATATGCTCGCCCGATATGAGATTAAAATCAGTTGGGGCTACTATTTTAAGGTGGGAATTGTGCTCACTACGCCAATTTTACTCATGACATTGCTCGCGCTCACCCTTCGGCTCTCGATTTAGCTCAATCTCATTATCGCTATCGGCACTTTTTTTGTTATCATAAGAGCTTGATCGAGTTTTTAAAAACTTCAATATTTTCGACCACTTATTCCGCGAGGTCTACAGATGATTTGGTATTTTAGCTTTCAGCTGATTGGGCTGATTTTACTGCTCACCGGTGTTTACAGTTATGCCCGTTATAAACAAACACCCTTTATTTTGATGCTTGATCGCAACATCAAACGCCTCCTAATTGCGTGGGTGGCGATCTTTATCATCATTACCATTGCTTGTGCAAAACCGCTCTACAACACGGCGCGCTGTAAAGTTCGCGGGATGAGCATGAAAGCGGAAACCAAATATTCGTGGATTTTAAGCGAGTGTCAGGTGAAAACGAAAGATGGTCCTTATGTACCGATCGAACGTTCACGCGCCCTTCCCGGCGGTAAAGATGCTGATTTTGGGGTTGAAGATCTTTAGGATTCTCTAAAATTTTTAACAATAATAAAAAAGGAGAGCCTTTCATTAGGACTCTCCTTTTTGCATTTTGGCCTTTTAGAACAGATCCATCGATCTAAAAGGAAAATTGAGCTATAAACATATGACGTCTGAGATCAATCCTTGATTCTCAGCCCATCCGTGGGTGACGTCAATATGTTATAGGGGTCTCATTTTAAGCTCTACCCCTAATATATGAAGTATATTATTTAAATTGGCACGATTAACAAAATCAATCGATTGATTCATAGATTGTTAATTGTCGCTTAATCCATTTAAATAAACCTCAACTAAAATTCAGCTCTGTTTTCATTGACTTACATGCAACAACTTATTTGAAATATAAAAAATGCCAGTACCCGCTTACAGGCCTGGCATTTGATCACTCTATCAATTGGTAAAGTGGCGCTCGATCCATATCGATAAGCGCCCCATTACGGAGTATCTTATTTATTCATCAACTTCTTCATCCGATTCTTCAGAAGATTTCGCGTCGGTTTCGAGCGCATTATCGCCATCATTGGCCGCTTCTAGAGTCGCATCTGTTTGATCTTCATCAAATAACTCATCCTCTAAACCGCCGGTTTGTGATTCATCAATGCGACTTAATCCCACGAGCGTATCCCCTTCATCTAAACGAATGAGGCGAACGCCTTGTGTGTTACGGCTTAAAATCGAGATCTCATCGACGCGCGTGCGCACTAAAACACCACTGCATGAGATCAGCATCACTTCATCGCCATCAGCAACGATCGACGCGCCAATGATGTTTCCGTTACGTTCTGAGGTTTGAATACCGATCACCCCTTTACCGCCACGATTGTGCTTGCTGAACTCTTCAATGCGAGTCCGTTTTCCATAACCGTGCTCGGTGGCAATTAAGACCACATCATCGGGTTTTGGAATCATCATCGAAATCACCGTTTGGCCTTCCACTAAACGAATGCCCACCACCCCACGGGTATTACGGCCGGTTGCGCGAACGTCATTTTCATCAAAACGGTTCACAAGACCGGTATTGGTAAAGAGCATCACATCGCTCTCGCCATCGGTAATGTGCGTACCAATGAGTTCATCGCCCTCATCGAGATTCACCGCAATAAGGCCATTTGAACGCTCACTTGCAAAGGCGGAGAGAACCGTTTTCTTCACGATTCCGTTTTTCGTTCCCATGATGATATATTGATCATCGCTATATTCCTCGACTTGGAGGATTGAGGTGATGCGTTCACCCTCTTCAAGCGGCAACATATTCACAATGGGACGACCGCTCGAACCGCGACCCGCTTCAGGCAGCTCAAATACGCGGAGCCAATAGACTTTACCGCGCGATGAGAAGCACATCAATTGTGCGTGCGTGCTCACCACTAATAAATGCTCAACGTCATCCTCATCCACGACACGCGCAGCCGATTTACCACGGCCACCACGGCGCTGTGCCCGGTATTCATCAAGTTTTTGATATTTTGCATAACCACGACGAGAGAGCGTGACCACCACATCTTCTTCCGCAATTAAGTCGGCAAGGCTAATATCTTCAGCAGCAGCGCACACTTCCGTACGGCGCTCATCACCAAATTGTTCTTTAATCGCATCAAGCTCTTCCACGATCACCTCTTTAAGGCGCTCAGGATTGACTAAAATCTCGATCAATTCAGCAATGGTATCGAGCAATGCTTGATATTCATCGAAAATCTTATCTTGCTCTAACCCGGTTAAACGTTGGAGACGCATATCGAGAATCGCCTGGGCTTGTTGCTCAGAAAGACGATATTCACCATTAATTAAACCAAAGCCTTCCGGAAGATCATCGGGGCTTGTTTGCAGTTCCATCGCGCGGTCAAGCATTGCAGAGACTTGGCCTGGCATCCAAGTACGCTCAAGCATACGCTCTTTGGCGATCTGCCCTGTGGCCGATGAACGGATCAATTCGATCATCTCATCGATATTGGCGAGCGCTACCGTTAACCCTTCTAATAGATGAGCACGATCACGAGCTTTACGCAGTTCAAAAATCGTACGGCGGGTAATCACCTCACGGCGATGGACTAAGAAGGCGTTTAGCACCTCTTTTAAGTTAAGAAGCTTCGGCTGCCCGCGATCGATCGCTACCATATTAATGCCGAAACTGCTCTGTAATTGGGTATGTTTGTAAAGCTGATTGAGAATCACTTCACCCATTTCACCGCGGCGAAGTTCGATCACAATGCGCATTCCGTCTTTATCCGACTCATCGCGAAGCCCATCGGGCGCAATGCCTTCAATCACTTTATCGCGATAGAGCTCAACGATGCGCTCAATGAGGCGTGCTTTATTGACCTGATAGGGAAGCTCGGTGATGATGATGGTGTCGCGATTGCGTTTTTCATCATGCTCAACGGTCGCACGTGCGCGAATTACCACGCGTCCACGGCCGGTATGATAGGCCTCACGAATGCCTTTGGTGCCATTAATAATCGCTGCGGTCGGGAAATCCGGTGCAGGAATATATTCCATCAATTCATCGATGGTAATGTCGTGATTATGGAGAAGCGCAAGCGCTGCGTTGATGGTTTCCGTTAAGTTATGAGGCGGAATGTTCGTTGCCATTCCCACCGCAATCCCGGACGATCCGTTGACTAAAAGCGCTGGAATTCGGGTTGGAAGCACCGAAGGCTCTTGCTCTGAGTTATCGTAGTTTGGCGTAAAATCGACGGTCTCTTTGTCGATATCGGCCAATAACGAATGGGCGATACGGCTCATTCTAACTTCGGTATAACGCATCGCTGCCGGTGAGTCCCCGTCCACCGAACCGAAGTTCCCTTGACCGTCCGCTAACATATAGCGCATTGAGAATGGCTGAGCCATTCGAACGAGGGTGTCATAGATCGCGAGGTCACCGTGAGGGTGATATTTACCCATCACATCCCCCACAATCCGCGCGGATTTTTTGTAAGGCTTGTTCCAGTCCGTTCCCGTTTGATTCATCGAGTGTAAAATTCGGCGGTGCACAGGTTTTAACCCATCGCGCACATCGGGGAGCGCTCGGCCGACAATGACACTCATCGCGTAATCTAAGTAAGAACTACGCATCTCATCAACTAAATTTACGGGAACAACTTCTTTAGCAAATTCACTCATGAACTCATCCTTGCCCTTGTTCTATTATTTATAATGCAAACCCGTATTATACCACAAAGGGAGCGCTTATTCCCTATTCTAATCAATCAATTTGTCGGGTTTTCGTCACTTTTTTTAAGGGAATGAATGGATTTGTAAATCACGCCTTTTTTGAGCGATTAATCGCCGGTAATCTCATCGATCATTTGATCGCGGAAAAAGAGAACTTTGATCCCATTTTCAAAGGCATTGGAGAAATCGATCTGATCGACATCCATCTCAGGCGCCATCTTTTTTAGCGCCCCGCGCATTAGACGATTGGTGATCGTATCATCCTCTGGAGAGGACGCATTCTGACCCGACGTTCCTGCTGAGTACGATTTGGATGATTTAGTGGGTTTTTGCGGTTTTGTGCCGTAGGTGAAATTCACCTCTGCTTGCCAATCAGAGCCATCGGTTTCATAGCCTTCCGGGCAGACAACATCGGTGTAGATCGGCGCCGATCCTTTTTTGAGGCATTTATTAATCCCGCCGCCTTTCGGCTTTTCTTTTAACACGGACGCATCTAACAGCGGGATCTCTTTAGAAGGTTTCGCAGCGCTTGGACTCATCGTCATAATCAAAGACGCGCCAACCATCAACGCAACTGCACTTAAACGCTTCCTGAATACCTTTGTCATCTCGCCCCCTTGTCTCCACTCAATCCGTCCATTTATTCTAAATCAATCCTAAATAAACGGACATAAAAACGCGCATTGCTCTCACTATACTATAAATTTAAAATCAGGCCGCTCCCAAAAATTTCCCTCTCATCGGCGCTTGCTATACAATAATCAATCGGTGCCGGCAAATCCCCGCGATTTGCACGAATATCCCCAATAAACTCCCATTATTATTCACTTAGAAAAACGATCACGCTATGACCTTAAAACGACTTTTATTGCTCTCGCTAGTGGCGATGTCGCTGCTCAGTTGCGGCCAAAAAGGCCCGCTCTATCTTCCCGATCATTCGCAAGAAGAGGTGCGCCAATGAAGCTCGATCGATCACTCTGCCTTGCGGTTGCCCACGAATTTGGCTCGCCCACCTATCTCTATTTTGCTGAGCAGATTATCCAAAATTTTAAGGCCTATGAAGCGGGATTTAAAAACTATCCCCATCAGATCTGCTACGCCGTTAAGGCCAATAGTAATCTCTCCATTTTAAAGCTGCTCGCCGAGCAAGGCTCAGGCTTTGATATTGTCTCCGTTGGGGAATTAAAACGCGTCTTAGCCGCCGGGGGCGATCCGAAAAAAATCGTCTATTCGGGCGTTGGTAAATCAAAAGCCGATCTAGAATTTGCGCTCAACGCGGGGATTGGTTGCTTTAATATTGAATCCCTTGCGGAAGTGACGATGCTCCATGATGTAGCCAAAAATCTTGGCGTAATTGCGCCGGTGTCGCTTCGCATTAATCCCAATGTTGACGCAAAAACCCACCCTTACATCTCAACGGGGCTCAAAGAGAATAAATTTGGGATTCAGATGGATGATGCGGAGGCGATGTATGAAACCATGGCGGAAATGCCCCACCTTGCCATTCACGGCATCGATTTCCATATCGGCTCGCAACTGACGGAAATTGCCCCTTATGAAGAGGCGCTCGATCTTACCCTTGCGATGATTGACCGATTAAGCGCGAAAGGCATCACCTTAAAACACCTTGATATCGGCGGTGGACTTGGGATTCGTTATGAAGATGAAACTCTAATTGACCCCGCGGTTTGGCTACAGATGGCAATTAGTAAAATTGGTGAGCGCAACTTAACGCTCTACATTGAACCAGGCCGCTCAATTGTGGGCGATGCAGGTGTTTTATTAACCGAAGTGATCCTCACAAAAGAGAATGAGGGCAAACACTTTGCGGTAGTCAATGCGGCGATGAACGATCTGATTCGCCCGGCGCTCTATGATGCATGGATGAATATCGTCAACCTCTCCGAGCACGACGACGCGCAGACCGAAAACTATGACATTGTCGGCCCGATCTGTGAAACTGGCGACTTTTTAGGGAAAAACCGCGCGCTAGCCCTAAAATCCGGCGATATTTTAGCGGTAACGCACGCCGGTGCCTACGGCTTTACTATGGCGTCAAACTACAACTCCCGTGGACGCGCCGCTGAGGTGATGATCGAAAATGGAAAAACACGCCTCATTCGCGAACGCGAAACTATCGAGTCACTTTACGCCAATGAGATTCATCTTTTAGACTAAACTACTTTACGCTCCTCGAACCTAGCGCACAATTTTCACCCTCATCGTAGTGCGCCGAGGGGCTCTTTTTTTGTGTGGGCGAGATGGATTTCGCCCCTTTAATTCATCAAAACAGAGCAACAACGATGACAAAATTATCTGATTATAATTACGATCTTCCCGACGAATTAATCGCCCAATTTCCCCCTGAAGTCCGCGGAACCTCGCGCCTTT
The DNA here is from genome assembly GCA_945619025.1 of uncultured Ignatzschineria sp. Lineage (GTDB taxonomy): Bacteria > Pseudomonadota > Gammaproteobacteria > Cardiobacteriales > Wohlfahrtiimonadaceae > CALZBJ01. Next base: position 124,520 of record CALZBJ010000006.1, on the reverse strand, counting down.
TAGTCGCGGTGGCTGATGAAATATTTGACCACACCTTCACCGATCTCATTGATTATTTAAACCCCGGAGATCTGATCGTTGTGAACAATACCCGCGTCATTCCCGCACGCATCTATGGGGAAAAAGTGACCGGCGGGAAGGTTGAAATCATGATTGAACGCATCATTAGCGCCACCGTCTGTATGGCGCAAATTAAGGCGAGTAAAGCGCTCAAAGAGGGACAGGAAGTCCTAATTAATGGCGAACCTGCGTTTGTGATGGCGGGCCGTGACAATGCGTTTTTTGAGCTCCATACCGTTGGCGATAAAACACTTGCCGATATTATGGAAACCTCCGGCCATATGCCGCTACCTCCTTATATCACCCGTCAAGATAAAGAGACCGATAAGGAGCGCTATCAGACCGTTTTTAGTAAAGAGAAAGGCGCGGTTGCAGCGCCCACAGCAGGCCTTCATTTTACCGATGAGCTACTGCAAGCGATTCACGATAAAGGAATTCATCGTGCGGAAGTGACCCTTCATGTTGGCGCAGGGACATTCCAACCAATTCGAACCGATGAGATCGACAATCACACCATGCATAAAGAGTGGATTCATGTATCAGAGGAGGCGGTTCAAAAAATTAACGCAACAAAAGCAGCGGGAAATCGCGTCATTGCCATTGGAACAACGGTGGTTCGCGCACTTGAATCGGCGGCGCTTGAGGGCGAGATTAAACCTTTCCACGGCGATACCCATATCTTTATTAAACCAGGCTTCACCTTCCGCGTCATTGACGGGCTTGTGACCAATTTCCATCTGCCAAAATCGACTCTTCTCGTACTTGTTTCAACCTTTATGGGTAAATCAAGAATTGAGAATATCTATCAACATGCTATAACTGAGAAATACCGTTTCTATAGTTATGGTGATGCGATGTTGTTGTTGCCAAAGTAAGAATCTAGGCAATTATCTAAGCAACCATGCACATTTAAGCCTATAACGGTGGATTGATAACAATAAAAAAAGGATTCGACATGGCCAATCGGTTAACGCGTCAAGATGGCAAAACCCTGACGCTTGCTTCATTAGGTGGGGCGCTTGAGTTTTACGATTTTATCGTTTTTCTAACCTTTGCCCCTTTTCTGCAAACGCTCTTTTTCCCTAGCGATTCCCCGCTCCTTTCGAGTGTGATGACCTATCTCACCTACGCCGTGGCCTACTTTGTGCGCCCGTTAAGTGGGGTGATTATGGCGCACTTTGGCGATCTTATCGGGCGGAAAAAGATGTTTATGCTCTCGCTCTTTTTAATGGCGATTCCGACTCTATTGATCGGGCTGTTACCCACCTATGCCGAGATCGGTTATCTAGCGCCCGTCCTTCTCCTTTTGATGCGCCTTCTTCAAGGAATTGCCCTTGGAGGTGAAGTGCCCAGTGCCCACGTTTTTGTCACCGAACACGTTCCGCAAAATCGCGTCGGCATTGCCAATAGTATGATCGCGAGCGGCCTTACCTTTGGCGTTGTCATCGGGCATTTTGTCGCCTACTTAATGCATGCAAATTTCAATCACGCGGAGATTTTAAGTTTCGCGTGGCGGATTCCCTTTATTTTAGGGGGCGTGTTAGGACTCGTTGCCGTTTATCTGCGCCGCTATCTCCGTGAAACGCCGGTATTCCTTGAGATGAAAGAGCGCAAAGAGCTTGTTGATCTGCCCATTAAAGAGGTATTAAAAAACCATCGCGAAGCGACGCTGATCTCTATTTTAAGTACCTGGCTTCTTATTACTGGTGTGGTGCTTGTGGTGCTGGCGCCAAATCTCATGAAGTCCGATATTTTTAAAATTGATGCGGCTTTTGTGAGTAAAATTGCAATTTTAGCCACCATTATGAATGTGATCGGCAGTATTTTAGCGGGGCTCATTTCAGATCGGATTGGCATTCGTAAAACCATCGCGCTCTACTCAATTTTACTCGCCGGAACGAGCTTTGCCTTTTTTAAATCTTTAAGCGGCGGCGATCATTTCAGCATTGGGCTTCTCTACACTTTTGCCTCGCTCTTTTTAGGGCTGGTTGCCTGTGTGCCGATCATTATTATTAAGCTCTTCCCCGCGAACATTCGTTTAAGTGGCATCGGATTTTCCTATAATATTGGCAACGCGCTCTTTGCCGGGCTCACCACCTTTACCGTCCCCGTCATTGCCGAGCATGTCAATCCGATGTTTATCGCCTATTACATCCTGTTTCTCTGTGGACTGGGGCTCTTTATTAGTCTCTATCTCGGGCGAAAATCACTGCCGTTTCATGTGTAAAGGCTCCATCTAATAGATGCGACGCACCAATATTAAAAGCACTCCAGTTTTCTTTTTTTAAAGCGCGAGTGCTTTTTTATTTTTTGTAATTCTTAAAAAGCGCCCCTTAAACTTCATCAAGCCTAAAATCAAACGTTTATTTCTCCACATCAATCCCAAAACCCGCGCCTATTTTCCCTTAAATCGATGAAAAATAAATTTGGTTTTAACGCATTAATATGGAACAATGGAAAACGGACTATTTAATATATTAAGGGATTATCACAATGATTGACAATGAAGGCTTTAGAGCGAACGTTGGCATCATCTTGTGTAATCGGGATCAAAAATTATTTTGGGGACATCGCATCGGCCATCTTGATTCATGGCAGTTTCCGCAAGGTGGAATCGACGCGAATGAGACGCCTCAAGAAGCAATGTATCGAGAGCTTAACGAAGAGGTTGGGCTCTTACCAAATCATGTCAATATTTTAGGACAGACGGAGCGTTGGTTACGTTATCGATTGCCGCATCATTTGATTCGTCGCAATCATACCAATGAACGCACCTGCATCGGGCAAAAGCAGATCTGGTTTATGCTGGAATTTGTCGGTACCGAAGCGGATCTTCAGCTAGATGCCTCGGAAGTTCCTGAATTTGACGGTTGGAAATGGGTTCATTACTGGCACCCGATCGATAAGGTGATCCATTTTAAAAAAGAGGTGTACGACCGGGCATTAACGGAGCTCGCGCCACTTGTGTTTGGGGAATCGATTCCTCCACGTAGAGCGTATCATAAGCCAAAATCGCGCAGACGTTCTCGTCCGCCGTTTAAGGTGAAGCAGAACCGATTTGCAAAAGGGAAATCTTCCCGACAAACCGTTCGTAAAACCGCTCAACGGAGCGCTCCATAAATATTAAATACAGCGTTAATCGCACATAAACGCCCTGTAAAGCATCGACCTTACCGTCAGCTTCACAGGGCGTTTTCTTTTCGGGTTTATCTCCGACTTTCAAGCCTTCAACTAGCCCTCAATCCATTCATCACGCTGATCAATGCGGTAAGCAATCCATCCAAGTAAACCACCACGCAGCGCCATAAAACTTAAAAAAGCGATCCAGAGCCCGTGATTGCCAAAGGGGTATAAGATCGCCCCGAGCATGAGCGCAAAGGCAAACGCCACAAACATCGAATCACGCATCTCTTTCGCCCGCGTTGCGCCAATAAAGAGCCCATCAAAGAGATAACTCCAAACACCAATCAGCGGCAACATCGTCAAATATGGAATGAGCGGATAGGCCGCCTCGCGCACGCTCTCAATATGCGTTAAGAGATTAATAAATCCTTTCCCTAAAAAGACAAATCCCACGGCAAAAATAAGGCTGACAATGAGCCCCCAACCGCCGGCGACAATGAGGGTATCTCGGAGTTTCGTCCGGCTTTTCGCCCCGATTGCATGCCCGCAAAGCGACTCAATCGCATGGGCAAATCCATCGAGTAAATAAGAGATAATGAGGAGCCCATTTAAGATAATCATATTGGCCGCCACCGTCTCTTCCCCTAAACGCCCGCCTCGAATCGATACCAGTAAAAATGCGATCTGCAAAATCAGGCTGCGGAAAAAGATATCGCGATTAACAAAAAGGAGCGGCTTCCATTCACTCAATTGTTTCAAGCCGGAAAAATCCCACGATCCCACCATCTTTTTAAGGGGAAATTTAAGCGCCCAAAGCCCGACGATCGCTCCGCTCCACTCCGCAATAATCGCCGCTTGTGCCGCCCCCACAACGCCTTTGTGAAGATAAAGTACAAAAAGCACCGACAGCGCCATATTCACCACATTCGTTACCAGCATAATCAGAAGCGGAATCCGCGCATTTTGCAATCCTAAAAACCAGCCCACAAGCGTATAATTTAAGAGCGCCGCCGGTAGCCCCCACAATCGCCAACTAAAAAAGGTCCGTGCGCCCTCCACAAACGCCTCATTTGATTGCTGCGCCCCACTTATCGCGCCGCTTGCGACACTCTCTTTGGTTTGCAGTAAATTGAGCGCCCATTCTGAAAAAGGGAGCGCAATGATTGCCACCACAATCGCAAGGCCAAAACTTAAGAGGATCGCTTGGAGCAAAATCTGACGCACCTTCGCGCCGTTTTCTTCCCCTTTTGCTTGAGAGGCAAAGCCCGTTGTCCCCATGCGCAAGAAATTTAAACAGCCCACTAAAAAGAGATAGAGCGCACTGCCCAAGCCCACCGCCGCCATATTATGCGCCTCGGGAAGCCGCCCCATCACCATGGTATCGACGGTTCCAACGAGCGGCACCGAGATATTCGACAACACCATCGGGATCGTCAACGCAAACACCTGTTGATGAATTTTGAGATTCCGCCACGCCGTCATGATGCCCATCGTTTTACTCATCCTTTTGCTAAACTCATGCTAAATTAATGTTAAATATAATGTTAAATAATCGAGATTGAATCGTTCTAGTTTAATGGAAATCGCGCAAAATCCCCAACTTCTCATCATCGATCATTTTTTATGCAAATTTTTGTAAAAATTTTCCCTTTTACCCCTTGAAATATAAAAACCTATCACCATTATTTGCCATGTAGGAGCGAAATTGCGTGGCGAAATCCGCATATTTGCAGGAAAACGCCCCAATCCTCCAATTTAATAACGAAGAAAAACCATATCAATCATTTTTTTATGAGGAAATAGCATTATGAAATTACGTCCTTTACATGACCGCGTAATCATCAAACGTGAAGCTGAAGAGCAAAAAACAGCGGGCGGTATCGTTTTACCCGGTACAGCAACTGAAAAACCTGCACGCGGCGAAGTGGTTGCAGTGGGTACAGGCAAAGTACTCGATAATGGCGACGTAAAAGCGCTTGATGTGAAGGTTGGCGATAAAGTGCTTTTCGGCAAATTTGCGGGCACAGAAGTCAAAGTGGGCGACGATGAACTCATCGTAATGCGCGAAGATGAAATCATGGCGGTGATCGAAGGCTAAGCGGTTTTAAACCCCCTTTGAATCCATATCATCGAAAAACGATTGAATTAAATTTAACTCATATAAGGAAGTAACATTATGGCTAAAGATGTACGTTTTGGAGAAGATGCTCGCTCACGTATGGTGAACGGGATTAACACACTTGCAAACGCAGTAAAAGTAACCTTAGGTCCTAAAGGTCGCAACGTTGTTTTAGAAAAAAGCTTCGGCGCGCCAACCGTAACAAAAGACGGTGTATCGGTTGCAAAAGAGATCGAACTTGAAGATAAATTCGAAAACATGGGCGCACAGCTCGTTAAAGAAGTGTCTGCAAGAACCTCAGATACCGCAGGTGACGGTACAACGACAGCTACTGTACTGGCTCAAGCGATCGTTCGTGAAGGCATGAAAGTGGTTTCATCGGGCATGAACCCAATGGACGTAAAACGCGGCATCGATTTAGCGGTCGCAGCGGCGGTAACAGAACTTCGCAACATCTCTAAACCCTGTGAAGATCACAAATCGATCGCACAAGTTGGTACCATCTCAGCTAACTCAGATGAAGAGATCGGTAACATCATCGCCAAAGCAATGGAAACTGTTGGTAAAGAAGGCGTTATCACCGTTGAAGAAGGTTCAGGTCTTGAAAATGATCTTGAAACCGTTGAAGGAATGCAGTTTGACCGCGGTTATTTATCGCCCTACTTCATCAACAATCAACAATCAATGGCCGCTGAATTAGACGATCCAGCGATCCTTCTTTGCGACAAAAAAATCTCTAACATCCGCGAAATGCTCGGAGTATTAGAGGAAGTAGCAAAATCAGGTCGCCCGCTTTTAATCATCGCGGAAGACGTTGAAGGTGAAGCGCTTGCAACACTTGTAATCAACAACATGCGCGGCATCGTTAAAGTCGCTGCGGTTAAAGCACCTGGTTTTGGTGATCGCCGTAAAGCAATGCTTGAAGATATCGCGATCTTAACCGGTGCAACGGTGATCTCTGAAGAGCTTGGCATGAGCTTAGAGAAAGCGACAATGGCTGACCTTGGTACCGCAAAACGCGTGGTGGTTGATAAAGACAACACGGTAATCGTTGATGGGGCTGGTGAAACCGCAAACATCGAAGCTCGCGTAAAACAAATTCAAGCGCAAATCGAAGAAGCCACTTCTGATTACGACCGTGAAAAACTTCAAGAGCGCGTTGCAAAACTTGCAGGCGGTGTTGCGGTTATCCGTGTCGGCGCGGCAACTGAAGTTGAAATGAAAGAGAAAAAAGCACGCGTTGAAGACGCACTTCACGCAACTCGCGCAGCGGTTGAAGAAGGCATCGTCCCAGGGGGCGGGGTTGCACTCGTTCGCGTACTTAACAAAATCGCAGACCTTAAAGGCGAAAACGGCGAACAAGATGCGGGTATCCGTGTTGCCCTTCGCGCAATGGAAGAGCCTTTACGTCAAATCGTAACCAACGCAGGCGAGCCCGCGGACGTAGTATTAAACGCGGTTAAAGAAGGCAACGAAACCTTCGGTTATAACGCAGCAACTGGCGAATACGGCGACATGATCGACATGGGTATCTTAGATCCAACGAAAGTAACCCGTTCAGCAATCCAAAACGCCGCGTCTGTGGCATCACTTATCATCACCACTGAGTGCATGGTAGCGGATCTTCCAAAAGAAGACGGCGGTATGCCAGACATGGGCGCAATGGGCGGCATGGGTGGAATGGGCGGCATGATGTAATCATCCCTCATTTAGCGTAAACGCTTAAAACAAAAGCCTCGTATCGAGATTCGGTACGGGGTTTTTTATTGCCCGGAGATTTTCCTTTAATATCAAATCTTTACACTTCAATCCTTTTGTAAATCTGTTTGCGCAGAAATTAACAATACGCTACGCTAGAAAACAGTTATTAATCAATCATTTACAACAAGGAGTTATTTTATGCAGAATCTCGCGCCGATTAAGCCCGTCTACATTGAAGGCGACGATCTTGGGTTTTTGCTTATTCATAGCTTCACCGGAACGCCGCTTACATACCAGCGTTACGTCAATTATCTTGCTGCCGCCGGGCATACGGTGTCGGTTCCCTTACTGAAAGGCCATGGCACTGAGCCTGCCGATCTCATTGGCGTTAGTTACCGCGATTGGATTGAACAGATAGAGGAAGAACTTGAACGGCTTCAACAAACGTGCAGCCGCGTTTTTGTGGTTGGACTTTCGATGGGCGCGACCCTAGCGCTTCATTTAGCGGAACACAATCATATGATTGCCGGCATTATTTTAATCAATGTGATGATCGACCTGCCAAGTCTGCGCGAATTTTACGAATCGATGGAAGCGGCTGAAATTGATCATGTAAAAGGCTTTTCCATTCCACTTAATTATGACCGGCGCATGCTCTATAAAACCATTCCCGTTTCTGCGCTAAAAGAAGTGACACTGCTGACGGAGCTCGTGCAACCGAAGATTCAAAATGTGATCGCCCCGCTCTTAATTTTCACCTCATCGGCGGACATTGTGGTCTCAAGCTCCAATTCAAAACGCATTTTAAATGAGGCCTCTTCCCATATTAAAAGCTATATTTCGCTCCTTGGCAGCCATCATTTTGTCTTTTGCGATACCGATTTTGAGCGCATGGTGGAGATGGCGCGGATCTTTATCTACTACCTTTCTAACATCAATACCTCGCTCTTTATCGATTTTGATGCCTCGGTCAATCTACCGGACGATTATGAATTAACAGCGGCAAACCAAGCGCCTCCAACAACACAAAAAAAGCCGCCCTATCTCTAGAGCGGCCGAATATCACGAGCCTCTAATGCTCCGTTAGACTGACATCTTCCTAACGGAGCGCACCTTGCCTATCTGCAGTTTCCCAACTGATCTTTCACAGATAGGCAAGTTTTTAATTATTTCACCAGTTTTAACACAAGCTCCGGCGCCATTTTCGCGCGAACGGTTTCAAGCGATGGCATCACCTTTTCAGGGGTTTCTTTATACGCTTTCATCATCGCCGGCGTATAGAGCATCTCAAGCACATCTTCCACAATGAGGTTATTAATCTCATTGGCAATCTCATCTAAGCCGCCATTACTTTTATTTTGCACTACTACTTTCACCACATCGCGTTTTGAGCCACCATAGGTGTGGCTGGTAGTTCGCATGCTCGAATATTCACGCTTTAGATATTCATCATAAAGGCGTGTCTCTTCGCCATACACGGTGCGATAGACAAAATCAACGCGCTTAAAGTGTTCTACCGATTGATCATCTAAGATCGATTGATAGACCGCGAAATTGTTACGACACGCTTCGGTAAATACGGTGTGATTACTCGCCGTTGCGGAATCCATGCCGATGCCGATTAATAGCTGATAGAGATCTTGCTCAGCGTAGGTACTATCCATCGGCGTTAAATCCCAATAGATATCATCTCGGCTCTTTCCGCGTTTGCTCATTTTGTACGACTTTGACACCACATCGCCAAGCGTTTTACAGGAAAACGGTTTGCCTAAATGATGGTATTGCGACACGCTTGAGCTGGTTACCGCTGCGGGGAATTTTTTAGTTTTGGCAAAGCCTAAGCTCGTGCCACCCACCGAGATACAACCGGCTAAAAATCCCGCACTTGCGAGCACAATGAGGCCTTGTTTAAATTGTTTTTTCATAATGATCCTAATGATTAATAGACGCGATAGGTGCAAGCACTGACCACAACTTCACAGGTGCCACTCTCGTTGGTTCGTACTCTTGAACGGCGTTTATCGCCACTTGTTTTGTTAAGGCCGGTGGCGCGAATTTCTGCATAACAGGCGTTGACTGCTTGGATCTCTAGATCGCGTAATTGCCCGCCGTAATAGGAGACCACAAAGTCATGAGAAGAAGAATAGACCAATACGCCGCAGCCATTATTAAAGGTGAGGCCTTTACTATTTTCACAGCCCGGACATTTTTTAACGACCGCGCGCCACGCTTCATTCGCGCTCGTATAATCCACATAGGCCGCCCCATTGCCGGTTTTTGGATCAAATCCAATCGCGCCATAGCAGTTCGGCGCCCAGCAGGTAGCGTGGCTAAACGATAATAATGATCCCATTAATAGGCCAGCTGTAAGCAATTTTTTTATCATGGATACGTTCCCAATAATCGTAATATTTGAGGCGATTGGGTAAACATTCGTTATAATCAATTGCTTCAAAAGAGGAAAATTATACTACGAAAATTGAGCCATTAATAGCGCTTATAATCAGCTTAATGACCTATTTATTTAGGCGTTTGAATCGCTTCCACATAATCGGGTAATAATCGCAATAAAAGCTGCACTTGATGGAGCGAAATCTCCTCTAACCGCTGCTCATCGACCGATAATTTTTCACGCTCCTCTTCAATGCGCACTAAAAAACGCTGATGTTCATTGAGATCAAGCGGCTCATCCCCGGTGAGATAATACTCAATCCGCGACACCGCCTCATCTAAAATCTCTAGCACCACCGCATCACTAAGCGCTGCTCGATGCGCCCCAAGCGCTGAGACATAACTTAAAAAGGTGTTATTTAACGCCAGCACTTTAAAGAGATAATCGAGCGTTTCTCGCGTTGTTTTCGGCTCAACAGTGAGCGTTGAAAAGAGCGATACCAGTTCACCCGCGCGCCCACCGGCATCATCGCGGACCTTGATATAGAGCGGACTTTCAACGCGCCCATGATGATATTGCTGTGCAATCTCGTGAAGATAAGCCACATTCGCCATTTTCACCGCATCGATCTTCACTGATAATTGACGATAACGCCACTCCGGATAGATATAAGTGACCGCCGCCCAAGCAAGGAGCGAACCGACAAAGGTATCTAAAAGGCGCTCCGGCGCAACAAATCCCGCATCAATTAAGTTAAAACAAAACAGCACCATCATGGTAATGAGCGCCGTGGCGTAGGCATAACGCGCCTGACGCATCACAAAAAAGAGCGTGCCGGAGATCACCACAAAGAGCGCTTGCCCCTCTCGCGAGAGCCCCAATTTTAAAAGAAGCATCGTCACCACAACGCCGAGCACCGTGCCCGAAAGACGCTTAATGGTACGGGTTTTGGTGGCGCTATAGTTGGGCTGGCAGACAAATACCGAGGTGAGCATAATCCAATAAGGCGTCGTTAAGCGCACCGTTTCGCCTTCCATCACCGAATAGATGAGATTCATTCCTTCTGCCAAGATAAATCCTATCCCCATCAAAAGACTGACGCGCATCGCATGGCGGAAAATCGGCGATTCAGGCGTGAAATGACGGCTCACTTTACGCCAACTCTCTAACATCGGCGAGCTATCGGTTTTGGGTTCTGCTAAGAGAACGGCGCTCTCTTTCGCCGTTAATAATAGCTCTTTTTCACGGTCTAAGGAGAGCAGAATTTCATCGATTCCACTTAAGTTTTTCAACAGGCTCCCCGTTGAGTAGAGCAGGCGCTGCTGGGATTCTTGCTGATATTCCTGCGTTAAATAGCCCAAACTCTCTTTCAAGCGGGTGAACATCATCTTAAAATGGCCATCGTGATGGTAACGCTCTTTATAAAGGAGCTCGCTTGCGATCTTTTGACAGGCAAAGCCTTGCGCCGACATCAACCTTTGGAAGCGAAAGAGAAGATCGGAATGAGGGAACTCTTTTTTGAGCTCTTGGTAATCAACGTGGCTCGATCCTGCTCGTTCAAAGATCTCTTGCGCTGCGAGATAGTAGTTTAAAATCGCCCGTGCGCTACGGCGACCCCGCTCATGTTTTAACCGGCGCATAATGGAGATTCGCGTCGTCTCTAGCGTCGAACCGAGCGTTTGACTAATCTGCGTTAAGCGTAATTTACACTCGGTCAAATCGGAATCATCATCGGGATCGAAAAAGAGCGATTTCGCTTCCAAAAACTGCGCGAGCTCTTGATAACACTTGCCGAGCGCCTCCTGCATCGGCCGAGAGGGGAGCGCAATATTAAATAAAAAGGCCACGACGCTATACCAAAAGGCGCCAGAAACCAGAAGTGAAGGGAGTAAAAACCACGGCCGCTCCGCTTTATAGGTAAGCATCGCGTAGACCACAATGACGAGCGTCCCAAAGGTGATGGTGGCAAACCGGCTCCCTAAACTGCCCAAAAAGATCAGGAAGGCAGATGAGGCCATAATCGCAATTAAAAATAAAATGGGATAGGGGAGGAGCGCATCCACGCCAAGCGCCGCGATAAAAAAGAGCGCTAAAATAATGACCGTATTGGTCAACCGCCCTTTTAAACTATCGTCAATATCGGTTAATCCTGCCGCCACCGCGCCCAAAATAACGGGGATACTGAGTTTCCCATCACCAAGCCAGATCGGGAAAATCACCGCGCCCGTCAGCGCAATTGCAATCTTTAAAAAATAGAGAAATACCGTGCTGTAATAATCGCGCCGCTTTAGCATATGCCCTCAATCGATCCTCAGAAAGTTAAAGGTGGTGGTCTGTTCTGGAAAAATGCGTCAAACGCCCACAAAAAAGGAGAGCGTTGTCACTCCCCTTATAGTAGCATTCTTATGATAAATTTCGTCGAGATGCGCCGATTATTAAAGCGTCGTTAAATATTGCAGTGCTCGATGATAGCGTTCAATCCGCTGAATATCCGCTTGATCGAGCTTGCGTAGACGCGCAAGATTGAGATTATCCCGCAGATCGGTAAGTTTGACCTCTCGGGCGAGCTCATTTTGCGAAACCCGCACGATATAATCCTCATAATTTTCCTCCGGCTCACGAGTGATCGCCACCACCGCATCTAAAATCTCTTCCGGAAAGCCCTTTTCACGCAATTTGGTCACCGTATATTCACTCTCTTCGAGCACATCGTGAAGGAGCGCCACAATTTTAAGCGGCATGGTTCGCACCTCATGCATCATCCGTAGCGGGTGCAAAATATAGGGATAACCCCCCTTATCAAGTTGCCCCTCATGCGCCTCAATTGCCACTGCCAGCGCGCGCGTGAGCCATTCATTCATCTTCATCACGATAGACCTCCACTCCGTCCTCTTAGGAATCGTTCGTTACATCAATGTCTTCAGTATAAAATGAATTGAAAGAGGGCGGGAAAACCTTGCGAGGCTTTCTGATTTTAATCAATGAGATAGAGCAAGTTTGGTGTAATCAGCGTCTGTAATGGCGCATCCCACGGATCCACATCGGCAATCGCCTCAATCGGCGGAAAGAGTGACACGCCCACTCGGCGCGCTTTGGGAATATGTGTTAAAAAGCGATCGTAATACCCTTTACCATAACCCACACGATTCCCTTTTTGATCGGCAATAAGAAGCGGAATGATCACTAAATCGATCGTTTTAAGCTCCTTTTCTGTGAGCGGGATTTCATTAACCGGCTCCACAATCCGCCAACGATTTCGCTTAAGCTCGGTCTCTTTTTGAAAGGGGAAATGAATCAGATCATCACCCACCACCTTCGAGACGGAGGTTTTAATCCCGCGGCGCCACAATTCCATAATAATCAGGTAAGTATTTACTTCGCGCTCCCGGCTCATCGGCAAAAAGAGATGAACATGCTGCACGCCGGTTAGATCTTGCTCAAAAAAGTGGATTTTAATGCGATAGGAACGGCGAAAGACCTCAATTTGCGATAACGCTTTACGCCGCGCTCGATACTCCATACGGAGCGATTTTTTAGTCCAATTGTCCCTCTTATTCATACTCAATTCCTCACCTGATTGCTCTTTAGGATAGCGCGCTTTTTCCCAAAAACAAACCCTTGCCCACCCCTTCTTGAGTTGCTATACTTTTTGACGCAGATGGACGACCATTTGCCAGCCAGCATAGCAATTATGCGCTGACTTGATCGTTTGGGACGACCCAGACCCATACTGATTGGATTATTAATTATGTATGCATGGATGGTTCTTTTAATCGCCGGACTTTTTGAAGTCGTTTGGGCGTATACGATGAAGCTCTCACACGGGTTTACCATTCTCAGTTACTCCATTATCACCGTGGTGGCGATGTTTGTGAGCGTTGTTTTATTAAGCTACGCGATGAAACTATTGCCGCTTGGAACGGCGTATATGGTGTGGACGGGAATCGGCGCAGTGGGCGCATTTATCGTGGGCGTGATCATTTTAGGTGAGCCCTTTACCTTTTTACGCGCACTCGCAGCCACGCTTATTTTAAGCGGGATTGTGCTGATGAAACTCGCGTCGTAATCGGGGGACTCTCCAAACAGATCTTATTGATATAAAGCAATAAAGCACTGATTGACAGGCCCGCACGCGGAACCCTTTGTCATAATAGCTCTATTTCGTTTATTTTCAATCTGTTATGGAGAGTCTTATGATTCATCGCTACCCTCTTATTGCGCTCTTAATCGTGCCATTTCTCTCAGGATTATGTGCCTATGCTACGCCTGGAAATTCTAAAGTATCCACTCAACCCCTCCGTCATCTTCCCGACCTTTGCGAGATGTTTGGCGATTATTCCTCGGGCGATCATTCATTGCAGCTCACAGCAACGGGTGCCAATACCCTCACTCTTTCGGGAAATTTAACGCCCACAGTATTTATTAAACCGACACTATTACTTGAAGCCCATGCACCAACGGAAACGGCTGATGAGCCCACAGATAACGACGAAACATCGCTTGAAACCGATGCTCCGCTTAAAACTGTTAATGCACTTATTATCGAACCGGAAGATGCACCGGCAACCGCTCCCCTTAATAACGCAGATGAAGTCGATTCAACGCTCACCATCAATGAAACGCTACCGCTTGCGGTATTTACTGGAGCGCCTAAACCATCAAGCCAAAATGGAGAACTCCCATCCGGATATCGCCACGATCTTGCCGATCATGCTTCGCTCACACTCTTTCGAGATGATCACGGCACGCATTTTATTGAGTGGTATCAGCCTGGGTTTCGTCCAATTTTGCTAGAGAAATCTACCAATAATCGTCAGGCCGTTCGCCCCCTTCAATGCGATCTTGATTCGATATTAGGACTCTACTCCGGCGTGGCAAATTCCAATCATGGACCGGATATGGATCTCATTGAGATTAAAATCTACACCGCGTCCGCCTTCGGTGCGGAGCTTGTGATTATGCCGTCAAACACCTTCCCAACGCTCCGCCTCCCGCTTAGCGATATTAAGCGAAATGGCAAAAACCAACAGAGCTTTCGGCTTGGAGAAAAAGGGGTTTATCTGCAAAAATCAGGGCGCACCATCACCATTAATACCCGTGACTTTTACTTTATGGGCGAGCTCGAGCAGAGTTTATAATGCATAACGCCGGCAAGAAAAGAGGGACCGCCGAGTTGGCGATCCCTCTTTAAAATTGTGCTGTTTTCTATTAATTGTTCTACTTAAAATATCATCTCGCGAAGAACTTGAAAAGAGCTGACTGATATTAATTCAGGTTTCACGGGAAACCTTTTCTTTACGCTCAAGTCCGATTAGGCAAAGAGCTCAATCACTTTTTTAAGTCCTGCGACTAAACGATCAATATCGGCGTGATTATTATAGATCCCAAGCGACATACGCGCCGTTGCCGGAACATTCATGCGACGCATTAACGGTTGCGCACAGTGATGCCCCACACGAATTGCAACGCCTTCATGATCGAGCAGTGTGCCGATATCGTGCGGATGAATTCCTTCAATCACAAATGAAATGACCCCCGCTTTTTCCGGCGCCGTTCCAATAATGCGAAGGCCGGGTAATTTGAGGAGTTCAGAAGTGGCGTATTCAAGAAGCTCCGCCTCGTGAGCGACAATCGTCTCAAATCCAATGCCTTCAATCCACTTAATCGCCGCACCTAAACCGATAATGCCAGCAATGTTAGGCGTTCCCGCTTCAAATTTATTGGGAAGCGGTGCAAAGGTGGTTTTCTCAAAGCTCACATAATCGATCATATCGCCGCCAGTTTGATAGGGAGGCATCGCTTCAAGAAGCTCGCGTTTTCCATAGAGAACGCCGGTACCGGACGGTGCATAGAGTTTATGGCCTGAAAAGACGTAAAAATCTACATCAAGTGCTTTCACATTGAGCGGATGATGCACCACGCCTTGCGCGCCATCAATTAAGACTTTTGCCCCAACTTTATGCGCCGCGGTGATAATGCGTTCGATATCATTCACCGTGCCAAGCACATTCGACACTTGTGCTACCGAAACAATTTTCACCGATTCATCGAGCATCGCTTCAAATGTTTCATAGATAAGCTCGCCCTCATCGGTAATCGGAATGACAACAAGTTCCGCGCCCGTCTCCTCGCAGATCATCTGCCACGGAACAATGTTCGCATGATGCTCCATCTCAGAGATCATCACTTTTGTGCCCGGTTTTAATACCAAGCGCCCGTAACTGTGAGCGACTAAGTTAATGCTCTCAGTCGCCCCTTGGGTGAAGATGGTTTCACGTGAATCATTACCGCCGATAAACGCCGTGACAATGTCCCGCACCGCTTCATATTCAGCCGTTGATTTCTCACTAAAATGATAAACCCCGCGATGAATATTGGCGTAATACGTTTCATAACAGTTGCGCTCCGCATCGATTACCACTTGTGGCTTTTGCGCCGATGCACCGGTATCTAAAAAGGCAATTTCGTGCCCTTTAACTGTTTGGTTAAAGATCGGAAACTGCGCCCGAATCGAAGATAATGACATAAAACAATCCTTCCCTTTATTGTTAACCGTTATAGAAGCGCTTCGATATCGTTATCGAGGATATGGAAGAGCCACTCTTGGATCGATCCATTTTCAATGCTCGCGACAATTTCAGCGCCGTAAGCACGCATTAATAGCATGCGCGCCGCATCGTCACTGAGTCCGCGGGTGCGCAGATAGAACATGTGATCGTGATCCATAAAGCCCACCGTTGCCCCGTGCGTACACTGAACATCGTCGGCATAGATCTCTAAACGCGGGATCGTCAACGTACGCGCACCATCGTTTAATAAAAGCGTTCGCGTCATCTGATCGGCGTTAATTTTTTGTGAATCCACATGCACATGAATCTCACCATCAAAGAGCGTCATCGCTTTATCTTTAACGATGTTTTTGATCTGCTGATTGCTCTCGCACTCAGGTTTTGCGTGGCTCATATCCACCACGTGCGCAAGATGTTGCTCCTCTTTTGCGATATTAAGCGCATCAAGTTGCGTGTAAGCCTCTTCGCCATTGACGTCCATACGGATGTTGGAACGAATGATTTTACCGCGACTTTGATAGCTCACCGCGTGGAACTTGCTCGATTCCGCTTGATCACAATTGAGCTCCATCACCGAGAAACTCTCATCGGAGTTGAGCACGACGCGCACCCACTCAATATCGGCATGATCTTTAATCTCAAGATCGATCTCGGGTGTCGCTAAATAGTGCCCTTCCCCAGATTCAAGCAGAAGGAAGCTCGCATGCGTATTCTCTTCGGCGTGAATGGAGATTTTGCTCTCAATATGAATCGGCGAGGTGGCTTCTGCAATGTGATGAATTACCACCGGACGATCGAGCGTTGCCCCTTTGACTAAACGAATGTCTAAAGTGTTATTCTCAAAACGCACTAAAAGCGAATCGGGAAGCTGTTTCTCATTGATCCAGCGCTCACTCACTACGCCGTTATAGATGGTTAAAATCACCGCATCTTCTGGAAGCACCGCATTGATCGGACCTAAGCTATCAACGGCAGTGGGTTTTTCCCACTCAACGGCTAAAATATCGCGAAAAGGAGTATCTTTCCAACGCTCAACACGTTGATTTTCTTTAAATTTAGTTAACATATCCACTCCTTACTGATCTTTTCTTGAACCGCCGACATTGTCTCCTCGATACGCTACATACCCTTCCTGCTCAAGCTCAAGCGCGAGTTCTTTGCCGCCCGTTTTTACAATTTCACCATCGGTCATCACATGCACCACATCCGGTTGAACGTAGTTTAAAAGACGCTGATAGTGAGTGATCATTAAGAAGCTACGATTATTATCACGAAGTCCGTTAATCCCGTCAGCAATGACGCGAAGCGCGTCGATATCAAGACCCGAATCCGTCTCATCTAAAATCGCAAGCGTTGGCTCTAATACGAGCATTTGGAGAATTTCGTTACGTTTTTTCTCACCGCCTGAGAAGCCTTCATTTACTGAGCGTTTTAAGAATGCGCTATCCATCTTAACGCGCTTCATCTTCTCTTGGAGCGACTCATAAAACTCAAGGGCATCGAGCTCCTCTTCCCCGCGTGCTTTACGAATGCTGTTTAGCGCGGTGCGAAGGAAGTAATGATTGTTCACCCCAGGAAGTTCTACTGGATATTGGAAGCTTAAAAAGACGCCTAAATGAGCGCGCTGATCGGGATCGAGCTCTAAAAGATCGATGCCGTTATAGGTGATCGAGCCTTCTGTGACTTCATAGGTATCGTTTCCGGCAATGACGCTCGCAAGCGTACTCTTACCTGAACCGTTGGGTCCCATGATCGCATGCACTTCGCCATCATTAATGGTGAGGTTAAGACCGTTGATGATTTTTTTGCCTTCAACTTCGACATGTAAATTTTTAATTTCTAACATACTGTACTCTTATCTCTATTCTGTGGGTTAGCGGCGTTTTGAGCGAGGATCTGATCCATCACACCCATCGCCCTGCCGCTACCAAAAATTATTGTGCTGACAACACGGCGGCTCATTAGCCCACGCTGCCCTCTAAACGAATCTCAATTAATTTTTGCGCTTCAACCGCAAATTCCATCGGTAACTCTTGGAAGATCTCTTTACAGTAGCCGTTTACAATGAGGCTAATGGCATCTTCTTCGGTAAGACCGCGCTGCTGACAATAAAAGAGCTGATCTTCGGAAATTTTTGAGGTGGACGCTTCATGTTCAACCTTCGAGCTCGCATTGCGAACGTCGATATAGGGGAAGGTGTGCGCACCGCATTTATCGCCAATTAAGAGCGAGTCACACTGTGAATAGTTGTGCGAACCTGTTGCGCCTGCGCTCATACGAACAAGGCCACGGTAGGAGTTTTGTGCCACACCCGCCGAAATCCCTTTGGAGATAATGGTGGATTTGGTGTTTTTCCCAAGGTGAATCATTTTGGTGCCGGTGTCCGCTTGCTGCGCATCTTTAACAAGGGCAACGGAGTAGAATTCACCCACGGATTCATCGCCTTTTAAGATACAGCTTGGATATTTCCAAGTGATCGATGAGCCGGTTTCCACCTGCGCCCATGAGATTTTCGAACGGCGACCTTGGCAAATACCGCGTTTGGTCACAAAGTTGTAGATTCCACCGCGACCTTCTTTATCGCCGGGATACCAGTTTTGGACCGTAGAGTATTTAATCTCCGCTTCTTCTTTGGCAACGAGTTCAACCACCGCTGCGTGAAGCTGATTTTCAGAACGCTGAGGCGCGGTACATCCTTCTAAATATGAGACATACGAATTGTCATCGGCAATGATGAGGGTCCGCTCAAACTGACCGGTATTTTGCGCATTGATACGGAAATAAGTTGAAAGCTCCATCGGGCAACGCACGCCTTTTGGAATATAGACAAACGATCCGTCGGTAAAAACGGCGGCATTAAGCGCTGCGAAATAGTTATCTTTAAAAGAGACCACGGTGCCTAAATATTCGCGCACAAGCTCAGGATATTCCTGAACCGCTTCACTAAATGAACAGAAGATAATGCCCTGCTCTAATAGGCGGCCTTTATAGCTTGTCGCAACGGATACCGAGTCAAATACCGCGTCAACGGCAACGCCCGCAAGAATTTTTTGCTCTTCTAGCGGAATCCCTAATTTGTTATAGGTTTCGATCAATTCAGGATCGACCTCGTCCAAACTTTTCGGGCCATCTTCCATCGATTTTGGCGCTGAATAGTAGGAGATCGATTGATAATCCATCGGTTCGATCTTAAGATGCGCCCAATCGGGATCTTCCATCTCAAGCCACGCGCGATACGCCTTTAGACGATATTCCAGTAACCACTCAGGCTCACGCTTGATCGCGGAGATTTTGCGGATCACATCTTCATCCAATCCAGGAGGTAAGGTCTCCTGCTCAATGTCGGTCACAAAGCCGTACGCATACTCTTCTTGCGCGACCTCTTCTAAAAACTCTCTTTCTGTCTTCATAACATTCCATCTACTGATTTAAGAATCGGTTTTACTGATGTACCTCAGTCTCCCCATCTAATTTACGCGCAAGTTTCACCGGCTTGCCAAGGAGCTCAGCTAAGCTCACCGTGGCAAAGTTATCGTATAATTTCTGATTGATGATGCGCCAATGAGGGGCAAGATTACACTCTTCGATCCGATCACAGGGATTCTCGCTATCGACACAGGCATTGACCGCCATCGGCCCTTCAATCGCCACAATAATATCGAGTAGAGAGATCGCTTTGGGATCTTGGTTGAGGCTATAACCGCCGTAAACGCCCCGCGTGGAGGTGAGAATTTCCGCACGCGCAAGCAGTTTTAATACCTTGCTCGCAAGCGAGAGATTCAGCTCGCACGCTTCAGCAATCACAGAGGCGCTCATCGCACTCTCCTCTTCTGCTAAGAACGTGGCGATAATAATCGCATAATCTGTCTCTCGGGTAATTCTCAACGGTGTATTCCTCTTAAAATAAATATAGGACTAATATAGTACCATTTCAGTCCTCTTTCAAATTTAATTTTCTTATGAGCCCATTCTGATGGGCTTTACGGCGATTTCATGCAAGAATGATTTCTAATTGAGAATTGATCTCAATTAAGTTTGGTAAGATTGATCGCTCACCCTTCCTCTATTTATGATATGGCGTTTTAATGCGGGAAATTGTCTACGATTTCCCACCCCTCATCGACTCCACCGATAAAACGCGCCCACAAAAAAAGCCCATCATTGCTGACGGGCTCTTCGTTTTTAATCTAAACCAATTCTAACCAAATGATTAAAGTTGATTAGATTAATTAGAATTTTACTGCTTTAAACGCATCTTTCCCTGCGTAAACCGCTTTATCGCCGAGCTCTGCTTCGATGCAGATCAGACGGTTATATTTCGCGACACGGTCTGAACGGCAGAGTGATCCAGTTTTAATTTGCGAGCTGGCTGTTGCTGCCGCTAAATCCGCAATGGTGGTATCTGCTGTTTCACCTGAACGGTGCGACATAACTGAGGTAAAGCCCCCTTCGTCTGCCATATTCACCGCGTTGATGGTTTCCGTTAAGGTACCAATTTGGTTTGGTTTGATTAAAATTGAGTTCGCAATTTTCTCATCAATTCCACGTTTTAAGATGGTGGTGTTGGTGACAAAAAGGTCATCGCCAACGAGTTGAACACGGTCGCCAACTAGACGCGTTAAGATCTCCCAACCTTCCCAATCTTCTTCATCCATACCATCTTCAATGGAGATGATTGGATAGCGGTTCACCCAATCTTCGAGGAATTTTGCAAACTCTTCTGAGGTGTACGCTTTGCCTTCTGATTCGAGCTGATATTTACCCTCTTTGTAGAATTCAGATGAAGCAATATCAAGCGCTAGGAAAACATCTTTCCCTGCTTCATAACCCGCCGCTTTAATCGCGGTCATGATCACTTCAAGCGCTTCTTCGTTTGAGCCTAAGTTTGGCGCAAATCCACCTTCATCGCCCACACCGGTCGCTAACCCTTTTTCGGTTAGTACGTTGCGAAGTTCGTGGAAGATCTCTGCCCCACAGCGAACTGCTTCAGCAAAGGTCGGTACGCCCACTGGCATAATCATAAACTCCTGGATATCAACAGAGTTATCTGCGTGTGCACCACCGTTTAAGATGTTCATCATCGGTACTGGTAATACGTAGCGATCTTGGTCCGCAACCGAACGATAGAGGGGTAAGCCTTTTTCAGCCGCCGCTGCGTGTGCGATCGCAAGCGATGCTCCGAGCGTTGCGTTTGCGCCTAATTTTGCTTTGTTATGTGTGCCATCAAGATCGATTAAGATCTGGTCGATTGCTGCTTGGTCTAACGCATCTTTTCCGTTTAATGCATTAAAGATTTCGTTGTTCACGTGTGAACATGCGGTTAATACCCCTTTACCGCCGTAACGTGATTTGTCGCCGTCCCGTAGTTCGACCGCTTCTTTTGCACCGGTTGATGCGCCACTTGGAACTGCAGCTTCACCCACTGCACCTGATTCTAACGTTGCTTTTACCCATAAAGTTGGGTTGCCGCGCGAGTCTAAAATCTCACGTGCGATTAACGATTTGATAACTGACATAAATTTCCTCTATCGATATAAAAAGAAAGGGCGTAGACCTTATATCTACGCCCTCTATTATTTACTGTTACCCATCAAAATTCAACTATTCGATGTCACGTCTTGTAGGACCGATGTAGCGCTGACGTGGACGACCGATTTTGAGTTTTGGATCTGAGATCATCTCAGCCCAGTGGCTGATCCATCCGCTGGTACGCGCAATGGCGAACATTGGGGTGAACATCTCAACAGGAATCCCTAACGCTTTGTAGATGATACCTGAGTAGAAGTCAACGTTCGGATAGAGTTTACGCTCGATGAAGTACTCATCTTTAAGCGCGATCTCTTCAAGTCTTACCGCGATCTCCATTAATGGATCGTTACCATATTTCGCCAATACTTGGTCCGCGATGCCTTTAATGATTTTCGCACGTGGGTCAAAGTTTTTGTAAACACGGTGACCAAAGCCCATAAGACGGAACGGATCGTTACGGTCTTTCGCTTTGTCGATATATTTTGGAATGTTATCCACAGAACCGATCTCTTCAAGCATACGAAGCACCGCTTCGTTCGCGCCACCATGCGCCGCACCCCAAAGGCTTGCAATCCCTGATGCAATCGCTGCAAATGGGTTCGCCCCTGATGAGCCGGCTAAACGAACCGTTGATGTCGATGCGTTTTGCTCATGGTCTGCGTGAAGGATAAAGAGGGTATCAATCGCTTTTTCAGCAATCGGGTCGATCTCGTAATCCGCACACGGAGTTGAGAACATCATTTGTAAGAAGTTCCCTGCATATGATAGATCATTACGTGGATAACGATACGGTTGGCCACGACCATGTTTAAAACATGCCGCTGCAATCGTTGGAATTTTTGAGATTAAACGGTGTGCAATGACTTCGCGGTGGTAAGGGTCATAGATGTCGAGTTTATCGTGATAGAACCCAGCCATTGATGCCACAGAACCTGAAAGCATTGCCATTGGATGTGAATCGTAGCGGAAACCTTGGAGGAAATCTTTCATGTTTTCATGCATTAATGAATGCGTCATGATGATCTCTTTGAATTTTGTCGCTTGCTCTGGAGTGGGCAGCTCGCCGTACCAAAGTAAGTAAACCACTTCAAGATAGCTCTTTTTCGCTGCTAATTGCTCAATTGGGTAACCGCGATAGAACAGCTCCCCTTTTTCCCCGTCAAGATAGGTGATCGCACTCTCACAGCTCGCTGTTGATACGTAACCTGGGTCATAACTGAACATATGCATATCACGGTTTAATGCCGCGATATCAATCACATCATTTCCGTAAACCGATTCTAAAATCGGTAACTCAACACTTTTATTATCTCTATTATCAGTAATAGTTACAGTATTTTTAGTCATAGCTTTCCTCCTAACTGAAGCTTTTTCGCATCGTTTCCGTTTGCATTCGATTTGTGTAGTCGATTTGGAACAAATGCCTAAAACACTAAATTGATTATCTGTATCTTATGTTGATAATACACCTCTATTAAAAAATAAGATACTCGAATGTATAAATTCTATTAAAAGATACCTATAAAATTTATTAATCACACTCTTTCAAAATGGCCTCGTTTATCGCTTTAATGAGCGCAGGTCCTTCATAGATAAAGCCCGAATAGAGTTGAATCAGCGTCGCCCCCGCATGGAGCTTCTCTAACGCGTCCTCGGCACTGTGAATTCCGCCCACCCCAATGATGGGAAATGCGCCGTCACTCTTCTCATGTAAAAACCGAATCACCGCCGTTGATTTATCAGTGAGCGGTTTGCCGCTTAATCCGCCTGCTTCCCCCTTGTCGGCACTCTGTAGTCCGGTGCGATCGAGGGTGGTATTAGTCGCAATCACGCCGCCAATTTGTGTCTCTGCGACAATCTCTATTATATCAAGGAGTTGAGATTCCGTTAAATCCGGGGCAATTTTTAAGAAAATCGGTTTTGGGGTCTCTTTGGCAAGATTGACTGTTTGAAGCGCATTGAGAAGCGCCGTGAGCGGCTCTTTATCCTGAAGATCACGCAGATTCGGGGTATTCGGGGAACTGACATTGACCACAAAATAATCCACCACCTCAAAAAGCTCATTAAAGGATTCGAGATAATCGTTCACCGCTTCAGCATTGGGGGTGACTTTATTTTTACCGATATTTCCGCCAACGATCACGCCTTGGTTTTTCATCAAGCGTAATTTCGCCGCATGAACGCCATCATTATTAAAGCCCATGCGATTGATGATCGCTTCATCTTCAACCAGTCGAAAGAGGCGTTTTTTCGGATTGCCCGCTTGCGCTTTCGGCGTCACCGTTCCGATCTCGACAAAAGAAAACCCAAGCATAGAGAGCTCATTGAAGACTTTGGCATCTTTATCAAATCCCGCCGCCATCCCCACAGGGTGAGCAAACTGAATGCCAAGTACCGTTCGCTCAAGTCGCGGATCTTTAACCTGATAATGCTGGCGAATCCTCTTTGCTAAAAAAGGCACTCGCCCCAACATTTTTAAGCCCCACAATGAGAGATGATGAGCTCTTTCAGGATCGAGGCGAAACAAAATTGAACGAATCAAGACGCGCAACATAACAAAATCTCTTTTTAAATTTTAAATAGGTAAATGGATTAAGACCGATGAGCCAAGATAAATCTCTATCCGCAGCTTTATTTTAGACAAAAAAAAGCATCTTTCCGAAGAAAAGATGCTCTTGTTCCATCACTATCAGTCTTAGATAATCAAAATGATTAACGACCGAAGCGTTTACGGAAGCGATCCACACGACCTTCTGAGTCAAGGATGTTTTGCTTACCAGTGAAGAATGGGTGTGACGCTGAAGATACTTCAACTTTGTAAAGAGGGTATTCGTTACCATCTTCCCATGTAATTGTTTCAGAGGTTTTAACGGTTGAACGCGTTAAAATTGCAAAATCGCTTGATACGTCTTGGAATACCACTTCGCGGTAGTTTGTTTCTTTGTTTGACATAGTTCTTAAATCCATTATTAAAATTAAACCGGTTCTATTTTAATGGCGAGATAAGCTCGTCAACTTATCGGTGTTTACCATAAAAATAATTCAAGACGGTAATTTTACTGATTCTTTAGACAAAATGCAAGTCTAACCCTTCATTGAGTTAAAAAACTCTTCATTTGTATCGGTTTCTTTCATGCGATCAAGGACAAACTCAATCGATTGAATCTCATCCATCGGATGAACGAGCTTACGCAGAATCCAGATTTTTTGAAGATCATCGGGCTCGATAAGAAGCTCTTCACGGCGAGTGCCTGAACGATTAATATTGATCGCTGGGAAGATGCGTTTTTCCGCAATACGGCGATCGAGTTGAATCTCTGAGTTACCGGTTCCTTTGAACTCTTCGAAAATCACCTCATCCATCTTCGATCCGGTATCGACCATCGCGGTGGCAATAATGGTTAAGCTACCGCCATTTTCAATATTACGCGCTGCACCAAAGAAGCGTTTCGGGCGATGCAGGGCATTCGCGTCCACCCCACCGGATAAGACTTTCCCTGATGAAGGCACCACGGTATTATACGCGCGTGCAAGACGGGTCATTGAGTCGAGCAAAATCACCACATCGCGGCCATGTTCCACTAAACGGCGAGCTTTTTCGATCACCATTTCTGCCACTTGTACATGGCGAAGCGCCGGTTCATCAAAGGTTGATGCAATCACATCGCCTTTCACTAAACGCTGCATCTCGGTCACCTCTTCCGGGCGCTCATCAATTAAAAGTACCATCAGATAGGCTTCCGGATGATTGATCGCGATCGATTGGGCGATATTTTGCATCATGATGGTTTTACCCGCTTTTGGCGGCGCAACGATCATACTCCGCTGACCCTTACCAATCGGGGCAACCATATCGATTAAGCGTGCGGTAATATCTTCGCTTGATCCATTCCCAAGCTCCATTTTTAAGGGCTCGTTTGGATGAATTGGCGTTAAGTTTTCAAACGCGATTTTACGTTTGCTCGCCTCAAGGGGCTCGTAGTTAATCTCTTGGACTTTAACGAGCGCGAAATATTTTTCATTATCTTTAGGCGGACGAATTTTCCCAGAGACGGTATCACCGGTACGGAGATTAAAACGGCGAATCTGCGAGGGGCTGATATAGACATCATCGGGCCCTGCTAAGAACGAGCTATCAACCCCGCGGAGGAATCCGTAGCCATCATTTAAGACCTCTAAAACACCATCGCCTGTGATGTCGTTGCCCTGCGCTGCGTAGGTATTTAAGATACTAAATACTAAATCGTGCTTTTTCGCACGGCCTGAACCTTCAAGATTCATCTCTTCAGCAATATCAATGAGTTCTTGTGCTGTTTTTCGTTTTAATTCTGTTAAATTCATAGACTTTTTTTACATAAAGATTGAGTAATCCGCTGCACTTACGCGGAATAAATTAGGGAAATTGTTAATAACCTAAAGATGAGATTAGATAATAAAAGAGGCGAACGCATCGAACGATAGCGTTTGGGGACTCCCTTTACGGGCAGTTGACGCAATTCTAATCATTATCGGGTAAGGTTGCAACTTTATTTTTTCGTTTCTGAAGATAGGCGCGCCCAGCTTCAATGAGGATCGGTAGACAGGAAACAAAGATAATTCCGAGCACAATTGCTGAAAAATTATCTTTAACCCAGGCGATATTTCCAAAGAGGTAGCCCGCCCCGAGCATTAACGTGGTCCAAAGAAAAGCGCCGACCACATTATAGGTGAAAAACTTACGATAACACATCGTACTTGCGCCCGCCACAAAAGGGGCAAAAGTTCGAACAATTGGGATAAAGCGCGCCAAAATAATCGTTTTCCCGCCATGCTTTTCATAAAACTCTTCGGTTTTACGCAGATATTTCAATTTAAAAATCCGCGCGTCCTCTTTAAAGGGTTTAATCCCTAAAAACTTCCCAATATGATAATTGACCGCATCGCCAATCACCGCCGTTACAAAGAGCGAGCCCCAGAGAATGAGAATATCGAGCATCCCCATCGCCGAGAGCGCGCCGGCCGCAAACAAAAGCGAATCGCCGGGTAAAAAGGGCGTCACCACCAACCCCGTTTCACAAAAGACAATCACAATTAAAATAAGATAGAGCCACGCGCCATATTGATTGGCGAGTACCTCTAAATGATCATCAATGTTTAAGAAAATATCGATAAATTCATTAATCCAACCGGATAAAAGCTCCATCACGCCTTTTTGTCCTTTTTATTTATTTGCCAATCTTATAGCTGTTGAGATAATCCAAAATCACGCATCTCCCAGCAGCGATCCATCTTCGCCGCGAGGGTGCGATCGTGCGTTACCACCAGTAACGCCGTGCCAAATTCATCATTCATTTCACATAAAAGCTCAAATACCGCGCGCGCATTCTCTTCATCGAGATTCCCGGTTGGTTCATCGGCAAGAACCGCCGCCGGCTTTGTTACAAGCGCCCGTGCAATCGCGACTCGCTGACGCTCACCGCCGGAAAGAGCGGAAGGTTTATGGGTTAACCGGTGCGAAAGGCCCACGCGATGGAGTAATCGATCCGCCTCAACTCGCGCCGCTTTGACCGATAATCCCCCAATCACCAGCGGAATTGCCACATTATCGAGCGCGGTAAAATCCGGTAATAGATGGTGAAATTGATAGATAAAGCCTAAATGTTGATTGCGAAGCACCCCGCGTTTTGCCTCGGAGGCCACATTAAAATGCACCTCTTTAAGATAGACATCCCCGCGCGTTGGGCGATCAAGCCCCGAGAGAATGTGCATCAACGTACTTTTTCCTGATCCTGACGCACCGACAATGGCGATCTTTTCACCACGGCGTACTTCAAGATTGATATCGCGAAACACCTCCACCTCATGCTTTTGATCAAAGTATGATTTCGAGAGATTAACCGCTCGTAATACGATCTCATTATTCATAACGTAGCGCCTCCGCCGGTTGGGTGCGTGCCGCTTTCCACGCAGGATAGAGCGTCGCTAAACTCGCTAAAATAAACGCAATGCCTGACACTAAAAAGACATCGCCTGCCAAAATGAGCGAGGGGATTTCCGACACCGGATAGACGCTCGGCTCAAAGATCGTTTTACCCAGCAGATTTTCCACAAAATGGACAATCGGCTGTACATTTGAGGCAATTAATACCCCGAGCACAATCCCGATCAACGCGCCAAAAAATCCAATAAAGGTGCCTTGCACCATAAAGATAAACATAATGCTGCGCGGGCGCATGCCGAGCGTGCGTAAAATCGCAATCTCGGAGCGTTTTTCCGTCACCACCATCACCAGCATCGACACTACATTAAACACCGCCACCGCCACAATGAGGCTCATAATAATAAACATGGTGATCTTTTCGATCTCGATCATCTTATAGATCGCGGAAAATTGGTCGATCCAAGTATAGACCGTGAGATCATTATCAAAGCCGAGATAACGCTGTACCGCAAGCGCCGTATCGTGGGCTCGCATCGGGTTTTCAAGTTTGAGTCGAATCCCACTCACATCGCCCTTCGGCAGTTTAGCAAGTCGCGCCGCATCCTCTAAATGGACAAAAACATGGCTCTTTTCATAATCATAAAGCCCCGCTTCATAGAGCCCAATCACTTTAAACCGCTTTAACCGCGGCGAGGCACCAACGACGGTGACATTAATATCGGAAGTAACGAGCGAAACATAATCACCAATCGTCACGCGGAAATCCGTCGCAAGACTCTTGCCTAAAATAATGCCAAATTCACCCTCCTGTAACAGGGTAAAATCCGCCGCTTTCCACGCGCCCTCTTCAATGGTTTTCACCGCGTCATTCACATTGGAGACTGCGCCTTCATACTCACCATCAACGCCAAAAATAAGCACCGGCTTCATATCGCCATCGGCATTAACGAGTCCCTGACTCTTCACAAACGGCGCGGCACCAATCACATTGGGAATCTTTTCCGGCAGATCGAGCAGTCGCTGCCAATCAGACAATTTGCCCGTATCGCTCATTACCTGATTATGAAAGGCCATCTCAGTACTCTTTTCGGCCACCTCTTTTTGGAAGCCATTCATCACCGAGAGCACCACAATCATCGTCATCACACCAAGCGCAATGCCTCCAATCGAGACAAATGAGATAAATGAGATGAAATTATTTTTCCGTTTTGCAGCCGTATAACGCAGGCCGATATAGAGGGATAATGGTTTGAACATAGACCCTTTGTTGTGTTTGATAATAAAAGAATCAGTATAGAAGAATCGAGCCGGTTAAGCAGGTTTTATTTTTACGCCGAGGCGGGGCGTGTTTGCGTCTCATTAAATTCCACTTCACGCTGTTTCGCTTCATCGAGCAAAATGGAATCTTCAAGAAGCGGCAACTCTTCCAAACTTTTGAGATTAAAATCATCGAGGAATTTTTCAGTTGTAGCATATAAAAGCGGGCGACCGGGCGTTTCTTTGCGGCCCACCACCTTAATCCATTCACGCTCCTCAAGGGTGCGAATAATATTGGTACTCACCGCAACGCCGCGCACCGATTCAATCTCCCCGCGGGTAACCGGTTGCTGATAGGCAATAAGCGCAAGCGTTTCAAAAAGGGCGGAACTGTAGCGCTCTTGACGCTCTTCAAAAAGACGCTCCACCCAATGGTTATAGCGCGCCGGCACTTGAAGACGCCAGCCGCTCGCCACTTCCACCAGCTCAACGCCCCGCCCTGACAGGGTCTCTTGAAGCGCTTCGAGCACCTCGGTCATCTCATCATTGCTGATGCCGTTTTCTCTAAAAATATCGCATAAATCATTAATGGTAAGAGGGGCTTTTGCGGCCATTAACACCGCTTCCACCATCGCATCTAACTGCATAAAACTATCCTTGTTGTGCGTGTCATGAAAAAGTGCATCACTCATGGCGTTATCCCTCAATTTTGGTTGATTTAATTAAGGCGTCACCGTGGCACTTAGCGAAAGGAGGCGTTTGCCTGCTAACGCAAAAGAGACGCGCAAAATAGCATTCCAAGGATCTTCTTTCAACTCCCCTTTGATCGCTTCATCGATCTGGACGAGCATCTCCGCTAAATGTTGCCACAATTTAGGCGAAAATCGCCTGAGCGCACCTTGATAGAGCGGGCGTTTATTTTGCCACACTCTTTTCAGCACCTCTTGCATCGGCGCGCCATTATCAAGTTCCGCTTTCATCATGCCAAGGGTTGCGATCTCTTTATGAAGCACCCAATTGACAAGCGTCGCCGGCTCTCCCTCTTCACGAAGGCCATCAATAATGCGAAAAATTCGCTCAATATCGCCGGTCAACAGCGCATCGCCAAGATCAAAGGTAATAAACCGCGAGCTTTGCGTTAACGCCTCTTTTAGACCCTCACCGCTTACCGGATCATTGCCATAAAAGAGCGCGAGATAATCAAGCTCCTGCATCACCGAAAAGAGATTTCCCTCATTGTGAACCGCTAAAAGATCGATCGCATCGTCTGAAAGCCTCAATCCTTTTTGACGGGCACGAGCACCAATCCAGCGAGGATATTCATAGGGTCGCGGCGGATAGATCGGCATCACTGCGCCGTTTTTATCAAAAGCATCCGCCCATTTCGCTTTCAGCTGTTGATTGGTTAAGCGCGGAACGCTCACTAATAGAAAAATATCGGGGGAGGGGTTTTCGAAATACTCAAGTAGGTGCCGCTGCGCCACGCTATCGGGGCGATTTTGAAAGCGGAGTTCTACAATTTTTCGTTCAGAAAAGAGCGAAAGACTCTGCGTTGATTCCCGAAAATCATTCCAATCAAATCCGCTAGCCACCTCAAAGAGATCCCGCTCTAAAAAGCCCGCTTGATCCCGTAAAAAATGCCGTACAAAGTCCTGCGCCTCGATAACCAAATAGGGTTCATCGCCCGCGACCAAAAGTCCGCGCCACGCAGAATTTTGGGGAAGTAATTGCGGTAACTGATCGGCTTGAATGCGCATGAATGAGGGGTCTCGTCAATAATATAACGGCCGATTAACGCCGTCATTTAAATAGGATTCTCTATTATAGGGAGAGATTCTCAGGAAGCCAAATCGATAAACATCGATGAAACTTAACGAAAAAGCGGATACTCTCTGTACCCGCTTCACATTGTAGCGTAAACCGATTTAAAAAATATCGTTTAATATCATTTTGTCACCGATTGATGCCAACAAAATTTCATCGCAGTGGTAATGCTCGCTTAGAAATCCACGTTCACACCCACCCAGTAACGGCGGCCATCTTGCGTGTAACCATGATCGATTTCACGAACTTTCTTGTTTCCGACGTTATAGATACCCGCGTAAAGCGTCGCATCATCGCTAAATTTATAGGACGCGCCAAGATCAAACGTGGTGAAACTGTCATTGCGTTTACCGGCCACGCCTTTTTTCATTTGATACTCTTTCCCGTTGTAGCGCGCTTTCGCCCAGACTTGAGTTTTTTCGTTAATGTCCCAATCCACACCAAGGTTAAATTGATGCTCAGGCACCCCCGTTAAAGGATCACCTTTATGCTCACCGGTTTTTTGCTTAGTTTTCGTGTAAGTGTAGCTACCATTCACGCTGACAAACTCATTGATCGGCATGGAGAGTGCTAATTCAAGCCCTTTTAACTCGGCCTTATCGATATTAAAACGTTTTTGAATGAGATCAAATCCTTCACCATTTGGCGCAGTACACTGCCCTTGATTACTTTCATCATCACAGAGCGTCATCAGCTGAATTTTGTCTTTAAAGTTGGTGTAAAAGCCCGTTACACTTGCGTTTACGCCATAATCATTTGAGTAGTTTAGGCTTAACTCATAGTTGGTGCTCTTTTCTGGCTGAAGATCAGGGTTCCCTAAGATCATACCATCGCGAGTACCACCACCGGTAACTTGTCCCCAATCGGCTACTACTTGACGAAGGCCTGGCGCAGTAAATCCGGTTGAGATTCCCCCTTTCATGGTGAACTCATCATTGATATTCCACACCCCGTAGATTCGCGGATTTAAGTTGCCGCCGTAGTTTTCATCTTTATCGTAGCGAAGTCCCGCCGTTAATGAGAAGGTATCAGTAATCCACCACTCATCTTCAATAAATCCGGCATAGCTATAGCGATCAATTTTCACAAGATCGGGATTAAATTGATTACCCTGATCTTCCAATTTCTCTTTACGGTATTGCCCGCCAACCGTCACCGTGTGGCTACCAAGTGGAATGATCACATTGCCATCGACAACGTAGTTATCCACAATCATTTTGCGCACATAGTTATCGGTTTTTTCATGGCTAAATGCGATATCACTGGTCACGCCATTGTCCCACTCGCCTAAATAACGGAGCGATCCATGGGTACGTTTTGATTTATGCTCACTGCCGCGCGCACTGGTTTGGTTTTTAGTAGCAAAGCGTTTTTGAAGTCCCACGCCCGCCGTTAATTCAAGGGTATGCCCATCGATCGGAACAAAAGTGAGTTTTCCGTTTAAATTTTCAATGCGCTGTTCAGGAAAGCCCGTCATATACTTATCTTCTGAGCGATCAGAATATTTACCATAAAGCTGTAGCCCCAAGCGCTCCTTCATGATCGGACCATTGAGATAAAAATCCACTGTATTCATATTGCCCGCATCGGAGTCTTCTTGAAGCGTCGATTCCAAACGAAGGCTGCCGCCCCACTCATCGGCGACTTTTTTGGTGATCACGTTAATCACCCCGCCCATCGCATCGGAACCATAGCGCGACGACATCGGCCCACGTACCACTTCAATGCGCTCAATGGCGGCAAGTGGGGGAATCCAGCCCTGCTCAATTCCACTGCCATCACTGTTAGGGCGAGTAGCACGAGAACTCATTCGGCGACCATCAATCAGCATCAAGGTATATTGCGGCGCCATCCCACGAATGCTGATATCCGTACTTCCGCCACCGCCGGTCACACTAACACCGGGAATATCTTTTAACGCATCGGTCACATCGCGAAACGGTTTTGTCTCAAGCTCTTTATTAGATACAAGCGAAATTGATGCCGGCGCCTCTTTTACCTCTTGGGCAAATCCGCCCGCAGTTACCACCACGCGCGATAGATCAATGTCCGCTTTCGGTGTGCTGACGCTGTTGCTCGGAGCATTTTTCTCATCGATCTGCTCATCAATTAGCTCATCGGCCTGGGCGGCGCCTGTTAAAAGAGCCCCGAGCACCATCATGCTCAAAAGGGTGCGTTTCATCGGTGTCGCTGCGTTACTCATGCTAAGTCCTTATCCATTTATCAATACATTTAACGTGAAATTTTTAATGCTTATATATAAATTTACTTAATGCCAAGTTCACTCACTGTTTATGGCCTGTCGCCTCGATACCCCAATCGTTCTATAAACAATGTAAGTGATACATAGCATTTAATCTTAAATCGTATTGATAATTATTATCATTCTTATTCAAATGTCAATGCAACTTAGGAATTATTTTCAATAACTCAATTAACAGATTGATTTAAATTGCTTTTAATTTTCTTTTTTTACAAAAATTCACACAAACCACCGATAACCAGTTGATTTGCCGTATTAAAGATTTTTATTTTTGATCTTTCGCAATTAATCCGTTATATAAGAGAGATACGATTCAAAAAAATTAATAAACCAATTCTGGGGGGAAACAATGGCTTTTAACTTTGTTAAGAAAAGTATATTAACGGTGAGTGCGGTAGCGCTTTTAGCAGCTTGTTCAAACGATGACGCGGCGCCAAGTGCGGAAGCAGATGCGAACAAAGTCAACTCACGCTTTGTCACCATCGCAACGGGCGGTGCATCAGGGCCATATAACATTATCGCCACCACACTGAGCGAAATTTACGCCGATAAACATAAAACCAACTCTAAAACGCAAACCACCGGCGCATCGGTTGAAAACATCAACTTGATCCACCAAGGAAAAGCGGAGATGGCGTTCTTAATGAGCGACGTATTAAGCCAAGCGGTGAACGGCGAAGGCCCTTTCCCCAATAAAATTGAGAACGTCAACCAAATGGCGGTGCTCTATCCAAACTTTGTGCAGGTCGTGACCTCAAAACGCTCTGGCATCGAAACCCTCGATGACCTTAAAGGCAAACGCGTCGCGGTTGGAGACCAAAATTCAGGCGTTGAAGTGAACGCACGCACTCTTTTAAACGGGCACGGCATCACCTATAACGATCTTCGCGTCGATTATCTAGGTTACGCAGAAGCGGCGGATGCGCTTAAAGCGGGCCGAATTGATGCGGCGTTCTTAACGAGCGGTTTACCAAATGCGTCACTCATGGAGCTTGAGCAAGGATTTGACCTTAAACTTGTGACCATTCGTCCTGAAATGGTGGAAAAGATTGCCCAAGATAAACCCTATTTCACCGCGATGGAGATTCCAGCAAATACCTATGGTAACGCCGAACCCATTGCAACGGCTGCGATCATGAACGCCTTAGCGGTACGCGCCGATTTAAGTGAAGACGATGTGTATAAACTCACAAAAACCTTTTTCGATAGCTTAGGCCAGCTGAGAAACTCTCACCAAGCGGTGAAAGATATCTCACTTGAAGCGGCTCAAAACGGGATGGTTGCACCGATCCACCCGGGCGCGAAAAAATACTACGATGAGCAAAACAAATAGTAAGCGCACTCGTTTACTGAAGGGGGCGCTGATCGCAGCGTTCCCTCTTTTTTTGTCAAATTATCCCGTCACCATTACCAAGGTGACCTCAGGCGATTTTCGCTGCTATTTTACCGATTCGACCTTTGATCTTGCGTGGATTCACTCTGTGGAGCGCGAACGCTGGATTGAGTCCTATCGTGTGGAAAAAGCGGGATTTCGGCTGGTGCGTTCAAAGTTTAAAACCTTTGGCGCAGGGACACCGAGCAGTGGCACGCTCGTTTCAAATCATGAGGGATTTGTGGAGTATGAAACGGATCTTAAAATCCCTCAGATCCATTGGATTGTCTCGCGTAATGTGGCGTCAACGATTTATCTAGGGAACGCGCCTTTTACACTTTACGAGCAATTTGATGATTATTCAGAAATGGAGTTTTCTGTTCAAAAATCTCCGCTATGGACATTGTTATTAAAGGATTCTTGTCATGACACATTCAACCCCGAAGGTGGCCGATGAGCAAACGATTTTAGAAAAGTTCGACCGTGAATCGGTGACTCGTGCACCGCAGAACAAAACCGTGGCACTCTTTATTGCTGCGCTCGCGCTTTTCTACTCCGTTTTTCATCTCTACACCACCTATTATCCCATGCCGCAACTTTTATACCGTGCGACACACGTCTCGGTCGGGCTTGCGCTGATCTTTCTTATCTACCCAACCTATCAATCTCAAAACCGTGCGAAAGTGCCTTGGTATGATTGGATTTTAATGCTACTTGCGTTTGCCTCACTTGGCTATCTGGTGATGGAATATGACGCGATTATGAATACCCGTGGCGGGATTCCCAATACCTTAGATGTGGTCTTTGGAATCATTACGGTGGCGATTGTGGTCGATGCGGCGCGCCGGGTGATGGGCTGGATTTTACCCATTCTTGCGCTCACATTCCTGCTCTATCCTTTCATCAGCCACTTTGAATTTATGCCCAATCGTCTCCTAACGCGTCCGTACGATTTAGGCGATATTTTCGGGCAGATGTACCTTAAAACCGAAGGAATCTACTCCACCGCGATCGGGGCATCGGTCTCCTTTATCTTCCTCTTTATCCTCTTTGGCGCCTTCCTTGCCAAATCCGGTATGGGACAGCTCTTTAACGATTTAGCACTCGCGCTTGCCGGCCACAAACAGGGCGGTCCTGCGAAAGTGGCGGTGATTTCGAGTGGCTTTATGGGAAGCATTAACGGATCGGCTGTTGGAAACGTCGTGGGAACCGGAGTATTTACCATTCCAATGATGAAACGCGTGGGCTATAGCGCGAACTTTGCGGGCGCTGTGGAAGCGAGTGCTTCCGTTGGTGGGCAGATTCTTCCACCGATCATGGGCGCAAGTGCCTTTATTATGGCGGAAACCACCGGCGTTAAATATAGCACCATCGCAATGGCGGCCTTTTTCCCCGCGCTTTTATACTATCTTGGCGTGATTGCACAAGTGCATTTCCGCGCTGGAAAAGATAATCTTAAAGGGATTCCTAAAGCGGATCTCCCCCGCGTAAAAGAGGTGCTCCTTGAACGTGGCCATCTCCTGATTCCAATCTTTGCGCTCGTCTTTTTTCTCTCTAAATCGGTACCGATCAGCTTTGCCGCATTCTATACCATTGTGATCAGTGTGATTGTGAGCCAATTTAGAAAATCAACGCGCATGAGCTTTAAAGATATTGTCGATGCGCTCATTTCAGGCGCACGTCAATCCCTTCCGGTAATGGCCGCCTGTGCGGTGGTGGGCATTATTATCGGAACCGTGAGTCTCACCGGATTTGCGAACGTGATGATCTCCATGATCACGAGCATCGGGAAGGATTCTCTCCTCTTAACGCTCCTATTAACGATGGTTGCTTCCATGATTTTAGGCATGGGCCTACCATCCATTCCGGCCTATATCATTACCGCGACCATGGCCGCTCCTGCCATCGCAGCGTTGGGTGTTCCGGTGATTGTCGCGCATCTTTTTGTCTTCTATTTCGGGCTATTTGCTAATATCACCCCGCCCGTTGCGCTTGCCTCGTTTGCCGGCGCAGGCATTGCCGGTGGAGATCCGATGAAGACCGGTTGGCAGTCGCTTAAACTGGCGCTCGCGGGCTTTATCGTCCCCTTCATGTTTGTCTATAATCCAGCGATGCTCTTTATCGATGTATCGAGCTTAACGAGCATGAACGTGACGGAATTCCCCTTCCCTCCCATTAGCTCAATGGTGATGATTACGATCACCTCAATCATGGGCATTATCGCGCTGAGTGCGTCGGTGGAAGGCTACTTTAAAGCGAGCATGAATATTCTCGAACGCCTCATCTTAGCGGCCGGTGCGCTGATGCTTATCGTGCCAGAAACCTACTCTGATGTGGCAGGGCTTATTGTCGTTGGTGGATCGATCGCCTTTAATATTATTAAAGCGCAACGTGAAAATCCGCCCTCAAGACCGCAAGCGGTTTTAATCGAGCAGTAATCAAGCAATAGGTTTTTACAGCGCTTTTAAACGCTTTCCATCAAACGGGAGGCAACAAAAAAACCCGCAGTGCCGTTTCCACTTGCGGGTTTTTTATCACTTTTTTATAACTTTTTATATCGTACGTATCGACTTAATGCACGATTAACGGCGTTACTTACGCATCCGTTTCCGCGCTGTTTGCAGCTTCTTCTGCTAGTTGCGCTTGACGATGTGCAAAGATTGCATCAAAGTTAATCGGCGCTAAAATGACAGGCGGGAAGCCCGCACGAACGACGAGATTATCGAGTGTTTCGCGCACATAGGGGAATAAGATATTGGGGCAATAGGCACCTTTCATGTGCTCAAGTTGCTCGTCGGTAAATCCGCCAAGCTCAAAGATCCCCGCTTGTTCCACTTCCGCTAAGAACATGGTTTTTTTCTCGCCATATTCTGCCGTTAACGTCACGCGTAGACGCACTTCAAAGATATCCCCTTCAAGGTTTTCTGAGTCATTGCTCAGTTGAACCGAGATATCGGGGTTTTGCATATTTTTAAACACATCCGGTGAGTTTGGTGACTCAAGTGAAATATTTTTCGTGTAGATGCGTTGAATATCGAAACGTTGTTCCGGTTGATTGCTCATGATGAATCCTTTTGACTGCTTGAAAAATTAATTATTCGCCTTTTAAATGTGCGTCTAATTCGCCTTTACGATCAAGCGCCATTAAATCATCGCAACCGCCGACATGGAAATCGCCGATGAAGATTTGTGGAACGGTACCACGTCCTGAACGTTTTTTGCTCTCATCCCATACTTTCGGATCAGAATTTACATCGTGAAGCGTTACATTCACGCCTTTTTTCTCTAAAAGTGCGAGCGCACGTTTGCAGTAAGGGCACGATGCCATGTAATACATTTCAACTTTCATAGGGTTCTCCTTGTTGGATTAGTCTAAAATTATCGTTTCGTCACGGGAAGCTTTTGGTCAATCCACGCATCAATTCCGCCGTTGATTGAGTAGAAAAGATTGTCTTCTTTATGGGATTTACGCAGGTTAATGCACGCCTGACTTGAACGCGCCCCTGAATCACAATAAAAAATCACTTTCTTACCACGGTATGAATCGAGTTGGGTGAATTTATTCTCAAGATCTTTCATCTCAAGATGTTTCGCCGTCGGAATGTGGCCTTCGCTAAATTGCTTTTTCGCACGGAGGTCAAAAATAATTGCCTCTTCATTGTTCGATGCTTTGAGCGTATCAAGCACCGAAATTAAAAAGCGTTTGCTGCGCGAGATATTAATCTCGTTGCCCACAATTAAAACGGCAAGGACAATAAGCGCCCCAAAATAGAAGATGTTTTGCTGAAAAAAGGTTAAAAAATCCATATAAATGATCTATTCATAAATTTAAATAATAAGTCTTAAGTCTACCTTATCTTGCGCGAAAATGATATTTTCCCCACGATTGTTTTCCACAATTTCCCTGATAATGATCAGCGATCTATCAACCCTTCATCAAGAGCCGATAATCGGCACCACGATTCGAGAAATGTCGCCCGTATCCGTGCGCACAAGATAATCGCCGGTTTTGTCCCAATCGCTCAACACATAACGCGTTCCGAAGGTTTCTCGGTGGGTGTTTGGCCGGTGCGTATGCCCGTGAATCATCTTCGTTAAACCATAGTGTTTAAAGACGCGATCGACGGTCTCCTGTGAGACATCAATAATCGCTTTATCGGCGCGATTTTTACTCGTTTCCCGAATTTTATTGGCTAGTTTTAAGCGATACGAACGCGGCGTACGGCGCAAAATAAAAAGGGTGATGGGATTGCGAATCCAGCGTTTATAGCGCTGATATTCCACATCATCGGTGCAGAGCTCATCACCATGCAAAAGCATTAGATCGGGCGCTTCGGGTAACCGGTAAAAGGACGGAATAATCGACATCTGACAGGATTTTGCAAATTGTTTACCGATGGCAAAATCGCGGTTTCCCGGTTGAAAATAGAGCTCAACGCCACGATCCACAAGCGCGCGGGCATGCTCCCTAAACTCGGTGGCAATGGGAGATTCAATATCATCGCCCGCCCAAAAGTTAAAGAGATCGCCCAAGATATAGAGCTTTTTTACTCCAGAGGTGATGTCGATTTGCCCTGATTGCGCCAATTCCTCCGAGATTTCCCTAGAAATGGAAGGGGAGATGAAATCAGCAGCAGCCCCATACGAGGCATTAATTTGGTCCAAAAATGCAAAAAAAGCCGACGAGATGGCTCGGCGGCTTTCACATAGATGAATATCGCTCACAAAGAGGATCATTCGCGATTACTCTTCGATGATCTCAACGCGATCAATGACGATATCGTCAACGGGAACGTCACGGTGACCACGGCGTGAGGTGGTTTCAACCGCTGCCATTTTATTGATCACATCCATTCCGTCAACCACTTTACCAAACACGCAGTAACCCCAACCTTGCATCGTTGGTGATTTGAAGTTAAGGAAATCGTTATCCACTAAGTTGATGAAAAATTGGCTCGTTGCAGAATGTGGTTCCATGGTGCGTGCCATCGCAAGCGTGCCCACATCATTTTTAAGGCCGTTGTCCGCTTCGTTTTCGATCGGCGCTAATTGACCTTCATGCTTATCGATCATGCCTTCTACTAAGCCGCCGCCTTGAACCATAAAGCCTGGAATAATGCGGTGGAAAAGGGTATCAACATAGTATCCTGAACGGCAATACTCTAAGAAATTCGCCGCTGTTTTTGGCGCATTTTCGTGGTCTAATTCAATGGTAAATGTGCCCATTGAGGTATGAAATTTAATCATAACGTCCTTCTATCTCCTTTAAATATGATCTTGAGGAGGCGTGCTCCTCAAACCTAAGAGTAATTATAGTCAATCGGCCCGCTAAAGTCAGACCGATTTCGCATCCTTTTATGGCATTAATCCACAAGCGGGGTTTCGATCAGATAGATCTCATTGATTTTGATCGTTTCACGTGGAACATCGCTGTGACCCTTTGAGTTTCCAGTTTTCACTTTCGCAATGGCGTCAACCACATCCATGCCCGAAATTACTCGTCCAAAGACCGCATAACCATCGCTTTTACGCGAATAATCTAAAAAGTCATTGTCTTTTAAATTGATAAAAAACTGGCTCGTTGCAGAATGGGGAAAACTCATCCGCGCCATGGCAAACGTTCCACGAACATTACTCACCCCATTTTTCGCTTCATTTTGAATCGCAGGATAGAGCGCTTTTTTCTGATTCATCGCCTCATCAAATCCGCCGCCTTGGATCATAAAGCCGTCAATCACGCGGTGGAAAATTAACCCATCAAAAAAACCAGCATTGATGTAATCCACAAAGTTTTGTACGGTGATCGGCGCATTTTGGAAATCAAGTTTCGCGATAATTACCCCTTTTGAGGTGATCATCTTAATGTGCACATCTTCAGTGACCTTCTCGATGGTGATACGATCATCATTGATCTGGGATTGGGAGGCCGCTTCCTCGGCAAAACCGGTGGAAAATTGGCTCAAGCCCATAAGTGCTAACAGGCAAAGACTCTTTTTAATTCCGACTCTCATGGTGTTCTTCCTCGATAATAAAACTGATGGCCCATTATACCCTGATTGTTTAGGAAAAAGCTTCTTCAAAGAGCGTTGCATAGAGTAACGCTTCAATGGCGTG
The DNA here is from genome assembly GCA_945619025.1 of uncultured Ignatzschineria sp. Lineage (GTDB taxonomy): Bacteria > Pseudomonadota > Gammaproteobacteria > Cardiobacteriales > Wohlfahrtiimonadaceae > CALZBJ01. Next base: position 84,277 of record CALZBJ010000006.1, on the reverse strand, counting down.
CATTCGGTTTTCCGCCTCATTCATCACAATCGAGCGAGCGGAGCGAAACACCCCGTCGGTCACTTCCATTCCCGCTTTAAGCGCAGGGAAAACCTCAATCAACTCCGCTGCCATCCGCGTTTTTCCATCGTGAAAGGCGGGTAGACAGTGCATCAATTTCGCCTTAGGGAAACGTTCCATCACCGCCTCATTAACCTGATAAGGAAAGAGCGCCTCAATCCGCGGACGCCAATTTTCAAGGGAATAATCGTAGGAGAGCCAAACATCGGTGTAGATAAAGTCGATGGTGCCGGGATCTGGAATCTCGCCGAAAGATTCCACCTCCACCACGCGCCCATGCCCCTCGCCAGATTCAATAAGTGCACGCGTCAATTTATCGCATACTCGGCAACGCGCCTCACTCATCTGATAGTGTAGCGGCGAAACCAGATAGAGAGTAAAGCCCATTTTAAGCGCGAGCCCCGCAAGGGAAAAAGCGATATTGTTACTCGTATCGCCCGTAAACACGAGGCGAATGGATTCAAGCGGCGTAACGGTCTCTTCGAGCATGGTCATCAGATCGGCAAGCATTTGGGTGGGGTGATTGCAATCAGTCATCGCGTTAATCACCGGAACACGCGCCCCTTGGTGGAGCTCTTTAAGCATCTTGTGATCGTCTGTGCGCATCACTAACAGATCATACATACGGCTTAACACCGCGCCCGTATCCTCAATACTCTCTTTTTCGCCCATCTGCGAGCGCCCCATATCGTAATAGGTGGTCATCGCGCCCAAATTAAAGCTCGCGACTTCAAAGGCGGAGCGGGTGCGGGTTGAAGTTTGATTAAACAGAAGCGCAATCTTTTTATGGCGGAGCGTTGGATTAAAGCCTGATTTGATCGCACGGGCAAGCGTGATTAATTGTAAGATCGCCTCTTTTGAAAAGGGGGCAAGCGAGAGACAATCCGCTTGAAAAAAGGGATTGGGTGAGACATGTGAATCAGTTGAAAGGGTTGGAGCAGTTAAATCAATCATCGATGGAAAATTAGTTGGTTTGTTAAATTTATTAAAAATATTAAATGAGGCAAAATAAAAAACGCCCTTTAATTGCTTAAAGAGCGTTTCGCTGAATCGTCATCCGCTTAGGCGCGGCTCACATATTCACGGGTTTCGGTGTTGACCACAATGTGGGTGCCGTTCTCAATATATTCGGGCACTTGCACACTGATTCCTGTGGAGAGTTTTGCAGGTTTCGTTCGGCGGGTCGCGCTCGCACCTTTTAGTTCAGGCGCGGTATCGACCACTTCTAAAATCACTTGTTGGGGTAATTGAAGCGCAACCGGTACGCCCTCAATTAAGGAGACGTAATAGCCTTCAACGCCCTCAAGCACAAACGCCGCATCTTCACCTAATTGACGCTCAGAGAGATAATATTGGGTGAAATCTTCGTTATCCATAAAGACGAAATTATCCTCATCTTTAAAGGAGAACATCGCTTCACGGCGGGATAAAATCGCCTCTTCGAGCTCATCATCTTGGCGCAAGGAAAGATCGAGTTTATTACCATCGGGGATTGAGAACATCTGCACGCGATAGGTAGTATTACCCCCTCGTGCGGTGGGCGCAGATCGTTCAACATCACGCACCGTATAGTACGTTCCGTTATGCAAAATTACCTGGCCTTTTCTCACATCATTTACTTTCATGGTTCACCTCTTTTCTTTAGCGCGCAACAATGCGCAACGAATCGATCTTACGCTTTATGGTCGCGCGGATCGATATCAAAATAATCTAAACGCTTTTTCAGCGTTGAACGGGTAATCCCCAAAATCTCTGAGGCTTTCGACTGATTACCATCCGTGTAATCTAACACCTTCTCAAAGAGCGGACGCTCAACTTCATTGATCACTAAGCGATAAAGGTTAGGCGGATATTTTCCATCTAACATGCTTGAAATCTCATCAATAGCCTCTTTAACCGCTTCACGCAACGGCATGTGATCTTTGATACGTTCACGAGAAATCATTCTTACAAAACTCCTTAATTAAACAATACTAGGCGGCTTCTTTTGAGCGAAAAACAATTGTTTCAATCCATTTCAATTGTTCACACTCGCTCGTTGCTGCGAGCATTTGAGCACGCCACCGGGGGGGAATATCTCTATCTTTTAAATACCAGAGCAGATGCTTACGCGAGATGCGCAGCGCTTTTGCTTCACCATAAAAGGCATGCAATGCGCGCAAATGTCTAGTGATTACCGAAACTCGTTCTTCATCATTAGGGATATAAGTCGTGCCCGTTGTGAGCGACCTGAAAATCCATGGGTTGCCCATCGCCGCGCGTCCAATCATCACGCCATCGGCTTTCGTGTATTCACGCACCAGGTTTGCCTTCTCAGTGGAATCGATATCGCCATTAGCAATAACCGGAATCGACACCGCGGCTTTCACCTGCCGAATCGTTTCATATTCCGCTTCACCCATAAAGCGATCTTCACGGGTACGGCCATGCACGGTGAGCGCTTGAATCCCGAGGGATTCCGCCATCTGTGCAATGGTCACGGCATTTTTATGGCTCCGATCCCAACCGGTGCGAATTTTGAGCGTCACGGGAACATCCACCGCGCCCACAATCGCCGTTAAAATCGCTTCCACTAACGCTTCATCTTGCATCAGTGCCGATCCTGCGGCTTTCTTACACACCTTTTTGGCCGGACAGCCCATATTGATATCGATAATGTCGGCACCCTGCGCGACATTTAATTGAGCGAGCGACGCCATCTCACCGGGTTCCACGCCTAATAGCTGGGAACTGATGGGATAGGTTTCGCCCTCGTAATTCATCTTAAGCAGCGTCTCTTCATTCGCTCTTAAATCAGGATTGGCATTGACCATCTCGGACACAGCAAGCCCAGCGCCCATCTCACGACATAAGATGCGAAAGGGACGATCGGTCACACCGGCCATGGGGGCTAATAAAAATGGAGACGCTAACGCAATCTCACCGATTTTCATGCCTTTCTCACCCCATGGAGACGGGTCCATTCCTCAACGGTTTTATCCTCTTTGAAATCAAATTCATTGGCATAGGCCGCTTTGACGCGTTCTGCATCGTGATCTAAAAGACCCGCTAGCACTAAATGCCCGCCCGGCTCAACGTATTGAGTTAAGGTCGGCGCTAATTCGATTAAAGGTCCTGAGAGAATATTGGCCAATACCACTTTCACCTTCGGCGGATTAAAATCCTCGGGGAGTTTTGGGTCAATATCCACATGATTACGAAACGCATTCTGTTTCGTCGCTAACAGCGCTTGCGGATCGATATCCGTGCTGTAGCACACTTTGGCATTGAGTAACTTCGCAGCTATTCCTAAGATGCCCGAACCGCACCCATAATCGATCACCGCTTGGCCTTTAAAGACCTCGATATTATTCGAGAGCCATTCAAGACACATGGCGGTCGTGGGATGAGTACCGGTTCCAAACGCGAGGCCTGGATCGAGCATCACTGTGGCAATTTCTGGCTCAGGGGGATCTAAATGCGTCGGGCAGATCCATAAATTCTCACCAAATTTGATGGGCTTATAATGATCTTTCCACGCGCCGACCCAATCCTGATCTTCCAGTTCTTTGGTGGCAACAATGGGTAAAAATGGTTGTCTAAGATGGGCAGTAAGCGCTTCTTTAATCGCATCAACATCGCAAGGATATTCAAACATTCCTGTGACTAAGGTTTCGCTCCAGAGCGGCACTTCACCGGGAAGTGGCTCATAGATCGGCTCATCACCGGCATCCTTCATAGTGACTGCGATCGCGCCCGCTTCAAACAGAGCTTCATCAAGCTCCTCAGGCGTTACCATCCCGCTCGCCTTTAAGGTGAGCTCAAACCATTTTTTCATATCATACCTATGTCACTAATAAATCCGAAGGGCATGAATATTAGCCAATTTAGCTCCCTCTCGTCAAGCGAAATAGCGTAACTTCTTTGGAAATGAATCCGTTAAGTCAAGGGAAAAACTGATCAACTTATATCCAATTTGAAAGTAGATCATAACAAAAATCAATCAATTTTGACTAAATTTTTGCTAATTAAAACGCGCATAATTCGGGAAAAATCGGGGAGAAATTTCCACGAATGCGCCTTTGATCGACCGGTTATGATACCACAGAGATCAATTGTCGACGAAGGAATCACGCCGGCACATGCAAAGGGACGAAAAGTTTAGTATGCTATTTCTTTTAGCTTTCCACTGCCCGCCATCGGGCGTTCACCCTATCAAAAGAGGATACGCGGAATGAGTCAGGATAAATACGATTTACGAAAAATCAAATGGCGCTCACGCCGAGGGATGCGCGAATTAGATCAGCTGTGTGACAACTATCTTGAAAATTATTTTGAGAAAGCGCCCGATGAGGAGAAAGATCTCTACCTCTCGCTCCTCGATATGCAAGACCCTGAACTCTATGCGCTCTTAATGCATAAAGCGCCCTATCCCAATGAAGCGATTAAAGCGCTGGTATTTAAGATGAATCCCCATCTGCTTGAGGATTAATGTTCGAGAATTAATATTCATTAGGAAACATTAAAAACGCTAGAAAGCATTCTCAAAAACAGACATTTGAAACCCACCTCGTGTGGGTTTTTTTGCATAGATTTTAATGCATTACAGATACTTTTCGAGAAGATTCCGAGCAATAAAAAACGCCTTAAGCGTAATCACTTAAGGCGTTTAAAATCTGGATTGGAAGACTAAGTAAATGGTGCCGGCACCACGAATCGAACGCGGGACCTACTGATTACAAGTCAGTTGCTCTACCTGCTGAGCTATACCGGCTTCGTCTCCAATTGAGATAACGATTCTATACAACAAAATTGAGCCTGTCAACTGCTGCGCAAAAATTATTCTACTTATTTTTATCCGCTTCAATCAGCGCCCGTTTCTGCCGGGAAAACGCGCCAAAAAGGGCGGGCGTCGGCTTCTTAAATTGCGCTACCGCATCCATTGCATCGCGGTCGGCCGCATCCCATTCTCCTCGCCTTCCACGCACCTCTAACAGAGGCTTAATCTCATCACGAATAAAGGAAGCCTGTTGCCATTCATAAGCATCGTGCCGCCATTTTTCCACTCGGTTTTTAAGCCAATCTTCACCCCTTTCTGAAAGCGCTCGCATCACAACACCGGCATGGAGCGCGGTGGTTTTATCTTGATGAGTGCCTAGATGAATCCAAGTAAATCCGGCCGCCTCCCAAAATTTAAGCAGCGACTCGGTAAGCCCAAAACTCGCGCTCAGAAAATCGATCTTTTTCATATGCGTTTCGAGCGCCCTAATCATCATTGAGGCAAGCCCTTCCCGGCGCTTATCCGCCACCACTGAAATCCGCGAAATCCGCACTGAGCGCATCAACATCGGTGCCCAATCGTAGCCATGCGTACCGAGCATTTGCGGGACGAGATTCCCTTTCGGGCGCCGCAGACCGCGGTAGATCGCGATCGCTAACGCCTCATCAATTTCGCCCTCTAAAAGCCCCCAAATTGCCCCCTGAACGCGCCCATTTTCCACAGAAATCACCACCAAACTTTCCGGATCATCAAAAAGACGGCGAATATCTTGAATATTGGTTTGATAATGAGTTTCATTGAGAAGGTGATAGACCGCACCAAAGAGCGCTCGATTTTGCCGGAAATCCGCCATCGTACAAATCTGATTATCCCCCTTTTCCTCATCACCATGCCAGCCATCCGGAAGAAAGAGTGTCACTCCCTCCTGAACTGAATCCTTCTTAAGCCGCCCACTTGGATAGAAATCCCCTTCAAAGCGCAGATAATCACACAACTGTGACACCGCATCACCAACCGCAAAGCGAAAGGGTTCGGTCAGAGTAAAGCGCTTTTTCACCGACACGAGCTCATAAAACTTCTCTCGCAAACCTTGGTTTGTCCCCTCATAATTTTCCACCGAAGAGATCAGCAAGGTTTTATGGCATAGCGCACAGAGCCGCTCAAGTTTTGCCAGCGGAATCTTCGCCGCTTCATCAATAATCAGTGTTTTAGTGGGATCAATCTCAACCACTCCAGAGAGGAGCATATCCGGCGCATAAAAGAGCGTCTCACCAGCATTCAGTGCACCTCTAAAATCATGATAACGGCTGATCGCACTCTGATTCGGCGCCGTTAACAGATATTGATGCGGGTTTTCCGCAATGAGTGCATTTCCCACCACCGATTTCCCAACGCCTCGCGGCGCAAAAAGCGTCGCAATGCCCGCTTCCATCGCTGTAAATTCGTGGAGGATAGCTTTTTGTGCGGGACTTAATGAGAGCTCACCGACAGACTTCTCGACAGAGGGCTTGGAATTGTCTGATTCATCAGATCCATCTACCGTAAATCCCTCAAGATACTCCGGCAATGTCTCCGGCGTTAAGGTAATGGTGGCAAACTCTCTTAATCCATCATAAAAAAACTGATCAAAATAGGGCGTTGCAATCGCTTCACGGTGAAAGCGGGTACTCGCCCGTTGATAGCTTTCAGACTGCCGACTTTTCGGGACAATGAGCCACACCGAGCCGCCCCGTTTTACCGCATAGAGACTTGAAAGCAGGTAATCGAGCGACACTCCCTCGCGCATATCAAAAATGAGATGATTAATGGTGCTCCCGAGGAGCGCTTTTCCATGGCGGAGCGGTTGATACGGTTGAGTCTCTTCACTCAGAACCCCATCACTCAATATCGAATCACTCAGCACCACAATATTGTCATCCTGTAGCCTATGACAGATCGCCTCGATCATTGTTTTAATAATTGCACTAACTTCAACACCATCGCCATGATCGTGATGATCGTCATCGACCATTAATAGCTGTAAATGGCGCGCATCTGGAGGCGTTTGACGCGAACGATCAGAGGGATTGATAACCGTAGAATTTTGAGAAAAGGGGATTTGAGAGGACATAACAACTCACACAAAGAAGACTATGCAGATGAATGTACAGGATTTTTAGGGAGATAACAAAAAAGACCTTAAACAATCGCTTAAGGTCTTTTGAATGTTTGGTGGGCTGCGAAGGATTTGAACCTTCGACCAATTGGTTAAAAGCCAACTGCTCTACCCCTGAGCTAGCAGCCCAAACAGTGAAAGTTATTATAAACTTTTTTTGTGGTGCGTCAACCTCAATAGTGTATAAAAGTTGATCGCTTAAGATGAATATCACACTCATCTTAAAAAGTATTTGGTGGGCTGCGAAGGATTTGAACCTTCGACCAATTGGTTAAAAGCCAACTGCTCTACCCCTGAGCTAGCAGCCCAAATACGATTCAATAACGATGAATCAATCGAGGTAAATAATCATACACGATTTTTTTTAAATTACAAATCTTTTTTCATTCTTTTTTTTCGACTTTATTTCAAAAGTCATTTACTATCAATAATTGAGGTTTAAAGATTAATTTCTGCCCCAAAAATAATAAAAATATTAGAAAAATTTCAAAAGGATATCAATGTGAAAAATAAAGTTTTAGGGAGTACCCTGATTATTGCGGGTACCGCCGTCGGAGCGGGGATGCTGGCAATGCCACTAACGTCAGCACAAATGGGGTTTGGACTAACATTTGTCCTCTTGTTTCTACTCTGGATTTTACTCACCTACACCGCGCTTTTATATGCGGAAGTGCATCAACACGATAAAAATGATGCGGGAATTGCATCGCTCACGGAAAAATATTTTGGTAAAAATGGGCGCCTCTTCGTCAACTTTATTCTACTCTTTTTTATGTATGCGGTGCTCACGGCGTACGTAACCGGAAGCGGCGACCTTCTCTTTGGCCTTCTGCCGGAATCGATGACAGGAAATGGTGATCTTGCGCGGAAAATCTCCTCACTGATGTTCTCCATTGGCTTTGGTCTGATCGTCACGCTCGGGATTTCAGTCGCCGATGTGACCAACCGTATCTCGTTCTCCCTGAAAGTGCTCGTCTTTATCGCGATCCTCTTTTTACTCTTTAATAAAGTGTCACTGCCGAATCTTCAAGCCTCACCGACGAGCAATCTCCTCTTCTTCTCGGCGATGCCGGTATTCTTTATGACCTTTGGTTTCCACATCTGTACGCCAACCATCAATGAGTATCTCGAGGGCGATAACAAAAAAGTGAAGCTCGCGTGTTTCTTAGGCTCAACGGGGATTTTCATCATCTATATCGTGTGGCAATTTGCAACTCACGGGGTGCTTGAACAATCGACCTTAATTGAAATTTTAAACAAAGATCCGAGCTTAAATGGTCTGATTGAAGCGTTTAAAGTCACCACCGGCAGCAATCATTTAGGTGAAATTATTCGCGTATTCTCAATCTTAGCGCTCATCACCTCTTATATCGGTGTCGCCCTTGGCCTATCAAGCGCGGTGAAAGATCTATTAATGCATTTTAATCTTCGTCACGACCGCATCACCATCGGCTTAATCACCTTCTTACCGCCGATCATTGTCGGGTTCACCTATCCGAAAATTTTCTTAAGTGCGTTCGCATTTGCGGGCATTATTTTCGCCTTTATCGGGGTAATTCTTCCAGTACTCCTTACCTATAAAGCGCGTATCGCCCACCCAGAAGGCACGCAAACTCGCGGCGGCACACCCGCGCTTGTGTTTGCAACACTCTTTGCGGTAGTGATTATGATCGCCTACCTCTTATCGATCTTTACCGATGTACTACCGACCGTAACGGGTTAGAATGAATCGAATTAAATCGGATTGAGTCTGATTTAAAAGTAAAACAAAAAGCCGATCCTCTATTGAGCGATCGGCTTTTTTATAACCTTTTTGATAATGGGTTTTTGTGCGAGTCCAACATAAGGGAACACTCTATAAATCATTACATGCAACAGTTATATTATATCTAAAATGCTTTTGTATTTATTGCGTACGAATTTTTAATAATCAGAAAGCGGGCGTAAAAAAACGCGCTAATAATCAATTTGGGAGAACTCCCATTATTAACACGTTTATCAAGCATCGCCTCGATCGAATAGGATCGTGACGATAAGCAAAAAATTATTCGAAATCGAGTTTAACCATTTCGCGCAGTCGATCAATATCGAGCAGTTTAATTTGGCGATGGTCCACTTCAATTAAGCTTTGATCTTGCAGCTTTTTAAGCAGACGGCTCACGGTTTCAACGGCTAAGCCTAAGTAACTTCCAATGTCCGCACGCGACATACTTAAAGTAAATTCAGTTGCGGAATAACCCCGTCGATAAAGACGGGTTGAAAGACTTAGAAACAGCGCAATTAAGCGTGATTTCGCCGGTTGTGAACCCACCATCATTAACAACTTTTCATCCGAATGGAGCTCTTGGCTCATAATACGGAGCAGCTGTTTGGCGATATTGGGAACGCGTTCTGCTAAATCTTCAAGATGATCATAGGGTAATTCACAGAGACTGCTGGTTTCGAGCGTTTTAGCGCCGCATGGATGAACGCCCGTACAGAGCGCATCAAGGCCGATAATTTCGCCGGGAAGGTAAAATCCCGTTACATATTCAGTACCATCTGAGGCAACGCTATATGTTTTGACCGTTCCTGAACGCACTGCGTAAAGTGAGGTAAAAGGATCTCCCGGGAAGTAAATATGTTTACCTCGGGCCAGAGGCTTCCCCCGCGCAATCACTTTTTCGAGCTTAGTAAACTCGCTTTCATCCAAACCAACAGGCAGACATAAACGCTGCAAACTGCAATCTCCACAAGCAACTTTTAGTCTTTTACGCACCTAGTAACTCCTTTTATCTCTCGATTTTGCCTTGAAACAAACAAAATCTTACAAATTTTATTAAGCTCATCGTACCCTTACGTTATACCATTTATTTTGGAAATAATCGACATTCTTTTACAATATTAAAAAGAGTCTACAAGGCTTAAAATCACGACTCCGACAATTATACAGATCAGGCTGCCCACCTTTCTAAGCCCCAATTTCTCTTTAAAAAAGAAAACGCCTGAGAGCGTCATCAGGAGCGTTGATAATCCAGACCACACCGCATAGCCCACTCCCATATCGATCCACTTCAAAACGAGCGTAATCGAAATGAGGAAACAGGCATAGCCGCCAATCACACCAATTAAATAACGATACTGTCCCGTTTTTGCTAAAAACTTCAAACAGGTAGTACCGATGGCGCTGCAAAAAATAGCGGCGACCAATATAATCCATGCGTTGTGATCACTCAATGGGAGTGCTGTAAAAAATTCCACTAAGACTCCTCGACACTCTCAAGCGTTAATCCCACAACCCCCGCGGTAATGAAGAGGAGCGCAATCACTTTTGGGTAGGTCACCGCCTCTTCAAAAAAGATAAAACTTACAAGGGAAATGGCTAACATTCCGAGCGCCGTCCAGAGTGCATAGGCAATTGAGATCTCAATTCGCCGTATGCAATAGACAAACGACACAAACGATGCCCCATAAAAAAGAAGCATAAATCCCGCTGCCCACATCACCTCAAAACCTTCTGAAAGTCGCATGCATACAGTGCCGAGCACCTCAAATGCAATGGCGATTAAAAGTATTAAGAGTGATGACATAATGCAATCCTAGTTAATTCATTCGTGATATTGTAATATACGACACGCGTATTTAATATGATAATTCGTATAAATATCTTCTCAACCCATTCTGACTCACTGAGGTCGCGTCTACCATGATGAAAAAAACGCACGACTCATTGTTTCACATGAAACATTGGCTGTTGGTTTCCCTCTTTTCTCTCTCAAGTTTCCATGCCGTTGCCAATGAGCAAGCGAGCATTGCGATTAATGAGCATGAAGTGACCGCGTTTCGCAGCACACTCTTTGCGCCCTTTATGGAGCGTGGGAAAATTGCCATCAGTGAGAGCCAAATTAGCGCGAGCAATCCCCCTAAACACTTTCCCGATCATTGGAATGCGGTAACGCTCACGAAAGACCAATTACGCAAAGGCTGTGATAATCAATCGCTCCTGCCACTCGATTGGAATCTGCTCCCGCATCACGATCTGTTAAACCCGACCGCCATGGAAAAATGTGGCGTTGGCTATCGAGTCACGGGGACGGTGCTTGCTTACTCGCCCGTTCATCTGTATGGAACCGCGCCAAGCTATTGGGAAGATTTCTTCAATGTCACCCGATATCCCGGACTTCGTGCACTCCCGAATGATGCGCGCCACCTCTTTGAGATCGCACTTCTTGCCGATGGTGTACCAAAACATAAAGTTTATGAGCTGCTTGCCACCAATAAAGGGCGTGAGCGGGCGCTTAATAAATATAGTGAGATTAAAGATCATATCTTATGGTGGAATCATATTCCTGAGGTGCAAGCGTGGCTGCGCGAGGGGAAAGTGGTGATGGCGGTCGCGCCGGATGGACCACTTTTAACTGGCAGTCAGCGTGAACGAGATGCCCTTGGAGTTAATCGCAATGAGATGCTCTATCGACTCGACTATCTCGCGATCCCAATGAAAAGTAGTGCGCCCCATTTAGGCTACGCCTTTATCTCGTTTGCTACACAAACCGAACAGCAACTGCGCTTTTCACGGGTAACGCCTTCGGGCACAACGCTTAAATCCGGCTGGACGCTGGCCACAGAGCGCGATGAGCCCTATCTCACCAATACCCCCGACAATCTCATTCACGGGATTCCAGAAAATGCCGATTTCTATTATGAATATGGCGATCTGTTAACCGATGCCTTTAATGAATGGCGCAGTGAAAACAGCTTAATTATAAAAACCATCGATACAAACGTCGACGAAAGTGATTATTTTGAGGAGGAAAAACTCGAGCTCCCCGTTGAAATTCTCACTAACAATCAAGGAGATTCCGCTGACTCACCGCAGATTGAGATCAACGTCACCGAACCACAATCGATAAATTTACTTGATTCGGACGGCGATACTCTATATACTCATTCCTCGTCGTTAGAGACAACCTCAGAAAACGGATCAGACGAGACTGAGGCGGATGAGATGGATAAACTCTTTGAGAACAACCCATCGATTGAAATCCAAACCATTGATGTTGCACCGAATTGATCGGGTTAAAAAAGAAACTTTAGAAATAAGAGTTGCAATTATCAAAAAAATAGATATAATAGTTTACCTAGTTAGCGCGGGGTGGAGCAGTCTGGTAGCTCGTCGGGCTCATAACCCGAAGGTCGTTGGTTCAAATCCGGCCCCCGCAACCAAATTAAGCATAAGAAGCCCGTCGTTTAGATCGGGCTTTTTGTTTACGCATAATTTTTTAATTCTTTAACAATATTAGATTGGCAGTAGAACACGACTATGAAGAAAGATCCCTATGGACTATCTGAAATTCTAAGGCCCTCGATTGAATCCATGGGATTTGAGCTATGGGGAATCGAATTTCATCCAAATACTAAAAACGCAATTTTGCGCATCTACATCGATAAAGAAGGTGGGATTACAATCGATGATTGCGAGCTTGTAAGTCGTCAAATTACCGGGCTCTTAGATGTACACGATCCCATCAATATGCCCTATACGTTAGAGGTTTCTTCTCCCGGGCTTGACCGCATCTTCTTTGATGTAGAACAGTTCAAAGCCTATCCCGATCACCTTGTTGCATTTCAATTGAAATCGGTCATTAATAATCGCCGTAAATTTAATGCTGTGGTCGAAGGTGTAAATGAAGAAGAGATCGTCGTAACGATTGTTGACGATAAAAACGAAGCAACGGATGAGGTGTTAACCATTCCGGTTTCAAACATTGATCGAGCACGCCTTGTGGTCGTATTTTAATCCATTTGAGAGAGTTCAACTATGAATAATAAAGAGATATTATTAGTTGCTGAAACAGTATCTAATGAAAAAGGGATTTCACGTGACGAGATCTTCGCTGCGTTAGAATCGGCGTTAGCGGTGGCTGCACGTCGTACCTTCTCCATCGATGTCGATCTCCGTATTGAAATCGACAGAACGACTGGAAATTTCAGAACTTTCCGCCGTTGGATGGTGGTGGACGATAATCTTCCGCAAGAAGAGCAAGCCCCTACCCGCCAAATCACCCTTTCAGCGGCACGCATTGACGACCCTGAAATTGAGGTGGGCGCGATCATTGAAGAAGAGATCGAAAATATCGTTTTTGCCCGTACCGATGCCCAATCGGCGAAACAAGTGATCACACAAAAAATCCGTGTGGCTGAGCGTCATCACATTGCCCGTCAATATGAAGATCGCATTGGCGAGCTGATTCGTGGAACGGTCAAACGCATCGATCGCGGCAATCTCTTTATTGACCTTGGCGATAACTCAGAAGCATTGCTTCCTAAAGAAAATACCATTCCTCGTGAGATGTTCCGTGTCGGCGATACGCTTCGTGCGGTCTTAACGGAGATTCGTGATGACCAACAACGCGGTCCACAAATCATTCTCTCACGTCGAGCAAACGAGCTTATTAAAGTCCTTTTTGAGCTGGAAGTTCCCGAAATTCATCAAGGCTCCATTGAGCTCGTTGCGGCAAGCCGTGATCCCGGTAGCCGTGCAAAAATCGCCGTAAAATCTCATGACAAACGAATTGACCCCGTTGGTGCCTGCGTCGGAATGCGCGGTTCACGCGTACAAAACATTACGCGCGAGCTCTTTGGCGAGCGGGTTGATATTGTCTTATGGGATGCAAACCCTGTACAATATGTGATAAATGCAATGTCACCGGCGGAGGTGGTATCTGTGATTGTTGATGAAGACAAACACATGATGGATATCGCTGTCAGCCAAGATAAACTTTCTCAAGCCATTGGCCGTGGTGGACAGAACGTTCGTTTAGCCTCAGAGCTTACCGGATGGACGTTAAACGTCATGGGTAGCGAAGATGCGGAGAGTAAACAGCACAAAGAAACCACTCGCATTGCCGATCTCTTTACTGAAGAGCTCAATGTGGATGAAGAAGTGGCTGAAATTTTAATCCGCGAAGGCTTCTCTACGATCGAAGAAGTCGCCTATGTGCCTGTCAATGAGATGCTTGAAATTGAAGAGTTTGATGAAGATGTCATCGAAGCTCTCCGTGAAGCCGCCCGTGAAGCCCTTGAGCGTCAAGAAGATATGATCAAAGCGCTTGGAGATCAGGCGCCGACAGACGACCTTATTCGTCTTCTTGATGGCAATGAGCTTCTCGCGATTCAGCTTGCGAAGAAAGATATCAGCACTCTTGACGATTTAGCAGAACTCTCTACAGATGAACTCTGTGAAATGGCTGCAATCGACGAAGAGCAGGCAAGCAGATATATCATGGCAGCCAGAGAGAGCTGGTTCGAAGAATAATCAACAAGACACAATTTTTGTCTACTTGGAAAGATATAAGATGAGTGATAAAGATAACAACACCAAAAGTCCACGTAAAATTACATTAAAGCGCAAGACCCATACTGAGTTGCAAGTGGAAACAACCCCTGGGCAAGCACGCACCGTAGCTGTTGAAGTGCGTAAAAAGCGTACCTATGTAAAACGTAATGCTGAGGAAGCAGCGGCTGACAACATCAATGAGACTGTTGCAGATGCCCCTGTGATCGATAGCACTCACGCGAATACTACCCCAGCTGACAAAGTTGAAACGCACGAGAACGCTCCAAAGGCTGAATCTAACGATTCATCAACAGCGCCTGCCGAGTCATCTTCACGCTCAACCGATGCAGTTGCGACTAAAGAAGCGCCCGTTGATGCAGAAAAAACCGCTCAAGAAGCTAAATTAGCGGCGAAACGGGATGCAGAAGATGCAAAACGTGACGAAGAAGCGAAAGCACAACAAGCGCGCATGGAAGCAGCCAAACGCCGTGCTGAAGAAGAAGCGAAAAAACGCGATGACGAAGAGCGTCGCCGTAAAGAACTTGAAGAGAAAAAACGTCAAGAAGAGATTCAACGCTTGACCGAAGCTGCTCGTTCTGCCAGCGAAAGTACCGTTTCAAAAATTAATATCCAATTTCAAAATGATCCTGTAGAGGATACAAACGACACAGAGGACGAAGCGGAGATGGAAGCTGCGCACAAACCTAAAAAAGCTCGAGCGAAAAAAGAGGAGCCAGCGGTTGAACGTAAGCAGCGCGCCCCTCGCAAACGCCGTCGTAAAGATGATGAGTTTGAGAAAGAAGAGATCTCTCTCAAACCCGGACGCCGTAAACGTGGCCGTGACAGTCAACGTCGCCGCCCAGAACACGGTTTCCAAATGCCAACGGAAGCGAAGAAAATCGAAGTGGAAATTGGCGAAACCATTACCGTATCAGAGCTCGCTCACAAAATGTCGATCAAAGCGGCTGAAGTAATTAAAGCGCTGATGAACATGGGTTCAATGGTTACCATTAACCAAGTCCTTGACCAAGAAACGGCCGCGATTGTGGTTGAAGAGATGGGTCATGACTATAAATTTGTAAGCGAAAATGCCCTTGAAGATGAGTTACTCGCATCGATTGAATCAGGCGATGATTCACTCTTAATGGCTCGTCCGCCTGTAGTAACCATCATGGGTCACGTTGACCATGGTAAAACCTCGCTCCTTGACTACATTCGTAAAGAACACGTTGCGAGCGATGAAGCCGGTGGAATCACTCAGCACATCGGTGCCTATCATGTGAAAACTGAAAAAGGCGTCGTCACCTTCTTAGACACCCCAGGACACAGTGCGTTCGCCGCAATGCGTGCCCGTGGTGCGAAAGTGACGGATATCGTTGTGCTTGTAGTAGCATCTGATGATGGCATCATGCCACAAACCGTTGAAGGGATTCAGCATGCGAAAGCATCTAACATTCCGGTTATCGTCGCCATTACTAAGATGGACAAACCGACCGCGGATAAAGATCGCATCATGTCTGAGCTCACCCAATACGGCATCGTATCGGAAGAGTGGGGTGGTGAAAACCTCTTTGCCTTTGTTTCATCGAAAACCGGTGAAGGCATCGATCATCTTCTTGACCAAATTCTCGTTCAAGCGGAAGTGCTTGAGCTTAAAGCGATCAACCAAGGCCCTGCTCGCGGAGCGGTGATTGAATCACGCTTAGACCGTGGCCGTGGTGCGGTAGCATCGGTCCTCGTTCAATCGGGTCTCCTCAAAAAAGGCGATATTGTACTCGCCGGCTATGAGTATGGTCGCGTGCGCGCCTTAATTGATGAAAACGGAAACAACGTTGAGAGTGCATCACCCTCGATTCCGGTTGAAATTCTCGGTCTTTCAGGTGTTCCTAACGCTGGTGACGAAGTAACGGTGGTTCCTGATGAGCGTAAAGCCCGTGAAATTGCCAACTTCCGTCAAGGTAAGTTCCGCGAAATCAAACTGGCACGTCAGCATAAATCGAAACTTGAAAACCTCTTTAATAATATGGGTGAAGGCAGTGAAAACGTGCTTAACATCGTCCTTAAAGCAGACGTTCAAGGATCGGTGGAAGCATTAGTCAGTTCACTGACTGAGCTTTCAAATGACGAAGTGACCGTGAAAGTGGTTGCAAGCGGTGTGGGCGGAATCAACGAATCCGATGCGCACTTAGCGGTATCCTCTGATGCGATCGTAATTGGATTTAACGTTCGTGCCGACAACGCAGCTCGTAAGATTATCGAAGAAGAAGGTCTTGCCCTTCACTACTACAGCGTCATCTATGATGTGATCGACGAAGTGAAACAAGCCCTCATCGGTAAACTCGCGCCTGAATTTAAAGAAGAGATCATCGGGATTGCTGAAGTTCGCGACGTCTTCAAATCACCTAAGATCGGTGCAATCGCCGGCTGTATGGTAACTGAAGGGGTCGTGAAACGAAATAACCGCATCCGCGTACTTCGTGATAATATTGTGATCTACGAAGGCGAACTTGAGTCACTGCGCCGCTTTAAAGACGACGTAAACGAAGTTCGTTCAGGCTTTGAGTGCGGTATCGGCGTGAAGA
The DNA here is from genome assembly GCA_945619025.1 of uncultured Ignatzschineria sp. GTDB lineage: Bacteria > Pseudomonadota > Gammaproteobacteria > Cardiobacteriales > Wohlfahrtiimonadaceae > CALZBJ01. The sequence continues at coordinate 67,403 of CALZBJ010000006.1, read as the reverse complement.
ACTACAACGACGTTCAAGCCGGTGACCAAATTGAAGTCTATGAAAAAGTTCAAGTTGAGCGTAAACTATAATTATGAGTAATTCACGATTAAAACGGGTGGATGAGCAGTTAAAGCAAGAGCTTTCGCTCCTCATTCGCCAAGAAATATTTGATCCGCGTGCAAGCATGATTTCGGTCACGCTCGTGGACACTGTGCGCGATTATTCTCAAGCGAAAGTCTATGTGACCTATTTAGGCCCGAAAGAAGAGCGCGATGAGATCATCGAAATGCTAGAGAGTTACGGCGGTGAGTTTCGTAGACAACTTGGGAAAACATTGCGGTTACGCACCATTCCTAAGTTCTTCTTTATCTATGATGACCTCTTAGAAAAAAGTAACGAGCTCTCTTTATTAATCTCTGAAGCAATTCGTGATGATGAGCGCAAAGCCGATCTCAATACGGGTGATTATGCGAGAGAAACAGACAAAGAATAAAATTGTACGCCGTCCTTTAGACGGCATTTTATTATTAGACAAACCGATGGACGTGACCAGCAATCGAATATTGCAGCACGTCCGCCGTCTTTTTCAAGCTGAAAAAGCGGGCCACTCCGGGACGCTCGATCCCATGGCCACCGGGTTATTGCCCATCGCCTTTGGCGAAGCGACAAAATTTAGCAGTCAGCTACTCGATAGCCACAAATCCTACGAATTTATCTGCGCTTTGGGAGAAAAAACCTCAACAGGCGATAAAGAGGGAGAAGTAATCGAGACCCAAGCCATTCCCCCTTTAAGCGAATCCCTTTTAACGGATGCATTAAGCGCGCTCACCGGCGATATTTTACAAACGCCGCCCATGGTCTCAGCGCTCCATCACAATGGAAAGCGGCTCTATGAGCTTGCCCGGGAAGGGATTGAAGTGCCAAGAGCGCCCCGTCCTGTTACCATTTTAAGCCTTGAGCTGATCGGCTTTGATAACCATTCATTTCACGCAAAAGTGACCTGTTCAAAGGGGACTTATGTAAGGGTATTAGCGGAAGACATTGCTGCAAAATTGGGAACGCTTGGGCATTTAACCATGCTACGCCGCACCGCGATCTATCCCTTTATGACGCCCACTATGGTCACGCTTGAGACGCTTGAAGCCGCGGATTCGTTAGAAACGCTCGATCGCTTATTATTACCGATTGATTCAGCGCTCATTGATCTGCCGAAGTGGGAATTTACCGAAGACGAGAGTGCCCGCGTCCTTCACGGACAGCGCATTCGCGTAGAGACCGAGCTCACCGAGCCTTTATATCGGCTCTACGATCATAACCAACAATTTTTAGGGGTGGGCGCTCCAAACACCCCATTTTCTATCGGAGCAAAACGGATAATTCAGCGACGCGAATAGACTGAATTATACACCTTAGTTCATGGTTAATTGAGAGGAGAACCATATGACTTATCAACACATTACTGTACCCAAAGGCGACAAAATCACCGTCAACGCTGATTTTTCATTAAACGTCACCAATACCCCCATCATTCCATTTATCGAAGGGGATGGCGTTGGGGCTGAAATCACTCCGGTGATGAAAAAAGTTGTGGACGCTGCGGTTAATAAAGCGTACAACAACGAACGCGCCATTGCCTGGATGGAAGTCTATGCCGGTGAAAAATCTACCAAAGTATACGGCGAAAACGAATGGCTTCCCGCGGAAACGATCGAAGCATTAAAAGAGTACGTTGTATCGATCAAAGGCCCATTAACAACACCGGTCGGTGGCGGGATTCGCTCACTTAACGTCGCGATGCGTCAACAGCTTGACCTCTATGTTTGTCAGCGCCCCGTTCAATACTTTGAAGGCGTTCCATCGCCCGTAAAAGAGCCGCAAAAAACCGACATGGTGATCTTCCGTGAAAACTCAGAAGATATCTATGCAGGCATTGAGTGGGAATCGGGTTCGGATGATGCAAAAAAAGTGATCGAATTCTTACAAAATGAGATGGGCGTTACCAAAATTCGCTTCCCAGAAACCTCAGGTATTGGCGTAAAACCGGTATCAAAAGAAGGAACTGAGCGTCTTGTGCGTAAAGCGATTCAATACGCAATCGACAATGATAAACCAAACGTAACGCTCGTTCACAAAGGTAATATCATGAAGTTCACCGAAGGGGGCTTCCGCGATTGGGGTTATGCACTCGCGCAAAATGAGTTTGGCGCAAAACTGATCGGTGATGGTCCTTGGTGTTCATTTAAAAACCCAAAAACCGGAAACGAAATTGTGATTAAAGACAGTATCGCCGACGCATTCTTACAACGCATCCTCTTAGAGCCTGAAAAATACTCTGTGGTGGCAACGCTTAACTTAAACGGTGACTACGTGTCTGACGCACTTGCAGCGCAAGTGGGCGGCATCGGGATCGCACCGGGCGCGAACATCTCAGATAAAGTAGCGATCTTTGAAGCAACTCACGGCACAGCTCCTGATATCGCAGGAAAAGGCCTTGTAAACCCAGGTTCGCTGATTTTATCGGCCGAAATGATGTTACGTCATCTTGGCTGGACGGAAGCGGCAGACTTAGTGGTGAGCGCGCTTAATAAAGCGATCGCATCACGTAAAGTCACCAGCGACTTTGCCCGCCAAATGGAGAACGCAACGCAAGTCTCAACGGACGCGTTTGGCGATCTTATGATTGAATTAATGTAAGATCAGATCAATCATTCGTTTGTCTGTTTGTACAAACGGCGAATGACGACATGATACGAATAGAAAAAAGCCCCATCCTTGGTTTAATGCAAACCGGATGGGGCTTTTTAATACCTTGATCGTTTGATTCAAGAATTAATGCACCACGAGCAATCTATCGCCCTAAACTCAAGACAAAAAGAAAGGCCTGTAGCGATTGCTACAAGCCCTATTAATTCAATGTGTAAAATGTTTCCTACGAATGCTTAACGCACCGCCGGGAAAATCATCTTATGCAGGCTTACAAACAACTGTTTGTAGACCGCGTTCGCTTTCTTTAGCTTCGAACTCTACTTTTTGCCCTTCAGCTAAAGTACGGAAGCCATCACCTGAAATGGTTGAAAAGTGGACGAATACATCGGCACCTCCATCTTCTGGAGTAATAAAACCGAATCCTTTAGATTCATTGAACCATTTCACAGTTCCAATACGCATAAAAAACCTCAACAAAATAAAACATGGTATAACTAACGCGTTATACTTTTAAAATTAAACATCTCTCAAGACACTTCATTAAGCGGAGAGACAATTGAAACATTACGCTGTAATCGGCATAAAAGCAAGAGATATATCATCTTTTTTTTAAAATATTTTTTTATGGAATCCTCAATGAGCCATTTTGTCGCCCTCTCTCTCGGGGCAAATCTAAACAATCCCCTATATCAATTAATCAGCGCAATAGGAGAGATCAAGGCGCATCCCGAGATTTCGTCGGTGTCGGTCTCCTCCTTTTATCGCACCAAACCGATCGGGCCGGCTCAACCGGATTTTTTAAATATCGCCATTACCCTGCAAACCACCTTAAGCCCTCTCGATCTATTAACGGCGATGCAAGCGATCGAAGAGAGCCATCTACGCACCCGTACGCTTCGCTGGGGGCCTCGTACGCTCGATATTGACCTACTCCTCTATGATGATGTTACGATCGACACGGAGCGTTTAACGCTGCCACACCCGCGTATGCAGGAGCGCGCCTTTGTGATTGTGCCACTCCTTGAAATCGCGCCGACACTCACGCTGCCCGATAGTACGCCGCTACAATCGCTTCTAAGCCCTCTATCCGATCAATTAACCGATATTCACCTCTGGGAGATCCCATCTATGCACCAACTTGTTATCGCTAGCCACAACGCCGGTAAAGTCGCTGAGTTTAAAACGCTGCTCGCGCCCCTTGGAATTGAGGTGTTATCTCTCTCTGATCTCAATATTCATAGCGAGGCGGAAGAAACCGGGCTCACCTTTGTGGAAAATGCGCTCCTTAAAGCACGCCACATTGCCGAGATTACTCATCTTCCTACCCTTGCCGATGATTCCGGGTTAGTGGTTGACGCACTCGATGGAGCTCCGGGCATCTATTCTGCACGCTACAGCGCCGAAAAGACCGATGCCGCCAATAACGCTCTTTTACTTAAAAACCTCGCCGAAACGGGAGATACCGAGCGACGCGCCCACTTTAAATGCGTTCTTGTCCTGTTACAGCACGTAAACGATCCTGTACCCATTATTAGCGAGGGCGAGGTCTACGGCACAATTTTAGACGCGCCATCTGGAGAGAATGGTTTTGGCTATGACCCGCTCTTTTTCTTCCCGCCATTAAATAAGAGTTTTGCCGAAGTAACCCCCGATGAGAAAAATCGCAATTCACACCGCGGGAAAGCATTGATGGATTTAATTGCCAAATTAAACCAACGCTTTGGTTGAACCCCGATTTATCAACAAAGAGAGCGCTGGATAACCCTTTAAAAAGAAAGCGCTCTTTCCGATCGACATTAAAAAGCTCGCGCATTGCGCGAGCTTTTTTCGTTTTAATTTCTTATCTCAACTGTCTATTTTTTAATCATCTTGATCCTGTTAACGAACGCGCGCAGCGCGTTTTTTTATTTTTTCCACACACCTCATCAAAAAAAATTTTCCACAGCTTATCCACATCTTTTCCACGATTTTTACGCGCTTTCTGTGGATAACTTTGCCCTTGGCACCCACTTAACCCAAATTTTCGCCCCAGTTTTCACATTTTCGGGGCTTTTTTAGGCAATTTTTTAATTTAACATTCAATCGATTAGCTGTTATGCACAACTTTGGGGATAAAAACGGCTTAAAACTGTGGATAACTTGTGGAGAAATCAGGGCTCGACTTATCAATATTTTGTAATATCGCTTTTCGGCAATCTTATTCACAGCAAAAAACGGCGAAAAGGAGCATTTTTATGGGATTGTGTGCACAACCTGTGGATAACTCGCAAAGCTCATCATCATCAAATTAATATAAAGAGATAAAGATATATACAAGAAAAATTTCAATATATTCCGTTTTAACCTAGTTTTATTTTAAAAATTTGCCTAGAATGAAATTTATTGATAATTATAAACATGCCCCAAAAGGGCTTTATTATCGATTATGTATCTGAGTGATGAATCCCAAGGGCAAAACCTTCACGATTCTTAAATAAACAGACCCCACGTTTAAAACACTCACCCTCAATAAGCTCACCGCTTATTTGACATAAAGCGCTCGCATTTTTCATAACAACAAAAGTGCGCTTTTCGTAAGTCAATTTTTTGGATTTCAAAGAGAATTAGTATGTATAAACGGACATTATTTATTGGATTTATGTTGTTTGCTCTCTTCTTCGGAGCAGGGAACTTAATTTTCCCCCCATCGGTTGGGCAATTAAGCGGATCAAATTTCGTACTCGCCATTCTAGGTTTCGTCGTAACGGGAGTCGGTCTACCGCTCGTTGGCGTCATTGGGGGATCATTCTCAGAGGAAGGCTATCGCGCTGAAGCAAAACGCGTTCACCCGATCTTCTCTCTGTTATTTATGATTACGATCTATCTAACGATCGGACCATTCTTTGCGATTCCAAGAACCGCGACCGTATCTTATGAGATGGGAATTCTACCCTTCTTAGCAGGCGGCGAGCAGACCACGGCTTCAATTACCCTCTTTGCCGGTGTCTATTTCTTAATTGTATTTTTCCTCGCGCTCAACCCACATAAACTCGTTGATCGCGTCGGCCAAGTTTTAACGCCGCTTTTATTAGTGACGATTATTCTTCTGATTGTGCGCTCTTTTATGCTCCTTGATACGCCAATTACCGAAGCGAGCAATTCCGATTATGCCGCAACCCCATTCTTTAAAGGGTTCTTTGAAGGTTATCAAACCATGGATACCATTGCGGCGGTAGCCTTTGCCATCATTGTCTTAAATGCAGTGAAAGCGACCGGCATTACCAATCAAAAACAGATCTTTAAACAAGCGTCGATTGCGGCCGTGATTGCCGGCGTTGGGCTTGGTGCGGTCTACTTATCGTTAGGCTGGATTGGAAACAACTATCAAGTAGATCCAACTGCAAGCGGAAACATGGGCGCATTAATCTTAACGGATGTAGCCCGTTTAACCTACGGGGAAGCGGGACGCATCCTCTTAAGTGGAATCGTGACCCTTGCCTGTTTAACCACTGCGATCGGCCTGATTGTGGCGATCAGTAGCTACTTCAATGAGATCTTACCGATCTTAAGCTATCGCATCTACGCGGTAATCTTCACCTTAATCAGCTTTGTGATTGCGAGCCAAGGCTTAAACAGCATCATTTCAGGCGCGGTACCGGTATTGATGATCATCTACCCGATCACGATAGTGTTAATTGCGCTCGTCTTTATCGATAAAGCCCTTAAAGGGATGCCGAACCTTGCGCTTCAATTACCAATCTACAGCACCGTGATTATCAGCGTATTATCCGTTGTGAAATCACAGCTCGGGGAAGAATCCCCCCTTAGAGGCAACTTAGAGGTGATCCTTAGCCGTCTTCCGTTCCACGGCGCGGATATGGAGTGGATGGTACCGGCGGTAGTGATGTTTGCCTTAGGTTTGGGTTTAGGTTACCTCTTTAAAACCAAACGTGGCTAATTCGTTCTAGCCGTTGGCGTCACATAAGTAACGCATCATAAACAAAAGAGAGCCAAAGTGGAATTCGTTTCATTTTGGCTTTTTTATCGCTTAAACTAACCTATTGATTTAATTGGCATATTAAAAACTCGGCGGAGAGGCCTCTTCATAACCTGTGGATAACGTGTGGAGAAAAATACCCCGTTTTTTATCAACGGACGCTCGGCAGAGTTATGGAAAATGTTATCCACATCAAAAAAAGCTCGAAAGAGGCGTTATTCACAGTTTTTGGCTTAAACCTGTGGATAACTTCAGCCGCTCATCATCATTTATTATTTATAAAGACATGATAATATAAAAAAGGTCAGCTTAAACAAACACTCATAGAGGAGTTATAAAAATGATTAAAAAAACCTTAACTGCAGCGACGCTTCTCTTATCAGCAGCCTTTGCTCAAGAGACAATTAAAATTGGAATTGAAGGATCTTATCCTCCCTTTAGCTATATCTCTCCAGAACGGACAATTGAAGGCTTTGAGCCCGATCTAGCGCGTCTCTTTTGTGAAAAGATGGAGCGTAAATGTGAAATCGTTCAAGTAGATTTTGATGCGCTCATTCCATCGCTTAACACTAAACGCATCGATGCGATCTTAGCGTCAATGTCCATTACCGATGATCGTAAAAAAGCGATCGATTTTACTAAAAAGTATTATCAAACCCCTGCTCGTTTTGTGGCTCCTAAAGGAAAAAACTACGACATCACCAAAGAAGGATTAAAGAAAAAACGCATTGGCGTTCAAAGCGGCACCATTCATGAGATCTATCTCAATGATGAATTCCGTAAAATCGCTAAAATCCGTAGCTATCGTAACTTAGACGAAGCGATGATCGACCTTGAAACCGGCCGTATTGATCTCGTATTTGCGGACGTTGTCCCTCTTGATACCGGTTATTTACAAAAAGGCTATGGCGAGCGCATTGAATTCGTTGGGCCTGATTTTATGGATGAAAAATGGTTTGGTGAAGGCGTTGGCGTTGGCATCCGTAAAGGGGAAAACGAGCTGCGTGAATCCTTTGAAAAAGCGATTAAAGCAAGCCGTGACGATGGATCATACAAAGAGGTTGAGGCAAAATATTTCAGCTACGATGTGTACGGTAACGAATAGGCTAATGACGCCGTAATAACGTACTATACTTGATGGAAGCTCTGTCTGGTGACAGGGCTTTTTTATTCCGTTTTATGTCACTTCAAGCGGAAAAATGCACTCAGCTTCGATCCTTAATTTGCACAGCGAAACTTAACCAAAGTAGGCCTTATTCTCATTAAAATCTGTATAATGAGTGCGTTAATCGATTTCTATCTCATTGGAAAAGGACGGATTTCTTCATGACGACTCACACGATTCCTCTACAAGACGCATCATTTGATATTTGGAAGCAAAAATATCGCCTTATCAGCAAAGAGGGCATCCCGATCGACCAAACGATTGACGATACCTTCAGACGCGTTGCGCGCGCCATTGCTGAGGTTGAGACGAGTGAGGAACTCAAAGAGATCTGGTATGAGCGTTTTTTAAAAGCGCTGCAACATGGAGCGATTCCCGCGGGACGGATTATTTCTAATGCCGGCGCAGAAGCCCATAAACCGGCCACATCCACCATTAACTGTACCGTTTCAGGCACCATTGAAGACTCGATGGATGATATTTTAGGGAAAGTCCATGAAGCGGGGCTGACGCTCAAAGCGGGATGCGGGATCGGTTATGATTTCTCGACGCTTCGCCCAAAAGGGGCATATGTGTCGGGAGCGGGAGCCTATACCTCCGGGCCGCTCTCCTTTATGGATATTTTCGATAAAATGTGTTTTACCGTTAGTTCCGCCGGAGGACGCCGTGGCGCGCAGATGGCAACATTTAGTGTTGAGCACCCGGATGTCACCGAATTTATCCATGCTAAGCGCGAGGATGGCCGTCTGCGTCAATTTAACCTCTCGCTTCTCATCACATCGGACTTTATGGAGGCGGTGGAAAAGGATCTCGATTGGGAACTGATTTTCCCCATTCAAGCTAAAGAGATTGATGATCCGCAAACCCTCAAAGGGGAGGATATCCTATGGAAAGAGTGGCCAACCACGGAAAACTTGATCGTTAATGAATCGGGCGAGGTAGCGTGCCGCATCTATAAAACCATCAAAGCGCGCCGGTTATGGGACGTGGTGATGAGCTCGACCTATGATTACGCAGAACCGGGCTTTATTTTGATCGATAAGGTCAATGAGCAGAACAATAATTGGTGGTGTGAGCACATTCGCGCAACCAATCCTTGTGGCGAACAGCCGCTTCCTCCGTATGGGTCGTGCCTTCTCGGTTCGATCAATTTAACGCGCTTTGTGAGCGATCCTTTTACCGAAAATGCCGCATTTGATTGGGAGAGTTTTGATGAGATTGTGGGGATCTTTACCCGCATGCTCGATAATGTGGTGGAGATTAATGGCTTGCCGCTTAAAAAACAGCAGCATGAAATCTTCCATAAACGCCGTCACGGCATGGGCTATTTAGGCCTTGGATCCGCGCTCACCATGATGGGCATTGCCTACGGCTCTGAAAAAGCGGTGGCCTTTACCGAAGCGGTAACCAAACGCATGGCAATCCGCGGTTGGGAGATCGCTCTTGAGCTTGCCAAAGAGAAGGGCCCGGCACCTCTATTAGCGGAAGAATTTACCGTTACTCAAGCGATGCTTAACAAGCGCCCTGAAATGGTGAACGATGGCTATCAAATTGGCGATACGATTCAAGGCTCGGTGCTTCACGCAAGATATTCACGCTATATGCAAAAAATTGGTGCCGAACGCCCTGAACTGATCGCTGAACTTGCCGAAATCGGTGCGCGCTTTACCCATCACAGTTCCATTGCGCCAACGGGGACGATTTCGCTTTCGCTTGCGAACAATGTCTCTAACGGCATTGAGCCCAGTTTTGCCCACCATTACACTCGCAATATCATTAAAGAGGGGCGTAAAACCAAAGAGAGCGTCGATGTCTTTTCCTATGAGTTACTGCTCTACCGCCAACTTATCAATGAAAATGCGATGCCTCACGCGAAAGAGCCGGAAAATGCGCTGCCTGAGTACTTTATCAGTGCCGACAGCGTCTCGCCAAAAGAGCATGTGGATATGCAAGCGGCGGCGCAAATTTGGGTGGATTCCTCTATCTCAAAAACCGCCAATATTCCCACCGAATATCCCTATGAAAAATTCAAAGATATCTATCTTTACGCCTATAAAAAAGGGTTAAAGGGATGCACAACGTTCCGCTTTAATCCTGAAGTGTTCCAAGGGGTGTTAGTAAAAGAGAAAGATCTTGAAAATACGCTCTACACTTTTAATCTTGACGATGGCTCGGAGGTGACGCTTAAGGGAAATGAGCGCATTGAGTACGATGGGGAGATTCATACGGCGGCGAATCTTTTTGAGGCGTTAAAAGAGGGTTATTACGGAAAATTCTAGGAGAGAATCAGGATGAGTATTACCAAAATTGATCAAAAAATTATCGGCTATCAGGTTAAACAGAAGGCAAATGAGCAAGATGATGCGCTTCGCGAGCCGGTGCAGAGTTCATTGCCCCTTGGGATCGATTCGATGAATGAGGCGATCGAGCGCCCGGATCGGCTTGTTGGGTCGACTTATAAAGTGAAAACGCCGCTCTCAGAACATGCGATGTATATCACGATTAATGATATGATCTTAAATGAAGGCACCGAGCATGAGCAGCGTCGCCCTTTTGAGATGTTTATCAACTCCAAAAATATGGAGCATTTCCAGTGGATTGTGGCGCTGACGCGAATTGTTTCTGCGGTGTTTCGAAAAGGGGGCGACATCACCTTTTTGGCCGAAGAACTTGGATCGGTATTTGATCCCCAGGGCGGCTATTTTAAGCAGGGCGGCAAATATATGCCCTCGCTCGTTGCTGAAATTGGCGATGTATTGCAACGTCATTTAGAGATTATTGGGCTGATTGATGCGCCGAAACTCGATGGCACAAAAGAGGCGATGATTGCGGAAAAACGGGCTGAATTAGCAGCCGCTGAGCAGGCCTCTGGAGATTTTCCGGAGAGTGCGATCGTCTGTAAAAAATGCATGGTGAAAGCGGCAATCGTGATGGATGGCTGTTTAACCTGCCTCAATTGCGGTGAATCAAATTGTGGTTAAACCAAAAAAATAACTATCGACAAGAGAGATTAAAAGGGAGCTATGGAGCAGTTAACCTTAACTAAACGCGATCGATTAGAGGGGACGGTGACCGTGCCCGGATCGAAGAGTATTTCCAATCGTTATCTGTTATTAAGTGCGCTCGCACATGGCACAACGGTGATCGAAAATCTGCTTGAAAGTGACGATACCGAACGTATGCAAGAGGCGCTATTAGCTCTCGGAATCACGCTTTCGGGCGATCCTTTGAGCGGGATTACGGTCGAAGGTGGAAACGGCTCGCTCCCGGGTAAACAAGGGAATCTCTTTTTAGGCAATGCCGGCACCGCTTTTCGCTCCTTAACTGCAGCGCTTGCCTTAAATGGCGGGGATTATCAGCTACGTGGGATTCCGCGCATGCACGAACGCCCGATTAAAGATCTTGTGACCGCTCTAAACGGCATTGGCGCGAAGATTGATTATCTTGAGCAGGAGGGCTATCCGCCACTTGCGATTCAAGTAGGCAATATTACCGGCGCTACGGTGACGGTGAAGGGCGATGTTTCCAGTCAATATCTCACTGCGCTGTTAATGGCGCTGCCGATGATTGGGCGAGAATTTACCATTCAGATCGATGGCGAGCTAATCTCCAAACCCTACATCACCATTACCCTCAAAGCCTTAGAGCAATTTAGTATCGAAGTCATTAATCATAATTTTCAATCTTTTACCATTCCCGCAGGTGCGTGTTATAAGGCGCCGAATCATCTCTTTGTGGAAGGCGATGCCTCGAGCGCATCCTACTTTTTAGCCGCTGGCGCCATTGCCGGCGAGGTGACGGTGAAGGGCGTCGGAAAAGCCTCGATTCAAGGGGATGTAAAATTTGCCCAGGTGCTTGAATTGATGGGCGCGGAGGTTATTTGGAGAGATCATTCGATTACCGTGAAACCGCCGAACAATAGCGTGCTCAAAGGCCTTGATCTTGATTGCAATGATATTCCTGATGCGGCGATGACGCTCGCGACACTTGCGCTCTACGCTGAAGGGAAGACTCGCCTGCGCAATATTGCCAGCTGGCGCGTAAAAGAGACCGATCGCATCGATGCGATGGCAACCGAGCTCCGTAAACTTGGCGTAACCGTTGAAACGGGCCCTGATTTTATTGAGATCACTCCACAAGCGGCGTTAACGCCAAATGTCGCGATCGAAACCTATGACGATCATCGCATTGCCATGTGCTTTTCGCTCTGCGCGTTTAAGACCGATCTTATTATTTTAGATCCCGCCTGCGTGAATAAAACGTTTCCCACCTATTTTGAGCTTTTTGAGTCGATTTCAAAGCGCTAACGACAGACGACGATGCCCATGCACACAGATCATACTAAACGACGATTAACACACCACCGAGCGATCTATCCGTTGAATCACTCACGTGGGGTCACGCTCGTTGAACTGATGGTGCTCTCGGCCATTTTTGCCATCTTAATTACCATGGTGGCGCAAAATATTTTCGGCATTAATAATGAATCCCGCGTCATTGAAGTCAATCAAAATCTGCGCTCCATTGAAGGGGCGCTTAGCGTGTACCGCAAAGAACTCGGCGATTATCCCAGCAATGAGGAAGGGCTTTCCGTTTTAATTAAAGCGCAATCGACACCGGATTGGCAAGGCCCCTATCTTCGCGATGATCTGCTGTCTGATCCGTGGAATCGCCCCTATTATTATGAACGCACGCCATCGCACTATCGTCTCTACACGCTTGGCGCGGACGGTAAAGAGGGCGGAACGCATCTTAATGAAGACATTAGTTTAACTCGCCAAATCATTCCGCTTGAATCGACGCTGTAACCCTATAATAAAAACCATAACTCGATCAATTGTTTCATGTGAAACCTCACATTTTTTACGATTACACCGGTCTCGTCTTAATAATCTCTCATAAACAACGCATTTTTTGCCTAAAAAGTATGCAAAATATGCTTTTTATATTGGCGTAATGTGGATAAGTTGTGGAGAAAGAGCGCGGCGATAAATGTTAGCAAAGGACTCATTTGTCTAAAAAGAGGTTGATTTAAGGTTCCACATGAAACATTTTTAGTCAAATAGCGATTCATTTGAACGTTGATAGGGGGGTTTTTAACCTGAACATCATTAAAATCGCAGCGATAAACGACAGGAACAGGAGGGGCTGTGGATAACATTGTGAATAACCCTTGGAGAGCTCTTTGGATAATTATGGGATAGCTTCGGGATAACCTTTGGGTAACGTATTATCTTTATCTTCATTTTTTTACTGACTACTTGAAACCCTTGATGCAATCGAATAATAACGAAACTACACGAGCGATTTTTTATCCCATTTTAAAATTGTCAGGGGCGGGGAATTTGGATAAACCTATTTTTCACTCAGATGAACGATGTGGAAAAAAAGATGTCTGATCATGAATTTTTGATAGTAAGCAAAATATTCGTGACGATCTAAGATGATTTAAAAATACATTTTTGAACGGAATCGTAGTGTTGAGGGCCATATAATGATTCGTTAACGGGCTCTTTTGGGATAAATGGTGGGGATATCCACAATTTCATGGGAAAGGGCTGTGGATAACTTCGGGGATAACTTTTTAAGGTTTGTGCTCGTTTTAAGGATAATTGTGGATAACATTGTGGATAAACCATTGGATAACGTGAGGATAAGGCTGGGATAACGGATCAATCTTTTTGAAGATCTTCATAGGGAATGTTAATGGATAAAAAAGCCTCTCCGAAGAGAGGCGATTGTGATTTGATTGATGCGACGTGGCTGATTATTCGAGCGCTTTACCTTTCGTTTCTGGAATCATAAACACAAAGGCGGCGGCAGAGAGAAGATAGACCCCAGAGATCGCGCCAAGCGCCACACTCAATGAGTGATCTTTTGAGAGCGATCCGATAATAAAGGGGGCAAATCCCGCTACGCCGCGGCCCACGTTAAAGATAATGTTTTGTGCCGAGGAGCGAATTTCAGTGGGATAATGCTCCGATAAGAGCGCACCATAGCCGCCCATCATGCCATTAACAAAGAATCCTAGCAGTGCCGCAAGGCCAATAATTAACGCAAGGTTTGTCTGTTGGAAGTAGACCCAGACAAAGCCTGCACTCACTAACAGGAAGAAGATATAGGTCGGACGGCGGCCATATCGATCCGCCGCTTGTCCGAAAATGAGCGTCCCAACGATCATGCCGGCAGCGGTAATAAAGGTCCAGAAGGTGATGTCTGAGAGTTTTAAACCATGCTCTTCAAGAAGGACCGAGGGCATCCATACCATAATGCCGTGGAAGCCAAAGTTTTGCACACTCGTTGCAATAATGAGGCCCAGCGTGGTGATGGTGGTGCGGCGATCTTTAAAGAGCGGTTTGATGGAGATCTTATTTTTGTTTTGACGTTTAACCGCTTTCCACATCTCCGGCTCATCGAGATTATGGCGAACCCACCATACAAGGAGCGCAGGAAGTGCGCCCACTAAGAACATGCCGCGCCAGCCAAAATGAGGGGAGACAAAGAGATTTGTCAGTGCCGCAAGGACAATACCGATCTGGAACCCAATCGCTACAACCGAGGTGGCTCGTGAGCGTTTTTTCGCCGGCCAAGTTTCCGCCACCAGCGTCATCCCGATGCCAAATTCACCGCCAAGTCCAAGTCCTGCAATAAAGCGCAGCACCACAAAACTTTCAGCATTTGGCGCAAAGGCGGCAAGCCCGGTGAAGAGCGAGAAGAGCAAAATGGTCCAGTTAAAGACGCGAACGCGACCATATTTATCGGCAAGCATACCGAAGATAATGCCGCCGAGCACCGTCCCGATTAAGGTTAAGGTCTGAATCATACCGCCCTCAGCGTGCGATAGGCCAAATTCATTTCGAATCAGCACCATCGCAAAACCGAGAATCATAATGTCGAGGCCATCCATTGCATAGCCCATCGTGGAGGCGAGAAGGGTTTTCTTATCGCCTTTTTCAATGATAATTTTTTCCGCACTCATGCTCTATTTGCCCCAGTTTTCAGGATCTTTATTCCATTCGGTAATGACGCCGAGTTGCGCTTCGGTAATCATTTTTTCCTCAAGTGCCACCTCTAAAAGTGCGGGGTAGTTACTTAACGTGACATGTTTTAAATTGCCTTGGGCCGCAAAGTTTGTCGTTGCAGCAGGGAGCTCATAGGAGAAGATTGCCGCAACACCGATGACCTCACATCCGGCTTCTTCTAAGGCTTTTGCACAGGTGATGGAGCTGCCGCCCGTTGAGATTAAATCTTCAACGATCACCACTTTTTTACCCTTTTCCACGATGCCTTCGATCATGTTGCCGCGGCCATGTTTTTTCGGTGAGCTGCGCACATAGACCATCGGTTTTTCAAGAACGGCTGAGACCCACGAGGCGTGCGGAATACCCGCCGTTGCCGTTCCAGCGATCACCTCCACTTCAGGAAATTCGCGTTCGATCATCTCAATTAAACGCTTTGAGATAAATTTGCGTACCGCAGGATAACTCACAATTAAGCGGTTATCGCAGTAGATCGGGGATTTAATGCCCGATGCCCAAGTAAAAGGCGCATCCGGTGAGAGTGAAACCGCATCGATTGAGATAAGGCGTTTTGCCACTTCTTTTGCAACGTTCATAATTATTTTTCCCATTCAGATTTAACAGTGTAATACGCTTGTAGAGGATCCGCCGCTTGCGTAATTGAGCGACCGACCACGATATAACTTGAGCCATTGAGACGCGCTTGATGCGGGGTCATAATGCGGCGCTGATCGTCGGCGGCATCGGAGGCTAGACGAATCCCCGGGGTGACGCAGAGAAATTCGCCGTGAGTATTCTCTTTTACTTTTTGCGCTTCTTGAGCCGAGCAAACCACTCCATCAAGTCCTGCATCGTAGGTGAGCTGACTGTAGTTAATCACCGATTCAAGCAGCGACATCTGCACGCCTTGCTCTCGCTGCATCTCCGCTTCCGTCATCGAGGTGAGCTGGGTAATTGAGATAAGATGGGGGCGCGTTTTCCCCGCGCGAGTGCCGATATCAAGCCCTTCGAGCGCCGCTTCCATCATGCGTTTTCCGCCGGCTGCGTGAACATTGACCATATCAACGCCGAGTTTGGCAAGGCCGATCATCGCGCTTTTAACCGTATTGGGAATATCGTAGAGTTTTAAATCTAAGAACACCTCATAGCCGCGAGCTTTTAAAGTTTCTACTAACATCGGGCCTTCGTTATAGAAAAGTTCCATACCAATTTTGATATAGAGTTTTTCATCGGCCGGCATCAATTCTAAAAAGGCTTTGGTCTCGAGATAGTTCGGAAAGTCTAGGGCGATGATAGGTTTGGTTGGGCGCGTCATAAATAGTCTCTTTTTTAAGTTAAAAAAATTTTGGCTCAAAAAAAAACCGACTTCATTGTCGGTTTTCAAAAAAATCTAATAAATAGAGAAAGAACTGCTTGAAAAGCAGTGCCTTGAGGGCAGGTGATGATCATTTTTTGCATCGTTTCCTCTATCCATAAAGTTGTTACACACAAAACGCGTAGCATTGTACAGATTAAAATGGGATTAGGCAAATTTAATCGGTCGCTGGGCGCTTTTTATGCAGAGTGAAGATGATCAAATAATAGCCGATTTTAGGGGAATCGGCAACTTTAGCATGTGGATAACCGTGTGAATAACAAAAGGATAACCAAGGGATAATCTGTGGATAAGGCATTTGGTCGTGCTCGAAAGTTGTGATCTTTTTACGCTCTATATCATAAACCCGTGACAATTAGATGACATTTTAAATTATCTTTGTATAATTAAAGCCTTAATTGTAAATGATTACCATTTGAATCTGCTTGTTATTATCGCTAAATGGATAATATTCCAATCAGTGGGATTCAGATGGGATGGCGGCTGCCGATGCGGGTGGCAAGGAGTAAATGATGACGGACAGAACGGCGTTACTCGGGCCAGAACTTGTGGATCCGAAGCGTAAAAACATCAGCTTTAATGTGGAGAAAGATCAGCTTCGCGGCGTGGTCGATCCCGAGAATGAGCCGGTAATTAAGGCGCTCCTTGAGCGGTATTATCAGTCCACAAAAGCCTTGGTGGAAACGCTGTTACCGAACTATAAAGGCCATCTTATTGAGCCGGTAAATAGCCTTCGCGTGCATGAGATTGCCAAATGGCAGGATAAAAATTCCTGGCGCAAAGACGATACGCGACTTCATGTGGATGCCTTTCCCTCGCGTCCGATCCATGGCAATCGTATTTTACGGATTTTTAACAATATTAATCCCCACGGCGTGCCGCGTTCGTGGCGTGTGGGGGAATCCTTTGAAACGCTTGCTGAGCGTGTGCTTCCGGGATTAAAACCGTACTCACCGATGGCGAGCTGGATTCAAGATAAATTGCACATTACGAAAAGCCGCCGTACGCATTACGATCATCTGATGCTTGCGATGCACGATGCGATGAAGGCGGACCTTGAGTATCAGAAAAATGGCGTGCAGTGGGATGTGGATTTCTTCCCCGGCGCGACGTGGGTCTGTTACGCCGATCAGGTGCCGCATGCAGCGATGAGCGGGCAATATATGCTTGAACAAACCTACTTAATTGACGTGAACGGCCTTAAAAATCCAGAGCTGGCACCGCTTAAAATACTTGAGCGATTAACCGGCGCAGCGCTACTTTAATCGATTAGGCTTCTAAATGTAAAAACCGCAGGGAATGAAGTAACTTACTGCGGTTTTTTTATGGCTTTAAAATGATTATTTAATCGCATTGATGAGCCAAGTTTTCAGCTCTTCGAGCGGCGCTTTAAATTCAGGCGCAGCAATTTGAAGGGGCGGAAACATCGCTTCGATCTCGCTTGGTTCATAGCGTTTCCCCGGAAGGGCATTTTCAAGCACCTCGAGCGGATCGAGTACTAAACTATCGGTAAAAAGTTTCGCCTCTGTAATCACTCCGCGATTGACGTTGAGATGGAGATCAATTCCGCCCCAAGTAAAACGTTCGGAGAGATGATGGCTAAACTCCATCACCGATCCAAAATTCCAATCCCACGCTTGTTGCAGCGCATATTGCTTCTCAAATCCGGGGAGATCCGGCGTATTATCGGGCGAGATATATTCCGGCGTCACTTCAACCTCGTAATGATTGCAAAACGCTTGCACGAGCGCCTCAAAGAGATCCTCGTGAGTGAGATTGGGGTAGAGATTTTTTAAATTTTCCACCCGAGAGCGCACCGAGGTAATGCCTTTTGCTTTGAGCTTTTTCGGGTCGGGATTTAAATATTTTGCGAGAGAATCGAGATTAACGTCTAATAACAGCGTGCCATGATGAAATCCGCGATCAGGGCGCTCGCGAAACGCCGATCCTGAAATTTTACGCACCTCATCGCCTTGTTCAATCACAATGTCATTGCGTCCAAAATCGATGGCGGGAATCTCTAGAGAATTGAGCGCATCGAGCACAATTTTTGTTGAGATTTTTCGGTCATACCCCGGCTTACCGGCCATAAAAGTGAAACAGCTATTGCCAAGATCTTGAAACACCGCACCCCCGCCACTGTGACGGCGCGCGAGCATAATATCATCCTCTTCCATCAGGCGCGTATTGCACTCTTTCCATGGATTTTGCCCGCGGCCAATGACGACCACATTGTCGTTACGCCAGAGAAATAGCACCGTTTGACGGGGATCCATGTTACGGAAAATCACCTCTTCCACCGCAAGATTAAAGTGGGCAGAGTGGGAGGTGGAGATCAAAATACGAACCGGTTGTGTGATATCTGACATGCGTGCCTCTCGGTTAAGTAGTGTAAAAATCAGCGTTTCCATCGATATCATAGCAAGCTTTTTTAGGAGTGCCATAAAAACATAGACTTTTTTCTAATTTATGTTAATAATAATCATTATCATTTGATAGTCGATATTATAGATAACAGCAGATCAGAGTAGATAAAGGATCGATCATGAAGAAATTATGGATGGCGGTAGCACTCACTTTCGGCGTTGCGGTGGCGGGCCCGAAAGGGGTGGTGATGGATTTTGGTGCACTCGATACCATTGAAGCGCTCGGCGCGGAAGCGAGTGTATTAGCGCTCCCGAAGGGCAATACCCCGGAATATTTAGCGAAATTTAATACGGATTCCTACGACTCTAGCGGGACGATGAAAGAGCCGGATATGGCGCTCATTCGGGAAAAATCGCCCGACTTTATTGTGATTTCAGGACGACAAGGTGCGTTTTTAGAGGAATTATCGGAAATTGCGCCGGTGATTAATTTCTCAGTGGAGGGGGAGTATTTAACCTCAACGAAACAGAATATTTTAGCCGTTGGGAAAGCGGTGGAAAAAGAGCCGGAAGCGCTTGAAGCGTGGAATCGTTTAGAGGAGAAAATTAACGCGGCTCAAGAGACCGCTCGTGCCTCTGGGAAAAGTGCGGTGGTGATACTCCATAATGATGGTAAGTTTTGGGCCTCAAACAGTAATGGTTACGCCAACTTTATCCATCATGTGGCCGGTGTCAAAAAAGCCGATACCGATACCCAAGAGAAGGGATTATCGGCCACCTCGGCATACTTAGAGCTTAAAAATCCTGATCTGATCTTTATTGTGGATCGAAGTGCCGCGATTGGGCAAACGCCAATGGATCCGCACCATTTTAATAAGGCCGAATTTGCCGCGGTGAATGCGGTTAAAGAGGGCAAAGTGATCTACCTAACTCCAAAACTTTGGTATCTCTCAGGGCAGGGATTGCAAAGCATTGAGCGCCAGCTTGATGAAGTTTTAGATGCCCTATAATCTCATTACATACTGACTCGATGAAAAATAAAAAGCGCCACGGAGGCGCTTTTTTTGTGGTCTTACTTATCATGTTTCATGATCGCATAAGGAGTAAAGACCGTTTTAAGTGTTTTGATGTTTTATGTGACGGAGTCGCTCGGATTATTTCGCTAGTTGAATGCGATCGACATCGATCTCCACTTTTCCGCCACGACCGGCATCAATTTCCCCCTCTAAGCGAACGGTATCGTTCGGGGTGATAATGACGCCGCGCCATTTATCTTTATCGATCTCAACGACAATTTCATCGGTGCCATCGGTAAAGAGGTATTTATCTTTACGTAGGTGCTTAGTGATTTTCCCCTCAAGCGCAATGTAGCTATCGTCGCGCATGGTTTTTGCGTCCGAGATGGTGACATTATCCACCGCCGAAGGGCCTTGGAAGCCGCCTTGAGTATTGTTGATCATCACCGTTGACGGGTCTTTAAATTGAGCCACCGCAAAGGGGCTCGCTAAACCGACGGCAAGTGCTGAAATCATGAGTAGACGTTTCATTGATATCTCCTTTGATTAAATTAAGAATCATAGATTAAGGGTTATATTCCGCTCTTTCATGATTTTAGTATAGACCTATATTTGTAAATAAATGCCAGTTGGCACGGAAAATCCAGATATTTTACATTTCTTTATCTTGATGATTTTTCGAAGGAGTCTCGTGCCGTTTCGGAAAGCGGAGCATGCGAATATAAAAGCGCGCAGGGTGGCACGCTTCAACGAGATCTCGCTCAACGCTAAAGGCATTTTTTTCAATATGTTCAAGGAGGAGTTGTGCGGAAAGAGGGGCGGTAATGAGCCCGCGCGAGCCGTGGCCGGCATTGATAAAGAGCCCTTTGTGAAAGGTGCAGAGGGTATTGGGGACATTATTGGCATCTTTCTCAATTACCGCATAATCGATCATAAAGCGCTCAAAGTGAGGGGTCGGGCCGACAATGGGCAGATAATCAGGGCTCGTTGAGCGAAAGGCGGTGCGCCCTTGGAGCGTTTCAAGCGGGTAATGATCCGCATTGAGTGCATGATAGAGCGGTTCTGAGGCGGTTTTGAGCATGGTGAGATTTTGCGCGTGTTCCGCAGTTGAGAGTGCGCGATCACTTCGCTCAAAATTAAAGGTGGCGCCAATGCAGTGCATACCATCGGCCGACGGGGAGATATAACCATCACTGCAGATCACGCTTTTAAGAACTTGGCTCTCAGGCGTTTCAGGCAAATAGGTCACCTGTCCGCGAATATTTTTAAGCGGTAATTCCGACGTTTGATAGAGCGTTGTGCTCTCGGTGGCATTGGCTAAAATCACCGTTTCCGCCTCAAAAGAGGTTTCACCGCGCGCGTTTTGAGTGAGCACTTTCCAGTGGTGCAGACTTGATTTTGATATTCCCCCAGAGGTATTTTGGGAAGCTTCTTTGGACGCCTCTTTGGAAGGTGTCTTGGAAAGGGAGAGTACCTCACAATCGGTAACTAGGGTGATATTGGGATGATCGAGCAGCGCTTCACAAAAACGGCGCGGTTTAACCCAGCCCGATTCGGGAAAAAAGAGTCCTTCATGATGAACCTCAACGCTTGCAATCTCGCTCCCTTTGTCGCTAGAAATGCCATATAAAAGCGCATCATTAAAGGCCTCATCGAGATTGTGGTTGCGTTTCACCTCTTTTGTGGAATAGGAGAGCTGTAATACGCCACTTTGCGCCCAGTCGGTGCCTTCTACGAGTTTCCCTTCTGCGGTCAGCGTTTTTAAGAGCCGAAGCGTATAGCCAAATCCTTCAATTAAAAAGCGCGTC
This sequence comes from uncultured Ignatzschineria sp., assembly GCA_945619025.1. Taxonomy (GTDB): domain Bacteria; phylum Pseudomonadota; class Gammaproteobacteria; order Cardiobacteriales; family Wohlfahrtiimonadaceae; genus CALZBJ01. The sequence continues at coordinate 45,990 of CALZBJ010000006.1, read as the reverse complement.
TGATCGGTGCGATGGGCGGAGAGTTTAAGATATAAAATGCCTTGAGGATTGCCCGAACCTTCCCGCGCAATCTCACGGTTTTTTTCAAGCAGCGTAACCTTAAATCCCCGCTGCGCTAAGAGATAGGCACTGGTTGCGCCTGCAACTCCGCCCCCGATCACAATGGCGCTGCGCGTTTTGATGAGAGAATCGCTATGGCGAAACCACGGCGCGTTTTCAGTCCGCTCTTTACGCGTCAGGCGCCGATTAAGATAAGCCTCATCGGGCGCATAAAATCCAAACAGCATCTCGCGTTTAATGCCAAACCCTTGATCTTTTTGCATCTCAAACCCCGCGCGAATGAGGCCGCGCCGTACAAACCCAGCGGAGGTGAAGGTCGCCAAAGTCGCGCCAATTCGGGATTTTTGCGCCAGTAGAGTAAAGAGCTCCTCGCTCCACATCTCAGGATTTTTCGATGGGGCAAAACCATCTAAAAACCATGCATCCACGGCTCCTTTGATCTTGGGAATCACCTGTTTCACATCGCCAATCATTAAGGTGAGTGTGATGCGCCCCTCCATCAATGAGAGCGTTTGAAAGCCTTCATGAATGCCGTGATAGGCGCTGAGAAACGCTTCGATCTGCGGGGTAAGCTCCGGCCAGCGAGAGAGCGCTTGGCGCATATCGTCGTGGGAGAGCGGGTAGAGTTCCGCGCTTAAAAAATGAAGATGGGCGGTTGCAGGGGCGTTTTTACAAAAGAGCTCCCAAGAGGCTAAAAAATTGAGCCCGGTGCCAAAGCCGGTTTCACCTATGGTGATCGTTTCATAGGGGGCAAGTTCTGAAAAACGTTTGGCTAGATTATTGTGAGCTAAAAAGACATAACGCGCTTCTAAAAGCCCATCATCGGAGGAGAAATAACGATCCTCAAAATGCTTAGACATCGGTTCTCCCGCCTCATTCCAGGAAATGGAAGCGTGTGTCATTGAGGTCGTCATGGTCTCTCCTTATTTAAATAATTGATGCAGTGATGGGCTAATTATACGCCATTAGCGGAGCGCTTGATTGATGGAGGTCGGTGCGTTATCCATAAAAAATCCCTGCCTTATACAGGGATTATTCACAGAGTTATCCACAGGCCTGATTCATTAAGAGAACCGCCGTTTAAAAGGGTCTAACGATAGGTCTCGCAGCGGTTGTGCCAGCCTTGAAGCCAGCGGCTTTCATTGCGAGCGGGATCGGCATTTTGCACTCGCTCAGAGAGGCGCGCTTTACTCGATTCACGGAAATGCGTTAAGGCGGTGGAGGCATTTTGCGGAAGATGGGGCATCCCTTCTAACACTTGTAAAAGTCCCCAGCCTTGGCCTTTATAGCGCTCATTGGGATTGGTGCCTTCCCCTTTAAAATTGACATAATCGATCAGCGCGTAGAGCCCATTGTTTGCATTGGCGACGGCGTAGAAATTATCGCGCACTTTTTGTGGGGATCGGGAGGCCGCTTCCATTTTCGGGAGCGCCGCTTGCAGACGATTAAAGATATAGAGAATCTGCAGATCGCGGGTTTGGTATAAAAACTCTTTGAGCGCTGTGGCGGAGGCATTATTTTGATTGGTGAGAAAATGCTCGCGATTCGGCCACGGGGCGGTTTTATGGCGCACTAAAATAAAGGGAAGTTTTGCTCCCTTTTGTTCTAAAAAGGTGACAAGTCCGGGAAACGTCTCCTCAAAGCGCTCCACTTCGCCCGCTTTATACCAGATAAAATGACCGATCCCGAGCGATGGGAAGTTTTCCCCTTGGTTCCACGTAATGAGTTTATCAGGGTTGCCACTTGCTTCATTCATAAAGATCTTATCGGCCACCTGCATCAATTCCTGATCGGTAATTGAGAGCATTTCGCCGGCAAAGGTGAGTGGGCTAATGATGAGAAATAAAAGCGTAAGCAGTGCGTTTTTTAGCGTTTGAATCAAATCAATCTCCTTATATAGAATCGTTAATACCGGCGTTTTTTCGCTTGAGCACGCCAGTAGAGCATGATGAGAAGCCCGGTAATTGCGCCACCAATGTGGGCAAAGTGCGCCACCGGATTCCATGAATAATTCATTAAACCTAAAACAATCTCAAGGATCATAATGCCGGGGATAAAATATTTTGCCTTAATGGGAAAGGGAAGAAATACCAGCATGAGGCTTGAGTTTGGGAACATCAATCCATAGGCTACCAAAATGCCGTAGATCGCTCCGGATGCGCCCACCATCGGGGTGATGTAGCTATAGGCAAGGTCGCGGGCAACCTCTAAATTGGGGATCATCGGATTGAGAAGCGTCTCTTTAAGATCGATAAAGTGCATGCGTTTGCGAATGAGCTCAGGATCGATGTCAAGCTGTAAGAGTTCCGCTTTATAGCTCGCCACTTGGAGAAAACTCTGCGCGTTAAAGAGTAAAAAGGCGCCGATGCCCGCTAAAAAGTAGAGGATCAGAAAACGTTTTTGCCCAAGATGGGTTTCCACCGATGAGCCAAACATAAATAGCGCAAACATATTAAAGAAGATATGCCCCGTGCCACCATGCATAAACATATGGGTGAGCGGTTGCCAGAGATGAAAATTGAGCGATTCAGGGTAGTAACTGCCGAGCAAAATCGTGAGCGAAATATCGCTTGCGCTAAGTAGCTGCGTCACTACATAGAGGCCGATATTAATAAAAAGTAGGGCCCGGGTTACAGGTGGAATCTGTTTTAGCATGATGAGTCACCTCGATTAATTCGTAAGCCCTCATCATAGCAAAGCCGCCGGAAAATTGGCGCTGATTCTCACGGAGTATGGAGCGGAATAAGAGGCGGCGTATCACTTGGAAGATTCATCGCCGTTAGTAAGGTGCGAAACTCTTCGGGAAAGGGGGAATGGAGCGTGAGCAGCTGATTCGTTTCAGGGTGATTGAGGGTTAAATAGGAGGCGTGCAGCATTAAACGTTCGTTGTGAAAATGGGTCTGAATCGACTTATTGTGGCGCAGATCTCCATGTTTTGAGTCGCCAACGATCGGGTGGGCGGCATAATTGAGATGCCGGCGCAATTGATGGGTGCGCCCGGTGATCGGTTGTAATTCCACAAGGGAGTAGCGCGAGGCGTCATATCGCCCGACAGGGAGCGGAAGTTCACATTGAGCAAGGCCGCGACAGTAGGTAAGTGATTCCTGATAGACCATCGGCTCCTTGGCATCGGGGTCTTCAAGCTCATGCTTGAGCGGGGCATCCATTTTCTTAATCTCGGGACTGACAAAGCCGCGCACCACCGCATGATAGATTTTAGTCGGCGTATTGTGGGTAAATTGATGGGCAATGTGCCGAACGGACGCCTCATTGAGCGCGAAAATAAGCACGCCGGAAGTGGGGCGATCGAGCCTATGAACCGGGTAGAGATATTGGCCGATCTGCTGGCGTAATTTTTGCAAAATGATCTGCTTATTGTGGGGATCGAGCATGGAGCGGTGCACAAAATAACCGGCGGGTTTGGTGATCGCAACGAGCGCATCATCGTGGTAGAGAATCTCAAACATAGGCATTAAATCGTAAAAATTGGGGCAAAAAGAGCGGAAAATAAGGGGGTATTTTATCACTCTTATCCCTATGACGATAGAAGGTTTGGTAAGATAGAGGGCTTGTTATTGGATTGAAATATTCACCTTAAAAGGAGCGCGCTATGACGCAAAAAGCGGTTGAAGTTGACCATCTTCCCACCATCGTGGCTGAAAAAAATCCCTTTGGCGTACAGTTAATCGATCTTCGCCCCATCACCTTGCAGATGATCGGCTCGTCAAAAGATCCGCAAGCGTTGATTCATGCGCGTTCGTACGGCATTGAAGATGGCTCATCCTTTAGTGGCAAGCAGCCAGACAATCACCGAAAAATTGAGAGTACACTGAGCTATAAAGTGGCCGATAAACTCTATCCCGGTTCGCTCTTTATTCCGACGCAGATGGAGCATAAATGGGCGATCTTTTATGATGGCGCGTTTATCTATATGGTGCGCAGTTGGACGCGGGAAGTGATGGTGCGTGCGCGGGTCTCTCAAGAGGGCGATACGCTCCATGTTAAATGGATTGAAGGGGTATTTTTGGATGATGCGAGCCTTGAAACGGAGCGCTATACCGAAGCGATTTTCCATTATCTGATGCGAAGCCATGCGCTCAATGATATTACCCCTGTGCCTCTTCCAAAATCCTTGGAAACAACGCCCAATGAGGCAGCGGTTTGGGCGTTTGTTCTTTTTGGTCATAAGGCCATTGTGGGCGTTTTTGATGACGAATATCGCAATGAAACGGATGCGGAACTTCGCTCAACCACCGCGCTCCATATCTCGATCGCCAATGGTGAATATGACGAGGTGGAAACGCAGTTAGAGCAGGGCATGGATATTGAGCTTTTAGCGCAAGATGGCTTTCGCCCCCTTCATTGGTCGCTCTATGCGAAGGATCAAAAAATGGCGGAACTGCTGCTTGAAAAGGGCGCTGATGTAGAAGGGTTGAGCCTTGCGGGAACAACGCCACTGATGGACGCTGTACAGCTTCGAGAACTCGATCTTGTGAAGGTGTTAATTGAGCACGATGCGCGTGTTAATGCCACCGATCATAACGGATTTACTGCGCTTCACCGCGCCGCTGAGATGGGGTTAAAGGAGATTGTGGAATACCTTTTAAGTCAACAGGCCGATCCATCGATCGTTGCCAAAGGCTATACCGCCCTTGATTTAGCAAAATATCGAAATGAGCATGAGATTGTGGCGCGTTTAACGGAGCATCTTAATTGATCGGCTTATGGATCGACGCCATCTAATCGATTGAATTGATTATTAATAACGAGGATAACGGCCCATTCTTAGATTATTTAAATAATAAACAGAGCGATTATCAAGGGCTCGTAATCCCCTTAATGATAATCGCTCTACTTTTGAAATAAGACCTATTCTACAAATTGCAGGTAGTGGCTCCAGCCCGGATCGTAGTGGTAATCGATGGCGAGACTTGGGCCAAATTCCACAAACTTTTGTTGCAAACTGTTAATGCACTCCACATCACTGACGTAATAGCCCAACGTCTGCCGAGGGGCCGTGAGATGATGGCGCGTGCTATGGGTATGAATGGCGTAACGAAGGCGATGCAGAGCCTCATCGACCTGCTCTTCTAAAACGCGAATTCGGTCAAAGGTTTCGCTTTCCTCGTGGGATTCCGGCAGAGTGATCTCCACATAATAGGGATAATTGGGATCGCCCACCAGAGCGTTCGCCGTCTCATTTCGGCGCATTAAAAAAGGGATTGAATCATACGGATCGACAAGCTCAAAAGAGGACCAATCCCACGCTTGATGATCGATCTCAGGATAGACGCCACTGTGGCCTAAATGTTGATGCCAAAACTTTTTATAGCATTGGCTAAACTCCGCAATTGAGAGCGATTTGGTTAAATGAACTGGATCTTTTTCAAACACCACACGGCCCACTTTGGTCTCAAATTCATACTCGCCGAGCGCATAATCTAAGAGCAAAAACACCAGGTATTGTGCCTCTTCTAAAATCGCTTCGGGAATGGTTTTATGGGTGGCAATGGTGAGTGCAAAGCGGCGCTTTTCAAAACTGTAATCGAGCAAAATATCATCGTGCCCAAGGCGAAGCCCATCGTCCCAATCAAGATAGAGATCGGTCACATCGCACGCTTGGCGAAACGGGTAGATAGTAAAGTATTGCAAATGCGGGGCAGACGCCGCCATTTTAAGCACTTTTTCAAAAAGAGTGACATCCCCATCGGCGGTAAAAATAATCTCATTTGGCGCCTCTTTATAGATCTCCGCAATCAGCTCAATTCCACACTCTTTAAGCAGACGATTAACGCGCGTCATCCGCGTTTTCACCGGAAGCGTCTGCAACGAGGATTCGAGCGCTTTAAAGCGTTGCCAAAAACAGTGCACATTATGAATCATGATTCCATCCTTACCTTTATGACTAACTTTAGAACGGGGCGGCTAGCCATCTATTTTCTTATTATATTTGAGATAGTCCCCTAAACTTTGATCTATATTATGATCTGTAAATCACACTATAATAAATTGTGTCGACTTTTTGCAAGCCTCTGATTTAAAAAAGATTGAGGCTTCTTTACTTTTCCTTATCAAACTCAGAATATCGATAGATAAAATATATTGAGAATGATTCTCAAACGGAAATAGACTCCAATTATAACTCGCCTTAAGAGGCTAGCATCAAGGGGTTTCGCGAGGCTGAGATTGCTTAAAATGAGCGAAAAAGGGGACGAATAGTTTCTCCTTAAAATAATAAAAATCCTATAAAAGTCCTTAATATCAATCGGTTTTGATGTTAATGAGAGTCAGTTGCATTTTTAAAAACTCTCATTGATAATGCTTCTCATTGTCATTATATTTTTAAATTAAATAAAAGGTGCGAGATGTTCCAAGAGAAGCCGCTAGCGCTTGATCGATTGCAGAGTAACCAACGGGCGGTGATTAAAGCCGTGCACAGTGATGGAGTGTTGCGTCAGAAGCTGTTTAATATGGGATTTATCCCAGGGGCTGAAGTGGCGATGGTGCGTTCCGCGCCGCTACTCGATCCGCTTGAGGTGGAGATTTTGGGCTATTTCGTGACGCTTCGCCGTGATGAAGCGCGCATGATTGAGATCGATCGGGTGGCGCATGATTAAAGCGGCATTAGCGGGGCAACCAAACTGCGGGAAATCCACCATTTTCACCATGATGAGCGGGGTGAATCAGCGCGTTGCCAATTATCCCGGGGTGACGGTGGAAAAAAAGAGCACGCGACTTAACTACAAAGGGGAGACGATCGAGCTCGTCGATCTTCCCGGAACCTACTCCTTTAGCGCCTTTTCCATGGAAGAGAAAGCGACGGTGGCCTATCTTTTAGATGATGATCCGGACGTGATTATCAACGTGATTGATGCCTCGTGCCTAAAGCGCAGTCTCTATCTCACCTTCCAGCTCCTTGAGATCGGCAAACCGGTGATCGTGGTGCTCAATATGATGGATATTGCAAAACGCCGCGGTTTAACCCTCGATCGCGCCGCCCTTGAAACAGCATTGGGCGTTCCGGTGATTGAAGCGGTGGGCTCAAAAGGGATCGGTAAAGAGGCGATTTTAACGGCGATGTTAGCGGCGAAAACGTCTGCCAAATCGAATGAAAAAACCGATGAGGCAATTGATAATTCCCCTCAAAAACGTCCGCATACTTACTCGGAGATTGACAAAACGCTCAATCAAGTGGAATCACTCTTAACGTCCGAGCCTCTACTTACCGAGCTGTGCAATCAAATGGATCCGCGCTGGCTTGCGCTAAAAGTCTTAGAGAATAACCGGACGGTGATCGAACGAATCGAAGATCGTGCACCCGCATTTACTACGCAGTTACAACAGGTGGTTGATAATCAAAGCGATCGGGATAATCAAGACGCCCTTAATCAACATCCGAGCGAAAAGACTAAAACGATCGATTCGATTGTGGCAGCGGAGCGTTATCGAGCGGCGAATTTAATCTATAAGACGTGCGTTTTGGAACCTGTCGATAAAAAGCCGACGCTCACGAGTCTTATCGATAAAGTCGTACTCAATCGTTGGCTCTCCTTTCTTATTTTGGGGCTGGTGATCTATGGCACGTACGAGCTCTCCATCGTCAAAGGTTATGCGCTCACCAATTACACCTGGCCCTATCTTGCGACCTTAAAAAACTTTATTGTCTCGCTCCTGCCTGCGCCTGATTTTATCGAGGTGCCGCTAGTGACCGAGCTTGGCATTTGGCTGGTGAACAGTGCGCTAGCGCTCCTTAATTATGTGCCGATTTTCCTCATCTTATTTATGATTATCGCCATTTTGGAAGATACCGGTTATATGCCACGGATCGCCTTTGTGCTCGATCGCGTCTTTAATCGTTATGGGCTTCATGGGCAATCGACGCTGCCGTTAGTGCTTGGTGGCGCGTTTGTTGGGGGATGCGCGGTGCCCGGCATTATGGCGACGAAAGGCATTGCCGATGAGCAGGCACGCATTGCGACCATTATGACGGTGCCCTATATGAATTGCTTGGCGAAAGTCCCTTTTTATACGCTAATTTTGGGGGCATTTTTTGCAAGTACGATGTCGCTGATGATGTTTTTTATCTCGTCGATTACCTTCTTTATTGCGTTGAGCATTGCGCGGATTTTAACGCTCACCATCTTAAAACATCGGGAACGCACGCCCTTTATTATGGAATTGCCCCCGTATCATCTGCCGACGGTAAAAGGGGTGATGCTCCGCGCCATTCAACGCATTTGGCTCTACATTCATAAAGTGGGGACGATTGTGATGGCGGTGGCGGTCGTACTCTTTGTGCTCCTTCAATTTCCCGGAATTTCAAAGGAGAAACAGCTTGAGATCGATCATCGCGTTGATGTGATGCTGATGGAGTATGACGAGGCGATTCAACATTCGCCCTATTATGCCAAAGTGAGCGATAAAAAAGCGATCTACGAGCTGATCAACCTTAACAATCGCTATCGCGCGGATCGGATGGCGGCCTCCCAATCACCGGAAAAAGCCGCGGCAGTGGATGCAAAATATGCCCAAAAGGTGCCGGAGTTTTACACCTTTATTAAACCGACCGATAAAGATGCGCGGGCGATTAATAGGGAGATTCGTAAACTCTCGCAGCAAGGGCAATTACTGCAAAATGAGATTAAAAACGAACGCATTAGTAACTCTTTTTTAGGAATGTTTGGCCGATTTTTAGAACCGGTCACCGAATGGGCGGGCTTTGATTGGCGCATTAACGTGGCATTTTTAAGCTCCTTTGCCGCGCGGGAAAGTGCGGTAGCGACCATCGGATCGATCTATGAATCGGGCAATGCTGAACGTGCCGAAGAGGCCTTTAGCAGCGATGCGGTGGGATATAGCGCGCTTCATGCGGCGGCGATGCTGATTTTCATGATCTTTACGCCCCCGTGCATTGCTTCGATGGTGGTGGTGAAGCTCAATGTGAACTCCTACAAATTGATGCTGCTGGCGATCTTTATGCCCTTTGGGTTAGGCCTTCTTTTTGCCTCACTCTTTTTCACCCTTGGCAATTATTTCACTTGGAGCGGGACGGAGATGATGGGCTATTTCTACGGCACCATTGTGGGAATTACCCTCCTGCTGGGCTTGTTGCGTAGGCCTTTAAAACGCCGCTTACCCGAAGGTGAGGAAGCCCAATATACCTACAGACATTCGTAACGACTTTATTCATTGATGTATTAATTTATTCACTTATCCATAAACGAGGACTCTATTATGAAAAAAACACTCTTAACCATCGCTCTTGTAGCCTTTTCTCCCGCGGCCTTTTCTCACACGGCGCTCCTTTCTTGCTTTGATGAAGGCGATGAAACCATCACTTGTGAGGGCGGATTTAGCGATGGCAGTAGCGCTAGCGGCATCAATTTTTATGTGGAACAAGCGGGCAAAAAAGTGATCGAGATGAAATTTGATGCGCTCAACAGCGTCAATTTTGAGAAGCCAGAGGGCGATTACAGCGCCGTATTTGATGCCGGTGATGGGCACCAAGTGATCTTAAAAGGCAGTCAGATTAATTAATTTTGCATCACTCCCTATTTAAATAGTTCGATTCAATTAAATTTAATTAAAAGGATCTCCATGAAAAAGTTATTTACGCTTTCCACGTTAATGTTTGCCATGCTAGGCGGCAGTGCCAACGCTCACTTTCAGATGCTCTATACGCCGGAATCGGCGCTCAATCAAGGGGCGACCATTCCGTTAAAGCTCGTTTTTACTCACCCTTTTGCCGATGAACATACGATGGATATGGGCGAGCCAGAGGAATTTTATGTGGTGCATAAAGAGAAAAAAACTGACCTGAAAGGGACGCTGAAATCGATCACCTGGCAGGGCAATAACAATCGTGCCAACGCCTTTGAGACCGATTATAAAGCGCGCGGCATGGGCGATCATCTCTTTGTGCTAACGCCCGCGCCTTATTATGAGGAAAATGAAGAGACCTACATTCAGCAGATCACCAAAGTGGTGGTGAATGTGGCGGGCATGCCCACCGATTGGGAGAGCGAGCTTGGGCTTAAAACTGAGATTGTTCCGCTCACAAAACCTTATGCCATCTGGACCCATTCCACCTTTTCAGGCGTTGTCATGAGTGAGGGAAAACCGGTACCCTTTGCGGAAATTGAGATTGAATATTTAAATTCCGAGATCGATCTGGCCGGCAATAAAACGGGTCCAACTAATATTGAAGCGCCGCACGATAGCTTTGTGACGTTGGTGATTAAAGCCGATGCCAATGGGACCTTTACCTTCGGGATTCCCAAAGCAGGCTGGTGGGGCTTTGCCGCGGTGGGCGTTGGCCCTGATGATCAGTATCAAGGCAAAGAATTGAGCCAAGATGCGGTGATCTGGGTTCAAGCGAAAGATATGAAATAGCCATGGATACGATCATTGTACTGGCCATTTTCGGCGTGGCGCTCTTCTATCTCTATATTAAATTGGTGAAAAAGAAGGGGTGTAGCGGCTGCAGTCAATCAAAAGGCAGCTGCATGAGCGGCGCAAAAAGTGCTGTAAGTTGCAAACCGAAAACGATCTATCAGGAGATCTACCAAGCGGAGCGTGAAGCGAGCGATGAGCCCAATGATGATGTAGATCAATAAATAGGATAAGACCTCTCTTTTTGCCGCGTCGTCATGAGGCGTTTTTAGCGGAATGCCTCGTCATAAAAATAGGCAAAAAGAGAGGCTAGATTATTCTTTTTATCCCCGATTTTGGCTGAAATTGCGCGTTTCCGATGGAATGCGTTTGACGGTTCAAAAAAGTGATAAAGGCTTGATGGCGTCAATAAGGATTGATCTTTGTCATTTTCTATCAAATTATCGAATGTGATAATTAAAATGTATTGAGAATGATTCTCAAACATACTATATTTACAATCACAAACCGATCTATTTCTCATAAGAAGGATGATGATATGACGACGCTAAATCAACTACCATTTGGGGTAAAAGCTACCATCCATTCGTTTTTAGATGAAGCCAAACCGTTTCGCCGTAAATTATTGGCAATGGGCGTGACTCCCGGCTCTGAAGTGTCGGTGGTGCGTGTTGCGCCGATGGGCGATCCCATCCAGATTTCAATTCGTGGCTTTCAACTCTGTCTTCGTAAAAGTGAAGCGAAAGCGATCCACATTAAACAGGTGGATTAATCGATGTCGCGACAAATTGCTCTAATTGGAAATCCAAACTGTGGAAAGACCACGGTTTTTAATGCGTTAACCGGCAGTAAACAGCGCGTCGGCAACTGGGCGGGCGTTACGGTTGATAAAAAGAGCGGTGAATTTACCTACGAGGGCGATACCGTCAAGGTGATCGACCTTCCCGGAACCTATGCCTTTGAAGCGTCGGGCTATGATATTTCGCAAGATGAATTGGTGGTGCGCCACTTTTTAAATGAGGATTCAGAGTCGATCCTCGTCAATATTATTGATGCCTCAAATCTGCAACGTCATCTCTATTTAACCTATCAATTACTCGATCTTGAGCGCCCGATGGTGGTGGTGCTCAATATGATGGATATGGCTCAATTAAATGGGCTCGATATTCAGATCGAAACACTCTCTAAAGCGCTTGGCTGCCCGGTGATTCCGGTGAGTGCCAGTAAAAATCGTGGAGTGAGCGAGTTAAAAGCCTTTTTAGCCCATGAAACCATTGAAACGCCTACGCCGAGCGTCAAAACTTTAAATGAGCGTGCGAGCGCAATTGTTGAGGCCTTTTTTAGCGCGCTCCCAGATAATTCAAACTTAAAATCGATCAGCCGTTGGGAATTGATCGAGGTGCTCTTTGGTTCAAATCACCTTCACACAAATTTAACCAAAGAGGATGGCGAGGCACTGGTTACCTGTCGTCAGTCCCTTGCGAATTTAGCCGATGGGGAGCTCGATATTGCGCTCGCTTCCGCGCGCTATGAAGCGATTGATGAGCTTGCAAAAACGGTGGTGAAAACCGTTGGCGTTGCCAATTCTGCGGTCAATGAGTGGCTCGATAAAATTGCGCTTGGGCGAATTACGGGAATTCCTGTTTTTCTCTTGGTGATGTTTTTAATGTTCCATGTGGCGATCAATGTTGGCTCAAGCTTTATCGATTTCTTTGAGATTTTAGCCGGCGCCATCTTTGTGGATGGATTTGAGCAATTACTGATAAGCGTCAACGCGCCGAACTGGATGGTGGCGATCTTAGCGAAAGGGATCGGGGCGGGGATTCAAACCGTTGCTTCCTTTATTCCGGTGATCGGGGCGATGTTCCTCTGTCTCTCCTTTTTGGAAGATTCCGGTTATCTTGCGCGGGCGGCCATTGTGGTGGATCGCGGCATGCGCGCGATCGGCCTTCCCGGAAAAGCGTTTGTACCGATGCTGGTGGGCTTTGGCTGTAATATTCCTGCCATTATGGGGACGCGCACGCTTGAAAGTCATCGTGACCGATTGATGTCGATTATGATGATTCCCTTTATGTCCTGCGGGGCAAGGCTGCCGGTCTATGCGCTCTTTGCGGCGATCTTTTTCCCGTCAAACGGTGGGGCGGTGGTCTATGGGCTCTATCTTTTGGGGATCGTCGTGGCGATTTTTACCGGATTTATGCTTAAACATTCGATCTTAAAAGGCCCAATCACGCCCTTTATTATGGAGCTTCCGGCCTATCATCTGCCCACCTTTAAAGGCTTAATGCTCCATTCCTGGGATCGCTTGAAAAGCTTTATCACTAAAGCGGGTAAAGCGATTATCTTGGTGGTTGCACTCCTTGGCGTTTTAAATACATGGGGCACTGATGGTACTTTTGGTAATGAAGATTCGGAAAATTCGGTGCTTTCGTCGGTGGGTAAAGCGATCACGCCGGTCTTTGAGCCGATGGGAATTACTGAAGAGAATTGGCCGGCAACGGTGGGGATTTTCACCGGGATTTTTGCTAAAGAATCAGTGATCGGAACGCTCAATTCTCTCTACGCGCAGATGGATGGCGTGAGCGATGATGAGGACGAAGGCTTTAACTTTATCGACTCAGCGAAAGAAGCGGTGGCATCGATCGGTGAGAATTTAAGTGAGCTTCCGGCGAAATTTTTAGATCCGCTTGGAATTCGCGATGAGATGGCCGATGGCGATCTCGATACCGTTAAAGAAAATAATGAGATTGATGATACGGCGGTGAGCCACATTAGCGCGCTCTTTGGATCAAAAGCGGCGGTGATGGCGTACTTAATTTTCGTGCTCCTGTATACGCCGTGCGTTGCGGCACTCGGGGCGGTCTATCGTGAAGCCGGCGCGCGCTGGACGGTGATGGTAGCGGTTTGGACCTTTGTGCTCGGGTGGGGATTGGCGACCGCTTATTTCCAAGCATCGCTCTTAGGATCGGCCGGTCATCAAAGTGCGCTCTATTGGCTCATCGGCATTGGCGTTGGCTTTGTGGTGATGATGGGAATTCTCCGTCTTTTAGGACGCCTCGGAGTTCTATCTGCTGAATCGATGCCCGTTGAGCCTCGCCGCTGTGATTCCTCGAAAAAAGGGAACTGCTGCTAATGTTACTCATTCAAATTCGCGACTACATTCGTACTGAAGAGATTGTGAGCCTGCAGCGTCTTGCCAATCACTTCAATCTCCCGATGGATGTAGCCAAAGAGATGGTTGAGCGCTGGATCGGCAAAGGACTGGTGACGCGCGTTTCAGCCGGCGGATGTGGCTCGTGTAGACCAAGCGGCGGTTGCGGTGGCTGCTCGGTGAATCGAGGAACGGTTCAAGATGAATTGTATGAGTGGAGCCAGATTTTTTAACGGCGTTAAAGTATCTTACAGTTAAGATAAAAAAGAGAGGCCTTTTCGCCTCTTTTTTTAATTTTGCTGTACAATACCGCGCAAGATAGGAATTTTGCTTATTTTCGCTATCAGTTACGACTGCATCTATAAAATAAGCTCTGTTGAGATTGGATGGCTCACCTCTTATTTTGAGACGCGCTTTAGGCAAAATTGATATCGATTTTCCTCCTCCCTTTTGTCTCAAAAAGTTCAAATATGAATAATCAATTGTTATATAACGTAGATGATAAACCTTCCTTCGGCTTATCATGGCTTCTTGCTGCCCAACATCTATTAGCCGCGCTCGGCGGTATTATCGCGGTGCCCCTTGTGATCGGGGGCGTTTTACAGCTTCCAAGTGAAGATACCGTTGCCCTTGTTAATGCTGCGCTTTTAGTGTCCGGCGTTGTCACCTTTATCCAGTGTCGCGGTCTTGGTCCGATCGGGATTCGTCTTCCTTCAGTGATGGGGACGAGTTTTACCTTCGTTGCTGCGGCGCTTGCTGTTGGGTATAACCCTGATGGTCCTGCGAATATGTCGGGCATTTTAGGCTCCTCGCTTGTGGCGTCACTGGTGATGATTATCGGCAGTTTCTTTATGCCCCAGATTCGTAAACTCTTCCCACCGGTTGTAACGGGAACTGTGGTCACGATGATCGGTCTAAGCCTTATTCCTGTGGGCGTTGACTGGTTTGCTGGCGGACAAGTGGGTGATGCCAATTACGCTTCCATTGCCAATATCGGTTTAGCCACTTTTGTAATGACGCTGGTGATCGTTCTTGTTCAGTGGGGACGGGGGATTTTCGCCTCTGCGGCCATTGTGATCGGCATGATGGTGGGCTATTTAGTGGCGGCGATTTTAGATAAAGTGATGGGCTTAAACTTAGGCCTTGTGGATGTGAGTTCGGTTCAAAATGCAGAACTCTTTGCCTTACCACAACCGCTTCACTTTGGTTTGAGCTTCCCCATCTCAGGGATTATCGGTATGAGCATTGCCTACCTTGTGACCATTGTGGAATCGAGCGGCAACTTCCTCGCGCTTGGTGAAGCAACCGGCACAAAAATTACTGGTAAACATATGAAAGGCGGGATTTTATGTGATGGATTGGGCTCTGCGCTCGCGGCGGTGATGTCCACAACCCCTTTCTCTTCATTTGCACAAAACATCGGGGTGATCTCACTCACCGGCGTTGCGAGCCGTCACGTTGTCGCACTTACCGGCGTACTTTTAGTGATTGCCGGACTCTTCCCTGTCTTTGGCGCGCTCATCTTCTCAATTCCACGTCCAGTATTAGGCGGTGCGGGCTTGATGATGTTTGCGATGATTGTGACCGCTGGCGTTCAAATGCTCGGTTCAGTGGATAACAGTAAACGTAATGGATTAATCATTGCGGTATCGCTTGGCTGCGGGCTAATGGTAACGATGCGTCCTGAAGTGTTAAGTAATCTTCCTGATTTCTTCCAAGAGATCTTAAAATCAGGCATCACTGTCGGTTCGCTCTTAGCGCTGGTACTGAACCTTGTACTTCCGGGTCGTACCATTGTTGAAGAGACCGAATAAATAACGAGAGTGATCATAAAGGGGGCTCTAGCCATCCCTTGAAATGAAGAGAAAAAAGCCTGACGTTCTTTGCGAGCGCCAGGCTTTTTAGTGCCCTTGACAATGAGTAGAGGTTATTTCAGGAAGGATGAAGCATTGTCAGAGGCAGAGGAGAAATATAGGTGTTGAGGGTTAACTCATGAGGTTTAAGGGCCTGCGGTATAGTTGGGAACATCCATCAATTGACCGCCCCAAGCGAGGTTTTGATCAAACCCCGTACTATCGAAAATATGGCGGCAATTGCCAGGAAGATCTTTAATATCCACCGAGAGGGGATTATTCTCATATACGCCACAATACCAGCGAAGCGAGCCATGCTCGGAGATGGCGCGCATATGCACTTCACGATAATTAATCAGATCGAGTTTTTCGTTATAGCGAATCACAATCTCATTGGGATAAGTTTCACCAACTGTAATTGAATAGACGGCATTGCCGGTAAACTCTCGGGGATTGGCAAGGGCGTAAGCAAAATTATTGCCGCGAGCCACATTTTTATAGATATAGCCATAGATGCCGTGGGTTTCGCCAAGCGCATTGCGGGCGGCGGTGGCAAGTTGAATCCCCTCACCGACATGGGTACGGCGCACATAATCGCGATAGAGCGACATTGCATACGCCGAGAGTAATCCAAGAACGGCAAGGACAATTAAGAGCTCAATGAGGGTGAATCCCTGTACGCGTGAGGATTTCATAAAAAGCCTCTCTTTTTAAAAGGATAGTGATTTAAACAGACAGTTATTAGTAATAATGCATTGTTTTAACGCTAAACTCATTGATATTGATCATATTATCCGTTGTCGGGAATTGGTGCTAAAAAAGTCGACAACAGGCCTTGAAAAAGCGCCCCAGCGGCCTCATTTTCTTTACATAACATCGATGTCATCTCCGATGGTTAGAATCATATGAACGAGCTATTAAAGTTATCAAATAGTTCTTGAAACCCGCAAAAAGATCCCCATTATTAATAACAGTAAAGAAATATTGTTTTAGGAGGTTCTTCAATGAATCAAGATAAATTTACCGCCGCCTTTTTAAATGCGTTAAGTGCCGCGCAGAGTCTTGCGCTCGCCAATCTCAATCAATATATTGAGCCCGAGCATGTCTTAAGTGCGATGCTCAGCCAAAAAGAGGGTTCGGTGGTGCCGTTATTTCGCCAATGCCGGGCAAATTTAACGGATCTTAATCAAAAAATTGATGCGCTCATTGCGAAGTTTCCCCAAGTGGAAGGCTCGAATGATCTGCATGTTAGCCAAAATTTACAGCGCGTCTTAATTGCCGCGGAAAAAGAGATGAATCGCCGTGGGGATAGTTATCTCTCCTCGGAGGTATTTGTTCTCGGAATTTTAGATGAAAATCGCGATTTAGCGAAAGTGCTTAAAGAGAGCGGGATTACGCTGGCCGCCTTTAAAACAGCGATTGATGCCGTACGAGGAGGAGAGAGCGTGCAAGATGCCAATGCGGAATCGAACCGCGAAGCGTTGAATAAATATTGTGTGGATCTAACGGAGCGAGCGGAATCGGGGAAACTGGACCCGGTGATCGGCCGTGATGATGAGATTCGCCGTGCGATCCAGGTGCTTTCTCGCCGTACGAAAAATAATCCGGTCTTAATTGGTGAGCCGGGCGTCGGTAAAACCGCGATTGTGGAAGGATTGGCGCAGCGGATCTTAAATAATGAGGTGCCAGAGGGGTTAAAAGGGAAACGCGTTTTATCTTTAGACCTTGGTGCGCTCATTGCCGGTGCGAAATTCCGCGGGGAGTTTGAAGAGCGTCTAAAAGCGGTGCTCAACGAGCTTCAAAAAGCGGAAGGGCAGATCATTTTATTTATCGATGAGATTCACATGGTGGTGGGCGCGGGTAAAACCGATGGCGCGATGGATGCAGGGAACTTATTAAAACCGGCACTCTCTCGCGGCGAGCTCCACTGTATCGGGGCGACAACGCTCAACGAATATCGTGAATATATCGAAAAAGATGCCGCCCTTGAGCGCCGTTTCCAGCAGGTATTAGTGGAAGAGCCTTCGGTGGAAGACACCATTGCCATTTTGCGTGGCCTTAAAGAGCGTTATGAAATTCACCATGGCGTTGAGATCACAGACCCCGCGATTGTGGCGGCGGCAACGCTCTCAAATCGCTACATTACCGATCGACAATTGCCGGATAAAGCGATCGACCTCATTGATGAGGCGGGCAGCCAGATTCGGATGGAGATCGACTCGAAACCGGAATCGATGGATAAACTCGATCGTAAAATCATCCAGCTTAAAATCGAACGTGAAGCGATCAAAAAAGAGAAAGATGATGCCTCTAAAAAACGTTTAGCAGCGCTTGAAGCAGAACTTGCGGAGTTTGAGAAAGAGTATGCCGATTTAGAAGAGCGTTGGAAAGCAGAAAAGAGTGAGATGAAGGGCGCAACCTCGATCAAAGAAGATCTTGATAAAGCTCGCATTGAGCTTGAAGATGCTGGTCGTCGCGGCAATCTTGCACGCATGAGTGAGCTGCAATATGGCGTCATTCCCGAGCTTGAAAAACAGCTGAAAGAAGCGCAGGAAGCCAAACCTACGGAGGAGGCGCATAAATTAGTGCGTACTCGCGTTACTGATGCAGAAATTGCCGATGTGGTGTCGCGCTGGACGGGCATTCCGGTCAATCGTATGCTCGAAGGGGAGCGTGAAAAACTGCTCCGTATGGAAGCGGTGCTCGGCGAAAATGTCATTGGTCAGAAAGAGGCGATTACTGCGGTTTCCGATGCGGTTCGCCGTTCGCGCGCCGGGTTATCTGACCCGAATCGTCCGATTGGTTCATTCCTCTTTTTAGGGCCAACCGGGGTTGGGAAAACAGAGCTCACCAAAACGCTCGCCAATTTCCTCTTTGATTCTGAGAATGCGATGATCCGTATCGATATGTCGGAATTTATGGAGAAACACTCGGTCGCACGCTTAATTGGGGCGCCTCCGGGGTATGTCGGTTACGAAGAGGGTGGGTATTTAACGGAAGCGATTCGTCGCCGTCCTTACTCGGTGATTTTGCTCGATGAGGTGGAAAAAGCCCATCCCGATGTCTTTAATATCCTGCTTCAGGTGCTCGATGATGGGCGCTTAACCGATGGTCAAGGGCGGACGGTGGACTTTAAAAATACCGTGATTATCATGACCTCGAATTTAGGGTCTGATCTCATTCAAGAGCAGGCGCGTGCGCTTTCGGATCTTGATTCAAAAGATCAGTATGATGCGATGAAAGAGTCGGTGATGACCGTGGTCGGACAGCACTTTAGACCGGAGTTTATCAACCGTATCGATGATATCGTGGTCTTCCATCCGCTTGCCAAAGAGCACATTCGTTCCATTGCGAAACTGCAAGTTGACCGCGTGATTGCTCGCATGGCAGAGCATGAAATTACGCTCACCATCAGCGATGACGGCCTCGATAAACTCGGCGAAATCGGTTACGACCCTATCTTCGGTGCGCGTCCTCTCAAACGTGCGATTCAAACGCATCTTGAGAACGAACTCGCCAAAGCATTCCTCAAAGGCGACTTTAAACCGAAAGATATCGTCCATATCGACGGCGATCTAAACTTCACCGTCACCGGTCAAGCAGAATAATCGATTCATTCGAGCTTTCATAAAATTATTAAGAGAAGCCCTGTGTTTACAGGGCTTTTTTTGTGGGAGTGTTACTTAATTATTAGTTAATTACTTATTCACCACATAGACCGATTGAGAAAAGGTTGAACCGAAGAAGGCTAAAATTCCCCCAATGATCAGTATCACCGCTCCAACATAGGCGATTAATGAGAGTAGGCCAAATTGAATAATGGTGCCGAAAAAACCATAGATCCAATTGGTTTTGATAAAGTTATAGATGGCAATGCCAATATAGGCGAACAAGGATAGCGCCATCATTACTAAGCCGTTTGAGGTTTCATTATTAATAATAATTTTGAAGAGCTCGTAGCCTGAGGAGTAGGTTTCAAGCGAGGATTCATACCACGAATGTCCGATCATCATCACTCCGCCAAGAACGCCCAATACGACTAACATCGGCGTAGTAAAAAAGCGGTGCCCAAACTTTTCTTGGCAATGCTCATTAAACCCGATAATGATTACGAGGAGGATAAAAAGGGCGATAACCACGCCTAAAATTTTTAATACGAGCACTGCAGCGATCCTTTTTTTGTCTGTTTAGAGTAATAATAAAATATATAATATAAGACAATATATCAATAGGGTATTTTAGGCAGGGATCTTGATCGTTGCCCTCTAGGTAAAACCTGTTACAGTATTCGTTTTCACCGATCTAATCAATAATAAAAAGGAACTAACATGGCGAGTAATACCTATAAATCGACGATTACATTTAATAAAAACATTCAGGTGACGGCGGAGTCACGGGGGATGTCGTTCATTTTGGATCAGCCGGAAGCCGATGATGAGGGCATTACGCCGGTTGAAGCGTTATTGAGTGCAATTGGTGCCTGTAAAGCGATGATGGTGCGGGCCTATTCGCGCAAACACGGCATTAAAGTAACGAGTGTGCAGGTGGAAGTTGAAGGGGATTTGGGGATTAATCGCGATGCCAATCCTGACGGGCCGCAAGGGTTTACGGAGATCCGCACCCGCTATATTTTTGAAAGTGATGCGAGCGATGAAGCGTTAAAAACATTCACCGACTTTATCGATCAATTTTGCCCAGTTGCCGCAACGATTAAAGAATCGCCGGCGATGATCTCACGCATTGAGCGCAAATAATCATCCTATAAAGAAAGCATAGAAAACATAGAAAACATCAAAGCGTATGTTTAAGACCGAGTTTACCAATGTTAGTAATATTAGACTCGGTTTTTTTAACGCCAATTGCGAAATTGGAAGCGGTGCGATTCAAAATCAAGGGAGCGCTGCTCGGGAATTGTTAGAGCGTCTAAACAGGGATGATTATTTGATAAACGTTGCGTTTTTTGTGCAGGTGATGCTACGGATGCGAGCGTTGTGAGCGGAGAGAGTAAGAACGCTGCGCTGGCTGTGGCATGCGCTATTTTTTGTAAAAAATCTCTGCGTGAAATGGAATGAGTCATCGGTCGCCTCCTTTAAAAATGATTATTCAAATATGCTCCTTGTCACTCGAATATCATAGCATTGCGCGGGAGAATGTGAAAAGGCGAATCGCATTGATCCGCCTTCTGATGAGTTTTTTTGAATGAATATTTTTGGCGTTAGCCTTCAAATCCAATTAGGGTAATTTGATAAGGCTCGATGAGGATTTTCCCCTCTTTATAGAGTGCGCCGGTCGCTTTTTTGAAGTTACTTTTACTGACGCCAAAGGTTTCATGAATCAGTTCCGGGTCACTCTTATCGCTCACAAGGAGCACCCCATCTTTCTCTTCAAGCATCGCTAAAATGCGGTTTTCAAGATCGGAGCGAGCGCTACTTTGGGTTGGTTGCAGGCTGACATCAATCTTGCCATCTTCACGAATGCGCTTGATAAATCCTTCGACCTCATCGCCAATATGGAGATCCATAAAGACCTCATTTTTATGAATGAGTCCCCAGTGCGCGTGCTCGATAATCACCTTAAAGCCCATGCCGGTTTTATCCGCAACGACGAGATTAACCGGCTCACCTTCTTGATAGGGGAAGGGCGTTTGATCGAGATGGCCTTCATATTTCATCGTCGCGGTGATGCGATTGAGGCGATCGAGATAGAGATATACCACGGCAAAATCGCCCTTATAGAGCGTGCCCACCTCTTCACTAAAGGGAAGCATGAGATCTTTCGGCAAACCCCAATTGAGGAAAATCCCGATATCGTTAATCTCGATCACTTCCAGATCCACAAACTGCCCGACGGTGGCATAAGGTTTGTGTGTCGTGCCGACAAAACGCCCCTTACCATCAGTATAGATAAAGAGCTCGAGCAGATCGCCCGGTTTTGCGTCAAGATCCCGCGGGATCTCTTTTTTCGGGAGGAACACCTCTTCGTTACGCGGGCCTTCTAAAAAAAGACCGGATTTATTAGAGCGCATTACGCGAAGAAGATTATATTGCCCGATTTGGAGATGCGAACCGTTGCGGTCGTGCGTCATGGTGTACCTTTTTGTTGAAACAAACTAAAAATAGAGCTTCATTATAGGGCGGATTGATGGGAGATTGAAGCGTGTACGGAAAATGTTCTGCCAATTGCAACGGTGTGATTGATAAAAAGGGGAACGTAGCGCCGCTTTCAGCCATGAACGATCGAAAGGAACGATTGATTTTAATCGAGGGTCTGCTATAATAATTTGTTCTATTCGGTAAACAATTAACTTAATTAAACACTTTGTAACCAAAAATAACAATAGATTTACAAAGCCGAATAGCACGGCGACTCGATCGCCACTAAACCCATATCGTTTAACTGGCCATTTGATCATTTATCAAGTGCGTCATTATCATTTATTTTTTTGATGAGAAAGCGCTTGAAATGCGTCATTTAGCCGTCATATTTATGTTATAACATTATGGACGACTTAAATTGTCGCAAGGTAACGATGGGAATCGTTAAGTGTCCTGATAAATAATAATAAAAAGGAGTTATATTATGATGATACAAAACCAAAAACCCTACTACTTATTAGGGATGTACCAAAATGGATTTTACCCCACGTTTTTAGTGGATAAAATCAAGGAGAGCATGCTCGAGGTGACTCGTACAATCGAGGAAGAGCACCCTTCAAATGCTGAAATTCAGCGCATGCTTGATAAGATGACCAGCGATATTAATGCGCTCCAAGATGATTTTAAAGCGCATAACAGTGATATCGAATTTGTGGCCCGAGAATCGATCGCGGAAACAGTGGAGTCATTTCTTGATCACTACGGTATCAATATCGATATCGAAACGGCGTTACGCAAGCGCAGTTGGTAGATGGATTGGCTTTTACGCCAATCGTCTCTTTAATCCATTTTTAGACTAAATCAGACTAAAAAATAATCGAGTTAACAGTGCTTTATGATCGCAAACATGCGAACATAGAGTTTTGTTTATTTGTGTAAAGGAAAAAAGATGGCAGAGACTGTTTATCGTGCAACCACTCGTCTATTAGGTGATTTACGCGTTGAAGTGAATGCCCGTCAACATACGATTATTTTGGACGAACCGAAAGAAGCCGGCAGTACTGATGAAGGAATGACGCCGGTTGAAGCGTTGCTCGGAGCGCTCGGTGCATGTAAATGCATTGTATCGC
This sequence comes from uncultured Ignatzschineria sp., assembly GCA_945619025.1. GTDB lineage: Bacteria > Pseudomonadota > Gammaproteobacteria > Cardiobacteriales > Wohlfahrtiimonadaceae > CALZBJ01. Next base: position 23,309 of record CALZBJ010000006.1, on the reverse strand, counting down.
GCGCGTTTGCAAAGGCTCACGGGATCGATTTGACGTCGGTGGAGGTGCACCTTGAAGGGGATTTTAATGCAGATGGCTATCTGGGAAAAGACCCTGAAGCGAAGATCGGATTTAGTGCGATTCGTTCGGTTTATACCTTTGAGAGCGATGCGCCCCGTGAAAAACTGGAAGCATTTATCGAATTTGTGGATAAAACATGCCCCGTTGCCGACACAATTATTAACACACCTCAATTAGAATCAAAATTAGTGGTGAAAAAACCTCAATAAAGAGATAACTCGTGGTAGAATAGTTTCCAAGAGTAGACATATAACTAAGTGATCAAGCGCTCCAAGTGAGCGCTTTTTATTTGCCTAAAATTTATTAAAGGGAAGTGATTAATCGTCGGTTTCACATGAAACATCGATCCATGTGCCAGAGGTAATCGTCTCTAATAGATGGGGGCGAATGGAGAAGACTGCTTCGGCAATGCCCGCCGCTGCCCAAACGGTGCCATAGTTTAATAGCGTGCGATCGAGATAGGTTTTTAAGGGTGTCGTATGCCCAACGGGGGGAATCCCACCGATCACAAATCCGGTCTCTTCACGAATGCGATCGGGATGGGTGCGAGTCAGTTTCACGCCGTAGGTTTGATTGACATATTCAATATCGACACGATGCGCGCCGGAGGTAATCATTAAGATCAATTGACCGCTCTGCGCATCTTCAAAAATAAGCGAGTTGGCAATTTGCCCGACATCAATTTTTAAAAGATCCGCCGCCGCTTGTGCTGTTTTAGCCGGTTCGTCAAAAATGCGTAAATTCACATCGATGGAGTAGCCATTAATTGCCTGCATTACGCGAAGAATACGCTCGGGAAGCTGGGTTCGATTCATATCACTCAATCCACTCAATTATTGTAGGTATCCTACTAGAGTAGCATATTTAAAAGGGGAGTGAATTGATTGTCGCGCTAACCTATTTATCGGTAATAGCATTTGCCGCGCAGACCGCACTCGCCCACGCCCAGCCAAAATTATAACCGCCAAGCCAGCCCACCACATCCACCACTTCACCAATAAAGTAGAGGTTTTTTGCAAGATTACTCTCCATAGTGCGCGGATTGAGCTCTTTGGTATTCACGCCGCCACGAGTCGCTTCTGCAACACGATGCCCATCGGTTCCTGACGGCAGGAGCTCCCACGCATTGAGCGACTTCCCGAGCGCTTCGAGAATTTTATTGGGAACATCGGCCCACGGGCGTTTTGCAAAATCGGCAAAGGGCGCTTGACTCATCCAATGCTGAACAAATCGTTTAGGGAGATTGGGGGCTAACTTTTCCAGCGCGGTATCGAGTTGCATCTTTTTACCGGTTTTATCCTCACAGAGCTTGGTTGCAAGATCGGTATCAGGCACAAGATTGAGGGTAATGGGATTGCCGGGAATCCAGTAACTTGAGATCTGTAAAATCGCCGGTCCGCTCAATCCTTTATGACGAAAGAGGAGATCCTCGTGAAAGGTCATCGTTTTCTTTTTACCAGTTTGAGTGGAAACCTCAACGGGAAAGGCAATGCCCGCAAGGGTATTAAATCCATCTCGTTCCCAATGCTCAAACTGTAATGGTACGAGTGCCGGACGGGGCGGAATAATCGAATGGCCAAAAGATTTTGCCACCTCATACCCAAAGCCCGTGGCACCAATTTTAGGAATGGCGAGCCCGCCGCTTGCAATAATCAGGTGCGTTGATCTGAAGGTACCTTTTGAGGTGGTTAGAGTAAACTGCGCTCTCTTTGACGGGGTATGATTCTCTTGAGATACGGGCGGTGCGATATTCGTTACCTCGGTCTCCATCATAAGGGTGGCCCCAAAGCGCGCGCATCGATCCGTTAATAGATTAATAATATCGGTAGCGGAACGATCGCAAAAGAGTTGCCCACGGTGCTTTTCATGATAGGGAATATCGTGCTCGGTTAAGAGCTGAGTAAAATCCTCTGCTGTGTAGTTTGAGAGGGCATAGCGCACAAATTTCGGATTCTCTGAGACAAAATATTGGCTAGAATCGAGCCCATTGAGATGCGTATTGGTGAAATTACAGCGCCCGCCACCGGAAATCCGGATCTTTTCGCCAATCTTTTTAGCATGATCGAGGAGTAAAACAGAGCGGTTTTGCGACGCAAGAGTCGACGCGGCCATCAGTCCAGCGGCGCCTGCGCCAATAATAATGACATCAAAAACGTTTGCCATGGGAATCCTAAAGGGGAAAAAGAGTGGAAATAGGATAGCAAATTGAGATGAGATTGCGACCGGAATTATTGAAATGGGTCAGCTTAATGGCTAAAAAGTAGGCGAAATTACGAGTAAAATATGGGGATAGTGTTCAAAAAAACAAGGGAAAATACCGAAAAGTTTTAAAATAAATAAAAAAACAATAAAAATATTGCGTAAAAAAAACGCAAAATGGAACTTTACAGTCATTTTTTGATGGAGCACTCAATTTCGGAAAGCCCTTGGAATCACTAAAGTTTGGAAAATGGGCGAGATTATCCCGGAAGATATACGATTTGGTTATAACTGATATTCTTTTTTAACTATATCTGAAACGATTTTTTTTCCCTATGATGAACCCATCTCGAAAAACAAAAACAAATACGAGAGCTGATCAACGGGCACCTAATAAAAACAATAAGCCCTGCGATCAAAAAGAATATCCGGGAGGATATGGATACAGAATTATAAAGGAGGATTGGAAAGGGGAAGCTGTTTTGAGTGTGGGAGGAAAAATGCCGTTAGAGCATTCAACACCAAGATGGTTAAGCCTTGACAAAGAAAGATGCAAATGCACGCCCTGCACGCTGTACGAACAATAAGAATAAACGGCGGTGGGGAATGAATAATAAGAAGAGTTGCACAAAGCAACCAAACTAAGAGATAAGACCACATCGCGTCGTTGGTATTATTTAGTAGTTCGATTCAAACCATTTGTTAGGGGTCTAGATTAGGCCCCTCGCAAATGGTGCATCTTTTTCCGCGATTTTATTTCATAGTTCACATTTCATTATTTGATCATGATTGACCCCACAGCATCCGCTGATTGGGCATTTTTGCATGTCTGCGTTTTAATCGGGTCTTTGTGACGCGCCTATCATAAAGAGAATTAATAAAGATTTAACATTATTTAACCCATATTATTAAATTGCGCATTCCCCCTTAACAAATATCGACAAAATCAAGCCATCTATTGACAGATAAAAACGCCTATTTTTCAGGCAAAAACATCTATTAAATTGGCTAGATGATTGATTCTTTATTGCTCAAAATTATGCCGAATTTACCGATATCTTATTGAATATCCGTTCAATTTCAGATGCGCTTTATTTATTATTTTAACTATAAAAGTCGACAAAGCAACTCTACACTATAGGTGAAGAAAAAGATCGATTAACAACTATCCTAAAGTGGAGGCGCATTATGAACAGAATGCAACAACGACTTCTTCGTACTCTAGTGGGCGTGTGTGCGTTGACACTTCTTGAGCCGGTCAATGGGATCGATCTCATTCGGCGGTATGAATATTATCGCATCAACCCGCAAAGCGCGGAGCTCATTGAAGAGAGCATGGTAGAAGCATCACCGATTGTGATTAATCAGCAGAAGGGCCGTCATTACGCCGCATCCTATGCCTACACCATCGATTTTCGTAACTCGGTTGAGTATCAGCGCGAAGGGCGGCAGTGCCGAGTGATTGTACATCATCCAAAATTAGAAGGGGTGGTGAAAATGCCTAAACTCGATCGCCGTGAACTCTATAGTGCCGAGGTGATGAAGGCGTTTGATGATCTCAACCATGCGCTCACCGAGCATGAGCTAGAGCATGAACGTATCGTCTATGTGGCGTATAACAATCTGCGCTTAGAGCTCATTAATCACGCGCCGTTTAATGGCTGCGGTGATGCCAATCAATTTGTGGAGATGCGCTTAAATGCGGTAGAAAAACAGGTTGCCGAGGCGAATCGCTCTTTAGATTGCAGTGAATATGGACATGCAGGTGGCTTTAGTGAATGTCGCCAGCCGGGGATTGTTGCAAAAGAGAATCCCTATCAATGCAGCGGCAAACTCTTAAAATTCCACGGTGAATCGATCTGCATAGAGGATCAATAACGTTAACATCTACCCACCATTGGGCTTACAGAAATGGCCAACCTCATAGCCTGCCTGTAAGCTCTTTTTTTATCTAGGGAATCAGTAGCAAAATAAGCGGCGTAGTGATCGCGGAGGCTACCGTTGAGATTACAAGACTCGAGGCCACCGGCCCCTCAATCACTCGGAAGCGGCGCGCCATGAGATAGACATTCATGCCCATCGCCATCGATCCTAACAGCACAATCGCTTTTGTTTCAAGCGGCGGCAGATCAAGGAGGATCGCACAGCCCCAAATAATAAGCGGATGGAGAAAGAGCTTAATAAAACAGATACCGAGACTTGTTTTAAAACGATCGGCGATCTTATATTCTGCAAGCCCTAGCCCAAGCGCAAAGAGTGAGAGCGGGGCGGTCATATCGGTGACCATGGAGAGCGTTTCCTGCATAAAACTGGGAAGCGGACGATGAAAACTGCTGACAATCAGGCCAGAGGCAACGCCCATCACAATGGGGTTTTTCAGTACGCCCCGAAAGGTTTGGAAAACGCCGCGAAGTGAGGGAGAGCCATGTTCTGCCCATTCCACCGAAATAGAAACCAAACTCCAAAGTAAAAGGGCATTAAAGGAGATAATGAGCGCCGATACCGGAAGTGCTTCAGGCCCGATAAAAAGAGAGACGAGCGGAATGCCAAGCATGACGTTATTGGAGAAAATCCCCCCGACGCCAAAGACGGAAGCCTCAGAGCCCGTGAGTTTTAAGCCTTTTTGCCCGATCACTCTGGCAATCAGATAGACAATAAACGATCCGCCAAAATAGGCAAAGAGGAGGCGAATATCCACCGCCGGCTGGGTATAAAAACGCGCCATAATGCCAAATAACATCACCGGAATGGCGATATTAAAGAGAAATCGCGTCAGCCCATCGGTAAAGGAACTGGGCCATTTTCGTACGCGCACTAAAAAGTATCCGAGCCCCACCAAAATAAAGAAGGGCAGCGATGCGTAAAGTTGCGCTAAGAATGAGGTGATGAAGGCGGTCATAAGAATTATTATTATTGTTCAATATGCAAGAGTGCATGACGTTACATCTTAGCAGTAACCGAGCGGGGCGTAAATTGTTTGGCAGAGGAATGGCCGAAGGGGCGTATCTGCACAAAAAATGACCGATCACAACATATTGATTTTACGATTCTTTAACATTGTAATAGACTCATTTTGATTCTTAACTAAAAAAAATAAAAGGTGCGATATGTTTGTGAAATTGGTGATAACGTTTGCCATTCAGGTTTTATTGATGAGTGGCGTTATGATGGTGGCCGCGCGTTATGTGCGAGCGAAAAAGGATGATTTTATCAATGTGCTCAGCGTGACTGCGGTGGGAATGTTGGTGCTTGCTGTGATTGGATTTATCTTCCCAAACTCATGGTTTCTCTATCTCATTGCGGCGGCGGTGGTGATCTTTGTTATGGGGCAATATATCGGGGTTGATCCGGATATGTTCTTTGTCTTTTTAGTGATGGTCGTTGCGATTCAAGTACTGATCGGGTTTGTGCTACAGCTCATTGCGATCGGATAGCTAGAAAAATGGCGCCATTGCCCCAACTGATCCCTAAGCGTGGATCTCGATGGTGGTCAATAGCGTAAAAAAGAGCGCTGCGAAGAGTGTGTTATAGCCAACAGTCATGGCAAGCCACGGGTCAAGGCGCTCACTTTTTGTCTGCGCAATGTTATATGGGAAAAACATGAGCGGAATGAGCGCCGGCAGAATGATGAGTTGCACCTGAATATTGGTGTAAAGCGCAAGATAGAGCAGGATCGATACAATCGCCACCCCATTAATTAAAAAGTGATAGCCACGGGATTTATAGTGCCCTAAACGCGCCGCAATGGTGATCTTTCCTGAGGCAGTATCATTATCGATATCGCGAATATTATTCACATTTAAAATGGCCGCGGTAATCGCGCCGGTAAAGATTGCTGGCAGAATCGGCTCAAAATGAAATTCACCGGTATGAAGCAGATAGATTCCAATCACCGCAACGGGTCCAAAAAAGAGAAAGGCGGAGGGATCGCCAAGTCCCGCGTAGCCATAGGGCTTTTTTCCGAGCGTATAGGTAATCGCCGCGATAATGCCTCCTAGCCCGAGCAAAAATGCCACCACAATCATCGGGGAGGGGAAGAGCTTTGCCATGCGATAGAGCAAAATACCGCCGACAATCATCGTTAACATCACCACAACGGCAATGGCGCGCTTCATCCCTTTGATGCTGACCTTTCCCTCTTGCAGCGATTGCGATGGGCCGAGACGCTCCTCTTGAATATCGGTGCCTTTAAGATAATCGCCAAGATCATTCGAGAGGTTGCTCGTTGATTGGAGCAAGAGTGTCACGAGCAATGTTAAGATCGCGATATCAAGTTGGAAGGTTCCGTTTTTAATGGGCAGTGCCGTCGCCATTAAAAAGGTGGTGAGTGAGATCAAAAAGTAAGCCGGGCGTAGAGCTAAAAACCACGTTAAACAGGCTTTCATGCGGAATAATCTCCTTTGTGAGATATGCAGTTTTTTATATTTGTTAAAATAGCTTTATGATTTGTCTTCATCACTTACGAGTGTAAAGAAAGAGGTAGAAATGGTCAATAGAGTTCGAAATATAGTGATTTTAACCGGTGCGGGGATTTCCGCCGATTCAGGGATTGCCACATTTCGGGCGAGCGATGGTTTATGGGAAAATCATCCCGTCGATGTTGTGGCAACGCCGGAAGGTTATGCTGAAAATCCTGACCTTGTCACCCGTTTTTATAACGAACGCCGTGCGCAATTGATGGACCCGGATACAAAGCCCAATCCCGCTCATTATGCGCTTGTAGAGCTTGAAGCTTATTTAAATAAAAGAGGCGGATCGCTCACCATTGTGACGCAAAATGTGGATGATCTCCATCAGCGTGCCGGCTCACAAACGGTGTATCCCATGCATGGGGAACTGCGTAAGGTGCGCTGCGTTCGCTCGGGGCGCGTCTATCCGTGGGATCGTGCGGTGCTTCCTAGTGACCAGTGTGAATGTTGCGATACGCCGCAACCGCTTCGCCCCCATATTGTTTGGTTTGGGGAGATGCCGCTCTATATGAATGAGATCTATCATCATCTTGGTAAAGCGGATCTTTTTGTCGCGATCGGCACCTCGGGCAATGTCTATCCGGCGGCGGGCTTTGTGTCAGAGGCGAAGCTGGCAGGAATTCCCACCCTTGAGATCAATTTAGAACCGGGCGCAAATCGAAGTGTTTTTGATTATTCGCTCTACGGACGGGCGGCAGTAAAAGTGCCGGAGTGGGTGGATCGGCTGATGGCGACGGGTGAATTTGTTTAACGCTCTTTTAAGACCGGTTAGATTGGGCTGATAATAATAAAAAGCCTCTCCACAATTCGTTTTTTATTATACGAATCATTGAGAGGCGTTGTTAGATCTTATAATTTATAACGCATGACCAATAACTGATAACTATTTCGCCGGCTCTAAGGAGCGTAACCACGCGATCTCATCAGCCCAGATCTCAGGCTCGATGGTCTCTAAAATCATCGGAATATTGCGGAAGCGATCATCCTGCATAATATAAGCAAAGGCTTCCGTGCCAATCTCCCCTTTTCCAAGGGAGTGGTGACGGTCAACCCGGCTGCCGAGCGCGCCTTTTGAGTCATTTAAATGCATGGCGCGAAGATAATTAAAACCGACGACTTCATCAAAGATACGGAAAGTCTCTTCAGCGGCTTCAAAGGTGCGTAGATCGTAACCGGCGGCAAATGCGTGACAGGTATCGATACAAACGCCAACGCGAGATTTATCCTCAATGTGTTCAATAATTTTGGCTAAATGCTCAAAATCAAAGCCCAGATTGGTGCCTTGTCCGGCGGTATTTTCAATCACGGCGGTAACGCCTTTAGTTTCGGCAAGCACAAGATTAATCGACTCGGCAATGCGGGTGAGGCATTCATCTTCCGAGAGCTTATTGAGATGGCTGCCGGGGTGGAAGTTAATGAGCTCAATCCCGAGCTGTTCACAGCGCTGAAATTCATCTAAGAGTGCATTGCGTGACTTCTCGAGCGCTTCCACTTCGTGATGCCCTGGATTAATCAGGTAGCTTGCGTGGGGCAGAATATGCTTTGCATCGTAATCGTGGACTTTACAAAAGCGTTTATAATCGGCAATCACCTCTTTTTTAAGGGGGGCTGCCTCCCAACGGCGATTGTTTTTCGTGAAGAGGGCAAAGGCATTCGCGCCGATGGCGTGAGCATTTTTAACGGCATTATGAACGCCGCCTGCTGCGCTAACATGAGCGCCAATATAGTATGTCATCTCAGTCCTTTCTATCGATCTGTATGGATTAATTATAGAGTCATTATTGTAAGGATCATTCGCCTAACTTCAAGCATTTTGCGCTTTGAATTTTTGAATCATGCTGATTATAAAGGGCGAACGGGGTGGTAATGGGGGGGGAATAAAAAGCGCCCAACCCTAGGGGAGTTGAGCGCTGCTTCGTCATTGATCACAGGGAACAGGTGTGATCATGTCATGAACCTCGTTATTGATGTTTTGATGCCTGCTCTTCTAAAAACTCTGGGTGATTCACTTGGCGATATTGTTGGATCGCTTCAGAGATTTCAGCTCCGCCCATTTGTGAGCGTACGTATTGTGCTTTAAAGAGTGAGCGCTCTTTTTCAGCTTGTGCTGAGTTGTCGAGCGTTGACACGATAAAGGTGACAATAAACGCGATCGGAATCGAGAAGAGTGCTGGGTTATTGTATGGGAAGAGCGCTTGCTCATTGCCAAGCACCGTGACCCAAACCCCCGGGCTAAAGAGAATCATCGTCACTGCGGTAATCAGCCCCGCCGCGCCGCCTGCAACGGCCCCTTTTGTGGTGAGCTTGCTCCAATACATCGATAAGAAGAGGAGCGGGAAGTTCGCCGATGATGCGATGGCAAAGGCAAGGCCCACTAAGAAGGCAACGTTTTGATGCTCAAAGAGAACTCCGAGTAAAATCGCTAAGATTCCAAGCGTCGCTGTGGTTAAACGAGAGACTAAGAGCTCTGTTTTCATCACAGGTTTGCCTTTTTTGATCACGTTCGCGTAGAAGTCATGGCTGATGGCTGAGGCCCCTGAAAGGGTGAGTCCTGCTACAACGGCTACCAGCGTTGCGAAGGTCACCGCTGACATAAAGCCTAAGAACATATTGCCGCCGACGGCTTGCGATAAGTGGATCGCTACCATGTTGGTTCCGCCGATGATTGAGCCATCTGCTGTGGTATACGCGGGTTGATTCATTACGTATAAAATCGCGCCAAACCCGATGATGAACATCAGTAGGTAGAAATAACCGATAAAGGTAGAGGCATAGAGTGCTGATTTACGTGCTTCTTTCGCATCTTTTACGGTGAAGAATCGCATTAAGATGTGAGGTAAACCTGCCGTACCCAGCATTAATCCGACACCAAGCGAGATTGAATCGATGGGGTTTGGATAAGCAAGACCGGGCTTCATTAACTCTTTTCCAGCGGGATGCACTTCCGTTGCTTTTACAAAGAGGGTTTCTAAGTTAAAGCCAACCCACGTTAAGACAACGATTGACATAAAGGTCGCGCCCACAAGGATGAGAACCGCTTTAATCATCTGTACCCACGTCGTTGCGAGCATGCCGCCAAAGAGGACGTAGAGCATCATTAAGATTCCCACGATAAAGACCGCGATATTGTAGTTAAGTCCAAAGAGGAGCTCGATCAGTTTTCCCGCCCCAACCATCTGCGCAATGAGATAGAGCATGACGATGGTGAGCGTTGAAAAGACCGCTAAAATTCGGATGGGAGTTTGTTTGAGTCTAAATGCGGTGACGTCGGCAAAGGTAAAGCGTCCGAGATTTCGGAAACGTTCCGCCATTAAAAAGAGAATCACCGGCCAACCGATAAAGAAGCCAAATGAGTAGATCAGCCCGTCATATCCTGATAGGAATACCAGTGCTGAAATCCCGAGAAACGATGCTGATGAGAGGTAATCCCCTGCGATCGCAAGACCGTTTTGAAAGCCAGAAATCCCGCCGCCTGCGGTGTAGAAGTCTGAGGCTGATTTAGTGCGGTTTGCGGCCCAATAGGTGATATAGAGTGTTGCCAGAACGAAGATGAAAAACATTGAAATCGCCGTCCAGTTTTTCCCCTCTGCTGCGACATCGTGCTGCGCAAACGCAACCGATCCAATGGAGCTGACCCCGATTAAGGTGACCGCAAGCCATAATAATTTATTGATCTTATTTTTCTTTTCCATTTGCGATCTCCTTTAATAAATCCGCGGTCATGGGATCGTAAACGGTATTGGTTTTATGTACATAAAACGCCGTCAGTCCGATGGTCCAAATAATCAAAAAGAAGCCTGCGGGAATGCCCCAGGTCGTCACCATCTGCGGTGTGATGGGTTTTCCAACAAGATCGGGCGCAAAGCCCACAAATAGAATGAGTAAAACATAGAGTCCGAGCGAAAAGAGCAATAGCCACAGACTAAAGCGTTGCTTTTTGCGGACCACTTCTTTAAAGCGGGGATGATTGTAAATTCGATCGACCATCTCATCAAAATGACGGTCCTCGATTGGACGTTCTGACATGATAAGCCTCCTTGTTAGCGTGATCGTTATTATTGGTATGGTTTATTGTTATTAATTTTTACGTATGTATCACGAGCATAGCGACCGGATAGACCGTTATGCATGAGCGATTATAATCGCCTCGTTTGTATATGAGTATTTATCTATCGTTGATTGAGTTAATCATCGCTAAGATGATGGGATCAGTATTTAAATTGTTGTGATTATGGTAAGTATTGACGGATAATTCCGCGTTAAACCTTGATTTATTAGTAATTATTGTTGTTTGTTAATGATTTAACTCAATTTGATATTGACTCAAAGTTATCACAGCTTTTTTTTGTTGGCAAATCCCTTTGTTCATAAATCAAACAATTTAATGCAATCGATACAAAAAAGCTATGATTTCACCGACTTATATAATGATCGTTCCGTTGCGCAGTGTGGATAAGTGGCGCAATTTTCGTGCGCGTTTTGTGCGATTTTGCTTAATTGATTTTACAAACCTATAAAAAAACGCCGAGCGATCAATTGTCGACAGGGCGTTTTCATGCGTTCTTTTTATACAGGAAAATTTTACCAAAACGGCGCGATTTTCCAAAAATGAAGCGTGAGAATGATTAAATCACTCGCGAGAAGCGATTATCATTTTTCTTCAAATAAGCGTCAAAGACCATTCCGATGTTACGAATTAAGAGACGGCCCGCATCTTGGACGTAGTAGATGCCATCTTTAATGAGGATTAATCCATCGTCCTGCATTGCATCAAGTTCAGGAAGATCGTCTTTAAAGTATTCGCGCGCATCGATATTGAATTTTTCGCTAATCACATCAAGATCGAGTTTTAAGTTACACATGATTTCGCTAATCACGTGGCGACGGATCACATCATCTTCCGTGAGTTTCACTCCGCGCTGAATGGAGAGCGTTCCTTCGTCGATCATTGCTTCATACTCTGGCATCACTTTGGCATTTTGCGAATAGATGCGGCCAATTTGCGAGATGGAGGAGATTCCCATACCAATGAGATCGCAGTCCGAATGGGTGCTGTAACCTTGGAAGTTACGATAGAGATTCCCCTCTTTTTGCGCAATGGCGAGCGTATCGGTGGGTTTGGCGAAATGGTCCATCCCAATATAGATATAGCCGGCATCGGTGAGGCGCTCGATAATCATCTTAAGAATCGCCAGTTTTTCATCCGGCGTTGGCATATCCGCTTCATTCATCTGCTTTTGCGTTTTAAAGAGATGGGGCATATGCGCGTAGTTAAAGACCGAGAGACGATCGGGTGAGAGTTCTAATACCTCGTCGATGGTTTTCTCAAAGGTCTCCACCGTTTGGAAGGGAAGCCCGTAAATGAGGTCGATCGAGATGGAGCTAAAGCCACATTCGCGCGCCGCATTTAAGGTTTCAAGGGTGATCTCTTTAGGTTGAATGCGATTCACTGCTTTTTGCACTTGCGGATCGAAATCTTGTACACCCATACTTAAGCGGTTAAAGCCGATTGAGCGAAGGAAACGCACCGTATCGGCATTGGCTTCACGGGGGTCAACCTCAATGGAGTATTCCCCTTCATCATCGGGCAATAGATTGAAATGCTCGCGAGTTTTATCCATCAGCGCTTGCATCTGTTCTTGGCTTAAAAAGGTCGGAGTACCGCCGCCCCAGTGGAGCTGTTTGACCGGCGCACGATTGGGAAATAACGCACTTTGACGCTCGATTTCTTGGAAAAGGCGCTCTAAATAGGGCTCCGAGCGTTTACGGTTATTGGTAATAATTTTATTACAGCCGCAATAAAAACAGATGGTCGCGCAAAACGGCACGTGAAAATAGAGCGATAGCGGCGTGTTATTCTCGTTGGAAAGGCGCGCAGCGTCGATGTAATCTTCATGGGTGAAGGCATCGGTAAATTGAACCGCCGTAGGATACGAGGTGTAACGGGGCCCCGCTTTATCATATTTGGCGATGAGCGCTTCATTAAAAATTTTATTCATATGGGATCTCGATTGCTTTGCTGAATTGAAAACCTCCCAGACCAGACCTTTATAGACATATCTAGACATATCGATAAGAGCGTATTGGGAATTGAATTATATTCCTCCATTATACCGCAGTTGAGTTCAATTGTGAGGGCGAATCGATAATCCTCGCTAAGTTTCTGAAAGCGTTATACTATACTTAAAAGACGCTCGATGGGAGTGGTCGGGCGGATACTCTCGAATATATGAGCAACTCACTCATCATTTATCACCGATAAAAACAAGGAGAAATCTATGCTTCGCCGAACCAAAATTGTTGCAACGCTTGGCCCATCTACTGATAAAGAGGGCGTGTTGGAAGCACTTATTAAAGCGGGGGTGAATGTCGTTCGCCTTAACTTTTCTCACGGCACTCATGATGAACACATAGCTCGCGCGAAAAAGGTGCGCGAAATCGCTAAACGGCTCGATCTTCAAGTAGGGGTTTTATCGGATTTACAAGGCCCTAAAATTAGAATTGATCGCTTTAAAGAGGGGCCGGTTGAGCTCAAAGAAGGCCAGCGCTTTATTTTAGATAATACCCTCGATGAAGATGAGGGAACCGTTGAGCGCGTGGGGATCTCCTATAAAGAATTGACCCAAGATGTGAAGCCAAAAGATGTGCTTCTCTTAGATGATGGGAAAATTGTGCTCGAAGTTGAGATGATTAAAGAGAACGAGGTGCATACCATCGTGGTGGTACCGGGAACGCTCTCCGATCGCAAAGGAATCAACTTAAAAGGGGGCGGTCTCTCAACGGCGGCGCTCACCGATAAAGATAAAGAAGACCTCATTTGTGCAGCCGGATTTGATACCGATTTTATCGCTGTGTCGTTCCCTCGCTCTGCCGCTGATATGTTAGAAGCGCGTGAGCTGTTAAATGCGGCGGGCTCAAATGCTTCCATCGTCGCGAAAATTGAACGTACTGAAGCGCTCGATAATATTGATGAAATCTTAAAAGTCTCCGACGGCATTATGATTGCTCGAGGTGACCTCGCGGTTGAGATTGGCGATGCAAAATTGATGGGTGTGCAAAAACGCTTTATCAAAAAGGCGCGTCAATTTAACCGTTTTGTCATTACCGCAACCCAGATGATGGAATCGATGATCGAAAACCAATCGCCAACGCGTGCGGAAGTGATGGACGTTGCCAACGCAGTACTCGATGGGACGGACGCGGTGATGCTTTCAGCAGAGAGTGCGGCGGGTAAATATCCCGTTGAAACGGTGAAAGCGATGGCAGAGATCTGTATCGGCGCCGAGAGTGAAATCGTGCCGATCTACTCCAATCTCGATCTATTACAGCGTAAGAAAAAATTCAAACGTACCGATGAAGCGATTGCGATGTCGTCGATCTTCCTTGCGAACCAATATGACGTTCAAGCGGTAGCATGTTTAACCGAAACGGGCACCACGGCGCTCTTAATGAGCCGCATTAGCTCAAATCTCCCGATCTACGCTTTTACTCGTCACACAAAAACCTGTAATAAACTCACCGTATGTTGCGGGGTTAATCCCATTGCTGTCGATGTTAAACACGCAAGTGATGAAGAGATGACCGCTGAAATTATCAGCGTTTTAAAAGCGCATAACGCGGTCGAAACCGGCGATCGAATCATCATTACCCGCGGATCTCTTAACTATGTAGAAGGTGGTACCAACACGCTTCGCATCGCGGTGGTTGATTAAGGATCTTTCGGTTAACGATTCGAAATGCTGAATTTTTAACCAGATCATAAAAAGAGTTTGCATTTTATTTTCTACTCTATATAATGCATAACTCTCAACTGGAGGTGTGGCCGAGTGGTTGAAGGCACCGGTCTTGAAAACCGGCAACGGGTTAAACCGTTCGTGAGTTCGAATCCCACCACCTCCGCCATATAGATAGTCTAAGCCCTTGATAATACAAGGGCTTTTTCTTTGCCTGCTCTTTTAGGGTACCACTTAGGGTACCACTTGTTTTTAGTTAGTTCCTTTTATTGAGTCCGCAAAACTGGCTATTACTGCCTCAATGGATACGGCTCATTGCTTGGCTTAACGCCTTACGTGTCTAACAATTCCCTTTTATACGCTCCGCAAATCTCCCCGTATAGTGTTAACCTGCCCCTGTAATGTCATCAAGAGCTTAAATAGGGCTTATGCCTTACAATTACCCTCTGGATATCCTATCGGCTCTCTATGGGTCTCTAATTCGCTCCTGTGGCTTCTCTCCCTTTTGAGTTCTTTTTCTCATAGGTTGTATTCGTCGGAATGTGGGGGATATGCTATTTGGAATAGATGCTCATTGTTTGACTTAACGCCTTACGCTTCTAACGTGTCCAAAAACTGCTAGTCCATGCCTATTGGCTTAATGATAGCCACTCATTAGGTTTTAATAAACCGTTGGCATGGCTTCCTATCCACCAGCTGCGCTTTTTAGCGCATCTCCCTATAGTCCGTTGCGGGATTTCCCGTTATCGCTATACCGATATTGGCCGCAATCCTGTCCAATGGAATAGACCTCTTTTTATGGAGTCTAAAAAAGCCCCTTTTTTTATGGTCTGCAAATATTAAGTTTCAGGTTTTATAAGGTTTGCCGTTATGGGCTTTACCATATCGGGCTGTCTTGTCTTGGCCTGCAATATTGGTAATACATATGGCTATATATAGTAGGTGTACAGAATCTGTATTCAGGAAAGGGGCAAAAACAGCAAAACTTAGTACAGTTTCTGTATTCTAATTGGTTTCGTTAGGTTTCTGAGTACAGTTTCTGTATTAAGTTTTCCAATCTGAGTACAGTTTCTGTATCAGGGAATCTAATTTTTATTAGCTGCAATTGCCATATTGAAGGCATAAAAAAAGCGCCCTTTTAAGACGCTCCCTCATTCAAATTATTATCATTGCTGGCTATTAAGTCCCTACGGTCTTTTAGTTCCTCCTGCCAAAAACCTAACGGCCTGCTGGTTGCTTCTCTGGTTATTTTCCTGCGCCCGTATTTATCTTCGCACTCATCAATAGCCACAAAGGTTAGGGCATACAGATTACATATCCCGCGCCCACCTTGTCTTGTTAGGATAATCACTCCGGCCTCTCTTAGCTCATCAGTGGCCTTTTTTAGAGTGGTTGGTGAGTTCCAGCCCTCATCTTTTAAAACGCTCCACGTGACCTGTAAATCGCCGTTGTTGTTTTTTCCTAGTTGCTTAATGAGTTGAAGTAATAATTTTGAGGCAATGGGGCTTAAATCGGTTAGCGTCTGACTTTGTAAAAAGTTATAAGGCAATGCGGTAAAGCGCTCATCTCCTATTCTTTGTTTAAGAGGCGCGTTTCTTTGTTTAGCCCTCTCCCTGCTGCGTTGGGTGTATTTCTTGGTCATTGCTCACGCCTCTAATATCCCAATAACTAAAATCCACACTGGAAGAAAAAAGCCTGAGAAGGTATAGTATAACAATAGATTTTTCATTGATTCACCTCTGTAATCGTTGTGAATAATTGTTAAATCGGTAATAAAATAAGAGGCTTGCTAGAGCCCCTTATCTTTATTTCTAAATCATTAAAGATTTAACATCTCTTTTTTGGTTTGCCTGAATTAGCGCTGCTGCTTTGGTCGGTATCAGCGCTTTTTCTTTGCCTAAAATCTGAATCATTCGCGGCTGGCTCTAACCAATAACGCTTATATCGGTTGCCGTCGGAATCTGTTTCCCATAATGATTGGATTGGTACTCCTGCGGCTATCTTGGCATGAACATAGGCTGCCAATCGGTGATAGTCTGCATACATTACCGCGTCGTAACAAGTAAGGCCTACGCGCCCACGCGTTAGGAATAGCTCCCATAGTCGTTGGGTTTTATCCTTCTTTAGTTTGTTTGCTTGCTTCATTGTATTAGCTCCTCATTAGCTAACCACGCCTCAATGGCAATGGGGTCATATAAAACAGTTGAGCCACGTTCCAATGGCTTTGGGAATCCGTCCTGCTGCCTCCAGCGTTGTAAGGTTGACTGGCTGATTGAAAAAAACAGGGCTGCGTCTTTTGCTCGTACATATTTTGGTTTTAATACGTCCATTTTTCACCTTATTAAAATGTTAAGTAAGTGGGCAATAACATTGATAATCATGCTATCTCTTGAGGGTTATTGTAACATCGCCCTTAAAGTATTGTTGCCCAAATGATTCTATTTCATATTTGGAAAAACTCTCTATAATAGTCCGCCTTTAGGCTTAGGCGTGTAGGCTAATTACATTGTTCTTTTTGGTTTCATTAATATGCTGCGCCCATGCCTCCATTAATTGCCTGCGCCGTTCCAGTAAGTCGCCACGCCTATAGGCTGCCTCTACTGCATTGCCTATGGTATGCGCTAGGGCTTGCTCTACTACGATATTTTCAAAGCTGGTAGCCTCTGCTGCCCAATCTCTAAAGGTTGAGCGGAATCCATGAGGGGTAATCGTTTCGCCGTTGGAGTCCTTCCAGCCTTTGCCGTCGGCATGGGTCTTTGCTTTATCCATGCGGCGCGCCTTCATAATCATCGCCATATTATTAAGTGGCTTGCCCTCTGTGCGTCCTTCAAAGAGTAATCCGCTAGCTACTTGGGGAATCTGCTCTAACACTTCCAATACCGCGCTGCTTAAGGGTATGCGCTGCTCTCGTCCTGCTTTCATGCGTTCCGCTGGAATCGTCCATACCTTGTTTTTTAAATCAAATTCTCGCCAATGCGCGTTTAATACTTCACTTGTGCGCGTCGCCGTTAGTATGGTGAGCTGTAACGCCTGAGAGCTTGCCGATTGGTCTTTTATAAGTGATTGCCAAAACGCGCCTATTTCACGCCATGAGAGTGCTGGGTGATGTCTTATGCTGCTGCGCTTGCGTTTAGGTAGTAGTAGCTCTAAATGCCCACGCCATGCGGCTACGTTTTCGCCTGTTCTAAGCCTGCGAACCTTTGCGGCATTTAAAACTAATTCAATGCGGTTTCTTACGCGGCTGGCGGTTTCGTTCTTGGTTTCCCATATCGGCTTGAGTATCTCTAGGATATGCTCGGTTTTAATCTCTTGCGGGGTTAAATCACCGATAACAGGGCTGGCGTATGTCTTGAGCGTGTTTTCCCATTGCTGCGCGTGCTTTGCGTTTGTCCAGCTACTACGGTGCGCTTCAATGTAATCGGCGGCAATGCTGTCAAAGGTAACGCGCTTGGCTTGTTTAATGCGTTCCTGCTCTTCTCTATGCTCTTGTGGGTCAATCCCTTTAGCTACTAGGTTGCGCTCGTTATTGGCTAGAATACGCGCCTCCGATAAGGTAACGCCATCATAAGAGCCTAAACCTATTTTTCGGCGCTTGCCGTCCAATTGGTAACGGTAAAGCCATGAGCCTACATTCTCGCCGTTTACTTTTAAATATAATCCTTCTCCAGCGCTGTATACGCCTTTGTTGCCGTCCTTAATTAGCGCGGCTACTCCACGCGCCGTATTCGCTTTGGGTTTACTACTCATTTCTTCACCTTTTGATAGTTCTAGGGTACCACTTAGGGTACCACTTTTTTCTGGTAACAGGTGAAAACCAGTGATGGCTATTGAATAGGGTAGAAGCTGGAAAGCGTTGGTATTACTATCGTTTGGGGGATGTTTTAGAATGGATTAGAGGGTTATTGAATACTGGTTATAAATGACACCACCTCCGCCATATTGAAAAGCCCTGATCATTTAGTTGGTCAGGGCTTTTTCTTTTGTGTTTTTTAAATCACTTATTGAATATTGATTTGCCTCTGATTGGTGATTTCTGCTATCACTATCTTTCTAACCGACATAAAAATAATATTGATTAGGAGGATTGGAATGTTTAAAAAGACGTTATGGCTATCGGCGGTGATTGCGTTGGGACTAGGTATGGCAGATGCTCGTCCTTTAAGTGAAATTGAGGCATCTGGCGTTTTAAAAGTGGGGGTGCCAGGCGATTATGCACCACTTGCATTTTATCAAGATGAAGCATTAGTTGGATTTGATGTTGATGTCGCTAATGCGGTGGCTAGTCATTGGAATTTAACACTCGAATTTGTCAAAACAAGTTGGCCGACGCTGTCTGAGGATTTAGAAGCAGATAAGTTTGATATCGCGATGGGCGGTATTTCATTCACAAACGATCGTAATGAGCGTTTTCAGTTAACCAAGCCCATTATTCCAGATGGAAAAGTGGCGATGGCGCAGTGTGAAAAAGTGACGTCCTTGAAAACGCTTGACACGATTAATCAAAAATCAACGATTGTAGCGGTTAATCCGGGCGGTACGAATGAGCGCTTTGTGAATGCTCATTTTGATCAAGCGACCATTGTGAGAACGCCGGATAATGTGAAAAATATTCAGATGATCCGTGATAAAGAAGCGGATATGATGATTACTGATATGATCGAAGGAAACTATTATCAGCATCATGAGCCTGAGAGTTTTTGTGTGACAAACGACAAACCATTTGCAGGTACAGAAAATCATCAAATTTATATGACGCAACAGGGAAATGAAGCGTTGATTCATAAGCTCAATGAGTGGCTCGTTGATGATCATCTTAATTTGATTGCCGAGAAGTGGGGCATTCAATTACACATTGATTAGAATGATATATTCTATATATTTTATTGAGTGAATAAAAAGCTCAGACCCTTAGGGTTTGAGCTTTTTGCTATTTGGAGAGAGGGGAATCGTCTCTTTATTTAATCAGGCACATAAGGATAAAATGGTTTGCCCCAATCGGTTTCGGGGTGATTGAGCAGGACGCGAATGCAAAGGGCGACAAAATCGAGCAGGAATGCGTAGGCATCGTGGAGCTGGTCGCGGTTGGCTTTACTGTTATAGGTCGCGCCCCCGTGGAATACTTGGTTGCGCAGCGTGTAGAGGCGTTCGCAGACGATATTAATAATTGCCGCGGTATCTTTATTGGCGAGCGCGCGGTGGGAGCGTTTTTTCGCCTTTTCAAAATCTTCAAGCCAAGCGTTTTCACTATAAAGACCGTTATGGAAATCCCAAAACGGTTGGAACACATAGCGGTTATCTAATAAAAGACGAATGCTCGAGGAGTATTTGCTCCAGACAAGATTATAGGTGGCCTCGGGCTCAAACTCACAAATCGAATGAATAAAGTTGCGAAAACCCTGTTTGTCGGAGGAGTTAAAGAGCGTCTCTCTGGCGTAGATGGCATTAAACCCGATCCAGAGCGCGATAAATCCCATATCGAGATCATCCCGTTCAGCGGCCGCCTTTTCAAGCCAACTGATTGCGCGATGCATCCGCAGACGTAATTCTGGCGGTAATTGCTCTCGGATTGCGCGATATTCTGCTTTTAATGCCTGTTCCATGACTCCTCCTCAATTGGTTTCATAATCAAATAAATATATCATTTATGAATATGAAGCGGGATTTTAAAATCAATTAGCGGATATTTTGGGGAAACTGTTGTCAAGACATCGTTTCAAACAGATAATGAAGGCATCGTGTTTTACGCTGAAGGTTTGGATAGAGAAATGTACGAGATTGATGCCGCGCATCGCGCGTTTGCAGAGGCGGTGGGCGCCTTTTTGGATTCATCACAAATATATACCGATTTTTTAAGCCGATTTGCTTACGGAACCGATGCGAGCTTTTATCGCTACGTCCCGCAGGTGGTGGTGCGCGCGCATACGGAGGTGGAGATTATTCAGCTCTTTCAAGCGGCGAAAGTCCATCGAGTCGGGCTCACCTTTCGCGCTTCGGGTACCTCGCTCTCTGGGCAAACCTCGGCAAAATCAGTCTTGGTGTTGATGGGGGATAGTTTCTTCTCGTGGAATATCTTAAATCAAGGGGAGCAGATCGAACTTGGGCCGATGGTGATCGGTGCGAGGGCGAATGGCTATCTTAAACCCTACGGCGTTAAAATCGGACCTGATCCAGCCTCGATCAATACGGCGCGTATCGGCGGCATTTTATCGAATAATAGTAGCGGCATGTGCTGCGGGACGAAAGATAACAGTTACCACACGCTTGCTGATCTGCGAGTGGTGCTTACCGATGGCACGGTGCTCGATACGAAAGATCCTGAGAGCGTGGCGGCGTTTCAAGCGTCGCATGAGACGTTTTTGGCAGAATTAACCGAGCTTTCCGAGCAGATTAAACACGATCCAAAACTTTCTGAGCGAGTGCGTCATAAATATCGTCTTAAAAACACGACGGGTTACGGCGTTAATTCACTCCTAGATTACGATGATCCGATCGATATTTTAAAGCATCTTTTAGTGGGGGCAGAAGGGACGCTGGGCTTTGTCAGCGAGGTGACCTATAACACCGTGCCCGATTATGAAAATAGAGCGTCGGCGTTTCTCTATTTTGAGTCGCTGGCGGATTGTTGCAGCGCCGTTGCGGGGATTAAAGCGGGTGCGATCGTCGATGCAGTTGAATTGATCGATGGGAAGAGCATTCAATTTGTCGGGAATGTGACGCGGGATCTACCGCCCTTTTTCTACAATGAATTAAATGAAGATTCGGCGTGTCTTTTAATTGAAACAAAAGCGGAGACGGCGGTAGCGCTCGATGAGCAGATCGCGGTGATCGATGAGATTGCTAAAGCTTATCACTACAGTTATCACACCGGATTTCAGAAAGATCCTGTCATTACCGAGCATTATTGGAATGTGCGCAAAGGGTTGCTTCCGATTGTCTCAAAAGGCCGGCCGGAAGGGACCAATGTCATCACGGAAGATGTGGTCTTTCCGATGGAAAAAATGGTAGATGGCGTTCGCCGTTTGACGGAACTTTTTAAAGAATATAATTATCCTGAAGCGATGATTATGGGGCATGCGCTTGAGGGGAATCTCCACTTTGTCTTAGTGCAAAAGATGAGTGATGATGCGGCCGCGAAACGGTTCGATGCCTTTTTAAATGCGGTGGCGGATCTGGTGGCGGTTGAGCTCGGCGGATCGCTTAAAGGCGAGCATGGCACCGGGCGGAATATTGCCCCGTTTGTCGAGCGGGAGTGGGGCGAGGAGATCTATGAGATTATGCGCCGCATTAAAAAACTGTTCGACCCTTCAGGCATTTTAAATCCCGATGTCCTCATTACCGATAATAAAAATATTCACATTGAATCGATCAAAGCAATTCCACAGACAGACGATCTAATTAATGATTGTATGGAGTGCGGATTTTGCGAGCCGGCGTGTCCGTCCGATGGCTATACCTTAACGCCACGCCAGCGTATTAGTGCTTATCGCAATATGGAGGTGCTTCCGGAAATTCGGAATAATCCGGCGCTCTATAATGAGATGAAAGCGCTCTACCAATTTAAAGGGATTGAGAGCTGTGCGGAGACCGGGATGTGCGCGTTACGCTGTCCCGTTGGAATCAATACCGGCGCGTTTATGCATGCACTGCGCGGGGAAAACACGAGTAAATTGCAGGATATGGCGCAACGTCATTTCAGTAAAGTGGAAAAAGGGGCGCGTCTTGTGGTCGGGGCGGTGCAAACGATCGGGGTGAATCGAGTCGCCAATCTCACCGAATCACTCCACGGCAAATTCAAAGGGATTCCGATTATTCCGAAATCGCTTCCGCATCGTGTGACGAATTTTAAGCAAACCAAAGCGATTACCGATCGAGATGGTGCAGAACAGAAAAAGGGCAAGCAGGTGGTTTACTTTGTCTCGTGCGTAAATCGATCGCTATCGGAAGTTGGCAGTGAAGTGAGCACCTTTACCCATACCGTGAATCTCTTTAAAAAAGCGGGCATTACTCCGATCATCGTGGGTGAAGGGTTATGTTGCGGGCAGCCGTTTGAATCAAAATGCAATCATCAAGTGGCCGATCAGGCGACATTATCGCTTAATAGAGAGTTGCTTCGCGCATCGAAAAAGGGTGAGATTCCCATCTATATTGATAATGCACCGTGCGCAAAACGCATTTTTGAGGCGAAAAAACGGGGCTTTTTAGATGATCATTTGAAGCTCTATGATGCGGTCTCCTATATAGATAGTCATATCGTGCCAAATTTAACGATTACGCCGAAGTCGGAGGCGCTACTTTTACATGTGCCGTGTTCGATTACTGCGATCGGGGAGAAAGAGGCGCTGACTCGAATTGCTGGGCGCTGTACTGATCAACTGGTGATGAGTGATATCGATTGTTGTGGCTTTGCCGGCGATAAAGGCTTTAAGCAACCTGAGCTTAATCGCAATAGTCTCCGTCATCTTCCGCTTAAAAGTGATGGGTGCGCGTCGGGGGTATCTGCAAGTAAAACTTGCCAGATCGGCCTTACGGAAACGAGCGGTCTTCCTTTTGCAAGCATTGAGGCGTTATTAGATCAGTGCAGTGAAGCGAAGAAAGGGTAGAGCCCACATAGATATGTAGAACGAAGGGAGGCAATTGCCTCCTTTTTTTGGTCGTTTAGAGGACGCGTTCACGGGCGGATTTGTGGGGCTTCTAAAGTTTTCCCTATAAATGCTAGAATTTCTCAAAATTCTTTTCTCGGTGAATCATGGGTTTATTGCGGATTTGTGACAATCTTCCAATTTTCTTTGAAAACGGGGTTGACGTATCTTAAATCTTCGCTATAATTGATCACCTGTTTCGGCAGAGA
>CALZBJ010000005.1:0-161036 GCA_945619025.1 uncultured Ignatzschineria sp. | reverse complement strand
GGGTTAAAGTGCTTCAAAGGTATTACAGGCTCTAATATCGCCCTGATCAAATCCACGTTGAAACCACTCTTGGCGCTGTTTGGATGTGCCGTGCGTAAAACTATCGGGCACAACGACTCCGCGAGATTGTTTTTGCAGACGGTCATCACCAATTGCGGCCGCAGTTTTCATCGCTTTTTCAAGATCGCCGATCTCTAATAAACCACGCTCACTCACATATTTACCCCATATACCGGCATAACAATCGGCTTGAAGCTCCATTTTAACCGAGAGCTGATTGGCCTCTTTTTTGCTCGCCCCCGCTTGTGCTCTACGCACTTTTTGATTCGTACCAAGCAGATTTTGGACATGGTGCCCAACCTCATGAGCGATCACATAGCCTTGCGCAAAATCACCGCCACCGCCTAAGTTTCGGCGCATATCGTCATAAAATGAGAGATCGATATAGACTTTATAATCAGCCGGACAATAAAAGGGCCCCATCGCCGCTTGCCCAAATCCGCACGCTGTGGAGGTTTGCCCTTTATAGAGCACAAGTTTAGGCTCTTGATAGGGGGTGCCCAGTTTTTTAAATTCTCGCGTCCATAAATCCTCGGTCATTCCAAGGGCCGCGCCGGTAAATTCCGCCATCTTCTCCTCTTCTGGGGAGATGCGAACATTGGTTTCCGTCTGATAGGTGGTGCCTTCGCCGCCTAAAAGCGGTGATAGATCGATGCCGTAATAGCCCGCAATCATCACCACTAAAAAGACCGCAATCCCGGCCTTCCCATTTAATGGAATCGGGAGCCCGCCTAAGTTTGCTCCACGCCCACCGCCTGAACGACGTCGATCTTCAATATTATCGCTTCGTCTCTCTTTTTCCCAACGCATACTCTATCCTGCTCATTGATTCTAAAAGCTCTATTATAGGCAATTTATCGGGAATAATTAACGAATCTTAATAATTTATCGAATCACTGATATTAGGGTCGTTATTACCGGTTTATTATGAAGCTCATATACAGGCATTATTTTGAATAAACGCTAAAACGCTGATTCCGATGTCGGCCATTTTCTACCTCATCGATCATTGCAATGGCATAATCGGCGTAGCTAATCTCACTCTTGCCAGCTCGATTAATCATCAAAGTTTCACCCCCAATCTCATAATCGCCGGTTCGTGCCCCATCGGCATTAAACTCAGCGGCCGGGCTTAGGTAGGTCCAATTAACATCTCGGCGCTTTTTAAGTTCATCAAGTGCCATCGCCATATTGCTCGCAAGAGGTTTAAACGCTTCCGGAAAATCGGGCGTATCCATCAATCGCGTCTGTTTCGCCTCATCGACATAGAGGCTTCCTGCCCCACCAACCACAAAGAGGCGCTGTGGTTTACGGCTCAAAAGATCGGCAAGATAAGTTAACGAGGACCGGTGCAGATGAAGCTGTGACGGAGACCAAACCGCAAAGGCATCGATAACCGCATCAGCCTCCCGGAGATCATCATAGGTGAGATCAAAAAGATCCTTCTCTAAGACGGTAACATGATCATGTTGTAAAGATTTAGAGGTAAGGTTATCGCGATTTCGCACAATGGCAATCACACGATGGCCTCGCGCTAGCGCCTCTTTCATAATCAGTGAGCCGGCTTTACCGGATGCGCCAATAATGGCAATGGTTTGTGCTTGATCTGTCATATTGTTCTCCTTTATGGCTTCATTTGGGAATAAACTCAATGATAGATCGCGGATTTTACGATGTAAATAAGGCACTTTTACGTGTTATAGTTACTTTTTGGTGACGTTTTAGGAGAGTTGGACCCAATGAGCAAAAAAAATTTACCTGACTGCCCCGTTGAAGTGACATTATCACTCATGGGAAGCCGCTGGAAAGTCTTAATTGTGCGAGAATTATTGATCGATACGCGCCGATTTAGTGAATTAAAACGCGCTCTATCCGGCATTTCTCAAAAAGTATTAACCGAACATTTGCGAGATTTAGAGAAAACAGGCCTCGTCGATCGAACCGTCTATCCTGAAGTTCCCCCGAAAGTTGAATACTCATTAACAACGCTTGGAAAATCGTTAGAGCCCATTCATCAAGCCCTCTACGACTGGGGCACGTGGTATCGAGATAATCTAAAGTAAGCCTTGATGAACACCGCTATTTGCGGTTGGCAAGCGCATCTAAAACCTTCCCTGCTGTGGGCGGTGGTGAGGTTAACATCTCTTGATAGACCGTGTCTAACGCCTCTAAAAACTCATTTGACGCAGGTCTGCCGGAAAAATCATCCAAACTTGGAGAAAATTGAATGCCAAGTACATGGCACATCGCTTTTTCAAGGCCTTGAGGTCTTGCTTCCACCGATTCAAAACGTGCTTGTTCATCGGCGGTTCGACCAGTTGGAATATACCAATAACCAAAATCATCGAGTTTACGGCGACGCGCGCCCGCTAAGCAATAGTGAGAGAGCTCATGGAGGAGGCTACGCGGGTAATTACTCCTAAAATAGAGGATCCCTTTAGAATCATCGGTCGGCGCCTCATAAAAGGGCTCATCTGCCCCGCCTTTAATGATTAAATCGGGCAGAGTTTCAGATAATAACGCAATTAAATAGGCGCATAATTGATCATCATTAAGGGCATTAATATCGACCGTTTGATTCATACTCAGTTTCGTTTCCTCGTGTAAATATACTTTTGATCTCTGATTTTATCGGCGTCTATTGTAGCTGATTGAGCGCAAGATAGAGTTGCACCAGATCATACCAGCTCATCTGATATTGAATCTCGCCCAAATAGTGTCCATCGGATTTATAGCCTTGAATATCGATGTGTGAATCACTCTTTTTAAGCGTATTGCCGAAAAGTGTCGCGAGCGAATTGAGATTAATGCCGAGTTGATCGCTCTCTTTTTTTACCGATTGATCGATCATAAACTCAGGGTCGACAGGCCATTTTAGAAGGAAGATCGGCGTAAGCGCTTTTTTTGATTCTATCTGATCAACGCCGGTTAGTTTTTTTAGAGTCTTTAAGGATTCTGGCGCAGGCTCCTCTTTTAAACGCGCCTCATTTAAAGCAAAGGAGAGCCTATCACTCCCGGACTGAATAAAGAGTGTTTGATCAAAATCCACCTGTTTAAAGCTTTCCGCAATGCCCTTTTTCACTAAGTTTTTCAGCGGGCGTGGCAGTTTTTCATCCGTCGCTTTTTGCGCCCAGACCTGTTGCAATAATCTCTCTAACCGTACCGCTTCTCCTTTTAGCGAGATTCCAACGGTCTCTTTTTGTTCAGCCGTTTCCGTCGTAGCAATAAACGGTTTGAGCGATTCTTCAAGATAGCGTTTTGCATCGCGTTTTAACTCAAGGCTCCATTCACTGCCCCGTTCAGTTTCTGAAAAGGCGATATGATCACCGGCAAATTGATCCCACGGGAGCGTTAATAACGTTAGAACAAGCGATTCAGGTGTTTCAGCTTGCTCTTCACGATTAAGCGTGGCAGTAAGATCCCCGAGTAAACCATCGCGAATCTCAGAAATTACCTCTTGAGGAAAAGGCGCGATAAAATAGCGTTTTGAATCGTTAAGCGCAGCGTAACGGCTCTCGGTAAAGGTGATGTTTTTATCGGCAGTAGCGTCATCATGCTCTATTAAATATCGAATCGCCGAACGGTCAAATCCTTTTTCTCGCTGAAAGGAGAGGCTTTTCGCCTTAGAAAAGAGCGCGACATCTTGTAGACCAAACTGCTCAATTAGCCCATGATAGAGCCCGTTATCACTATGTTTAACCCATAAAAAGAGATCATCACCACTATTTTTAAGCGTCGACTCTGCATTCACAAACGAGGCATTATGCTCCTTTTTCGCAAAGCGTTTACTCTCAAGCCCAACGAGTGACTGTTTCGCCCGGCTTGATTCATTCCCGTAAGCCGCGACAAATTGGCCGGTTTTTTCATTGAGATAGTAATGAAATTGATAACGATTTTTCTCTACTGAGGCACTGCCAAAACCGGTGGAGTCGAGATAATAACGCGGATCGATCTGATAATCATCGAGCATCTGATTAAAGGCTTCCACAGTGCTTAGATCGAGCTTTGTTGAGAAAAAATAGATGCCATCGCGGGATAAGATCTCAAGGGGCGCGCGAGTTTTGGCATAGAGCCCGAGAATCATGCGCACGTTCATCGAATTTAAAAACTCAGCCATCGGCGCACTTAAGCCTAAAATCTCTTGCTTTTGAAGATCGATCAATTCACCAATTTGATAATCGCCAAGCCCTGACTCTTGCAACAGCGCAGGAATCACCTCTTCGCCAATCCACTCAGGGATTTCAAGCTCTTTAATCAAATCAATAAAAAGATCCCCATCAAGCTCGCTCTCCTCTTCAAAAAAAAGATCGCTCACTGCTTGGGAAAATAGATTGAATTTATCGATCGTGGTGGAAGCGGACTTTTTCGCCTCTAAACTCCACGCCGGAAGCCGTAAATAGAGATCGCTATCGGCATCGACTTTTTGATGCAAATAGCCTGAATATGGCGTTGCCACAGCGGTGGAGATCGTTGTCAGGAGCGCAGCCCCAAGAATCCCTTTACGAAAGCCTCGTGTCATATTATCTCTCTTTTTAATCATTAAAAACGGTGAAAATAACAGTGCTATTGTAGCGTGTATTTAGGATATTCGCATATAAAAGCGTCGCTTAGAGGGATTCCCTTAGCACAATAAAATCACGGGCAAAAAAAGAGGCAGGAGGCCATTTATCAATAAACGCCTTACCTGCCTAGGAGAACTAAAAATGATACACTAATAACTATACTAATGACTTACCAATTGAGTCGCCCCAACCAGTTCGTTCACTATATCAACGCTGGAAATATTTTCCGCTTTAAGTTGCTGGAAATTAACTAAAATCAATCATTTAAATTTATACCAATTTCACCAATGCGCCATATGGTGCTGATTGCCTAGTCTTTCCGCGATTTAAGCTGCGATCTGAAGGATTTCAAACGTTTATGAATTATATTACCCTCACCCCTGAAAAGTCGGCACCGATTAAGATGTGGACCAAAGGTGTTCCCGTTGAAGAAGCCGCGAAAGAACAGCTCATTAAGACGGCGAGCTTACCAATCATTTTTAAGCATCTTGCGGTGATGCCCGATGTGCATTATGGGCTGGGATCGACGGTTGGAAGCGTCATTCCCACGCAAAAGGCGATTATTCCGGCGGCGGTCGGCGTTGATTTGGGCTGTGGCATGATGGCGGTAAAAACCTCTCTTATGGCAAGCGATCTTCCCGATAATTTAAAGCCGTTACGCATCGCGCTTGAGGCAGCAATTCCCCATGGCCGAAGCGGTAATGGGAAGCGAAAAAAAGATGTGGGCGCGTGGGATGAACCGCCAAAAATCGTCGATCGCTATTGGGCAAAACTCGAGCCCCGTTTTAAAGCGCTCACCGATAAATATCCGCGCTTTATTAAGACCAATAATTATAAGCATCTTGGGACGCTCGGGACGGGCAATCACTTTGTGGAGGTCTGCCTTGATCTTGATGATGGTGTTTGGATTATGCTGCACAGTGGCTCGCGCGGTGTGGGTAATGCCATTGGAAGCTACTTTATTGAGATCGCGAAAAAAGAGATGGAGCAGCATCTTGCCAATCTCCCCGATGCCAATTTGGCCTATTTAGAAGAGGGAAGCCAATATTTTAACGATTATGTCAACGCCGTTGAGTGGGCGCAAGAATATGCGCGTTTTAATCGTGAAGTGATGATGCATAACGCCATTTTAGCGATGCGCTCGGTGATTGATAAACCCTTCACCATCGAGGAGGAAGCGGTCAATTGTCATCATAATTATGTGGAAAAAGAGACCCATTTTGGCGAGGAGATCTATGTCACGCGGAAAGGTGCGGTGTCAGCACGAAAAGGGGAACTTGGGATTATTCCAGGCTCGATGGGCGCGAAAAGTTATATCGTCCGCGGGCTTGGTAATGAAACCAGTTTTTGCTCGTGTTCTCATGGTGCAGGTCGAGTGATGAGCCGAACGCAAGCGAAAAAGCGCTTCTCCCTTGAGGATCATAAACGCGCAACGGAAGGCGTGGAATGCCGTAAAGATCGCGATGTGATCGATGAAACGCCGATGGCTTACAAAGATATCGATGCGGTGATGGCTGCCCAGCAAGATTTGGTCGAAGTCGTTTATCAGCTCAAACAGATTGTCTGTGTGAAGGGATAATCAGCAAACAAAAAAAAGGCTTCCCGCGATTATGATTTTTAAGGATCACATCGGGGAAGCGTTTATCAATCTGAGCCGGTTATTTCTTACTTAAATCCACCACAAAACGCCCTTTGATCGCGCCTTGCATCATCTTTTCAGCGATCTCAATCGATTCATCGAGCGAGATAGTGGTCGCATACTCCGATAAAAATGGGGTCGTCATATATTCATTGAGGAGTTCCCACGCTTTTTCGCGGCGCTCCATCGGTGCATAGACGCTATCGATTCCATAGAGCGTTACCCCGCGCAAAATAAAAGGTGCTACATTCCCCGGAAAATCCATTCCCTGCGCTAAACCGCACGCCGCAATCGCCCCGCCATACTCAATTTCAGAGGCAATATTCGCAAGCGTATGGGAGCCGACCACATCCACTGCCGCTTGCCAGCGCGCTTTTTTAAGCGGACGACCGGCTTCATAATAAGGCTGCGCCGCTTCAATCGCTTGAGCCCCAAGTTTATTGAAAAACTCCGTTTCATCCACTTTCGAGGTGAGCGCCGTGACGGAAAATCCAAGCTGACTTAAGAGATAAACCGCCACGAGTCCAACGCCACCCGTCGCCCCTGAAACTAAAATATCCCCACGATCGGGCTTAATGCCATGTTGCAGTAATCGTTGCACACAAAGCGCCGCAGTATATCCGGCCGTTCCAAGCGCCATCGTATCCCATTCTGAGAGATTATCCGGCAGATCAATAAGCCATTTGGATTTAACGAAAATATAATCCGACAATCCGCCCCAATGGGTTTCACCAAGGCCATTACCATTAATTAAGACGCGATCGCCTCTTTTAAAATACCCGCTTTGATCCTGAATCACCTCGCCAACCGCATCAATGCCGGCAATCATCGGGAAGCGACGCGCAATTTTTCCCGTCCCCGTAATCGCTAAGGCATCTTTATAATTGAGCGTGGAATAGGCCACTTTAACCAGCACCTCGCCCTCTTCCTGCTGTAATTCTTTTAAGTTGATGACCTTGATCGTTGCCGTTTGATCGCCATTTTCTGTTTGATCTAACACCAGTGCACGAAATGACATAAAGACTCCTCTTTGAGAATATTGATCGGGATTGCTTACTATAATAACCCGATTATTCAAAATTCCTATAACGATGCGTAAATATAGTGATGTCTTTGTAAATATATGTTAAGAAGGCGCTTTTTTAGGATTGATCTGTCTGCTAAAACACTCATTTTCATGTATTTCCTTTCCTTAATCGCCTCATTAATGCTATATATCATGAATGATTTTCCTATCCTCGGGCGTTTTTCTTCCCCGAAAGGCGCTAAATTGGGTAGAATGAAAAGTCGGTCTAAATTTTAATTTATCTTTAATATCGTTAATACATCATACAAGAAGGATCTATTGTGGCAGGAAATCATATTGGTCAATTATTCACTGTTTCTACCGCCGGCGAGAGTCACGGAAAAGCGCTCGTAGCCATCGTTGACGGCTGTCCTCCCGGGATTGAAATCTCAGAAGAGGAGATTCAGATCGATCTCGATCGTCGTAAACCGGGCACCTCACGCCATACCACGCAGCGCCGAGAAGCGGATCGCGTTACCATTTTATCGGGCGTATTTGAAGGCAAAACCACCGGCACCTCCATCGCGCTTATCATTCATAACGAAGACCAGCGCTCAAAAGATTATAACGATATTAAAGACCTCTTTAGACCGGGGCATGCCGACTATACCTATTATCATAAATATGGCCATCGTGATTATCGTGGCGGCGGGCGTTCAAGCGCGCGGGAAACGGCGATTCGCGTTGCAGCCGGTGCGATTGCGAAAAAGGCGCTTAAAACCCTTTATGGTACTGAAATTTATGGCTATCTCTCCCAACTTGGGCCCATTAAACCCTCTGCGTTTGATAAATCGGCCATTGAATCGGAGGGCAATCCCTTCTTTTGGCCGAATCTAACCGATATCGCTGAGCTTGAAACCTATATGGATCA
Organism: uncultured Ignatzschineria sp.; assembly: GCA_945619025.1. Taxonomy (GTDB): domain Bacteria; phylum Pseudomonadota; class Gammaproteobacteria; order Cardiobacteriales; family Wohlfahrtiimonadaceae; genus CALZBJ01. Next base: position 152,838 of record CALZBJ010000005.1, on the reverse strand, counting down.
GCTGCGTAAATCGGGCAACTCCATCGGCGCGAAAGTATCGGTGGTGGCGGAAAAAGTCCCCGTTGGGCTTGGTGAGCCGGTATTTGATCGCCTCGATGCAGACATTGCGCATGCCATGATGGGGATTAATGCGGTCAAAGGCGTAGAAATTGGCGATGGATTTGATTGCGTTGACGCGCTAGGTACCGATTTCCGTGATGAAATTGATGCCGATTCAGGTTTTATGTCGAATCACGCTGGCGGAATTTTAGGGGGGATTTCATCGGGGCAACCGATCATTGCTCACATTGCTCTAAAGCCCACCTCAAGCCTGCGTCTAGAAGGTCAAACCATCGATAAAGAGGGTAATCCCGCGACGGTGATTACCAAAGGTCGCCACGATCCTTGCGTCGGAATTCGTGCAACGCCCATTGCTGAAGCGATGCTAGCCATCGTGCTGCTCGATCATGCGCTTCGTCACCGCGGCCAAACCGGTCGTAATATCGGCGTTATAAAATAGAATAAATTTCTGACAACTGAACGATCTAAAACCACTTACCTTTGAGTGGTTTTTTTGGGCTTGAATTACGCATTTTCGTCCGCATTGTTGTGATTCGATCGCTGTGTAAATTTAGGTAATTTGTGCATGGATAACAGGCGGGTTACTAGCGGATTTCGCGGTGATCCCGTATACTAATTATTTCGTAAAACTAAACCAATGAGAGGATGAGCGTTGTGAGCAGAATGAAAGAAGGAACGAAATTACGCGGTGCCGATAAAACGGCTCGTATCCCCATTAAAGTGGTGAGCGTGCCGAAAGAAGAGCGCCTTAAAAAGCCGAGTTGGATTAAGGCAAAAATCCCAAGCGGCCAGCGTTTTGAGGAGATCACCTCCCTTCTGCGCGAGCAAAAACTCCACTCAGTGTGCGAAGAGGCGATGTGCCCCAATATTGGCGAATGTTTCAATAAAGGCACGGCCACCTTTATGATTATGGGCGATATCTGTACGCGCCGCTGTCCTTTCTGTGATGTCGGCCACGGTCGCCCGCTTCCTCTTGATACCGAAGAGCCAAAACGCCTTGCCGAAACAGTAGCCAATCTCCGCCTTAATTATGTGGTGATTACCTCCGTTGACCGTGATGATCTCCGTGATGGAGGCGCTGGCCATTTTGCAGAATGCATTACTGAAATTCGTAACGCATCGCCAAAAACGGAAATTGAGATCTTAGTCCCTGACTTTCGCGGCCGCTTAGATGTGGCGCTTGAGATCTTAACCGAAACGCAACCAACCGTATTAAACCACAACTTAGAGACCGTGCCGCGTCTTTATAAAAAAGCACGCCCGGGCGCAGATTATCAAAACTCACTCGAACTATTAAAACGCTATAAAGCAATGAATCCGGATATCACCACAAAATCGGGCATCATGGTAGGCCTTGGTGAAACCGATGAAGAGGTGTATGAATTGATGCGTGATATGCGCGCGCACGATATTGAGATGATCACCATCGGACAATATCTTCAGCCCTCAGATGGTCATCTAAATGTTGAGCGTTATGTGACGCCGGAAACCTTTAAAGAGTATGAAGCGGAAGCGTATCGTTTAGGCTTTAAAAATGCCTACGTTGGCGCAATGGTGCGTTCAAGCTACCACGCCGATGAGCAAGCCTCAGAGGTTACCGAGCTTCATTAAGTTGCTAATAACTGATAACTAATCAAGAAAAAAGCCTAGGAGATAATCAACACGATTCCTAGGCTTTTTCTTTATCTGACTATAAATCAGATACTACGATTTAGGCGAGCGTTTCCGCGGGATGCCTTGATAATTGGTAGTAAACTGTTTTCCACGCGCCCCTCCTGCTCCACGGCGATTGCGTCCGCGACGATTGTCAGCCCGTTCACTACGACTCTCTGCCGGAATGAGATGTTCTTTGCGATTACCAATCAGATCAGCACGCCCCATATAACGTAATTCTTGACGCAGTAACGGCCAATTTTCGGGATCGTGATAGCGTAAAAACGCCTTATGCAAGCGGCGACGACGCATCCCTTTTGCAGTGCCAACCTGCTCTGAATCTCGTTTCACCGGCTTTAAGGGATTGCGCTCTGAATAATACATTGCAGTCGCAAGCGACATCGGCGTCGGCAAAAATGCCTGCACCTGATCGGCCCTAAACCCATTCTCTTTGAGCCACAGCGCAAGATTCATCATATCTTCATCGGTCGTCCCGGGGTGAGCGGCGATAAAATAGGGAATCAAATATTGCTCTTTCCCCGCCTCTTTTGAGTACTTTTCAAAGAGACGTTTAAAATCATCGTAACTCTTCATTGACGGCTTCATCATCTTCGAAAGCGGCCCTTCTTCGGTATGCTCTGGCGCAATTTTAAGATACCCGCCCACATGATGGGTCACAAGCTCTTTGATATAGCGCGGATCTTGCGCCGCCAAATCATAACGCACGCCAGAGGCAATATGGACTCGCTTAATCCCCTCAATCTCACGGGCTTTTCGATAAAGATCAATGAGTGGTCCGTGATCGGTATTTAAATTTTGGCACACATTCGGATAGACGCACGAGAGCTTCCGGCAATGCTTCTCAATATTGGGGTCTTTACAGGAAAGACGATACATATTCGCCGTCGGCCCGCCAAGATCGGAGATATAGCCGGTAAACCCTTTAGTACGATCGCGAATCTCTTCAATCTCATTTAGAATCGATTTCTCAGAACGACTCTGAATAATCCGCCCTTCATGCTCAGTAATCGAACAGAATGAACAGCCACCAAAACAGCCACGCATAATGCTAACCGAGTGTTTAATCATCTCCCATGCCGGAATTTTCGCATCGCCATAACTCGGGTGCGGATTACGTTCAAAGGGGAGCGCATAAACGGCATCCATCTCTTCGGTAGAGAGCGGAATCGGTGGCGGGTTGATCCAAATATCGCGGTCACCATGTTGTTGTACAAGGGGACGTGCATTAAACGGATTGGTTTCAAGGTGCAAAATTCGGCTCGCATGGGCATAGAGCGCCGGCGTTTCGGACACATCCTCAAAACTTGGGAGACGAATCGCGAGCTCATCGCGCTTAATTTTCTCGCTCTCTTTGGCTTGCTGCTCCGTCGGGGCTTCAAGCGCGACATTGGTTTTACAGGTTTTCCCGTCGATCGCTTCGCCATAGGGATTAATATAAGGGTCGATTTTCCCCACATGATCGAAATGCGTTGAATCAAGTTCAGCGCGCTCAAAATGATTTTTCCCGTGAGGCAGCGAGATGGCAGAGCCGCGAATATCGGTGATTTCCGAAATCGACTCTCCTCTAGCAAGGCGATGACTGAGCTCCACAATGGAGCGCTCACCATTCCCAAAGAGTAAAAGATCAGCTTTAGAATCGAGCAAAATCGAACGGCGAATCGATTCAGACCAATAATCATAATGAGCAACCCGGCGAAGCGATGCCTCAATGCCACCAATCATAATGGGCGTCTCGGGATAGGCTTCACGCACTTTTTGAGTATAGACAATCACCGCGCGATCCGGGCGCTTCCCCGCTACATCACCGGCGGTATAGGCATCATTTCGGCGAATTTTACGATCTGAGGTATAGTGATTCACCATCGAATCCATATTGCCCGAATTGATGGCAAAATAGAGGGTTGGCGGACCAAGGCGCATAAAATCATCAAGTGAATTCCAATCCGGCTGGGCAATCACTCCAACGCGAAACCCCTGCGCTTCCAGCAGACGCCCTAAAATCGCAGTACCAAAACTGGGATGGTCGATATAGGCATCGCCGGTGACGAAAATAATATCACAACTATCCCATCCTAAAAGATCCATCTCATCGCGCGTCGTTGGCAAAAATGGTGCCGTGCCAAAACGATGCGCCCAAAACTTTCGATACGAAAAAAGCGGCGTCACGCCCTCAAACTCTCTCACAATCGTAACCCTTAAATATAACAATCAATCGGCCATTATAGCGTGTTTTTGTAGACTTTTTAAGATTGCGATAATTTATTAAGCCGCTGAAATAACAATGATTCTCATATACGGAAATCCAATATAATTCCTGCTCTAAAAATCCCAATTTGTCCGATCAAGATCATAAAAAATGAGCGCAAAATTTACATCTAAAAATGAGAGGCGTAGAATAGTACCCCACGCCCTGGTAGCTCAGTCGGATAGAGCGTTCTCCTCCTAAGAGAAAGGCCACAGGTTCGATTCCTGTCTAGGGCGCCAATTCTTTCATTATTTTCAGACAATCATTAAGAGCATTACCCCGATTAATCCTACGATAACAATCATCAACCAGAAAAGTATCTCTGATAGGTGATTAAAGGGAAGCTCAATACCCAATTTTTCTTCAATCTGCTGATAAAAAAATCTCTGAACAAAGATATAGAGATAAAATGCAATCAATCCTCCTATAATAATTAGCCGAGGATAATGTTTCTTTTGATTACTCTTATTACTCAGTAATTTCTCTAATTGTGATCCTTGATGAGATTGAGCCATAGAATCAGCTAATTCAAGTCCCATCTCTTCAATCACGATTCCCTGATTAAACAAAATAGGGGAATCTCCGTAATCCCCAAGCCCCATCAGAGTTATCAATAAAAAAATGAATAATTTCATACCGAATTTATATTGTTTGCAATGGAGTGCTCATTTTAGTAAAACTAACCAAAGAATTCTTATAAAAAGGAAACCAATTGATGAAACTCTATCTTTTAATGGCGAGCGTGATGCTCTTATCCGCCTGCTCAGTACGTGCTGATATGCCCAATCGTGTAGTGATTGATTCAGAAGGTGTTACCATCGATGCAAAACAAAATGGAAACGGCAATTTCTGCCCGCCCGGACAAGCGAAAAAGGGGAACTGTTAAGGATTGCTCTCCGATTTTGGCGCTTCTTTATCGCGATAATAACGGCGATATTTATCTTCGGCATAGCCATTTTTAAGCTCAGTAAATGAAGCGGGATCAGCTCCTTTAATCTGCGTTGATTGATAATATACATGGTGCACATCTTTGCCATAATAAGAGTGTTTTCCGAGAGGTTCAAAGGTTTTTGGATCGGCCTTTTTAATGATCTTTTCTTGGTAATAGACCCGCTTTTTATCCTTCCCAAATGAGCTATTATTTGCAAACGGTATAAAACTTTTTGAGTCGGCTTTTTTAAGCGTTTTTTCCATCCAATAGACCCGTTTTCGGTCACGGCTATAATCGCCTGCAAGATGTTCAAAACTTACACTATCGGATTTTAAAAGAGGATATTCCTCAAAATAGATCCGCGTTTTATCTTTAGAATAACGATAATTTTTGGGCGCCAATATATAGGGCTCAAAACTGACAGGGTCTGCCCCTTCAATCCGCTTATATTGTCGGTAGACATGGTTTTTATCTTTAGCATGAAGCTGACCAATTACGATAAAACTCGCAGGATCGGCCTTATCAATTAGATGCGATTGATAAAATACATTTTTCGCATCTTTAACATACTGAACTTGCCGAAAGTCCGATTCAATGGGCTCAAGTGTTGTAATATCCGTGCCCTTCACCAACACCTCTTCATAAAAAAGCGCGTGCTGATCGGCGTAAAAATCCCCGTAAAGATGATGAAAGGTGTGAGGATCGGCTGACTCAATCATCGCATCACGATAGAAAACTGACGCTTTATCGCGCCCCATCTGCGGATTTATCGGCGTAAAGGTGGCAGGATCAGCGCCTTTTAGCGCACGATTTTGATAAAACACCTGATATTGATCGAAGCTCCAACTCCCTTTTAACCAATTAAAACTCGGCGCATCGGCGTTTTTAATCGGTTCCATACGATAATAGGCGTGATATCTGTCTTTAGTATATTCTTCATTAAAAACCTGAAAGCTCGTAGGATCAACCCCTTTGACCACTCTGTCACGATAATAGAGCCGATTCTTATCGCGCGCATAATCATATGTGGTATTAAGAAGCTCAAACGTTGCAGGTTCACTGCCGGCGATGGGAAACGTTTTATAAAAGGCCGAGCGATCATCTTTGCCGTAATAAGATTCAAGCAGAGTAAAGGTCTTTGGATTGGCCGCTTTAATCGGCGTTTCATCAAGATACACTGCATCATTATTTTTGCTGTAACGCTCATTTTGATCAAGAAACGTAAAGCCATCGGGCGAGATCGTTGGGACTTTTTTACCATACCGATACAGATGATTTTTATCGACAGCATAGTTGTGGCTTTTCAGCACAAATGTCGTCGCATCCGCCCCTTCAATCGGCGCGTCGTTATATAAAACTTGATCGCCAAGCATTGAATAACGCGTGAAATACCCTTCCGGCGTTTTAAGCTCAATCTTTATCGGTGCGGGAACCTCATTTTGCACCAATTCATCCTGCGCCACATCACCAATCGTTTCAGCATAAACAGCGCCCGACAAAAGCACCATTATAAGCGCCGACAACGCTCTTTTTTGACCCATCTCCACCCTCACATTTTCGTTATTTTTCGTCTAAAATTGGCAATTGAACGATCATAATATGAGGGCAGAATTTCATCAAGCGTTTAACGAATTACTTAACCGCGCAATTGCCCGATAATGAGAAGCAATGCGATGATGATCATTAAAAAGCCTGAGATTCGGCTGACTATGAGCGCTGCTGAAGGACGCGTTTGCAATACCGCTTGCGAGCAATAACCGACGAGCGAGTAGATAATGGCGCTACTGAAAATATGAATAAGGCCGAGTAATACGAGCTGAATGGGGAGTGCCCACGATGAGCCGGGGTCGGTAAATTGGGGTAATAGCGCTAAAAAGAGCAGTAAGACTTTTGGATTTAAGCCGCTGACAAAAAAGCCCTTCACCGCCCAACTTTTTGAGCTATTCATCTCGGCGACGCTGGCCTCACTTGGGCGAGAGGGCGAACGCACTAAATTGGTCCCAAGCCAAAGCAAATACCCCGCACCGAGTAACGTAATCGTCGTCATTAAAATCGGGCTTTTTGCAACAATTGCCCCAACGCCAAGCGCGACCACGACAGTGGCTAAAAAGTGACCAAACAGCATACCCGACACCGCTGGCAGCACCACCTTCCCTCGAATGCCCGCTGAAATTGCATAGGCCCAATCCGCGCCGGGGGTAATCACAAAAAGAAAAGAGACTGTCCAAAAAGTCGCTAAAATCCCGAAATCCATCTACATTGACTCACTTTTTCTAAAAAATTGATAAAATTGGAAAAAACTTCTACTGTTAAGATAATAATTAGAAATAATACCCCTTATTTGCTAGAATTTTCTTTCAAAGTTTCTCCAATTCACCTTCTTTATTAGTGGAATCTTCTACATGGATACGATAGATAAAAAAATTCTTTCGGCACTGCAAAAAGATGGCCGTATGTCGATCACCGATCTTGCCAATCACGTAGGATTAAGCCTCTCCCCTTGCCATCGTCGCGTAAAACAATTGGAGGAATCCGGCGCGATTAAAGGCTATTCGGCGCAGCTTGATCCGAACAAAATCGGGCTTCAATTTTCGGCAATTGTCTTTATTAATTTAAAAGAGGGCAATAATGATTCGATCAAACGGTTAGAAAATGCGCTGATCGATATTCCGGAGATTGTGCAAGCACAACGGCTCTTTGGCGATCCGGATTATATGCTCCATGTGGTGGCTGAAAATCTCGAGGATTTCCAAAAGCTCTATGATGAAAAGCTCTCCAATATCCCGAGTATTTTGCGCTTAACCTCAACCATTGTGATGAAAAATGTGATCGCTGAGCGCATCTTCCCGATCTGGTAAACCGCTCAATGCGATCACGTTTAGTGCTCGATTAATCCAATATTAACGGCATTTTTCAGTAATAAATTCGTTATCATTTCCCTGAATGGATTGAATGATATTGTTACGTTTACATTCCCACGCTTTAGGCGGATGTTCTGCGTTCCACACCGTCATCAATTTCTTTTCTTGATCAGCAACATCGAGCTGATAACGTTTTTCCATATAGAGATAGGTCCGCGCGATCATCCCTTTCACCTCATTGCGAGGCTGGACTTGGCGATTTTTAAAGTCGGTATAAAACTCACATTTTCCGTATTGAGTAAATGTCTTCTCAAAATCGCTAAAACGGAAGTTGGAACGATCGCCATTAATCTCACCAACCGCCGGCTGAAGATTGTGCATATCGCCCTCCATTACATTAAAATAGGCGTTGTTTTGGCACGCTTTCCGCCCACCCTCTTGCCAGCATCGAAGCTGATTACCAAAGGCGTACGCAGGCATCACATGCTCCCACTCAATCCGGCGCGCGCGCTCTTCATTTTTGCGGATTTTATAGCCACAACTTTTGAGATCAACAATCCCCTTTTTCCCTTCCCAGCTAAAATCACAGCCACAATAAAATTCTTTCTGCTCAGGGTGATCTTTATAGAGCTGAACCAAACGAGATTTTGCTTGATTAAACGATAATCCCTCAAGATCGATCGGAAAATCAGTCTCTGATTGCTGTTGCTCTGTCTTTGGGGAGAGATCAGGTAATTGCAATAAAAAATCATTAAAATAGAACGAAAGAACGAGTAATATAACGCCGATCACCCAAAAAACGGGATTGTTCTTCTTAAATAATTCTTTCGCAAGATTATCTAAAATCGTTTTTTGCTTCTTTTTCCGTGCCATTTTCAAATATCCGTTTAGTAAACCACTGAATCCATCCGGGACTCTATTCTATTGTCTTTGCAAGTCGTTAATTAACGAAAATATCCTATAAGTTTTGCAAAGAATCGCGAGAAAGCATTATACGTTTAATCGAAACACTTGGCACCGTTCGATCCTCTCTTGATGTTTTTTTGTCCAATCGAGATTTATTGCCGCCTATGCGGCGGTTAACGTAGAGAGTGGCGTATCGGCAAGTGGCAGTAATTTCTAAGCCGCCTGTGCGGCGGTTAACACAAACTACCTAATTTATCCGCAAGTCAGTCTTTTTCTAAGCCGCCTGTGCGGCGGTTAACCCTTAATTTCTGAATATATTCCTTCTCTTTTTTTTCTAAGCCGCCTGTGCGGCGGTTAACTATAATATGCGAAGGTTATTCATATTTAAAGATTTCTAAGCCGCCTGTGCGGCGGTTAACGGTTTGGTTCTTGGTCTAGTTGGAGTATTGCTTTTCTAAGCCGCCTGTGCGGCGGTTAACATGAGCAAGGTAACGATTAAGTTTTGGGATAATTTCTAAGCCGCCTGTGCGGCGGTTAACATATGGCTGCGGTGTTAACGCTGAACAATATTTTTCTAAGCCGCCTGTGCGGCGGTTAACCGTGTCGCGCTGTATTCGGTAGCGAGCCACAATTTCTAAGCCGCCTGTGCGGCGGTTAACGATAACTCCACATTGCGGACGTAAATGCGGGGTTTCTAAGCCGCCTGTGCGGCGGTTAACTTCCATGTTGTCAATATCACCGGCAACAATATTTTCTAAGCCGCCTGTGCGGCGGTTAACGCCCTGCTTACACCAAGATATAAAGCAAGACCTTTCTAAGCCGCCTGTGCGGCGGTTAACAACGAGCAGATGAATGTTCTGCTCGTCTGAGTTTTCTAAGCCGCCTGTGCGGCGGTTAACTCTTATCGAGCACAAGCGATCGAGACCATAGCTTTCTAAGCCGCCTGTGCGGCGGTTAACGACTCCGCTATTAATGGTGGCTTTTCGCTTTATTTCTAAGCCGCCTGTGCGGCGGTTAACGTCTTGGACATCATCAAACTCACCCACAGATATTTCTAAGCCGCCTGTGCGGCGGTTAACGCGAACAAAAAGCATATAAAGCCTTGATTAGATTTCTAAGCCGCCTGTGCGGCGGTTAACTACTGCGCGGTGAAGAATGGCCGCCGGTTAAATTTCTAAGCCGCCTGTGCGGCGGTTAACTATAGGCATGTATAGTCTTGTTATCAATAGATTTTCTAAGCCGCCTGTGCGGCGGTTAACGCAATTAAATATGTAGAAGAACAATTACAGAATTTCTAAGCCGCCTGTGCGGCGGTTAACTCTTCTATTGAGTTTGTATTATAGTCTATATATTTCTAAGCCGCCTGTGCGGCGGTTAACATAAACCAGTATGATTATCAGGCAATCCTAATTTTCTAAGCCGCCTGTGCGGCGGTTAACCAAGCGCAATCATTGCAACGCTTGGTACTGATTTTCTAAGCCGCCTGTGCGGCGGTTAACAGAGAATTTAATTATGGCAGTAAAAACACAAGTTTCTAAGCCGCCTGTGCGGCGGTTAACTACATATGCTTTCTTTGTATATGACATCAACTTTTCTAAGCCGCCTGTGCGGCGGTTAACTGACAATATGATTCTATATATGGACGGGCAATTTTCTAAGCCGCCTGTGCGGCGGTTAACATTCCATGCGCATAATAACACCCATCCTTTTTTTTCTAAGCCGCCTGTGCGGCGGTTAACATTCATTAGATGACTTTAGCGGTCATGTTATTTCTAAGCCGCCTGTGCGGCGGTTAACTTTAAAACAATAAACTATCATATCCTCATCAATTTCTAAGCCGCCTGTGCGGCGGTTAACACTGGGGATCAAATAAGGCAGGTATGCAGGCATTTCTAAGCCGCCTGTGCGGCGGTTAACCCTGTGACACTGCTTGCATCAATACTTAAAATTTTCTAAGCCGCCTGTGCGGCGGTTAACAGCCTGGCATTTTGGTTGAAGAAAAAGGCAGTTTTCTAAGCCGCCTGTGCGGCGGTTAACTGAATCACACGGATTTAAATGCAGAATCATAATTTCTAAGCCGCCTGTGCGGCGGTTAACAGCTTGCATATCACGGCGGTCTATTAAATACGTTTCTAAGCCGCCTGTGCGGCGGTTAACTATCTTGCCCTGACGTGATTATTTATCCGTTGTTTCTAAGCCGCCTGTGCGGCGGTTAACTTTTATGAAGCCGAAAATAACGCTTGTTTTATTTTCTAAGCCGCCTGTGCGGCGGTTAACTTCGAAAAGAAGACGGAGGTCTACCGCCCACATTTCTAAGCCGCCTGTGCGGCGGTTAACGATTCTAGATCTTCCCAAATAAGTGTCCGAGATTTCTAAGCCGCCTGTGCGGCGGTTAACTATATAAGTCAGATTCACTTGCAATAACAAATTTTCTAAGCCGCCTGTGCGGCGGTTAACTGCAGATGCTCGGGAGTAAGTCGGACAATCAATTTCTAAGCCGCCTGTGCGGCGGTTAACATTTTTTAGTGACGATGAGTTTAACGATTATTTTTCTAAGCCGCCTGTGCGGCGGTTAACAAAAAGCAACAGTATTCAATCCAAACAACACATTTCTAAGCCGCCTGTGCGGCGGTTAACGGGCTACAAGATAGATGTCGGCACCAATCGACTTTCTAAGCCGCCTGTGCGGCGGTTAACACATTACAGCAACGCTAGAAGATCATGTTAGTTTTCTAAGCCGCCTGTGCGGCGGTTAACTATCCGAAAGGCGCAATTGTCTATTTTGAAAATTTCTAAGCCGCCTGTGCGGCGGTTAACCGCATTAATAGAGGCGCTGCTTACTTATTTAATTTCTAAGCCGCCTGTGCGGCGGTTAACCAAGAAAACCTTATATTAACGATGATCCGTTTTTTCTAAGCCGCCTGTGCGGCGGTTAACGATCTCAAGTAGCAATGGGCGCATATTTTGAATTTCTAAGCCGCCTGTGCGGCGGTTAACCTTTTTTAGAGTTGTTATTTATCGAGCTGATTTTTCTAAGCCGCCTGTGCGGCGGTTAACGTGTCGCAATCAGGTGAAGTCATCGCTAAAGCTTTCTAAGCCGCCTGTGCGGCGGTTAACAAAACCAAATAGTGGAGCTTTTTGGACAGGCATTTCTAAGCCGCCTGTGCGGCGGTTAACTTCATCACGGCGCTGAAATCCTTCGTTTTGTATTTCTAAGCCGCCTGTGCGGCGGTTAACGATTACTTGCGAGGGAAGCACCAAGACCGAGATTTCTAAGCCGCCTGTGCGGCGGTTAACGTTATTTAACAAAGATTTATCCATTATTCCTATTTCTAAGCCGCCTGTGCGGCGGTTAACCGGACGAGTCAGTTGCAACTGTGTCGCAATCATTTCTAAGCCGCCTGTGCGGCGGTTAACAGAACCATATCACGAGATCGCTAGTTTTAATGTTTCTAAGCCGCCTGTGCGGCGGTTAACGTGGATCTTACATTTCATGACACACGCCACGATTTCTAAGCCGCCTGTGCGGCGGTTAACTCGAATCAGTTGTTGAATATCTTAACGAGCTTTTTCTAAGCCGCCTGTGCGGCGGTTAACATCCGAGTCTTTCGGCCAATTCGCTTGCCGTCTTTCTAAGCCGCCTGTGCGGCGGTTAACTATCCCGCCAGAAATCCCGCCAAGTTTTAAGATTTCTAAGCCGCCTGTGCGGCGGTTAACCTCTTCATCTTGAGAAATACGGCGATCACGGGTTTCTAAGCCGCCTGTGCGGCGGTTAACACCAGTACCCTTCAAATCACCTTGATCGATACTTTCTAAGCCGCCTGTGCGGCGGTTAACCCTTTCCCTCTTCACCTTCTTTGTCGGCTTTCTTTCTAAGCCGCCTGTGCGGCGGTTAACAAGACGTGGTAAGCTAATTAACGGTGTGTTTGTTTCTAAGCCGCCTGTGCGGCGGTTAACTAGAGATAAAATCTCTAGAGGTTCGATTATACCTAATTGTTAAAGAACATCACCCTTAAAACCCTAATTTTTAGAGCCTTTTTTATAACCATTAAAATCAATGAGTTATATGCAGAGCAAAAATTAGGGTTTAATAAAGGGTTTATGATCATGCAGATCGTTATTGTGATTAATTAAAAATTAGGAATCGTTCGAGTGTGACTTAATCCGTAATGGCTAAATACCCCCTCGTCGGATTCGTTGATCCGTCTTCGTTTAATCCAAAGGGAAAATTTCTGACCGGTTGATTGGCTCTGAATCCGTAAAAATGGCTCGGTCATGGGGCGATCAAAATGAGCAATCATTCGTTCGCTAACCTCTTCATTCCATTTTCCTTGCTGAGTTAACCGCGCTTTTGCACGACGAAGATCGCTCATCCCTTTACGGCGCAATCGGCGAAATTGATAATGTCCACGTACCTTTGAAGGGATTGGCTTAGTGACCGTCATAAGCGCATAATCTGTCATCTCACTTTGACTATGAAGCATTTGGTTCAGCGCGGTAATATCCTCTTCATTACCAAAAAGACGAATAATCCCCCCCACTGAACGATCACGCCCATATCCCGGAAAACCAATGCCGACGCGCCCTTTAAACGGAGGTAATTGACGATGAACTCCCTCAAAAAGAAGACTCATAATCTCATTTTGCGTCATCTCCGCTTGGGGAATGGCTTTAAGCTCGAAATAATGTGTTAATTCACTCATGATTACTCCTTCCCACTCTCGCCAAATACGCCTCCGCGAATGAGGACGGCGATCACATAATGTTGCTGTTCAAGCGATGGTTCTTCCCCTTTTAACACCCAATTATCAAATAGCGTGTAAAAATCTTGTTTCTGTTTTGGCTGACGGAAAGCGGTGCCGAGTGTGGTTACCGCAGCGTACGGTTCAACCGCGACCGGAAATTCTGCCCCCTCATACCAATCATCGATGGTGCGAATTGCGTTGCCAATTTTTTGCGAGTGCATTGCGGCAAACCCATCCACCTCATAGAGCACTTTACTCTTCTCTTTACCAGTATCTAAAATCAGCTCTTGCGATGGATATACCTCTTGCCCAAATCCAACAATTGCCTCCGCGCGAACGGTAAACATGACAAAATCCTGATCGCGATCAAAGCCCTTTTCAATGAGATTTGCGAGGGTTTGAATTGAATCATTCATCTCATCAAACGAGTTTAATGAGTAGTCTTTAGCCTGCGGAAATTCAAGCGTTTTGGATTGACCATCTTCTTCATAAAAAACCGAAATCGTTAGATTTTTTGCTCCAATTCGATTGCGCCATAACCAGCGACCATTCACAATATTAATCGCATAACGGCGTGATAATTCTCGCGTTCCATGTTGATCAAGATAGCCATTAACCACTTCATAAAGCCGCGTTTGATAGGCTTGATCATTACATACGCAAGGTTTGCCGGTAAAAGGGAGCGCTTTACAACTCCAGTCGATCACGAGGGTATCGTAATCATGATTGAGCATCGCCACATCCACCCGTTGTAAGTTCGCCTTTTCAACTTCAGCGTCAAGCTTCGCTGGGTCTTTAATAATTGCCGCTTTTAAACGATTAGAAATAGTGCCTCGAACCGATTTTTCGGTGACTTTAACCGCAATTGCCTCACTGTTAGGATCGGTACTTTTCTTTTGTCTGAAAATACCATCCGAAAGATCAAGATTACGCTCGAAAGCAAGGACTGATGCTGTTTTTAATTGACTCATAATAGACTCCTTTTAAATTAAAACTATATCTAGATAAAATTATTCGTTTGATGCTTGAGTGATCAAATAAAGCTCATCATCACTCGTCTGATATCGCCAAAATGCATTCGCTAATTGCGAGGTTAATCGATGAGGAAAGACCCATTTGCCCAATGTATAGATCGGCTCGACATATTGGCTTGGGTATTGATCGGTCCGCGCATGGGTTAATTCGCCTGGTTCAAACTTCCTAAAAATCGCTTGATATCCCACAGGAATCGGCACCAACCACCCTTGCCCTTGTTTGATATTCTCCACGCGCCAATCTCTTGATTCTCCACTCTCTTGCGCCTCATCATGCGGTTTAAAATGGAGCGTTGCCGTTTCAAGGAGGAGATCTAAAGGATCTTTCTTAGCCCCTTTCTCGCCCCCTTTCTCATCTGTCTGCAAGGTTTGATAGAGCACTTTAAATTGATCCGTCGCCTCCATTAACACAAACGCCGGTAACAATTTAGGCACTAATGTATCGATATCAGAGGAATCAATCAGCTCAATATGACCGATTTTCTGCACCGAGCCGCCCGCAATGCGTTGCTCCATGAGCCTGTTTTTCACCCAGCTCAGCAGCATCGCACCTTCTTCCTCACTATCGAACGCGATGCCATCTTCTGCTTTAATCTCCACCACTAAGCTCACGGTCAAATGAACGCGCCCTTCTTCAATAATCGATGGCGTTTTTCCGGTACGTAATACAGGATTACGCGTCTGATTAAAGGTGTAATCGCTGTAAGGATTCCGTCTAAAAACCTGCAGATCAACTTCATGACTTGCGATCAAAACCCCATCAAATAGAAAGGGCTTTTCATAAGCCTCTTGCGGAATTTTTCGGCTCAATGCATGAATCGCACCGAGAAATCCATTAATGGCAGGAAAGCCGTAGGTAATCGGGCTTGAGATCGCATTCGCATTTTGAATTTCAATCTCATCGATCAGTAGATAATGGCTTAATTCATATTCATCATTCATTTAAATGCCTCCTCACTGCGGCGACGGCTTGCGTTAACGGCCTCGCGGAAATTCAAGCGCCATTCACGCACCTCTGTATCATCAAATTCGCGCGCTTTTTCTGCTCCCACCTGTTTTTTTAACGCTTCACTTAACCAATTGGCAAAGCGGCGTTCGATCAGATCGAGCCACGCCTCCTCGTCTTCAAATTGGCTCGCTCGCCCCTCCTCAATGAGTAGCGCTTTAAAGGCTGGGTCAAGCCAAAAACGCTCCTCTTCTGCCAGCGAGGAAAACTCACTCCAGCCTGGTTCTTTTTGCAAATTCCGCGCAATGGAAAAAATTCCAGCGATAATCAAATCGAATCCCTCTTCCCGCATCGAACGAATGCCAACTCGATTCTGCTGACTCTTAATCGCGCGCACCATGAGCGATAATCCTTCTTTACACAAGAAATATCGGCTCAGACTGTCACTAAAAAGCGAGCGACTCCCCTTACGTGGACGATATCCCTTCTGCTCTCTCATTTGGGGTGGGATCGAGGGAATTAAATAATTCACACCATTTTGGCGTTTATTCAATTGGCTCACATTTTGTGCGTTTGCACCACCTAGTTTTACAACCGCTAAGTCAACATGTGAATGATAAGATTTTTTTAATGCTGTTTTTTTATAACGATTTTTTCTATTTTCTCTATTCTCATCAGAATATTGCTCACGTACTTTAAAATAGAGCTGATTAGCTAAGCTTATTGGATACAGTGGCACTAGATTTAAATACTGATCCTGATGAATCGAATTAATTCCATCTTGAAATGGCCATAAGATCTGCTTATTAAGCTCTGATGTTTCAGGAGATTCTATTTGATTATTCAACGCAGCCTCAAACAGCGCTTGATATTCATCTGACTTAATCGGATTCTCGGAAAAAGCCCCTTTCAATGCTGAATGATTTGTTTGTAACAAATCTCTAATCGACACACCTTCAACAACCTCGCATAAGAAAAAAGCTGCCAACGGTAACGCTGATGCACTTCCACTCGCATCAACTTCCAAATGCTTAAGCGACTGAGAACCAACATATCCTTTCGGCAACGGTTTTATATCAATCATATTTAAATTGATATTATCCCCTTTAGAAGCGGAGTGAATTCCTTTTGATATATGTGTTCCAAATTTTAGCTGCTGAGTAAGACGTGTTGCTGCATTTTCAATCCATATCTCAAACTCATGTTGTTCTTTTAGATTGGCAATCTTCTCCATCTGCGCTTCAATCTTCGCATCATCGCCCGATTCTTTTAAACGCTCAAGCGCGCGCTCCTCTTTCGGTAACCGTGTTGGATCATTAAGCCGATCGGACAGAAATTGCCGAATCGCATTGATCACATCCTCTTTTGTTATGAGGCTCATAGATTCCTCCTGTTAAAATTTAAAAATGTTCGTGTCATAAATGATTTCTCTTTCTACCAAAATCCCACGGTCGGATAATATTTCCATTCGCGAGCTTCTCCGCCGTACGTGGTCATCTCTAGGGAAATTTGGGCATATTTATATGCTAAATAGGTGATATTCTCTTCCCCTAAACGATCAGATAACTTCACAAGTAACTCGTTTAAATCAAAAGTTAACCACGGTTTTATCTGTGGATTTTTGGCAAAATTAGGAAATTCAATCATAATTCGTTCGTTGGCCGATCCTTGCGTTGAGAAGAGATTCTCGCGAGCACTTTCCACCTCGCGAATGGTATAGGGCAATGCTTGCGGGCTCTCAAGATCGGGCTCGACAAAGAAAAGCGACTCTTTACGGCTTCGTCTAAAAGGCGAGATTAAACGCTGATGAACGGTTAAATGATGGGCAAGCGTCTCATCCCAAAAAGCATTTACATAATTGGGGGATTTAGGGTTTAATAACGACTGCATCACGCCATGTTCTAGATCTGAAAGTGTCGCGTAGCGCCCATCAATCATTTCGCCTTTCTGCCTCATAATTCGCGGAATGGAATCGATACTTTGGAGTGCCTCAGGCGAAATCACCTCCGCTGTTTTATGTGCATGTAATAACGCCTCTTCACTCTCAAATCCGGGGTAATGAAAAACTGGCTTATCAAGCGCAAAATCTCGACTTTTCATCGCACGAAATGGTGCGCCGAGAAGTGCGATATTGGGGTAATCTGAAATTGTACGATCCCGATGGCGCCATACGCGCCCTGCAAGCTGAATGATCGAGCGCATCGAAGAAGGCTCTACAATCGCCCAATCATAATCATGGTCTCGCCCGACCTCCGTCACGGGACTGCCGAGCACAATAAAGAGATGATTCGAAGCACTTGTTTTGCCTATCCGCTCGGAAATCTCAGGGTGATTAATTAATGTTGCCGGATTTTTGCGTTCAAGCACGCGATCGAGCACCGTTTCAAGCTGATTGCGTACCAACATCACCTGCCGTGAATGATAGAGCGCAAGATGAATCTCAGTATCCGGAAGATTGATATCCGTAGCGTAGAGCGCCTGTGCGAGCTCCACAATCGTCTTAATATTGGCAATCCGTATCAAGCCCATGCTGATGCGTTTATCATCAAACGCGGTGTGATGATGATCGTGAAGTCGCCCTGCTTCTTCTAAAATTTGCCTTGCGATATCGTGAAAACGATTGTCAGGAATAAAGGGTTCTGGCAATGGCAGAATATGCGCTTGGTGTTTAATGCCCTTGGCCGTTTTTTCATGTAATGCGCTGACCCGTTTTGCCACAAACTGATTGTGGATCATATCAAAATAATCACTATCCTTAATCTCGGCACTCTCGGCGTTAAATTCATCAAACCACGCGCACACAATCGGAAGCGGTTGATCGTTTTCGTCTTCTACGTGAGATGCTCTCCAAAGGGAATAGCCGGCTTGGTAAGCCTCAAACAGTCCGGCGATCAAATCCGGCGTTAATGTGGCCGAAGAGAGTAATACTCGACTACCCAATAATCCGGTGAGATAGACTAATCGAGCTAATGCGGGGAGATCTTCAATGCCAAAATCATCGGGCTCATCTAAGATTAAATCAGCAGTAAATAGCCGTAAAATTGGCACAATATGGCTCCCTCCACGAAGCGACTCACTCGCGTTAATGAGATGGTCGATGGTGCATGAAACAAGTGGCGCCGTCATCAATTGTCGCCCTTTTTGATCTGAAAAGAGCGTCTGAAAGGCTTCAATTTGTGCACTGCTTTCACCGATGTCAATTGCCCCCTCGATTAATCGATCTACCGATTCTGAGCCTAAATTAAAAGACTCTTGCCCATTTTCCTTTTCTTCATTATTGAGCTCAAATAGACTTTTTTGTGCACCGCCACCGACCAGTACCGCAAGCGCCTCATCATCAAGATTAAGCTGTTTACGCAGAGCTTGTCCTGTCTGTAAGGTTAAAACGCGAAGCCCAAGCGCAATGGTAAAACGCGCGCCTAATTTTTGATCTCGTAACGCATACATAATCCGAGCGTTACAGGTGGTTTTACCACACCCCGTTGATGCCATATTGACGCCAAAAAAGCCCTGTGTATGGGATTTTTCATTTAAACTTTCGGCTAGATCATAGGCATTATCTTGCCACTTAAAGCGTTCGATGGTGGTGCGTTTTACAAACGGCCGATGATTTGGGAGTGCGGGGAGTTGATCTTTAAGATGTGGTAACAGATAACCAAACTTTGCCGCATAACGGCTCACCCCGATGAGATGTTGATCGAGCGTCTGTTTTGGGGTTACTTTGCCCGTTTTAAAATCTCGATCAGTATTAGCAAGCAGACTGCTCTGCTTCTGTTTTACAACCTTATCCGATTCTTCTACAGTTAAACTTGAATAGTTATGGTCACCCACCATCAGCGTTACGCGCGCTAAATAATAGATTAACGGATTGGTAATAAAACCCTCTGGAAGTGAGAGATCACGCTGCCCTTTTTTTGCCCAACGAGCAAGCTCATTTAACCATGCATCACTCTCAGTAATCGGTTCTTTCAGCGCCCAAAACTGCTCTTTTTGTGCCTCAGAATAACCTGTCCACGACTGCTGAGTCCATCCGTCAAGCGCCTTAATGAAATGGGTAAAATAACGCCGATGATTAAGCTTTAACAGTATTTTATTATCGTTTTGCTTTGCTTTAAGCACCGCCGTTTTATAAAAATTTTCTTCTAAAAATGGCATGCGGTGATGCGTAACAATCAGCCACCCTAAAAGTTGCACCAAGGCCGGCCTTTTACCTAACGGAATCTGATCACGCTTTTGGGCATGTAATGGCTGATACCAATTGGGGTTTTTTGTCTGATAGTCGCGGAAATGCTCTAATCGCTCCAATACCTCCTCATTGGTATTACAATCACTCACCATCATCACAAAGAGTTGGAGCGAGAGCCATTCATGCCGATAAGGATCCGCCTCGCTCCGCCGATTTTTTAGGGTAAGTTCAAGTTTATTTTGAAAGCCAAGTGTCGCTTTGCCTAAATCATGTAATAGTGCAGCAAGCGTCGCCACAATTTGAATGCTTTTGCCATACGCCCAAGTATGCTCATCCCCCTTTCGTAAAATATCGCTTCGAGTGCGCTTTGTCGGAACACGTCCACGAGCATTAAATTGACCACGATCGCCCACGACCCATAAAAGCTCGGTTCGATTGCGTCCCCGCGTCCAAAAACAGGCTACAGCGGTATTTCTACGGGCGGTTTTACGCAATAATCGGTGCAGAGTTTTAAGCCCCTCTTCCGTAATCGCCGTTTGCCACGTCCGTCTTCCAGTTCGCTCTGCAAATTGATCGAGCACACGGCGCGTCTCTTTTAAGGCATTTTTAGTACATTCCGACACTAAAAGTATATTCATTGAGCGCTCTCCTCAAAATCAAACGTTGCAAGCGCTTTTAATGTATCAATCATTTGATCGAGCACCTCATATTGAGCAAACGTTTCGATTAAATGCTCGCGAAATTCACGCTCCGTCAAGCCTTCAAGTGCACCAATAAAAGCGTTGGGCAACACCACTGCATCTTTTATAATATCGGCCGCATCAAAGACTAAACCACCGCGACGCGTTTTCCCGTGTAATACCGATAATCCGTGCGGAAGCCCTAAAACCCATGTCGCCGTAGCGCCCAGTCCGTAGGCAAGATAATTTCCATGATCCAAAAAGCGATTGGCGGGATCTTTAATAAGTGAATCATCAGAACGAGAATCCCGTTTAAACTCTGTGCGAAGCGTCGCTTCATTGGCGAGTTTATAGAGCGTTTTAGTTAATCGCCCTTCTGTTAATAAAAGTGCTTGCGTCTCTTTTGCCTCATCCATTAAGCCCCGATATTTGGCAATCTCTTTTGAGAGCCGGTCTGTATCGAGCGCCCATGGATGCTTTGGCCAAAGCGTTTCTGTAATCGTCAAGCGAGCTTGTTGCAACGCTTTTGCGACCTGTAGACGTTTTGCATCGTCAAACCAAAAGGCGCACCATTTTTGCAGATATTCCGTAGGCCGATATTCTGATTGAGGGCTAAAAAATTGACACGCAATCTCATATTCCGTACCTGAAATGAGTGGCGTCCCTCCATTGCCACAAAAACCAATCATCACTCCCGCTTTAGAGAGATCGCGAACGGCGGCCTGAGTGATGGAGGTACCAATGCCAAGCATAATGCAGGTAGTATTGGCAATGGGAATGTTAAAATAGAGCGATTCCCGCTCGCGCTCGGTGACATATTCAACACGGCCACCGTTCACAAGCACTCGGCAATGCTCAAGATAATAGAGATTTGCACGCTTCGAATGCAAAATTGTTTTTAGATCCGATCCATCAAAAAAGGTGCGTTTTTTCATTTATCAACCTTAAAAAATAGATTTAACATTTAAACATCATATCAATTAAATTAAAAATAACACCCTTAACGATCAAACCAAATAATTAATGCTCAATTCCACAATAATATCTCTTACTATTAAGACTTTCCTGCTCGCGCTCATTCTATTTTCGCTTATAATAGCTGCGTATTTTATTCACCTCACCTGTTTCATATTTTCATATTTAAAATTCAATATTCAAAAAAAGGATAGACATGTCTGGAATGACAGATATCGAGATTGCACAGCGCCACACAATGAAGCCGATTGTGGAGGTGGCAAAATCGATTGGAATGGATCCCGCTCACCTTGATCTTTACGGCAATTACAAAGCAAAACTCAATCTTCCATTAAGCACATTTAATGACACGCCTGATGGCAAACTGATTTTAGTTACTGCCATTACCCCAACACCTGCAGGTGAAGGTAAAACCACCACCTCCGTAGGCCTTGGCGATGCGCTAAGTCTTATTGGTAAAAAGACGATGATTGCGCTGCGTGAACCCTCGCTTGGTCCTGTATTTGGCATGAAAGGCGGCGCAACGGGAGGCGGCTATTCTCAAGTTGTTCCGATGGAGGAGATTAACCTTCATTTTACCGGTGATTTCCACGCGATTGGCGCGGCAAATAATCTGCTTGCGGCGCTCATTGATAACCATATTTTCCAAGGAAATGCTCTTAATATCGATCCGCGCCGGATTAGTTGGAAGCGAGCCGTTGATATGAATGATCGTCAACTGCGCTCGATTATTAGTGGGCTCGATGGTCGTAAAAATGGGACACCACGCGAAGATGGATTTGATATTACCGTCGCGTCTGAAGTGATGGCGATTCTCTGCCTCTCAAAAGACATTGATGATCTTAAAGCCCGTCTTGCGAAAATTATTATTGGCTATACCTTTGATAATATGCCCGTCACCGCCGGAGATTTAAAGGCGGAAGGCGCGATGGCGGTGCTCCTTAAAGAGGCGCTTAAACCCAATTTAGTGCAGACGCTTGCCCATACGCCAGTTCTGCTTCACGGCGGTCCGTTTGCCAATATTGCCCATGGATGCAACACCATTTTAGCGACAAAATTTGCACTTAAATATGCCGATTATGTCGTGACAGAAGCTGGATTTGGAGCAGATTTAGGCGCTGAAAAGTTCCTTGATATTAAATGCCCTGCAGCAGGAATTTCACCTTCAGCGGTCGTCATTGTCGCTACCGTTCGGGCGCTTAAAATGCATGGGGGTGTCAAGATCGATCAGCTCAGTAAACCCAATATAAAAGCGGTGATTGCGGGACTACCGAATCTTGAAAAACATCTCGATACCATTAAAAATGTATATGAACTGCCCTGCACCATCGCGATTAATCGCTTCCCTACCGACAGTGATGATGAGATCGAAACGATCCAAAAACGCTGTGCTGAATATGGCGTAAATGTGATTGTATCGAACGTGTGGGCGGAAGGGGGAAATGGCGCGACAGCGCTTGCGCATGAGGTGGTTCGTTTAGCTGAAAATCACAATGGAAGCTATAAAAAACTCTATAACGGAGGATCGACCGTTGAGGAAAAACTTCACCAAATCGTGACGAAAGTCTATGGTGGCCGTGAGGTGATTTTAACTGCGAGCGCCAAAACCGATCTTAAACTGATTGCCGAGATTGGACTTGATCATCTCCCGATCTGTGTTGCTAAAACGCAATATTCCTTCAGTGATGATAAGAAAAAACTTGGTAGACCCACCGATTTTGCCATCACCATTCGAAATTTTAGAGTCTCCGCTGGCGCGGGGTTTATCGTTGCCTTAAGCGGCACTATGATGACGATGCCTGGGCTTCCAAGACATCCGGCTTCTGAGCGCATTGACTTAAGCTCGGATGGAAAAATTTC
Organism: uncultured Ignatzschineria sp.; assembly: GCA_945619025.1. Taxonomy (GTDB): domain Bacteria; phylum Pseudomonadota; class Gammaproteobacteria; order Cardiobacteriales; family Wohlfahrtiimonadaceae; genus CALZBJ01. The sequence continues at coordinate 129,735 of CALZBJ010000005.1, read as the reverse complement.
TGGGCTTTTCTAGGATTTCTATTATCTGATTATTTAGCTACTGCTGATTCTTCGGATAAACAAAAACCTCGTGAGAGTTAGATCATCACGAGGTTCTATTTTGTTACGCTGTTAAGTTAACTTAATAGCAACTCACATTAATCGTTTAATTTTTTCGCGAGCATTTGGTTAATCATTGCAGGATCAGCTTTACCGCGACTTAACTTCATCACCTGCCCAACAAAGAAGCCGAGTAATTTAGTTTGACCGCCTCGATATTGCTCAACCTGTTTTGGATTTTTCTCGAGAACTTCGCTAATCCAACCATCGATTGCGCCAGTATCCGTCACCTGTTTAAGACCATCACGCTCGATAATCTCATCAGCGCTGAGCTCAGAATCTACCATGCTGGTAAAGACTTTTCGCGCGATATTATTTGAGATAGTTTTATCGCTAATGCGTGCAAGTAACCCTGCTAAACGCTCCGCCGATACGGTGAAGACATCAATCTCGATCTCTTTTTCATTTAAGTGAGCCGAGACATCGCCAAGGAGCCAGTTTGCTGACATCTTCGCATCAGCGCCGGCTTCAACCATCGCCACAAAGTAATCACTCATTGCACGCGAATGGGTTAATACGCCTGCATCATATTCGGGCAGTTCGTAGGTTTCCATAAAGTGCGCTTTAAGCTCTTCAGGCATCATCGGGAACGTTGCGCGGACTTTTTCAATCGCTTCATCAGTAATAATGATAGGAAGAAGGTCCGGACAGTGGAAATAACGATAGTCATTCGCTTCCGCTTTTGAACGCATTGAGCGCGTCTCATTTTTATCTGAATCGTAGAGGCGCGTCTCTTGGACGATCTCGCCACCGGCTTCCAATACTTCGATTTGACGCTCAACTTCATAATTGATCGCCTGCTCGACAAATCTAAATGAGTTAATGTTTTTAAGCTCAGTACGCGTACCTAATGGCGTGCCTGGTTTATGGATCGATACGTTCGCATCACAGCGGAATGATCCTTCTTGCATGTTTCCATCACAAATGCCTAACCATGTTACGATCTGATGAAGCTGACGCAGATAAGCAACCGCCTCCTCAGCAGAATTAAGATCCGGCTCAGAGACGATCTCTAAAAGAGGCGTTCCTGCACGGTTTAAGTCAATGCCGGTCATGCCATAAACAACGCCGTGGCGCGAGCTTCCCGCATCTTCCTCTAAGTGCGCGCGGTTAATGCGAATACGTTTTGTCTCACCATTGACCTCAATATCAAGGTGCCCTTCATACACCACCGGCTTATCAAGCTGGCTTGTTTGATAGCCTTTAGGTAAATCTGGATAAAAATAGTGTTTACGCTCGAAAATCGTCCGGCGTTCCACGTTTGAATTTGTCGCAAGCGCAAATAAAATCGCTTTATCTAAAACCGCGCGGTTAAGCGTCGGTAATGTGCCTGGCATTGCAAGATCAACTAAGCTTGCTTGTGTGTTCGGATCAGCGCCATAGGCAGTGCTTGAACCTGAAAAGATTTTTGTGTTTGTGGTCAATTGAGCATGAACCTCAAGACCAATGACAACTTCCCAACTCATAATTTTAATTCCTTACTTCTATTAATTTAACGGTGTCTGATTTCGTTCGAATATTACGAATATTTTTCAGGAAGTTTTTTGTGCCAATCGGTCACCGTTTGATACTGATGTGCCATCGCTAAAATCGTGGTTTCATCAAATGCACGCCCTACTAAATGAAGCCCTACCGGAAGATTGTTTGAAAAACCAACCGGATGGCTGAGTGCGGGGAGTCCCGCTAAGTTTGCGCCAATTAAGTTCGCGTCAAAAAGCGAATTTTGTACACCACTGTTGTCCGCATCTTTTTGGAATGCGCCTGAAGCCACGGTTGGGCCTGCAATCACATCCACTTCGCGTAAAATGGCATTATATTCATCGGTAATTTGGCGACGAATTTTTTGTGCTTTTAAGTAGTAGTCTTGATAGAGCTCTTCGGTAAGTGCGTAAGTTCCCATGAAGATACGGCTACGAACTTCTTTACCAAACCCTTCAAAACGCGTACGTTTATAGAGATCTTCTAAATCTTTCGGATCTTCCGCGCGATAGCCATAACGAATGCCATCAAAGCGCGATAAGTTACTCGATGCTTCCGCAGGGGCAACGACATAATAAACGGGCGTCACTAAATGATGGAGTTTAAGTTCCACATCTACTAGCTCCGCACCAAGCTTTTCATACTCAGCGAGGGCATCGTTAACGGCTTTTTCCGTCTCTTCATCTAAGTTTTCAGCAAAAAAGGCTTTAGGAACGCCAATTTTTAAGCCTTTTAGGGAACGATCTAATTCATCGGTATATGCCGGAACATCGCGCTCAACTGAGGTCGGGTCTTTCGGATCATAGCCTGACATCACCTCTAAAAGCGCCGCGCAATCTTCAGCCGATCCGCCAAGCACGCCACCTTGATCAAGGGAAGATGCAAACGCGATCATCCCAAAACGTGAGATTCGACCATAGGTGGGTTTAATTCCGGTTACACCACAAAAGCTTGCCGGTTGACGAATCGATCCACCGGTATCAGAGCCCGTTGCCGCAACGACTAATCCAGCGCCAACTGCGGCTGCAGATCCACTTGATGATCCGCCTGCAACGCACTCTTCCGACCATGGATTTTCAGTACCACCAAAGAAGCTTGTTTGCCCCGTTGAGCCCATTGCAAACTCATCCATATTAAGCTTACCAAGGGAAATCGCCCCCGCCTCTTTTAATTTTTCAGCCAACGTCGCACTATAAGGTGAAGTGAAGTTAGCCAACATTTTTGACGCGGCCGTTGTTAAAACGCCCTCGGTACAAACAAGATCTTTATGGGCAATGGGAATCCCGGTTAAGAGCGTTTGTTCACCGCGTTTAATGCGCGCATCAGCCGCTTTTGCTTCTTCAAGCGCGCTTTCAAATGTTTTTGTGATAAATGCATTGAGTTTTGGATCAAATTGTTCAATGCGTTTTTGATAATGTTCGACTAATTCAACACTCGTTAGTTCTCCGCTATCGAGTTTTTGTCGTAGTTCTTTAATTGTGTATCTATTCATAGTTTTTGTGCTTTTTATTCGATAACTTGTGGAACGAGGTAAAGACCGTTGTCGGTAAATTCCGTTGTCTTTTGATACTCTTCACGATGATTTGTTTCAGTTACCACGTCATCACGAAGAATCATATGCGCATCATGAGGATTGCACATAATCTCGGTTCCGTCCGTATTTTGCTCACGGATCACAGCGATCACGTCCGCCATCTGCTCAAGGCGTTTGATCTCCGCATCGATATTTTCTTCAGGAATCGCCATCTGTGATAAAAAGGCGAGTCGCTCTATGGTATTTTTATCTATTTTCATCATTTTCTTTACTACTCGTTTTAATCGTATCGGTTCCGGATTCTAAATCATCCGCACTGACGCTTTGCATCTCGGCTTTTTTTGATTTTTGCTCGTCATCATTTGGAGCAATCTCTTCATCATAAAGAATCATATAAGCCGGGCCATCGACGTCGTCAAATTGATTTGATCTCACCGCCCAAACAAATGCGAACCCAATTAGGAACATGCCGGCTAAAGTTAGGGGCAATAATATTAAGAGTGCGTTACTCATCATCTCCTCCTCGTATGCGAAGCGTATTACCAATGACTAAAAGCGAACTAAGGCTCATGCCTAGCGCCGCCATCCAGGGCAATATCACGCCAAACATTGCAATTGGAATAGCTATTAAATTATACCCCAATGCCCAGGCGAGATTTTGATTAATTATGCGATCGGTACGTTTTGCCAGCACGATGCCATCCACCAGCGGTTCAAGTTTTTGATCTTTCATTAAAATCATATCCGCGGTGGTTTGCGCAAGGAGTGCTCCCTGCCCAATTGCGATAGAAACATCGGCTTTCGCTAATACAGGTCCGTCATTAATGCCGTCTCCTAGCATAGCAACTCTCGCGCCATTTTTCTGTAGTTTTTCTACATAGTGAAGCTTCTCTTCTGGCAATAGATCGCCATGTGCTTCTTCAATATTTAAGGTTTCATTAAAGCGTTTCACCGTTTCAGTACGATCACCGCTTAAAATGTGGAGTTTATAACCCGCGCCGCGCAATGCTTCCACCGTTTTTAAGGTATCGTCTTTTAAGCGATCAAGTAGCGAGAAAGCCGCAATCAATTGATCGCCCTTCCCAAGCCCGACCCAAAGCCCATCATCAAAACGCTCGTGATGGCCGGTTAAATCAAACCAATCAAGACGCCCTATTTTATATTGGGCGCCATCGACCTCACCACTAATCCCTTTTCCAACATGGTTAAGAAGATTATCAACTGAAAGGGGCTCAAGGGATTCATCTTCACTCAATTTTCTAAAACCATAGGCAATCGGGTGACTCGAGCTTGCTTCAAGCGCAGCGCCAATCTGTTTAATATAGGCTTCATCCATCGACTCATCAAAATAATGAATCGCATTAATGGTGAGTTTTCCTTCCGTTAATGTCCCTGTTTTATCAAAGACGATATCGGTAATTTTACCAAGTGTTTCAAGAGCACCGGAGCGCGTTGCAATCAGGCCTTTTTCAATAATTGCCTGATTACCAGTACTGAGCGCCGCAGGTGTTGCGAGCGCAAGTGCGCATGGACACGAAACAACCAGCACCGTTAAGGTGACAGAGAACGCGCGACTTGGATCAATCCAGTTGTACCAAACAATAAAGGTTCCTACGCAGGCTATAATAATTCCGAGGACAAAATAGGTTGAGATTATATCGGCAAGTTGTGCGATTTTCGGTTTTTCCGTCATTGAACGGTCAATGAGGCGCGCCATTTGCGAGAGAACCGTTTCCGCCCCAATCGCAGTAACTTCCATTTTAAGCGGCTGTTCATAGTTCACCGAACCACCAATTAACCGATCACCTTTGCGTTTTTCAAGTGGCAAGCTTTCGCCCGTTAACAGAGATTCATCCACCATCGCGACATCATCAAGAAGCACTCCATCAAGGGGAATACTATCGCCCGGTTTAATTAAAAGATGATCGCCCATCTGAAGACGCTGAGTCGGAACGGGTTCAGTTGATCCATCGGGAAGTAGTCGTTCTGCAAAATGCGGCTTAACTTTAAGAATATGATCTGAGACTAATAGCGCTTTATGGCGAGCATTAGTTTCGAGCACTCGCGCCCCTAAGAGTAAAAAGGCAAACATCGTAACCGACTCATAATAGGTCTCATCTTGGCCCATAATCGTGTTCCAAATACTCCAAATCGTCCCTGCAATAATCGCTAGCGAGACGTTAACGTTCATACTCAAACGCTTGTTTTTCAGGTCGTGATAGGCCGCTTTATAGAAACTTCGGCTTGCATAAGTGACGCACGGAATGGCGGCAAACATATTAAACCAGTTGAGGAAATGGTAGGAGTTTTGGCTCATATCATTATATTTACCAAAATAGATCCCGACCGCAGTCATCATCACTTGCATGGAAAAGAGTGCCGCAATCCCAAAGTCAATTAGGAGGCTGCGCCACTCTTTTTTAAGTTGTTTCTGTTCGGTCTGTTCGTCATAGGGTGTCGCTTCATAACCAAGCTTAATCACCTCCATGAGAATTTCAGAGAGTTTGACTTTTTCAGGGTCAAAGGTGACATGGGCTCGATGCGTTGTATAGTTAATATCAAACGCTTCGACCCCATCCATGCTTTTTAACCCATTTTCGAGAAGCCATACGCACGCGGCGCAGACGATATTGTCCACAATGAGATAACTCTCTTTGAACTCTTTATCGCCGGTTTTACGCGTATAGACAAATTGTTGAGCAATATCAGGATGATCATAAAACGTCAATTCCCGCTTCAACTCGGCGGGAATTAACTGTTCGCTCATCACAGGGCGTACAGCCCCTGCTTCACGGTGATCATAATAGCGCGTCAATCCTGACTGCGCAATCATCTCTGCTACTGCTTTACAGCCAGCACAACACATTGGCTGATCGATGCCATCAATCTCCGCATAAAACGGAGGGGTACCCTTGATAGGAAGATGGCAATGATAGCATGCTCCTACTTCATTGCTCATTTCATCTCTCTTTAGTTATCGAGTTATAGTTGTTATTAATGCTTGATGCGACTTAGTTTTGCGCAGTAACCGCACGGCCTTTACGCTTTTTATTAAGTAACTGATCAAGGCGCGCTTCACATTCACTATTGCCGACTTCACAATTAATCACCGTTGAAGCGACTTGTTCAAAGGTTACATCAGCTTTTGTGATTAACAGCTCTAAATTCCAGCGACCGACGCGCTCAAATTTAACCGGTACTTCGTAAAGCCCTGGCCCAACCATTTTGACATCATACACACGATCAAGCTCTTGCTCTGCCGAACGGCCAAATTCAGCCACTATTACTGCATCATTAATGGGATAATTATCACGATCAATCACACGAATTTTAAAGACATTATCTTCATCAATACGCGGGGTTTTCTCAAAGCCAAAATCGACTTTCCAACCACGTTCACGCTGAAGCACCATACGTTTTTGATACTCATTAAAATAAGCTTCTTTTTTGTGATAGGCATTCGGAACTTCGCCTGAGAATCGAGTATTCACCTCAACACCATCGTTTTTAGTAAAGCGAAGCCCTTTTTCTGCCATAAAGACAAAGTTAAGGTCAACGATTACAAGGACAACGAAGAACGCTAAGATCGCGATCGGGCCCCAGTGCATCTTTTTGCCATCATTACCGGCTAAAGATTTAAGCCCACCCTTCCCGATGAGATAATATGCAAACGCAGTGACAAGATTCGATGAAAGGTAGAGAGCGAGAACATCGCCCCCCTGCCAATTCACGATCGACACCGGTACCAATACTGCGATACTAATCAGCGCTGAAATACTCGCCGCTTGCAGATAGGTAAAGCGTAATAGTTTGTTAAACATCAGGCAGAGTAGAAAAACCCCAACAATGCCCGATACCATAAATATAATTGTGCCAATCATGAACGATTCCTCTAGTTTATTAGTTACCAAAGATCGCTTTAACGCGGCGTTGATCGGTTACTTCACCAGTAGCTGGATCTTTAACTGTCACAATAAAGCCGATCTCACGATCCTCAGTTTCCCCTTTTCCAGCGATAACACTTGCTGCTAAGCTGATGCGCTCACTTGATTCAAGAATATAACCGTTAAATGGCATATCAAGCTCGTAGTTATCTTTATCTTCTAACTCAACAAAGAATTGCTGTTTTGACAAGGAGAGGTTATTAAGTTTAATCTCATAACGTTTTTGTAAACGGCTATCTGATAGCGTTACCAGTGCGCGGCGTTCGGGTTCAATTTTGTATTGCGCATTATCACGGTTCGCAACACTGAATCCTAATAGGCCAATAATCACACAAATCACGGTGAAATAGCCGATGTTACGCGGTGAGAAATAGTTGGTTTTTCCACCTTCTAATCCACGCTCAGACTCATAACGAATCAGACCAGTTGGATAGTTAAGGCTGGTCATCATGTTATTACATGCGTCAATACACAGACCACAAGTAATACATTTATAGTTTACCCCATCACGGATATCGATTCCGGCAGGACACACATGCACACAAAGGCCACAATCAATACAATCACCATGGCCGGTTGCAACACGTTCATCATGCTCACGAGCCCCACGGATTGGTTTATGGCGACCTTTTTCACCTTCACCACGTTTTTCATCATAGGTGACGATCAAGGTATCTTTATCGAACATTACCCCTTGGAAACGAGCATAGGGACACATAAAGGTACAGACTTGTTCACGGGCAAATCCTGCCATAATGAAGGTGGTTGCGGTTAAGAAAAGCGTTGTCATATACGCCGCAAAAGGCGCGTGGCCGGTAAAGAAATCAATAAAGAGTTTTGGCGCATAGTTCCAATACGCGGTAAAGGTAAAACCTGTCCAAAATGCAAAGAGTAACCAGAGCAACCAAGTCCCCCCTACTTTTGCAAATTTCTCACCATTCCATGGGCTTTCATAAAGCTTTTTACGTGCATTTCTATCGCCTTGCACCCATGATTCGATAAACATAAATGCGTCAGTCCAAATTGTTTGGAAACAAAAATACCCACAAAAAACTCGACCGAGCACAGCGGTTACGAAGAATAGACCAAATGCAAAGAGTGCGAGCACCCCTGCTAACCAGAAAATATTCTGAATGTCGACTAAAAGATTGAAAATATAAAATTGACGACCGACAATGTCAAATTGGATCGCCTGCTGTATGCCCGGAATTCCACGATCCCATGGCACCCAAGGTAATAAAAAGAATGTTGCATATGCTAATAGCAACATACTGGTTTTGAACGTTCTGAACTTCCCTTTTACCGAGCGGGTAAAAATTGGGATGCGTTTTTCATACAGTTCTGCTGCTTCTGGAGTTTGTTGGTTGCTCACTACACGTACCTCTTGTCTACACACCTAAAATAGATGGCCCTATTATATGCTATTTACCGCGTATAATCATACCACAGATCATTTTTCTATCTTTAAAAAAAGGATTTTTAAACGGTGTCTAAAAATCCTTTCCTATTACTTTAAATTGTCTTAGCAATCAGTATTTACTGACCACCGCCTAACTGGTGAACATATACCGCAAGTGCACGGATCTGTTCTTTCGTTAGACGATCTTTCCATGAAGGCATTTCACGGTGAGTGGTATCAGGAACAACACCATTTTCAACGTGTGGAATGATCGCTGCAAGTTTCTCTTCAGGAGTCGTCATACTGTTAATATCAACGATTTCCCAAATATTGTCAGTTAAGTCAGGCGCCCCCATAAGTGGGTTACCTTTTGCTTCTTTACTGCCACTTGCATAGTTTACGTGACAAGTATGACATGCGTTAGGTGTACGGCCGTAGAATAGTTTCTCGCCGCGCTCAAGCGCTTCCTCATCTCCTGAGTAGTTGCCTGAAAGACTTAATGCGTATTTACTTACATCTAAGATCTGATCATCGGTCATGTTCGCAGGGCCTTTCTCCGGTTTAGCCGGTGTCATGTTACCTTTACGACCACGCGTGATAGTCTCTTCGATCTGCTCAAGCTTACCGCCCCATAACCATGCGTTATCGGTTAAGTTCGGATACATCCCGATTTGACCTTGCGCATTTGCGTTGTGACAGGTTGCACAGTTATCACCAAAGGTTACTTTACCAACCGCACGTGCAAATTGAATCATCTTAGGATCTTGTAAGATCTCTGCAGGTTTCATTTCGCTTAACTTTTGAAGGTTCTCTGTACGGCTTTGCGCTTCTGGAGATGACTGAAGTTCGTTTACTAAACGTACACGGCTGTTCCAGTTACGGTCTGTCGTTTCCCCATTCTCTTTAACTTCAAGAGTGTAGAACCCTTTAGTATAGGAGTTAGGCAGTGGCCACGTTGGGAATAAAATCCAATAGCCAATACTGAAAATTACCGTACCGTAGAAAGCCATTAGCCACCAGCGCGGAAGAGGGTTGTTATATTCGCACAAATCCTCGTCCCAGACATGCCCGGTAATACCTTCTAATTTTTCAAAATCTTTTTCTTTGTTTTCACTCATTTTAAATTCCTCAGCAATATGTGAAGTTTAAATCATTACCGATCGCTTTTTCCCTTTTGATCTTCTTCGATAGCCCGATTTAAATCGTCTTCGTCATCCATAAAAGGGATATAGCGGTATTGATCAAAACGCTCTTTACGTTCTTTTCCAGTGAAGACATAGAACAGAATTCCGACAAACACTGTAAAGAAAAGCACAGCTGCCAGTGTTTTACTGTTACCCATGTCGGTAAACCACATTAAAAAATCTGTCATTCTATGTCTCCTTTCCAATTAACGGAATTTACTGAACTCAACACCTTGGTCTTGTTTAAACTCAACCATAGTTCCAAGCACCTGTAGATACGCCACTAATGCATCCATTTTACTAATTTCATCGATCTTATCTTTATGAATATAGTTTTTACGGATCTCTTTTGCTTCTTCTACAAGATTTTTCTTAGCATTATCAATATGAAGTAAGTCTGCAACCTCTTTACCAAATTTAACAAGGTTTTCTTCGTACTCTTCCATATTTGCAGAATAAGGTACCCCAGCTAAACGAAGCGCTTTCATGTGTTGACCAACGGTCTCAACATCAAGCTTTTCTTTGAGTAACCAAGGATACGCAGGCATGATGGAATCTGGCTCTTCACTTTTCGGACGATATAAGTGATTTACGTGCCATTGATTGTCCATTTTACCGCCAACTCTTGCTAAGTCTGGTCCAATACGACGTGAACCCCATTGGAATGGACGGTCATATTGTGATTCAGCAGCGAGTGAATAATAACCGTAACGCTCAAACTCATCCTGCATTGGGCGGATTTGTTGAGAGTGACAGTTGTAGCAACCTTCAGCAACGTAGATATTACGACCTAACATCTCTAAAGGTGTGTATGGGCGAACCGCGTCAACCGGTTGAGTCGCTTGAACTTTACGTTTTCTAGCGTCTAACAGGAATTCGCCATTATCATCTGTAGCGTAAACGGGGACAGGACGACCACGTTTATCCGTTACATAATTGAAATTCTCATCTAATTCATACATGGGAACTTCTTTTTTAACTTCCTCGATCGAATCATCAATATAGAAGAGCGGAACAATCTCAATTAATCCACCGATACTGATAATCACCATGATAAAGAGGAGAAGAAGACCACTATTGGTTTCTAAACGTTCGTGTTTAATCATTGATATTTACTCCTATCTTAATTATGCGTGAGCAGCAACTGCTGGGATTTGAGCATTTCTATCCGCTTGTTCTCTGTTACCAGAAAGCATAGTCATTACGAAGTTGATAATCATAATCACCGCGCCTAAAAGATAGAGTGCACCACCGATCGCTCTAAAGATATAAGGAGTGTGCATAAAGTTCACAGTCTCAATAAAGCGATATACAAGTGTACCGTACTCAGGGTTAAATGCACGAAGCATCATACCTTGACCAATACCTGCAACCCAAAGAGAAGCAATGTAAAGAACGATACCGATAGTTGCTAACCAGAAGTGAGCAAAGATTAAACGCTCGCTATAGATCTTAGTACCGAAAATACGGGGAACTAAGTGATAGAGCGAACCGAAAGTAATCATCGCAACCCAACCTAACGCACCTGAGTGTACGTGTCCAACGGTCCAGTCAGTGTAGTGCGAAAGCGCGTTTACTGAACGAAGACTCATTAAAGGACCTTCAAAAGTACTCATACCGTAGAACGATAATGAAACCACCATGAAGCGGATAATTGGGTTAGTACGAATCGTATCCCATGCACCTGAAAGCGTCATAATCCCGTTGATCATACCCCCCCATGATGGAAGTAGAAGAAGAACCGAGAAGGTCGCTGCAAGTGATGAAACCCAGTCAGGAAGTGAAGTCCAGTGTAAATGGTGAGCACCTGCCCACATGTAAAGGAAGGTTAATGCCCAGAAGTGAACGATCGACAGACGGTAGGAGTAGATTGGACGTCCAGCTTCTTTTGGAACGAAGTAGTACATCATACCTAAGAACGCAACGGTAAGAATGAATCCTACTGCGTTATGGCCGTACCACCATTGAACCATCGCATCTTGCATACCGGCAAATACGTTATATGATTTTAACGTGCCTGCGCCAAATACTGGAATCGCGATGTTGTTGAAGATGTGAAGTAATGCAGTTGCACAGATAAAGCCGAGGTAGAACCAGTTTGCAACGTAGATATGTTTAACTTTACGTCTCCAGATTGTATTGATATACACCCAGAAGTAAGTTACCCAAATTACCGCTACAGCCCAGTCAAAAATCCACTCAAATTCTGCGTACTCTTTACCTTGTGTATAGCCCATCACATAGGTGAACGGTACGATTGAGAAGACAATTGCCCAGCCCCAGAACACAAATTTCGCTAGTAGCGGATAGGCTAATCTAACGTGACATGTTCTCTGAACAACATAGAATGAAGTACCGATTAACGCCGATCCCCCCATTCCGAAGATCACCATTGTGGTATGCACTGGACGTAAACGACCAAATGATAACCATGGTGAATCAAAGTTAAGTGCAGGCCAGGTCAGTTCAAGCGCGGCCCAAAGACCGGCTGACATCCCGACAGCACCGAAGATCAACGCAGTGATTACAAAACCTCTAACCACCCCGTATTCGTATTGATTATGAAGACTTTTAGTATGTCCCATAGTACCCCCGAAAGTTAATAAACATAATTAAAAAACTACCCCTTAAAGCAATATACATTTACTTACACAATGCATAGTACTAGAACCTTGCGATAGGTTCTTGATATCTGTCAACTTGTATTTCTAAACCGCCATAGCTGACGGCAATTTAGCCAATTTAACGCCTATATTAAACAAAAATTAGACCGGTAAATCAACTCCGGTAATCATCTTGAACACTTTTATCGCATATCGATCCGTCATCCCCGAAACAAAATCAGTCACTTGCAAATAACGCATGTAGGGATCTTGATTTATAATGCGATTATCCGATAAAAACTGATCTGGCATAAATTCCATTAACATCCGCGTTTTTGAACTCCCCTGCCCACGCGCTTCCGCCCTCACCGCCCCAACAAATGCCTCAAGCAATGTTTCGAGCACTTTAAATCCTGCAATTCCCACCTCTAGTACCGGATCTGAGACATAAATATTTTTATACGCAAAGCGTTTAATCTCAGCAATCGCCGTTTTAGATGGAATAATAGAGAGGAGCGGTTCACGGCATTTCCCCTCTAAAATTGTCGACTCATTTTCAATAAAAACCTTAATGATTTCGTCGACCAAAATCCCGATCGTATAAGCGCGCAGATATTCAACTCGATCTTTTTCCCGAGGAATCCGAGAAAGACGCGCATGCGGCATTTCATGATGCTCGGTAATAATCGCCTCATAAAATTCAAATGCCCCTTCCGCACTGATCAATTTTAAGCGGTAAGCATCTTCAATATCGACCAAGCTGTAACAGATATCATCCGCCGCCTCGAGCAAATAGGCAAATGGATGACGATACCACGCATTGGGTAATGTCTCGTGCGGTTTTAACTTCGCATCTTCCGCAAATCGGGTGAAAAAGGTCTTTTCTGCTTGAAAATAATTAAATTTATGAAAAGCGATGTGATCGGCTTTTTTGCGTTGATCGCTGCCACATGGATATTTAATAAAGCTCGCAATCACCGGAAGCGAAAGCTGCATTCCCCCGTAATTATGAGAGTTTTGCAGTTTTGTCAACAGTCGAAAGGCTTGAGCATTCCCCTCAAAATGGAGAAAGTCGGTTTTTTCAAGATCCGACACTTCGGAAAGCGCTTCCTGCCCAATCGGATTATCGGCAAAAAAACGGCTAATCGCCTCTTCCCCCGCATGACCAAATGGCGGATTACCAATGTCATGAGCAAGCGCACCGGCGGCTAAAATCGCCCCTGAACTTGAGGCGGTAATCCCTGGAATGTCATAGCGATCCACCAAATATTCACCAAGCATTGTACCAAGGCTGCGGCAGACGCTACTTACTTCCAAACTATGGGTTAAACGAGTGCGAATATAATCGGTCTGCGCGAGCGGAAAGACTTGCGTCTTATCTTGTAGTCGACGAAAAGCTGCGGAAAATACGAGCCGATCATAATCTTTCTGGAAGGTTGTCCGATAACTCGGCGCCTCTTCAACGGTACGATGACCAAAGCGCTTCGCGGTAATCAATTCTCTCCAACGTTGTTCCAGCATACCCTCTCCTATCTGTTTACTTCCCTAGCATACACTCTCTATGTGACGCGCGGGTTTCCAATCTCGCTTCAAAACTCGCCTCAAAAGAAAAGCGACCCTTACGATCGCTCTTTACTCAGCTGGTCAATGGGCCAGCGTGCTTTTAAATTGACTTTTGCACTGCTTTCTTGACGTTTAAGGCGCTCATGGCCCACATACGCCACCATCGCACCATTATCCGTACAATACTCACTCCGCGGGAAAAAGACTTCAAAGCCACGTTTTTCAGCCTCTGCTTTCAGCATTCGGCGCAACTCTTGATTCGCACCGACGCCGCCTGACACTACTAATTGCGTCACATTTTCCTGTTTAAGTGCGCGGATCGCTTTTTTAATGAGCGTATCGACAAGCGCCTCTTGGAAACCTGCAGCAATATCGGGATAATCCGCCTCGCTATGGCCTTCAATGGTTAACAGTGCTTTTGTCTTAATCCCACTAAAACTAAAATCAAGCCCCGGACGATCGAGCATGGGACGCGGGAATTTAAATCGTTTTGGATCTCCACCCTCCGCCATTTTTGCTAAATGAGGTCCTCCAGGATAAGGAAGCCCCATCAGTTTTGCCGTTTTATCGAACGCCTCTCCAACTGCATCATCAAGCGATTGCCCTAACAGCTCATATTCTCCAAACGCCTTTGCGAGCACTAATTGCGTATGCCCGCCGGACACCAAGAGCGTAATAAACGGGAACTCAGGCTTTTCCTCCTCGAGCATCACCGCCATTAAATGCGCCTCCATATGATTGACCCCTAAAATCGGGCAATCAATGGCCAGACTTAAGCCTTGTGCGTAAGAAGCCGCCACCATAAGCGCACCAATCAACCCCGGCCCTTCGGTATAGGCAATCCCATCAATATCCGAGAGTGATATATCGGCCTTTTCAATCAACTCTTTCACTAAAAGCGGCAATTTACGAATGTGATCCCGCGAGGCAAGCTCAGGCACGACACCGCCATATTTTGCATGGAGTGCAATTTGCGAATAGAGCTCATGCCCAATTAATCCTCGTTCTGAATCATAGAGCGCAACGCCCGTCTCATCACAAGAACTCTCAATCCCTAAAACAATCAACGTATATCCTTATATTTTCTGTTTTATCTATCGTACAGTATGTTCTATTTCGAGCCATAGTATGCGTTATCGATCGAAGCAGAACACCACTGAATGTGTTTAAAGTTAAAAAAGAAGAATCCCGCCCCACACCAGCGCAAGAATCATCATGGCAAAAAAGACAATCGCTGAACCGATATCTTTTGCCTGCCCTGAAAGCGGGTGAATCTCAGGACCAATCCGATCTACAATTGCTTCAATGGAGGAATTCACAAGCTCCATCATCATCAGTAAAAGCACCGAACCCACCATTAATATTAGCTCAACTTTGGTGTCTGAGAGCCAAAACGCGAGCGGAATTAAAATAAGTGCGAGGAGCGCCTCTTGACGAAACGCCGCTTCCGATTTAAATGCCGCTTTTATGCCCTTCATAGAGTAAAAAAACGCATTGATAATGCGTTTTAATCCCGTAGCACCCGGTTTATTCATCATATTATTTGATCTATCTTAATTTAAGTGGCCTATCGTTCAAATTGAAGCTCGTGCACTTGATATTCTTCTTGTAAATTCTCACCTTCATCGAGCATTACCCAGATAATAAAGGCGACAAATAGGATAATATAGACCCAAAAAAATGAACGTTTCTTCTCTTTCTTTTCAAAATACATAGGTTTAACTTGCTCTCAATTTATAACTATAATGTTAGATCACTTGAAATTCTCAAAAAAAACTTCAAACTAAATATAACATTTTTATTCGATTGGAATTTAGGTATTATAACAAACACCCAAAACGCGAGCTACTCAAATCGCGCACCAATCTTATCTACATTCGGGATATAAGGTAATATTTAATGACAAAATCACTGGTCATAGTTGAATCACCAGCCAAAGCAAAAACCATAGAAAAATATCTAGGGAAAGATTTTACCGTACTTGCCTCATTTGGGCATGTGCGTGCGCTTGTGCGTAAACAAGGCTCTGTGGACACAGATAATAACTTCGATATGAAGTATGAAGTCCTTAGCCAAAATAAAAAGCATCTCGCGGCGATTGAAAAGGCGTTAAAAGACGCAGACAACCTCATGCTCGCAACGGACCCGGACCGCGAAGGGGAAGCGATTTCATGGCATATTTTAGAGTATCTAAAAGAGAAAAACGCCTTAAAAGATAAGAATATTTCACGTGTGGTTTTCCACGAAATCACCAAAAAAGCGATTCAAGATGCGGTACAAAATCCCCGTGATCTTGCGATGGATTTAGTCAATGCGCAGCAAGCTCGAACCGCGCTCGATTATCTCGTTGGATTTAATTTATCACCGCTTTTATGGAAGAAGATTAGCCCAGGTTTATCGGCAGGACGCGTTCAATCACCGGCACTTCGCATGATTTGTGAGCGGGAAGATGAGATTAACGCCTTCGTTTCTGAAGAGTATTGGTCAATCACCGCCGATCTTAATAAAGATTCAAGTAAGTTTACCGGACGCCTCACCGATTTTGAGACTGAAAAGGTGGAGCAATTTAGCTTCCGCGATGAAAAATCGGCTGCTCATGTGGTTAAAACATTAACCGACGCCTTTGGTAATGAGCTGCCGGTTGTCAATGTTGAAAAACGTCAGCGTCGCCGCAATCCTGCACCGCCCTTCACCACCTCAACCTTACAACAGGAAGGGTCACGTAAACTCCGTTTTAGCGCCTCTCGCACCATGCGCGTTGCGCAAAATCTCTATGAAGGGATTAATCTTGGCACGGAAACGATCGGTCTGATTACTTATATGCGTACCGACTCGGTTACATTATCGGACGAAGCGCTTACCGATATTCGTTCATATATTACCCGCGAACACGGCAAAGAGTATTGCCCTGAAGCGCCACGCATCTATAAAACAAAATCCAAAAATGCCCAAGAGGCGCATGAGGCGATCCGCCCTACCTCGGTATTTAGAACGCCAGAATCGGTGAAACAATATCTCGATTCGGATCAATATCGTCTCTATGAGCTAATTTGGAAACGCGCCGTTGCCTCTCAGATGGAATCGGCCATTATGAACACCACCGCCGTTGATTTAGGGGAACAAGGCAAACACCTCTTCCGCGTTAACGGTTCAACCATCGCTTTCCCGGGTTTTATGAGTCTCTATCTTGAAGATAATGATGATGAAAAAGCCGAGAAAGAGGAAGATCGCATCTTACCGGAGATGGCGGTTGGCGATATTGTCGCACTAAGCGATATCATCCCCAATCAACATTTTACTGAGCCGCCACCCCGTTATACGGAAGCCTCGCTCGTAAAAACCCTTGAAGAGTATGGCATTGGCCGCCCTTCAACCTATGCAAGCATTATCTCGACCCTGCAAAATCGTGAGTATGTCACCATGGATGCGCGCCGTTTTATTCCTACGGATGTTGGGCAAATTGTCTCGCGCTTTTTAACCGAACATTTCACCCAATATGTCGATTATGATTTCACCGCAACGCTTGAAGATAGCCTCGATGAGGTGTCTCGCGGTGAAAAAGAGTGGGTACCACTACTTGATGCTTTCTGGCAACCTTTTATCACTCAATGCGATGATGTGGAAGAGAATGTCTCCCGTGCGGATGTGGCGCAAGCCCGCGTTTTAGGGGATGATCCGAAAACTGGTAAGCCTGTATCTGTTCGCATTGGTCGCTATGGACCCTTTGCTCAAATTGGCGATAAAGATGATGAAGAGAAGCCAAAATTCGCTTCACTTCTTCCCGATCAACGGCTCGATACCATCACGCTCGAAGAGGCCATTGCACTCTTTAAATTACCGCGCGTTCTAGGCAAAGGCGATGATGATTATGATATTCGCGCCAATATCGGTCGCTTTGGGCCCTATATCCAATACGGTCCACGTAAATTCGTCTCGCTCAAAGAGTACGACCCTTATACGGTGACTTACGAAGAGGCACTGGAAGTGGTTAAAGCGCACAAAGAGGCAGAAGCAGCGAAATATATCCACACCTTTAAAGAGGGAGAGCTCACCATTGAGGTAATTAATGGCCGCTACGGGCCTTATATCACAGATGGTACGAAAAACGTGCGTGTTCCGAAAGATCGTGACCCGAAAACACTTACTTTAGATGAGTGTAAAGAGATGATCGAAAAAGCACCGGCCAAAAAAACCCGTGCGAAAAAGACCACTACCAAAAAGGCTGCAGAAAAGAAAACGACCGCGAAGAAGACAACGGCTAAAAAAACGGCTGCCAAAAAGCCTGCAGCCAAGAAAACAACAGCCAAAGCTGCAACCAAAGCAACGTCAAAAACAGCCACTAAAACGGCAGCTAAAAAGACGACGACTAAAAAAGCCACAAAAAGTGATACGGGGGATGAATCATAATCACGATTCATCCCGCGAACATTACCACTAAATTGGGGTAACGCTTTAAAACGCTCAAACGAAAAACGCCTCTAGGAATGTGATACAATCGACCCTATAGGCGTTCTTTTTATCCACAATTTTAATTTAATTGAAAACCATTCATTCAGGAGTTTCTATATTTATGGCCGATAATCCAGCGAAAATCTTAATTGTTGATGATGAACAAGATATTTGCGATCTCGTCAGCGACATCTTACAAGACGAAGGATACGAAGTGGCGGTTGCCTATAACGGCGCGGAAGCCAATGCCCTCAAAGAATCGACCGATCCTGATCTGATTTTGCTCGATATTTGGATGCCCGACATTGATGGGATTTCACTGCTTAAATCGTGGCGTGAAGCGGGCAATATGGCACCGGTGATTATGATGAGCGGACATGGCACTCTCGAGCACGCCATTGAAGCGACAAAGCTCGGGGCGTCGGACTTTTTAGAAAAGCCGCTCACCCTTGCCAAACTTTTAATGGTGGTGGATAAAACGTTAACTGAAGCGCCTGCTCTGCTGGCGGAATCGATCGAGCCGATCTTACCCACTGAAAAGCCCTATCCTTTTGAGCCGGTTGGGCGCAGTTTAGTGGCACAAAATCTGCGTAATAATCTGCAAAAATCGGCCTCAGTCTCCCATGCTAATATTTTACTGCTTGGTGAGCCGGGTACCGAGATTGATGGGGTTGCAAGCTATATTCATGACCTCTCACCGGAGCGTAAAGGAGCCTTTTTAGAGTTTAATCTTGGCACAATGAATGATGCACTCTTTAATTCCACCTTTTTCGATCCGAGTGGAAAAATCAGCCCGCAAATCATTCAGCACGGCAATGGAGGCATTCTCTATTTTAAAGAGATTGATGAGGCGAGTACCGCGATCCAAACCGCCCTTGCTAAACTGTTAAATGCCCTTGCAACCGAGCGCAAAACAAGTAGCGCAATTCAACTGCGCGCTATTTTTTCCGCCGATGCCTATCTTCCCTATTTAGTGGAACAAGAGGAATTTTCAAGCGAGTTATGGCACCTTTTAAATGAGGTGACGATTCAGCTTCCCTCGCTTCGCCTCCATCCTGAAGATGTGCCTGAGCTCATCAATGCCTATGTGCACTATTTTGTTGAGGAAAAACATCTCAATTATCGCCATTTCTCGATTGCTGCGCAAAATCGCCTCCGCAATCATGAATGGACAGGTAATCATCAAGAGCTAAAAAATCTCATTAAACGCCTCTTAATTTTAGGCTCACAAGATGAAGTATCGCTCGATGAGGTGAATGCGGAGCTTGAAAAGCAGATTCTTGAAGCACCGAAAAAAGCGGACAATCATACCTATTCACTCCCACTCGACCTACCGCTTCGCGAAGCGCGAGAACAATTTGAACGGGCCTATTTAATTGCTCAATATGAACGCGTTGATGGCAATATGGCAAATCTCGCAAAGCTTGTGGGAATGGAGCGAACAAACCTCTATCGTAAATTAAAATCGCTCGATATTGACCCAAAAACCGGTAAATAACGATAATGCCATCACCATCATGATTAACTTTTAATGACAACCTGCACACACTGCTATGACTGATTTTTCCTACCTTAAAACAAATTTAGATCACCTAAACGCTCGCATTGAAACGGCGGCTAAAAAAGCGGCCCGTGATCCCAATGAGATCTCGCTATTAATGGCAACAAAAACGCGTACCCCCGGGGAGATTAATACGGCAATTGAGTTTGGGTATGGGTTATTGGGGGAAAATCGAGTACAGGAACTGGTAGAAAAAGCGCCTCACTTACTCACTAAAGCTGATCTTTCGAATATTAAGCTTATTACTCCACGAGAAAATCACTTTATCGGCCAACTGCAAGGCAATAAAGTCGCGGACGTTTGCCAAGTCGCCACCTGTATTCAATCGGTCGATCGCCTTCGCATTGCCCGCCGCATTAATGATTATTGCACGCTCAATCACATTAATATGGAGGTGTTTATCCAAGTCAACACCTCCCGAGAAGCGAGTAAATCGGGCTTATTACCGGAAGCACTTTTTGAATTTTTAGCCGATATTAAACCGCTCACCAAGCTAACCATTCGGGGGCTTATGACCATCGGGCTACATAGCGATAATGAAACTAACGTCCGCGAAGGGTTTGCGCTTCTTCGCAACCTCCGTGATGAATCCATTGAGAAAGGCCTTCTTCCTGACACGGCAACAGAGCTCTCGATGGGCATGAGCGGCGATCTTGAGCTGGCGATTTTAGAGGGTGCCACGATGATTCGTGTCGGCAGCGATATCTTCGGTCAGCGGGATTATTCGTAATTGTTCGCCCACTCCATTTAAATCAAGAGAGACCTAAATTAAGGCGGATCACTCACTTTATCGCTTAAAAATCGGCCAAATTCAAAAAAAATTGCACTTTAGCCTTGAATATCCAAATCCCATCTCCATATTACCTTCAGAAAGAGAATTTAATCAGTTTAAACAAACACGTTTTTATAGCGTTTTATCAATAATTCAAACTAAATTTTTAAATTATATTTTTGAGGTAATTATATATGTCTAAAATCATCGGGATTGACTTAGGTACAACTAACTCATGTGTTGCCATTATGGATGGCGAAAAAGTACGCGTTATCGAAAACGCCGAAGGCGATCGCACCACTCCATCAATCGTTGCATACACAGAAGATGGTGAAATCTTAACCGGTCAACCTGCAAAACGCCAAGCGGTGACCAATCCTAAAAACACTCTTTTTGCGATCAAACGTCTTATCGGACGCCGTTTTGAAGATGCTGAAGTTCAAAAAGACAAAGATCTTGTCCCATTTGAAATCGTTAAAGCAGACAATGGCGATGCGTGGGTATCAGTCAAAGGCGAAAAAATGGCGCCTCCTCAAATCTCAGCGGAAGTGCTTCGTAAAATGAAACAAACCGCTGAAGATTATTTAGGCGAAAAAGTGACAGAAGCGGTGATCACCGTTCCTGCATACTTCAATGATGCACAACGTCAGGCAACTAAAGACGCAGGCCAAATCGCTGGTCTAGATGTTAAACGTATCATCAACGAACCTACTGCGGCTGCCCTTGCCTACGGTATGGATAAAAAAACCAAAGACGAAAGCAAAATTGCGGTATTTGACTTAGGCGGCGGTACATTCGACATCTCAATTATCGAAATTGCCGACGTTGATGGCGATAAACAATTCGAAGTACTTTCAACCAACGGGGATACATTCCTTGGCGGTGAAGACTTTGACGCCGTTGTGATCGATTACTTAGTTGAAGAGTTCAAAAAAGATTCAGGCATTGACCTTCGCAACGATCCATTAGCGCTTCAACGCTTAAAAGAAGCCGGTGAAAAAGCGAAAATCGAATTGTCATCATCACAACAAACCTCGATCAACCTTCCTTACATCACAGCCGATAGCACAGGTCCTAAACACTTAGACATCAAAATGACCCGCGCAAAACTCGAAGCATTAGTTGAAGAGTTAATCGAGCGCACGTTAGAGCCATGCCGTACAGCACTTAAAGATGCTGGTTTAGCCGTATCACAAATTGATGATGTGATTTTAGTCGGTGGTCAAACCCGTATGCCGAAAGTTCAAGAAAAAGTGAAAGAATTCTTCGGTAAAGAACCCCGTCGTGACGTGAATCCTGACGAAGCAGTGGCATCGGGCGCCGCAATCCAAGGCGGTGTATTAGGCGGTGATGTGAAAGATGTTTTACTACTCGACGTTACCCCTCTTTCGCTCGGTATTGAAACCATGGGTGGCGTGATGACAAAACTGATCGATAAAAACACCACAATCCCAACCAACGCGAGCCAAGTCTTCTCAACAGCGGCGGACAATCAGCCTGCAGTAACGATTCATATCTTACAAGGTGAGCGTCCACAAGCATCACAAAACCATTCACTTGGTCAATTTGACTTAACAGATATTCCACCAGCACCGCGCGGTGTTCCACAAATCGAAGTGACCTTTGATATCGATGCAAACGGGATTATGAATGTCTCGGCGAAAGATAAATCCACCGGTAAAGAGCAATCGATTGTGATTAAATCAAGCTCAGGATTATCGGAAGATGATATCGAGAAAATGGTAAAAGATGCGGAAGCTAATGCGGAAGAAGATAAAAAATTCCAAGAGCTCGTGACCGCACGCAACACGGCAGAACAGATGATCCATGCTTCTGAGAAATCTCTCAAAGATCTTGGTGACAAAGTGACTGACGATGAGAAGAAAAACATCGAAGCGGCGATTGAAGAGACAAAAGAAGTCTTAAAAGGCGATGATGTTGACGCAATCAAAGCAAAAACTGATGCTTTAACAACCGTTGCTGGCGAACTTGCACAGCGCGTTTACGCGGAACAAGGTGGCGATGCAGCCGGCGCAGCTCCCGGTACCGAAGAAGCACCAAAAGACGACAACGTTGTTGACGCTGAGTTCGAAGAAGTTAAAGACGACAAAGATAAAAAATAATCATTCTAAATGAATTGATTTGGTGATAACGCATCCTCAGAGAATTTCGATTCTCTGGGGATCTTTCCTAAAAAAGAGATGGCTCCCTGAGTCATTTTATTGCTCCACACCCATGCTCATTCATTTAAGTATAACGATGTTGATCAATAAGATGATTCTTCATCCCATAATGGTAGCTCGAAAGAGCATTAAATAAACAGATAAACGGTTAATAAGGAACGATCATTATCCATGGCAGAACGCGATTATTATGAAGTGTTAGGGATTGAAAAAGGCGCATCGAAAGATGAGATTCGCAAAGCATATAGACGTCTTGCAATGAAATATCACCCTGACCGTAATGCTGACAAAAAAGAAGAAGCAGAAGAGAAATTTAAAGAGGTTCAAAAAGCCTATGAAGTGCTCTTTGATGACGAAAAACGCCAAATGTATGACCAATACGGCCATGCAGGAGTGAACGGTCAAGCCGGTGGGTTTGGCGGGGGCGCTGGCGGATTTGGTGGCGCAGATTTTGGCGATATCTTTGGTGATATGTTTGGCGATATCTTCGGCGGAGGTGGACGCTCTCAAGCAAATCGAGCCTATCGTGGCGATGATATTGGCTATCAACTCGATATCACCCTAGAAGAGGCTGTTTTCGGCACCACAACGCGCATTAGTGTCCCGACAACCGTTCATTGTCATCACTGTAATGGATCAGGCGCAGCCGCAGGATCAGAGCCTGTCACCTGCCCAACCTGTCACGGACAAGGCCAAGTGCGTATGTCGCAAGGTTTTTTCTCCGTTCAGCAGACCTGTCCGGACTGTCAAGGACGCGGTAAGAAAATCACCAATCCCTGTACCAATTGTCACGGCACAGGCCAAGAGCGCAAAACAAAAACGCTCGAAGTAAAAGTGCCAGCAGGCGTTGATACGGGCGATCGTATTCGTCTTTCAGGCGAAGGAGAAGCGGGCGTTAATGGTGGCCCAGGTGGCGATCTATACGTCCAAATCCGCGTGAAAAAACATGCGATCTTCACCCGTGATGATCAGCATCTTCACTGCGAGGTTCCGGTGAGCTTTGTTACGGCAGCACTCGGTGGTGAAATTGAAGTCCCCACCCTTGATGGCCGGGTTAATTTGAAAATTCCGGCTGAGACACAAACGGGCCGAATCTTTAGACTCCGAGGAAAAGGAGTTAAACCTGTACGCGGCGGCGCTCAAGGCGATCTACTCTGCGCCATTAAAGTAGAAACGCCGGTGAAGCTCAGCAACGATCAAAAAGAGATGCTCCGTAAATTTGGTGAAACCTTAGGGGAAAATCATGTCCCCCAGCAAAATAGCTGGCTCGATGGCGTAAAGAAGTTCTTTGATGGCCTCGGGAAATGAATCGCTCAGTGGTTCAAGACTCGCTCAAAAAAGTAAATAATTTTAGATCTTGTCAAATTTTTACAATTGATCCACTATAATTAAAAACGTTAATAAACATAACGCACAAGCGCAGGCAATATTAATATCTCTATCACTCTCTTAAGTACCCTCTTAAGTCCCCCTTAGCGATATTGCCCGCGCTTTTTTACGCCCTGAATTTATCCTCGTTTATCCTTTTCTTTATAAAACACCCCCTATCTTTTTGATTTTAATCGATTAATCCATTATCCTAATGCGATGATTATTATCGCTTTTTCCCTTCTTGCGAGTGCGCTCTGGCTAATCTTATCGCCCTACTCGCTTATAATGACCTTAAGTTTCCTAGCGCTTATTTTTATCATTCCGCTAGCGCTTTATTTGCAAACTCTAACACGCTTCTCAACCTCAGGATTTGCATCAAAAACACGGCACTACTCAGCTCTATTTATGATGATCGGGATGGCACTTGGTATTTCACTCTATCTACCGAAATTAATCGATTATCAAAATGCTGTTCATGAAATTCACAAAAAAGTGAACACAGCGACGCGCTACCAATTTAAAGTGCTGAAAAATACCACTCATTACGACCGATTAACCATCGAAGTCCGCGCTAAAGACTCGCCGCTAAATGGAAAGAAGCTCTATCTTTCTCTCAATAATGCCCTATTAAAAGAGCAGATGCCGGTAAGTTCCATCCATGAAGCAGAATTTATCATTGATCCAATTAAAACAGTTCACCGCCCTAATAAACCTTACCGGAGACTTTACCTCCTTGCCAATGAGCTTATTGGTAGAGCATCGCTTGCCAACCCCGATGAACTAATCACCCTTCAATCCGCAAACCGGATTGAAACGACGAGAAACACCCTCTATCACTATTTTGAAGGGTTAACCCAGTACGAAAACCGTTCCTACTTTAGTGCGCTCACTGTCGGCATCACCGATTCACTGACTCAGCATGATTGGAATGTGCTTCGTAAAACTGGCACCATTCATCTCGTTTCGATTTCAGGCCTGCATCTAACCTTTGTGGCCTTTTGGAGCTTTCTAATTTTGCGCTATCTCATCGCGCTCTTTAAACCCATACGTTTTGCCCCTTATCAGCTAGCTGCCCTCCTTTCGATCGGCGTTGCCCTTTTTTATGCGCTCCTTGTCGGTCTCTCGCTTCCAACCGAGCGCGCGCTCTTAATGTATATTATTGCGATGGTTACACTACTTCTGCACCGGCCGATTTTCCGCCTCCATACGCTCGCCATTACCTTTATTATTATGATGATGGTGATGCCCTTAGCGCTTCTTTCCATCGGTTTTTGGCTCTCATTTACCGCTGTTGCAATTTTAATTCTGCTCAGTCAATATCGCTGGGGCGTGATTAAAACGTTATTTTTAACGCAATTAACCGTCAGCTTTTTCCTTATGCCGTTAACCGCCCATTTCTTTGGTGAAGTCTCCCTCATTAGCCCACTGACGAACCTACTCGCGATTCCTTGGACAACGCTCTATATACTCCCATCCCTTCTTATCGGCACGATATTATTGCCCTTCGAGTTTTTATGGGGAATCTCGCTGAACACACCCTTTTTCACCATCACCAATCTCGCGCTTAGACTCTTTCGCTACGGACTTGATTATATGGTTATGCTTCCCTATAGTTCAGTTAAAACGCCCTATATTGCGCTTTTTCCAACGGTGATTTTAACCCTGCTTCTACTTTTAATTTTAAGGCGAAAGCGAGCTCACACCAGTAGATGGAATCCTTACAGAGAGCTCTCAATTCTCTATCCCATCCTCTGCTTAATGATTCTTGTCGGCCATTATCTCCTTCCTAAAAAGACTAAAGAAGGACTCTATTTAATGCCGGTAGGTGAAGGCTTATCGGCGCTTGTTGTCACCGATGAGATTACCTTTTTATACGATACGGGGCGGTATTTTCGCCAATTTGATCCCGGGCGGGATGTGATATTGCCAACGCTCAATCGCTTAAATATAAAAGCTCCCGATGCCCTTATCTTAAGTCTCTACAATGGCCAGCACACAGGTGGAACGCGTTCGCTGTTAACCAAATATCCTCAAACACCGGTGTTTGCCCACTCCTCTTTATTAGCATGGACCGATGGAAGTCGGCATTGCCACGAGTTCCAACACGAATCTGAACGTCTCACCATTACCCCCATTAAGACGATCAAGAGAAGTTGTAGTTATTTTGTAAGAATGGAAAATGAGCTGATTATCCTCTTATCAGACCCCACAATACGAGAGTTTCGGAATCTCACTATCGATCTCAATCAAGCACTTGTTGAGCACGAAAATAAAAATGGTGATGTGCTCAATGTCACACTATTATTTCCTAAACAGGGGCAATCTCGCGGGTATACTGACTTTTACGCTTGGAAAGAATTGATTAAACATCATGATATTACCCTCCTCTTTTCTACTCGAACCATTCATGAGGATTATTATGATCAGCCCGCTCTTGAACCCTACTCTAACGCCTATGATGGCATGCTTCGGTTACCTTTTAACGTATCTAAAACCGATTATTCTCGTGAAATAGATCAAGCGATCGATTGTCGCCGATTTTGGTGGATAGATTGCACAAATAATACCCAAACACCCCTGTAAATCAATCCTAAACAGCGTTAAGTGACGGTAAACGGGGTTTAATTTTGGAAAACGCGCTACACATTCACTCCATGAATGGTAAAATAGCCCAATTATTTGCAAACAATAACAAAAAAAGAGAATTCCATGAGGATATTATTAATCGATATTGGGAACACCACGTGCGATGCCAGAGCGTACGACCCAAGCGATCAAAGCATCACTCCCCTGTTTCGCATCTTTAGCCGAAAACTCCTGATTAATGCACCGGCGCTATTGCAAGAACATGTCGGTGCGCTCAACGAGACTTTTAGCAAGATTATCTACGTCTCTGTCGTGCCGGAGCTCAATGATCTCGTGCGCGATTTAGGGCGCTCGCTCTCGATTGAGGTGATTAATATCCGCAATGATATCGCGTTTGATCAATCCCCCTTTAAGCTCAAAAATATCCATCTGCTTGGCGCTGATTTTGTGGCCAACTTTTTTGGCTTTATGGCGCATTATCCGTGCCGAAATGTGGCGATTGTCGCCCTTGGCTCAGCAACGACGATTTTTCTCATTCAAGAGGGGAATTTTGTTGGAACGACCATCTCTCCCGGTGTGACCTTTAGTTTAGAAGCACTTTTGAGTAACGCTTCTCTACTTGAACAGATGGATTATCAAATGATTCCGGAAACTCTTGGGAAAAACACCTTTGAATCAATTTCAATTGGCTCCATTAAAGGCCATTACCATATGATTATGGGGCTCATTGAGGAGATGAAAGAGGAGTATCGCATCGATAAAATCCTCTTTACTGGAGGCAACGCTCGTTTTTATGAAGAGCGCTGCGAGAAAGAGGGGATTTTGATCGATGAAGAGCTAATTTTTAAAGGGTTAATCAATCTTTATGAGGCAAAAGGCCGCCTTCCTGCACCGCCGAAAAAGACCCAATTAAACGAGGCACAAATAACGGAATAATTTCTACTCCACTTTGAAGGTTCCGTGCTAAAATAGTGCCTTATGAAGACCCCTAAATTTTGGCAACAACGCACGCTTTGGAGTTATCTCTTCCTACCGCTCGCGCTTCTATATCGTGGGATTGCGTCGCTTGACCGTTCGATTAAATTAAAAAAGATTCAAACACTGCCACGTTCGGTGATCGTGGTGGGCAATATTAATTTAGGGGGCACAGGGAAAACGCCGGTTACCATTACGCTCGTTAATCGCTTTAAAGCACGCGGATTTAATGTCGGTGTATTATCGCGAGGCTATGGCCGTAAAACCGATGCGCTTCTCATTGCGGATACTCATCACAACGCAAGCGATCTTGGCGATGAACCCTACTTAATTTACCAAAAGACTAACGTTCCGCTAGCGGTTCACCGTAATCGATATGAGGCCGGAATCGCGCTCTTAAAACAGCATCCTGAGATCGATCTTTTTATTTGCGACGATGGGCTACAGCACCATATTTTGCACCGCGATCTTGAGATTGGCGTTGTTGGAAAACAAGGCTTTGGCAATAAGCTTGGATTTCCCGCAGGTCCGCTGCGTGAACCGATTTCACGATTGAACAAAGTGGATTTTATTATCGATAATAGTGGGGATTTGGATCTAAAAAAATACGATTTTACCCCGCCTCAATTTACGCTTCAAAGTGTATTAAATGAAGCGATTAACGTTAAAACTGGGGAAGCAAAACCCCTCTCTCATTGGCAAAACCAACGCGTTTCTGCCATTGCCGGCATTGCGTATCCTGAGCATTTTTTCGCCATGTTACGCGATCATAACATCGATGTGATGGGATATGGATTTCCCGATCATCACCATTTTACTAAAAAGGATCTCGCCGCCCTTGATACGCCGCTCTTCATGACTGAAAAAGACGCGGTCAAATGTCAGGATTTGGCGCTTGATTTAAACAATGCATGGAAAGTGCCCCTTGAAACAACCTTACCGGAGGCGCTGATTGATGTGATCTTAAAAAACCTTAACATAGACGTGAAACCGCATAGCAAAACCCACGTTTAGCGCATCTCTACTATGCTTTATATAGAAAATCGATCCTATAAAAACAACTTAAGAATAACAAAGCGTGAGCGCGCAATAGACAAATAAATTAAACCCGCTCCGCTCAACGGGGATCTAACATCCCATGAGGAAACCAATATAATGAGTCAAAACGACCCAAAAACAGACGAATATTTCATTCGATTTAAAGAAAATGACCCTGAGTATGCCGTTCAGGTTGAACAATATGGCAAAGCGATTCCGAGTCGCGATTTTATTTTAGAACTCCTTGAATTTTATCAAAGTTTAGATCGTACGATCGATTTTGATGGGGTGAGTCGCGCCTTTAAACTTCGGAAAGTGTGGGAACTTGATGCGCTTGAAAATCGCTTAAATGCGATGATTCGCCAAGGGCAGATCTATCTCAATCAGCACGATCAGATCAAAAAAGTTGATCCCTCAGAGCCGATTGAAGGGATTGTTCAAGGAAAAGCGGAAGGCTTTGGTTATCTTGATCCGATCGATCCCGATGGAAAAGGTAAGCGCGAAGATTCGCTCTTTATTCCGCCCTATGAGATGGAATATCTTCTCCATAATGACCGCGTGAAAGCGCTTCCCCTTGGTACCGATCGCCGCGGTCGTCGCATTGCAAAAATTACCGAAATTGTGGAGCGTGGTTTTACCGAGTTTTTCGCCCGAGTACATCGTGAAGAAGGGAGCTATATTTTAGTGCCTGAAAATCGCGACATCTCGCAACACTTTTTAGTCCCGCAAGATTCCGATAAATTGCAAGCAAAGCATCTCGATATTGTCCGCGCGAAAGTGACGCAATATCCCGATAAAAATATGATTGCCATGGCGGAAATTGTTGAAGTTTTTGGCGATACCGCAACCGTGGATATCGAAATTGAACAAGCGCTCCTTGAGCACAATATTCCCAATATTTTCTCGGCAGAAGTGGAATATGAGGTGAGTAAAATCCCTAATAAAGTGCTCGAAAGTGAACATGAGGGACGCAAGGATTATCGCGATCTACCGCTTGTCACCATCGATGGCATTACCGCCCGCGACTTTGACGATGCGGTCTATTGTAAGCCGATTAAAGATGGCTATCGCCTCTATGTTGCCATCGCGGACGTGTCGCACTATGCGCGCCGTGGCTCTGCGATTGATAAAGAAGCGCACCTGCGCGGAACATCAGTTTATTTCCCGCGTAAAGTGGTACCGATGTTGCACCGCGATCTCTCCAATGGTATCTGTTCACTCAACCCTGATGTTGATCGTTTAGCGATGGTGGCTGAGCTCGATATTGACCATAATGGTGAGCTACAAAACTACCATTTTTATGAAGGTGTGATGCGTTCTCATGCGCGCCTTACCTATGACCTCGTCTTCGATATTATTAGTGGTGATGAGCTCCTGCGTGAAAGCTATAAAGAGCTCACACCCGATCTTGATAATCTCTACAATCTTTTTAAAGTATTACGTAAACAGCGTGAAAAACGCGGGGCAATCGACTTTGAAACTGTAGAAACACTTATCTTATATGATGAAGAGGGGCACATTGAAAAGATCGTTCCCGATTCCCGTAACGATGCGCATAAAATCATTGAAGAGTGTATGATTACTGCGAATATCGCTGCGGCAAAATTCTTAGAGAAACTTGAGATTAACGGGCTCTATCGTGTGCATAATACGCCCGATCCTGCGAAACTTGGCCAGCTCCGTTCCTTCTTAAAAGAGTTTAATATCGGTCTTGGCGGAGGTGAAAATCCCTCACCACTCGATTTCTCTCGCGCTCTTGAAGCGGCCAAAGAGAAAAATGAATTTGAGATGATTCAAACGGTCATGCTCCGTTCGCTCTCGCAAGCGGTATATCAGCCAGAAAATAGCGGGCACTTTGGGCTCTCATTAAGCCACTATGCCCACTTTACCTCGCCAATTCGCCGTTATCCTGACCTTTTAGTCCACCGCGCGATTAAACATATTATTCGCAAACGGGATAAAAATGAGTTCTATAATGATGCTGAAATGGTCGCGCTTGGCGAGCATTGCTCAATGACTGAACGCCGCGCTGAAGATGCGGAACGCGATGTGATTGCATGGCTTAAAGCAAGCTATATGCAGAACTTCATTGGTGATGAATTTGAGGGCCATATCACCGGTGTTACTAATTTCGGGCTCTTTATTGAGCTTGAAGATATCTTTATTGAAGGGCTCGTTCATATCTCCCAAATGAATGGTGATTTCTTCATTTATGATGAGATTAAACACCGCCTGATGGGCGAACATACCGGCTTCCAATATCGTCTCAATGATAAAGTGAAAATCCGTGTGGTCGAGGCCAATCCTGAAACAAAACATATCGACTTTGCCCTCTTATCTCCAGTAATTGGTGGCGATAAAAATAGTGGTAAAAATGCAGGCAATCGCCCACCGCGCCGCCGTTCTAATAACGATTCGAAAGGTCATCGCGGGAAATCTAATTCCATTCGTAAAAAAAATGATCGTACGGATAAAAAGAGCCGTCGCAATCGTCGTAAAAAACGCCGTTAATGCGTAAATATTAAAGGAGATCGCTGCTGTGACTATTGAGTATCGTAAAATTATTCATATCGATATGGATGCATTTTACGCCTCAATTGAACAGCGCGATCATCTCGAGTATCGCGGCAAACCCGTTGCCGTTGGCGGGAAATCGAATCGCGGCGTGGTGGCTGCTGCAAGTTACGAGGCGCGCCAATTTGGGGTTCATTCCGCGATGCCTATGCGTACGGCGCTGCAAAAATGCCCTGATCTTATTGTGGTAAAGCCGCGATTTGAGCTCTACCGCGCCATCTCCCAATCGATTCGTGACATTTTCCATGAGTATACCGATCTCGTTGAACCGCTCTCGTTAGATGAGGCGTTTTTAGATGTGACCGACAATTTCCATCAAATTGAGCTTGGCATGGATGTGGCTCTTGAGATTAAACGGCGCATTAAAGAAACCCTCAATCTCACCGCTTCCGCCGGTGTCTCTTATAATAAATTTCTTGCCAAAATCGCGTCTGATGTTCGTAAGCCCGATGGTCTTTTTGTGCTTCATCCACTCAATGCCCCGCGCTTTGTCGAGGCGCTCCCCATTGAAGATTTTTTTGGTGTTGGTGCCGTAACTGCAAAAAAAATGCATGCCCTTGGCATTAAAACCGGCAAAGATCTTAAAGCCTGGAATGAAGAGGCGCTTATTCGTGAATTTGGTAAGGCGGGACACAGCTATTATCTCTACGCCCGCGCGATTGATGATCGGCCTGTCAACCCGAATCGAATTCGTAAATCTGTTGGCGTTGAAGAGACTTTCTTAAACGATCTTAACAGCCATGATGAGGTAGTCGATCTCCTTAAAATGATTCACGCCGAACTAATTCGTCGTTGCCGAAAGCATGATTTTCGCGGACGTACGCTCACCCTTAAAATTAAATACTATAACTTTAAGCAGATTACCCGAAGCCGCACCGTCAATTTTGATCTCAACACCGAAGAGCATTTTATTTGGCCGTTGGCGCTTGAGCTTTTATCAGAAGTGCATGAGCATCGGCGCATTCGGTTAATGGGCCTCACTCTTCACAATAGCGATGAAGAAAAGCATGAGCTCAACAATGAGCTCAATCAGCAAACCCTTCCATTTCATACTCTCGCTTAATTGCCCACTCTCCTCTTTCCCCTTACCCATCAAGAGATCTTCGAACACACTTGCAGTTTATTCCTCAGCTGATTATGATGAATTAATGGTGGTTACCAATAAAAATAAGGAGTGAGTTCACGATGCAAACGATCCCTAAAAATCAGTTTAAGCTTAATCTACATGAAAAAACGATCCAAATTGGTGCGCGTTTAGGGCTTGCCGACGGCACAACCGCAGATATCGCAGCGCACAGCGGATTTGATTGGCTCTTAATTGATGCCGAGCATGGCCCCAATGATCTCAAAGCAATTTTAGAACAGATTCGCATTATTGAAGGGCATCATAATGTGAGCTCTGTCGTTCGTTTACCGGCAGCGGATCCTATTACGATGAAACGAATCCTAAATATTGGGGCACAATCGGTAATGGTGCCGATGATTGAGAGTAAAGCGGAAGCGGAAGCGATGGTAAAAGCGGTGCATTACCCGCCCAAAGGCGTTCGTGGCGTAGCGGGAAATATTTCTCGCGCCTCTCGTTGGGGGGATATTCCCAATTATCTCCTCCATGCTGAAGAAGAAATTGCACTGATTTTACAAGTGGAAACGGTGGAAGGACTCGATGCACTCGATGAGATTTTATCCGTGAAAGGCATCGACGGAATTTTTATTGGCCCCGCAGATTTAAGCGCCTCGATGGGCTATTGCAGCTATCCTGATCACCCGAAAGTCCAAGCGGCGATCCATGATGCTATTTTAAAAATTCGTAAAGCCGGTCTCCCCGTTGGGCTGATTCATAATGATCCGGTGTTTATTAAACATTATATGCACATTGGCGCCTCCTTTATGATTGTTTGCAGCGACGCTTCAACGCTCCGCCGTGCCTATCAAGAGATTTTAGAAGAATACGAATAACGCCCATAAAAAAGCCCCGCTATATCGATCTCAATCGAATAATAACGGGGCTTATGGAGTGATCTTTATGGAGTAATCGTTTACTTTTATCTATTCTTTATCCCAAATCTGCGGATATTTATACCCTGCAAAACGTTTTGCTGCATACGCTTTAAACGCATCTGAGTTATAGGCATTTTCAACCGCTTCTACCCAAGGCTTTCCTAAATCTGAGCGTTTAATAGCCGCCCAATTAATAAAGGTAAATCCGCCTTCGGTATAGAGCGCATCGGTAAAGGGAATCCCTGAACTTGCTGCATAGTTACCCGGAATAATGGCAAAATCCACATCATCACGGGAGCGCGGAATTTGCGCCGCTTCAAGCTCAATTAATTCAACCTCATAATTAAATTGCTTAATATCGCGTTTTGATGCTTTAAGCTGATCGATGCCCTCATTTAAGGTAATAATCCCCATCTCATCGAGCATCATTAAGGTGCGCGCAAAGTTACTTGGATCATTTGCTACAGAAAAGGTTAATTTCCGTTTGCCAAGCTCATCAAGGCTTTTGCCTTTCCCGGTGTAAACCCCTAAAGGCCCGGTTGGCACTTGGAAAAGCTCCACTAAATCGAGATTATTCGATGTTTTAAACGCATCCAAATAAGGTTTATGTTGGAAGACATTAATGTCGATCGAACCTTCGGCTAATGCACGATTGGGCTGCACATAATCGGTAAACTCAACGAGCTTTATGGTGTAGCCATCTTTTGCCATCTCAGGCTGAATGAACTCTTTGACCATATCGCCAAAGTCACCGACGGTTGTACCGATCACAATGGTTTTCTTCTCAGATGCTCCGCTCGCATCTTCTTTAGACGCGCCGGTTGCTGCATCATCAGAACAGGCGGTCGCAAGGAGTGCAAACGAGAGAAGTGCTGCCCAACGGGTAATAATTGCTTTCATCTTAGACCTCTTATT
This sequence comes from uncultured Ignatzschineria sp., assembly GCA_945619025.1. Lineage (GTDB taxonomy): Bacteria > Pseudomonadota > Gammaproteobacteria > Cardiobacteriales > Wohlfahrtiimonadaceae > CALZBJ01. The sequence continues at coordinate 95,508 of CALZBJ010000005.1, read as the reverse complement.
TACTCGCTTCGCCCCATGCTGATGGGAATTGGAAGCCTGGGAATTTAGTGGTGATATACTCTTTAAAACGCTCTGAATTGTAGGCCGCTTTCACATCTTGATACCACTGTGAATCTTCATCTTCTACGCGAATTGCTGACCAATTGATGTAGTTAAAGTTTGGTTCATTTAAGATGCTATCGGTTAATTTCATGCCCGCTGATAAGACATAGTTACCGTTAATGGCCGCAAAATCAACATCATCTAATACCCGTGGAATATTCGCTGCTTCAAGCTCGATAATATCGATATTGAGAATGTTTTTGGTGATATCACGCTTTGACGCGGTAAGTGGATCGGTGCCCTCGCGAAGCTCAATCCAACCTAAATAATCTAAGATGACAAGCACGCGTGCAAAGTTACTTGGATCATTTGGCGCTGCGACTTTACTGCCCTCTTTCACTTGATCAAGTGATTTTAAGCGACCAGGATAGAGTCCGTAAGGCGCCGTTGGGACTTCAAATCCTTCTTTGATATTTAAACCATGCTCTTTTTTGAAGCTCTGTAAATAAGGGAGATGTTGGAACACGTTGATATCTAAATCCCCATTTGCAAGCGCGAGATTCGGTTGAACGTAATCGGTGAATTCGATCAATTTTACTTTGTAGCCCTGCTCTTCTAAGATCGGCGCAATCGAGTATTTGATCATGTCGTAAAATTCACCGGTGGTTGCCCCAAAGCGAATCTCTTTTTTAACGCCACCTTCAGTTGTTGCGTCGTCCCCACTGCCACATGCCACTAGGACGGAGAGTCCTAATACTACGGCAAGACTTTTAAACCATTTTTTAAACATTTCTGCCTCCTAAGCGATTTGTAATAATTCACTCGTTTTATCCCTATTGGATTATCGATTATCGTTTATCGAGTGATCGTGAAATTTTGTTACCCAGTGATTGAATTAAAATAACCATTGCCGTCAAAATAATCATGATGGTGACAATGACCTCCGGCTGATAGCGCATGTGACCGTGGCGAATTGCTAAGTCTCCCAGACCGCCACCGCCAATCATCCCCGCTGCCGCACTCGCCGATAAGATACTGATGGTTAAAATCGTAACGCTTGACACAATGCCCGAAAGCGCCTCAGGAATGAGTACTTTTAAGATGATCGTTTTCGGATCGGCCCCCATCGAGAGCGCCGCCTCAATCACCCCTTTATCCACCTCACGTAGGTTTTGCTCCACTAAGCGCGCAAAGTAAAAAACGGCGGCGATGGTTAAGGTAACGGACGCTGCGATCGGCCCAATGGTCGTGCCCGCGACTTTTTTCGCAAGCGGACTTAAGGCAACCATCAAGATGATAAAAGGAAACGCACGGAAAAAGTCTACGACAATGCTGTTAACCTTATAAAACGCATGACGCTGATAGAGCGAACCTGGACGCGTAATATAGAGAATAATTCCGAGCATCAGCCCGATAATTACCCCCGTCGTTACGGAAATTCCAAGCATTGTAAAGGTCTCTTGCGTCGCCTTTAGAATTTCAGGTTTTAGGTCGACCACGTTCTCAACACGTGATGCGAATGTCTTTGTAGAACTCATTCTAGATCATCCTTTTTCATTGATGTTAAACCAAACGCTTTTTTCAATCACAAAAAAAGCCCATATCGACGTCGACACAGGCTTTTTATAAATTCAGTGATTTATCCATCTCTTTTGAGATTCTCACGCTTTAGCTGTATTCCTTGCCCGCAAGCTGTATCAAATCGGCATGATTACTATTAAACGCCTTTTAAAAATTTTGTCAACCCCAATAAATAAAAAAGTGGGCAATATTTTTATCCCGCGAAAAATGCATCGTAATCGGCGGCTTTAAAGCCCACCAGTCCCTTTTGATTTTCATCGGAATCAGCCGCCGTTTTGAGTAAAACTGGGCGCTTAATCAATGTGGGCTCGCGCTGCATAATCGCTTTTACCACCGCAACCTCGTCAATCGTTGCCTTTTCCTCATCTGAGAGATTGCGATAGGTGGTGCTGCGTTGATTGACGAGCTCTTTTAAAGGAAATTGTGCTAAAAACTGATCGATCAACACTTCATCAATGCCATCGACGCGATAATCATGAAACGTATACGCAATCCCTTTCTCATCAAGATACTTAAACGCTTTTTTCATTGTGTCACAATTTTTAATGCCGTAAATCGTTACCATCGATCCCTCTCCTACGTTTTATCCATTATTTTCCGTCTTAATGTCGCTATGCAAACAGGCAATTTGATGCGCCTTTTCACCGCGTAACTCAGGCATTATCGTAGCACATTTTGCATCCGCTTTCGGACAACGCGTACGGAATACACAGCCTGAGGGCGGATTGATCGGCGAGGGCAGATCCCCTTCTAAAAGATCTTGAGATTTATGGCGTTCTTTTTCAGGATCGGGAATCGGCACCGCACTTAACAGCGCTTTGGTATAAGGGTGGCTAGGATTTTGGTAGACGGCGCGCTTTTCACCAAGCTCCACGATGTGCCCTAAATACATCACTAATACGCGATCTGAGATATGTTTCACGACCGCTAAGTCATGAGCAATAAAGATTAGCGAGAGCCCCATTTCCGCTTGCAGTTTACGCAAGAGATTAATAACCTGTGCCTGAATGGAGACATCGAGCGCGGACACCGGCTCATCACAAATTACGAGCTTTGGCTTTAAAATAAGCGCGCGAGCAATCCCGATTCGCTGACACTGCCCGCCGGAAAATTCGTGCGGATAACGATTAATGAGATTCGGTAACAATCCCACCCGCGTCATCATCGCTTCTACCTCCGATTTCGCCTCTTTTTTAGAGAGATGGGGCGAATGCGTTTTAAGCGGTTCTGCGATAATATCACCAATAGTCATGCGGGGATTGAGCGATGCTAGAGGGTCTTGGAAGATCATCTGCATCTCACTGCACAGCATTTTTTGCCCCTTTCGATCAAGGTTATTGAGATCTCGCCCGAGCCAGACAACGCTTCCTTCTGTTTTCGGTGCTAGCCCGATAATCGCCCGTGCTAGTGTTGATTTTCCGCACCCCGATTCTCCCACAATGCCAAGCGTCTCCCCTTCATAGAGCGAAAATGAGACACCATCCACCGCTTTCACCGCTTGGGCGCGCGTTCGAAGTAATCCTACCCGCTCTTTAACCGGAAAATGAACTTTAAGATGATTCACCGTTAAGATCGTTTTCGGCGCCTCTATTTTATTTATATTGTGTTCTTCCATGATCCCTCCTTATAGCGCTCCACTCTCTAAATAACAGGCCCGCAAACGCCCTCCCGACTCTTTAACGAGTGGCGGCGGTAATTCCAAACAAGCGCCAATTGCTTGCTCGCAGCGAGGTGAAAATGGACAGCCTTTTGGAAGCGCTAATAAATTTGGTGGATTGCCAGGAATTGTGCGAAGTTCTGCCATCGAATCTGATTCAAGCCGTGGAATTGCGCTAAGTAATCCTTGCGTATAGGGATGTTGTGGCGCGTAAAAAATCTCGTGCGCACTCCCATATTCCATCGTCCGCCCCGCATACATCACCAGCACCTTATCGCACACGCCGGCAACAACGCCAAGGTCGTGGGTAATCAAAATAATCGCGGTGTTAAATTCCTGCTGAAGCTCTTTTAAGAGTGCCATAATTTGCGCTTGCACCGTCACATCCAGTGCCGTGGTCGGTTCATCGGCGATCAAGAGTTTCGGCTCACATAAAAGCGCCATCGCGATCATCACCCGTTGCCGCATCCCGCCTGAAAACTCATGGGGATACATAGTCATCCGTTTTTTCGCTTCCGGCATTTTAACCGCGTCAAGCATCTGCAAAGAACGATTAAACGCCTCTTTTTTCGATAATCCTTGATGAAGGCGCAACACTTCCATCAGCTGATCGCCCACCTTCATATAGGGATTGAGGCTTGTCATCGGATCTTGGAAGATAATGGAGATATCATTGGCGCGAAGTTCGTTAAGCGCCTTTGCCGGCAAGTTTAAAATCTCACGCTCATCAAATAAAATAGAACCCTGCGCCCGACCGTTTTGAGCTAAAAGCCCCATCAGCGCGAACGCCGTTTGGGATTTTCCGGAGCCTGATTCACCAACAATGCCGAGGGTTTCCCCGCGATTAAGAGCAAAATTGAGCGAATCGACCGCGGTCACATCGCCCTCTTCGGTCTTAAAGGTGACATTTAAATTCTGTATCGATAATAATTCTGACATCCTGCCTCCTACCGATCTTTTGGATCGAGTGCATCGCGCAATCCATCGCCAATAAAGTTAAAACAAAAGAGTGTGATGATTAAATAAAGTGCGGGGAAAATTAAGAGCCATGGCGCGACTTCCATCGAATTTGATCCATCACTTAACAGCGCGCCCCAACTGCTGAGTGGCTCTTGCGTTCCAAGCCCTAAGAAACTCAGAAAGGATTCAAACAGAATCATATTCGGCACTAAAAGCGAGGCATAGACCACCACAACGCCCAAAACATTAGGTACGATATGACGAAAAACGATCATCGGCGTTGAAACGCCTGAAACCTTCGCCGCTTCAATAAACTCTTTATGTTTAATGGTAAGCGTCTGCCCGCGCACAATCCGCGCCATATCAAGCCACGACACCATACCGATCGCAACGAAAATAAGAAAGATGTTTTGCCCAAAAAAGGTCACTAGCAAAATTACGAAAAACATAAAGGGAAAGGAGCTTAAAATCTCAAGACCGCGCATCATAAAACTATCAATCTTACCGCCTAAATAGCCGGAAATTGTCCCATAAAAGGTGCCTACAATCACCGCAATCAGAGCCGCTGCGACACCCACCATCAGCGAAATTCGCCCGCCAATGGCTACGCGCACTAAAAGATCTCGCCCTGATGAGTCGGTTCCAAAAAAGTGTTTCGACTCAAAATCCGGGCCTTCAGACATCATGCCCCAATCGGTATCATCATATTCAAACGGGGAGAGATAGGGAGCCACGATCACAAAAAGCGTGATCATAACCAAGATAAAAAGGCTCACCATCGCGGCACGATTACGCACAAAGCGGCGCCACGCATCTTGCCATAAACTCCGCCCTTTTACCGCTAAAGAATCGGCAACCTGCTCCGCCGTCTCACGGTTTTTTATTTGATTCATCATCAACATCGCTATCCTCCTTAATAACGAATTTTCGGATCGATTACGGCATATAAAATATCCACAATCGCATTAAAGAGAATCGTTAAACTGCCCACTAAAATCGTCAAACTTAAAACCAGTGAATAATCTCGGTTGAGCGCGCCATTAACAAAGAGTTGCCCAATCCCGGGAAGCCCAAAAATGGTCTCTACCACCATCGAACCGGTAATAATCCCCACAAAGGCCGGGCCAAGATAGGAAAGCACTGGTAAAAGCGCGGGTTTTAATGCATGTTTAAAGATAATTCGGCGAAGCGGTAATCCTTTTGCTTTTGCCGTACGAATATAATTTGAATGGAGTACCTCAATCATCGAACTTCGCATAATGCGCGAAATGCTGGCAATATAGCCAAGTGAGAGTGCAATCATCGGCATCAACATATAGATAAATTCGCCATTGTGCCACCCGCCCGCAGGAAGCACCGGCCACTTAATGGCAAAACTTAACACCAAGAGCGGCGCGACCACAAAGCTCGGAATCACAATCCCGATCATCGCAAATCCCATCACCCCATAATCGATCAAACTATTTTGTTTTAATGCGGCAATGGTTCCGGCGGTAATCCCAAGCGTCACCGCAACGATAAAGGCAAATAATCCCAGTTTAAGCGATACGGGAAAGGCGTTAGCCACCAGCTCATTGACCGTATAATCCCGATATTTAAACGACGGACCAAAATCGCCCTGCATCAATTGCCACAGATAATCGAGATATTGCTTCCAGATCGGCGCATTAAGATTATATTTCGCCTCGATATTGGCGAGCACCTCAGGCGGGAGCATGCGCTCACCGGTAAAGGGACTCCCGGGGGCTAACCGCATCATAAAAAACGATAGCGTAATTAAAATCAGCAGCGTCGGAATCGCCTCCAAAAAACGCCGAACAATAAATTTAATCATGATTCTTAGTATCCTTCTAAGCTAAACATTTCCCTATTAATTAACGATGGCGTCTGTGCCGATCCGGTGAATTTCTTGAACGTTTTGTGGTTGCGGGCTCTTTTAAGTAGAGATCTTTGGTGTAAAATCCATCCATCGTATTTTGGTTACTATAACCGCCGACATAGGGCTTAATCAGCCGCGCGCTCACATAATAATAGATCGGTAAAATGGCCGATTCCTGATCGAGTACCGCCTCTGCTTTTTTATACATCTCGCGCCGCTCACCCTCTGTTTTAGCAAGCACCGCCTCTTCCATAGCGCGGTCAAAGGCCTCACTTTTATAGCGCGCGGTATTGATGCTACTATCGGATTTGAGCATATTTAAAAAGGACGATGGCTCATCGTAATCGGCGCACCACCCCGAGCTCGACATCTCATAATCCCCACCATAACGGCGATCTAAAAACGTCTTCCACTCTTGATTCGTTAGCGTCATCTCCACCATGCCATCGAGCGATTGTTTCCAAATGGAGGCAACGGCAATGGCGATCTTTTTATGCCCCTCGGAGGTGTTGTATAAAAATTCAAATCGAAGCGGATTGGATTTCGAATAGCCCGCCTCTTTTAGAAGTGTTTTTGCCCGCTCGGCCTGCTCTTTATGAGATGCCTCAAACCAAGCCGGCGCATATTCGCCCATTCCCGATGTGTAAGGAGGTGTGAGTCCATAGGCTTTTCGTTCGCCATGATTTTTCACCCGATTGACAATAATGTCACGATTGAGCGTAATTTTAAGTGCTTCGCGCACTTTGGGATCGTTAAAAACCTTTGCCTCATGATTCATCTCGTAATAATAGGTGCAGAGCTTTGGATTAATATGCAGCTCATCGCCCAGCTCTTTTTTAACCCGATGAAAGAGATCAATTGGAACCGTTGCGGCGATATCGGTCATCCCGCTGCGATAAAAATTAAGATCGGTAATTTCAGAGGCGATCGGTAAAAAGGTCACCTCATTAATAATGGTGCTCTGATTATCCCAATAGTGGGGATTTCGCGTTAAGACAATCTTATCGTTGACGCGCCAAAATGAGAGTTGATACGCTCCATTTCCAACGATATTATCGGGCTGCGTCCACTTTTCACCGTGAGCGTTAATCGTTGCTGTATGCACCGGCATTAACGTCGTATGCGCCGTCAGTTTTGGGAAATAGGGAATTGATTCAGTAAGATGAATTTCAAGCGTATGAGCATCAAGTGCCTTAATCCCGAGCGATTCCACCGGATTTTCACCATGAATCACCGCAGTTGCATTCTCAATATGCGCTTGCTCTAAAAAGCTTGAATACGGGGAAGCGGTTTTCGGATCAGCAACACGCTGCCAACTATAGACAAAGTCGTACGCGGTGACCGGATCGCCATTTGACCACTTGGCATCTGTCCGCAAATGAAATGTCCAGATCCGTCCATCATCACTTTTCCAGTCCGTTGCAACGCCGGGGATAATTTCACCATCAGGAGAGGTGATCGTCAGACCTTCAAAAAGATCGCGCGCCAGATTAGATTCTGGCACACCCACCATCAGATGCGGGTCGAGCGATTGTGGCTCAGTCCCATTATTGCGCACTAGAGTTTGTGTCTCTTTGAGCATCGTCCCTTCTGGAACTGTCGCGGCAACAAGCGTTATGTGAGTCACGAGTGAACTAAGCGCCACTGCCCCGAGCACACTAAAAAGCACCGAACGATGTCGATTCACCATGATTCTCCTCCCTTTTTAATCCGATTAATTCATTATGAATGGCATTAATTGAGATAAAGCCGATAACGCGATAACGCCCCGCCCAATCTCAATGATGCTTTATTCATTGTGCCAAACCCGTGGCACGGTTTTATGATTAATGTTTGATTATGTAGAGATTTTTGGTGTAGGTACTGCCAAGCGGGTCTTTCCCGGTATAGCCACCAACGTACGGTTTCACCAAGCGCGGATTCGCATAATAGAAGACCGGGACAATCGCCGTATCACGATCAAGCACTGTTTCCGCCTCTTTATAGATCACCGCACGAGCGGCTTCCGTCTCGGCGCGCACGCTTTTTGCCATCACCGCATCAAAATCGTCACTCTTATAGTGAGCGGTATTATTGCTGCTATGAGAGAGCATAATATTTAAAAATGATGATGGCTCATTATAATCGGCGCACCAACCTGCACGCGCTACCTGATAATTGCCTTGGTGACGCGAATCTAAGAAGGTTTTCCACTCTTGATTTTCAAGCTTCACATTAATAAGGCCACCACTATTTTGCTTCCACATCGATGATGCTGCAATGGCGAGCTTTTTATGCAGATCGGAGGTGTTATATAAGAGATTAAAATTGAGCGGATTGCGCTTACTGTAGCCCGCCTCTTCTAGGAGTTTAGCCGCTTTTTGATTACGCGATTTTTGATCGAGGGTAAACCACTCCGGTGTATCGGTATCCATGCCCGCAATAAAGGGTGGCGTAAATCCGTAAGCTGGCATATCACCCTGATCTTTAATTTTATGCACGATAATATCGCGATCAAGCAGCAATTTTAACGCTTCACGCACCTTAGGATTATCAAAGGGCGCCACTTGATTATTGATCTCATAATAATAGGTACAGAGATAAGGGTCGATATGCACCTCATTGGGCAGATCGGTGCGCAATTTCTGGAAAAGCTCGATTGGCATATTATTGTAGGTGATATCAATTTCGCCACTGCGGTAACGATTGACATCGGTCACTTCTGACGCGATCGGTAAAAAGGTTACCTCATCGATGATCGTCTGCCCGTTATCCCAATATTCAGGATTACGCTCGAGGACAATGCGCTCGTTTACCACCCAATTTTTAAGTTTATACGCCCCATTTCCAACAAAGTTTTGCGGCTGTGTCCAGCGTTCTCCATGGGCTTCCACGGTTTTTTGATGCACTGGCGATAAAGCCGTATGCGCCACAAGTTTTGGAATGTAGGGAACGGCTTCACTTAAAGTAATCTCAAAGGTTTTATCATCAATCGCGCGAATGCCAAGGCTCTCGGCGGGCTGTTCCCCTTTAATAATCCCATCGATATTATCGATATGGGCATATTGCAGATAACTTTGATAGGGAGAGGCGGTATTTGGGTCTGCTAAACGCTTCCAACTATAGACAAAATCATGGGCCGTCACCGGATCGCCATTGGACCATTTTGCCCCATCGCGAAGGGTAAAACGCCACACACGGAATTCATCATGCTCCCACTCTGTTGCGCTTCCCGGAATGACATTGCCCTCAGGATCGATAATGGTGAGCCCTTCAAACAGATCGCGCGACAGTTGCGACTCGGGCACCCCTTCAATTTTATTCGGGTCAAGCGATTGTGGCTCAGAGCCATTATTTCGCACCAGTACCTGTTTATCGGCAAGCGTGACGCCCTCTGGAACTGTTGCACCCTGCGCAATACCGCCTGCCATCAGGAGTGACAGCGCCACCGTTAATATCGATTTACGCCCAAATGTGTGATCTAATTTCATTGGAAACCTCCTCCCCAATTCATTATGCTTTCTATTTTTTATTATTGTGTGTGATCCATCTATACGATCATTTTTAGGTTCTATTTTTATGACTCTATCACCCATCAATCTACAATTCTCTAAAAAGATGGGTTTTTGAGTAATAATCACGCAGATTATTTGCTACTTTTTTGCCTCATTTTGAATGATATAGAGATCTTTGGTGAAGAGATACCCTAGGCTATTTTTACCGTTATATCCGCCGACATAGGGTTTGACTAAACGCAGATTAGCGTAGTAATAGAGTGGAATAATCGCCGAATCCTGATCGAGCACCCGCTCCGCTTTTTGGTATAGGAGCTCGCGGGAGGCATCATTTTCCACCTGTACGGTTTCATCTAATAGATGATCAAACTCAGCACTTTTATAATGCACCGTATTAACGCTGCTATCGGAGCGCATCATATTTAAAAAGGAGGATGGCTCATCATAATCAGCGCACCACGACGCGCGAACGAGATCATAATTGCCTTGATGGCGAGTATCGGTATAGGTTTTCCACTCTTGATTTTCAAGTTTAACCTCAATGCCGATATTTTTCTTCCAGATCGATGCCGCCGCGATCGCAAGCTTTTTATGCATATCGGAAGTGTTATAAAGAAGCGTAATCGTCAGCGGATTATCACTATTAAAGCCCGCCTCTTCGAGTAGTACCCGCGCTTTTTCATTGCGTTCTTTTTGCGGAAGTGCTGCCCATTTCGGTTTAATAATCTCAACGCCTGAAATAAAGGGTGGAGTAAAACTGTACGCCGGCGTATCGCCTTGATCTTTGATTTTATTGACCATCAATTCTTGATCGAGCCCGAGTTTCAAGGCTTCACGCACGCGCGGATCAGTAAAGGGTTTCCGCTGATTATTGATGCCGTAATAATAGGTACAGAGATAGGGGCTCGTTTTAATCTCATCGGGAATCTCTTGTTTAAGTTTCGGGTAGAGCTCAACGGAGACATTGGCAGTAATATCGAGCTCGCCACTGCGATAGCGATTCACCTCCGCCGTTTCAGATGCGATCGGTAAAAACGTCACCTCATCGATCACCGTTTTATCATTGTCCCAATAATGTGTATTGCGCTCTAATACAATGCGTTCATTGACCACCCATTTTTGCAATTTGTACGCGCCATTTCCTACAAAATTTTCAGGGCTTGTCCACTTAATGCCCGCCTTATTAATCACCTTTTGCGGTACTGGCGACATCACCGTATGCGCTAAAATTTGCGGCAAATAAGGAATCGATTCAGAGAGGCGAATCTCAAGGGTATGATCGTCAAGCGCTACTACCCCGAGCGTCTCTTTTCCCTTTTCCCCTCTGATAATGGCATCAATATTTTCGATATGCGCATATTGCAGATAACTCTCGTAGGGCGAACCCGTCTCAGGGTCGGCTAAGCGTTGCCAACTATAGACAAAATCATGGGCGGTAATCGGTGATCCGTCAGACCACAGCGCATCATGGCGAAGATAAAAACGCCAAATACGGTGATTTTCATGAGTCCATTTTGTAGCAAGCCGCAGTTCCAATTCACCCTCTTGATTGACAATCACGAGTCCCTCAAACAGATCCCGCGCGAGATGGGATTCCGCCACGCCTTCAATCTTATGCGGATCGAGCGATTGCGGCTCAGTTCCATTATTGCGAACGAGCACCTGCTTTTCCGCAAGATGTGTCCCTTCAGGGACATTTGCCGCATAGGCACTCGTTAATAGCGCGCCAATCAATAGCGTCAATAGAGGCTTTTTCATACACACTCCCATATTATTATTGTTGTAGAACGATTCTCTTACTGTAACGGAAAAGGCTCGAGCCTGTACATATTTTCCTTACAATCATTGATTTATCTTCACAAAAAAAGCCTAAGATTAACTTAGGCCTTAATATGAGCATTAATACGCGTATTTGAGTCTTCGACTCTTCAACTATTCGCCGTGACGCTCTTTTAATTTATTAAGCACATCTTCCCACGCGAGATCTTGATCATGGAGGAGAACGGTTGTGTGATAGAGAAGGTCCGCCGCTTCGCAAATTAGCTCATCGCGATCATTAACCGTTGCCGCTAATGCCACCTCAACGCCCTCTTCACCCACCTTTTGCGCCATACGTTTGGTGCCTGAGGCGTAAAGGCGTGCGGTATAAGAGCTCTCAGGATCCGCTGATTTACGCGCATCGAGCAGTTTTTCTAAACGGCTAAAGAAGACCCATGATGCTTTTTTCGATGCCGATTCAAAGCAACTTGTCTCCCCTAAATGGCAGGTTTCGCCTACGGGATTTGCGAGAATTAAGAGCGTGTCTTGATCACAATCGAGCACCATTTCTACCGCATTTAAAAAGTTCCCCGAGGTCTCTCCTTTCGTCCAGAGTTTATTTTGCGAACGCGAGAAAAATGTCACCTGTTTTGTGTCAAAGGTTTTTGCAAGCGCTTCTGGCGTCATATAGCCCATCATCAGCACTTCCGCCGTTTGATAATCCTGCACAATCGCCGGCAACATTCCATCAACTTTTTCCCAATCAATGGACGCTTCATCAATCCCAAATGCGTTACTCATTGCGTATCTCTACCCCATTCTCGTTTAAATATTGTTTTAACTCGCCAATGTGGACGATTTTTTTGTGAAAGGCCGATGCCCCGAGTGTACCTTCAACGCCTGCTTCTTTATAAGCTGCTAAAAAGTGCTCTTTCGCCCCAGCACCGCCCGATGCCACAAGCGGTAATTGACACACTGCTTTCACTTTTTTAAGTTGCTCAAGATCGTATCCTGAACGCACGCCATCTTGATTCATCATGTTGAGCACGATTTCGCCAGCCCCGAGCTCTTCCACCTTTTGCACCCAATCAAGGGTTCGCCACTCGGTTTCATTCGTTTTGCTCTCATCGCCGGTTAAGGTGTATACAAAGTAATCATTGCGCTTTTCATCGAAATAGGAATCGATCCCGATCACCACTTTATCGCGTCCAAACGTGCGTGATAACTCAGTAATAAGCGCGGGATTGGCGAGTGCGGGCGAGTTAATTGAGATCTTCTGAGCGCCGTTATCGAGCACCATCTGCGCGTCTTCAACGGATTTAATGCCACCTGCGACGCATAGCGGTACATCGATAATTTCGGCCACTTGTTTGATCCACGATTTATCCACCACGCTATTTTCCGCAGAGGCGGCGATATCGTAAATCACGATCTCATCGGCGCCCTCTTCATTGTAGCGTGCGGCTAATTCAAGGATATCGCCCATGGTTTCGTGATCGCGAAACTGGGTCCCTTTAACGACTTTGCCATGCTTAACATCTAAACAGGCGATTATTTTTGCCAACATGTGATGGCCTCCTTCAAGGTAATGCGATTTTCAAGCAGCGCACGACCCACGATCACACCGCTAACCTTGGTAGGCTTAAGTGCTTCAACATCGGCAAGTACGCCAATTCCTCCCGAGGATTGAAACTCAATCTCAGGATAATTTTCAACGAGTTCTTTATAGAGCGCAACGTTTGATCCAGTGAGCATGCCATCTTTAGAGATGTCGGTGCATAACACATGTTTAAGGCCAACGGGCTCGTAAAGGGCAATCAATTCTTCAAGCGTTAAATCGCTTGTTTCTTGCCAACCACTCACCGCGACGCGCTTTTCACCAGCTTCAATACGAACATCGAGCGCTAATACTAGACGATCTGCGCCAAATTCTTCAAACCAGGCTTTAACCATTTCAGGATTTTTCACCGCCGTCGAACCGATCACAACGCGCTGAACGCCAATGGAAAGGAGCGCTTTAACATCCTCAATCGTCCGGATACCACCGCCCACTTGAATGGGGGCATCGACATTGGCAACGATCGATTGAATCGTCGTGATTTGGCGCTTTTCCGGATCTTTCGCACCGTCTAAATCCACTAAATGCAGATAGGTCGCGCCATCACTTACATATTCTTGAAACTTCTCAATGGGCGAGTAGTGAAACGTCGTCTGTTTGCCGTAATCGCCCTGCTCTAAACGAACCACCTCACCATTAATTAAATCGAGTGCTGGAATAATCATCTTCTCTCCTTAGTCTCTTATTTGTCCCTTATCCGTCTTCGATACTCGATTAGAGTAGGCCTTTTGAACTTGGAAGCTCGGTGCCTTCCACTTTAATCGCTTGGCGCATCGTACGGCCAAAGACTTTAAAGAGGGACTCAATTTTGTGATGGGTGTTTTTGCCTTTTGCTTTTAAGTGAAGCGTGCACGCCATTGAGTACGAGAGCGAACGGAAGAAGTGTTGCACCATCTCTGTGCTGAAATCCCCTACCATATCGCGCTTAAATTTCGCATCAAATTCTAAGTGTGGACGGCCAGAAAGATCGAGCGTACAGAACGCACGGCACTCATCCATCGGCAGGACAAATCCAAAGCGCGCAATGCCACGTTTATCGCCTAACGCTTCGCGAATCGCCTCACCAAGTGCAATCGCCGTATCTTCAACGGTGTGGTGATCATCGATTTCAAGATCCCCTTTCACATTAACATTGATGCGAAAACCGCCGTGGGTTGCGATCTGATCGAGCATATGATCAAAAAATGGAAGGCCGGTATTAATAGTGCTTGAGCCGGTTTCATCTAAAAATACTGAGAGCGCAATATCGGTCTCTTTTGTAGTGCGGGTCACGCTTGCCTCGCGTGGTGCGCGGCTTTTCGTATCAGCTTCTTTAACGTTAATAAGCTTTTCAACAATCAGTTCCCAGCCTAAATTCTCACGATTATATTGAATCGCTTCAATCCCCATATTGGCCGCTAATTTCACATCGGTTTCACGGTCGCCAATCACAAAACTCTGTTCTGGATTAAAGCGTTTTTCATCGATATACGCCTGCACTAAACCTAATTTTGGTTTACGGCAATCACAATTATCTTCATCAAAATGCGGGCAGATTAAAACATCATCAAACTCAATGCCTTGCGATGCAAAGAGCTCGAGCATTTTCTCTTGCGGCTCAACAAAGGTGGGCGTCGGGAAACTCTCTGTTCCTAAGCCATCTTGATTGCTCACAAGCACAAAGCGGTACCCCGCATCGCGAAGCGTAATGAGAGATGGAATCACCATCGGCTCAAAGATCAATTTTTGCAGTGAGTCGATCTGAAAATCGGTCTTCGGCTCGTCAATTAAGGTGCCATCACGATCGATAAAAAGAATGTTTTGCATGAGTTCCTCTCCTATGGATACGTTTTTAATACGTCGATTAAACGCCTGTTTTCCTCGCGTGTGCCAATACTAATTCGTAGCATATTTTGGAGCACGCCGCGTTGATCGCGTACATGAATATTGTTCTGTAATAGATAATTAAAAATTGCGCTTGCGTCCGATACTTCCACCAGTAACCAGTTGGTATCGCTTTTATAGACTTTTTTGACGATGGAAAGCGCTTCTAAATCGGTTTTTAATTCCGCTTTAAGGACTTTGATCTTATCAACGACGCGCCACATCTCAGCAATGCCCGCCTCATTGACCGTTTGCGTTGCAATATCAATGACGGGAATGGGAATTGGGTACGGGGCGATCACTTTTTTAAGCACATCAATCAGCGCTTTACTGCCAACAGTAAACCCGCAACGAATCCCCGCTAGGCCAAACGCCTTTGAGAGTGTCCGGATAATCGCTAAATGGGGATAGGTGTTGATGAGATCTGTGACGCTATCGGTTTTTTGATCAGAAAATTCAATGTAGGCCTCGTCAATCACCACAATCGCGCGCCCTTTTGCCGCTTCTAAAATCTCAATCATCGCCGCTCGATCCATGCTGTTACCGGTTGGATTATTGGGGCTACAGAGAAAGATCACTTTGACATTGATTTCGGTATTATCGAGTGCATTTTTAATGCCCGCCACATCGAGATTAAAGTCTTTATCAAGCGGTACTTCAATGGAGTGCACGCCCACAACGCGCGCGCTAATATCGTACATGCCAAAGGTTGGTGGACAATATAAAATCGCTTCATCGCGCGGCTCACAAAAAGCTTCGATAATGAGTTTGATCGATTCATCCCCGCCAAGGCTCACCAAAATATTATCCGGAGTCACCCCTAAAAACTGGGCATAATTTTCAATTAACCGGCTCGGTTGCGGCTCAGGATAGCGGTTAAACTCTTTACTTAAGAGCGCATATTCTCGCGGGTAGGGATTTTCGTTGGCGTTTAGATAGATCACATCGCTCGATTCATCTCGCGGCGTTGAGCTATAGGGCTTTAGGCCTTGAATGGTTTTACGGCTCAACTCATCAATTTCGGTCATTTGATTATTGGTCATAATTTATTGTTCCTCCTTGCCATATTGTACGCGAATATCCACCGCTAATTGGTGCGCATCGAGCAATTCTTTTGACGCAAGGAGCGATACGGTTGGCGCGAGTGCTTCAAACCCTTCGCGCGTTAATTCTTGAACCGTCATACGCTTACTAAAATCAGCCAAGCCTAAACTCGAATAAGTTTTTGCATAACCGTAAGTGGGTAAAACGTGATTTGTCCCTGAGGCATAATCCCCCATCGATTCCGGCGAATAGGCGCCTAAAAAGACCGATCCGGCATGATAGATCGACGGCAGAAGTGCGCGTGGATTCTCCGTTTGAATAATTAAGTGCTCCGGCGCATAGGCATTGCTAATCTCCACCGCCTCGGTTAAATCATCGGCTAAAATCGTCACACTATTCGCGAGCGATTCAAGGGCCACTTCTTTACGAGAGAGCTGTTTTAAGAGTTTTTCAATCGATGCGTCAACCTCATCGGCCATCTCATTTGTTGTCGTGACTAAAACCACTTGCGAATCAGTGCCGTGCTCCGCTTGCGAGAGAAGGTCGGAGGCAACAAAATCAGGATTAGCGTTGTCATCGGCGATCACCAGCACCTCTGAAGGCCCTGCCGGCATATCAATTGCGGCGCCCCCTGCCATCTGGCTCACCTGTTTTTTCGCCTCAGTCACAAAGCTATTGCCCGGGCCAAAAATCTTATCGACTTTCTCGACACTTTCAGTCCCAAGACCGAGTGCAAAAATCGCTTGCGCGCCACCTAAGGTATAGACGGTATCAATCCCGCAAAGCTCCGCCGCGTAGATAATTTCATCAGCAATTTCTGGAGGGGACGCGAGCACAATGCGCTTACAGCCAGCAATTTTCGCTGGAATTGCGAGCATTAACACCGTTGAAAAAAGTGGCGCTGTACCGCCTGGAATATAGAGCCCCACCTTCTCAATCGGGCGCGTTAATACCTCACACATCACCCCTTTTTGCGTTTCCACTTGAACGGGCTTTGGCTTTTGCGCTTCGTGAAAACGGTAGATATTGTCATACGCATTTTTAAGCGCGGTTTTAAATTCATCGGGTAATCGATTTCTTGCCGCTTCAAAGGCCGATTTCGGGAGAGTTAATTCCGTTAAACGCACCTTATCAAATTTCTCTGTGAGCTCGATTAGCGCCGCATCGCCCTTTGCTAAAACGGCATTTTTAACAGCAGTCACGCTTGCGGTAATGTCACCCGCTGCCATCTGCGCCGGGCGTTCAAGCGCTGCAATCCGTGCTTTTTGATCAAGATCGTTCCAATTTAATCTACGCATCGCCCATTACTCCATCATTTTTTCAATCGGTAATACTAAAATTGAACTCGCGCCTTTCGCTTTGAGCGCTTCCATCGTCTCCCAGAAGAGATTTTCGCTACTGACCATGTGCATCGCCACTTTCGTCTCATCGTGGGTAAGCGGTAAAATCGTTGGTGTTTCCGCACCGGGAAGAAGGTTACGAATCTCTTCTAAACGATCTTTTGGCGCGTGCAGCATAATGTATTTTGATTCAATCGCTTGGGTGACCCCTTGAATGCGCACTAATAATTTATCAATTAATGCTTGTTTATCTTCAGAAAGCGCTGCTGACGATTGGATAAGGCACGCTTTAGAGCGGTAGATCACCTCCACCTCGCGAAGGCCATTCGCCTCAAGGGTTGCACCGGTTGAGACAAGGTCACAGATCGCATCAGCAAGCCCTGCACGCGGAGCCACTTCCACCGAGCCATTTAAGAGCGAGCTTTTAAACGGAACGCCTTTCTCATCAAGATAGCGTTTTAAGAGATTCGGGTACGAGGTCGCGATCCGCATATCTTTAAGCGTTTCAGGCCCGTCATAAGCCATCTCTTTCGGCAGTGCAATTGAAAGACGACAACCTCCAAAGGGAAGCTCTTTTAAGGTGGTATATTCGATGCCATTGCCATTTTTACGGCCAAGCTCCACCTCTTCCAAGACATTTTGCCCAACGATTCCAAGATCCACCACGCCATCAAACACAAGGCCGGGAATATCGTCATCACGAACGCGCAAAATATCGATCGGCATATTCTCAACATGCGCAATTAACTTATCACCGTGCATATTAATTTTTAAACCACACTGCTTGAGTAAGGATTCAGATTCTTTACTTAAACGGCCCGATTTTTGCAGGGCGATTTTTAAACGCTGATTTTTCATTCTCTTCTCTCTTTGATTCGTTAATCGGCTGTTGTGAATTATTTTAATTATAAAAAAACCTCGGACATCCGAGGCGTTCGCAATACATTTTTACGATGCTCGGTAAAGCTCCCAAGCATCTGCTTGAGATTAGTAAAAATGATGATAATGGAGTGTCGATTTCATACTAATGCTCTCGTTTTGTGTCATGTCGGTTTGCGTGTATTGCTGTACCATTACGATAATACACTCTCACAAAAGATTTGCAACTCTATTTGTTAAAATAGTTAAAATTATTGAAAATTTTCTGTGTGCCATTAGTGCGCCATAAAAAAATCCGCGAAGGCACTTACCTTGCGGATTTATCAAAATTAATCAAATTATGGAGCCACCGTTTCACTCTTTTCGATCGGTTTGACCTGTTTAACCGGCGTATCGGTATAGATCATGTAGAGCGGATAGGCCATCATGGTAATGAGCCCAAGTAAAAGTGCTATAAAAAAGAGATTAACCATCACTTTCATAAGAAAGATCACCTTTTATGAAAAAATTCAATGATATGATAATAAAAACAAATGTCTAATTTGAGTTTGGAGAACTATATATGAGACGAATGAGACGCTTCGCACTGCTACCCGCTCTGACCATCACAACGCTCATCTCATCGGTGGCGCTAGCATATGATTCCTCGATATCACCACCCACAACGCCATCCAAAATACCGCTAATGAGCACGTTAATGTCTACGCCATCCGCGGCCCTCCTTGACCCAGTTCGCTCTATCTTATCACTTCCTGAATTAACTCCCAATCAGCTTGAAGATAATCTCTACATCGCACTGATGGGCTTTAATTATCCCCACGATGATTACTACACCGTCGGGAAAAATCTCACCACGCGCAACTACGATCAACTCAAAAAAACCACCGATAATTTCGAACACGCCGAACCGTATCATGTGGAATCGATCATCGCCTATCTCTTCCCAGATGAAGCGCCGCTTCGATTTGATAATACCATTCGTGTTGAAACCCAGATGGATGCTGAACTGTTAGAGAAGATGACACCCCTCGGTGAGCTTCCGATTTCAACACGTCTTTCCGATTGGGAGCGCAAAGCGTTTCCGTTTCCATGCCGTGCAAAACCGACGATTATTTGCTATCAACAAGTGATCGATGATGAAGCAATTTATAACGAAATTTATGAAAATAAGCACAATGATCTCTTAATGAAGCGTTATCTTGAATTGCGGAAATTTAAGCACTTTGAGCCCATCGCTCGTTCTCTTGTAACCCCATCGCCCGACTGGAATTCTATCTTAAAACTTTCAGAGATGCGTATGGCAGAAGCGGTACTAAAAATTAGTCGTGGCGACACCATTGAAGGCTTAACGGAATTACTCGAAGAGCGTCAATTTATCACGCGCTTTATGGCAACGGGGAAAAAGAGTGATCTCTCGGCGGTATTGATGGCGCACTCGTCGCTAAAATCGCTCAGTTATCTGATCGAGTCGTTTCTCTTTCAATCCCAGAGTGATCGCCGTCAGCTCACTAAAGAAGAAAATGCGCTAGTTGTGCAGATTTCAGCCCCGCTTGATGAGGCCTACCGCGATGCAATCTATGAAGGCATCCGCAATGAATCGCTCGCGCACCTTCGCACACTCCCTATTATGATGGGGGATGCGCTGAAAGAAGACCCAAATGCGTTACCGAGCAAAGTGCTCAACTCGGAATATTTAGCGCATCATTCAATGTTAAGCGCACTGAAAGTGAAAACGATTATTCCCGATGAGTTTGGGCTTACAAGCGATGAATATCGCAACCTTATTGACAATAATATTAACGAGCGCGTGTTGATCGAATCGCAAAGTTATTACACTACGATTATCGACCAATATCTCGATCTTTTTGATCGTTACCAGTCGCTCTATCGTAAATGTTCAAGTAATGTGAAGTAGCGCGATCATCTCGCTCAATCGCTTATTTTGATAGATATTAGACAAAAACAGAGAAGAAGGCCCTATCCGCCTTCTTTTTTTATGCCCGATTTTCTACTTTATTAAAATCAACCCAACCGACTGATTTTAGCGCTATATTAAATCAATCCTTTTCAAAAATCGGCCAACGAAATGACCAACAAATGATGTTCATTTACAAATTTTATCCGAGATTGATTTGACCCACTGCTTTAAATGCGATAAATTTACAAATGAGAATGATTATCAACAAAAGGACGTAGGAGCCTGACGATTCATGAAACAAACAGAGATAAAACGATGGAAAAATGGGGCGAGAGCTGCCCTCTTAGGAATAATGTTCATTGCGGCAAGCGGAATAAGTTATGCCAAAGAACCGTTCAAAGTTATCACAACCTTCACCATTATTCAAGATATGGCGCAGAATATCGCAGGGGACGCAGCGGTTGTGGAATCCATTACCAAACCGGGCGCTGAGATTCACGATTATCAGCCAACCCCTAAAGACATTGTCAAAGCGCAAGATGCTGAACTCATTTTATGGAATGGCTTAAACCTAGAGCGCTGGTTTGAGCGTTTCTTCCAAAGCATTCGTAATGTGCCGTCCGTTGTGGTGACCGATGGGATCACCCCGCTCTCTATTTACGAGGGCGAATATGAAGGAACGCCCAATCCCCATGCATGGATGAGCCCGAATAATGCACTCGTTTACATTGAAAATATCCGCGCGGCACTGGTGAAATACGATCCTGATAATGCGGATACTTATAATCAAAATGCGGAGCGTTACGCTGCTGAAATTAAAGCCCTCGATGCCCCACTTCGCGCGAAATTGGATCAAATCCCTGAGGAAAATCGCTGGCTTGTGACAAGTGAAGGCGCGTTTGGCTATCTCGCCGCTGATTATAATCTAAAAGAGGCGTATCTCTGGCCGATTAATGCCGATCAAGAAGGCTCGCCGCAACAGGTAAAACGCCTCATTGATACCATTCGCAAACACAACATTCCGGTTCTCTTTAGCGAAAGCACCATTTCAGATAAACCGGCTAAACAGGTGGCTAAAGAGACCGGTGCTAAATATGGGGGCGTCCTCTATGTCGATTCGCTGTCGGATCAAAATGGCCCCGTACCCACCTATATCAAACTTCTCGAAACTACAGTGGAAACCATCGTAAAAGGATTTGATCTCTAATGAGCATCGCAATAAATAATCTCTCGGTGACCTATAGTAACGGTCACCGCGCTATTTTCGATATTAATTTTAGACTCGATCAAGGGACTATCTGCGGCCTTGTCGGCGTTAACGGGAGCGGAAAATCAACGCTCTTTAAGTCCATCATGGGCCTTATTACCCCGACAACGGGCGCAATTTCAATTGCCGATCTTCCCATTAAGCAAGCGCTTAAAGCCAATAAAATTGCTTATGTGCCGCAAACGGAAGAGGTGGATTGGGATTTCCCGGTACTCGTTGAAGATGTGGTGATGATGGGCCGTTACGGCAAGATGGGCTTTTTGCGCATTCCCTCAAAAGAGGATCAACAAAAAGTGACCGATGCCCTCGCTCGTGTGGATTTAACCGACTTTCGTAAACGCCAAATTGGTGAACTCTCTGGTGGGCAGAAAAAACGGGTCTTCTTAGCCCGCGCCCTTGCTCAAGAGAGCCGAATTTTACTGCTCGATGAGCCTTTTACCGGCGTTGACCTCAAAACAGAAGATAGCATTATTGAGCTCTTAATCTCACTGCGTGAAGAGGGCTATTTAATGCTAGTATCGACCCATAACTTAGGCTCCATTCCGGAGTTTTGCGATCAGGTGGTTCTATTAAACCAGACCATTTTAGCGCATGGCCCAACGGAAACGACCTACACGCAAGAGAACTTAATGCGCACTTTTGGTGGCGTACTGCGTGAGATTACCCTAAAAGGCGATCACCTCCATGATGACGATGACCCGCGTAGCGTCACCGTTTTAACCGACGATGAACGCCCGGCGGTATTCTATGGCTGTGAAAAGACGCAAAACCTTAAAAAATCCCGCGAAATTCGTGAAAAAGAGAATTTTTATTCCTGTGAAGAGAGGAAATCATGATTGCATTTCTCATCGAACCCTTCACCTATGACTACATGCTCAAAGCGATGGCGATGTGCTTACTCGTTGGCGCGGTCTGTGCATTTTTATCGAGCTATCTTGTACTAAAAGGCTGGTCGTTAATGGGCGATGCGCTCTCTCACTCGGTGGTTCCCGGTGTCGCCGGCGCATATGCGCTTAGCCTTCCGTACGCGATTGGCGCTTTTTTTACCGGCATTTTAGCGGCGCTTGCGATGGGGCTTGTCAAACATTTCACAAAACTCCGTGAAGATGCGATTATCGGGCTCGTATTTAGCAGCTTTTTTGCTACGGGACTCTTAATCATCTCACTCAACCCAACGCCAATTAGCATTAACTCAATCATCTTTGGGAATGTGCTCGGGATTGCCGATAGCGACGCACTGCAAGCGACCATCATTACCCTTGTGTCGCTCACGCTCCTCCTTCTTTATTGGAAGGATCTGATGCTCCTCTTTTTTGATGAGGTACAAGCGGCGACAATTGGCCTCCCCGTTACTCGTCTTAAAATACTCTTTTTTGTGCTATTGAGCGCCTGTACTGTTGCGGCCCTTCAAACCGTTGGTGCAATTTTAGTGATTGCCATGGTGATTACCCCGGGCGCGACGGCGTATCTTTTAACCGATCGCTTTGGCGTGATGCTCACCATCTCCGTCATTATCGGGGCGGTCACCAGCTTAATTGGTGCTTACGTCAGCTTCTTTCTCCCCGGCGGCACAACGGGAAGCCTGATTGTCGTTTTGCAAACACTCACCTTCCTCACCGCCTTTGTCTTTGCGCCAAAACATGGTCAATTAGCCAAACGTCGTGCGGCAAAATTACACCGTTTAACCGCTAAGGAGGAGTATTAATGCTGGAATTAATTATTTTAAAACCGCTCAGCTACCCTTTTATGCAACAAGCGATGATCGGCGCATTGATCGCGGGCATTGTCTGCGCGGTGCTCTCGTGTTATCTCGTATTAAAAGGCTGGTCGCTGATGGGCGATGCGATCTCACACGCAGTTCTTCCGGGAATCGTGATGGCTTTTATTATGGGGCTTCCGCTTGTGGTCGGTGCGTTTATCTCAGGGCTTTTCTGCGCCGTTGCGACGGGCTATATCAAAGCCAATAGCCGCGTTAAAGAGGATGCCGTGCTTGGAATTGTCTTCTCAGGGCTCTTTGCACTCGGACTTTTCCTCTTCTCATTTGTGAAAACTGATCAACATCTCACCCACGTTCTATTTGGGAATATGCTCGGCATTTTACCGGAAGAGCTCTGGCAGATTGTGATCATTGCGGTGATTACCCTCACCGTGATTGCGCTCAAGCGAAAAGATTTTATGCTCTACTGTTTTGACCCGGTTCAAGCGCAAGTCTTGGGCCTTCCGGTGAAATTTCTCCACTACACATTGCTCATTTTACTCGCGCTTAGCATCGTGGCATCACTTCAAGCAGTGGGCGTAATTTTAGTGATTGCCATGCTCGTTGCACCGGGTATTATCGGATTTTTACTTACCAAGCGCTTCCCGATTATGATGCTTATTGCGGTGATGGCGTCGATCATCTCCTCTTTTGTCGGGGTGATTGCAAGCTTCCATCTCGATGCCGATACTGGGCCATGCATTGTGCTAACGCAAGCAGCGCTCTTTATTCTAGCCTTTAGCTATAATCGCCTGCGCGGCTATATTGTCACTCAGCGCGCACATAGAAAACTTGCATCATAAGCCCGAAGATAAAAAAAGCCTCTTAGTTTGACCATTCATACAACCGGATCACTAAGAGGCTTTTTGTTCAATTCAGTTATTAAAACTAAACATTAAACATGAAAATTAGAAACTACCGTTATTCGGTTGATAATTAGGGCGCGGGATAATCGCGTTTGTCACCTTAATGGTTGAAATCAAGCACGCCCTCGTTTCAGAATAGATATTCACATCCCAAACATGGCTGCGTTTTCCTTTGTGAATAAGATCACATTTCGCAATCACACGATCGCCTAAAAGAGCTGAGGAAACGTGGCTCGCGCTAATTTGCATACCGACGCACGCCTCACTTTCATCAATTAGATTAAAGCTCCCAATCCCCGCGATCGATTCCGCTAGCGCAATGGTTGCCCCGCCGTGCAGATACCCCATGGTTTGCTGATTTTTTTCTGTCACCGGCATCACCGCTTCGGCATATTTTGCCTCAAGTTTTGTCACTTCAATACCGATGTGGCCCATTAAATTATGCGCGTTAATCTCATTTACATTCTCAACGGTTAAGTCATAACTCATAGTCTCTCCTTCTTATTATTGTTGTTGTACTACTTTCGTGTACGGATGGATAGCGACATTAATCATATCATGAAGGTTCATAAGGCGTTTAAGTTTTGCCCCCGTTAACCGGCAAAGGTGAGATACAAAATCCCCGCCTCTTCATCGGCATAACGCTCCGCATCGGTGCGCGATTTTTCACGAAAGCCGTGGCATAGATAAAAATCGATCGCCGTTTTATTTTTCTCATCGACTCGAATATCGACAACGCCAAGCTCGCCAATCGCGTAGGCAAGCAGCGCCTTCCCAATGCCTCTACCATGGTATTTCGGCGACATATAATGTTTAACAAGACACCCCGATTGCACGCCGATAAAACCCACAATCTCCTCTTCAATTTTATATACGCGCAGGGTTAAATCTTTAAAATTACTCTCTAAAATCTCATTACGACGGGTTTCAAACTCTGTCTCCGACAGATAATTCTGGAACATTCGCGCCGATGCTTCCCAAATGCACGATAATGCAAATAGATCGTTTTGACGGGCTTCTATAATTGCATAGGCCATCGTATTTACCTCCGGTTCATCCATAAAAATCACCCTATAATTATTACTGATATAATAAAAATCTGTCAAGATTGTCGGCAATTTTTACGCGGTACATTTAGTTTAAATCATAGTATAATGACTCATTTATTAAACCGGAGAGCATAACGATGTTGATTCAAATTTGGTCTGACTTTGCCTGCCCATTTTGCTTCATTGGAAAGCACAATTTAGAGATGGCGATCACCCGTTTAACCCCTGAACAACAAAAAGAGATTCAACTCTATTTCCGTAGCTATGAGCTCACCCCTGATGCGCCGAATTACACGGAGCAAACGGCCTATGAACAGCTTGCTGAAAAGTACAATTCAAGCCTGCAACGCGCTAAAGCCCTCGCCCGCCGTGCGACTTCTATCGCCAATCAATATGGGCTTGATTTTGATTACGATAAAATCGTTCCTACCAATACCTTTAAAGCACATCAGCTCCTTCATTACACCATGGATAATGAGCCGAAAAAAACCATTCAAGTATCGCGCGCGCTCTTTGATGGCTATCTCTCAAAAGGGCTTAATTTAGCCGATGATGCCACACTCGTTGAGATCGCAAAAGCGGTTGAACTTGATGCCAATGCCTTTAAAGAAGCGCTTGAAAGTGAAAAGTACGCCAACAATGTCCGCGATGATGAGAAATTGGCGCACCAGATGAATATCTCAAGCGTGCCATTTTTCGTGATTGATAATGAATCGGCCATTGCCGGATCGCAAAGCGTCGATGATTTCCATGCGTTTTTAGTGGACTATTTTAATAATAAATAAGATCCTTGGTTCATTCTCATCAATCGATAAGAAAAAGCTCGCTGGTTTCTCCTCATTAAAGAGAGTCAGCGAGCTTTTTTATGAGTGCTTTTTATAACCCTTAGAGCGATTTAAACTGAATTTTAGAGAAAATTTGATCGATCTCTTTCCCGCGATCGTGACCGCTTGAGATACAGACCTTCACCATTCCCCGGTAATAATTAACGGGATGATAACGGCATACCTCAACCCGATCAATATTGATCAATCGCCAACTATCGGCGGTAATCACATCGCCCCCCTCTTGGGTTTTCTGCGAGAACTCCTCGGGGAAAAGTGCGCGCCCGACAGAGTCATAAAAATCCTCCGGCGTTTTCGCTTCCTTAAATTGATACGTCCCCACATGAATCCCCATATTAAGCTCGATGGAAACAAACGCGGCGTGCGTTTCTCCCTCCTCTAATATCTGCTTAGAGAGCGCTTCTTCGGTAAATAAATTACGATAAAACGACAGTGCAGAGCTGCCAAGTTGCAAGCTATCGACATCATCAATCGGCCAAAATTGCACCGGCGTTGGCACAAACACCTCATCCGTTTCAATGCTAAAGGGAATCGCCCCGTGCCGATCACGATAATCACGATGACTCAAAATTGCGTCGAGAATGATCGCAATCACCAACAGCGCGCTAAATATCCCAATAATCTTTAAAATTCGTTTTTTACGATCGTAGCTCATAACGCCTCTTCGTCTATACCCGCCCATAAATCATAGGCTTAATGCTTAACAATATCACAAAAAATAGTTTGATAATAAAAAACCAGCGCAACGGCACTGGTTTAATGATTGATCTACAGTTCATCACCATATGATAATAATGTTGACGATAAACCTCGCTATATGATCTCTATCTTATTCCATAATCGCTTCAGGGGATTCAGGGAGAATTTGCCCACCATCGACAATAATGGTTTGGCCAGTGATAAATCCCGCGCGACTTGACGCTAAGAAGCATGCGGCATACCCGATATCTTCCGGCGTACCGAGTTTATGAGTTGGAATAATCGCGCGCTGCTGTGCAAGATAAGTTTCCCCTTGAGCTTTTAACCCATCGGTGAGAATATTGCCCGGTTGCACCGCATTGACGGTAATACCATATTTCGCATATTCAAGCGCAGCACTTCGCATAAATCCAAGCTGCCCCGCTTTCGTTGCACCATAATGGGCCCAACCAGGGAAACCTGTTACCGCGCCGGTAATGGATGAAGTGATCACAACGCGGCCGTAATTATTTTTCTTCATCACTTTAAGCGCCGCTTGAACCACGAAAAAGGTGCCTTTAAGATTGACATTATTCATCAAATCCCAATCCTCTTCCGTCATCTCTTCAAGCGTTGCCTGCGGGAAAATTCCGGTATTTGAGCAGAGAATATCAAGACGACCATACTCTTCATCAATCGCATTAATCACCTCATTAACGCGCGCTTTATTGGTGACATCGAGCTCAACGAACTCGCCTTTTAATTCTTTCGCCGCCTCTTCACCTGCTTTTGTATCAATATCTGCGATAATCACCTTCGCACCCGCTTTTGCGAGCACGTTTGCGATCCCTTTACCAATTCCATTTGCGCCGCCTGTGATAAGTGCAACTTGAGTCTTTAAACTAAACATCGATCTCTCCTACTAATATGACTCTTTGAGTCAAAATATGTATAAAAAGAATGTTAGAACTGATAAAAGCCTAACGCCTAGCCTCATCATATCGAATTTTATGACTATGTAAAGATGAGGTAAAAAGAATCAAGTTATCGTTTGATAACGCTCAATCTTACGCAGGACCCAATCATTCTATAAATAGTTAAGATGTTTGTTTAATCCCCCATATTGATCCTTTTTTAGATTACCATGCAATAAAAAACCTCCCTGCCACCCATCGTAAATTAATGTGGTGAATCAGGAAGGTTTATTAATGAATGACTCTATAACGCTTAGATTAACCGCGTCGTTTCTGCAATCCTTTACGGATTAAAAAGCCGATATAGAGCAAAATCACCCACGCCGGAATCACGTAAGCTGCATATTTCATCGAATCCATTTGGGTCATCATCACAAAGAGGAGCCCTAAAAATGCTAAGCAGAAAATATTACTAAAGGGATAAAAAGGCGCTTTAAATGAGAGCTCGATGCCCTCCTGATTAATCGCTTTACGGAAACGATATTGCACCAGAACAATGAGTCCCCAAGTGATGGTCGCCGCCGCCGTTGCCACCGACATAATATGCATAAACGCCCCATCGGGAATGAGGAAGTTTACTGCGACCGCAATAAGCGTACAGAATGATGAAAACAGAATCCCGATAAATGGCGCGCGATTGCGATTGAGCTTCATAAAGACTTTCGGCGCATTGCCCTGCTCGGCGAGCCCGTAGAGCATCCGTCCATTACTATAAATTCCGCTATTGTAAACCGAGATCGCGGCGGTAAAGACCACAAGCCCAAAGAAGACCGCGGGAACGCTAATTTCAGAACCATTTGAGAGCGTAATTACCCCTAAGCCCATTTTCTGGAAGATTACCACAAAGGGGCTGCCTTGTTCGCCAATCTCATTCCATGGCACAAGCACCATAATCACCGCAATCGAGAGCACATAAAAGAGTAAAATCCGCCAAATCACTTGTCGAATTGCTTTGGGGATACTGGTTTTTGGGTCATCAGCTTCTGCGGCAGTAATCCCGATCAGCTCAGTTCCGCCAAAGGAGAACATCACGATCACAAGCGAGAGCAAAAATTCTTTAATCCCAAAGGGCATAAATCCACCCTCTAAGCGCCAAAGATTCGATAGGCTCACCATTGACTCAGTACCGGTATTCCCAAGAAGTGAATCCTTCCCGATCAGATAGAGCCCAAGCCCGATTAATAGCACAATGGCAAAGACTTTAATAAAGGCAAACCAGAACTCAAATTCACCATAAATGCGGATCGACAACAGATTAACCGAGGTAATAATCACTAAGGTGACGAGCGATGTAATCCACGGCGTTAGCCCAAACCATTCCTGCAAGTAGAGCCCGATAACCGATAGCTCCGCCATGCTCACTAAAATATAGAGAAACCAGTAGTTCCAACCGGCTAAAAAGCCCGGGAATTCGCCCCAATATTTATATGAAAAGTGGCTAAATGCGCCGGCAACCGGCTCGTGGGTGGACATCTCTCCCATCATCGACATGATCAGATAGATCACCATTCCGCCGAGCAAGTACGCCAATAAAATAGCGGGGCCTACCAGCGCAATCGACTTCGCCGATCCGTAGAATAACCCCGTTCCAATGGCACCGCCGAGTGCGATCATCTGAATGTGACGATTTTTAAGCCCACGTTCTAATGCAGGCGCGTTACTGTCGCTCATCCTTTTTGTCCTCAGGTTTCACATCTAAAAAATAATAGAGAGCGCACCCGTTTGAATGCACCCTCCGCTCAATTTAATTTACGTTATTGATAACGATTTAATATTGGCACGATCTGCTTATGCGTCACATTTTCCTTCAATCACCGCACCGCCAAGACAGACATCCTCTTTATAGAAAACGATCGATTGCCCAGGAGTAATCGCGCGCTGAGGATTATCAAAGACGACCTTAATCTTACCACTTTCTAAAAACTCAATCTGACAAGGCTCATCTTTTTGACGATAACGAATCTTCGCTTTTAAGCCCTCATTAATGCTCGCCATATCGTATTTGGCAATCCAATGGAGATCCCGCGCCGTGAGCGCCATACCATAGAGATAAGGATGATCCCCTTGCACCACGATCAGCTCGTTCTTTTCGATATCTTTATCAGCGACAAACCATGGCTCGCCACTTGAATCTTTACGCCCACCAATGCCTAGTCCTTGACGTTGCCCGATGGTATAAAATGCTAGCCCTTGATGCTCCGCCACCACTTCCCCTTCAGGCGTGCGCATTTTGCCGGGGTGCGTAGGGAGATATTGCATAATAAAATCGGTGAAATCCCGCTCACCAATAAAGCAGATACCGGTAGAATCCTTCTTATCAAAGGTGACAAGCTCGTGCTCAAGCGCAATGCGACGCACCTCTTTTTTATCGTAATCGCCGATAGGAAAAACGGCATTTTTAAGCTGTTCTTGATTTAAAAGATGGAGAAAATAGCTCTGATCTTTATTATCATCGAGCCCTTTTAACAGATAGGTCTGCTCATCATCGCGTTTAACGCGGGTATAATGCCCGGTTGCGATAAGATCTGCGCCAAATTCATAGGCGTAATCTAAGAACGCTTTAAATTTGATCTCTTTATTACAGAGCACATCGGGATTTGGGGTTAGGCCATCTTTTAGCGTCTCAATAAAGTAGGCAAAAACGCGCTCTTTATAGTTTTTCGCAAAGTTGACCGTGTGAAGCGGAATATCTAAGGTTTCACAAACCGCTTTTGCATCCTGCAAATCCTCTTCTGCGGTACAGTAACCTTGGTCGAATTCCTCTTCCCAATTCTTCATAAAGACGCCATGCACATCGGCGCCCGCCTCTTTTAACAGATAGGCCGCAACCGATGAATCCACACCGCCGGACATCCCAACGATGACTCGTTTTCCTTTTACATTTTCCATTTTCAACAACTACTATTTGGTTAAATCAATATAATCACGGAGGATTTCCACCGCTTCGTCAAGGAGCACATCCACTTTGGTCTTCTCGATTAGATCTGAATAGGTGCCATCTTCATTTTTGAACTCTTCTAAGGTCAGCGCCTTATATCCATAGAGTTCACGCAGGCGATTTTGGCGTTTTAAGACCACTCGCTCCTTGTCTCGTAATTCTTTTTTGCGCGCTTCTAAATTGAGCGAAATTTTCTTGGTGCGCCACTGCTCATAGAGATTATCCGCTTGCTTTTTAAAGAGGATATTACGCTCATTACTCTCAAATCGCTCACGACTTTTCGCTTTTAAAATCGCTAAATTCTCAATCACATCGGGACGATAATCGGATGCAGGTTTAATGCGATCCCACGGCAGCACGTAATGCTCTTTCGCCTCGCCAATCTCTTGGGGATCATATAGGCTTGGGAATTCGATATCCGGCACCACCCCTTTCTCTTGCGTTGTTTCACCGCTCGCGCGATAAAAGGTTGCGATGGTAACTTTACTTTGCCCCGGCTTTTCTGTTTTAGAGAGCAGTGCTTCAAGATTGAGCATTGTCTGTACAGTCCCTTTTCCAAAGGTAGTCGATCCCGCGATAATGGCGCGCCCTTGGTCTTGCATACTGCCGGCAAAAATCTCACTTGCAGAGGCACTTAAACGATCGGTCATCACTAATAGTGGCCCATCGTAAAGCTGTTTATCATTCGAGCTTTTTTGTAACTCAATCCGTCCATCAAAATTGCGCGTCTGCACGATGGTTTTATGCGGATCTTTTAAGAAGATGGATGATAGATCGATCACCTCTTGCAAAGAGCCTCCACCATTGCCGCGTAGGTCGATAATTAAGCCATCAATCGGCGCTTCTTTTTGCATTTTAGCAAGCAGATTTTTTACATCGCGAGTCGTACTGCGGTAATCTTTTTTCCCTTGATGATTGCCTTCAAAGTCGCTATAGAACGTAGGAAGCGTAATCACACCAATGCGATAGACGCCGCTCTCATTTGATTTGTCTTCATTCTCGAGCACTTCTGCTTTGCCGGTACCTACTTCTACACTGGCAGGTTTAACGGCCTTTTCTGATAACACGGTTTTAATCTCAGATTTTGCCGCTTGCTTGTCGAGTTTGACGGTATCGCGCACAATGCGAACAATTTTTTCAGGGCCTTTGCCTTTATTGCCTAAAATTTGCAGGCGCACCACCGTCCCTTTTTTACCGCGAATCTTATCGACGACTTTATCAAGACGAAGGCCGGCGATATCCATAAATTCACCATTATCGCCTTGAGCAATGCCAATAATTTCATCAGCAACGTTCAATTGTTTGGTTAAATCCGCAGGGCCGCCCGGCACAATCTCCATAATTTTAACCGCATCTTCATCTTGACGGAGCACCGTACCGATCCCCTGTAAAGATAGGCTCATGCCGATGTTAAAATCTTCCATCTGCTTGGCGGAATAGTAGCCTGAATGCGGGTCAAAACTGCGTGCGACCACATTCATAAAGAGATCGAAAATATCATCTTTGGTATTTTGCGCTAAACGCTCACCGCGAACTTTATAGCGCTTTAAAAGGCGCTCTTTGGCATCCTCTAACGTGCGGTCTTTATCAGAAACCATCAGCGTAATTAGCTCATTTTGCAGACGCTCACGCCAGATATTATCGAGCTCTTTTTGGTCTTTCGCATAGGGAAGCTCACTGCGGTCAATATAGATTTTCTTATTGCTCGCAAGATCAAATTCTTCCGTTTTTAAGATATTTTCAACAAATGCGGTGCGCTCATCAATGCGTTTAATGAGCTGCTCATACATCTGAAACGGCACCATCAAATTAGAGCGGCGCAGATAATCGTCAAAATATTGCGAATGCTTATTAAAGGCATCGATATCCGCCTTCACAAAAAAGACCCGCTGAGGATCGAGTGAACGCAGATAGGTATTGTAAATCCGCATTGAGAGATTATCGTCAAAGGGGAGTTTACTGTAATGATATTTTGTTAAAACGACCGAATGCGCGGCACTGATGCGCTGCTGTTTATAGGTCGGAATTAGATCCTCTTCAATCGCCGCAAGCGCCGTACTTTGGACGGCAAACCACGTCAATAGATAGAGGACAAAGACTTTAATCCAAATGATCGGCTGTTTTTTTCTCATTATTTCCCAACTTTACGGATCGTTCACACACAGATTAATAATTTTGGTCGATTTTCAGATCAACATCTGTCGCATTATGCCATTCTTTTCTGAGCGATACGACCATCTATTTCAAATTAATATCGCTTAAAAAAGAATCTATAACGGATTCTTACGAGGGTCTATAGCAAAGAAAGCCCGTTACAAAAATGTCATATTAACGCATTTTTATAACGGGACGATCTCGACTATATTGAATCGATTTGAGTCTATCTTAGATTATAGGACGTCTAACTCAAATTTTTTCATGAAGTTTGTGAGCGCAATCACGCCTTCAAGCGGCATTGCGTTATATAGACTTGCACGCATCCCCCCAACTGAGCGGTGCCCTGCAAGATAGATAAGGTTGTTTTCTTTCGCTTTTTCTAGGAAGAGCGCATCATATTTCGCGTCCGCTAAGATGAAAGGAACGTTCATTTTTGAGCGTGCATCAACATGCACCGGATTGCGATAGAGATGGCTTTCGTCAATGGTTTTATAGAGAAGTTCCGCTTTACGGTTATTCACTTTTTCCATAGCAGCCACACCGCCGCGCTCTTTCACTTTACGAAGGACTAAATTCATTAAGTAGATAGCAAATGTGGGCGGCGTATTGAGCATCGAGCCTTTTTCATTTTGGATCGTATAATTAAATACATCCGGCGTATAGGGACTTGCTTTTCCAAGAAGATCTTCACGGATAATCACAATCGTTAATCCCGCAGGCCCGATGTTTTTCTGAGCACCGGCGAAAATCATGCCATATTTGCTCACATCAATGCGGCGCGAGAGAATATTTGAGCTCATATCCGCTACTACCGGAATCGGTGAATTTTCGATATCGTAGCAGAACTCCACCCCATTAATGGTCTCGTTGGCGCAAAAATAGAGATAGGCACTTTCAGGATTGATATTGGTGAGATCGCGCTGACGAGGAATGCTTAAATACCCCTCCTCTTTTGTGCTGTAGATCACATTGGTTTTGGCATATTTTGACGCTTCCGCAATCGCTTTTTTCGACCATGAACCGGTCTCAATAAAGTCGATCTGTTTTTTATCGCCAAGTAAATTCATCGGAGCAAACGCAAATTGCCCAAGACCGCCCCCTTGCATGAAGAGAACGCGATAATTAACCGGAATATCGAGAAGCTCACGTAGGGTTGCCTCACACTCTTCAATCACGGCGGTAAATTCCTTGCCGCGGTGGGATACTTCTAGGATTGAGGCATCTTGCCCTTGCCAATCAAGAAGTTCAGCTTGTGCCTCTTGCAACACGTCTTCGGGCATCATCGCAGGTCCTGCACAAAAATTATATGTTTTTCTCACAAATTGCTCCTTATCGATAGATCTACGCTAGAATAAAGTCCTAAAGTAGTTATATTACTACTTGGTTAAGGATATTTCACAATATTCTTATAAAAACTCTTAAAATCAGAAAGCTTTCTGCTAGAATAGCTCTCTTGTATATCAGAATAAATTTATAGATCATAAAGGTAGCCAAATATGTCGTTAATGGGCAATGATATCCAGAATCAATTAGTTCCTATGGTGGTTGAGCAAACGGGACGCGGCGAACGCTCCTATGACATCTACTCGCGCCTCTTGAAGGATCGAGTGATTTTCCTCGTAGGACAAGTGGAAGATCATATGGCCAATCTCGTTGTGGCGCAGCTGCTCTTTTTAGAAGCGGAAGACCCCAATAAAGATATCCACCTCTATATCAATTCTCCCGGCGGTTCTGTGACTGCGGGAATGGCAATCTACGACACCATGCAATTTATTAAGCCCGACGTTTCGACAATGTGTATCGGTCAGGCATGCAGCATGGGCGCGCTTTTATTAACAGCGGGCGCTGACGGCAAACGCTTAGCCCTTCCCAATTCACGGGTGATGATTCACCAACCCCTTGGCGGTTATCAAGGTCAGGCAAGTGATATTGAAATTCACACCAAAGAGATGCTCACCATTAAACGTCGTTTAAATGACATCATGGCGCATCACACTAAAAAGCCCCTAGAAACCATTGAAAAAGATACCGATCGCGACTACTTCTTAAGCAGTCAGGAAGCGGCCGACTACGGCTTAATTGATCGTGTCGTTACTAAGCGATAGCCTTACGCTCATTGCTTCGATTCGCTTTAAATCGCCCAGCTTTTTTGGGCGTTTTTGCACTTTTTGCACTAAGATTATTATACTAAGATAATCCATGGGTAAACAATCAAGCGAATCCTTCTAGATACGATCCTTTCACCTTGTATTAAAGAATTAAAATGACTAAAGAGACCGATAAACCCACCAAATTATTAGAGTGTTCTTTTTGTGGGAAGAACCAAAATGAGGTACAGCGCCTCATTTCAGGCAACCGCGTTTACATCTGTAACGAATGCGTTGAGCTATGCAACAATCTTGTCGATGAGGAAGAAGAGGTGGTTTATAGCGATGAACCGCTTCCCACCCCAAAAGAGATCTACGCCGTATTAGATGAATATGTCATTGGCCAAGAAGATGCGAAAAAGAGCCTCAGCGTTGCGGTGTACAATCACTACAAACGCCTTGAGAGCAAAGCCGATAAAGATGCCGATGTTGAGCTCACTAAGAGTAATATTCTCTTAATTGGCCCGACCGGTTCAGGGAAAACGCTGTTAGCCGAGACGCTTGCGAAAACGTTAAACGTCCCCTTTGCCATTGCCGATGCAACGACGCTTACTGAAGCGGGTTACGTGGGTGAAGACGTTGAAAATATTATTCAGCGATTGCTGCAAAGCTGTGACTTTGATGTGGAAGCGGCCGAAACGGGCATTATCTATGTCGATGAGATTGATAAAATCACTCGCCGTAGCGAAAACCCCTCCATCACCCGTGATGTATCGGGCGAAGGCGTTCAACAGGCACTTCTTAAAATTTTAGAAGGCACGGTGGCATCGGTATCTCCATCAGGCGGTCGTAAGCACCCAAATGCAGAGCTTGTCGATGTGGATACGCGTAACATTCTCTTTATCTGTGGCGGCGCGTTCGCAGGACTTGAAAAAGTGATCCAGCAGCGTCAAAGCAAAGGCGGCATCGGCTTTACCGCAGAAATTAAAGAGAAAGATGATGAGAAAACCACCTCAGAGATCTTTAAAGAAGTGGAATCCGATGACCTCATTAAATACGGTCTTATTCCAGAATTTATTGGTCGTCTCCCTGTGATTACCACTCTCGATGATCTCGATGAAGAGGCGCTGATTAACATCTTAACGCAGCCGAAAAATGCGATTGTCAAACAGTTCCAATATCTCTTTTCAATGGAAGAGGTTGAGATTGAATTTACAGACGACGCGCTCCGTGCGATTGCAAAACAGGCGATGGCGAAGAAAACCGGGGCTCGTGGATTACGCTCGATTATTGAGCAGCTCCTTCTTAACACCATGTTTGAGCTCCCTTCGGCCGAGAATGTTGAAAAAGTGATCGTGACCGAAAAATCGATCACTGATAAACTTGATCCTGAAATTATCTATCGAAATCCATCAACACAAAAGGATAATAACGAAGGCGATTCGCTTTCTAAAACCTCATAATTATGACTGATCAACTCAATAGTACACCCCCTATCTCCATGAGATTTAGGGGGTTTTTACCCGTCGTTGTCGATGTTGAAACCGGCGGCGTTAATTGCCAAACGGACGCGCTTTTAGAGATCGCTGCGACCATGCTCGATATGGATGAAACTGGCAAAATTTTCCCCGTGGAAACCGTCTCAGCGCATATTGAACCGGCCAAAGGCTTACTCATTAATCCGGAATCGATGAAAATTAATGGCATCAAGCTCGATAATCCGTTTCGCTTTGCGATTACTGAAAAAGAAGCGCTCATCAAGATCTTTAAACCGATCCGTGAAATGGTGAAATCTCGTGGCTGCACTCGCGCCATTTTAATTGGTCATAATGCACACTTTGACTTAGGCTTTTTAAATGCAGCGATTGAACGCACCGGCATTAAAAACTCACCGTTCCATCCATTTTCAGTGATCGATACCGTGAGTCTTTCGGCGCTTGCCTACGGACAAACCGTACTTGCACGCGCGATTCACGCGGCAAAAATTGAGTGGGATCCCGATTCAGCCCATTCGGCCGTTTATGACACCGAAAAAACCGCCGAGCTCTTCTGTAATATTGTTAACAAGTGGCAGGATCATATCGGGTATAATAACTCGATGTTTAATAACGATTCTGCACCCGCTTATATTCAATCGTCACACAATATTGGCGACTAAGCGCGTATCACTAACGACACTAAAGGATGATCTAAGATGTTTACTCAGCTCAATCAGTCGCTCAACGATACCCTATCAAAACTTGGCGCGGAACGTTCATTACTAAGCCGCGTTAATATTGGCCTTGAGCGCGAAACGCTCCGCATCGATGAAAAAAGCGGCCGTTTAAGCCGTACGCCTCACCCAAAAGCGATTGGCTCTGCCCTCACTCATTCCAATATCACCACCGACTTTGCCGAGATGATGCTCGAGTTTGTCACCGATCCACACGATTCTGTGGAGGAGACACTCTTATCGCTCGAAAAAATTCAAGAGTTTACCTATCGCCGTCTAAACGGGGAGCTCTTTTGGCCTAACTCAATGCCCCCTGCGATTGAGAGTGATGATGAAATTATCATTGGCAATTATGGCGAATCGAATGAAGGGAAAATGAAGCATACCTATCGCGTTGGACTCAGCCATCGTTACGGTAAAATGATGCAGGCGATCTCTGGCATTCATTATAATTTCTCCTTTAAAGATGAATTTTTTATCGCGCTCCAAAAAGCGCTCGGTAATACGCAGACGCTTAATCAGTTTAAGACCGAACGCTACCTTAATTTAGCGCGCAACATCGCCCGCGTTGGCTTTGTGGTGCCCTACTTTATCGGTGCATCGCCTTTAATGTGCAAGAGCTTTTTACGCGATAAGCCCAATAAGTTTGATGATTTTAACGATGTCGATAGCTATGTGAAAGCGGGAACCTCTCTTCGCCTTTCCGACATTGGTTATGGTAATAATAAATGCCATTTTGATGTATCGCTCAATGATCTCAATTCCTTTGTGAAAAATATCTATTATGCGATCACCACCCCTTGTAAAGATTTCTCGAAAATTGAGATCAAAAAAGAGGGAAAATATCAGCAGATCAACAATCATATTTTACAGATTGAAAATGAGTACTACTCAAGCATTCGCCCAAAACAGATTATGAAAAAGGGTGAGAGTTTTATTGAGGCGCTCAACAATCGTGGCATTGAATATGTCGAGCTTCGTTCGATCGATATTAATCCGCTTATTTCAACGGGGATTGATCTGCCATCGATGAAGTTTTTACAAGCGCTCTTGACCGCCTGTTTTTTAACCGATGCCGCGCCGCTTGATCAAAAAGAGTACGAACAGACGCAGCGAAACTTAAAACTCGTCGCGGAAAATGGCAAGCGCGATGATTTCCATCTCACTATTGCCAATGAAGTGTTCGAATTACCCGATGCGCTTCAAAAAGTGATCGACTGGATGCGCCCAATTTGTGATCAATTAGAAAATGGGTTTTCTGATGCCCTTTCTCACTTTGAAAAAATGATTGAAAATCCGGAGCTTACGCCCTCCTCAATCATCCTTGAAAAAATCCAAGCAAGTGGATTGACTTACCAAGAGTACTTCTTTAAAGTTGCGCATCAACACTACTCAGAGAATATGGAGTTTAAAGTGAGCGATGCGGAGATGGCTCTTTTTGACGAAAAGGCAACGGCATCACTTGAAAAATTAGCGGCGATTGAAGCGGAACCGCAAATTCCATTCGATGAGTTTTTAGACAACTATTTTGATATTTCGTTATAAGGACTCGTAACACTGTGACCCCACATGTAAATATTGGTTCACCCCTTCTCTACACAATCTTTGGGATTGTCGTCGGGATTATGATTTTGATCGATATGTTCGCGCTGAAAACAACGGGCGATCATAAGGTCAGCTTTAAAGAGGCACTCGGCTGGACGCTTGTTTGGATTACCGTCGCGCTTCTGTTTAACTTTGGACTTTGGTGGTATTTAAGCTTCCATATGCCTGAAAGTCTGCACGTTGCCGAGGATCATCAAGCCTTTGCCAATACCGTTGCCCTTGAGTTTTTAAGCGGTTACGTCTTGGAAAAATCACTCTCGATGGATAATATCTTCGTCTTCTTACTGATTTTTGGCTACTTCAAAGTCCCCAATATTTACCAGCGTCGCGTCTTAGTCTATGGCGTATTAGCGGCGATTGGACTGCGCATTTTGATGATTTTAATCGGGAGTTTCTTACTGGCACGCTTTGAGTGGATTCTCTATCTCTTTGGCGCCTTTTTACTCTACACTGGGGTCAAAATGCTGTTTGGGCATGATGAAGAGGCCGACTTAAGCGATAACAAACTGATCAAAATCACCAAGAAGTTTTTCCGCTTTACGGAAGACTACGATAAGGAACATTTCTTTACTAAAATCGATGAGTTACGCTATGCCACCCCGCTCTTTTTAGTCTTGGTAATGATCACAATCTCTGATATTATTTTCGCTGTAGACTCTGTTCCCGCAGTGTTTGCTGTCAGCCGCGATCCCTTCATTGTGATGACCTCAAACGTCTTTGCCCTTTTAGGATTACGCGCGATGTATTTCCTGCTTGCGGATATGGCGGAGCGCTTCCACCTCCTTCAATATGGATTGGCCTTTATCCTAATCTATATCGGAGCGAAAATGCTGGTGCTCTACTTTGATATTCATATCCCGACCGGATTATCGCTTGGCGTCATTTTGGGAACACTGGTGATAACCATCGTCCTCTCTTTAGTGACCCCTCCTAAAAAGAGTTCATAGTTTCGGAGTCTCGCCTCGGCGGGACTTTTTTATTGACCCTTGCTAACACATGTTTAGGATGCACCTCAAATGTTAGAAAAACTTTTTAAACTTAAACTTCACAATACGACTGTGCGAACAGAGATTATCGCGGGGATTACCACCTTCCTCACGATGGCATACATCATCTTCGTCAATCCGCAAATTCTCTCATCGACGGGCATGGACCCTGACTCTGTCTTTATGGCGACCTGTATTGCAGCTGCAATCGGAACGCTCATCATGGCATTTGCAGCAAACTATCCGGTGGGCATGGCGCCGGGCATGGGCTTAAACGCATTCTTTGCATTCACAATCGCCGCCCCTATTGCTCACGGCGGTATGGGCTTTACCTGGCAAGAAGCCCTCGGTGCAGTATTTGTATCGGGCGTTGTATTCTTACTCTTAACAATCACCGGTGCGCGCCGCTGGATTATCGATGGGATTCCTAAATCACTGCGCGCCTCTGTCGGTGCGGGGATCGGGCTTTTCTTAGCCTTTATCGGTCTACAAAATGCGGAAATTGTCATTGGTAACTCTGTAACGCTTGTATCGATGGGAGATTTAACCGAGCCTGCCGCGCTCTACTGTATTTTAGGCTTTTTCATCATGGTGGTGCTTGACCGTTTAGGCGTGAAAGGCGCTATCTTAATCGGCGTACTAGCGGTGAGTGTACTCAGTTTTGTCTTAGGTCATAACGAATTTAAAGGCATTATGTCGACCCCGCCATCGATCGCGCCCACCTTCTTCCAATTGAGCTTTGAAAAAGTGCTTCACGGCAGCTTTATCCAGATCTTAATTGCACTTGTATTAGTGGAACTCTTTGACGCAACCGGTGTATTAATGGGCGTTGCAAAACAAGCTCACTTAACCGATAGCAATGTTCCTGATGCGAAAAAACGCTTTAACCGCGCACTTTTCTCAGACAGTACTTCAATCCTTGCCGGTAGCTTCTTAGGAACAAGCTCGGTAACGGCGTTTGTTGAATCTTCAGCGGGCGTTCAAGCCGGAGGTCGCACGGGATTAACTGCTCTTACGATTGCGATTTTATTCTTGCTTGCGATGTTCTTCTCACCGCTTGCTGGCTCAATTCCTGCCTATGCAACCGCCCCTGCACTGGTCTATATCGCCGGGCTGATGCTGCGCGAATTAGCAGAAGTCAATTGGGACGAAGCGACGGATTCAATTCCTGCGGCGCTTTTAGTATTAGGTATGCCATTTACCTACTCGATCGCCACCGGTTTTGCCTTTGGATTTATCAGCTACGTAGTGTTAAAAGCCTGTACCGGACGCTATAAAGAGATTCACCCCGCAACGGCGATTGTGGCATTCCTCTTCTTTATCCGTTTTGCATTCTTTTAACGCAAACGAGCCATAAATCAAACGGATTGACTACAGTATTGGTAGCCATCTGTGTATACTTAGAGGCCTCCTTTTTGGAGGCTCTCTACGTTATAAAATAGACCTAAACTCCGTTAACCTTTTTAATATTTGGGATTAGCGCATGAACCAATTACTCACCGCCACCTACCGCTTCCTCTTTAGCCATGACTTTAGTTTTGGGCTCCAGAAAGCTGTGGGGATTTTTCTGCCGGTGGGGCTACTCTATCTTGCCAATCTCTACTATCCCTTTGGCTTTGATTATCCGCTTATGCTGATTGTGGGCTACGGAAGTTTAACCATTGGTATTTCCGATCAGATCGGCCCTTATAAGCATAAACGCAATGAACTTTTAGCGAGTTTAGTGGCGATGGTGATTATCTCGCTCCTCTTCTCCTATCATAAAAATTTCTCGATCGGGATGATCGCAAGTTTAACGCTCGTCACCTTTTTAAGTGGCTTTGTCTCCAATTTTGGCCCACGCTTTAATGCGATCGGCTTTGTACTTGTCTTTACCGCAATGATGGCGGCGCGCACCAATGAGCACCCGTATACCTACACCCTATTTTTCACGATTGGGGCGGTGTTTTACTATATTTATACCCTGCTAATTTCACGGATTTTTGAGCGCCATATCATTCGGCACAATCTCTCAAATATCTACTTTTTGCTCTCAAAACACCTTAAAAACCTGTCCGCCTGTTATCGTCAAAATAGCGATATTCAAAAAGAGTTTAAAAAACTGATCGACTCGCAAACGAGCCTACTTGAAGAGTTACAGCTGCTTCGCGATCTGCTCTTTCGCCTTGAAAATCCCAATCACGATAAGATCAAAAAGATGATCTACGAGCTCATCACCCTAATTGAGATTCGTGAGGTGGCCCTTGTTCCCCATCAAGAATTTAGAACGATTCGTCAAGTGTTCCCCAATACCGATATTCAGATCTTCTTCCGTGATGCCTTTTCAAAAGCGGGCAATAATCTTGAAGAAATGGGACTCTATACGCTTCGCGCCGGCGAGATGCTGAAGCGTCTTGGCTTTAAGGCAGAACTTCGCGCGCTCGAATATGAGCTGGAACTTCTCCGCCGTGAAAACCCCGAAGGTGAACGCTTAGAGGGTTATCAAGTCTTAATTGGCCACTATCGTAAAGTGTGGTCCCTCTCGCGCCAGCTCGAAAAACTCCGCTCGCTCCTCATTGGTGAATATATGCCCGATGAAGAGCTTAGCCAAAAAAGTTTCTCCCGTTTTTTATCGCACTCCTATTGGTCGCGGGATTATATTCGCAATAATCTTAAAATTCGCTCCAACGTGATGCGCTTTTCCATTCGCTCTGCCATTGCCATGTGTACCGCGCTCCTGCTTGTAAAAGCAACAAGCTTTATGTCCCATGGATTTTGGATCGCCTTTACCCTTTTAAGTCTGATGCGCCCTGGATTTAGCCTCACCA
Source organism: uncultured Ignatzschineria sp. (assembly GCA_945619025.1). GTDB lineage: Bacteria > Pseudomonadota > Gammaproteobacteria > Cardiobacteriales > Wohlfahrtiimonadaceae > CALZBJ01. The sequence continues at coordinate 53,248 of CALZBJ010000005.1, read as the reverse complement.
AAGAGCGGAGCCGTAACCGAATTATCGGCACCTTTGTCGGTTGCGTCGTCGGGGGGCTGTTGATCGCGTCTAAAATTAATCCGGTGGGAATGCTCGTCATTATCTTTTTCGCCGTCGTCCTTAATAATGGCTTAATGCGAGTTCACAATCAGCTTAGCATCGCATTTACGACGCTCTACGTCCTTGTGTTATTAAACATTGACCGTGATTTAACGGCGCTCCAAGGTTTAGGACTCGCGGGCGAACGCATTATCGATACCGTGATTGCCGCGCTCATTGCCGTCGGCTTTAGCTATCTCTTGCCCTATTGGGAGAAAAACACTATCCCTGAACACCTTACGAAAATTAAAGAGAATCTCTACGGCGTCTTTTTGAGCATCGAAAAGGTATGGATTCGTCACGCGGCCGATGATGTGGAATTTAAATATTGCCTTCGTGAAACGCAAACTTCCATTGTGGATTATTCCAATTCACTCACGCGCATGCAAAATGAGCCCAAAAAGATTCAAACCTATAATCTTTCCCTGCTCAATGACGAGCTGATTATGTTCCAATCGCTCCTCGCCCAGCTCTCTTATCTCGGTTATTTGATGGAAGATAGCAAAGTAAAAGCGGAAGATATTCCTGAATTTTGTGAGATTTTCACGCTGATTAAAGAGCGTTTTAATCCGGCAAATCACCCCGATCAAGATGATCCGAAACCCTTTACCATTCGGGAGCTCAAACCGCTTATTTGGATGCTTGAATCGCCTCAATCGGCGCAAAATAGCCATACCGACTAAGAGCCTGATAGAGAAAGAGGCTACCAAGATCAGTTCATGGAGCTTTTATGGGGCATTTATGGCAAAAATCATTGCATAACCGACTGCTTCTGTTTACTATTGGTAGAAGAATATTCTTTTTATTGGCAAAACGATGGTACATTTCTTAGGCGAATACGAGATCCGCGTGGATGCGAAAAAGCGCATCATGCTTCCGGCTGCACTTAAAAAGCAGCTCGGCGATGTCGTTCGTTTTGTCATTAACCGCTCCTTCGATAAGTGCCTTAATCTCTACCCGTATGATATGTGGCAAGAGATCGATTCGGAGCTTGGAAAACTCAATCCGTTTGTTAAAAAAGAGCGCGATTTTGTCCGATTTGTTCGCGGTGGTGCGACCGAGGTAACCCTCGATGGACAGGGCCGTATCAACCTTCCCCAACGTCTAATGAAATATGCCAATATTGAGTCCGATCTCATTTTACTCGGAAATGGGGATGTCATCGAGATGTGGGATCTTGAGACCTATGAATCGATGCTTGATATTGATCCGGAAGATTTCTCAGCGCTTGCGGAAGAGGTGATGGTGAAACAGGCCGAAATTGAGCCTCTGCACGAATCTTTTGATGATAGTATTGTCGTTCCCATTCTTCGGCGGTAAAATACCTCCCATATGAATATAGGACTAATCGATTCAGGGATTGGCGGGCTCTCGGTGCTTCGGGCGTTTATTGCGGCTGGCGTTCCTGCGAACTTTTTTTACATTGCCGATTCTGGGCATCTTCCGTACGGCACGAAAAGCGATGCCTATATCGAAACGCGCATGGAGATTTTAACGGATTTCCTCATTCACACCCACCAAATTGATGCGCTCGTCATTGCGTGCAATACCGCAACGGCTGTGAGTGCGAAGTCGCTTCGAGCGCTTTACCCCAATCTCCCCCTAATTGGCATTGAACCGGCCATTAAACCCGCAACTCTTTTGACCAAAACGCGCCACATTGCCGTCGCGGCCACCCATTCCACCATCAATAGTCCGCGCTTAAAAGGCCTCATTGAACGCTTTGCAACGCCTCATAAGATCACCGTTCACACCATTGAAGCCGGCCCTTGGGTCACCCTTGTGGAATCTGGCGAAATTTGTGGTAAAAAAGCCCAACAAAGCATCGAAACGCTTCTCAATCCGTATCAATTTACCCGAGCAAATCACTCGTCTAACACAGAGCAAACGGTTCAGATCGATCAATTTATTTTGGGCTGTACTCACTTCCCCTTTCTCAGAGAGGCGATTCAAACCTATTTGGGCGATTCGGTAAATTTAATTGACCCGGCGCGCTCCATTGTTAAACAGACATTAACACTATTGCCATCCGCTAAAAATGATCAAGCCTCGCCCTACTATCATTTTTATACCACCGGCGATCTGCCCTATTTTAAATCTCAGTTAAGCGCCCTATCCTTTCATATCGATCAAGCAGACGCGCTCACTCGTTAGCGCCTTCTCGGGCACGAGGAAACCATGCAAAATTGGCCATAACCGAGTATGATAGAGATCAATATTTCCACGTTTTTCTCCGTTTAAAAGGGATACCTGATCACTATGCACGAGACTACGCTCTATCGCCTTGAATACGAAGCGCCCAGCTTTTTAATCGATTCCGTTGACCTCACCTTTGAGCTCGACCCAAAAAAAACGCTCATTACCGCGCGCTATACCTTAACGAAAAATCCTGACAATCCAAGCCGTGATTTCATCTTAGATGGAAGCGATACCTTAACGCTCGAATCCTTCATTCAAAATGGTGAAACGCTCGATCTTAAGGCACTTAAATTTAATCAAGAAGGCGGGATTTTACTCTCTGACCTTCCCGATACGGTGACCCTTGAAATTCAAAACAGCATCAGCCCTGAGAATAATCATCGTCTCCAAGGGATTTTCATGACCGATGGGCTCTTTTGCAGTGATTGTGAACCGCAGGGCTTCCGCCACATTACCTATTTCCCCGATCGCCCCGATGTGATGGCCACCTATCGCGTTAAAGTGATCGCCGATAAGGCGTACCCTGTTCTTTTATCGAACGGCAACCTTCTCGAAGAGGGCGAGTATGATGAGACGCGCCACTATACCGTTTGGCACGATCCCTTCCCTAAACCCACCTATCTCTTTGCCCTTGTGGCCGGCGATCTTGAATTTATTGAAGCAACCCATATTCGGCCCGACGGCTTGCCGGTTAAACTTCGAATCTACGCCCACAAACCGTTTATTGCGCAGTGTGAATTTGCGCTTGGTGCGCTCAAACGTGCGATGAAATGGGATGAAGAACGCTTTGGCCTTGTGTGCGATCTCGATCACTACAACATCGTTGCGGTGAATGATTTTAATGGCGGCGCGATGGAGAATAAAGGGCTCAATATCTTTAATGCCAAATTTATTCTGGCCGATCCTGATACCGCGACCGACGAGGATTTTAAAACCGTTGAAGCGGTGATTGGGCACGAGTATTTCCACAACTGGACCGGCAATCGCATCACCTGCCGTGATTGGTTTAATCTCTCTTTAAAAGAGGGGTTGACTGTCTTTCGCGAGCAGGAATTTACCGCCGATCTTCATCACCGTGGCATTAAACGAATTGAAGATGTTGCCCTACTTCGCACTCACCAATTTGCGGAAGATGCAGGCCCCCTTTCTCACCCGGTGCGCCCTGATGAGTGTGAAAAGGTGGAAAACTTCTACACCATGACCATCTATGAAAAAGGCGCGGAAGTAATTCGCCTCTATCAGACGATTTTGGGCCATGATGGGTTTAATAAAGGCCTAAAAAAATATATTAACGAGTTTGACGGACAAGCGGTAACCACCGATGAATTTCTCTATGCGATGGAGTCGGCCAATGAAACCCATCTCACCAATTTTGATCGCTGGTATTCTCAATCAGGAACCCCCGAACTTCATGCCAGCATCGACTTTCACCCAGAATCAGAGACGCTTCGTCTAGCGCTCCGTCAAGTGCTTCCCGATAGCAAGCATCAAAAAAACAGAGCGGCGCAACCGATTCCGATTAAATATGCGCTCTTTTCACAAGATGGGGAGATGCTCCTTGAAGAGATGCTGGTCTTTAATGAAAATGTGCAGTGTGTGCTCTTCCATGGCATTAAGGAAAAGCCGGTAATCTCTTTGCTACGAGATTTTTCAGCGCCGGTCAATCTCCATTTTGACTATACGCTCAAAGAATTAATTCTGATTTTACATGCCGAAACGGACGATTTTGCCCGTTGGGAAGCGATGCAACGCATCTATGAGCTGATTATTTTTGAACACTCCACCACGGAGGATAAAGCCCGCGAATTATTTGAGGTCTTTGAGCCACTCTTTGCAAACGTGCGCCAATCCCCTGAGTTTTTTGCACTGCTCTTTACGCTTCCCACCGCCACCGCGCTTTTGCCGAAGATGGAGAGCGCCGATCCGCTGCTGCTCTTTGGGCAAATAAATAGTATTGCGCGCCAACTCGCCACTCATTTTGAGGATCGTTGGCTCGATCTGTATGAGGAATTTGATGGCGATTCACCGGCGCATCGTGCGATTAAAAACTGTGCACTTAGCTATTTAGCGCATATCGAAACCAATCATCCAATCTTGGAAGCGCACTATATGAACGCCACCAACATGACCGATCGTAAGGCCGCATTTACCCTTGCAATTGAGCATGATATCGCGGTAAAAGAGACGCTCCTGACCCACTTTTTAGAGACCTATCGCGACTACCCAACGGTGATCGATTCATGGTTTGCCCTCCAAGCGCGTAATCCCAATGTATCCCTTCCTGTGGTGAAAAAGCTCACCGAACACGCGCAATTTAGCTACAAAAACCCCAATCGCGCGCGCTCAGTCATTGCCGGCTATGGGATGAATGTGGTGGCCATGCAACGGGATATGCCCGCATCATATGCGTTCCATGTGGGTGAAATTGTTAAAGTCGATGGGATTAATCCACAAACCGCCGCCCGTTTAATCGGGCCTTATACCCGAATTGGCAACTACTCAAATGAGGATCAAGCCGCTATTTTAGCGCCGCTTAATACCCTTTTAGAGAGCGACACCCCCCTTTCAAATAACTTACACGAACAGATTAAGAGGATTATTTAAATGAGTCAGACAGAGAATTTCTCCTTAAACGATCTTATGAAAAACCGCCGCACCATTCATCACTATGAGCCGACTCCTGTGCCGGAGGCGTTCATTGATGAGGCGCTGTCGCAGGTGATCTATGCACCGAATCATCATCTCACCTACCCTTACCGTTTTTACCGCATTGGGGAGGCGACGAAAAAAGCCTTTTTAGCGCGAGCCTTTGATGATTTTGCCCAAAAAGATTTGGATACTGCCAATAAAAAGATCGGCCGCTGGAGCAATATTCCCGGCTGGTTACTGGTGACGCAAACGATTAGCGAAAATGAAAAGACCTTTTTAGAGGATCACGCGACGCTCTCGATTGCGATGTATATGATGATGCTAAGTTTTCATAAAAATGGCGTTGGCAGTAAATGGTCCACCGCAAGCCTCTTTTCGGGCCCAGCGTGGTATGAGCTTTGCAATATTGATCCTGAAAAAGAGATTATTCGCGGCGTTTTATGGTTTGGATATCCTGAAAAAATGCCAAAACCGAATGAAAAACCGGTCTATACCGATTTTGTTAACGTGATTCCCTAATCGGTCAATCCGCTCCCGATAAAACGGGGCTGTACGTTTCTTAAATTTCGGTCATAATACAATCCTCACGATGATATTTTAATATTTCGTGGGGATTTTTTTATATACTGAAAAAGCATGTGCCAAAACGCGTGCCAATACTGGTATGATGCTCAATTAACTATTATCAGAGTCAATTAACTGTCAGAGGATGACCCATATAATGAAGAAACGAAAACTTGGATTATTAACGCGAATCATCATTGCGATCGCCTTAGGGGGCGCGCTTGGAAACTTCGTACCTGAATGGTTTGTGCGCATTTTCGCCACCTATAATAATGTCTTTGGCGAATTTATTAACTTCAGCGTTCCGTTAATTATTATTGCTTTTATCGCATCGGGAATTGCAGAGCTTGGCAAAGGCTCACAACGTCTCTTAGGTGCGGCAACGGGCATTGCCTATGTTTCGACCTTAATCGCAGGATTTTTTGCTTTTTTCGTGGCATCAAACCTCCTTCCTCGCGTCATTTCACAACCGACCGAAAGTTTTGATGCCCCCGGCGCTGGATTAGCGGCCACCTTTGTTGATATCGGCATTGAACCGATGATCGGCGTGATGAGTGCGCTCGTATTTGCCTTTGTAATCGGAATTGGAATCGCTTCACTTAAAAGTAAAGTGCTTCAGAGCGGGTTTAATGAGTTCCGCGAAATTATCCAAAAATTGATCTCTAAAGTGATTATTCCGCTCCTGCCCTTCCATATTTTCGGGATCTTCCTCAACATGACCTACGCCGGTGAAGTGGCGCGTATTCTCTCGATCTTTGCGCTCGTGTTTGTGGCCATTATCGTCATGCATTGGATCATTTTAGTGGCGCAATATTCAATCGCGGGAATGATCTCAGGCCGTTCACCCTTTGCGCTGATTAAAACCATGCTTCCGGCCTATTTTACCGCCGTGGGTACGCAGTCCTCAGCAGCGACGATTCCGGTAACCCTGCGTCAATCGATTGAAGCAGGTGCAAGTGAGCGTGTTGCGGGCTTTACCGTTCCGCTTTTTGCAACGATCCATCTCTCAGGCAGTATGGTAACGCTTGTGACCTGTTCCGTCGGCGTTCTACTCCTTAATGGTATGCCTATTGATTTCCCTATCTACGCGAAATTTATCTTCCTGTTAGCCTTAACCATGGTGGCAGCACCAGGCGTTCCCGGCGGCGCGGTGATGGCAGCGCTCGGTATTTTAGCAAGCGTCCTCGGCTTTACCGATACCATGCTTGCCCTCATGATGGCGCTCTACCTTGCACAAGATAGCTTTGGTACCGCAACAAACGTCACAGGTGACGGCGCACTTACCCTTATCGTGGATAAAATTGGTGATAAAGAGACCGCAAGCGAGATCGACACCGCACAAAATGCCGGTGCGTAGATAGCCCCATCCCTTTAGTCTACCCCTTTAGTCTACGTTTGACTAAACAAAGAAAAGACCTTAAGCCATTCCGTTTAAAGGAGCAAACTTAAGGTCTTTTTTATGCCCATACCAATAGGGGTTTTATCATTTAATCCGCGATTAAAAAAATAAAGGCTTATAATCCGCCGATGGAGAGATATTTGGTCTCTAAAAATGCATCAATCCCTTCAATCCCGCCTTCTCGGCCGACACCGCTCTCTTTCATGCCACCAAAGGGCGCTTGAGCGGTACTTACCAATCCATCATTCCAACCAATAATGCCAAAATCGAGCGCATCGTTTAGATAGTGCCCATCGCGATAATTTTCAGTAAAGAAATAGGCCGCTAACCCATATGGCGTGCCATTTGCCACCGCGATCGCTTCATCGAGCGTATCAAAGGGAACAATTGGCGCAACCGGCCCAAAAGTCTCCTCTTGCATAATGATCATCGAGTCATTCACATCGCTTAAAATCGTCGGGTGAACGAAATAGACGCCACGCTCCTCATCGGCAGCCATCTCACCGCCACAGACAATACGCGCGCCTTTCGATACCGCATCCTCAATGTGCGATTTCACCTTTAAAAAGCCCGCTTCATTAATTAATGGTCCAATATCGGTCGTCTCTGCAAGACCATTGCCGACCACAAGTTCAGAGACCGCCTTAGCAAATTTTTCCGTAAAGGCATCGATCACCGAACGGTGCACTAAAAAGCGATTGGCACAGACACACGTCTGCCCTGCATTGCGGAATTTTGAGGCGATCGCCTGCGTCACTGCGTGATCTAAATCAGCATCCGCGCAGACAATAAAAGGCGCATGCCCACCAAGCTCCATCGAAACGGTTTTTACCGTGCTTGCACTATCTCGCATCAAAATTTTACCCACGTGAGTTGACCCGGTAAAGGTGATTTTACGCACATAGTGACTTGCCGTTAACAGAGGCCCCATCACATGGCCACGCCCATTAATGCACTGGAGAACGTCCGTTGGAATACCTGCTTCATGAGCCAGTTCCACCAGTTTTAACATGGTGAGCGGCGTCTCTTCGGCGGGCTTAATTATAAACGTACAGCCGGCGGCAAGTGCTGGCGCTGCCTTACGGGTCATCATCGCAGCGGGGAAATTCCACGGCGTAATGGCGGCGACTAACCCAACCCCTTGCTGCGTCACCATGATTTTTTTAGCCGTTGACGAGGCGGGAATCACACGCCCATAGAGCCGTTTTGCTTCAGCAGCAAACCAGGTTAAAAAACTCACCGCATAATGCACCTCACCAAGGCCTTCTTTGAGGGGTTTCCCGTTTTCAAGGGTGATGATTTTCGCAATCTCATCTTGATCGCGTAAAATGAGATCGCCCCATTTTTCTAAAAGCGCTGCTCGCTCATAGACGCTCGTTTTCTTCCATGCACTAAAAGCGTGATGGCCATTTTCAAGCGCCACATTTACCGCCTCCACACTCGTCTCTGGAATAGAATCGATCAGTTCGCCGGTTGCGGGGTTATATACATCGATCATATAGTCTGTCATCGTTTTGCCTCAGGGTCGTTATTTTATTGGTTACTTTATAAATAAATGTCAGGTGGAGCAGCAGGAAGCATTAAACAGGGGGGAACTTCCCACCGCTCCGAAATCATTTAATAGGCGGCGGTATAGATCGCTTCAATATCCTCAACCGATAATTTCCGAGGATTATTCTTTAAAATACGCTCGATCTTGATCGCCTCTGCCGCCATCACCGGGAGATCTTCTTTTGGGATATGGTAATTTTTCAATCCCAATTGAATGCCGACGTTTTCACAGAGAACGCGCATCGATTCCACTGCTAAATCTGCACACGCTTCAAGGGATAATCCCTCTACCGATTGGCCAAAGGCGAGTGCAATATCGCGCATTTTTTCCATACAGGCCGATTTATTCCACTCCATCACCGGCAAAAGCAGCAGCGCCGTACTGATCCCATGGGTAATATGATGTCTGCCCCCGAGCGGAAGCGCTAACGCATGAACCGCTCCAAGCCCAGAGTTTCCAAAGGCCATGCCCGCCATTAAACTCGCCGTTGCCATCTGCTCACGCGCATGAAGATGATCCGGCTCGCGATAGGCGATCTCTAAATTTTGAGCGATCATGCCAATCGCTTTAAGGGCAAGGCTCTCGGTAATTTCAGAGGCATTAATGGAGATATACGATTCCACCGCATGAATGAGCGCATCGATACCGCTTGCCGCCGTCACGCTTGGAGGCATCGTCAGCATCATTTCCGGCGCAACAATGGCGACATCCGGAAGAAGATGATCGCTCGCAATGCCCTTTTTCACCTGCGCATTTGTATCCGATAGCACCGCGACGTTAGTCACCTCAGATCCGGTACCTGCCGTTGTTGGAATCGCAATGAGCGGTAAGCCTTTAAAGGGCACCAAATCACTGCCGACAAGATCATCGAGCGCGCCATCATAAGTGGTATAAAAAGAGACCACTTTCGCCGTATCGATCACACTTCCGCCGCCGAGCGCAATCAGTCCATCAAAGCCCTGCTCTTTCACATATTGTGAGCAGTTTTCCACCGCGCCATATTCAGGCTCTGGCAAAATCTCGCTGTAAATCTCAACCTGATCAATCCCTAGCGCGCCCGCCACTCGCTCCGCAACGCCAAGCTCCACTAAAATTTTATCCGTTAAAATCACCGGGTTTTTCATTCCAAGCGCCGCCACTTCACTGGCTAAAAGCGCAAGGCCGTTCTCACCGGTAATCAATTTTTTTGCTACTTTAAATGTTGATGCCATATCGTTGTCCTCATATCCCCCAGCGCAATCGCTAAAGGGGATCTATCTATTGTGTGGTTATTATTGTGGTTGTTATCGTTGTCTATTTTTATAAAAGGGTGCGACCTCCCTGTCGCACATGCAATTACGCCTCATCCTTGCGCGCTTGATTTAAAAGTGCTCGGTTTAATGTGGTGATAATCGCCGTTCCGATGATTAACACGCCACCTAAGAAGAAGAGACTGCTCTCCATTTGGCCGGTTAAATCGCGGAGATATCCCACAATGTATGGCCCGATAAATCCGCCTAAATTCCCAACACTATTGATAATCGCAATCCCAATCACCGCTGCCGATGCCGATAGACTGACCGATGCGACTGACCAGAACGGCCCCATAAAGCTATATAAGCCGATCGTCGTAAGCGTTAATAAAACAACTGAGATCACAGGGTTGCTCACAAATCCCAGCATCACTAAACTGATGCCGCCTAGGAAGAGTGGCAATGCGGTATGCCATTTACGCTCACCGGTTTTATCGGAATGGGTGCCCCATAAGATCATGCACACGCCGCCAAATAGATAAGGAATGATGGCAACTAATCCGATCTGAATGTTGGAAAGCTCGCCTGGGAAATCACGGACAATCGTCGGCAACCAGAGGCCAATGCCGTATAACCCCACAACCCACGTTAGATAGATTGCCGCAAGACGCCATACGCTTAGATCTTTTACCACATCGATAAAACGCATGTTTTTCGTCGCTTTTTTCTTAAGATCATCTTCACGAAGAGCATTAATTAACCAGTTACGCTCCTCATCATCGAGCCACGTTGCATCGCTTGGGCGATCGGTCAGATAGAAGAAGGTGACAACGCCGAGCACAATGGCAGGAATCCCTTGAATAATGAAGATCCAGCGCCAGCCTGAGAGATCAAACCAGGTGATATTTTCCATAATCCAGGTAGAAAACGGAGCACCAATAATATTTGCCGCCGCCATGCCGCTCATAAAATACGCTACCGCACGCGCTTGATCTTTGGTTCTAAACCAGAAGGTTAAATAGAGGAGAACGCCCGGCGTAAACCCCGCTTCCGCGATTCCCAGTAAGAAACGCACAATCGCGAGTTGCGTGCCATTTTGGACAAATCCTTCGGCAATCACCAAGATGCCCCACGTCACCATAATTCGGGCGATCCATTTTCGCGCACCAAATCGACTTAAAAAGACATTACTCGGAATCTCAAAGAGAAAATATCCGATAAAGAATATTCCAGAAACAAAGCCAAAAATCTCAGCGGTAATCCCGATCTCTTGGTTCATTTCAAGGGCGGCATAGCCGATATTAACACGATCAATAATCGCGATGATATAGAGTAAAAAGACATAAGGGACTATCCTTAGCATCACCTTTTTAACCGTGCGTTTTTCAAGGTCTAACGTCGTTGTCGTCATAAGTATCCTCCTGTGCTCCATGCGCAGATTGTGAGTTATTTTTATTGTTATTACGTTGGTTTTTGTTGTTTTTGTTGTGTTGCGTGTTTATCTGTGTGTCTGTGTGTCTGTGTGTCTGACGTTATGCAATCGTATATCGATCGAGCGCGGCAATAATCGCATCGCCAATGGCACTCGTTGAGGCATTCCCACCCATATCTTTCGTATGCGGACCGTTTTGTAATACCTCTTCGATCGCCTGTAAAATCAGATCGTGGGCAGTGCTATAACGCTCATATCCCGGCGCATCGCTAAAGAAATTCAGCATCATCGCGCCCGACCAGATCATCGCAATGGGATTGGCAATATTTTGGCCATAAATATCCGGTGCAGAGCCATGAACCGGCTCAAAAAGTGAGGGAAATGTCTTTTCAGGATTGATATTGGCAGAGGGTGCGAGCCCCATCGTTCCGGTGCAAGCAGGCCCTAAATCCGATAAAATATCCCCAAAAAGATTGGACGCAACCACCACATCAAACCGCTCGGGTTGCAACACAAAGCGCGCGCAGAGAATATCGATATGTTGCTTATCCCACGTCACATCGGGGAAGTTTTCCGCCATTTTTGTAACACGCTCATCCCAATACGGCATGCTGATCGCTAGCCCATTTGATTTGGTGGCGCTGGTTAAGGTTTTGCGCGGCCGTTTTTGCGCTAAATTAAAGGCATAATTGAGAATTCGATCCACGCCACGACGGCTAAATACCGCCTCTTGTAGCACAAATTCACGCTCGGTATTTTCATACATTTTGCCGCCTAATGCAGAGTATTCCCCTTCGGTATTTTCACGCACGACGTAAAAATCGATATCGCCCGGTTTTTTATTGGCAAGCGGTGAGGTGACCCCCGCCATTAATCGCACGGGACGCAGATTGACATATTGATCAAAGCGGCGTCTAAACTGCAACAGCGAGCCCCAAAGCGAAATATGATCAGGCACCAATTCCGGCCAGCCCACTGCGCCATAATAGATCGCATCAAAGGATTGAAGCGTCTCAAACCAATCATCAGGCATCATCGTCCCGTGCGCGGCATAATAGTCGCAATTTGCCCAATCGAATGTTTCAAACTCAAGGGAAAGATCGAGCTTTTCAGCCACTGTCGCCAATACGCGCAGTCCCTCCGGCATCACCTCTTTCCCAATTCCATCGCCGGCTAATACCGCGATCTTAAATGATTTCATCATCCAACAATCTCCTTATAATGTTTATTATTCCGAACTGCATGGATTTCATCATGACAGAAAAAAAAGCGCTGGTCAGTCATGATTTGGGGACATTCAGTTTCTGTTTTAGCGACAAATTTATAGACAATTTTTAAATTTCGATCTACATTAAATAATCATAAAACAGGAGTCTATGGATGAAAAACTTACCGCAAACCAATGATCTCTATGTCTTTTTAGTGGTCGTTAAAAACAAAAGTTTTATTAAGGCCGCCGATGAGCTTGGATTTTCACGCTCCTTTATTTCCAAACGCATTCAGAATTTAGAGGAGACGCTCAATTGTAAATTGCTCCATCGTCATACCCGAAATATTGAGCTCACCGAGCAGGGAGAAACGGTCTTTGCGTGGGCGCAAGATGCGATTTTGACGCTGCGAAAGATGTCGGAAGATCTGATTGATGACATCGATGATCCCCATGGCAATCTCTCCATTACCAGCAGTTTAGGCTTTGGGCGGCAACATATTGCCCCGCTTCTGTCTCAATTTATTCGTCAATATCCCAACATCACCATTCGCTTTGATACCACCGATAAAGTCCAAGATCTCATCAAGCAACATGTCGACCTTGATATTCACGTTGGTAATCACATTGCGCCCAATCTCATTGCTAAAAAATTGGCGCGAAATAAGCGAGTTCTCTGCGCATCGCCTGAGTATTTAGCCCGCTGCGGTACACCTAAAACCTTGCAAGATCTGCTCGATCATTCCTGTCTTGTGATTAAAGAGCGTGATTCGCCCTACGCCATTTGGAAACTCTACTCCGATGACGGGGAGCAACAGATCAAAGTCTCGGGCAATCTTTCGTCCAATAATGGGGAGATGGTGCGCTATTGGGCACTTGCAGGGGAAGGAATTATGCTCCGCTCAACGTGGGATATTGGCCCTGAGATCGCGGCGGGAAATCTCATTCATATTTTGCCAGAATATCGGCAAGACGCGGATATCTGGGCGATCTATCCGACGCGCCTGAGTAATTCTGCGAAGTTAAAAGCCTGCGTAAATTTTCTTGAAGTGCATCTTTCGCCCCATTTAGAGGCCCATCATCACCTCGATTAACTCTCTTAATCATCGGCGTGAGGATTCTCTCCATTTTTCGGCTATTTCTGCTAAAATCAGCACTTGTGCCACATTTTTTCATGATTCATAGGGAGACCCTTCACAGATGACAGAGATTTCTCTCGTCCTAGGCTTTGATTACGGCGAGAAAAATATTGGTGTTGCCTCAGGCAATGCGATTACTGGTACGGCGCAGCCCGTTACGATCTTAAAATCAACCCACGGCGAACCCGATTGGAGTGAGGTGGAAGCGCTAATCAAAGAGTATACGCCCGATGCGTTTATTCTCGGCATTCCCTTTACCAAAGATGGGACGGAAACCGATCACATCAAAAAGATTCGTAAATTTGGCAATCGTCTGCATGGCCGTTTTGGACTCCAAGTCTTTGAGGTGGATGAATCGCGCTCATCGATTGAGAGTGAGGCCTTTTTGAAACCCTCGCAGCAAAATAAAAAAGGCCAGCTCGATGCGATCTCGGCCGCCATTATTATCGAACGTTGGTTCTCTCCCTTTTAAAGGACCGCCATTAAAACCGATGCTTTATCTTTATTGTCTCTGTTGCTTTAGGATCTCATGCTAACCACTTTGCTTTGGGTATTAACCCCGCTCTTTCTTGGCTTTGCGCTCTATATTCAAAACCCGCCCATCTTAAAATTTGTCGATAAGGGCTTGATGATGCTCATCTACTTTATCCTCTTTATTATGGGGCTCAATCTCTCGGTGATGGAAAATCTACTGGCAGAGCTCACTAGCATCGCCGGGAAAACGGTGCTCTATATTGTGATGATTCTCGGCTGTAATATGGCCTTTTTCTACATCATCGATAAATATATTCCGCTACGAGTTGAGCAGAATTCAAATTATAAACCCTCGAAACTTGAGCTCATATTCAATGCCGGAAAACTGCTTGGTTCCATTATTTTAGGGCTAATCTTGGGCGTTTTACTGCAACGCTTAGGGCTTTTAAGTCACGAGATGATGAAGGCAACCGCCGATCATACCGGGCAAATTGCACTGATGATTCTGCTCTTTTTTGTCGGGATTCAGCTTCGCAGCAATGGGATTAGTCTAAAGGCTGTTTTTCTCAATCGATATGGCATTATTTTAAGCGTTGCGCTTATTATCTCCTCATTTTTAGGGGGCATTTTAGCTGCGCTGATGAGCGGTGCGACGCTCATTCAAGGGCTTGCCATAAGCTCCGGCTTTGGCTGGTATTCCCTTTCGGCGAGTGTCCTGCAAAAAGGATTTGGTCCTACCGTTGGCAGTATCGCCTTTTTTAACGACCTCTTTCGCGAATTTTTTGCCTTTGCGGTGATCCCCATTATGATGCGCCGTTACCCGCTTTCAGCCATTGGTTCAGGTGGGGCAACCTCTCTAGATTTTGTGCTCCCCGTGATTCAAAAATCCGGCGGAATTCGCGTGGTGCCGATTGCCATTAGTTTTGGATTTATCATCAATATCATCTCGCCCATTCTGCTCGCATTTTTTGCAAGTTTAGGCAATGCGGGCTGATGCGCAGGCAGCAGATAAACGTTCGCTGTCTGGCAACCCCATTTTGATCAACTCTTAAAGGGATAGAACGGCGAATCAATGCGAAATGTGCTACCCTTTTTATCATTCTTTTAATCCTTAGATTTTGAATATCATGAAAAAAATTCTGCTTATTAAAACCTCTTCCATGGGCGATTTAATTCACTGTTTTCCGGCGCTTACCGATCTTCAGGCTCATTTTGGCGACGAGCCCTTTGAGCTCACATGGGTGGTTGAAGAGAGTTTTCAAGACATTCCACTTCTCCATCCTGCAACGACAAAAATCATTCCCGTGGCGATGCGCCGTTGGCGAAAAGCGCTATTAAGCCCCAAAACATGGCGCGAATATGGTGCCTTTAAAAAGACTATGCGTGCCGAAAAGTGGGATTATGTGATCGATGCTCAAGGATTATTAAAAAGCGTTTTTTTAGCAAAAAAAGCGAAACAGCCCATTCATGGATTTAATGAAAAGAGCATTCGTGAAAAAGCCGCCGCTCGATTTAATACCTATCAATATGAAGTCAAATGGCTCAATGGTGCCATTGCCCGCGCGCGCCTACTATTTTCGCAAATTTTTGGCTACACGCTCGCGCCACACATTGATTTTGGTCTACCAAAACTTGCAAACAGCAATCCATTAACGCCGGATGAGCCCTTTGTCTCGCTCATTCATGGCACGAGTGCTGAATCGAAAGAGTGGCCTGAAAAAGAGTGGATTGCCCTCGGGAAATGGCTGCGTAAAAAGGGGCTCGTCTCCGTCCTATTTTGGGGCAATGAACGGGAAAAAGAGCGTGCTGAACGCATGAGCCGCGAGATTCCTAAATCGGTGGTGGTTCCAAGACAATCGCTCACAGAAAGCGCTCATATTATCGCACAATCGAAACTTGTGGTGGCGGTCGATACCGGCTTTGCTCATATCGCCAATAGCCAAGAGTTACCGCTGGTGATGCTCTTTACCGATAGTAAACCCAGCCACGCCGGCGCGGTTCTCACCAAACACAATCGGCATGTGATCAATATGGGCGGCATTGGGCGTGTACCGATGCTCGACGATGTGAAAAATGCCATCGATGCGTTCGATATTTTACCCAAATAACGGATCATCCATCCCAAGGAGAGACCATGCTGACCCATTCATTATTGCCCTTGCCTTACCCACAAAAAAATCGGCAAAGACCGTCAGCACTTCTCTCTTCGTTTGTTTGCATAATGCTTACCGCGCTCTTTCTCATCGTTTCAGCCGAAGCGCAAGCACAGGTACAGACACAAGCACAAACTCAGGCGCAGACACAAAACTTTAATCACAATCGCCCGACGGACAATCTCAATCCCGTTGCGGACTATACCCACAATGAAACCGGCAGTGATCGAGTGAAACGCCCGGTAGTTCCGGAAAAACAGAGCGGCGAAGCGGTGGAAATTGAGATTTCGACGCAAGGGCTTGAAAATAATCCCGCACTCTTAATGTCGCTCCTGCAAACGGTGATTGCGGAGAATAATATTCCGGCGATGGGGGCTCTTCTTCCCGCCTATAAACGCCTCCCCGAGCACTATCAAGACCCGATGCTGATCCATTATATGGAAGGCATGGTGGCAAAAGAGCACCTCGATTATTCCAAGGCGATCGTCCACTTTAATGCGATGCTCGAAGAGACGCCCGATCTCCCTAAAATTGAGATTTCACTGCTTGAGGCCAATCTTGCCAATCGCGCCCATCGAGATGCGGAAAAAATCATTGAAAAGCTCGAGCGTTATCCCCTTGATGACGAGTCTCGCGAGGCACTGCAATCCTATCAGGACTATATCAATCAACGCGAATCCTTTGAGTTTGATCTTGGGCTCAATTATACGGAAGATCGCAATATCAATGGCGCACCGCCGATCGGCGCAAATGCCAATGGATTTGTCTCCATCACGGAAGCGGAATCGGCGCACGGGCTCTCCTATTTTTTCTCCGCTAAAAAAGATTATAACCTTAGCGGACAGCACTATTTCCGCACTAAAGGCGAACTCTACGGGCAATATTATTGGGACAATCGCACCTATAATGAGGTCACAGCGCGGGTTTACGCAGGGTACGGTTATCAAACCTTTGGCACATCGATTTTTGTCACCCCATTTTATGAAAAACGCTGGTTTAGCCAAAAACCGTATGCTCACAGCGTTGGGCTACGAGTAAGTGTCGATCAGATGCTTTCGCCAAAATGGCAATGGATGAATATGGCAGAATTTCGCCATGAAACCTATGACCAGCAGCGGGATTTTTTAGATGGTGACCGTTTTATGATCGCCACCACCCTGCTTTACGCCCCATCTAATGATCAATTTTTCTTTGGCGGGCTCGATTTTAGTAAAGAGTCTCCTAGTGATGAGTCGGACCAATATATCCGCCGAGGGATTCGAATCGGTTGGGGAAAACAGTGGCCCAATGAATTTTCAACCAACGTGCAAGCGAGCTACGCAAAACGGGCCTATAAAGGGGAGGACATCACCCGAATTCAGCGCAGACAAGATGAATATACGCTCTCGCTCTCCGTATGGAAACGCGATATCGAATTTTGGGGAATTACGCCAAAACTCTCCATCAATTGGCAAAAAACCTCCGGCAATCACCCACTCTATAATTACGACCGCTTTAAGTGGTATCTCGATTTTAGTCGCGCGTTGTAAAGAAAAAAGTCGCACAAATTGCGCCAATGATGCCGCCCAAAAGATCGGCCACCGCATCAAATAAATCACCACTTCGGTCGAGCGTATAGTGCTCTTGCAGATATTCAGAGCCGGCACTGCTCATCACAAGAAAAATAAAGAGCAAAAACCAGCCCCATTTTCCCCGTGCATCAAAGCGAAGCAGCACCCCTTTAAAGAGCGCGACCAATAGAAAGCCTTCCACGGCAAATAGGGTAAAATGCACCGCTTTATCAAGGTGAGGAATGATAATCGGCACCTCGGGAATCTCGCTTGCAGGCTTAAAAAGGGCGTACGAAATAAAGAGTGACCAGGCAAAAACGCCCAACAACCAGACGCCATTAGGCCAATTACGAAGACGATTTTTCCAATTCATCAGTACCGATTCCGTTGTTAAAATGGTCTTTATTATAAATAATTATGCGAAAAGTGCCACTAAATAGAGAATCCCATTTAACGAAGCAACGCCGATAATGACGCTCACAAAGACATTTTTCCACCAAAGATAACTGCCAAGCACAAGGAACATAGCGCCAACTTTGGCAAAAATATCGGTTAAGGAACTCTCGGGAATGGCGAGGCTATTTAGAATTAAAATCATCATCACACTGATGGGAAGCGCAAAATTAAGTGCCCTCAGAATCGGCGAATCGAGCCATTTAAGCGGGACAAGCGCGGGAAATGCACGAAGGAAAAGTGTGATTACACTCATCAAAAGTGCTGAGATAAACATGGCGGTTACGGTCATCGTTGTCATCTTATTTCTCCCCTTCAAGCGCGTCTTCGTTGAGTGATCCATCCCCATGATAGAGCGGCTTTTTACGTTCAAACAAAATGGCGCGCACTAAAATAATCGCGATCGACACCACAAGCGCCATAATCAGCACCGACTCCGGCAAAATCCAGAGCATAAGCAGAAATACCCCAAGCGCTAAAACACTCGGCCACCACACCTTTTTCATCTTCACTTGTTCATACCATAAAATGACAAAGAGCGATGAGAGGGCAAAATCAAGATTCGGGATCAAACTGCCGATCCCCTCCCCTAAAATCACGCCGGCAATGGTCGCGAGCACCCAATAACTATGCACTAAAAAAGAGATTTTGAGAAAAAGCCCCTTCTGATCGCGTTTTGAGAGCGTTGTTAGGACGGAAAAACCCTCATCGGTGAGGCAAAAATAACAGTAGGTTCGCGCAAGGCGATTTTTAGGCAGCGCATCGAGAAGTGGAAGACCGTAAAAGACATGGCGAAGGTTAATCGTGAGCGTTTGGAGTGAAATTCCCATCACGCCTGCGGCCGCTTTTACCGCATCGATCATTGCATATTGCGCCGCGCCCGACAGTGCCACAATGCTGATCAAAATCGCAAGCCACCACGGAATGCCCGCACTTGTGGCTAAAATTCCAAACGCCATTCCCGCCGGCGCATAGCCCATCGCCACCGGATACGTCACCTTTGCGGCACGTTTCCAGCTAAATTCATTCTCCACAGTATCCCCTTTGTGAGTTTTTTATAGACCCCATAAAATAGGCAAAACCGCTTGGCTTCCCCTGATATTGGTCCTTATTGTATTAAAATTACATTATCTACAAATGTTGGTTTGTCTAATCGATCTCGCCAAGATAGCCTTTAAGATGATTCACCAATCTTTCAGCCACTTGATTAACGCTCAACTGATGGACCACTTCGTTTGCGATAAGATCGGCCATCTGCGTCATTTTAAGCCCTGCATACCCGCACGGATTGATATAGGTAAAGGGCGTTAAATCCATCTTCACATTGAGCGCAAGCCCATGATAGACCGCGCCATTTTTAATCCGAAGCCCAAGGGAGGCAATTTTATCGCCAGCCACATAGACCCCCGGCGCATCCTCTTTGCCGTACGCCTCAATGCCATAATCGCCAAGCGTATCGATAATGCTCGCCTCAATCGAACGAACGAGCGAGCGAATCCCAATTTTGCGCTTTTTGAAGTTAATCAGCGTATAGACCACCAGTTGCCCGGGGCCGTGAAAGGTCACCTGTCCGCCACGATCGACGCGCACAATGGGAATCTCCGTGACATTTAGAATATGTTCGGGCTTTCCCACCTGCCCCTGCGTAAAGACTTGCGGATGCTCCACAATCCAAAGCTCGTCGACGGTGTCATCGGTACGGGTTTCGGTAAAGTGTTTCATCGCTTCAAACACAGGAAGATAATCGGCCAATCCTAAATATTTAACGTTCACACGGACAATCCTTGTAGTATGCTCAAACTAAATCATCTTTCGATCATATCGGGCTTTAGCGCGAAGATCAATACTCAGAGGGCGACTTTGGCGTACGTGGAAGGGCGCGTTTATGGTGTGAGCGTTCATGCCAAAAACGGATCACTTCACGATCTTTCTCCGGCACCGCTTCCCCATTTAAATGACGATTGAGCATTGCGTAGGTCGTGCCCATCTCATCTTCATCGGTCTGCTCTTCCCAAAGGCCCGCTGAAGGTTTTTTATTAATAATTTCATCAGGAACACCTAACATCCGCGCGATGTCGTAGACGTCTTCTTTATTGAGATGAAAAAGCGGCACAATGTCCACCCCGCCATCGCCATATTTAGTAAAATAACCGGTATACCACTCCACCGCATTATCGGTGCCGACGACGATCGAATTTTTCGCCTGCGCAATGGTGTAGAGCGTTGTCATCCGAAGGCGCGCACTGGTGTTGCCAATTAAAACGCGCTGCCGCTCGGGATCGGAATTGGTCATATATTCCGCTCCAGAGGCTTCAATTTCGCTCATAAGCGCATGGTGCGTTGCGGTCAAATCAACGGTAATTGAGGGAAGGCCACACGCTTTCATCACCAATTCCCCGTCGTGTAAATCATTCGGGTGGCTCATGCACGGCATCATCACGCCAAGCGAGCGCTCGGGGAAAAACTTCGCTAACAGAAAGGCCACCACCGCCGAGTCAACCCCGCCGCTCATGCCAAACACAAAGTGCTCAGCGCCACGATAATCAAGCTCTGCTTGCAACCAATTCCCTAAATAATCGATATATTTTTCCACGAAACGCTCCTTAAATGATTCTAATCTACTCAGCATCCGCTGAATCAATGGGATATTCCACCACCTCTAAACGGGGATTTGGGCGCAAAATACGGCCCGCTTTCGCTTGAGGTTTACCATCTAACAAGACATTATCACCGGTGAAACTGACGCTCACTTTTAAAAGACTTGAGCCCACGCCATAGACATCAACGGGGGTATTTTGCGCTTCAAATTCTTTAATTTTCTTTGGATTAAATCCGCCACTGACTACAATTTTTACATTGGTGTAACCTTCCGCATCGAGCGCATCACGAAGCGCGCGAATTAAGGTTGGATTGGTACCGCGGGGATCAAAGGGGCCCAATAGATGAGGATTGCGCATAAAATATTGATCCACCATATTGCCGGAGGTATCCACGCGCACTGCCACGAGCTTTTCACCAAAATGGCGCGCAACACGGAGTGAATCTTCGATCACATTATTATTGTAATCAACGAGCACCATCAATTTATCTTCAGGGAAGGTTTCGTAATAGGCTTTCGCCGCTTCTAAAAGATCGCCATTAAAGAGCTGAATCAGCGCGTGTGGCATCGTGCCTAAGCCCTCTTTGCCCCACCACTCATTCATCGCGTGGGTTGCTTGCGCACTTGAGCCGCCGATATAGGCTGAATAGCCATCGCCAGCTTGTTGCCCGAAATGATCGTCACGGTCGCCCATAAAGATCACCTCTTTATCGCCCGCCGCTTGAACTACGTCATGCACATTGGTGGCAATGGAGGTTCTGCGCGCTAATAATCCATCAATTAAGCCTTCAAGAAAGCCAAATTTTTGGTAATTTCCGGTAATCGATAATACGGTTTCATACGCCCCAATTTTATCGCCATCATTGAGCGCTTTAATGTCGAGCGTTTCAGGCGAATCGGCGAAGGTGTGAAGCAGCGCAATGGCCTCGTCAATCCCACATAGGACAACGTCATCATGACGCTGGAAAAACTGCATCGTGACCTGTTTATCTTCACAATAGCGCCGTGCAATTTCAGCGGTTTTTAAAAAGTAAACTGCGGAAAACCAACCCTCTCCAATCCTCTCATCAAATTTGAACGTTTTATTAGTCAAACGTTTAATTTTTCCCTGTTCCTTTAGGTCGAACTCTTTTACGGTGTGATTATTTTTTTGAGACATCTTACGTTCCTAGATGAATTTTATATTTTAAAGTTGCCCTTCGTCTTCGAGGACGCCGTGACCACTTGGCCGTTATAAACCCGATAACCCGTCCTAAAATGGATTATAAATTTATAATATCGATAATATACTACCCTATTTATTTCCATATATTAAGCCTCATTTTTAGCGCACTATGCCCATTTTCCCTATAAATGCTCAATTTGAGGATAAGTCAGCCATAAAATTAATCGAGCTTTGAGCAAAAAATGGATATAATAATCGCCCTCGGTCCTCATTTTGACACACTTTTAACGGATAACGCGATGCAAGACCTACGAAATATCTACCCGCTCCATGTAATTGAGCTTGAAAATGATCAACTCAACCTTTTTTTTGACGCAGATCTACAATATGAGCTCTTTGAAGATGCCGAAAAGGAACATTCTGGCTATGCATGGATCGATATTATTGAGCTTTTCTTAGAAGATAATTTCCCCGATTTGATGGGCGAATTTGATTACGACCCGGAAGCGGATACCTGCTCTCTTCGCGGGAATTTTGATGAGATGAAATACTTTATTTTAGAGTTTCGCGCAATGATGTTTGACGATGTTCAATTGAGCGATTATATCGAGCGTCTCTAAACGGGCATCTCTTCCAAATCCAAGCATCAAAAAAAGCGAGCCTTAACGTGACTCGCTCTTTTAATTCTAGACGTTTTATTAGGAAACACTAATCTGAACGGACTTTATCGGCGGTTTCCATGCGTTTGAGCTCACTCTCTAAATTCTCAATCTCACCGACTTCCGGCGCGAGATCTGGGCGATCTTGCATAATGGCCGCAGGCGTTACGCTCCCTTGAATGGTGCAGGTAATCCAAAGTTGATCGGGATTATCCGGCAAGCGCTCAATAAAAAAACCTTTTTCCATCACGCCTGCAGGTGTAAAAATCCCCGCCATGTCGATGGGATTATCTTTCCACGGCTCATTTCCGCTTCGGCGCACCCATTCACCGCCGCTCCACGATTGATCAGGGCTCGTTTCACGCCACGCAAGATTCGGCAGCGCCGCTTTCACCTCATCAAAACTGTTTTCGGCTAAAAAGCCCCAAAAATAGAACTCGCCAAGCTCAAATCCACGCATATCAATATAACGATCATAATAGGCAATGAGCGAGAGGCCCTTCTCTTTGATCGGTGTGTTAAAACGATAAACCGACGGCTCATCATCTGAAAAACGATCCTCGACCGCAAACCACGCAACGCCACCCGCTTTGTCCGAGCGCACAAAATTCGGCTCCGCACTGCCCTTTTCATATAAAGCATTAAAAAAGTGCTGATCGCAGGCACTCATCTCGTCAATAAGCGTCCCAGCATTGGCCCATGTAAAAACGCCACACCCCAGTAATATCCATTGTTTCAGTCGCATGTCGGTTCCTTTTTGCTTTTGATCATCGCCGATTTCATCATTAATCAATCATGAATTATGAATCAATTTAACGATGGAGTATCCCCTTACTTTACCAAACTCTCGGGCGCTGCGAGTAATTAACTGAGTGCTTAATTTCGTTGCTTAAATTCAAAGCGTTAGCTTGAATCTTTGATTTTGATCAATTATCCTAAACGAATCACTTCGATTGACGCTCGCACGATGCGTCATCAATCGCTCAATCCACCTCAATCCCCGCTTATTGACAAGGAGCTTACATGATTGCCTACTCGATTTTGGATCTTGCAACCGTTTACCAAAACCAAACCCCGCGCGATGCGTTTTTACGCTCAAAAGTCTTAGCCCAGCAGGCAGAAAATGAGGGCTATACCCGCTTTTGGGTTGCCGAACATCACAATATGACCAATATCGCAAGCAGTGCAACAACGGTATTAATGGGCTATCTTGCGGAAAATACGCGCACCATTCGCATTGGCTCTGGCGGAGTGATGATGCCCAATCACGCGCCGCTCATGGTTGCGGAAAGTTTTGGTACGCTCGAATCGCTCTATCCCGGGCGGATTGATTGTGGACTCGGGCGCGCGCCGGGGACCGATCAAAAGACCACCTTTGCCCTTCGCCGTGATCCTCATAGAGCGCTTGAATTTCCCGATGAAGTCCGTGAACTGCAGAGCTATTTTAATCCGGCCATGAGTACTGCGTATGATCCTTCAATTCAAGCGATTCCGGGGCGAGATCTCGATATTCCCATCTATATTTTAGGCTCGAGCCTTTTTAGTGCGGGACTTGCCGCAGAGCTTGGGCTTCCCTATGTCTTTGCCGCCCACTTTGCCCCCGATCATCTCATCCAAGCAATTGAAACCTATCGCCGTAAATTCAAACCATCCAATGCACTCGAAAATCCCTATGTGATCGTCTGTATGAATGCGGTTGTTGCCGAAAGTGACCGTGAAGCACATCGCTTATTTACCACCATGGAGCAGAGTTTTACCAATCTCGTTCGCGGCACTATAAAGCTCTCGCCCCCGCCCGTAGAGGAGATGGAATCGGTGTGGAATATCGTCGAAAAGGTGCATGTTAATCGGATGCTGCGCTATTCTGCGGTGGGCGGCCATGAAAATGTTCGTCTTAAATTAAAGGATGTCCTTCGCCAAACGGGTGCCGATGAGCTGATGTTTACTTCAGCGATTTTTGATGAAACGGAGCATCTAGACTCCTATCGCCGCCTTGCTGAAATTATGCGAACGCTTTAGCCGGCACGCTTTTTTGAGGGTAAATCAACCTCGAATCAGGCAATTGTAAAGATTGTTAAGCGCCTAGCGATTAAGGGGCGCTTTTCCAGTGGTAATTTCCCAAAAACCCCGTATACTCTCCTATCGGGTTTGATCTATATCAATCACTTTACTAGGAGAATAATAATGAGTGCAACCATGATTATTACCATCGTTGGTATGTTACTTCAATTTGCAATCGCAGGCGGTCTCGTCTACTTCTTCCTCGCACAAAGCAAAAAGAAGAGCGGCGAGAAGTAAATTATTACCTCACCCCTGAGATACAACAACGACTAACAACGTAGAAAGACACGCTTCGAATGATTCGGCGGGTCTTTTTTTATTGGCTAAATATTCTATAATGCTTCCATGATTACGCGCTATCTTCTCATTATTGCGGGGTTTATCTCGCTCGTATTAGGAGTGATTGGATCGGTCTTACCGCTGCTTCCAACCACGCCTTTTTTGCTCTTGAGCGCGTATCTATTTGGGAAAAGCTCGCCTCGCTTTCATGCTTGGCTCCTCAATCATCCCTATTTTGGGGAATTTATCCGCGATTATTTAGTCCATAAAGGAATTAGCAAACGCCGCAAACGCCGCATCTATCTCATCTTATGGGGGACGATGATTCTTAGTATGCTGATCGCTCGTAATGGCGTTGTCACACTTATCTTAATTGTGACAGGGCTTGCGGTTTCTTACTTTATCCATACGCGAAAAACCTTGCCCTAACCGTCTTTTCACAAAAAAATCTATGTAACGTGACTCTTTTTGAAGTGTCACAATCCCGTCATATTCCTTTTTTATACTCAACGTAGATCAAAAAATCCTTAAATCAAAACCTTAAATCTAAATCAATTTAAATCACGTTTATCAAACGAAAAGGAAACAGTATGACTTCATTAAAAAAACTCACTTCAGCCATCCTTTTAAGCGGTGCGATTATGAGTGGTGCAGCTGTTGCACAAGATGTGTCAATCACCGGTGCAGGCGCATCATTCCCAGCACCTGTCTATGCAAAATGGGCCGACGAATATAATAAAGAGACCGGCAAACGCATTAACTATCAATCCATCGGATCCTCAGCGGGCGTTAAACAGATCACCGCAAAAACCGTTGATTTTGGTGCATCAGACGCTCCATTAAGTGACGCAGATCTTAAAGAGAAGGGATTGGTTCAATTCCCAACGGTCACCGGCGGCGTGGTACTTGCGATCAACGTTGAAGGCATCCAATCCAATGAGCTCGTTCTTGACGGGAAAACCTTAGGCGACATCTTCCTCGGCAAAATCAAAAAATGGAACGATGAAGCGATTCAAACTTTAAACCCGAACGTAAAACTCCCCGATCAAGCGATCTCAGTTGTGCGCCGCGCGGATGGTTCAGGCACCTCATTTATCTTCACCACCTACCTCTCGAAAGTCAATAGCGACTGGAAAGACCAAGTCGGCGCAGGCTCAACGGTCAACTGGCCTACCGGTATCGGCGGAAAAGGTAACGACGGCGTGACTGCATTCGTTCAACGCGTGAAAGGTTCCATCGGATACGTTGAGTATGCCTACGCAAAACAGAACAATTTAAGCTACACCAAACTTATCTCAAAAGATGGTGAAGTGTTAAGCCCAAGCGCGGAGAGCTTCAGTGCAGCGGCAGCGAAAGTCAATTGGAAACAATCGTTTGCGCAAGACCTCACCCATCGTGAAGGTAAAAACGCGTGGCCACTAGCCTCAACGACCTTTATCTTAATGCATAAAGATCAAGCGGATCCCGTGAAAGCGGAAGAGATCATCAAATTCTTCCAATGGGGTCAGACTGAAAAAGGTCAAGCGATCACAAAAGGCTTAGACTACGCGCCACTTCCTGCAAACGTTGTAACCATCATCGATGAGACGCTTGCAAAAGAGATTAAAACTAAATAATTGATTTCGCCTATTCTAAATCAATGACACACTGAGATGGCAAGTGGAACGATGATTCCCTTGTCATTTCAGCATATCTACGAATCGGTAGATACATTGAGATCAATTGGAATAAATTGAAATCACATAAGACACTCGCTGGGACAGAAGGCACCGATTTGACGCAAATCGACAACAACAATACCGCCCGCCCACCGTTACGTTAACTACAAGGAACGAATTATTTTATGAGTCGACAGACACATTACGCTTCTAAATTCAGTGCCCATTTTGACAAGCTGTTTGGTCTACTTGTTAAAGGGTCTGCCTACTTTGTCCTCCTACTGCTCGGGGGCATCATTGTTTCGCTCATCATCGCCTCGATGCCGAGCATTAAAGAGTTTGGCCTCAAGTTTCTTTGGACGAAAGAGTGGAACGCGCCGATGGATCAATTTGGTGCATTAGTGCCGATCTACGGAACGCTCGTAACCTCCATTATTGCCCTTTTAATTGCGGTGCCAGTCAGCTTTGGGATTGCGCTTTTTTTAACAGAACTCGCGCCAAGCTGGATTAAAAAGCCCCTTGGCATTGCAATTGAGCTCTTAGCCGCGATTCCAAGTATCGTCTACGGAATGTGGGGACTCTTTGTCTTCGCGCCGTTTTTTGCCGATCATCTCCAAGAGCCGCTCACGCGCCTTACCGCCAATATCCCGCTCATTAATAAACTTTTTGAAGGGCCTGCTTTTGGAATCGGGCTTCTCTCCGCGGGCATTATTCTCGCCATTATGATCATTCCCTACATTGCATCAGTGATGCGCGATGTCTTTGAACGTACCCCACAAATGATGAAAGAATCGGCCTACGGTCTTGGCGCAACGACGTGGGAAGTGGTGTGGCACATCATCTTACCGCACACTCGTAAAGGGGTATTTGGCGGCATTATGCTTGGACTTGGGCGCGCCCTTGGCGAGACGATGGCGGTGACCTTTGTCATCGGGAACACCTATCAACTCGATAGCCTATCGCTCTTTATGCCCGGAAACAGTATCACCTCCGCCCTTGCGAACGAATTTGCCGAAGCGTCGAGCGAGCTGCACACCGCAGCGTTGATGGAATTGGGGCTTCTCCTCTTTATCATCACCTTTATCGTACTCACGCTCTCTAAACTTATTATGAATCGAAAGGCGTATTAAGATGACCACACAGACCCTTCATTCCAACTCCGTTACTTCCATGAATCCAACGCCCTCCGATCAAAATCGCCACGCCATGCGTCTTAAAAAGCAGCGCATCCGTAAGTGGATTAACCGCGGCGCCATTGCGCTCTCGATGACGGCGATGCTCTTTGGGCTCTTCTGGCTCTTTTTAATCTTATTTACCACGGTGACCAAAGGCTTTGGTGGCATCTCCGTGCAGTTTTTTACCGAGATGACCCCCCCTGCCAACTCCGAAGGCGGCGGATTATTAAACGCCATTGTCGGGAGTGGAATTCTAATTTTATGGGCCACCTTTATCGGTACGCCAATGGGAATTTTTGCCGGAATCTATCTGGTGGAATATAACCCCAATGGTCGCCTCACCTCGGTGATTCGCTTTATTAATGACGTGCTGCTCTCCTCTCCTTCGATCGTGATTGGGCTCTTTGTCTATACCGTGGTTGTCGTGCGAATGGGGCATTTCTCAGGCCTTGCAGGGATTTTAGCGCTCGCGCTCATTCAGATTCCGATTGTGATCCGAACGACGGAAAATATGCTCCTTTTAGTCCCCAATACGCTTCGGGAAGCGGCATACGCCCTTGGTGCGCCTAAGTGGAAAATCATCATCAATATCACTCTAAAAGCCTCGCTATCGGGCATTATGACGGGGATTATGCTCGCCATTGCACGTATCTCAGGTGAAACGGCGCCGCTTCTATTTACCACGCTCTCCAACCAATTCTGGACCACCAATGTGATGGAGCCGATGGCAAGCTTGCCGGTAACGATCTATAACTTCGCGATGACCCCCGATAGCAACTTACAACACCTTGCTTGGGCGGGCGTCTTCTTTATGACGATCGCGATCTTACTGCTCAACATCATTGCGCGCATCTTCTTTAGCCCGAAAGGTCAACGTAATTAACCCTAGAGTGTCATACTCACCTTTTTGAGGCGTTCGTTCCTCACCTTTTGCCCAACCCTTCTACCGGTTGGGCTTTTTTTCGTCAAGATTTTTCAATCGCCCCAAGCTACTCATTATTCAGCGAAAATCCGTTTTAATTGAGCAATTTTTATTCAATAGTGAGCGCTATATAGCTTTTTTAAATCCTCTCAATAAGTTTTCTTTATGATATAGAATATGACCTACGTCAAACATCGTACGGCCTAAATAAATCGTGGGAAGGCGCTCTTAATTGTAAATCTGGTTTAATAAAATAGACTTGCCAACAATCAGGCTCCCCTAAAAAAGTAACTGATTGATCGGTAGCGCTTCATGTTTGAATGGTTCGATTATTTAGCAAAAAGCGCGCCATAAATTTTGTCGATCGTTATCAATTAAAAAATTTTCTATGCCACGTTGTGTGACAGTCTAATTTTTACTCAATTCCCGCACCGCTGATTAATATATTTTTATTTTAACTGTTCTCATAAACGCTATAGGATACGTAATCCCACACGAATCTTTGTACTTCTTTACAAATAAAAACAAATTAACATTCAATACATTGTTATGTGAGATCACGATAAATGAAGAGACTTTCCTTGTTATTGCTTCTAATGGGAGCGATGCAGATGTTGCATGCCGATGAGACCTTTACCCCCTCAAGTGAGCCGGTTTTAAAACTCAATTCTCCTAAGCCTTCGATTGCGCTCGCACTCGATAATTCAGGCTCGATGGGAATTCGCGATATGATTTTAAATGGTAAAACCACCAGCCGAATTGATGCGTTGCAACACACCGTTCGCCTTCTGTTTGACCGCTATAACTTCTGTTTGACCGCTATAAAGATAAAGCGTTACTGGGCTATACCAATATGAATTCGAAAAGAAATTCGTGGACGCTTCTTGATAATCACCTTCCCGTGCAAGATCTTTCTAAGGTGGATTCCAATGAATATCGCCGCATCTATCAAAAGATTGATCAAGACATTATCGCCTTTGGGAATACCCCCGTCTCCCATGTGACCTATCAAGCGATTCGCTTACTGCGTGGGGATCCCATCATTTTAGATCAAGCCGATCCGCCGATTATCAGCTCACACTTTGAGTCGCCGCTGCAATATCGTTGCCAGTCCAATCACGTAATTTTAATGACCGATGGTGCCGCAAACGAGTCTTTCTTCTACGATATTTTACCCGGTGATAAGCACTTGCTAAAACCCTATGATGCTCGATTTAATCACAATCGCCATCTACTTTTTAAGGGTGAAGAGCATAAATTTGTCGTCGATATTGCGCAAAAAATTGACCTTCGCGATATCCGAAAATTGACCATTGAAGATGATACCTGGGCCGATAAACTCTACGATAATGCCGGTCAGCCTTGGAACGATCGCTATTCCAAACCGATGCCGATCACCATTCATACGGTGAGTCTTGCGATGCCGATTCACGATCAAATGTATAAATATTACACCGATGGCACGGGAGGCCTTCGCATGGGGGTTGAAGGTGACCGTAATGTGATGAAAAATGCCGACGACCTCATTAGTGCCTTTGATGTGATTTTCTCGACGCTTGTTCGCAGTACAAGTAGCACCTACGCCTCCCTTGATAAAGAGATCACGACCCTGCCGCAATCGGTGCCGAACATCAGCAATCTCAATAATATGGGCGGGATTCGTTATGACTCCACCTATACCTTTAATGAGGGGATTGGTTCCATTCGCGCGGTGACCTCCTATAAAGTCGCTGATCCAAGTGGTGACCGCTCCAAAGATCGCATCAATAACGTGACGTTGTGGGAAACGGGCAGCACCATTTTGCCCAATCAAGGCCGCTATATCACCTTTAATCCCAGCTCGAAAAAAGAGATGCCACTCACAACGGCGAATATTAAAAAGCTCTATCCGAAAACGCCCTTTAGACAAGCTCATGAAGATTGGCTTCGCTTTAATAAATCCTCAAAAGATGCCTATTTTATCCAATTAAATGGACGCATTACCCCGATTGGTAGCTCGCCGAATGCCGATCTATTTTTGGCCAATCACGATAATCTCTATATCAATCTTGAACTAATGCAAGCGCATAAACAGGGCTTTATCAAGTATCTAAAAAATAAGGCCTCGCATTTTTCCAGCGTCATTGTGCTGGGAGATGATACGGGGAACACTCCGCTTTATTAATGCGACCCGCGGGCTTAAATCAGGACGCCGTGCCGGAGAGCAAAATACTGCCTATTTCCCCTCGTTTCTTCATGATCGCATCGATGAAATTGCCCACAGCCACACCCATCAGCTCGTCATCGATGGTAAAACCAACATTAGCGATGGGCTCGTTATGAAAGGGGGCAGCGATTATTACGCAACCGTTGGCCTATCGAGTCTTGGCGCGGGCGGAAAAGCCGTGATTGGCTATCAACTCTATGGTAAAAAAGCCACCGATCTCGATAATCTAAAAATCACCGGCGATACCCATATCACTCCACTCTTTGAGATTGTGAACGAAGGGAAAAAGCGTACCCCGGGCTTTCAAAACTTAGGCTATAGCTATTCCGGCTTTCAATTTTTTAATCATCTGAGCCCGAAATCCGCGCGCACCTCCCCGCAACTAGTCGCCCTTTTTGGCAATGGATTTGGGAGCGCGAGCAATGTCTCGAGCCTCTATCTCATCGATGCCTACACTGGCGATCTCATTAAAGAGGTAATTCTCAATAAACACGGCGGCGGCGCGGCGACTCCGACCATGATTGTGAAAGATGCGGGGCTCAATATGCAGCAGCTCGATAAGGTCTATGTGGGCGATTACGAGGGGCATCTTTATAAGATTACCTTTGATGACGAGCTCAATACCGAATCGATCCAAACCCTCTTTAAAGCGCCTAAAACCGCGAAGGGTCAATCGGCAATCTCCGTGCAACCGCTTGTGATTCGTGACCCCAATAAAAACGATATTCACTGGGTCTATTTTGGGACGGGATTAAACGCGAGCATGGAGCTTGACCGCGGGAAAAATTCGCTCGTCACCCATAATCTGATTGCCATTAAAGATATTCCGGCAGCGATGAACTCTCCCTTGGAACTGAAAGATTTAAACCGTGGCGACCTTAAATATACCGGTAAAAAACCCTATTTAGATGATTACCTCACCTATCAAACCTATCCCGTTGAGGCGGATCTGCAAGAGAGCCACTCGCAGCGCGGTTGGTATCTTCCGCTGACGGCTGATGGCAACAAAATGGGCGAGCGTTTGGTCTATTCACCGCAATACGACAATGAGCGCAAAACCATTCACTTTAATACCTGGGGTGTTTATGAGTTTTCGATCCATCAGCACGAAATCTACGGCGAATATCAAAGCGATGACCCCTGTCTACCCTCGGCGATTCCTTTTGGGAAACGCTTAGCACTCGATCCATTTACCGGGAAAACCAAACATTTTAGCCGCGAAAGTAACTTGGGCTACACAAGCGCCGCCGGCGGAAACTTCTCGGGGAACTATCTCTCCACAGGGACTGAAAAAGCCTACGGCAATCAGACCACGATCTTATCGCTCGGCGTTCAAGCGGAATTGATCGAGATTACCGGAAGCGCCGATAGTTACTACAGTTACGATAAGGCCTCTGAAGATGCCGGGCGCTGCCAAACGATGGTTAATGGAGAAATTCTCTGCTTGCTCGATCCTTTTGCGCAAGCCGGTGGCGGGGATTTTGTCGGACGCTTATATATGAAACGTCGTCCCCATCATTAATGTGTTCATTGAGTTTTAACTAGGGCCTGTTAGCCCAAGTCTAAGCCTAAGCCTAAACTTAAATTAACCTTGCACCCAAAACACCTTAAACGGCCTATATCACCCTCTGTGAGCGCGCGGGTTTAAGGTGTTTTTTTATGGCGCATCGTAGATAACCTCCCGAAATATGACAAAGTTGTCATACTGTCACATTCCCGTCATAATCGATTTCTACAATACCTTAAGAATAAATTAAATCGATTCATTTTGTTGCAAGGATAGATTCCAACACATGAGTAACTCGAAAATTTCGATCCGAAATCTCAATTTTTATTACGGTGAATATCAGGCGCTCCATAATATTTCGCTCGATATCCCCGCCAATGAAGTGACCGCGTTTATCGGCCCCTCAGGGTGCGGAAAATCCACGCTGTTGCGCACGCTCAATAAGATGTATGCGCTCTATCCTGAGCAGCGCGCCGAAGGTGATATCTTAATTGGTGATGAAAATATCTTAACGAGCAAAGAGGATGTCGCGCTCCTTCGGGCTAAAGTGGGCATGGTGTTTCAAAAGCCGACCCCCTTCCCGATGTCGATCTACGATAATATCGCCTTTGGCATTAAACTCTTTGAAAAGCTCCCGAGAATTGAGCTCGAAGAGCGCATTGAGTGGGCCCTTTCGAAAGCGGCGCTCTGGGATGAAACAAAAGATAAGCTCCATGAAAGTGGCTACAATCTCTCTGGCGGACAACAACAACGTCTCTCCATTGCCCGCGCGATTGCGATCAAACCTGAGATTTTATTGATGGACGAGCCCTGCTCCGCCCTTGACCCGATTTCAACCGGGCGAATCGAGGAATTGATTAACGAGCTTAAAGCCGATTACACCATCGTAATGGTGACGCACAACATGCAACAAGCGGCGCGTACCTCCGATAAAACGGCGTTTATGTACCTTGGCGAGCTGATCGAATTTAACGACACCAATACCATGTTCACCACCCCGACACACAAGCAGACGGAAGATTATATCACCGGGCGTTATGGTTAATTTAAAGGAATTATATTGATGAAACCTGTCAAACTGAATAATCATATCTCAGCGCAATTTAATGCTGAACTTGAAGATTCGATGAATCAAGTGCTCACCATGGGCGGACTGACGGAAAAGCAGCTTGAAAGAGCGGTCCAAGCGATGATGACCAGTGATGAAACGCTTGCAAAATCGGTGATTGAAGGGGATAAAGTGATCAACCAGATGGAGGTTGATATTAATGAGCAGTGCATCACCATTATCGCCAAACGTCAGCCAACCGCGAGCGACCTGCGTCTTTTAATTGTGATTATCAAAACCATTACCGAGCTTGAGCGAATTGCCGATGCCGCGCGCAACATTGCCCGCATGGCGTTTAACCCGCTTCCAGAACACTTAAAACCGGTGCTTGCGAGTTTAGAATCGCTCTCAAAACGCAGTCTGACCTTTTTCCACGATGTGCTCGATGCCTTTGCGCGCATGGATCTTGAAACGGTGCTCAACATCTATCCCGATGACGATAAAATCGACGATGAGTACGACAATATCGTCAGACAATTGATGACCTATATGATGGAAGATAGCCGCACCATTCCACCTGTTTTAACCGCGATGCGCTGCGCCCGTTCGCTTGAACGCATTGGCGATCGTAGCCAAAATATTTGTGAATTTATCATCTATTTTGTTAAAGGCGTCGATATCCGTGTTCAAAAAGATGAAAAGCTTCAAGTGCTACTCAAAAACAAAGATCATAAAGCGCTCTAAGTCCGATAACGATCGCATAGATCCATAACGATCAATCCGAGAGCCTGTTTCGACTGGCAGGCTTATAATGAAAAAAATGCTGTCCCTCTCACGTCTTACAAAACTCCGTGAGTGGCAGCATTTTCTTTTCTCGTTAATTTTTCTAACGAATCAAAACTCGCCTAAATCAAATGTGTTAGCCTAAATCTCAAGCGCCATTGCGGTAAAGAGCACGTTCGGGCGAATAATCTGCGCTTGCTCGCGAATCATCGAAAGATCGCGCTGACCATCATCGCTATCATTTACAAAGGCGTAAAGCGTTGAAGTGGTATAGGAGAGCGCATATTCCGGCGTTTTCCCTTGTAAAATATGCCCAAGATAGAGCGCCGAAAAGGTATCCCCCATCCCACTTGGCATCGGGAAACGTTCAAGACGCGGGGTTTCCACCCGTAATTTTTGCCCATCGCGAGAAAAAAGCAGCGTCACAAAGGCATCGCTTTTTGTGCTATTAAAGCTAGTAATCACAATGGTTGAGAGCGTTTCATGGGCGTTAAAAAGGGCTTTTGAGGCCTGATACGCCTCCGCAATCGTGGTGACTTTTTGATTGCACACAAGCTCAAATTCAAAATGATTGGGGGTAATAATATTGGCAATCGAGAGCATTGAATCCCGCATTAAGGGTGGAATCGATTCATGAACAAACAGCCCGCAATCATCTTCCTTGTCGCCCATCACAGGATCACACAGATAGAGTAATTCCGGATTTTTCGCGCGGATTTTTGCCACAATCTCGGCCACCACATCGCCGGTTTCAATGCTGCCTAAATAGCCGGTTAAAACTGCATCGATGCACTCTAAAATATGGTTTTGCTCAAGGCCGGACACCACCGAACGAAGATGCTCGGCGCTAAAAATATCGCCAGTAAAGAGCTCATAGCCCGTATGATTGGAAAACTGTACCGTATGGAGCGGCATCGCCTCAATGCCTAAGCGTTGCAGAGAAAAAACTGCCGCAGAATTGCCAACATAACCGTAAGTGACGTGCGACTGAATGGTAAGCACCCGTTTTAATGAATTGCGATTTCCCATAGACTAGATCGTCATGCCGCGGCGCGCCATCGGGCTCGTTAGATACGCCGGCTCTTGGTATTGATTAAAATAATCACGCGTATCGGCACGGTCTTGCTCAAGCTGGGCAATGAGACCATCAATTCCATCAAATTTAATCTCATCACGAAGGTAGGAATACCACTGCACATCCACCTGTTCTCCATAAATATCTTGATCAAAATCGAGGATATTAACCTCAATGGTGAGATCGCGATCTTGCTCAAAACTGATGTTATAACCGATCTGCGCCATGCCTAAAAACCACTCATCGGCCACACGAATTTTAACGGCGTAAACCCCTTTGCGTGGCAAGCGCGACATGTAAGAGACTTTAATATTCGCCGTAGGAAACCCAAGCAGACGCCCGCGTTTATCGCCATGAACCACAACGCCCGAGAGCTCGTAGACATAGCCTAAATAACGCGCCGCATTTTCCATATCGCCCAGTGCCATAAATTGACGAATCTCCGTAGAGCCTATTTTAAGCTCGCTCTCCATCTGCTTTTCAACGGCGATAATCTCAAAACGATCTTGGCAATATTCAGGCAGCGCCGCCATCGTCGCTAAATCTTTCGGACCATAGGTATAATCAAAGCCCGCGACTACCACTTCAGCATTGAGCCCCACCATATATTGATCAACAAAGGCTTGCGGTTTTAAACTTGCAAAATGGGAGGTAAATTCGACGACGTAGAGATAATCCACGCCGAGCGCTTCCATATGCTCAATTTTCTGCTCGAGCGTGGTTAAATAGCGCATTTCATGCGGATTAATTTTTTGAAAAACGATCGAAGGATGGTGATTAAAGGTCATCGCCGCGAGTTTCAAACCGCGTTTATTGGCCTCTTCCCGGCCGCGATTGATCACCTTTTGATGGGCCCGATGCACGCCATCAAAAAAACCAAGCGCAAGCACAACATGATCGCTCGGAATCTCGTCCGGCGCATAGGGGTGATGAATCTCTATAATTTCCATCGAGCTAATCCTTTTCGTTCTATACCTCTTTTATCGAATGAGTATCTTATCATTTAGCTCGATATTCAACAATAAAAAGCCCCGCATCGCTCAAGGTTAGCCGTTATGAGATCGGTGGCGGGCCGGAGCGATTTCTGCTTTTATTTCGGGTTTTTTTGGGGGGTCGTTTCGAGGCCGATATCACTTTGATCTTGCCCCGAGATCACCCGATTTCGATCCACCATCTCTTGCATAATCGGCGCCATAACAACTGCTGATTCCATCGGATAGAGCATCTGCTCAATCCAGCTCAATCGATCATGCTCACGGAGCTCATCTCCCTTCTTACTCATTACCACCTTCTTCCATTATTGGCTCTAATTTAAATTTGAATTTAAACTAAGGCGACCTATTTTAAGCAAAATCGATCCGCTGTCAAGCAGGAAAGATAAAAGCTGATAAAATACAGCCACTCATATCATCACACTTGGAGAGACGATCATGGTTGAATGCACCGCGCCCGCTACGCGCGCTGATGGCGATGCCACAAAAGAACATATCTTAGATGTGGCGAGCTTAATTTTTGCCGAAAAAGGCTTTGATCGCACCACAAGCAAGGAAATTTGCGAAGCCGCCGGCGTCAATACTGCTTCCATCAATTACCATTTTGGCGGAAAATCAGGACTCTATAAAGCGCTCCTCTATCGCTCCCATGAGCTTTTGATCGAAACGAAAGTCTTAATCGAGATCGATAAAAGCGCCATGAGCCCCTTTGAAAAACTCTCCGCCATTATTGAAAGTTTCGTGGTGCGTGCGCTCTGTAACCCGCGATTTTTTAGAATTTTTATTCGGGAATCGATTCTCCCCTCGCCTGAATTTGACGAGGTGATGCACGATGTGATGGCCAATCGCGTCAGCCCTAAAATTGAGATTACCCGTCGCATTGTTGCCGATTACAGCGGACTTTCAGAGGATCATCACAGTATCGATCGGATCATTTTTAATCTAAGCGCGCCCAACATTATGTATCTCATTATGGATCACTCCGTCGCGGGTGAAATCTATCCGACCCTTTATAATGCACGGGCCGAGCAAAAGGAGATTATCCGTCATATGAAGCTCACCACCTTTGGGGCAATTGATGCGATTTTACGAGATTTAAATCGCCCTCTTCCGAGTTGGTCATTGACAGAAGATTAAGCGATTCGTTCATCAAATTAACTCCCCCGAAACACCAAAATCTGATACAGTGCGAACCTTTAAGCGCGTGCATAGAATGCGCCTTCACCATATGGCCATAATTATGATAATCGGCCATGGAATTGTAGGAGTTATGGATGAATCATCACACCCAAAAAACCGCCTTTTACACCGATGAGCGCACCTTTTGGCACTCAGCCGGTCAATATATTTTAGAATTTCCCGTGGGAGGCTGGGTTGAGCCGCCGGCAGGTTCGGCCCATGCGGAATCCCCGGAGAGTAAACGCCGTTTGCGCAATCTTTTGGACCGTTCGGGATTACTGCGTCAATTAGCCCTCCATTCGGCACGCCCCATCACCTTTGAGGATGCGGCACTTGTCCACGATGTCGATTATTTAACCCATCTTAAAGCGGTAAGTGACCGAGGTGGTGGTACGCTCGATGCGCCCTATGATGTCGATACGCCGGTCGGGGTGCAAACGTACGATATCGCACTCGTCTCCGCGGGGTTAGCCAAACGCGCGGTGGAAGATGTCTATCTTGGGCGCTATCAAAATGCGTATTCGCTTTCGCGCCCGCCTGGGCATCACGCCACGAAAAACCAAGCAATGGGCTTTTGCTATCTCAATAACATCGCGATCGCCATTGAATATGTAAAAAAGCATCACGGATTATCGCGCGTTGCCATTATCGATTGGGATGTTCATCATGGAAACGGTCAGCAAGATATTTTCTACGATCGGGATGATGTGCTCACCATTTCGCTCCATCAGGAAAATAATTTCCCCAATGATGCGCTGCTTCCAAACTCCGAAGCGATGAGCTCGATTGATGCTCGCGGTGAAGGGAAAGGCCTTGGCTATAACATCAACCTCTCGCTCCTGCCCGGAAGTGGCCATGAGATCTATCTCCATGCACTCAAAACGATCGCCCTTCCCGCCATTGAAGCGTTTAAGCCTGAGATGATTATTATCGCCTCCGGCTTTGATGCGAATACGTTAGATCCGCTTGGGCGTATGATGCTCCACTCAGATAGCTATCGCGCAATGACGGCACTTGTCAAAGAGACGGCGGAAAAAGTCTGCGGTGGAAAACTCGTGATGACGCACGAAGGCGGTTACTCTGAAAGCTACGTTCCCTTTTGCGGACTCGCGGCGATTGAAGCGCTCTCTGGTATTAAAACTGAAGTGGAAACCCCCGATCTTGATTTTGCCCTCGCCCAACAACCGGGCGACACCTTTAATCAATTCCATAAAGCGATTATCGAGCGTTGGATTCCCCATTTTTTAACGTAGCCATCACGATATAACCAAGATATAACAGACCATAAAAAGCCCCTCACAGCTCGTTCGGTTTCATCCAAACAGTCCGTGAGGGGCTTTCAGTATCAGGTATTAGACAAGCGTTGAATTAGAGCGTTGTCACCTTATTAAGAAGCTTAAACGGCACGCGCTTCATATTGATAACGAGCACTGTTCCCACGATCACAAGGCCGATAATATCGGTCATCATTTCAGGGACAATCAGCATTAATGCACCGCCCGCTAAAATAATGCGTCCGATACCGCTCAATCCCGCTTTAAAGTAGCCTTCTACCGCCGCGCTTAGGGCAATAATACCAATAATTGAAGTCACTGTGATGCTAAGCATATCGAGAAGCGGTGGCGCGGGGAATTCCGTGGCGTTCATCGGTAAACCGGTCACATCGATAAAGAGCATCGCCGGATTATAGACAAACATAAAGGGCACGATAAACCCTGCCATCGACAATTTAAGCGACTGCCAACCGGTACGCATCGGATGACCGCCTGCAATGCCTGCCCCAGCAAAAGAGGCAAGTGCCACAGGAGGCGTAATATTGGCAAAGAGTCCAAAATAAAATACAAAGAGATGCGCAACTAACGTTGGAATTCCGATATTTGCGAGCGCAGGCGCTGCAATCGTTGCAGTAATGATATACGCCGGAATCGACGGAAGGCCCATTCCTAAAATCATCGATGCGATCATGGTTAAAAAGAGCGTTAAGAAGAGCATGCCTTCGCCCGTTCCGGTAATTGATCCGATCAACTCGGTTGCCGCTGAGGTTAAGCTAAGTGACCCGATCACCACTCCAATCACCGCACACGCGGCCATCACAGAGAGCGATTGACGTGCCCCATCTTCAAGGGCATCAAAGATATCTTTAAAGGTCATCCGCGTTGCTTTACGGAATTGGCTCACCACAATGGCGATCCCGATGGTATAAAATGCCGCGTAACTAATGGGAAGGTTATTGGCTAAGAAATAGACCAGCGCAAAGATCGGAATCATCAAATGACCACGCTCTTTTAGCACCTCTTTCACCCGCGGAAGATCCGCTTTGGGAATCCCTTTAAGATTATCTTTTCCGGCGCGGAAATGCACTTGCGCAATCACGCCTAAATAGTATAAAAGCGCAGGGAAAAGTGCCGCTAAAGCGATCGTTCCATAGGAAATACCGGTGGTTTCTGCCATGATAAAGGCACTTGCTCCCATGATCGGCGGCAAAATTTGCCCACCCACCGAGGCACTCGCTTCCACAGCGCCGGCAAAGTTGGGGCTATAGCCCACACGCTTCATCATTGGAATGGTGAAAACCCCCGTTCCTACAACGTTTCCAACCGCTGATCCATTAATGCTTCCCATAAATCCACTTGCCACAACCGCTACTTTCGCAGGGCCGCCCTGTTTATGGCCGGCAAGCGCAAGTGCTAAATCGTTAAAGAGTTGCCCCATGCCCGATTTATTTAAAAACGCGCCAAAGAGAATAAAGAGGAAGATAAACGAGACCGATGCCCCAACCGCTGACGAATAGAGTCCTTCGGTCGTGATAAACATATGGCCGAAAATATCATTTAGATCAAACGGACGCGTCGCAAGGACCCGTGGCATAAAATTAAGGTGACTGATAAATGGAAAGATCAGAAAAATTGCCGCAAGCGTCGGTAAAATCAGACCCATCACTCGACGCGCCGCTTCCATCACCAGCGCAATGGTAATCATCGACATCACAATATCGGCATTATTAGCAATTCCGCCGCGTACCGTTGCAAGCGCATTATATTCTTTAAATAGATATCCAAGCGAGACAAATGAGAGCGCGACTAACACCCAATCGTACCAAGCGACCCCATCACGGCGCTGCTTTTTATGGGTTGGATAGATTAGGAAAACAAGGGCAATCCCTACCGCGACGTGCGTTGCGCGATACAAAAGCTCCGGCATCGGCTTATAGGTCGTGTAGAGATGAAATAATGAATAAAAGACGGCAAACAGCGTAATAAAATGGCGTAAATAGGCATTTTGGGGCTGTCTTACCACCGATTCTCGATCGAATTTTTCTAAAATTTTATCCGCATCGAGCGTCGATTCATCGTGCTGTTTAGTCTGAGTGTGACTCATAACAATTCCTCTTTAAAAATCGTTGCCAGCCATTCAAAGTGGTTGCGCGAAAGGTGATTAGCGTGAAAGGGTCAATCTCTTTGTAGAGATGCCAGCGCGTTCCACCCGCAAACAGAAGGCTCGACTCTACCGCACGATCTGCCACCCAATTAATTTCAGGCACGCGTTGATCGAGCCGATAGGTAATCATGCCATCGGTACTTTGAATCACTGTTCCGTAATGTGGGACCCCTGCGCCAAAATTTTTAAACTTCGTTTCCGTTAAGATGAAGTGATCCTCGTGGCGCGTGTAATATTCAATCCATGGAGTCCCATCGACGGAATGAATCCAATAAAGGGCAAAATCAGGCGGTGCAATGATGCACGATTTCCCGCCATATTCGACGAGTGTTACCTGTTTTGTAAGAAAATGGTGGCTAATAAAGGTAAGCCCTATCAAGCTAACCAAGCTGCTAACAAGGGCAGCGCTGAGCGCCACCCCGAGAGTTAAAAAACGTTTACTTCCTTTATTTTGCAGCCTGCTCATCGTAGTACTTTTTTGCACCCGGATGGAGCGGCGCGACTAAGCCTTTTTGCGCATTCTCAAATGAGATCGCTTTGGCCGCTTGGTGCGCGTTCGCTAACGGCTCCAAATTCTCAAAGAAGGTTTTGGTAAGCTTATAGACATCCGCCTCGCTTAGATCCGAACGAACCACAAGTGCGTTCACAATCGCTGCCGTTGGGATATCGTCTGGGTTACCGTAGGTGCCTTTTGGAATGGTCGCTGAGATAAAATAGAACTGATCTTTCGCGATTTCGTTCACTTTATCGGTGCTGATTTCAACCAATTGAAGATCATAGCCTTGTTGCAATTCCATGATCGACGCATTCGGCATACCGCTTGTTAAGATCGCCGCATCAATTTTACCGCCGCGAAGCGCATCAACCGCTTCGGCAAAGCCAAGGTAATCGACTTTCATATCATCATAAGTAATGCCATGCCCTTTTAAAAGTGCACGCGCATTCATCTCTGTTCCTGAGTTTAAGTCACCCACCGCAACGCGTTTTCCGCGAAGGTCCGCCATCGTCTTAATGCCCGATGATTTTGAGGTAACAATCTGAACGTAGTTTGAATAGAGCGCTGCCATCTGCTCGACGTTTTCAATCTTGTTCGGGAATGGTCCGGTGCCTTCCATCGCTTGGCTCAGTGCATCACTCATCACAAGTGCCATCTCCGCTTTACCTTGATGGACTAAGTTGATGTTTTGGATCGATGCGCCCGTGGTTTGCGATTTGGAGTTCGCTCCATAGGTTTTTGAATAGATCTGGCTTAAAGTGGTGCCGATAATATTATAGGGGCCTGATGAGCCGCCCGTTGCAATGGTCACAAAGCGCGTTTCCAGTTTATCGTCTGCCACAGGGCCTGTGCTTGCGCTTGTTTGATCATCCTGCGAACACGCTGCTAATACGCCTGCCATTACCAATGACATAAGCCCGCGTTTAATTAAAGATACGTTCATAACATCCTCCCACGTTAATTGTTCTTATAATTTTGTCTAAATCGGTTATTTTTACGTTATTTAAATCGTTTCTATTTTTAGTTGCATGCTACATGCTATATATAGCGCACTTAATTTAAAAAACCAAATACTTTTCACTTTTTAACAGGATTTTTCTAAGGTTTTCCTGCAAAAAAGCGCGGTCTATTTAGGCAAAGCGAATGATTCTAGCGGAAGTTTGACCAAAAAGATAGTCTTTTTTGATTCTGATCATCTCGCTGATTTTAAAGATCGATTATGGAGGATGCCGATCTTAACGGGTCTCTTTTTTGCTGATTGCCGGTGGGTCGATCGATTTCATCACAAAACTAAAGGTCGAGCCTCTGCCCAGCGTACTTTCAACCTCAAGTTCTGAGCCGTGATTTTGAAGCGCATGTTTAACGATCGCAAGCCCAAGCCCGCTCCCGCCATCATTTTTCGCATCCCGTTTGCGCGATTCCGACACCCGATAAAATCGCTCAGTAAGGTGAGCAAGATGCGCCTCATCAATGCCGCGGCCGCTATCGGTCACGCTAAAACGCACCTCATATTCCCCCTCGGGTTCAACGGCAAGATGGATCGGCGTGCCCACCTCATTGTGTAAAATCGCATTGTAAAAGAGGTTGGTGGCCACCTGTTTAATCTCCTCAAGATCACCCTCGATCCAGAGATTTGAAACAATGTGGCTGGTAATGGGATACTCTTCATGGTGCGGGCATTCGTGGATAAGCGTTTCGCCCATCTGGCTAAGATTTATGCCTATTTTATCCCGCTCTGTCGCCGATTCAATCTTCGAGAGCTTCATCAATTGCTGTACCAGCGCATAGAGCCGATCCGCTTGGCTACTCATATGCAAGATCGCTTTCTCTTCAAAACTGCTGTGACCACCCATATCATCGAGCATCTCAAGATAGCCTTTAATCACCGTTAACGGTACGCGGAGTTCATGATTCACATTGGCAAAGAAGTTTTGGCGCATCTGCTCAAGCTTCGCCGTTTCAGTAATGTTTCGCGCGATAATTAAGAGATTATATTCAATATAGGGATAGACAAATCGAAACTCGATATGGAGATGCCCGTCGACGGTGAGTTTAAGCGGCGTCTCAAATTGACGCAGTTTGAGATAGCTGGAAAATTCAGGATAGCGAATCAGATTGGTGAGCAGCTGTTCCTGATCTTGTGGCCAGCGTAGGCCAAGAAGCGTTTCTGCCTGATGATTACACCACTCAAGCCGCCCTTTTGCATCGCACAGCATCACCGCATCGGGAATCGCTTCCGCGCCGCGGCGAAGATAACTCACCCGTTCGGCAAGGCGATTACGCTCTTCCCGCTGTTTTTTACGCATGCGATGCAGCCCATGAAAGATCGGGAGCCACGTCCCGCGACCATCTGGGGGAAAAAGGCGATTTTCTTCCCAAAGCCAGTGCGACAGTTTACGCAATTGCAGATAGTGCCAGAGCGCAAGCCCGAGCATGCCCAAAAAGAGCACGAAAAAAAAGGCACCGCTCACCCAGCCAATCAAGGCTGACACAAGCAATACCCCACCTATTTCTAATAAAATTCGTTTTAATGTCAGCGATCTAAGCATCCGCTAGCCTTCCTCCGAGAACCGGTAACCCGCGCCGCGCACCGTCTGAATTAATTTGCCGGCCCCGCTCTTATCGAGCGCCTTACGTAGTCGTCCAATCGCTACATCCACCGTGCGTTCATCGACATAATTATCATCGCCCCAGACATGGTCAAGGAGCTGACT
Source organism: uncultured Ignatzschineria sp. (assembly GCA_945619025.1). Lineage (GTDB taxonomy): Bacteria > Pseudomonadota > Gammaproteobacteria > Cardiobacteriales > Wohlfahrtiimonadaceae > CALZBJ01. The sequence goes on along the minus strand of CALZBJ010000005.1, from coordinate 9,190 downwards.
GCGACTATAGACCCGATCCGGGTTTTGCGCTAAAAAGGCGAGCAATTTAAATTCCATCCGCCCCATCTCAAGCTCTTCTTCATGATAAAGAACGCGGTGAGCGGCCAGATCAATCACGAGCGCGCCAAAGGTGAGAATCTCGCGATCGGTATCCACCTCTTGATACTCTTCCACCCGGCGAAGCAGCGCTTTGACCCGCGATAGCAGCTCTTTTAAGACAAAGGGTTTGGTGAGATAATCATCGGCGCCAACATCAAGCCCTTCGACCCGATCATCAACTTCCGCTTTAGCACTCACCATAATGACCGGAATCTGCTTATGCGTCGGATGACTTTTAAGCTCTTTTAAGAGGGTCAAACCGGACTTTTTCGGCAACATCCAATCTAAGAGCACAAGATCGATCGATTCGTTTTCAATCCGCGCCTCTGCATCAAGCCCATCGTACGCTGAAATTATGCGATAGCCGTGGGACTCAAGATACGTGGTCAGCATCTCTTGAATAGTAAACTCATCTTCAACGATTAATATGGTATTCATTGTCTCTCTTACAAGTTTATGGAACGTGATGCAAGTATATAAATGCATTGTGACCGGAATGTGACAAATGTTACCCCGCCGTCATAGAAGGGCGCTATAGCGTTATTAAATGACCTGTTTCACAGTTTGCATTTCAATACAAATGAATACAAAGAGATACAGAAAGATGCAAATCATTACTTGCTATTCGTTCAGTATAGAGGGAATCGAAACGCCCTGCCGAATCTTTTAAGGCAAGTCCGTTATAATCTCATTGCAATCGCGTTGCAATCGGGCGTTAATCACGTGTTAATCAATCTCAAGGTCAAGCGCTTCAAGAAAATCACTTGCTTTAAGTGCCTCAACGTAGGCAAGTTTGGCAATAAAATCAGCGATATTATCCACATCCATCTTCTTCATCGCATTCGCCCGCTGCACTTCTACGGTTCGCACCGCAACGTGCAAAGTATCGGCAATTTTCCGATTGGTAAGCCCTGCGAAAACTAGCGCACTTACCGCCTTTTCCCGCTCTGAGAGGGTGGCAAAACGTGCATCAAGCTCATATTGCTCAAACCGCTCTGTGGCGAGCTTTTCCGCGATGGAGAGTGCATTGACGAGTTTCGCCATCGAGACCGGTTTTTCTAAAAAATCCGCCGCGCCCTCTTTAAGCATCGCAACCGCCTGCGCGACATCTCCATGCCCGGTTAAAATAATCGGCACTACGGCGCTTTTATGAGCTTTAAGATAACTCACCACCTCTTGCCCGCTCATCTTTGGCATCCGCAGATCGACAATGGCGATCGCGGGCTCCTTGAGATTGGCTTCCTCAATAAAAACGGCGCCATTTTCCCAGAGCGACACCGCCTCATACTCGAGCTGACGCACCAAAAATTCGCACGACTCGCGCACCTCACGCTCATCATCAATAATATGGACTTTCATGGTTGGATTATGGGTCATCGTTCTCTTTTCCTGCAAGTTCTTCGCGCTGATAGGGGCATTTATGGCCGCTCGGTAAAATGATTCGAATCGCAGCGCCTTTCGCCTCTTTACGATTCGCTAGACGGAATTTTCCGCCGATTGAGGCAATTAAGCGCTCGCAAATGACAAGTCCGAGCCCAAGCCCCTCTTGTTTGGTGGTTCTAAAGGGGACAAATGGCGCGTCGAGAATCTCTTCGCTAAAGCCGCTGCCGTTATCGGTAATGAGAATTTTGTAATAATCCCGCTCACATTTTGCCTCAATAATAATATGGTTCGCCCCTGCCTGCACCGCGTTAAGGAGCGTGTTGGTAATCACCTGCTCCAAGATTGAAATCACGGTGAAAATTGTCTGATGGCAATCGATATTAACATCGATCTGCACCCGGTTTTTGTTTTGGAGGCGCGTCATCTCAATAATACGCAGGATAAAGGGCTGAAGATCGACCCACTCCATCTGATGGCCTTGTTTCGGTTTTGCCCACGCTTGAAGATTTTTAATGATGGCGTTGCAATGCTCAACTTGCTGGGCAATTCGTTCCATCGGCCCAATGAATTCCGTCGGATCGCCCCCTTTTTTAAGCCCGTAGGCACTCCCTTCGGCGTAGTTACGAATCGCCATTAACGGCTGATTGAGTTCGTGACCAATTCCACTTGCGATCTCGCCCAAAATATAGAGCCGATCCGCCCGCGAGAGCATCTCTTCATATTCATGCAGCGTATGATAGACCGTTTCAAGCTGAATGCGCTGACGCCGCGCCGTCCACGTAAGCCAAAGGTGATTCACCATGAGTAAAAACATCCCCAATAAGATCCCCATCAGCCAGATTTTATAGGTCTGCGCGAGCCGAATTACCGTCTGCCACAAGGTTTCATCCACTTTGATTAGACCAGAGAGTTTTTGCAGTTCAAACACCTCCCCAAGCCCGACCGGTAGGCCCCAAGTTGGTTGACGCTCATCTTGCTCACTAAAGAGAAATTGACGAATCCGCTGTGCGTCGTGTTCATCTAGCGAGGGGAGCGCCGCAAGCGACCAATTATGCAGAAGCGGCGTACTGCTTAAACAGCCCCCGAGCGCAGGATAAGGCGATAACAGCCTAAATTTAGATCCCACCAATTCCCCATTTTGCACCATATGCTCAAACATACAAGTCGGCGCAATGGTCGCATCCACCTCCCCCTTTTCAAGCAGTAAAATCCCCTGCTCGATTGGATATCCGGTAAAGATCACCTCATAATCCCGCGGGGCTTCTAACCCTTCATCATACAAATGTTTATAGGCGAGCAAAAAGCCTCCAAACGCATTCGGGCCCACCGCCGAGACTCGCTTTCCTTTAAGATCGCTCGGCGATTCGATGCCACTTGCTTTGGTAACCCAGATGGCGCTCCCGATCTCACTATATTGATTAAAGGTGTTGAGATTGCGCTTTAAACTCGCCATCCAACGAATCGACACATTGGGCTGAATCGATAAAAAACTCGCCTGATGCCCGAGGATCAGATCCACCTCGCCGCTATTGGCCACCGCATCAAATTCATTAAGATTGATCGCCTGCATCGTAAAATCATATTGTGGAAGATGCTCATTTAAGTGAGCAATCCAAGGGCTCCAACTATTAAATGCCGTTGCTTTCCCTTTCGGTGCCAAGATGCCGATCTTAATTGCACGTTTTTCGATCAACGACTCATTTTGCGTAATATTTAGACGATTTTGAGACTCAAAATTATCAGCATAAATCACGCTATGGCCAATCAAACAGATAGAGAGAACAATCAAGCGCCATAACTGTGGCCAATTGTCGAAGTTTCTTGCCTTTTTGCTCATATGCGCACTCATTTTATTGCTGTAGGTCAATTATTTTCGCCCTATGTGGTTTACCACAATAGAGCGCTTTATTTAAATCACCGATTATAGGCTCACACTTTAGTGATTTTCAGATTTTTTCACAACTGAATCACCATTTTTTTAGGGAGGCACTATGAGCATTAGTCGTCGAAATCTTTTAAAACAGCTGACTGCAATCACTGCAGGCGCCACCGTGATGAGCCTTGCGGAAGCAAAACCGCTCTTTTCACCAAAGCGTCGTGAAGGGGATGAAACCAAGCGTTATGGCATGCTAATCGATCTGCGTCGTTGCATTGGTTGCCAAGCCTGTACCGTGAGCTGCTCGGTGGAAAACCAGATGCCTCCCGGACAATTTCGTACTACCGTACGTCAATATCAAGTGATCAATAATTTAACCGAAGAAGCGACTAACGTAATGCTTCCTCGTCTTTGCAATCATTGTGACAATCCCCCATGTGTGCCCGTTTGCCCCGTACAAGCGACTTTCCAGCGAAAAGATGGCATTGTCGTTGTGGACAATAAAAAATGCGTTGGCTGTGCTTATTGTGTGCAGGCTTGCCCCTATGAAGCGCGGTTTATCAACCATGAAACGGGCACCGCGGATAAATGCACCTTTTGTGTTCACCGCTTAGAAGCCGGCCTTTTACCGGGATGCGTTGAATCCTGCGTTGGTGGCGCGCGAATTATTGGCGATCTTAAAGACCCCAATAGCACCATTAGCCAGATGCTCGATGAGCACAAAGCAGACATTAAAGTCTTAAAACCGGAACAAGGCACGATTCCTCAAGTCTTCTATTTAGGGCTTGATGAGGCGTTTACCAGCAACGTCCAAGGACAAGCAATGCTTTGGCAGGAGGTCAAACTATGATTCGCGAACTGCTCACTCACCCTCAAGAACTCGCCTGGCTTCCATGGGCGGTTCAATACTTTTTCTTTATCGGCATTGCGGCAACGGCGGCATTTGTGGCGATCGGCATACGCTGGTTTGGTAAAGGGAATTACAAAAAAACCGAACTTGTGACCTTAGCGATTGCTGCGACCTGTGGCATCGTTGGTCCTATCGCGCTCAGTGCCGACCTACATCAACCAGGCCGAATTATGAACTTCTACCTTAGTATCACTCCATGGTCTTGGATGTGGGTCGGTGCGATCATTGTGCCGGGCTTTGTGGCGGCGCTCTTACTCCAATTTTTGCTCGTCGTACGGGAAAATAGCGTCAAAGAGAACACTTTTAAGTGGCTTCGCTTTATTCACTGGGGCAATTACAACGAAACGCGCCTTATCCCCTTTGTCTCAATTGTGTTGGGGCTCACCGCATTTGGCATCGTGCTCTATACCGGGAAAGAGGTCAATGTGTTAAAAGCGCAAGCGCTCTGGCATTCTCCTTGGCTTCCGTGGGCACTCTTCTTTACAGCGCTCCAAGCGGTGCCGATGCTGATTAAAACATGGAAAAACTGGGCAAATATTGATGAAAAAGCGCCCTTTTTAAATCATCTACAACTTTTTGGACTTTTGGGTGTTGCGGTAACCTTAGCCGGTTGGGCACTCTCAAATGATCCGGCGGGCGAAGCATTTCGCTCACTCCCCGAACAGGGTTCGGTTTGGTTCACGATTGGTCTTGGTCTCCTTATCTACTTTGCGTCATTGCTTAGTTTCACACTCTATACTTACCGAGATAATCGCATCAAATCGCGCCTTTTATACCTAGTGCTTGCACTGATGAGTCTCTCACTTGCCTGGACGGTGCGTTGGGCGATCCTCATGCAGACACAAACTTTGCCAAAGTATAACGTCATCATCAATCCCTACCACTTAAGTTGGGGCTTTGACGGCGCACTTGGCATCATCTCCACCTTTGGGTTATGGCTCACACTGCTAATTGTCTTCTGGAGCCTACTCCACGATCGCTGGTTTACGTTTAAAGGAGCTCATCATGGATAAGAAACTCGATAAAAAACGTCGGAATATTGTAAAAGGCATTGCCGCTGCCGGAGGCGCCGCCGCATTTGTCGCAGGTTATAGTAATACTGCGAAAAACATGGTGACCGGCATGATCGATGGCACCTCAAGCGAGCTAACCGATGATCGCATTGCCGGGAACGCCCTTCCCGTTGAAGGCAGAATCCAAGATGGAGAATTTATCCAGTCGGCAAAACAAGTGGTCTCCAATACCCAATGTTTTGGTTGCTGGACCGTGTGTGGTGTGCGCGTACGTGTCGATTCTGAAAAGAACGAAATCATGCGCATTATGGGAAACCCCTATCATCCGCTATCACACGAAGAACACTATCCCTATGAACTTCCCATTAAAGAGGCGTGGAGCCGTCTTGGGGGAGAAAATGGGTTAAACGATCGTTCAACGGCTTGCGCGCGCGGTGCGTCAATGGCCGAAGGCGTAACCAGCCCCTATCGCGTTCTGTCGCCTTTAAAACGAGTGGGAAAACGAGGCGAAGGGAAATGGAAACGCATCAGCTTTGAAGAACTTGTCAAAGAAGTCGTTGAGGGAGGGGATCTTTTTGGTGAAGGTCATGTCGATGGCTTGCGCGCAATTCGTGACTTAAATACACCAATCGACCCCGCTTATCCTGAATATGGTCCAAAGGCGAATCAGCTGCTCATTACCAATGCGGGAAATGAAGGGCGTGAGGTCTTAGTCAAACGTTTTGCATTTAACTCATTTGGCACTAAAAACTTCGCTCAGCACGGCGCTTATTGTGGACTCGCGTATCGCTTAGGTTCCGGCGCTGTGATGAATGATATGCAGAAAAATGCCCACGCGAAGCCCGATTTTGACCATATTGAATTTGCTATTTTTATGGGGACTTCACCTGCGCAATCAGGCAATCCCTTTAAACGCCAAGGACGGCAACTCGCAACGGCGCGAACTAAGGATGTGGACGAGTTTTCGTACGCAGTCGTTGCTCCCAATTTACCGATGACCAACACGCTCGCAACGAAAAATAATACCTGGATTCCGATTTTACCCGGAACCGATTCGGCGCTCGCGATGGCGATCATCCGTACCATTATTGATGAAAAGTGGTACAACGAAACTTACTTAAAAACCCCCGGAAAAGCCGGCATGGCCCATCACAATGAGGTGAGCTGTTCAAACGCGACTCATCTTGTGATCACCAATACCGATCACCCGCTCTACGGTAAATTCCTCCGTGAAGCGGACATTAAAGCGATCGATACCCCACGCGGTGAGAGCGCGATTTTAGTGATTGATGAGGCAAATGGTGAGTTTGGATCAGAAGCATCTGTGTTAACCGGTCAGCTTGAGGTTGAGAAAGCAATTACGCTCCTTGATGGCTCAAACGTTACGGTGAAATCAAGCTTTACCCTATTAACCGAATCAGCGCATAAACACAGCATCCGCGAATATAGCGAGATGTGCGGCGTGCCTGAAAAAACGATCCATGGCCTATCACGTAAATTTACCAGTCACGGGCGCAAAGCCGCGGTCATTAGCCATGGTGGTATGATGAGCGGCAACGGCTTTTACAATGCGTGGTCTGTAATGGCGATGAACGTTTTGATCGGCAATATGAATCATAAAGGCGGTCTGTTGGTCAATGGCGGAAAATATAAAGAATACGCCGATGGCCCGCGCTACAACATGAATGCGTTTAAAGGCATGGTTGAGCCGAAAGGCATGATGATTGCCCGCGCGAAAAAACCGTACGAAACCTCAACGGATTACAAAAATCGTCTGCAAAATGGGGAGAATCCCTACCCTGCAAGTCGCCCTTGGTATCCGTTTGCCGGTGGTCAATCTTCAGAGGCGCTGATTTCAGCCCTTGGGCACGATCCCTATCCGCTTAAAGCGTGGATCAGCCACATGACCAATCCCGTCTATGGCATCGCTGGGTTTAGACAATTACTCATTGATAAACTCGCCGATCCGAAGGTGTTACCGCTCTTTGTGGCCGTTGATGCTTATATTAATGAAACCACGGCGTTTGCCGATTACATCATTCCCGATACGCACAACTTTGAAAGCTGGGGCTTTACTGCTCCGTGGGCCGGCGTTCCATTTAAAGCGTCCACCGCTCGTTGGCCGGTGATTGAGCCTCATGTTGATAAGACTAAAAATGGCGATCCAATCTGCGTTGAGAGTTTCTTTATCGCGGTGGGTAAAGCGATGAATTTACCAGGCATTGGCGATGATGCGATTCAAGATGCGAACGATCCATCGATCCACTACCCCTTCAATCGCCCCGAAGATTATTATCTCCGTGCGGCAGCGAATATGGCGTTTGATGATTCACCGGTGCCAGATGCGACCCGTGAAGAGATGAATCTTACCGGAGTGAGCCGTCTTAAAAATAAGCTCGAGGCCGTCTTAAAGCCTGAAGAACAGATGAAAGTGGCTTATATCTATGCTCGCGGTGGCCGTGTGGCTCACTTTGAAACGGGTTGGGATGGCGATCATCTGCGTAAAAAATGGCCGATGACGATGCAGCTTTGGAATGAAACGGTGAGTGTTCATAAGCATTCAACCAATGGCGAGCGTTATAGCGGTTGTCCGACCTATTATCCGTCACGCTTTATCGATGGATCGAGCATGCGCGATCACTATACGCAACATGAGTGGCCATTCCTGCTCACCTCGTTTAAGTCCCATTTAATCAGCAGTACTGCGGGATCAAATCTACGCATGCGCATGATTAAACCGACAAACCTTGTGGGTTTAAATGCTGGTGATGCGAGCCGTTTGGGCATTGAAAATGGCGATATTGTCTATATCGAGTCGCCCTCCGGTAAAGAGGAAGCACAAATTATGGTGCTCGATGGGGTAATGCCCGGCGTGATTGCGATCGAGCATGGTTACGGTCACCGCGATATGGGCGCACGCGCACACTATATCGATGGCGAACCGATCTATTTTAATAAACATGTGGGAAGCGGGCTCAATCTCAATGATTTAGCGATCCAAGACCCAACCCGAAACATCGCAGCGCCTTGGCTTGACTGGGCAACAGGTGCGGTGGTTCGTCAAGGGATTCCTGCCAAAATTTACAAAGCGTAGTAACGCACAATAAAAAATATCCAGGAGGATATGAAGTGAGGAGAATAAACAACAATAACAAGGAACGCGTTAACACATAGTTATTTAAGCAATATACATTCCCGAAAAACGCACGATTTAGCATTTACACTTACTTCGCGCCAATCCAAATTTTGTTTAGTTCATCGTACATTGAACCACGTTCGGAATTGGCTTTTTAAGGCACTGTTTCCCGGCAGTGCCTTCTTTTTGTCCGCGTGATTCATCAGCAATTAACGCCATAAAGGATCTGAACTATTGGTCCGATTTAACTTTAAGCTTCACATCCTGCATCTTCCGAGCCGCTCGAAAAGCGCGAATCTGCACAATAAGTAAAATCGCGGTGATGATCGAGGCTGAAAAGTCCGCTACCGGAATCGAGGCCCATACGCCATCCGTCCCAAAATATCGGGGAAGCGTAAAGAGTGCGGGAAGCAGAAAGAGGAGCTGACGGCTCACACTCAACACAATCGATTGCGCCACTTTACCGATGCTTTGGAAAAAGCTTGTCGCCACAATTTGAAAGCCCACAATCGGCAATAAAATCCCAGAAATCCGCAGCGAACGGATCGTTTCATCGATAATCGCATGATCAGACGGTTTAAAGAGATTAACCACCACATGAGGAAAAAAGAGACTGATAATTAAGCCCACAAGCCCCATCGTCATGCCGATTTTAATGGTGTATTTAAGCGCTTCCTCCACCCGCTCATATTTCGCCGCGCCATAGCTATAACCGACAATCGGTTGCATCCCTTGCGTTAGCCCCACCATAATCATAATCATCAGCATTAAGA